>CP051231.1:2316149-3516149 GCA_017792405.1 Oceanicola sp.
CCGCCTCTACCGTGCGCAGCACATTCGGCAAGCACGGCGGCAACCTCGGCGAGACCGGCTCGGTCGGCTTCATGTTCGACCGCAAGGGCGAAATCACCTACCCCGCCTCCGTGGGCGACGAGGACACGGTGATGATGGCCGCCATCGAAGCAGGCGCCGAGGATGTGGAGAGCACCGAGGAGGGCCATATCATCCTTTGCGCCGACACCGATCTCAACGAGGTGTCTACCGCGCTCGAGGCCGAACTGGGCGAAAGCGAAACCGCCAAGCTGGTCTGGCGCCCCACCACCACCACCGAGCTGGACCTCGAGGGCATGCAAAAGCTCATGCGCCTCATCGAGGTGCTGGAGGATGACGACGACATCCAGCGCGTCACCGCCAACTTCGAGGTCTCCGACGAGGTGATGGAGCAGCTCTCGGCTTGACGGTTCGCGTCAACACCCATCCAACGACCAGCCGCGCCCTGATCTGGGGCGCGGCTTTTTTCGTGCCGGTGATGTATTGGGCCCTGTGGCTGAACGTGAAGGCTGGCTGGCTCCTCCTTCCGCTCGCCGACAATGGCCGCTTGACTGAGCCCTTGCCCTTCGGCCTCGGTGTGATCGCTGGCTTTTCCCTCGCCTTCGGTCTCGGAACAGTCGTGGCACTCTGGCAGGCCCGCTTCGGATCGCTGCGTTCCATCTTCCTCCCCGGCCCCGGCCGCTTCGCGCTCTGTTTTTTCCTGACCTGCCTGACGCCTTACACCAGCATCGCGATTTTCCCGATGCCGGTGGTTTTTGTGTTGGGGTTTGGCGCGTCGGCGGTCATTGCCTTTGCGATCTACTTGGCCGCATGGCTCATCGCCGCCGGGCTCATCATATCCGGCCACCGCCCCAAAGTGCTCCGCGTGCTGCTCTTTGGCCAAACCTACATCGCTCTGTGGTCGGCCAATCTGATTGCCTGCGGCTACTTCGCCTTTCGGGTCTGAGCCTAGTTCAAAAAAAGCTCAGCGGGTCCACATCCACCTGCACTCGCACCCGGCTGGGCCAGTCGAACTGCGCCAGCCAAGCGGTCACGGCCGCCTGCACCGGCGCGGTCTTCTCGGCCTTGATCAGCAGCCGCACCCGATGCCGCCCCCTGATCCGCGCAATCGGCGCGGGCGCGGGCCCGAACACTTGGGCACCGATCGCCCGTAAAGGCTCAGCCCGCCGCGCCATGGCCGAGCCGAGGCTGTTCACATCCTCCAGCTCGGGCGAGCTCAGAACGATCCCGACCAGCCGCCCATAGGGCGGCACGCCCGCCGCTTTGCGCTCTTCCGCCTCGGCTCGCCAGAAAGCCTCTTCGTCCCCCGACAGGATCGCCCGGATCACCGGATGCTCCGGTTGGTAGCTTTGCAACACCGCCAGCCCCGGCGCCTCGGCCCGCCCGGCACGCCCGGCCACCTGCCGCATCAGCTGAAAGGTCTTCTCCGCCGCCCGCAGGTCACTCCCCTGCAAACCCAAGTCGGCATCGATCACGCCCACCAGCGTCAGCAAGGGGAAGTTGTGCCCCTTCGCCACCATCTGCGTACCGATGACGATGTCCGCCGCCCCGCCCGCGATACCCTCCACCGCCGCCTTCAGCGCCCGCGCCGAGCCGAACAGGTCGGACGACAGCACCGCCACCCGCGCCTCCGGAAATAGCTCTTTCACCTCCTCGGCCAGCCGTTCCACGCCCGGACCCACAGGTGCCAGCTTGCCCTCGGCCTCGCAACTCGGGCAGGCCTCGGGCACCGGCTCGGTATGGCCGCACTGGTGGCACATGAGCCGCTTCAAAAAGCGGTGCTCCACCATCCGCGCATCGCAATCGGGGCAGGCCACCTGGTGCCCGCAGGCCCGGCAAATCGTCACCGGCGCATAGCCCCGCCGATTGAGAAAGAGCAACGCCTGCTCCCCCTTCTCCATCCGGTCCCGCACCAGCCCCTGCAGAGAGGGAGAAACCCACCGCGTCGCCGGCAGCCCCTCCACCCGCATGTCGATGGCCCGCATCTCGGGCAGCACGGCGGCCCCGAAGCGCGATGTCAGTTCGACCCGCGCGTACTTGCCCGCCTCCGCGTTGGCCCAGCTCTCCAGTGAGGGCGTGGCCGAGGCGAGCACCACCTGCGCGCCCTCGATAGAAGCCCTGAGAACGCCCATGTCGCGGGCGCTGTAGGTCACGCCGTCTTCCTGCTTGTAGGAACCGTCATGCTCCTCGTCGATCACGATCAGCCCCAACTCGCGGAACGGCAGAAACAACGCCGACCGCGCCCCGACCACCAGTGAGGCCCCACCCTCGCCCGCCATCTTCCAACAGCGCCGCCGCTCCGTGACCGTCACCCCGTGGTGCCATTCGGCGGGTTTGGCGCCAAAGCGCGCCTCCACCCGGCCCAGAAACTCCTGCGTCAGCGCGATCTCCGGCAGCAGCACCAGCGCTTGCCGCCCCTGCGCCAAACACTCCGCCACGGCCTCCAGATACACCTCGGTCTTGCCCGAGCCGGTCACGCCCTTCAGCAGCGTCGTGCCATATTCACGAGAGGCCACACCGCGCCGCAACGCCCCCGCCGCTTCCGCCTGCTCGTCATTCAGCGCCTTGCCGCCGTAATCCGGGTTAAGCGCCGGATAGGGCACATCGCGTGGCGCCAGCTCTTCGCTCACCGCCCCCAGCTTAACCAGCCCCTTCACCACCCCGGTCGAAACGCCTGCAATCTCCGCCAGCTCGCCAAGCGTGAACGACAGCCCGCCATGCTCTTCAAGCACGCCGAGAACCCTCTCCCTCGCGGGCGTCATCCGGTCCACCGCGCCGCCGCCGGGCCGATACACCTTGCGCATGCCCGGCGGCGTCGCCAGCCCCGGCGCGCGGGTCGCCATCCGCAGCATCTGGTGCATGTCGGTCAGCGTGTAGGCCCCGGCCCGCTCCAAAAACTCGCGCATCCCCGCGCCCATCGGCGCTACATCCAGCACCTCGCCCACGCGTCGCAGCTTGGCCCGGTCGAACCCGCCCTCGCCCGGCCCCCAGACCACGCCCATCACCCGGCGCGGCCCGAGCGGCACCACAACGAAGGCGCCCTGCGCCACACCGCCTTCCGGCGCGGCATAGTCCAGCGTGCCGCCCAGAGGCTGGGTGGTCAGAACCGCAACCGGCTCGCCCGCCGCAAAATGGCCGTTAGCGCTCACATTCTCCCCAATATCCGGGTTTCAGTGCCCCCTGTCCTGCGGTATGAGAGGCGCAACCGCAAGTCCGCCCGAGGAGGCCGCACATGAAATTCTTCGTAGATACCGCCGAGATCGACGCCATCGCCGAGCTGAACGACCTTGGAATGGTCGACGGGGTCACCACCAACCCCTCCCTGATCCTCAAATCTGGCCGCGACATCCTCGAGGTCACCAAGGAAATCTGCGACATGGTCGACGGGCCGGTTTCCGCCGAGGTGGTGGCGACCGACGCCGATGCCATGCTCGAAGAGGGCAAGAAGCTCGCCGGCATCGCGCCCAACATCGCGGTGAAGGTGCCGCTCACATGGGCCGGCCTCAAGACCTGCAAGGCGCTTTCCAGCCAAGGCACAATGGTGAACGTCACGCTATGCTTCTCCGCCAACCAGGCCCTGCTCGCCGCCAAGGCCGGCGCCACCTTCATCTCCCCCTTCATCGGGCGGCTCGATGACCTCAACCTCGACGGCATGGACCTGATCGGCGACATCCGCACGATCTACGACAACTACGCCTTCTCCACCGAGATCCTCGCCGCCTCCATCCGCTCCGTGAACCACATGAAAGACGCCGCCCTCATCGGCGCCGACGTCGCAACCGCCCCTCCCGGCGTGATCAAGCAGATGGCCAATCATGTGCTGACCGACAAGGGCCTCGACCAGTTCGTGAAGGATGCGGCAAAGGCAGGCATCAAGATCGTCTGAGCGGAGGGGCGCCGATGGGACGACAGACGTCCGAAATCGCCCTGATCGGCCTTTTTTCAAGGCCATCGTAGCCAGTTTTGCGAACGACTGCATAAACAGTTTGGCAAACGCTCAAGGTGCCCTTGTGGCACCTTCCCCTGACTTGACAACCCGGGCCTCACAACGGACAAGCGGGAAAGTTGTTATGAATTCTGGAGTGATCCGTGTCTGCTGCCGGTGCCAACAGTGTTTCCGTCATCATACCGGTGAAGAATGGCCTACCGCACTTCCGCGATGTATGTGAGTCCTTGGCCAAGCAAGACTACGACGCCCCGTTCGAGGTGATCTGCATCGACAGCGGCTCGACGGACGGCTCCGAGGGAATCGCAAGGGATCATGGCTTCCGGCTCGAACGGATTGACCCCACGACATTCGGCCATGGCCGTACTCGCAACTACGGCGCCTCCCTCAGCGAGGCAGAGTACCTTGCCTTCCTGACCCATGATGCGATCCCTGCCGATAGCAGGTGGTTGGCCGAACTGCTTGCGCCGCTCAGGGCCGACGAACGGGTAGCCGGGGTGTTCTCCCGCCACATCGCCCATGTAGATGCAGACCCGTTCATCGCTTGGGAACTTGAGGCCCACTTCGACGGCCTGCGAGCCTTTCCGGTTGTCGAGATCACGGACCGCGCCGCTTACGACGCCGATCAAGGGCTGCGGCAAGTTTATCATTTCTATTCTGACAACGCCTCCGCGATGTCGCGGCGGGTCTGGCAGGAGCACCCCTATCCCGACGTCCAGTTCGCCGAAGACCAGATCTGGGCGCAGACTGTGGTCGAGGCCGGCTACCGCAAGGCCTTCGCCCCGGACTCGGTCGTGCGCCACTCCCACAGCTTCGGCCCGTTCGAAACCCTCCAGCGAAGCTTCGACGAGAGCCGCGCCTTCCGCAAACTCTTCGGCTACAGCCTGTCGCCTTCTCTCCTTCACGTCCTGCGCTCGGGAAAATACCTGGTGTCACGCGACATTGGGAACGCCTTTGCCAAGGGTTGGTGGCGCAGTCATCCCGGCAAGACCATCAGCCGGTTCTTCGAGAGTTTCACCCGCCCGCTCGGCCACTATCTCGGCGCACGAGAGAGCCTGCCCGCATGGATGACGCGATTTCTGTCGCGCGACGATTGGATCAGAGAACTCTAAGTTATGTCTCACTTGATAAAAAAGGGGCTTCGCTCAGTTCGTCACAATGGGCTGCTGCCGACTCTGAAGATGGCATATCAGCGCCTCAACCAGCCTGCGCCGGGTCCTGCGGGTAGCGCGACAACCGCGACACACGGCAAGAGCGATCCGATCGCGTATTATGACGAGATTCTCGGCGCGCCCCACGGCGACCCGGCGGGGCTCGCTGGTGTGGCGGACAACACCCTGCAATGGGTTATTCCCAATTTCGGCTTCGGCTCCGGCGGCCACCTCAACATCTTCCGTTATATCAACATGTTGGCGGATCGAGGCTTTAAGCAGCGGCTGGTGATAGTGCCCCCCTACAACTGGGACAATGTAGAGGCGGCCAAGAAGGCCATCACCGAATGGTATTTTCCGCTGAAGGCGGAGGTCGCCCTTGGCATCGAGGGGTTTGCTCCCGCTGCGGCGACCCTGGCAACCGGCTGGCAAACCGCCTACCATGTCGCCAATCACCGTGCGAGCCGCGAAAAATTCTATTTCGTTCAGGACTTCGAGCCCGCCTTTTACTCCTCTTCATCGCATTACTATCTGGCCGAAAACACCTATCGGCTCGGGTTGAAGGGTATCACAGCAGGCACTTGGCTTTCGGAGAAGCTCTCGGCCGAATACGGAATGCGCTGCGGGGCCGTTTCGTTCGGCGTGGAACACGATTTCTATTACCCGCACCCGCGCCACTCTAAGGGTCACTTCAACATCCTTTTCTACTCCCGCCACGTCACTCCGCGCCGCCTATTCGAACTCGGTCTTGTCGCACTCGACCGGGTCTGCACGAAGCATCCGGAAGTGGCGGTCATTTTCGCCGGAGGCGACGTAGGTGGATTCGAAGTGCCCTTTCCGCATCTAAATGCAGGGGAACTAGCGCTTTCCGCGCTGCCCGATCTTTACTCCCAGAGCGACCTGGCATTGGTCCTATCGGGCACAAACCTGTCCCTGCTGCCGCTTGAAGTATCGGCCTGCGGGTGCCCAGTGGTAATGAACGACACACCTTCCTCCCGCTGGCTTCTTGGCGAGGATGCGGCCTTCTTCGCCGCGCCGGACCCGGACGCGCTCGCCGCAGAGATCAGCCGCGCCATCGACGCGCCGGACGAACGCGCGGCCCGCGTGGCTCGAGCTCAGGATATCGCCGCCGACGCAAGCTGGGAAAAGCAGGGCGCCCGCTGTGCCGAACTACTGAAAGAGCTGCGCGACGATTAACCCGGTCCAGGTTCGCTCGCTGCGCCACCACAATCCGTCACTAGGTTCGACCACCTGAATGCCGGCCGGCGTACTCTCGGCGGTGATTTGCCGCCTCGCAGACTGGCACCAAGCCTCACCCGATTGGCCACACCCCCCATTCGCGCTATGCATGGCCCGCATAGTGCCGGAGAGAGTCATGAACCTGTTAGAGCCCGCCGATAGCCTCCCTGTTCTCGTCATCGGAGGGAGCGGGTTTATCGGGTCATACCTCGTCGAGGCGCTGCTGGCGGGTGGGCGACAGGTACGCGTCCTCGATTTCGGCCCCGGGCGGGTGCGACACGACAATCTCACACATTGGGCAGGTAGCTTCCTTCAACAGGAAATCCTTCAGGAGGCCATGACAGGGGTTGGAACGATCTACCATCTAGCTAATTCCGCCATGCCGCGCGAAGCCAATCGCGATCCGCGCCGAGACTGTGCAGAAAACGTGGTCGGAAGCCTCGGAATCCTTGACCTCGCAGTATCGCGCGGCGTGCGGCGACTGGTGTTTGCCTCCTCCGGCGGCACGGTCTACGGCCCGACAGCCGAAGTGCCGATCCCGGAAGACCACCCGACCCGACCGATCACCGCCTATGGCATCGGCAAACTCTCTATCGAGAAATACCTGCGCCTCTACGACGGCCGCGGGGAGGCCGAATCGCTTTCTACAGTCTCTCTTCGGATCGCCAATCCCTACGGTCCGTACCAAAACATCGCCAAGGCACAAGGCGCGCTCACGACCTTCTGCGCCCACGCCGTTTCCGGAAAGACTATCCAGATCTGGGGCGACGGATCGATCGAGCGCGACTTCATCCACGTTTCCGACGTCGCACGCGCTCTGATGCTGGCAGGCGACCACACCACAGAGGAAGCGCGCGCCACCGAGATCAATATCGGCGCGGGCGAGGGCACATCGCTGAACACGCTGCTGGACCTGATCGAAAAGATACTCGACCGTCCGGTCGCCCGAGAATACCTGCCCGGACGGGATTTTGACGTAGCGCGCAACTTTCTGAACATCGAACGCGCGCGCAGTAAACTGGGCTGGGCACCGCAGGTAAGCCTGCAAGACGGCGTAGCAGAACTTCTCGCCCATTTCCAATCGCAGCGGCTCTGCTGAGTTCCGCTGCGTAGTTGGGCTGGACTGGTCTTAAAGGAACTTTCGCAACGCGTACTTGTAGAGCCGAATGTCTTGTTGGTTCAGCCGTTCGATACGGTCGATCGTCTTGGGGCCGATATCGCTGAGTGAATATCGCCCGATGTTGATATCCTTCTTGGTAGAAACCTTGGTTCCAAGGAACTGCGACAGGCTCCGGATGGAAATCGGAAAGAACTCCTGAAACCCGACAAAGTCGAATCGGTTGTCGAGGTTGTCCACAGCCATCCGGAAGATGTTCATGTCCTTGGTCGGCTGCTTGTTGCCCACACCCGAGATCACCTTGGTCATGAAGTCCGAGAACTCCCAATGATTATGGTTCGCGAAAAAGTCGTTGATGTCCGAAGATGCGCGAATGCGGTCACCCACCGGCCCCTTGTCGACATTCCGCAGGTGGTAATAGTGCGAAATTGTACGAGTGATCGGGTGCCGCATGAAGCACAGATATCGTGTGTCCTCCGCCAGCCCCACCTCGCGATGCACACCGAAGGTCGAATGTCCGTAGATCAACCCGTATTGGCCAGGTTCCTCTTCCTTCAGCCGATCCATGTCCTCCGCTCCGTAGACGAAGTAGGTCTGCAAATCGGACGTTCGCTTCAGCGCCGTTTTCAGGGTCCCGCCTGCAGTCTTCGTAAGGTGCAGGAAGACCTTCGGCGCGTGCTTGCGCTCCTCGGGAGTCGGTTCGGCATCCACTTTGGCTTCGGTCATGCGCGGCTATCCTCTCGTGGTCCGTCCATCATCTGGAATGCCGCCGCTTGGATGCCCGGCATGGCATCCGCAAGGCTGGCTCGAACTCGATAGCAGTCTAGGCCGCAGGAGCAAGAGGCTGCAAGCGCCGACCCCGCGTCCGCAGACAGCACTTGCCAAAAGCCTGTCCCGACGTCGAGTGACTTCGACCCGACGCAAGTCCCCTCCCCCCCTGTGACTCAACCGCCACCTTCCTCCCTCGCCCGGCCGTGAGCCCGACAAAACCCTTGCCCGCGCGCGGCCCGGTTTGAAACAATCGGCTCAACCAACAACCACGCGTGGGCTATAACCGACCCATGTCGGACAATGAGGCAGATATGAGTGAAGCGGCGGAGCAGCTGATCGGGCTGCGGTCCATGATCATTTCCGAACCTGACATGATCCTCGAGGATCGCGACATCATGCATGCGCTGATCGCGGCCAACGAGAAGTCGCTCGGCGGCAATATCGTCGACCTGCGCGGCATCGCGATGGAGCGGCTCGAAGCTCGGCTCGACCGGCTGGAGGATACCCACCGCTCCGTCATCGCTGCGGCCTATGAAAACCTCGCCGGCACCAACCAGGTCCACCGCGCGGTGCTCTCCATGCTGGAGCCGACCGATTTCGAGGATTTCCTGCGCAACCTCGGCAGCGAAGTGGCGCATACCCTGCGAGTCGACTGCCTCCGCCTCGTGTTGGAAAGCGTGCAGGAGGGCGAAGACCCGGCAGTGAAAAAGCTGGGCGACGTGCTGCATGTGGCCCCTCCGGGCTTCGTGAACGACTACCTTACCATGGGCCGTGACAAGCCGGTGCGCCCGGTCACCCTGCGGCAGACCCGGCCTCAGTTCTCGGTGATCTACGGCGAGGCCGCCCCCAACATCCACTCCGAGGCCTGTCTGAAGCTCGACTTCGGCGAGGGCCGCCTGCCCGGCCTTCTGGTCATGGGCGCTGAGGATCCGCACCAGTTCCGCCCCTCGCAGGGCACCGACCTGCTCGGCTTCTTCGCCGGGGTCTTCGAGCGCCAGATGCGGCGTTTCCTGGGATGATCGCCCCCTCTCCGGCGCTGACCGAGGCGCTGGAGCTGTGGCTTGCGCAGCTTCGGGCGCTGGACGGGCGCGCCGAAAACACGCTTGAAGCCTACCGCCGCGATGTGTCCGGCTTTCTCGGGTTTTTGCCGCAACACTTCGGCGAGGGCGTCGGCAAGGCCCGCCTCGCCAAACTCACCCTGCCAGACATGCGGGCATGGATGGCGCATGAGCGGGCGGGCGGCGTCAGCGCAAGGTCGCTAGCCCGGATGCTCTCCGCGGTGAAAAACTTCCTCGGCTGGGTCGCCGAGCGCGAGGGTTATGAAATGTCCGCCCCGCTCTCCGTCCGCGCGCCAAAATACCAGCGCAAGCTGCCCCGCCCTGTCGGGCGCGGCGCGGCGCGCGACCTGATCGAGTCCGTCTCGCTCCAGCACCCGGAGCCGTGGGTCGCCACCCGCGATGTCGCGGTGGTGACTCTGCTCTACGGCTGCGGTCTGCGGATATCCGAGGCTCTGGCCCTCACCGGCGCCGATGCGCCGCTGGCCGATGTGCTGCGGATCACCGGCAAGGGCGGCAAGGAGCGGATCGTGCCGGTGCTGCCCGTCGCCCGCGACGCGGTAGAAGACTATCGCCGCGATTGCCCGCACCAGCTTGGCCCAACCGAGCCGCTCTTTCGCTCCATCCGAGGCAAGCCGCTCTCCCGCCGCGCCGTGGCCAAGGTAACAGAGGCCGCCCGGATGCAGCTTGGCCTGCCCGCCACCTGCACCCCCCATGCCCTGCGCCACAGCTTTGCCACCCACTTGCTGGAGGCGGGCGGTGACCTGCGGACCATTCAGGAACTGCTCGGCCACGCTTCGCTCTCCACCACCCAGGCCTATACGGCGGTCGATACCGCCCGGCTGATGGATGTTTATGACCGCGCCCATCCGCAGGGTCGCAAGCGCGCCTGACTGCCTGGGTTACCCGCAAGCCGCGCCGCACCTGACATTTCCCGCCGGGCGGGAATTTCGATTGCCGCGCCGCCCTTGGCCCGGTAACCCTTCGGCCCATGTCGGATCGGTTCAAGGCCTACGGGGTCCACCTCTTTACCGCCACGGGGGCGGCGCTCGCGATGCTGGCCGCCGTGCAGGGCGACTGGCCGGTGATGTTCCTCTGGCTGCTCGCCGCCTTTGCCGTCGACGGCATAGATGGCCCGCTCGCCCGCAAGTATGACGTGACCAACCACGCCCCGATCATCGACGGCGCCCTGCTCGACCTGATCATCGACTTCCTGACCTACGTCTTCATCCCCGCCTTCGCGCTCTACGGCTCCGGCCTGCTGCCCAACCCTTGGGCCGCTCTCTGCGCCCTCGGCATCTGCTTTTCCTCGGTGCTCTATTTCTCAGACACAAGGATGAAGCTGACCGACAAGAGCTTTCGCGGCTTTCCCGGCTGCTGGAACCTTGCGGTGCTTGTGCTGATGGCCATGCAGCCCGCGCCTTGGATTACCGTTGTCACCTGCATAGTGCTGGCCGCCGCCATGTTCCTGCCGCTCAAGTTTGTCCACCCCACGCGCACCAAGCGCTGGCGCAGCTTCACCCTTCCGGTTTCGGTGATCTGGGTCGCGCTGGCTGTAATCGCCGCATGGCAGAGCTTCGAGCAGCAGCCGTGGCTCTCGTGGTCGCTGGGCGCCACCACGCTCTGGCTCGCGCTGGCGGGCATCATCCAGCAGGTCATCCCCGAGCGCTGAGCCTCACGGGATTGTGCCGTGCACCGGGCTGATCGGCGCGGGCGAATGCGCTACCCTTACGTGAACCGTGACCCAACCCGGGAGACGCCCGATGCTCATGCCCCGCCGCCACTTCCTCGTCACCGCCAGCGCCGCCGCCGCGGCCCTGAGCCTGCCCGCCACCGCCCGTGCCGCCTCACTCGCGCCAACAAGCTCCATGCGCGGCGGGGCGAACAACTACCGCCCCGGCGCACCTATTGTCGAGCGGCTCGGCTCAGGCTTCACCGTCCACGGCAAGGTGCTCCGCGCCGCCGATGGTCGCCCGCTCGAAGGCCGCCGCATTCAGATCTGGGCCGCCACCACGCTCGGCGGCGAGCGCGAGCCGCGCAACCACGGCTCCGTGCTGACCCGCGCCGATGGCTCGTTCGCGCTGGAGATGGAGCAGATCGTGCCCAACTTCGGCCAGCCGCACGCGCACTTGGCCTATGACGATGGCGAGTTTGAAACCGTGTTCCTCCGCCCCGTCATGCCAAGCCCCCGCGATACCTCCGTGCGGGCCGACTTCGTCCTCGCCTGAGCTTGCGCTCCGCCTTCACCTGGGCCGCCCTCGCGGCACTCATCGCGGTGCCGGTCGCGCTCGCCGCCGCCAGCCCATGGCTCGGCTATCGCGGCTTCGCCTATATCACCGGCGGCTTCGCGGGCATCTTCGCGCTCTGCCTGCTGCTGATCCAACCGCTCCTGGCAGCGGGCTATCTGCCCGGACTGCGCGGCTCCAAAGGGCGCCTCTGGCACCGCCGCGCGGGCATCGCCCTCGTGGCCCTCACCGCGCTCCACATCGCTGGCCTTTGGGTCACCAGCCCGCCCGACACCCTTGATGCCCTATTGCTGCGCTCCCCCACCCCCTTCTCGGTCTGGGGCTTCATCTCGCTCTGGGGCATCGCCGCCACCGCCCTTTTGGTGGCCCTGCGCCGCAAGCTGCCCCCGCGCTGCTGGCGGTGGGCGCATAACGCGCTGGCGGCGCTGGTCGTACTCGCCACCGTGCTCCACGCCGTTCAGATCGAAGGCGCGATGGAGCTGATCTCCAAATGGACGCTCTGCATCGCCGCCCTTGCCGCAACAGCCGCCGCCCTGATCGACCTGCGGCTCCTGCGCCGCTAAATCAGCAGCCCCGCCGCGCCCTCGTGCCGGAGCAAGGCCACCTTGGTCTCCACCCCCGTGCCGCCCGAGAACCCACCCAGCGAGGACGCCCCCAGCACCCGGTGGCAGGGGATAATCAGCGGAATCGGGTTCGCCCCGCAGGCCCCGCCGATGGATTGCGCCGAAAAGCCCAGCTTCTTCGAGATCGCGCCGTAGGTGGTGGTCTCCCCGAACGGGATCTTTCGCATCTCCGAGCAGACCAGCTTGACCACCGCCGATCCCTCCACCCTGAGCGGCAGCTCAAAATCCTCTCGCTCCCTAGCGAAATAGGCGCCAATCTGCCGCTCCGCCTCACGCAAAAGCGGCGAGCCTTCGCCCGCCGCCTCTTCGCTCCACTTAACGCGGGTGATCGCGCCGCCCTCCTCAGTCAGCACCATGCGGCCGACCGGGGTGGAGAGCGCGAGGGTGGTCATGGGCGCCTGCACGGAATCAAGGCGAAGCCGCCGTGCAGCGCCGACCCGCCCCCCGGGGCGGCGCTTCAGCGATGGTAGCGCTCCCTTCTAAGGGAAGGTGAACACGGCCACCATAAAGTGCCCCGAACCACCGTCGCATGCGCCACCCCGCGGGCCGGCGCTGCACGGCTTCAGGTTCAAGGCACGAGGGCATCACCCCAGCGCCTCGTCACACCGCCCGCAGACGGCCTCATGCCCATGCGTGCCGACATCCGGCAGGATCTTCCAGCACCGCTGGCACTTCTCGCCCTCGGCCTTCTCGAAGACCACGCCGACGCCCTCCACTTCCGGCATCCGGAAGGCCTCGGAAGGCGCCGGATCGCCCGAGAGCGACACGGCAGAGGTGATGCAGATGTCGTCGAAAGCGACCGATTTCAGCGCCTCCAGCACGCCCGCATCCTCCACATGCACAACGGGCGCGGCCTCAAGCGAGGCCCCGATGACCTTCTCGCGCCGCTGCACCTCCAGCGCCGCCGTCACGACGCGCCGCGCACGCCGCACGCCCGCCCACTTGGCCGCCAGCGCCTCGTCGCGCCAGCCTGCCGGGGTCTCGGGGATGTCGACCAGATGCACCGAGGAGCCCTCGCCGCCGAACCGCTCCAGCCAGACCTCCTCCATTGTGAAGACGAGCACAGGCGCGAGCCATGTGGTCAGCCGGTGGAAGAGAATGTCCAGCACCGTCCGTGCCGCACGCCGCCGGGCCGAGTCGCCATCGCAATAAAGCGCATCCTTGCGCACATCGAAGTAGAAGCTCGAAAGCTCCACCGTGGCAAAATTGAACACCGCCTGAAACACGCCCTGGAAGTCGTAGGCGTTGTAACCCTTGCGCACGACCTCATCGAGTTCCGCCATCCGGTGCAGCACCCAGCGCTCCAGCTCGGGCATATCGGCAGGCTCCACGGCCTCAGCCGCGTCATAGCCCGCGAGATTGCCCAGCAAGAAGCGCATGGTGTTGCGCAGCCGCCGGTAGCTGTCGGCCACCCCTTTCAGGATCTCAGGCCCGATCCGCTGGTCGGCAGTGTAATCGGTCTGCGCCACCCAGAGCCGCAGGATGTCGGCGCCATATTGCTTCACCACCTCCTCGGGGACGATGGTGTTGCCGAGCGACTTGGACATCTTGTTGCCCTTCTCGTCCAGCGTGAACCCATGGGTCAGCACGCCGCGATAGGGGGCAACGCCGCGGGTGCCAACCGACTGCAGCAGCGACGAGTGGAACCAGCCACGGTGCTGGTCGGTGCCTTCAAGATAAAGGTCGGCCACGCCATCGGGCGAGCCATCCTCGCGGTCGCGTAGCACAAAGGCATGGGTCGAGCCTGAGTCGAACCATACGTCGAGCACATCGAAGACCTGATCATAGTCATCGGCGTTGTAGTCGTTGCCAAGGAACCGCTCTTTGGCCCCCTCCGCATACCACGCATCCGCGCCCTCGGCTTCGAAGGCCTCGATGATCCGCGCGTTCACCGCCGCATCGCGCAGCAGGAAGCCCTCGTCATCGGGCATCGCGCCCTTCTTCACGAAGCAGGTCAACGGCACACCCCATGCCCGCTGGCGCGAAAGCACCCAGTCTGGCCGCGATTCCATCATGGAATACAAACGGTTGCGCCCGCTCTGCGGGGTCCACTTGACCTGATCGATGGCGGTCAGCGCGCGCTGGCGGATGGTGGTGCCAAGGCTATCCTGCCCATCGCCCAAGTCCTTGTCGATGGCGGCAAACCACTGCGGCGTGTTGCGATAGATCAGCGGCGCCTTGGAGCGCCAGCTATGCGGGTAGCTGTGGTTGATCCGACCGCGCGCGATCAGCATGCGCGCCTCCGCGAGCTTGTCGATCACCGCCTTGTTGGCCCCGCCTTCCTTGCCGTTCGGCTTGATGATGACCTCGCCACCAAAGAACGGCAGATCAGCGCGGAAGGAGCCATCCTCCAGCACGTTGTAAGTCATCGGCAGGCCATACTGGCGGCCGATCTGGTAGTCGTCGTCGCCGTGGCTCGGCGCGGTATGCACAAAGCCGGTGCCCGCCTCGGCGGTCACATGCTCGCCCGGCAGCATCGGCACGTCATAGTCCCACTCGCCCTCGGCCCCGGCCACCTTGTAGAGCGGATGCACGGTTTTCATCGCGCCCAGCTCGGCCGCGGCAGCGCCCCGCAGGCGCTCGTAGCTTTCGACCCGCGCCTGCGCCATCACCGCCTGGGCCAGATCATCCGCCAGCAGGTACTTGTCGCCCACCCGCGCCCAGTTGTCCTCAGCGGCGGCGGTCACGCGATAGAGGCCATAGCTGATCTCGGGGCTGAAGCAGACCGCCCGGTTCTGCGGGATGGTCCAGGGCGTCGTCGTCCAGATGATCACCGAGGTCTCGGCAAAATCCTCGGCCATGGCGTTCACCGCCGCCATCACCGCATCCTGCCCCTCGTGGCCCTTTGCCGCGAAATGCTCGATCAACTCCGGCGTGCCCGAGAACCCGCCGATCCGGAATTTCACCCAGATCGTGTGGCTCTGGTGGTCATGGTATTCCACCTCCGCCTCGGCCAGCGCCGTCTTCTCGACCGGCGACCACATAACCGGCTTGGAGCCCTGATACAGCGCGCCGTTCATCAGAAACTTCTGGAACTCGGCGGCAATCGTTGCCTCGGCGTGGAAATCCATGGTGAGGTAGGGCTCGGGCCAATTGCCCGTCACGCCCAGCCGCTTGAATTCTTCGCGCTGGATATCCACCCACTTCTCGGCAAAGGCCCGGCACTCTTGCCGCAGCTCGACGATCGGCACCTCGTCCTTGTCGCGGCCCTTCTGGCGATACTGCTCCTCGATCTTCCACTCGATCGGCAACCCGTGGCAGTCCCAACCGGGGATGTAGCGCGCATCGCGGCCCATCATCTGCTGCGAGCGCACCACCATGTCCTTCAGGATCTTGTTCAGCCCGTGGCCGATGTGCAGGTGGCCGTTGGCGTAGGGAGGCCCATCGTGCAGCGTGAAAGGCTCGCGGCCCTCCTTCTCGCGCAGGCGGTCGTAAACCCCGATCTCCTCCCAGCGGGCCAGCCAGCCCGGCTCGCGCTTGGGCAGGCCCGCGCGCATCGGAAATTCGGTTTGGGGAAGGTTCAGGGTGTCTTTGTAGTCAGGCGTGTCGGCGCACATGGGGGGCGTCCTTGGCGTGGTCTTTTCGGGTATTCGGTGAGGGGCGGCGCGGCAGGCCATGCGCCTTGTCCCGGCGGCTCATCTGTCAGAGCGCCGGGCCGCTAATTCGAATGATGGCGAGGCCCGAGAACATCATGGGGAGGCTTATAGGCAGGGCTGCGGGCAAGGTCCAGCACGTAGGGCGGAGTTGCCCTGCCACCTGTACGCCCCTCACTCCGGCGGCGTATCGTCCTCCGCGCCAAGTGCCGCGCCATCTTCGCCCGCAGCCCGCTCCGCCGCCTCCTGCGCCGCCCAGCGGTTGAGCCAGGCCAGCGCCGCCAGCGACAGGCCGAGCGCGAGGAAAGAGAACACCCTGAACAGCCCGGTCAGCCCCCGTGCGTCGATCAAGAACACCTTCACCACCGCCAGACCAATCACCACCAGCGCCGCCCGCCGCAGCACGGTCGACGCCTTGGCAATGGCCTGCCAGAGCAGGACCGCGCCCAAAGCAATCAGCACAACCGTGTAGGTATAGAGCTCGCCGTCGAACCAACCGTTTCCGTACCACAGCCCACTCGGCTGCCAGAACCGGCGGATCTCCAGAAACACCCAGAACCCGGCAAGCCCCACCGCCGCGCTCAACCCTCCCCGGCGCCACCAGCGCCCGCCGATCCGGGCAAGCAGGGCAAACACCAGCGCCGGGCCGAGATAGGCCACCGCCAGCGTGTCAAACACCAGCGGCCCGTGCACCGTGGTATCGGGCAGTGAGAAGCCCCCGGCCGAGAGGAACGGGTTCGAGAGGGTCAGCCCGATCAGCAGGAAGAACCCGGCCACCACCGTATAGCCCGCCGCCAGCACCACGCGCAGCCATTTCAACCAGCCACCCAGCCGCATCCGGTACACCTGCGCGGCAGCACAGAGCAGCCAGACCATCGCCGTCAGCCCCATCGTCCAATGGCTCGCCAGCTCATCCGTGCCCACACGCTCGTCGATCAACCGCCAGATCGTGGCGGTCACGAAGATGCCGCCGATCATCAGCAGCCCGCTCTCCAAAAATGCCCGACCCAGCGTGCGCTGTGCCTCCGGCAGGATCCGCCACGCCGCCGCCATCCCGCCGAGCGCCGCGCCGAAGCCAAGCAGGAAGGCGCCCCAGCTTGCCTCGACCGACCAAAAGAGCCCTGGGTCGATGACCACGCGCCAGCCCAGCACGATCACCCCGAGCGCGATGAACACCTGCATCTCCCGCAGGCGGAACCGCCGGTCGAGCCATGCCGCCATCACCAGAAGCACCGCGAGCGCCACCGTCAGCGCCTCCTTGGTCAGCAGCACGAAAAGCGCCAGCGCGATCAGAGAGGCCGCCGAAAGCACCGCCCAGGCCGTGCGCCGCGCCGGGCCGCCGTCGGCCCGCGCAAAGCGCACCGCAATCGCCACCATCAGCGCCGCCAGCCCCAGCACATGCCCCGCCCAGCCAAAGGTGCCCGGCACGCGCGGCGACAGCCAGAACAGCTCCAGCCCCAGCGGCACCAAAGGCGCGAAGAGCGCCGCGAAGATGCCCCAGAACAGCGCCGCCCGGCCCACGCCCTCGCGGCCGTCCACGAGGCTGCGCCAGGCCGCCGCCACCGTGCCGTGGGCCGCCAGCACCAGCACGAGGCTCGCCTCCAGCGGCAGGGCAGGCAGCGGGTTGCCGGTGGCATCCACCTGCACCGTCTCGCGCATAAGCACCGCGCCCATAACGCTCTCCAGCGGGATCACCGCCAAGAAGCCCAGCGCCGGAAACAGCACCAGCTCGCTCAGCGCCTTCGCCTGCCACGCCCAGAGGGCCACGGCGAGGATCAGCACCGTGTAAAGCCCCTCGATCAGCAGAAACTCGGCTGCGCCCGCGCGGGGCAGAACCAGCAGCACAGCGCTCGCCGTGGCCATCGCACCCCACGCGATGAGCACCTCGTATCCGCCCCGCCCCGCGCCCTTGTCAAGCAGCCAGCGCAGCGGCGCACCGCCCGCATGGGTCGGCCCGATCTCGCGGCGCGGAAAGGCCATCGCCGCCAGCACCAGCACGGTGAGCAGCACAGCGAAGCCCGGCATCTCGCCCGATCCGGCAAACACAGCCAGCCCGCCAAGCGCGGCCACGCCGAGCGCCAGCACCGAGACCCAGCGCCACTGGCGCCACGCATCAATCGCCAGCCCGGCCACGCCGAGCAATCCGTAATACACGTAGAACAGCGTCGCGCTCTCGGCCTCGCCCCCAACGAGGAAGGGCGCCGCCCCCGCGCCGATTAGCCCGAAGGCCGCCAGCACCGGGCCGTTGAGCCAGCCTAGCAGCATCGCCCCGACCGACACGACCACCAGCCCCGCCATCGCGGTGCCTGCGCCGATCAGGTCATAGAGCGACCGCGCCGCCAGCACCGCGCCGTAGAGCGAGACAATCCCCGCCGCGCTGAAGGTGTCCGGCAGATAGGCGGTCGCGTCGCCCGCGCTCTGCCTGCGGCGGATCCATTCGCCCCCCGCGATCAGCGCTGCGCCCAGCGCCAGCGCCGCCGCCACCCGCATCACCGGCGTCAGGTAGCCCTGCTCGATCCCGTATTGCACTAGGAACAGCCCGGCCAAGGCGAGGCTGAGGGCGGAGACGGCGTAAAACCAGTTGGCCTGCAACCACGCCACCAGCTTGCTGGAGCCGCGCGGCACCACAGGCCCCGCCTCCGGGGCGGGCCCATCCACCGCTGGGTCGTAGCCCTCTTCCCACGGCAGCTTGCGCCGCGCGGGCGCCGCCTCTTCCGGCTCCGCCTCCGGCTCTACGCGCGCAGGCGTCGCCGCCGGGTCCATCAACTCCCGCGCAGTCTTGCGCTCCTCTGGCGGGGGCGCCGCCGCCTCGGCTTCGGGCCGCTGCACTTCTGCGCCCTGCTTCAGCCCTTCGATCTCGCGCAAAGCTCGGTCGAGGCTGCGCCGCATCCGCCCCAAGCCCATCTGGACGGCCACCAACCAGACCAGCAGGCCGATGACGCAGAGCGTCAGAAACGCAACCAAAACCTCCACAATCCGCCCCCATTGTCCCCGGTTCGGAAACAGTAACGCCCTGAAACCCCACAGGGAAGCACCGGCAAACCGGCCCTACCCGTCCTCCCGCGCCGCCTCGCTCCGGCCAAAGAGACCGGTGAGCGCACGGCGCACCAGCCCCGTCACGCTGGGCCGCCTGCCCTCGCCAAAGGGCAGCGGGCGGCACACCTCCATCGCGGCCACACCGACCCGCGCGGTCAGCGCGCCATTGATCACCCCTTCGCCGAACCGGCGCGACAGCTTACTCAGCACGCCGCCGCCCGCGACCGAGCCGATCAGGTCATCCCCCACCGCCACAGCGCCCGTGGCCACCAGATGCGCCAGCACCGTCCGCGTCAGCCGCCAGCTGCCAAGCACGCCCGCTCGCCCGCCATATACCTCGGCGATCCGCCGGATCATCCGCATGTTGGAGGTCAGCGCGGTGAAGACATCGGCCAGCGCCAGCGGCACCACCGCCGTCACCGTAGCCACCTGCCGCGCAGCGGCCTCAACCTCGGCCTGCGCCGCGGCGTCGAGCGGCACCAGCAACTCGCGCTCGGCGAGGGCCAGCAGGGCATCGGCGTCAAAGGCATCACCCCGCCGCTCCGCCAGCCGCTCCCGGCCCCAGCGCGTGTCATCCCGCGTGGCATAGAGCCGCTCCAGACGGTCCACCACGCCCCGGGCCGCGCCCAGATCGCCACTCACCAGCGCCCCGGCGGCCGCCTTCTGGAGCCCATCGAGCCGCGCCAGCCGGGCAAAGGCCGCGAGCTCGCGCAGTGCCATGACGGCAAGCGCCAGCAGCGTCACCGCAATCAGCACCGTCGCCACCCAGCCCAGCACCGGGCTGCGCTCCAGCAGCCGCATCACAAAGTCCCATGCCGCGACCGAGACCACGAGGCTGACCACGCCCGCAAGCCCGGCCCAGAACAGCCGCGCAATCCGGCTGCCGGGCCGCGCCGAGCTCACCGCGAGCCGCTGCATCGCCGCGGGCCCCTGCGCCACCTCCGGCACCGGCGGGGCTTTGTCGGGCCCCGGCGCATCATCCTCTACCTCAAAGACCAGCGGCCCCGATTTCTCGCTCATCGCAACCTGTCTCCGATCAGGAATTCCGCCGCCCGGTCCAGCCGGATATGCGGCGGCCCCTCGCCCGGCGCGAGAGACACCTCCGCCGGCGCGAACTTCATCACCGCATAATCGCCATCGAGCCACGCCTCGCGCCCGCCCCGCGCCGCGCCCAGCAGCCGCCCCGGATCCGCCGGCAAGGCACCGGGGTACATCGCCGCCTTCTTGCCCGTTTCCATCAGCGTGCCGCGCACAAGGTCGATCTCGCGGCCCTCATGGCTGCGCTTCTCTTCCGTGGTCGCCCGCAGAGCGGCAATGCTCATCGCCTGCGTCTTGGCCCCGGCAAAATCCGCCCGGTCCTTTGCCTCGCGTACCAGCGCCTCCGTGATCGCCGTCAGGCTGCCGTGCTGCTTGTGGTGCAGATGGTCCGCCTTGGTCGCGGCAAAGAGGATCTTCTCCACCCTATGCCCGCCAAGCAGCCGGGTCAGCCAACCGTTTCGACCGGGTTTGAACGCGCCCAGAATATCGGCCATCGCCTGCCGCAAATCCTCCAAGGCCTTCGGCCCCGCATGAATGGCACCCAGCACATCCACCAGCACCACCTGCCGGTCGATCTCGGCAAAATGGTCGCGGAAGAACGGCTTCACCACCGCCCGCTTGTAGGCCTCGAACCGCCGCGCCAACTCCCGCCGCAGCGACCCGCGCGGTACCTCGCCAGCCGGCAGCGGCGCGAAGGTCAGCGCGGGCGAGCCCTCCAACTCCCCCGGCAGCAGGAACCGCCCCGGCGTGCAGTCGGAATACCCCGCCTCCCGGGCGGCCTTCAGATAGTCCGCAAAAGCCTCCGAGAGCCGCTTGGCCACCGGCTCCTCCAGCTTGCCCGCCCCGTCCACGGCCTCAAGTGCCGCGACAAACGCCGCGCCCTCTGCCCGCGCCCGCGCCTTCTCCAGCGCCTGCGCGGCCCAGTCGTCATAGCTCATGTCGAGCAGGCCAAGGTCCAGCAGCCACTCGCCGGGGTAATCCACGATGTCCAGATGCACCACCTGCGGACCGCGCAAGCCGCCCAGCAAGCCGCCCGGCTGCACCTTCAGGCTCAGCCGCAGCTCGCTCACCGCCCGCGTGCTCTCGGGCCAGTGCGGCTCGGGGCCGACCATGGCGGCGAGGTGATCCTCATAGGCAAAGCGCGGCACCGTGTCGTCGGGCTGCGGCTGCAAATAGGCGGTCTGAATCGCCCCCTCCGCCGCCGCCCGCAGCCCTCCCATCCGCGCCCGGTCCATCAGGTTGGCCACCAGCGAGGTGATGAACACCGTCTTGCCCGCGCGGCTCAACCCGGTCACGCCCAGCCGGATGCGCGGCTCCAGAAAGCCCCCGGTGACCACATGGCCCACGGTCTCGACGCCCCGCGTCACCCCATCAACGATGGTTGAAACAACCACACCTGCCCCTTTCTCCGTTACAGCAGATACTTAGGGCAGGCGGCGGCCCATGTGTAGGGTGGGCAACCTGCCCCCACCCGGCTCTCAGAGCCGCCCGCTCTCCCACAGCCACCAGATCACCAGCCCGCTGATCAGCAGAAAGTTGAAGGCCAGCCACCCGAGGATGCCCAACACAACACCCTTGCGCCGGTCCCCCGGATCGACCGTCTCCAGAAACCGCCGCACCGACTTCTCCGCCTTCGCGATCCGCGCCGCATCATATTGAAAGGCGAACTTCGGCACCTCCATCCGGGCCTCCGTGTCGGCGATATAGGCAGCCTCGCGGCGCACCTTCCTCGGCAGCAGCCGCCCGCCCTTGCGCAGCTTCTCCGCCAGCGTCTCGCCCCGGCGGATGCCCAGCCGCTCGGCCATCATCACCGCCAGCCCGTCCGCCACCTGTTTCACCGGATGTTCCATGCCCCGCTTCTATCCCCGCCCATCGGCACAGAAAACCCCGCTTGAGCCGCCGCGCCACCCGCGCTACCTCCATGCCATGCTGGCCACGACCCATTACGACGGCGCCCCCGGCGCCCCCGCCCTCCTCATTGCCCACGGCCTCTTCGGCTCGGCGCGCAACTGGAACGTCATCGCCAAGCGCCTCTCCGGCGCCCGCCGGGTGGTGACCGTCGATATGCGCAACCACGGCCAGTCGCCCTGGGCGGACAGCCACAGCTACGCCGACCTCGCCGCCGACCTCGCCGAGGTGATCGAGGCCGAGGGCGCGCCGATGGACCTGCTCGGCCACTCGATGGGTGGCAAGGCCTCGATGATGCTGGCCCTGTCCCGCCCCGAGCTGATCCGCCGCCTCATCGTGGCCGATATCGCCCCCGTCGCCTACGCCCACACCCAAGCGCACCTAATCGACGCCATGCGCGCGCTCGACCTCACCGATCTCTCCTCCCGCTCCGAGGCCGACAAGCGCCTCGCCGCCCTCGTCGATGAGCCCGGCACCCGCGCCTTCCTGCTGCAATCGCTCGACCTCAAAGCCGACCCGCCCGCATGGCGCTTCAACCTCGACACGCTGGAGCGCGACATGCCCGGCATCGTCGGCTGGCCCTCACCCACCGGCGAACACACCGGCCCCACGCTCTTTCTGACCGGCGCCGAGAGCGATTATGTCACCCCCGAGGCCCGGCCCGAGATCAAGGCCCGCTTCCCCAATGCCCGCTTCGCCAAGATCCCCGGCGCGGGCCATTGGCTCCACGCCGACAAGCCGCGCGAGTTCGAGGCGACGGTCGAGGCCTATCTCAGCGCCTAACCGGCGATCTGCCGCGCCACCAGCAGCGAAACCGGCACAGCCACCACCGCCCCCGCGGCCGCCGCCATGAGGATCGGCCAGAGCGTGTCATGACCCGTCGCAAGCGCGGCCACCACAAAGCTGCCCGCCAGGGTGGTGCCGATGAGCGAATACAAAACCAAAGCGAGCCGGATCATCGCCAGCCTCCATTGCAACGCGCGTCCCGGCGCCACTCTGCCACGGGCAACACATTCAAACCTTGACATGCGTCAACCTAGGGGCACTTCATCTTGCCCTTGGTCAGGTTGTAATCGCCGCTGAGCGAGCCAATCGCCACCTCGCAACCCGTCACCTGCTTCACCGCTATCGCCACGGCAGCCGGATAGGTGCGGCTGTTCGGCCGCCCGAAATTGGTGCGCACGACCTGAAACTCCGGGTCATCCGCAAAAACGTTGAAGGTGTACCCCATGGCCGAGGCCTTGCGAGCCGAATAGCCGCCCAAGTCCTCCTTCACGGTGTTGCAGCCCGTCAGGGCGATCGGAATGAAAACCAGCCAGCGCATGGCCCTACCCTGCGCCGCAGAGGGTTAACAAAGCCCTAACAGCTCAGATCTCGCGGATCTCGCGGCTCACCTTCCGCCGTCCGGGCAGCCAGACCCCCAGCAAAACCAGCAGGGCCAGCACAAAGACAATCGCCGCCAGCCACGCCAGCCCGGTGAACAGCAAGAACAACGCACCCGCCACCGCCATCGCGGCAAGGGCGTAGAGGATCACTTTGGCACGGCTGGGCATCTCGCAGGCTCCTTTGCTGGGTCGCCATCAAAACGCCCCTGCGCCCGCCCGGTTCCCCCCGGCCCGCGCGCCCGCCCATCCCCAATACGCAGAAGGCGCCGCGGCAGAGGTCTCCCCCCGACGCAGCGCCTTCCTGAACAGGCCGGCCTCGCGGCCTTTCTGTTCGCATGCAACCGGCCTCGCGGCCCCTGCATGAGCGGGATCAACCCTCGCGGGCCGTCCCCCCTCCGGTCACGGCTTGCGCCCTGCCCGGCCAACGCGCTGGCTTGCCCCCGCCTTCCCGGCGCCGCCTCTGTGAGACTTTGCCGTTTCGGCCAGTGGCGGCTCTTGCGAACCCGGTGCTCTCAACACGACCCGGCCTTGGTTTGCCCGCTCGGGCGCCCCGTCGCCTCGGCCGCTCCAGCCCCGAAGGCCCTCGCGCCCCGCTCCGGGTCTTGCGACCCCTTGCGTTAACAAAACCGTCACACTTCCGGCCTGAGTCGGGCAAGGCAAATTTAGGTCCGATGCGGAATTTCTTGGGGATAAACCTCTGGAATGGCTTGTGAATAACCTGTGACTCGCGCCAAATCCGCCCGCAAAGCCAACCCCTTACCCCCAGCACACCCCCGCCAATCTCGCAGCCCCCGGATTCCCACGCCGATCAGAGAGTGCTACCGTCCTGAAAAACCAAACGCCCCGGAGCAGCCCCATGACCCGCATCACCCTCGCCCTTGTTGTCCTCACCCTCCTCTCAGCCTGCGAAACCGTGAAGGGAGTCGGCAGGGACGTGACGAACACGGCAGACGCTGTGCAGAACGCGTTTTGAGGAGTGAACCGTGCAGGTTTGAACTAGAGTGGTACGGTACTGAAATCGAACGCGCTCTCTGACAAGACCGCGCGGCAAATTTCAACGCGACTTCCGAACTGATCGTACACCCTATCAACAACGCTTGGATCAGCATTGACGCCAAACACTAATCGGGCTGGCGAGAGTGCGGGCACTGTGACGTAACTGGCTGGTCCGTTATAATGATCGACGAGCCTCCACTCTCTCTCATAGGCCCAATCTTCAGCCTTAGTCAGGCATAATTTTTCCATCGTCTCCATCGTCGCGACGTCAGGGCTTTCGCTGCGCTCCATATACTCCAAGAGTTCCAGCGTACAAAGTTGCGGACGACTTGACGAATAGAGCACTTTCAAAGGAAAATAGCTGGTCTCGTCGTCCAACTGCCAATTCACATCGAACTCCACGCAGACACCTTGATGGTTATTGGCGTAGTGCGCCCACATCGGGTTATTGTGCAGAATCTCCGAGAAGCAGGCTACTTTGGACATTGACCTGTGTTCAGCAAACATTCTCTGCGTCAACGCACTCTCAACCTTTGCAGCCGTGACCGGGTTACGGAACTTTCTTTCCTGCCTGCGAAACTCTGCCCGAGTCACTTTGCGCCCAGCGAGTTCTGAATATCTTTCACGAGAAATGATTCCCTTCTTTTTACGTCCTTTCACATGACTAACGGTATCCTTTATTGGTGATTCCTCAACAACAGGGGAAAAGTCATACGGATCATTTAGAAACGCGGCTGATGATAGAAATATCCTTTTCCGCAGCAATGAGTTCTCTAACTCATCAAAGAAATAGCTCGTTTCGTTCGATCTAAAGCGATATAGTTTTTTAGGTAGATCGGCGTTATCTATTAACATCGTCGGCGGCACCTTCTCTGTGGCATTCGAGATTCCAGCGATCTGTCACTAGCGCGCCGCCTTGAGCGAACTGGCCACCGAGATATCCTCGCCCAGCCCTTCCCAATGCAGCCCAAACGTTGGAATCTCCACCGCCGCCCGCTCCTCCGCACTCGCCCCGAGCAACCGGGGAAACCAAGCCAACGGCACCCCGATGGTGCGCCCGTCTTCCAGCGCCACCCACATCGCGTCGTCGTCGAAATTTACAGAAGTTGCATGGGCCATGCCTGTAGGGTGGGTGAAACCCACCAACCGGTCAATGGCGCGTGTGCGAGCCGATGCACTTCAAATGCACCGTGTAGGCACACAGTTCCCCACGAGAAACCGCTTCCGCCCACCCGCCCTGAAAATGGCCAGCCTTTAGCTGTCCATTTTTAGAGCGCTAATAAACGCCTCCTGCGGGATATCCACCTTCCCGAACTGGCGCATCTTTTTCTTACCTGCCTTCTGCTTCTCCAGCAGCTTCTTCTTCCGGGTCGCGTCGCCGCCGTAGCACTTCGCCGTCACGTCCTTCCGAAGCGCGCTCAACGTCTCCCGGGCAATCACCTTGCCACCGATGGCCGCCTGGATCGGGATCTTGAACATGTGGCGGGGGATCAGCTCTTTCAGCTTCTCGCACATCGCCCGGCCCCGCTGCTCGGCCCGGTCGCGGTGGACCATCATGCTCAGCGCGTCCACCGGCTCGTCGTTCACCAGCACCGACATCTTCACGAGGTTGTCCTGCCGGTAGCCCGTCATCTGGTAGTCGAAGGAGGCATAGCCCTTGGTGATGCTCTTCAGCCGGTCGTAAAAGTCGAACACCACTTCGTTCAGCGGCAGGTCGTAAACCACCATCGCCCGGCCGCCCACATAGGTCAGGTCCATCTGGATGCCGCGCCGCTCCTGGCAGAGCTTCAGCACGTCGCCAAGGTAGTCGTCGGGCACGAGGATCGTCGCCTTGATCCGCGGCTCCTCCACGTGGTCCACATGGGTCAGGTCGGGCATGTCGGCGGGGTTGTGCAGCTCCCGCATCTCCCCGTCTTTCATGTAGAGGTGATACACCACGCTCGGCGCGGTGGTGATCAGCTCGATGTCATATTCCCGCTCGATCCGGTCGCGGATCACTTCGAGGTGCAGCAGCCCGAGGAACCCGCAGCGGAAGCCGAAGCCCAGCGCGGCGCTCGTCTCCATCTCGTAGCTGAAGGAGGCATCGTTCAGCGCCAGCTTCTCGATCGCATCCCGCAGGTCTTCGAACTCGGCGCTGTCCACCGGGAACAGCCCGCAGAACACTACCGGCACAGAGGGTTTGAAGCCCGGCAGCGGCTTGTCGGTGCCCTTCTTCTCGGTGGTGATCGTGTCACCCACCCGCGTGTCGCGCACCTGCTTGATCGACCCGGTGAAAAACCCGATCTCCCCCGGCCCCAGCGTATCGACAGGCAGCAGCGCGGGTTTGAACACCCCGAGCCGCTCCACCGGATAGACCGCCCCGGTGCTCATCATCTTGATCCGGTCGCCCTTTTTCAGCACGCCGTCCTTGATCCGCACCAGCACGATCACGCCGAGGTAGGCATCGTACCATGAGTCCACCAGCATCGCCTTCAGCGGTGCCTCCCGCTCGCCCTGCGGCGCGGGCAGCACCTTCACGATGGCCTCCAGCGTCTCCTTGATGCCAACGCCCGTCTTGGCGCTGACCCGGATCGCCCCGCTGGCGTCGATCCCGATCACATCCTCGATCTGCTCCGCCACCCGGTCGCAATCCGAGGCCGGCAGGTCGATCTTGTTCAGCACCGGCACGATCTCGTGGTCGGCGTCGATCGCCTGGTAGACGTTGGCGAGCGTCTGCGCCTCGACCCCTTGCGTGGAGTCCACCACCAGCAGCGAGCCCTCCACGGCACGCATGCTCCGCGAGACCTCATAGGCAAAGTCCACGTGACCGGGCGTGTCGATCAGGTTGAGCACGTAGCGCTCGCCGTCCTCGGCCTCGTAATCGATCCGCACGGTCTGCGCCTTGATGGTGATGCCCCGCTCCCGCTCGATATCCATCGAGTCCAGAAGCTGCTCCTTCATGTCGCGGTCCTGCACCGTCCCGGTCGACTGGATCAGCCGGTCGGCAAGCGTGGATTTCCCGTGGTCGATGTGGGCGACGATGGAGAAGTTGCGGATGTGTTTCAGGTCGGTCATCCGGCTCATATGCTGGGGTTTCAGCCCCCCGTCAAGCGGCGCCGCAAGGGCGGGTGCAGCCTTGTGAACCGGGCTTTGGCCCCACCGGCCCGCCACGCCACCCCGACGGGCCGGACCCAGCGCCTGACCTCACGCCAACCAATGCTCCGCGCCTCAACGCCACCCCGTCCACGCGCCGACCGTCAGAGGCGCGCACCTCACACCGCCTCACGCGAGTTTGCGCCCACTGTTTCCAACCCGCGCACAATCTATTGGCCCCGCCGCGGCCACTGCCACAAGACATGCCCAATTGAATTTTAACCGTTTTCGGGCCATCCTTCGTCCATCACGCGCCCGTGCAGCCGGAGAGACATCAGGCACATGCGGCCCGGCATGACCATGTGAGAGAACGAGGCAAGAGCAGATGAAAACCGTTTCCACGATGATTCTTTGTGCGGCCATGGCGCTGCCCGCCGCCACCTTCACCGCCGCCCCGGCGCAGGCCAAGGTGCTCGAACGCGCCTGCAACAAATCCGATCGCGGCGCGTCCCGCTCGCTCTGCTCCTGCATCCAGCGGGTTGCCGATTTCGAGCTGACCCGCTCCGAGCAGAAGAAGGGTGCGAAGTTCTTCAAGAACCCGCAGCTGGCGCAGGATACCCGGCAGTCCGACCGGAGCGACAACGAGATCTTCTGGCGGAAGTGGAAGAAGTTCGGCTCCAGCGCCGCCGCCTCCTGCTCCTGATCAGCGTTTGAGGCCAGCGACCAGCGCGTCGCAGGTCTCGGCCACCATCTCCACCACCGCATCGAAGCCGCCCTCGAAATAGGGGTCGGGCACCTCTTCGCGCGTGCTCGGCCCGTGGCTCAGGAACAGCGTGACCGGCGTGGTGCTGCCCGCAGGCCGGAGCGCCTCGATATCTGCAAGGTTCCGTCGGTCCATCGCGTAGATCGCATCAAAGCGGCCAAAGTCTGCGGCCTCGAACTGCTGCGCGCGCAGGTCGCTCAGGTCATACCCCGCCGCCTTCGCCGCCGCCTGCATCCGCCGGTCGGGCGGCTCGCCCACGTGCCACGCCCCGGTGCCCGCGCCCTCCACATGCACGTCGAGCCCCGCCTCCCGCGCCTTCTCCTCAAAGATGCCGTGGGCGGTGGGTGAGCGGCAGATATTGCCGAGGCAGACAAAGATCACACGATGGGTCATGCTGCCCATCGGTAATGCAGCGGAGCGCGAATGACCATCGAGACCATCACCATCCTCACCGGCGCGGGTATCTCTGCCGAGAGTGGCATCGCCACCTTCCGCGACCCGGGCGGCATCTGGGCGCAATATGATATCGAGGATGTCGCCACCCCCGAGGCTTTCGCCCGCAACCCTGAGCTGGTGCTCGATTTCTACAACATGCGCCGCGAAAAAGTGAGGAAAGCCAAGCCAAACGCCGCCCACCACGCGCTAGCAAAGTTGCAAAAGTCCTATCCCGGCACGGTGCATATCATCACCCAGAACGTCGATAACCTGCACGAGAAGGGCGGCGCAGAGGTGATCCACATGCACGGGGCGCATCACACCGCGCTCTGTGCCGCCTGCGGCGCGCGCTGGCCCGCCCCGCCCGCCATGGCGCTGCATGATCCCTGCCCCGAGTGCGGCCAACCCGCCACCCGGCCCGATGTCGTCTGGTTCGGCGAGGTGCCCTATCACATGGATCGCATCGGCGAGATCCTCCAAAGCACCGATCTCTTCGTCTCCATCGGCACCTCCGGCGCGGTCTACCCGGCGGCGGGCTTCGTCCGCCTCGCCCGCGCCGCCGGGGCCGAGGCGCTCGAGCTCAACCTCGAGCGGTCCGAGATCACCCCACTCTTCACCGAGTCCCGCCACGGCCCCGCCACCGAACTTGTGCCCGCCTGGGTCGACGGCCTCCTGTAGGGCGGGGCTTGTCCCGCCCTCACTCTCGCCGCAAACTCCGCGCCAAGGAGGCCCCCAGACGTGTTTTCCAAAGACAAGCTCGATTTCGAGCCCATTCCCCTGCCCGACCGCGCCGATCTGAGTGACGCCGAGAGCCTCGCCGCCGTCCGCGCCTTTCTGGCCACGATGGAAAAGCGCCACACCGTACGCGAGTTCTCAGACCGCCCGGTGGACCGCGCGGTGATCGAGGCCGCCGTGGCCGCCGCGGGCCGCGCGCCCTCCGGTGCCAACCACCAGCCTTGGCACTTTGCAGCCATCTCCGGCCCCAAGGCCAAGGCCGCCATCCGGGCAGCAGCGGAGAAGGAGGAAGAGGCCTTCTACGCCGGCGGCGGCGGTGACGAATGGCTGAAGGCGCTGGAGCCGATGGGCACCGATGCCGCCAAGCCGCATCTCGATATCGCGCCCTGGCTCATCGTCATCTTCGCCCAGCGTTGGGGCGAGTTCGATGACGGCACCCGCTACAAAAACTACTACGTTCCCGAAAGCGTCGGCATCGCCACCGGATTCCTCATCGCCGCGCTGCACCACGCCGGGCTGGTTGCGCTCACGCACACGCCCAACCCGATGAAGTTCCTCAACGATCTGCTGGGGCGACCTGCCTCGGAAAAGCCGGTGATGATCCTCGCCGTAGGCCACCCGGCCGAGGATGCGACGGTGCCGAAAGCGGCAAAGATCAAAAAGCCGCTTTCGGAGATCATGTCTGTGATCGAAAGCTGAGCGCCCTCAGTGCCCGTGGCCTGAATGGTCCATCTCGCCGTGGTCCATCGCCCCAGGCATCCGCTCATTGTCCACCGGGATCTCCACCACCATCTCCCCGGCCTGCTCGAAGGTGAGCGTCACTGTCACCGTGGCGCCCTGCTCCAGCGGGCCGGTCAGCCCCATCATCATCACGTGGTCCCCGCCCCGTGCCAGCATGTGGTGACCCCCGGCGGGCACGGCAAAGCCCTCCTCGACCTCCATCATCTTCATCACGCCGTCGCCCATGTCCTTGTGGGTGTGCAGCTCCACCCGCGCGGCAGCCTCCGAGGCGACGGCGATCAACCGGTCATCCTCGGCACCGGTGTTCACGATCTCCATGAAGGCCGCGCCCGACTTGGCCGAGGGGCTGGCGGCGCGGGCGTAGGCGTCCACGATCTTGATTTCAGCGAAAGCGGGCGAGGCCACCACGAGGGCGGCAAGGGTCATGGCCTTGAGGTTCATCTGTCTGTGTCCTGTCTTGAGTTTGGGTCTTGGGAGAAACTCAAGCCAGCGGCGGCCCCCGCGCCTCGAAAACAGCCTGCGCCAGCCGGGCCACGGCCACAGTGGCCGCAGCAGGCTCCACCTGCCCCACCGCGCGCGCCACCGGCACCACCGCCGGGGGCGGCACATGGGCCTCCACCATCGCTGTGAGCCCGTCGGGGCACAGATGCGGGGCGCTCACCGGGTTGCCCTCGGCATCCACATGCACAACCTGCGTGCCGAATCCGGTGCAGAGCACCATCTGCATGGCCGCCGGAGCCTCGCCCCGCGCCACCGCAAGCGCCTGCCCCGCCAGCAGCAGAACCGCCAGCATCAGCCCGGATATGACACGCCTCACCATCATCGCGCGCAGCCTAGCCGCGCGCCCGGCTGCCGCAAGGTGCCAATTTGAAGCGCCCGCACCCTGCTGGCAAAAACAAAGCAACCCCGCGCGGCGTTTCCACCGGCGGGGCGCAAGATCTGCAATCGGAAAGGATCAGGCGGCAGCCTGGGCCTTCTCGATGTCTTTCTTGATCTTCAGGGCCTTGGCCGAGAGATCGTCGGCCTTCGCCTTGGCAAGGAAGGCATCCAGACCGCCGCGGTGATCCACGGTGCGCAGGGCGTGGTTCGACACCTTCAGCTTGAAGGGGCGGCCCAGCGTGTCGGAGATCAGCGTCACATCCTGCAGGTTGGGCAGAAAGCGACGGCGGGTTTTGTTGTTGGCGTGGCTGACGTTGTTGCCAGTCATCGGGCCTTTGCCGGTCAGTTCGCAGACGCGAGACATGGTTTCATCCTCGTGCTCAAATGAGAGAGGCGCCACCCTTTGCCGGGGGCGCCCCGAATTTCGTTTCGTGCGTTTAGGGGCAAAGCCGGGAGGCGTCAAGCCTCGTCAGGCGGGCTTGGGGGCAGTTCCTGCGATTCCGCCCTCTTTTCCTTGCGCTTTTCCACCGATGGCCCCGGCCCGCCCGAGCCGGGCGCGGCCATCAGCGGCGCATCGGGGCGGGCCGTGGGGTGGTAGGATTCGCTCGGGTCTTCCATGATCACCCGCGACCGGCGGGAGAGAAACAGCTTACCCCAGCCCATGAACCGCCCGATCGAGGGGGCGTTCACATCCTGCGGAAATTCCGCCGCCCAGCAATCGGGCAGCGGCAGCCCGCAATCCGCGAGCCGCCCCAGCATCCACACCAGCGAGATATTGGCCAGCGGCCGCGCCTTGAGGAAGGGCGTGATATGCCCGCCCACGTCGCCGTGGCTGCCCCTGAACCACACCTGCTCCAGCCGCTCCCCCGGCCAGCCCTCCCGGCTCTGCCACATCACCGGGGCGTAGGCCTGCCGCGTCTCGTCCAGCGCCAACGCGTGAAAGCCGTTCTTCACCACCGCGCCAAGGTTGTGATTGTGAAAAGCATGCGCATCGTTGGTGAACCGCCAGAGCACCGGCAGCCGCACGCCAAGGCTCTTCACCGTGTCCCAGCAGCCCACCGCCTCGATCCGCACATCATTGTGGCAATAGGCCAGGCGGAAGCGCAGCGCCGCCTCGCTGCCGCCCCCCGCGCGATAGTGCCGCCAAACCTGCCGGATGCCCCGCACCGTGGCATTGTCGCGCTTCAGCAGGCCCACGGTGTCGATACAGCCCGCAAGGCTGCGCACCGCATAGGCCCCGCGCGAATAGCCGATCAGGTAAATCCGGTCGCCGGGCCGGTAGCGGCTGGCCAGAAAGCCATAGGCCCGCTGGATCTGCCGATTGATTCCCCGGCCCGCCACCACATCGCCCGTGCTCTTCCAGTCGCGCCATTGGATGCCCGGCTCGTAATGCACCGAGAGCCGTCCGCCCCGCGCCGCCCGCCTGAGCAGCTTGAAGGTCAGGCCCGCGTTGGTTTCGTGCTTGTTCCGAAGGCTCGACATGGTGCCATCCAGCACCACCACATGGCACACTGGCTCCCGCGTGGTCGGGCGCGGCGTGTTTCGTTCACGCCGTCCCGGCCAGAATGAGCTAATCAGCTCACGAAGCGTCACCTTCCGCCTCTTTCAACAGCGCCCAGACCCGCTGCGGGGTGAAAGGCACCTGCGCATTGCGCACGCCCTTGTCCCAGAGCGCGTCGATCACCGCGTTGGTCACGGCGGCCATCGCGCCCACCGTCCCGGCCTCGCCGCAGCCCTTCATGCCCAGCGGGTTCTGGATCGAGGGCACCGGGTGCGCGTCGAACCCGTAGAACGGCAGGTCGATGGCGCGTGGCATGGCGTAGTCCATGAACGAGCCGGTCAGAAGCTGGCCGTCCTCGTCATACACCGCGTTCTCCATCAGGATCTGCCCCACGCCTTGCGCCACGCCCCCATGCACCTGACCCATCGCCAGTGTCGGGTTCACGAGGTTGCCGAAGTCATCGACCACAAGATAGCGCACAAGCTGCACATGGCCGGTCTCCGGGTCCACCTCGACCTCGCAGAAATGCCCGCCGTTCGGATAGCTGCGACCATCCAGCTTGGCGCGGCCCTCATGGCGGAGCAGGTCGTCGCGGCCCTTCTCGCGGGCCATCTCGGCGGCGTCGATCATCGTGGGGCGGCGATTGGAGCCCGGCGCGCCAAAGCTGCCATCCTCGAACTCCACCTCATCCACGCCCAGTTCCTCGGCCACGAAGGGCGCGAAGGCCTCGACCATCACGTTGACGGCGGCAATGGTGGCATTGGTCTGGTTCGTCACCGAGCGCGAGCCGCCCGTGCCGCCACCGGTGGCGATGCGGTCACTGTCGCCCTGCACCACCCGGATCTTCTCCACCGGGATGCCGCTGCGCTCTTCGAGGAAGGCGGCATAGACCGTCTCATGCCCCTGCCCGTTCGACTGGGTGCCCACCATCAGGTCCACCATGCCGTCCTCGGCAAATTCCACCGTCGCACCCTCGGTCGGGTCGCCCAGAATGGACTCGATGTAATAGGCCAGCCCGTAGCCCCGCAGCAGCCCCTTGGCCTCGCTCTCCGCCTTGCGGGCCTTGTAGCCCTCAAGGTCGGCGGCCTTCTCCACATCGGCCAGCACCGCGTGGAAATCGCCCACGTCATAGAGCTCGCCGCTGAAGGTCTTGTAAGGGAACTGGTCACCGGGGATGAAGTTCTTGCGCCGCAGCTCCCAAGGGCTCACGCCCAACTGCCGCGCCGCCTCATCCATCATCCGCTCCAGCACGAAGATCGCCTCGGGCCGCCCGGCGCCCCGGTAAGCGTCCATCTGCGCGGTGTTGGTATAGTAGCCCTTGCAGTCCAGATAGGCGGTCTGGATCTGGTAGGTGCCGGGAAAGACCCGAGCAAAAAGGAACGACTGGATGTACTGCCCGAAGCCCGAGTTATACGCCCCCATGTTCGAGCGGTTCTCGCATTTATAGGCGGTGATCTTGTGGTTCTCGTCAAACCCAAGCTCCGCCACGCTCACCAGATCGCGTCCGCCGTGGTCACTCTGCAGGCCTTCGCCGCGTTCGCTCATCCAACGCACCGGATGGTCCAGCTTCCGTGCCGCCCATGCGACCACGCAATGCTCGGGAAACTCCTGCCCCTTCAGGCCAAAGCCGCCGCCCACATCAGGGTGGGTCACCCGCACGTTCTCCTCGTCGAGCCCGAGGTGGCGCGCCAGCGAGGCCTTCTGCGCCCAAACCCCCTGCCCGCTGAAACACAGGTGAATGCGTCCATCGCCCCACTCGGCCCAAGCCCCGCGCGGCTCCATCGAAACGATCATCACCCGGTTATCTACAACCTCGAGCTTTACCCGATGCTTCGAGCCTTCCAGCGCGGCCTCGGTCTCCTCGGCGTCGCCCTGCGCCCAGTGATAAGCCATGTTGTCAGGCGCTTCCGGGTGCAGCGCCTCGCCGCCGGGGGCCAGCTCCATGTGGGCGGGCAGCTCGTCGAAATCCAGCTCGATCGCCTCGGCGGCATCCTTGGCCTGCTCCAGCGTCTCGGCCACCACCACCGCAATCGGATCGCCCACAAAGCGCATCCGCTCTTCCACCAGCACCGGGCGCTTGGCATCGGCCCCCTTGGAGCCATCCACGTTGTCCACCCGCGCGCCTTCCAGCAGCAGGTCCACTCCGTCCGCCTTCATCTCCGCTGCACCCGCCACCAGCTTCACGCCGGGCATCGCACGCGCATCGTCCAGCCCCAGCGCGGTCAGCTTGGCGTGGCCCACCGGGCTGCGCAGAAAGTAAGCATGCAGCGCGCCTTCGGGCACCGAGTCTTCCAGATAGTTCCCGTGCCCGGTCAGAAACCGCACATCCTCGACCCGTTTCAACGACTGGCTTTTTCCGAACGCATTCATGCGGCGTGCTCCCTCTTGGCTGGCCCGTGAGACACTAGCCCTCTGCGCCCCACTGTCCAGAGCCAGCACGGGCTTTCCCTCGCCCGCCCGAACGGGTATCCCCTCGCCCCAACAGCAAGACGAGCCGGAGAGCCACAATGGCGATGGAAAAGACGTTCGACGCAAGCGAAGCCGAAGGCCGCATCTATGCGGCATGGGAGAAGGCAGGCGCCTTCGCCGCCGGTGTGGCCGCGCGTCGCCCCGAGACCTATTCCATCATGATCCCGCCGCCCAACGTGACCGGCTCGCTCCATATGGGCCACGCCTTCAACAACACGCTGCAGGATATCCTGATCCGCTGGCACCGCATGCGCGGGTTCGACACGCTCTGGCAGCCCGGCACCGACCACGCGGGCATCGCCACGCAGATGGTCACCGAACGCGAGATGGCCGCCAAGGGCGAGCCGACCCGCGTCGAGATGGGCCGCGAGAAGTTTCTTGAGCGGGTCTGGCAACAAAAGGTCGCCTCGCGCGGCACCATTATCGGCCAGCTCAAGCGCCTTGGCGCCTCCTGCGATTGGTCCCGAGAAGCCTTCACCATGGGCGGCGCGGCGGGCGACCCCGACGCCGATAGCGGCGCACCCAACTTCCACGACGCGGTCATCAAGGTCTTCGTCGACATGTACGAAAAGGGCCTGATCTACCGCGGCAAGCGCCTCGTCAACTGGGACCCGCATTTCGAAACCGCCATCTCCGATCTCGAGGTCGAAAACATCGAGACGCCGGGCCACATGTGGCACTTCAAATACCCGCTGGCGGGCGGCGAAACCTACGAATACGTCGAGAAGGACGAAGACGGAAACGTCACCGTCCGCGAGACCCGCGATTACATCTCCATCGCCACCACCCGGCCTGAAACCATGCTGGGCGACGGCGCTGTCGCCGTTCACCCATCGGATGAGCGTTACGCCCCAATCATCGGAAAACTCTGTGAAATCCCGGTTGGCCCCAAGGAGCACCGCCGCCTGATCCCGATCATCACCGACGAGTACCCCGACCCGACCTTCGGCTCCGGCGCGGTCAAGATCACCGGCGCCCACGACTTCAACGACTACGGCGTTGCCACCCGCAACAACATCCCGCTCTACCGCCTGATGGACACCAAGGCGAACCTGCGCGACGACGGCGAGGATTACGCCACCTGCGCCCCCCGCGCCCAGCAAATCGCCAATGGCGCGGAGTTCACCGAAGCCGAAGTCGACACCCTCAACCTCGTCCCCGACGACCTGCGCGGCCTTGATCGCTTCGAAGCCCGCAAGAAGGTCGTCGCCCAGATCACCGACGAGGGCCTCGCCGTTATGGTCCCCGCCCCGCCGGATGACGAGGGCGAGACCTGCTTCGACGGCGGAATGATGCCCTACGTCGAGAACAAGCCCATCATGCAGCCCTTCGGCGACCGCTCGAAGGTCGTCATCGAGCCCATGCTCACCGACCAGTGGTTCGTCGACGCCGAAAAGATCGTCGGCCCGGCGCTGGATGCCGTCCGCTCCGGCGAGGTAAAAATCCTCCCCGAAAGCGGCGAGAAAACCTACTACCACTGGCTCGACAACATCGAACCTTGGTGCATCTCCCGCCAGCTCTGGTGGGGCCACCAGATCCCGGTGTGGTATGGCCTCGACCTCTCCGCCCCCGACTTCAAAGATGATGAGAACGATGGCGCCCTCGACCACGTCGAGCTGGCCCGCCTGCTGGGCGAAGGCATGGTCCACGCTGGCACCGTCCACCACTGTGCCGCGGCCTTCGAGACCGTCACCCACAAGTTCAAGAACGAGCTGGCCGACATGCCCACCCCGATCAACCACGCCCGCATCACCGAGGTCTCCTCCCGTGCCGAAGCGATCGACGTGCTCGCAGCCTCTCTCGCGCAGTATAACGTCAGCCAAGACCCGACCGACCTGACCTACCCCGTCTGGCGCGACCCCGATGTGCTCGACACTTGGTTCTCCTCCGGCCTCTGGCCCATCGGCACCCTCGGCTGGCCCGAGCAGACCCCGGAACTCGCCAAGTATTTCCCCACCTCCACCCTCGTCACCGGGCAGGACATTCTCTTCTTCTGGGTCGCCCGGATGATGATGATGCAGCTCGCCGTCGTGGGCGAAGTCCCCTTCACCGAGGTCTACCTCCACGGCCTCGTCCGTGACGCCAAGGGCAAGAAGATGTCCAAGTCGGTCGGCAACGTCATCGACCCGCTGGAGATCATCGACGAATACGGCGCCGACGCCCTGCGCTTCTCCTCCGCCGCCATGGCCGCCCTCGGCGGCGTGCTAAAGCTCGACACCCAGCGCATCGCCGGCTACCGCAACTTCGGCACAAAACTCTGGAACGCCGCGCGCTTTGCCGAGATGAATGGCGTTTTCGAAGCCCGGCCCAAGGCCACGCCGCAGCCCACCTCCACCGTCAACCGCTGGATCATCGGCGAGCTCGCCAAGACCCGCCAAGCCGTTGACGAGGCGATGCAAAACTACCGCTTCAACGACGCGGCACAGGCGCTCTACAGCTTCACATGGGGCACCTTCTGCGACTGGTACATCGAGTTCTCCAAGCCGCTGTTCGACACGGACGCCGCTGCTGAGACCCGCGAAACCATGTCCTGGGCGCTCGACCAGGTGCTGATCCTCCTCCACCCCATCATGCCCTTCATCACCGAGGAGCTCTGGACCGAAAAGGGCCACGATGGCTTCGTGATGCACGCGGAATGGCCCGAATACGGCCCCGAGCTGATCGACCCTGCCGCCGACACCGAGGTCAACTGGGTCATCTCCCTCATCGAGGCCATCCGCTCCGCCCGTGCCCAGATGCACGTGCCCGCAGGCCTCCACGTCCCGCTGATCCAGGTCTCCCTAAACCCCGAGGGCGAAGCCGCCTACGCGGCAGGCGAGGCCCTGATCAAGCGCCTCGCCCGCGTCGAAAGCCTCACAAAGGCCGACGAGATGCCCAAGGGCGCCATCACGATTCCCGTCTCCGGCGGCACCTTCGGCCTCCCCGTCGCCGACCTCATCGACATCGATGAAGAAAAAGCCCGGCTTGAGAAGACCCTCGGCAAACTCGCCAAGGAGATCGGCGGGCTCCAAGGCCGCCTGAAGAACCCCAAGTTCGCCGAAAACGCCCCGCCCGAAGTGGTTGAAGAGGCGCAGGCCAACCTCGCCGGCCGGCAGGAAGAAGAAGCCAAGCTGAAAGAGGCACTCGCCCGCCTCGCAGAGATCGGATAAGCGCATGGCCCAGGTATCGCCCGAAATCAAAACCCTGTTTCAGCAGGCCCAGCGGGCGCAGTCCTCGGGCCAGCTCGATGTGGCGCAGGCGCTCTTTGCCAAGATCCTCCGCCTCAACGAGCGCCTCCCCGAGGTCCACTTCCACCTCGGCCGGCTCGAGATGCAGCGCCGCGCGCCCAAGAAGGCGCTCAAGCACCTGCGCCGCGCACAGGAGCTCAAGCCCACCGAGCCGATGGTCTGGCGCCTTCTGCTCGACGCTCTGATCGCCGCGGGCGACTCCCGCGGCGTCGACAAGCTGCTGAAATCCGCCGAAACCGCGCCCCTGACCCCGCAGGTCTTCCGCGAACTGGAGATGAAGGCCCGCACCGGCAACCGCTCTGGTGAGGCCAATCTCGGCAGCGCCGATCCCGCCGCCTTTCAGGAGGCCGTGCGCCTCTTCCAGTCCGGTCAGGCCGCCGAGGCTGCCGAAGCCGCCGAGGCCCTCCACCGCCGCCATCCCGGCGTCGCGCCCATCCTCGCCGTGCTCGGAGCCTCCCGCGCCGCACTTGCTCAGCTCGACGAGGCCGAGACCGCCTATCGCGAGGCCATCCGCCTCGATGACAGCTACGCCGAAGCGCATCTGCAACTCGGCCAGCTGCTCCAATCCCGCCGCCGCTTCGACGAGGCCACCCCACTGCTGGAACGCGCCCGCGAGCTCATGGCCGACAGCCCCCTCGTCGCCAAGTTCCTCGGCATGAACTACACCGACAGAGACCACGCCAACTCGGCCCTGCCGCTGCTCGAAAAAGCCCACGCCGAGCTGCCGGACGACCCGGAAGCCGCCTTCGCCCTCTCCCGCTGCCTCTTCGCCCTCCGGCGGTTCGAAGATGCCCGCGCCACCTTCGCCTCTTGGGCCGAGCGGCCCTCCGCCCCTCCACCGCACCTCGCACTGATGGGCAACATCCTCAACGAGCTGGAGCAGACAGACAGCGCCCGCGCCTTCTATGAGCGCGCCCTCGCCGCCCGCCCCAACTTCGGCCCGGGCCTCTCAGGCCTCGCTTGGATCGCCCATCACTCCGGCGACTTCGACCTCTCGGCCAAGTATTTCGCGCAGGCCTGCGAGAGCGGCACCATCGACGGGCGCCTTGCCCGCAACTATTCCGCCGGTCGCAAGCTGCTGGAGGATGATCCGATCCTGCCGCAGATCCGCGCCGCCTATGAAGAAGGCACCGAGGTGCCCGGCACCCGCGCCGATCTCGCCTTCGCCCTCGCCAAGGCTGCTGAAGATCAAGGCCGCCCGGCGGAAGCCTTCGAGCTGCTGCGCATCGGCAATGACACTCTGGCCGAGCGTTTCCCGCCGCGCGACCGCCTCGTGCAGGGTCTCAACGAACGCGCCCGCCTCACATGGCGCCCCGAGACCGCACCGGTCGAGGCCACCGATGCCCCCCGGCTCATCTTCATCTCCGGCATGCCCCGTTCCGGCACCACGCTGGTCGAGCAGATCGTCTCCAGCCACAGCACCGTGACCCCCGGCGGCGAAATCGGCCTGCTCAACGGCGCACTCTCCGACCGCCAGCGCCTCGCAGTTGTCGAAGAACGCGGCCTGGCCGCCTCCGAGCTGCGCGCCACCGCGGCTGAAATTGCCCAGCGGGCCCGCACCCTCGCCCCCGAAGCCAGCGTGTTGACCGACAAGGCCGTGCTCGCCAACGCCGATCTGGGTTTCGCGCCCCAGCTCTGCCCCGGCAGCCGCTTCATCGTCGTCCGCCGCGATCCGCGAGACAACTGCCTGTCGATCTACAAGAACCGCTTCGCCGACGGCACCCACCGCTACACCACCGACCTCAAGGAACTGGCCCACAACTACCTCGCCTTCCTCAAAGGCATGGAGTTCTGGCGCGAGGCCGCCCCCGAGGCCTTCCTCGAAGTCCGCTACGAAGACATCATCGGAGACCCGGAGACCGGCGCTCGCGCCCTGATCGACTATTGCGGCCTTGAGTGGGAGGAAGCCTGCCTACGGTTCTATGAAAACGCCCGCACCGTCCGCACCCTCTCGGCCTATCAGGTCCGCCAGCCGATTTACTCCTCCTCGGTCGGCGCATGGCGCAAGTTCGAGGCCGAGCTTAAACCGCTGATTGACATCCTGCGCGACGGCGGCGCCTTGGAGGAATGGGACTGAGGGAGGTGCTCCCTCACACCTCCTTCATCGCAAAGGCCAGCGCCGCCCCGCCAAGCGCCACACCTGCGAACACCACCAGCACCACGCCCGGCCCCGCCGCCGAGGCCAGCAGGCCAAAGAGCCCGCCGCCCAGTAGGGCTACGCCAACAGTGGTGTTGGCCACCGCGGTGTAGCTTGCCCGGCTCTCTTCCGGCGCGAGATTCACGAGGTAGGTAGAGCGCCCCACTCGCACGCCGCGATAGCTGACCATCAGGCCAAAGAGCACCAGCGGCGCGGCCCATGCCGTGCCCATCGCGCCACCCCAGCCGAGCGCCACGCCGAGGCCCAGAAAACCCGCCGCCACGGCGCCCGAGATCGCCAGCACCAGCCGTGACGAGCGGTCCGACAAGCGCCCCCACACCCAGCCCGAGATCAGCCCCGCCAGCGCCGAGGCCGCCAGCATCGCCCCCAACGCGCCCCAGCGGTCGTCGCCCGCCTCCCCTGCCAGCATCACGAGGTAGGGCGGCGCCAGCGCGGTGGGCAATAGCAGCACCCGCGCCAGCACGAAGCGCCGCAAATCCCCATCCTCCCAGAGCAACGAAAGCTGCCCCAAGCCGGTTGCCTCCCCTTCGGCGTCACCGGGCCGGTCTTCCTCGGCAATTGTCGAAAAAATGAAGGCCGCGCCCAGCCACGCCGCCCCTGCCAGCGCAATCGCGCCTGCCACAAGTTGAAATCTTTCAAGCAGGCCCAGCATCAGCACCCCCGCAAACAGCAGCACCCCCGCCGAGGCCACGGAGGCCGCAAACCCCGTCACCGTCCCACGGCGCGGCTTGTCCACCGTCTTGCCCAGCACATCCTTGAAGCTCACCGAACAGACCGAGCGCGCCACCGCCAGCACCGCCAGTGCCGCAACGATCACCACGCCAGCTGCCCAGCCCTCCAGCAACAACGCCGCCGCCAGGATCACCAGCGCAGCCAAGCCCTGCCCCGCAGCACCCGCTGCCCAGGCCCACTTGCGCCGACCCATCCCCCGGATACGGGCCGCGGTAAACAGCTGCGGCACCAGCGCCCCGGCCTCTCGCACCGGCACCAGCAGCCCAGTCAGTGCCGCCGGAGCGCCCAGCGCCCCCATCAGCCAGCTCAGCACCAGCTTGGGGTCAATCAACCCATCCGCCAGCTTGCTCAGAGAAAGCGCTGCCCCGTGCCGCAAGAAGTTCCCCGCCTCCGCCTCGCGCGCGGTCTCGGTAATATCCTCCGCTTCGGCGCGGCTCTCATCGGTCAGCGTCTCGAACGCCCGGTCTGCAACAGTCATGCAACATATACGCCCCAGCCCCCGCCCGGTTCACTTTCTTGCCGAAAATACCCATTCCCGCCGCTGCCACGAGCGCCACGGTTGACACCGCCCTCCCGGCCCGCCAAAGAGCGATCACACCATAACCCGCAACCGGGCGTTCCGTGGGCGCCAAACTGACGAGGAGAGCCGATATGGCCCAGATTTCCCTCACCTTCCCCGATGGCAATTCGCGCGACTACGAGGCCGGGATCACCCCCGCCGAGGTCGCCGCCTCCATCTCCAAGAGCCTCGCCAAATCCGCAATCTCCGCCATGGTCGACGGCAAGCACCACGATCTTGCCTGGCCCATCGAGGCCGACGCGCAGATCGCCATCAACACCATGAAGGACGATGCCCCCGCGCTGGAGCTGATCCGGCACGACTTCGCCCACGTCATGGCCCGCGCCGTGCAGGAGCTCTGGCCCGACACCAAGGTCACCATCGGCCCGGTCATCGAAAACGGCTGGTACTACGACTTCGACCGTGAAGAGCCCTTCACGCCCGAGGATCTCGGCGCCATCGAGGCCAAGATGAAGCAGATCATCAACGCCCGCGACGCCGTCCGCACCGAGGTCTGGTCCCGCGCCGATGCCATCGCGCATTACGAAAACACCGGCGAGAACTACAAGGTCGAGCTGGTCGGCATGATCCCCGACGATGGCCAGCCGATCCGCATGTACTGGCACGGCGACTGGCAGGATCTTTGCCGCGGCCCGCACCTCCAGCACACCGGCCAACTCCCCGCCGACGCCTTCAAGCTGATGAAGGTCGCGGGCGCCTACTGGCGCGGTGACTCGAACCGCCCGATGCTCCAGCGCATCTACGGCGTCGCCTTCAAAAACCGCGAAGACCTCAAGGCCCACCTCACCTTCCTTGAAGAGGCCGAAAAGCGCGATCACCGCCGCTTGGGGCGCGAGATGGACCTCTTCCACATGCAGGAGGAAGCCCCCGGTCAGGTGTTCTGGCACCCCAACGGCTGGACGATCTACACCGCCCTGCAAGACTACATGCGCCGCAAGCAGCGCGCGGGCGGCTACCGCGAGATCAACACGCCGCAGGTGGTGGACCGCAAGCTCTGGGAGGCCTCGGGCCACTGGGAGAAATACCAGCACCACATGTTCCTCGTGGAGGTGGACGAAAGCCGCGATGGCGAGAACGACGACGCCACCAAAGCCAAGGACCACAGCCAGACCCGGATCAACGCGCTCAAGCCGATGAACTGCCCCTGCCACGTGCAGGTGTTCAACCAGGGCCTCAAGTCCTACCGCGACCTGCCGCTCCGGCTGGCCGAATTCGGCTCCTGCTCGCGATTCGAGCCCTCCGGCGCGCTCCACGGCATCATGCGCGTGCGCGGCTTCACGCAGGACGACGCGCATATCTTCTGCACCGAAGAGCAGATCCAGGAGGAATGCGCCCGCTTCATCGACTTCCTCGCCAACATCTACGAGGAGCTCGGCTTCCCCGAGTTCGAGATCAAGTTCGCCACCCGCCCTGAAAAGCGCGTTGGCAGCGAGGAGAGCTGGGACTACGTCGAGAACGCCCTCGAAAACGCCATCAAGGCCGTGGGCCGCGACTACACCCTCGAGCCGGGTGACGGCGCCTTCTACGGCCCCAAGCTCGACTTCTATCTGACCGACGCCATCGGCCGGGTCTGGCAGTGCGGCACCTTCCAGGTTGATCCCAACCTGCCCGAGCGCCTCGGCGCCACCTACATCGGGCAGGACGGTGAAAAGCATCGCCCCTTCATGCTGCACCGCGCCACGCTTGGCAGCTTCGAGCGGTTCGTCGGCATCCTGATCGAGAACTGGGAAGGCAAGCTGCCGTTCTGGCTCGCGCCCCGTCAGGTGGTGGTCGCCTCCATCACCTCCGAGGCCGATGCCTACGTGAATGAGGTGGTGGCCGCTCTCCAAGCCAAGGGCATCCGCGCCGAGGCCGACACCCGCAACGAGAAGATCAACTACAAGGTCCGCGAGCACTCGGTCGGAAAGGTGCCGGTCATCCTCGCCTGCGGCGGCCGCGAGGTCGAGGAGCGCACCGTCTCCGTCCGCCGCCTTGGCGAGAAACAGACCGCCGTGCAATCGCTCGACGAGATCGTGGCGGCCCTCGCCGCCGAGGCCACGCCGCCCGATCTGCGGTAACATCCCTGACACCCACGTGAGCGCCGCCCCGCACCCCGCCGGGCGGCGCTTTCATTTTGTAACCATATGTCGCCAACTCACGGCTTCGTGGGGGCAAATGTTACAAAACAGAGCAACCACCTCACGGGTAGAACCCCTGCTTTTCAGTGGCTTGCCAATTTTCGGCAAATTTTCTGCACTGCAAAAACCCGCTGCAATCATAACGGGCGCGTGTGTTCACAGGCCTGTCAATGGCGCGTGATCACCCCCCGGACATAGATTTTTGACATCCCCGGACGGATGACCCGGGGGCCAAGACAAACCTTGAAAAACCAACCAACCCAAGGGGATACCCATGTCCAAGACCGTCAAGACCCTCGCCGTGGCCGCTTCCGTCGCCGCCGCCATGACCGCCGCCACCACTGCCTCGGCCCAGAGCCAGGAAAAGTGCTTCGGCGTGTCGCTGGCCGGTGAAAATGACTGCGCCGCCGGCCCCGGCACCACATGCAAGGGCACCTCGACCGTTGACTATCAGGGCAACGCCTGGACCCTCGTGGCCGCCGGCACCTGCGCCGACATCGAGCTGCCCGAAATGGCCGACGGCACCGCACGCATGGGCTCGCTCGAAGAGCTCGACCGCGACCTGCCCGCCTCCTAAAACCTTCGCGCCCGGCTCCCCGCGGGGCCGGGCGCACCCTTTCCAGCACCGGAGAGCGACATGTCCCGCATTTCCGATTTTCGCCTCCCCGCCGGGGTGGGCGTTGGCTACAAAGCCCAACATTTCAACGAGTTGGTGAGCGCACCCGGCTGCGTCTCATGGCTCGAAATCCACGCCGAGAACTACATGGGCGATGGCGGACGCCCGCTGGCCCAGCTTCGTCACCTCTCAGAGCGCTTCCCCATCTCCGTTCACGGTGTCGGCCTATCCATCGGCGGCGAGGCCCCGCTGGACCCCGATCATCTGGCTCGCCTCAGGCACCTCTGCGACTGGCTCCAGCCCGCGTCCTTCTCCGAGCACCTCGCATGGTCCACCCACGAAGGCGCTTTCCTGAACGATCTGCTGCCGCTGCCCTACACCGAGGCCACTCTCACCCGCGTCTGCGACCACATCGACGCGCTCCAGGCCACCATCGGCCGCGCCATGATGCTCGAAAACCCCTCCACCTACCTCGCCTTTGCCGAGAGCGAGATGGAGGAAACCGACTTTCTTGCCGAGATCGCTCGCCGCACCGGCTGCGGATTGCTCTTGGATGTAAACAACGTCTACGTCGCTTCTACCAACCAGCAGCGCGAGCCGCTTGACTATATCGAACATTTCCCGCTCGCCGCCGTCCACGAGATCCACCTCGGCGGCCACGATGAGCAAGCCGACGAACACGGCGACCGCCTCCTGATCGACAGCCACGATGCCGAGGTCGTGGACCCGGTCTGGCAGCTCTACCGCGAAACCATCCGCCGCTCCGGCCCCCGCCCCACGCTCATCGAGTGGGATGCCAACATCCCCCCCTATGCCGAGTTGGAGGCCGAGGCCTCCCGCGCCGCCGCCATTCTCGAGCCAGTCGCAGCATGAGCCAATCCGCCTTCCATACCGCGCTGCTCGATCCGGCCACCCCGGCCCCCGAGGGGCTAATCGACCCAAAGGGCCGCCCGGCAGGCAAGCGTTTCGATGTCTACCGCAACAACGTGGTCGTCTCGCTCTCCGAGGCGCTGGCCGAGGCCTTCCCGGTCTGCCAGGCTATTGTCGGCGAAGAGTTCTTCACCGCCCTCGCCGGGCAATACGTGCGCCAGCACCCGCCCCGCGACCCGCGCATCGCCACGTGGGGCACCACCCTCCCCGCCTTCCTGGAAACCTTCCCGCCCGTCGCCCACCTTCCCTACCTGCCCGATGTCGCCCGGCTGGAGCAGGCCCTGCGCGAGAGCTACCACGCCGCCGACAGCACACCCGTCGACCCGTCCACCATCACCACCGAGAGCCGCTTCGCCCTCGCCCCCGCCGTCCGCCTCGTGCAATCGCTCTATCCGATCCACGCGATCTGGCGCTTCACCCGTGGCGACGGCCCCAAACCCGCGCCGCAGGCCCAATCCGTGCTCGTCACCCGCCCCTCCTACGACCCGCAGCTCACCGTCCTGCACCCGCAGGCCCCCGCCTTCCTCGCCGGTCTTGCCGCTGGCGAAACGCTTGAAGAGGCCACGCCCGACGGCTTCGACATCACCGAAACCCTCACCGCCCTGATCACCGGCGGTGCGCTTACGGAGCCCCAGCTATGACCCGCCTCCTCAGCCTTTACGATGCCATCGCGACCCAGCTCGAGGCCGCCGCACCTTGGCTCATCCCCACTCTCGCCCGCCTCGTCTTTGCCGGGGTGCTGCTGGTCTATTATCTCAACTCCGGCCTCGCGAAATTCGGCGAGGGCATCCTCGGCCTCTTCCGGCCCGACGCGGGCGCCTATGTGACCATCTTTCCCAAGGCGATGGAGGCCGTGAGCTACGATGTGAGCCAGCTCAGCATCTTCCACTGGGCCGTCACCCTCGCCGGCACATGGGCCGAGGTGATCCTGCCCATCGCCATCGTAATCGGCCTCTTCACCCGCCTTGCCTCGCTGGCGATGATCGGCTTCGTCTTCGTGCAGAGCGTGGTCGATGTCTACGGCCACGGCGTCACCGGCGATGACATCGGCGCATGGTTCGACGCGCCGTCAAACGCCCTCCTGCTCGATCAACGCGCCTTCTGGGTCTTCGCCCTGGGCGTTCTGGTGCTGCGCGGCGCAGGGCCAATCTCGGTGGACCGCGCGCTCATGGCCTATCGCGGCCCCTCCGCCGCCCCGGCCTGAGCGCCTAGCCCAACACCTCGGCCTGCACATCTGCGCCCCAGCCCAGCCAGAGCCGCCCGTCCTTTTCGATCACCGGACGCTTCATCAGCGTCGGATGGGCAGCCAGCAAATCCAGCGGCGGCGCCGCGCGCTCTGCCTCCGACAATCCGCGCCATGTGGTGGATTTCCGGTTCACCAGCGCCTCCCCAAAGGCCGCGTGAAACTGCTCCAATTGCCCCTGCGTAAGCGGATTTTCGCGCACGTCCACCAGCACCCCACCGCTCGCTTTCACCGCTTTTCGGCAGGTATCACACGTCTTTAACCCGTAAATTTTCATCGCTTCCGCCCCTTTTTTCGCCAAGACCACCGAGAATCCGATTCCTCGCCCGGCTTTGTCTTGCGTTTTTTACAACTCGAAACAATCCTCATACCCACGGAGACTTCACGACCGATACTGCCTCAGATGCGGACCGGAAGATTGAAGACCGGACTGCATGTGCCCCGCAGATCAGGGGCCGAAAACAAAGAGGGAGAAACGGAATGCCCACCGGCACCGTGAAATGGTTCAATACGACTAAGGGTTACGGGTTCATTGCACCCGACGATGGTGGAAAGGACATTTTCGTCCATATCTCCGCCGTGGAGCGCGCGGGCCTCACCGGCCTCGCCGACAACCAGAAGATCAGCTACGAGATGATCCCCGGCCGTGATGGCCGCGAAAGCGCGGGCGACCTCAAGCTGCTCTGACCGGCGCATCGGGGGCCGAGCCAGCCGCCAAGCCCCGACCCTCTAAAACAAAAGGCCGCCGGTCTTGCCGTCGGCCTCTCTCTTTTTCTCTGCTTTTCCGACTGCCTGCGCAGAACGGCCCTGCTATTTGGCGCGTCGCCCCGGCGTGGCCTTCATCGCCCCGTAGCTCACCGTCTGGTTCGGCGTGCCGCAGCTGATCACCCCGTCGAGCGTCACCGGCTGAAGCCCCTCGGGGCAAAAGTTCTCCCCCGGATAGGCATAGATCTTCGGCGCATCCGCCTTGCCTTCCGCCAGCGCGGCCCCCGCGCCCAGCACCAGCCCGATTGCGGCCATCGAAACACTCTTGCGCATGATACCTTCTCCTTGGCCAAAGCCCCCAAAGCCCATTCGCGGCAGCCAGGCGGGCCTGAAAACCCAATTCCACTCCAGTGTTATCGCAATTCCGCGTCAACACAATTTCCAGATCGGAAACAGTTTGTCGCGAATACCCCGGATCGGTGCTTAAGCCACGCTTTCCGGCGCGACCGAAACCGCCTTCAAAACCGCAAACACATCGCGCCCCGGACCGAGGGCCATTGCCTCTGCTGAGCGCCGCGTGACCCGCGCCAGCAGCACCTGCCCGCCCGCCTCCAGCCGGGCGATCGCGCCGGGGCCGGTGCCCATCCGCACTTCCGTCACCCGCGCGGGCCAGACGTTGAGCGCCGAAATGCCGCGCGGCGCCTCGCTCGCCAGCATCACGTCTGCCGCCTCGATATGCACCCTGAGCACCGCGCCCACCGGGTGGCTGACCACCGGTAGATGCAGCCGCAGCCCGCCCGCCTCCAGCTCGCTCAGCCCGTCCTTGTGATGCGCCAGAACCCGCGCCTCCAGCACCGAGCCCGCCGCCCTCGGGCCGAGCGGAGTGACTTGCGGGTCGCCCAGCACATCCGCCGCCGGGCCTTGCCGCACCACCTTGCCCTCCGCCAGCGCCACCACCGTGGTCGCCAACCGGGCCACCTCTGCGGGCGCGTGTGATACGTAAAGCACCGGCACCCCCATCTCGGCGCCAAGCCGCTCGAAATAGGGCAAAATCTCCGCCTTCCGCGCCTCGTCCAGCGCCGCCAGCGGCTCATCGGCCAGCAGCATCCGCGGCCCGGCCATCAGCGCCCGGCCAATCGCCACCCGTTGCCGCTCACCGCCCGAGAGCGCCCCAGGCCGGCGGTCCAGCAGCGGCCCGATGCCCAGCATCTCCACCACCCGCGCCTCCTCCGGCCCACGCTTGGAAAACCAGCGTCCGTAGCGCAGGTTCTGCGCCACGGTCAGATGCGGAAACAGCCGCGCATCCTGAAAAATGCAGCCCATCCGACGCTTGTGCGCGGGCAGGTTCACCCCGGCGCGGCTGTCAAACAGCACCTCGCCCTCCACCGTGATCCGCCCCGCGTCGGGCTTCGCCAGACCGGCCACCGCATTGATGATGCTCGATTTCCCCGCGCCCGAGCGGCCATAGAGCACGGTGATCCCGGCAGGCGCCGCAAAGGCCACATCGAGGGTGAAGCCGCCCAGCTTCATCACCAATGCCACATCCAGCGTCATCGGCCCGCCACCCGTGCGGCCACCCGGCGCGAGAGCCATTCGCTCAGCAGCAAGCCCCCCATCGCCACCACCAGCGCCACCACCACCAGCCGCCAGGCCGAGGCCTCCGCGCCCGGCACCTGCATGAAGTTATGCACCGCCAGCGGCAGCGTTTGCGTTTCGCCGGGAATGTTGGAAACAAAGGTGATCGTCGCGCCGAACTCGCCCATCGCCTTGGCGAAGGCCAGCACCCCGCCCGCGATCACGCCGGGCAGGATCAGCGGCAGCGTCACGGTGCAAAACACCCATGCCCGCGAGGCCCCCAGCGTGGCCGCCGCCTGCTCCAGCTTCGGGTCCACCGCCTCGACCGAGAGCCGGATCGCCCGCACCAACAGCGGGAAGCCCATGATCCCGGCGGCCAGCGCCGCGCCCGTCCAGCGAAAGGCAAAGACCACGCCCACCTCGGCCAGCGCCCCGCCCAGCCAGCCGCGCGTGCCGAAGGTCATCAACAGCAGATAGCCCGTCACCACCGGCGGCAGCACCAGCGGCAAATGCACCAGCCCGTTCACGATCTCCCGACCCGGAAAGCGCCAGCGCGCCAGTGCCACGGCCACAAAGATCCCCGGCGGCAGGGCAAAGAGCGTCGCCCAGAAGGCCACCTTCAGCGAAAGCGCCACCGCCGCCCATTCCTCCGGGCCAAGCCAGCTCACTCGGGCAGCCCAAAGCCGTGGCGGGCAAAGATCTCCGCCGCCTCCGGCGATTTCAGATAGGCCATCAACGGCTCACCCGCCGCGCTCAGCGCCGCCACCGGGTAGGTGATCGGCGGATGACTCTCCGGCGGAAACTCCGCCACAACCCGCACCCCGGGTTCGGCCAGCGCATCCGTCGCATAAACGATCCCCAGCGGTGCCTCTCCCAGCGCCACCAGCGCCAGCGCCGCCCGCACGTTGTCGGCCTGCACCACCCGCGGCGCGACCGCCTCCCAGAGCGCGAGGCTCTCCAGCGCCGCCTTGCCGTAAATCCCCGCAGGCACCGCCTCCACCAGCGCCATCGCCACCCGGTCCTGCCCCTTCAACTGGTCCAACCCCACGCGCATGTCATCGGCCCCGGCCACCAGCACCAGCGCGTTGCCCAGCAGGTCCACCCGCTCCAGCGCCACGCCCTCGGCTTCCAGCCAGTCCACCCACTCCGGGTTGGCCGAGATGAACACATCCGCCGGGGCTCCCGCCGCGATTTGCCGCGCCAGCGCCGAAGACCCCGCGTAAGAGACCCGCGCCTCCCCGCCCCAGCCCGCCACGACCTCGTCCAAGGCACCCTTCAGCGAGGCGGCGGCAAACACCGTCACGCTCTCCGCCCGCGCCATCCCCGCGCCGAGCATCATCAGAACTGCCAGAAAAACCCGTTTCATGGCCGCGAGCCTAGCGCCCCGCCGTAGGGTCGGCAATCTGCCCGCCGCCCCCACCATGGTCCTACCGCCGCAGCCACTCCCGTAGCACGCAGCGCGGCTCCCCCTCGCGCAGCACCTGCTCGCCCGCCAGCCGCCAGTCGGCCTCGTCGAACGCGGGCATGAAGGCATCGGCTCCCTCGATCTCAAGCTCAACCTCGGTGATCAGCAACCTGTCGGCCAGCCCCATGAAGGCCTTGAAAATCCCTTCACCGCCAATGCCATAGACCCGCCGATGCCCGGCGTCATGGGCATAGTTCAGCGCATGGCCCGGCTGGTGAAAGCTGTGCACGCCCAGATCGGTGCGCGAAGAGACTACAAGGTTCAACCGATCCGGCAGAGGTTTGAACGGCAGGCTCTCCCATGTCTTGCGCCCCATGATCACCGCGCCGCCCAGCGTTTCGCGCTTGAAGAACTTCAGGTCTTCCGGCGCCCGCCAAGGGATGTCGCCATCCTTGCCAATCGCGCCATTCCGGTCGCGTGCAACGATCAGGCTCAGCATTATACGGCCACCGGTGCCTTGATCGCGGGCGCAGGGTCATACCCCTCGATCACGAAATCCTCGAAGCGGAAGTCAAAGAGGCTCTCCACATCCCGCGCCAGCCGCAGCCTTGGCAGCTCCCGTGGCTCGCGCGAAAGTTGCTCCTGCACCTGCTCCATATGGTTGGAGTAAATGTGCGCGTCGCCAATCGAATGGACGAACTCACCCGGCTCATAGCCCGTCACATGGGCCAGCATCACCGCCAGCAGCGCGTAGCTGGCAATGTTGAAGGGCACCCCAAGGAACATATCCGCCGAGCGCTGGTAGAGCTGCAGGTGCAGCTTCCCGCCCAGCACCCGCACCTGCCAGAGCGTGTGGCAGGGCGGCAGCGCCATCTCGTCCACCTCGCCGGGGTTCCACGCGCTCACGATCAGGCGGCGGCTGTCGGGCGTGGCCTTGATCCGCTCCACCAGCGTCGCGATCTGGTCCACCGAGCGCCGCTCGTAAAGCCGCTGCCCGTTCGCCACCGCATCCGTCGGCACAAGCTGCGGAAAGTCCCGCCATTGCCTGCCGTAGACCGGCCCGAGATCACCGTTCTCATCGGCCCACTCGTCCCAGATGCTCACGCCGTTCTCTTTCAGATACCGGATGTTGGTATCGCCCGAGATAAACCACAGCAGCTCATGGATGATCGACCGCAGATGCAGCTTCTTCGTCGTCACCAGCGGAAAGCTCTTGCTGAGGTCATACCGCGCCTGCAACCCGAAGGCGCTGACCGTGCCCGTGCCCGTGCGGTCGGTCGAAACCTCGCCCCGCTCCAGCACTTCCCTCAGGGCGTCCAGATACTGCCTCACCGATTCCCCCGTTTTCTGCTGCGCATTTGCCCTACCACATATCGCGGCCCTGCGAAAAGCACCCGCTTCATCTTGTAAAAACCAGCCCGAACGGGTGGATCGGCAACGCTCATCCCTTTCCGGCCCGATTTCGTTCACAAATCGTTGACACCTGCCCCCGCCACACGGAAATTAAGGCCAAACGAAGAGCAGTCACAAACAAGAACGAGTTCGCCATGCGCTCCAGCCTGTCCGCCATTGCCCTCCTCGCCCTTCTTTCGGCCTGCGGTGGAGGCGGCGAAGGAAACCCCGTCACAGCCGGGCCCGGCAACGAGACCGGCACCGACAGCGGCAGCCCTGCCAATGATAGCGCGGTCACGACCGGCACCACCACCCGCCGCGTCGCGGGCGACCTCACCGGCGTCACTCTGAATGGCGACAACACGCTCACCATCGATGACCTGCCCTTTGACGGCCCCGAAGGCACCGGCGCCGAGCGCTACACCTACATGGGCCTCGCCGCGGTGGAGGCCACTGGCGCCCCCTTCGCGCAGTATGAAAGCGGCGATGCCAGCGCCGAAACCAACCAGCGCAAGTATTTCGCCGTCTACGGCGCAGGCGCCTACACCACCGCCAGCGCGGTCGGCACCGGCGACTACAACGGCTTCGGCTGGGGCGGCGCGCAATACACCCGCAGCGGCGTGTCCGCGCCCGACATCGCCCGTCAGGGCGAGGCCGTGTATGAAGGCGGCTACGCTGGTGTGCGGGTCTCGACCTTCGGCGGCGGCGAGAATGACGTGAGCTTCACCACCGCCGACGCCACCATCGAGGTCGACTTCCTTGACTTCGAGACCACCGGCGCGATCGAAGGCGCAATCGGCGTGCGCAACGTCTACGACATCAATGGCGCCTTCCTCGGCACCCTGCCCGCCATCAGCCTCGCCACGGCCTACTCCGATGAAGACGGCTTCATCTTCGACGGGGCCGCCTCTTCGCTCGACCGCACCGGCAGCAACGCCGGGGATGTCTTCGAGAGCGGCACGTGGGAGGGCGCCTTCGCCGGGCCCAACTCCGAGGAGATCGTCGGCCTCATCGTCATCACCGGCCCGGCACGGGAAGGCCAGAGCGATGCCGGCGGCTTCACCCAAACCGGTCTCGACGATGATACCGTCGACGGTTTCAACGCGCAGGAAACCGGCGTCTTCATCGCCACGGACCCGTAAGCCATGGGCCCCGCCCGTGGTCTTGGCCTCACGCTCGGGCGCATCTGTCTCGCGCTCCTGCTGATCGCAGGCCCTGCCGCCTCGCAACCCGTCACCGTCGAGCCCGCCGAGGCCCGGCAGATCGCTGCACGTGCCGTGATCGCGGGCCAGCCCGCCTACGGGCTGGATATCGCCCGCGCCTTGCTGGTGGCAGACCCGAATGATGTCGCCGCCGCCACCACAGCCAGCCGCGCTGCCCGCGCCCTTGGCCGCTACGCCGAGGCGCAGGCCTATGCCCGGCAGGCTTGGGAGGCCGCTGGCGACGACAAGGAGCGCTATCACGCCTCCGTCGCCATGGCCCAAGCACTCGCCTCTGATGACAAGCGCACCCGCGCCCAGTTCTGGCTGCGCCGTGCCGCCGAATATGCGCCCAGCGATGCCGCCCGCACCGCCGCCCGGCGCGACTTTACCTATGTTCGCGGCCGCAACCCCTGGCGGAGCAAGCTGAGCCTGTCGCTCACGCCCTCGTCCAACATCAACAATGGCGCGGCCACCGACCGGATCGAGATCGGAGGCCTCGGCTTTCAGCTTTCGGGCGATGCGCAGGCGCTCTCCGGCACCGAGCTGTCGCTCGGCGCCTCCACCGAGTACCGCATCCGCTCCGGCCCCCGCACCATCCTCCGCTTCGGCGGCGGCATCGAGGCCAAGCGCTACTGGCTCTCGGGCGAGGCCAAGGAACAGGCCCCGATGGCCGACGCCGCCGACTACGCCTATACCTCCGCCGAGCTTACCTTCGGCCTGACCCGTGCCCCCAAGAAACGCCCGCAGGGCGCCAAAGGCCCCGCCTTCGGCCTCTTCGACGCCGAATTCGCCATCGGCAAAAGCTGGTATGGCGGCGAGCCGCTGCTCACCTTCGCCCGCGCCCGCCTTGGTCAGAGCTTCCGCCTCGCGCCCCGCACTTCCGGCTGGGTCGCCGTGCTGGGCGAGTGGCAGGACCGGATCGACAACCCGCTGAACTCGCTCACCTCCTCCGAGCTGCAACTAGGCCTCTCCCGCCGCTTCGAGACCGGGCAGCTTACCGTCATCGCTTCCGCCAAAGAGGTCGACTCCGACAGCGCGCTGACCGCCCACTCCTCGCAAAAGCTCTTCGCCGCCTATCGGTTGGCCAAGCCGGTGTTCACCGCCGAGACCACGCTTTCGGCCAGCTACGAGTACCGCGATTACGAGGCCGCCCTCTTCAGCACAGACCGTCGCGACAACCGCGCCAAACTGGGCCTGACCTTCTTCTTCTCAGAGGCCGACTACTACGGCTTCGCCCCCGAGGTCGGCGTCAGCTTCGAGCAGAACAACAGCAGCGTCGATCTCTACTCGACCGAAACCCTCGGCATCACCTTCGGGCTGAAATCCACCTTCTGATGTCGCGCCCGCCCGCACCTCCGCGCCACCTCGACGGCGGCACCCGCCGGCTCGAGCGCGGAATGGGCGACTGGGCCCGTCGCCGCCTGCCCGGCTGGCTGGCAGACCTGGTCATGTTCACCCTTAAGCAGGGTTGGGCCGCCCTCTTCGGCGGGCTGTTGCTGGTCGCCATCCTCGCCACCAAAGCCGTCTGGCAACCGGGCTGGGCGCTCGCACGCTACGATTTTCTGGTGCTCTTCGCCCTCTCAACACAAGTCCTCTTCCTTTGGGCTCGGCTCGAAACATGGGAGGAGGCCAAGGTCATTGCGCTCTTCCACCTGACTGGCACGGCAATGGAGTTCTTCAAGGTTCAGGCGGGCAGCTGGTCCTACCCCGAAGCGGGCGTGCTCAAGATCATGGGCGTGCCCATGTTCTCCGGCTTCATGTATGCCTCCATCGGCAGCTACATCGCCCGCGTCGCGCGGATCTTCGAGATGCGCTTCGCCCCGTACCCGCCGTTCTGGATGACCGTCCTGCTGGCCTGCGCGATCTACGTCAACTTCTTCGCCCACCACTTCCTGCCCGACATCCGCCTCGCCCTCTTCGCCGCCACGCTGATCCTCTACGCCCGCACCCGCGTCTGGTTCTACGTCGGCACCCGCCCGCTCTGGATGCCCCTGCCGCTCACCGCCTTCCTCGTAGCGCTCATGGTCTGGGTGGCCGAAAACATCGGCACCGTCACCGGCACATGGGCCTACCCCGGACAGCACTGGACGCAGATGGTCAGCTTTTCCAAGATGGGGTCATGGTACCTGCTGCTCTTCGTCGCCTTCGTCACCGTCACGCTGGTGATGCGCGACTTCCTCTACCGCGAGGCCCAGCGCCCGCCGCGCCGCGACCTGCCCAACGCCGGGGAGGAACTGCGCGCATGATCCGGGCGCTCGCCCTGCTGCTTGCGCTCACCAGCCCCGCCACCGCCGATCCGGGCCGCGATCTCGCCGCCGCCGCCGAGGCCCAGGTCGGCGTCACCGTGATCTACGATCCCGCCTACGTTGGCCTCGCATTTCCCGGCGGCGACCTGCCGCGGGAGCGCGGTGTCTGCACCGATGTCGTCATCCGCGCCCTGCGCGACGCATGGGGCATCGACCTTCAGGCCGCCACCAATGCCGACATGAAGCGCAATTTCGCCGCCTATCCCCCGCTCTGGGGCCTGCGCAGCACCGACCGCAACATCGACCATCGCCGCGTGCCCAACCTCGAAACCCTCTTCACCCGCGCCGGCGCCGCCCTGCCGCTCTCCTCCGACCCGGCGGCCTTCGAGCCCGGCGACATCATCAGCTTCCGCCTCACCGGCACCGCTCTGCCCCACATCGGCATCATCGCCGAAGGCAGGGCACCGGGCGGCACCCCGCTTGTCACCCACAACATCGGCGCAGGCGCGCAGACCGAAAACATGCTCTTCGACCACCCCATACAGGGCCACTTCCGCCTGACGGACGCCGCCCGCAGATGGCTCGCCGCCCGATGACGCTCAAGCGCCTCCTGCCCTTCATCTTGGCCCAAATATCTCCACGGGGGTGCGGGGGTGTGAAACCCCCGCTCCGCCTTCCGCTTCTCGCGCTGACACTGGCCATATGCGCCACCACGGCCGCCGCGCAGGATGCCTGCCGCCAATCCCTCGCGCTCGGTCTCGATGTCTCCGGGTCCGTGGATCAGCGCGAGTACCGCCTCCAACTTGATGGTCTGGCCGATGCGCTCAGCGACCCAAAGGTCACAACCGCCCTGCTCACCGGTACCGAGCGCCCGGTGCTGCTCGCGGTCTATGAGTGGTCTGACGAGAGCTTCCAGCGGCTGCTGATCGATTGGATCGCCATCACTTCGCCCGAGGCCCTCGCCAGTGTCACCGGGCGGCTCCGCGAGATGCCCCGCCAGCCCGCACCCCACACCACCGCCATCGGCGCGGCGATGCTCTACGGCGCCAGCCTCATCGCCCGCGCCCCGGCTTGCCCCAAGCGCACCATTGACCTCTCCGGCGATGGCAAGAACAACACCGGCCCCCGCCCGCAGGATGTGCGCGGCACCCCGCCGCTGGCTGGCATCGTGGTGAACGGCCTGACCATCGGCGGTGAACCGGCCGACCACGCCGACCCCTCGCTCGCCGAGCTCTCGGCCTATTACAGGGCCCAGGTGATCCAAGGGCCAGCGGCCTTCGTGATGACCGCAGAAAACTTCGAAAGCTACGCCGAAGCGATGGCCCGCAAACTCCTGAAGGAACTCGAAGGCGCCCCGATGACCGCCCTACCCGGCCCCACCCGCCTCGCCGCCAACCCCTGAGCCAGCCCCCACCAGGCACCCGCACCGATGTGCCCCTCGCTGAGCTCGGCGCAATGCGCGGTGGCCTCGCTGCGCTCGGCAGCGATACCGTTAGCCCCGCTACGCTCGGGCCCGCATTCGGCGAACATCGCTCCGCTCGGATGCGCCTTAGGCCGGGTGCGTCGCTCCGCTTTGGAACGGTTCGCCCTCCGGCGCCTTCCGAACCCTCAAGCTAGCCACACCGACCTCTCAGCGCACCCAAAACCCATACGCGCCGTCACCCCCCAAAACCACAAAAGGCCGCCCCCTCCGTGGGAGCAGCCCTCTGCCCAACCGGCTCTGCACGGGGACCGCCCGCCGCTCGCCTAGTAAATATACCTGATCTGATCGCCCCAGTAGCGCTCCATCCGGCGCAGGGCGGCGGTGATCACCTCCAGCCCGTCCATGTCGATCGCGCCGCTGGTTTGCAGCCCCTCGGCGTGGCGCTCGAACAGCTCTGCCACCAGCGTGCGAATGTGGCGGCCCCGCTCAGTCAACCGCACCCGCACGGAGCGGCGGTCGATCTCGCAGCGCTGGTGGTGCATGTAGCCCAGTTCCACCAGCTTCTTCAGGTTGTAGCTCACGTTCGAACCCTGATAGTAGCCGCGCGTCTTCAACTCACCTGCGGTGACCTCGTTGTCGCCGACGTTGAACAGCAGCAGCGCCTGCACCGCGTTGATCTCCAGCACGCCGACACGCTCGAACTCGTCCTTGATCACGTCGAGCAGCAATCGGTGGAGCCGCTCCACCAGCGCCAGCGTCTCGAGATAGCCGCCCATGAAACCCTGCCTCAGGCTGGGGGCGACGGGGGAATGGATGCTCATTGGCACCTCCGCCAGTTCTTGTCTGGCACCCCCTTACCGTTCGAAACCCTTAGAACTCGTTAAGTCCTGACAATTTTTCCGCAGATCATCGACAGTTCCGCGCCGTTCCTCGCGCAGCCCCGCCGCAGCCACCGCCTAGAGCCGGGCCTCCGGTGCTACCCGGCGCAGCATCGGCAGATGCGCCTCGGGCGCGGGCTCCAGCCCGGTGACCCAGCGCAGCAGGTCCTGATCGGCCTCTTCCATCAGCGCCTCGAAATCATCCAGCTCGGCCTCGCTCAGCTCCGCCATCCGGCTGTCGGCAAAGCCGCCCAGCAGCAGGTCCATCTCCTTGATGCCCCGCCGCCATGCACGGATCTTCAGCCGTTTCAGCCGCACCTCGCGCGGCTCGGCTCCGCCCGCGCTCACTCGGTCGCCTCCAGCGCCGATTGCAGCCGCGTCTCCAGCCGTTCCAGCCGCTCGGCCTGCAGCACCATCTCGCCGCGCACCGCGCGGATCTCGGCCAGCAGCCCGGCCAGTTCGGCCGGGGCAGCGGCAGGCACCACGCCCTCCGGCAGCGGCGCATCGATCCCCGGGCCCTCGCCCGAAAGCAGCCAGCGCATCGACACGCCCAGCATTCCGGCCAGCATCTGCAGCTTGTTCGCCCGCGGCTCGCTGGCATCGGCCTCCCAATGCTTCACTGTCTTGGTCTTCACTCCCAGCCGCTCGGCCAGTTGCTTCTGGCTCCAGCCCAGCGCCTCGCGCGCGCCCGCAACCCTGTCACCAAAGGTGGCCGTCTCGGCATCGAACCAGCTGCCGCTCTCGCTCTCCATCTCAAATCCTCTCCGCGCCGGATTGGCGCTTGAACGCTCATCTTTGCGGGCCTACTACTCGGCCCCGTCCGAACTCAGACCGGAGCCCATCATGGCCTTCCTCTCCGACACGCTCTCGCGCGTGAAGCCCTCGCCCACCATCGCCGTCTCCAACCTCGCCGCCGAGCTCAAGGCCGCGGGCAAGGATGTGATCGGCCTCGGCGCCGGCGAGCCCGATTTCGATACGCCCGACAACATCAAGCAGGCGGGCATCAAGGCTATAACAGAGGGCAAGACCAAATATACAGCCGTAGACGGCATTCCGGAGCTGAAAGCGGCAATCTGCGCCAAGCTGAAGCGCGACAACGGGCTCTCCTACGAGCCCGCGCAGGTCTCGGTCGGAACGGGGGGCAAGCAGATCCTCTACAACGCCCTGATGGCCACGCTGAACCCCGGCGACGAGGTGGTGATTCCCGCCCCCTACTGGGTCTCCTACCCCGACATGACCCTGCTCGCAGGCGGCACCCCCGTGGTGGCGGAGGCCCAGGCCCAGACCAACTACAAGCTGACGCCCGAGCAGCTCGAAGCCGCGATTACGCCCAAAACCAAGTGGTTCATCTTCAACTCGCCCTCCAACCCCACCGGCGCGGGCTACACCTGGGACGAGCTGAAGGCCCTGACCGACGTGCTTTTGCGCCACCCCCACGTCTGGGTGATGACCGACGACATGTATGAGCACCTCGTCTACGACGGGTTTGAGTTCTGCACGCCCGCGCAGGTCGAGCCGCAGCTCTACGAGCGCACCCTCACGGTGAACGGCGTCTCCAAGGCCTACGCCATGACCGGCTGGCGCATCGGCTACGCCGCCGGGCCCAAAGAGCTGATCGCGGCGATGCGCAAGATCCAGTCGCAGAGCACCTCCAACCCCTGCTCCGTCTCGCAATGGGCCGCCGTCGAGGCGCTGAACGGCAGCCAGGATTTCATCGCCCCCAACAACGAGACCTTCAAGCGGCGGCGCGACCTCGTGGTCGCCATGCTGAACGAGGCGACAGGCATCACCTGCGCAACCCCCGAGGGCGCCTTCTACGTCTACCCCGATGTCGCCGGCTGCATCGGCAAGACCTCCGAAGGCGGCAAACTGATCTCCAACGATGAAGACTTCTGCACCGCCCTGCTGGAAGAAAAAGGCGTCGCCGCCGTCTTCGGCGCAGCCTTCGGACTCTCGCCCAACTTCCGCGTCAGCTACGCCACCTCCGACGAGAACTTGAAAGAAGCCTGCACCCGCATCCAAGCCTTCTGCGCCGGGCTGAAGTAGGGCAGGCGAACGAAAGCTGGGCAATCTGCCCACCACCAGACCAAAAGGCCCGGCCCAAAACGCCGGGCCTTTTCATTTGAAGGATGACCTGAGCTTGGGGGAGCAGGTCAGTTTCCGGCCCTGAGCTGGCGTTCGAAAAGGGCGCCGCGAAGGGCGGCTATGAGCCTAAAGTGGCTGATCCTGTGGTCTGCATAAGTATCTGTTTTTTGGCACGTCGCTACCACTCGGCTGGCTATACCTGCGCGATGCCGCGCCATACGAGATCGAACACGCAGTCCAATTCGTGCTTTTCCATTTGCACCCCCGCGATAGAGGCCCGGCGGGCGAGTGTGATGGCGGGAGATGCGAGAATGATCTCAAGGGTTTTTACGGGCGCATGGACCAGCACTTTGCTGTCTATGCCCGCTTGGATCTCGGCAAGAACTTCACTTTCCATTTGTTTCAGCACCAAATCGCCCTGAAAGGCTTCGCGGATTTCGGCTGACATCATTTCAGCAAAGAGGAAATCTTTGGGCGCTGCAAAGCCATACTCCACAAGGGCAAACCACATCGCGCTTAACCGCGCGGCAGCCCCGTCCTTACCGCGTGCCGCTGCCATCATAACATCGTGGATATCTGTTTTAACCTGTTTAAAAACCCAGAACAGCAAATCGTCCTTCGTTTCATGATAGCGGTAAAGCGTTCCGACAGACAGGTTCGCCCGCTTTGCGATCTTATTGACCGAGACAGCAGTTGAGCCAACTTCGGCGACCTCCCCAATTGTGGCCGCGCGTATCGCCTTTGGTTTGTCGCCGGATTTCGTGCGCGCCAAGTCGTTCTCCTTAGCCGATGGGTTCCCAGCCAGTCTAGCCGCATCCCATGGAGATTGACAATGAGCATATGCTCATTATATCACGGCGAGCAATTACTCATTTATCAACTCTCAGCCAAACGAAGGAAGCGCCCTTATGTCCAAAGTCGTCCTCATCACCGGCACCTCAACCGGACTTGGCATCAGCCTTGCGGTTCAGGCCGCCCGCGCAGGTCACCGCGTTTATGCGACCATGCGCAACCTCGACAAGAAAGGCAGCCTCGAAGCCGCTGCCACCGAAGCTGGCGTTTCGCTGGAGGTTCTCCAGCTCGACGTCCAAGACACGGCCTCCGTGAATGCCGCTGTTGACACAATCATCAACGCAGAGGGACGCATCGACACGCTGATCAACAATGCAGGCGCAGGTTCTGTCCGCACGACAGAACAAGCCAGCGAGGACGATATCGACTGGGTGATGGACGTGAACTTTATGGGCGTGGTGCGTTGCACCAAGGCGGTTATGCCTCATATGCGAAAAGCTCGGTCTGGCCATATCATCTCCATATCCTCCGTGGGTGGTTTGGTGGGGCAGCCGTTCAACGAAATCTATTGCGCAGCCAAATTCGCCGTTGAGGGATATTCCGAGGCTTTGGCTTGCTACGTTACTCCAAATTTCGGGATCAACTTCACCACGGTTGAGCCCGGTGGCATCCAATCTGAATTTGCGAATAACGTACTGAAACACGTGCAAGACACCGGCGGCATGTTGGAAGACGAGTATTTGCCGATCCTGCAAAAATACATTGGCGGTGCCGAGAACCGTCAGAGCGGGCAAGACATCTACCAGACAGCAGATGAAGTTGCAGCGGTGGTGATGAAGTGCATAGATGCTGAAACTCCGCCGATCCGTACGCGCACCTCAAAATGGGGCGAAGATTTCACCCGCTTTAAGACCGAACTTGATCCAACAGGCGAAAAGCAACAAGCTGCGGTGATTGACCAGTTTCTTAGCTGAAGTGACGCTCCACAGGATCCAAACCCAAAAACAAAGCCGAACAAAGATACCAGCCATTCGGACAGAGCGCAGCGAAAGTGCGCTTCGTCCCGCATAGCCGCCATTCGCCCAACCGCAGCGAACTCATCCTTCCCCCTAGCCCGCAGCCACATCGAGCCTCCGCCGATCCCACCCAGCGCGCCCACCTAGCGCCGCCCCCTCCCGCCTGCTATCCATCTGCAAACGAACGAGGACAGAGGCCGATGGCAAGCGATTTGCCGGACTATTACTTCCGGGTGCGGGAAAACGGGGCAATGGCCTTCCGGGTCGATACCGAGAACCGCCAGCGCCGGATCGAGATGGACCAGATCGCCGTGATCAACATCAAGAACGGCGAGGTCAAACCCCACGGTGACCACAAGCTCACCGAGGAGGATATCGCCGCAATTACCGAGTGGATGACCGAGCGCACCGCCCTTCTGGCCCGCCGCGACATCGACGATATTCACCGCGCGGTCGACTACCTCAACATCACCACCCAATGGGTGCAGTCCAAGGCCGAGGACGACCAGCTCGAAGAGGTCACCGACGCGCTGCTGCTGGCCATGCACGATCTGCGCTCGGTTCTGGTGCGCAAAAAGGCCGATCGGCTGATGCGGGCCCGCGAGCAGGGCTGACGGGCGCGGCCTGTTGCCTGCCCCCGGCTTTCCTGCCAATCTGCCGCCATGCATCGTTAATCACTTTGAAAGGGACACCCATGATCCGCAAGACGCTGCCCCTCCTTCTGGCCCTGACCCTCGCCGCCTGCGTGCAGCCTGCCCCCGAGGCCGAGCCGGAGCCCGAACTCGACGCCAACGGCGTGGAGGTTCTGCCGACCGACGAGGTCATCACCGAGGACGAGCTGCTCTCCTGAGCGCCGCCCAACGGCCCCGAGATATCGCCGGGCGACAGGCACCAGCCTGCCGCCCGGTTTGCGTTTTGTGGGGCCGGTCCGCCCGGCGCGTCACGCGGCATTGTCGGGTTGGGCCCGCACCGCCCTCCGCCCTTTCAGCGAAATCCGGTATGGCGCACCGCCCCGGCTCTGGATCAGCCCGCGCTTGCGCAGCCGGGCAAAGAGCTGCAAATCGCAGCTCTCCAGCACCAAGCCGTCATGGGTGAAGCAGGTCACCGCCAGCACCTTGCCGCCCGCGCCGCGCTCATGGCGGATCAGGCCTCCACGGGCCAGCACATGCAGCGCCCGCTGTTCGTCTCTCGAAATGTTCATTGAAGTCTCTGAATTGCATGGAAGAGGGCTCAGGCCCTCCCGGGGCCCGTCCTGTCTCTCAGCTGCCACCCACGCGGGGCGGCGACCTCATGCAATCTCTGGCATCAAAGCTCCATCGGCCCGAACACCGGACCGTTGCCGCGACCATGCCCCAGCCGCACCTCACTGGCAAGAAACTTGCGGCTTCCTGTTTTGTCGCGCTTGATCTTCACTATTCAGCGCGCTCCCAGTCGTCGTAGTCTGTTGATCCGTTCCAACGGAGAACTTGATCACCGCACTCTCTACAATTGAAGCTACCCTTTTCTCGAACGGGAACATTGAAGTAGCTTGCTTGCCACTTGGTTCCGCATCCAGGGCATTCAAATACCTTATGGCCTTGTTCCCACGTCATAGACTTCACAATGGGTACTCAGTTCACCCGACGCAAACGTAATCTCGATAACGAGCGTGGACTTTATCTCAGGAGACATACTACAGCGAGACCGTGGCAAGCGCTAATGCGATGCCCAGATGCGCCGCACCTTGGACGCAATAAAGCCCCACCGCCCTACTTGGCGAAGCCAAGCTCCATCTCCGCCCGCCAGAGCCGCTCCTCGGCACTGGCATCGGCCATCTTCAGAGCCTCCAGCACCTTCTCGTGCCCCTTCGCCTGCTCGAACCGCGCGCCCCAGCGCTTGTCGAGATGGATGAACTCCCAGATCTGGTCGAGGGTCATGCAGCCAAAGCTCTCGGCCCGGTCGTAGGCGTCCTCGATCCGCGCCACCTTCTCCTCGGTGCTCCGCCCCGGCATCTCCGGCCCAAGCTCCAGCACAGCGCGACGGCGCAGCCCGCGGCCATGCTGCCCGGCCAGCTCGTCATATTGCCCCGACGACAGCCGCAGGCGGCCAAACTCCGGCGGCGCGTTGTGGCTGGGGTTCTTCGTATGCGTCACCTCGCCCCCCGGCGGCTGCATCGCCACCGACAGCGCCGCGCCAAAGAGCTGCCCGCGCTGGCTGTCATCAAGCACAGGCAAAAGCAGTGACATCACATTGGGGTCGCCGTGGCGGAACAGCACCGTCTCCCAGCCTGCGCCCCTGTCCACCGCGCCCACCTGGCGGCGGCCCACGATCGGCTCGGCCCGGTTGGCGGGGATCTCCACAAGGTTCAGCCGCCGCAGATGGGCAAAGATGTTGCCCGCCGTTTTCTCGCCCTGATCCGGCCAGTCCCACCAGACCACCGCCGGAACGCCCGCGCAGACATCCGTCACCTGCTCCACGGCAAAGAGGTTTGGGCAGGCCACCAGATGCGGCCCCCGGCCCAACGCGGGCAGGTCAATCTCGTCGGTGAAAAGCGGCAGCGCCTCCAGCCCCACATCGCGGATCCGGCCCGGCAGGTCGTCAAAATGCGCCCCGTCGATCACGGCAAAGATTCGCCCCGGCAGGCGCCGCAACAGGCTGCCCAAATGGTCCTTGGGTGCGTTGTCACTCATCGGGGCCTCCACTCTGCCGTTGCGGCACCTGCCTAGCACCACTGGCCGAGGGGCGGAAGGGGGCCGCAGCCGCGCCCTGCGCCTCGGGCAAAACCGCCCGCCTCAGGCTGTCGCCATGGCCTCCGGCCGCAGCGCGCCGATCTTCACCGAGCGGCCCCAGAACCGCCAGAGCAGCAGCACGCCCGCCGCCGCCAGCCCCATCGCGAGGCCGAACCACACGCCCATGCCGCCCCAGCCCGCCGGAAAGCCCAGCGCCCAAGCCAGCGGCGCGCCAATGCCCCAGTAGGAGACGGCGGCAATCCACATCGGCACCCGCATGTCCTGCACCCCGCGCAGCAGCCCCATCGCCGTCACCTGCGCCCCGTCGAAGAGCTGGAACAGGGCGGCCATCGCCAGTAGCCCCACCCCGGTTGCAAGGATCGCATCCCGCGCCGGTTCCGCCGGGTCCACGAAGAGGCCCATCAAGAAGGCCGGGAAGGCGAGATAGGCGGCCAGTGTCACCACCGCCCAAGCGATACTGAGCGCGAGCGACACCGTGGCCCCCCGCCGCAGAGCCGGCTCATCCATCCGGCCAAAGGCCTTGCCCGCCCGGATGGTGGCCGCGTTGGAGAGGCCGAGATGCACCATGAAGGTCGCGCTCGCGATCTGGATCGCGATGCCGTGGGCCGCCAGCGCAATGGTGCCGATCCAGCCCATCAGCAGCGACGAAAAGGCAAAGAGCCCGACCTCGGCCAGCAGCGTCAGGCCAATCGGCCAGCCAAGCGAAAACACTTGCGCCAGCGCTCCCGCATCGCCCCGCCACAACCGATGAAAGATGCCATGCTCGGGGAAGATCCGCACCGCGTAGAGCGCCAGCAGCAGCGCCGAAAGCACATGGCCGGTGAGCGAGGCCCATGCCGCGCCGATCAGCCCCAGCTCCGGCGCGCCCAGCTTGCCGAAGATCAGCACCCAGTTGAGGAAAACATTCACCACCGCCGCCACGATGGCGATCCAGAGCAGCACCGAGGTGCGCTCCAGCGCCGACAGGTAGCTCTTCAACACCATGGTGATTAGCGCCGGCAGCAGCGCGACGCCCGCAATCTTCAGGTAGCCTTCCGCCATCGCGGCCAGCTCCGGGTCCTGCCCCAGCGCCACGAGGATCGGGCCGGAGAACCAGAAGGCAGGCTGAAACCCAGCCCAGGCGAAGGCCGAAAGCCAGAAGCCCATCCGGGTGACCCGCCGCAGCCGCTGCACCCCCTCCTCGCCCCGCTCGCTGGCCTCGGCCACCAGCGGAAGCACCGCCTGGCTGAAGCCGATGGAGAAGATGAAGGCCACGATCCAGAAGGTGCCGGCGAGCACCATCGCCGCAAGGCCGGGGATCGAATACCAGCCCATCATCAGCGTGTCGGTGATCTGGATCGCCATCTGCGCCAGATGCCCGCCGACGAGCGGCAGCCCGAGGAGCAGAATCGCCTTGGCGTGCCCCGCATATGTCATCTGATCGCGCATGGCCCCTGCTAGGGCTTTGCTGCCGCCGGGGCAAGACCCATGCTGTCAGCAGAGTTTCGGCGGCCTCGCTCCGCTCGGGTAGGTGTCTGGTGGCCCCGCTGCGCTCGGCAGGCAGGCCGTCTCAGCTCCGCCTCTCGGACCCGGACGGCGGATCACCTCCCGCCCAGCGCGCCCCTCACAGCGCCCGCAGCAACAACTGCCCGGCAACCAGCACCACCACCGCCCCGGCCACCAGTTCCAGCACCGGCCCGGCGACCCTGAGTGCGCCGCCTCGCCCCTCCAACGCCGACCATGTGCCTTCGCGCAATGTCACGGCCATGATGGCCACCGCAATCGTCACCAGCGCCGTGCCCAGCCCCATCGCAAAGGCCCCGGCCACGCCCGCACCGGCAAGCCCGAGCCGCCATGTGATTACGAGCAAAAACAGCGCCCCCGTACAGGGCCGGATCGCGATGCCTGCGATGAGCAAAAGCATGTCGCGCAGGCTCCCCGCCTGCTCCACCTGCTCCAGCGTCGGCCCGTGGGCATGCCCGCAGGTCTCGCAAACCGCGCCCGAACCGCTGTGATCGTGGTGGTAATGGTCATGGTGCGCGTGATGATGCGTAGGGCCGTGGTCATGGTCATGCACGTGCTCGTGCCCGTGATGATGGTGATGCTCATGGCCATGATGATGCCCGTCCCCATCACCCTGCGCCCGCCGCATCAACCCGCGCAACCCGCGCCATGCCAGCCAGAGCCCGATCAGCGCAATCGCCCCGTAGCTTGCCGGGGCCAGCACGTCTTCGGTCAGCCCCTCGACCCGGTCACCGCCCCAGCCCAGCAGCGCAATCGCGCCGTACACCAGCAGCACAGCCGCCGCGGCCTGCGCCAGCGACGACAGCAGCGCCAGCACCGAGAGCTTCACCAGCGGCACCCGCCGCCCCAGCCCGTAGCCGCCGATCAGCACCTTGCCATGCCCCGGCCCGGCGGCATGCACCACGCCATAAGCAAAGCACAGCCCGATCAGCCCCCAGATCGCCGCCGGCTGGCCCGCCTTCAGCGCCCGGATCGCCCCGGCCATGCTGCCCTGAAATTCCTTCTGCGCCGCAGCCGCCCAGCGCCCCAGCACCTCCACCGCGCCGCTCGCCCAAAGCCCCGCCAGCACAACGGCGAGCAGAACCGCTGCCGTTACGATCCAGCGTCGCACGCGACCCGGACCTCCTGCGCAAACATGTCGCCCACCGGCGGAAACTCCGCCTCGTCCATGCCTTGCGCCTGCGCTGTGCCCTGAAGCTCGTCCAGCGCTGCCTGCAACTGCTCGGCGGCAGCGTCGTAATCGGGCACCCACAGCTCCGCGCGGCAGCCCTCGCGGCCGGTCAGCACCGTCTCCGAGGTCACCTCATAGGCGCTGTAGTAAGTCTCGTCATAGGGCGAGAGCACCACCACCTTCGCCGGGTCCACCGGCTCCGCAAGCCGCCGCAGATGGCTGGAAGAAACCATGCCGCCCTCGAACCCCGCGCCGATCTCCTCGGGCGGGCCGAGCGCCACCGCCACACCATCGACCGTCAGATAGGTGTCGCCCTTGAAGCCCTCGGGCCAGTTCATGTCGAACCCCTGCAGCGCCTCCAGTTCGGCCTCGGTGGCCTCGCCATCATAGTCGCTGTCCACCCCGCGCTCCTCGGTCACGTAGAGTGAGGTCAGCTCGTCATAGCGCCAGTTCACGCGCACGGCTTCGATCAGCCCGGCATCGTTGAAGATCACCTCGAAGCCGGTCTCGACAAAAACATGCGGATGCGCCCCGAGCGCGCCGGGCACCGCCAGTGCCAAAGCTGTCAGCCAGTGTTTCATGGCGGCGACCCTACAGCGGCCCCAGAGCCGCCTCAAGCGGCCACGGATGGCCTGAGCGAAACGTGACCCACCGGAAGTCAGCATCCGTCACGACTGCCACAGCCAGCGCCAAACCCCTCCGGCCCTCACCCGCCCCGCCGCAAATCCGGATGCAACGCCGCACCCAGGATGTGATCGGCCCCATGCACCACATGCGCCCCCGCGCTTACCAGCTTCGGGTCTGGCCCCTTCACGATCTTCATGTCGCGCCCCGGATAATCAAGGCTCGCCAGAAAATGCCGCATGCAGGCAATCCGCGCCCGCTTCTTGTCGGCGCTCTTCACGATGGTCCAAGGGGCATCCGCCGTGTCGGTGTAGAAAAACATCGCCTCCTTCGCCTCGGTGTAATCGTCCCACATATCGAGGCTCGCCTTGTCGATGGGCGAGAGCTTCCACCGCTTCAGCGGGTCGGTCTCGCGGGAGGCGAACCGCGCCCGCTGCTCCTCCTGCGTCACCGAGAACCAGTATTTGAAGAGCCGGATCCCCGAGCGCACCAGCATCCGCTCCAGTTCCGGGGTCTGGCGCATGAACTCCAGGTATTCGTTGGGGCTGCAAAACCCCATCACCCGCTCCACACCGGCCCGGTTGTACCAGGAGCGGTCGTAGAACACCATTTCCCCGGCGGTCGGCAGATGCTCGATATAGCGCTGAAAGAACCACTCGCCCTTCTCCTTTTCCGAGGGCTTGTTCAGCGCCACCACCCGCGCCTCCCGCGGGTTCAGATGCTCCATGAACCGCTTGATCGTCCCGCCCTTCCCGGCCGCATCGCGCCCCTCGAAGAGCACCACGATCTTCTGGCCGGTCTCCGCCACCCACTTTTGCACCTTCAGCAGCTCCGCCTGAAGCTGCGCCTTCTGCGCCTCGTAACTCCGGCGGCTCAGCCGCGTGTCATAGGGGTAGTCTCCCCGCTCGAAAGCCTGACGCAGGCTGTCCGGCTGCGGGCTGGGCAGCGGCGCGGCATCTTTGGCAAGGCTGGACGGTATTGCAGTGGTATCCTCGGGCATCGGCAAACTCCTTCTCTGTTCCCCGCGCCCATTTTACCCCGCCCGCCGCCGCCCCGCTTTGACACCGCTCAAACCGGCAGCTTGTCAGCAGAAGCATCCGCCCGGCTTGACGGCCCCGTTCCGCGCCCCAACCATCAGGCCCAAAGGAGCCCCGCGATGTTCACCACCCTGCTGCCCGATGCCCGCGCCTTCTTCACCCGGCTGGCGGCCAATAACAGCCGCGACTGGTTCATGGCGCATAAGCCCGAATACGAGCAAACGGTCGCTCAACCCGGCAAGGCGCTGGCCGACGCGCTCGCCGCCCGCCTCACCGCGCTGACGGGCCACGAGATGCGCCCCAAGATCTTCCGCCAGAACCGCGACACCCGCTTTTCCAAGGACAAGACCCCCTACAAGGCGCACCTCCACATGCTTTGGTCGGAATCGGGCGACCGTGACACGCCCGCCTTCTTCCTCGGCATCGACCCCGACAGGCTGGTCGCCGGTGCGGGCCAGTTCGGCTTCTCCAAACCGCAACTCGACCGCTGGCGCGCCGCCGTCGCCGGCCCATCGGGCGAAGAGCTGGAGCGCCTGATCGCCCCCTTCCGCCTCCGCGAACCCGAGCTGAAGCGCGTGCCCGCCCCCTACCCGGCAGACCACCCCCGTGCCGCGCTGCTCCGCCACAAAGGCTTCTCCGCCTGGCTCGATCTCGACCCCGACGATCCCCGCCCCGTTGACGAAATCGCGACAGAAGCCTTCGAGCGCCTCGCCCCCGTCTGGCAATGGCTCGTCAACCCGTAGGACGGTCCGTGGTCCAACCCCACCCGCCCTGAACGCTTGAAATTTCGCGCAACAGAATGTACATTCAATTGCACATTCAGGAGCGCACCCCGATGAACCGCATCTTCGCCAGCCAAAGCTGCACCATGACCGAACTGCGCGAGCCGCAGAAGGTGCTCGACCGCGCTAACGGCAAACCCGTCGCCATCATGAAAAACTCCCGCGTCGTCGGCTATCTCGTTCCCGAGGCCGCCACGCCCGAAGAGGAGCCGCGCGTGGCGACGATGGATGAGGTGATGGAGTCCCTGTCGCGCCGCCGTGACATCAATCAGCCCGTGCTCGACTACCTGAAAGACAAATGACCTTCCTGCTCCTCGACGCGGAGCTTGTCGAGGCGATCCACGACAAGGTTCTGAACCCCGGAGAATTGCCCGGGCGCGCCCTCGACAAATCGCTCGACGGCGCCCTCGCCCGTGTCGACAACCGCCTGATCTACGGCATGATCGAAGACATTTTCGATCTGGCCGCCGCCTATGCACAAGCCATCGCCTGCGGCCATTGCTTCAACGACGCCAACAAGCGCACGGCCCACCAGTCTATGGACGTCTGTCTCGACCTGAACGGCGTCCAGATCACTTGGGATCACACTGAGGCTGGCGACAAGATCATCGCCCTCGCCCAACGCAAGCTCGACGATATCGACCTCGCCCGCTGGCTCCGCGAGAAAGCCCGCGCCTAGGCCTCCCCCTGAACGGACCCGACATGCGCCTCCTCACCGCCGCCCTCATGCTCACCGCTGCCCCTGCCCTCGCCGAAACCTACGCCTGCACCGTCGAGGCCTTCACCACCTTCTCGCAGGACGACACCGCCTTCATTGAGGCCAACCTGCGCAAAACCTACGAGCTGACCCCGCAGCGCAACAGCGTGTCTCTCACCATGCGCTCCGCAGATTTCGAAGGCTACACCGCCACCTACGCGGTCACCCGGCGCGACCTGCTGGAAACCATCGCCCAACGCGAGGACCGCGCCAGTGTCGACCTCCTCGTCCTGCCGCCTCGCCCGGCCGATGAGCTCGACCGCGAAGGCAAATTCAACGTCACGCTCACGGCACAAGGCAACCACTACACCAACAGCTGGCTGCTCACCTGCACCCGCCCCTAGGCCGGGCAATCCGCCCGCCACCCCAACGGCCCACATCCGCTTTCCCCGCCCCGCCCCATCCGCTACAATCGCCGCCAACCAAAAGCCCGATAAAGAGCAGCACGACATGGCCGACGATCTCCTCAGCGGAAAAGAAACCTCCACCTACGACGCCGCCTCCATCCAGGTGCTCGAAGACATGGAGCACGTCCGCCTCCGCCCCGGTATGTATATCGGCGGCAAGGACGACCGGGCGCTGCACCACATGGTCGCCGAGATCATCGACAACTCGATGGACGAGGCCGTGGCAGGCCACGCCACATGGATCGAGGTCGAGATGCACGAGAACGGCCATGTCTCGGTGCGCGACAACGGCCGCGGCATCCCGATCGGTGCCCACCCGAAAGACCCGTCCAAATCCGCGCTCGAGATCATCTTCTGCACCCTCAACGCGGGCGGCAAGTTCTCGGGCGACAACTACGAAACCTCGGGCGGCCTCCACGGCGTGGGCTCTTCCGTGGTCAACGCCCTCTCCGATCACCTCCGCGTGGAAGTGGCGCAAAACCGCGAACTCTACGCCATGGAGTTCTCCCGCGGCGTGCCCCAGACCAAGCTGGAGAAAATCGGCGCCGCCCCCAACCGGCGCGGCACCACCGTCACCTTCCACCCCGACGCCGAGATCTTCGGCTCGCTCAAGCTCAAGCCGCACCGCCTGTTCAAGATGGCCCGCTCCAAGGCCTACCTCTTCTCCGGCGTCGAGATCCGCTGGAAGTCCGCCATCCCCGACGGCGACATGCCGATGGAGGCCAAGTTCCACTTCCCCGGCGGGCTGGCCGACTACCTCTCCGAAACCCTCGGCGAAGCCTCCACCTACGCCGAAAGCCCCTTCGCTGGCACCGTCTCGTTTGAAAAGTTCAATGCCCCCGGCAAGGTCGAATGGGCGATCAACTGGACGCCCTCGCGCGACGGCTTCATCCAGTCCTACTGTAACACCGTGCCCACGCCCGAGGGCGGCACCCACGAGGCCGGGTTCTGGGCCGCCATCCTCAAGGGCATCAAGGCCTACGGCGAGCTTGTGAGCAACAAGAAGGCCGCCACCATCACCCGCGAAGACCTTACCACCGGGGCCGGCGCGCTGGTGAGCTGCTTCATCCGCGAGCCCGAATTCGTCGGCCAAACCAAGGACCGCCTCGCCACCACCGAAGCCCAGCGGATGGTCGAAAACTCCGTGCGCGACCACTTCGACAACTGGCTGGCTTCCAACACCAAATCCGCCGGCGCGATCCTCGATTTCCTCGTGCTCCGCGCCGAAGAACGGCTGCGCCGCCGGCAGGAGAAGGAAACCGCCCGCAAGACGGCGACCAAAAAGCTCCGCCTCCCCGGCAAGCTGGTCGATTGCTCGTCCAACAGCCGTGACGGCACCGAGCTTTTCATCGTAGAGGGTGACTCGGCCGGCGGCTCCGCCAAAATGGCCCGCAACCGCGTCAATCAGGCCCTGCTGCCCCTGCGCGGCAAGGTGCTGAACGTGCTCGGCGCCGCCTCCTCCAAGCTCACCTCCAACGCCGAGATCAACGACCTGAGCCAGGCCCTCGGCGTCGGCCTCGGCACCCGCTTCAACATCGACGACCTGCGCTACGACAAGATCATCATCATGACCGACGCCGACGTGGACGGCGCCCACATCGCCTCCCTGCTGATGACCTTCTTCTTCACCCAGATGCGCCCGATGATCGACGCCGGCCACCTCTACCTCGCCTGCCCGCCCCTCTTCCGCCTGACCCAAGGCGCCAAGCGCGTCTACTGCCTCGACGAGGCCGAACGCGACGAATGGCTCGAAAAGGGCATCGGCGGAAAGGGCAAGATCGACGTGTCCCGCTTCAAGGGCCTCGGCGAAATGGACGCCAAGGACCTGAAAGAAACCACGATGGACCCGAAATCACGCCAACTGATCCGCGTGACCATCGACGAGGACGACCCCGGCGAAACCGGCGATCTGGTGGAACGCCTGATGGGCAAGAAGCCGGAATTGCGTTTCCAGTATATTCAGGAGAATGCGCGGTTTGTTGAGGAGTTGGATGTTTGAGATGGCCCTTCTCAAAGAGCAGCCCGAATGAATCTCTTTTTGACCAATTCTACGATGCGAAGTTGCCCGATCTAATAGTTGCCAAGAAAACGCTCGCGGAAGATATAAGATTCATCTTGAAAAATGAGGGCGTAGAGCATCTGACGCTTCAATGCAGGATCAAAGACAAAAGCAGCGCTTGCCGAAAATTTCGTGACAAGGACTATAACAAGCCCGAACAGGTCACCGATCTGCTAGGGGCTCGAATCGTCACTCTGCTAGAGACAGACATTTTGCCTGTAGCCAGAGCAGTTTCTGAGAAACTTCTGGAAGTGGATCGAAAGAACTCCTCAGACAAACTAGTTCCACTCACTGCCTCAAATTTTGGGTACCGATCCTACCATTTGACGGGCGTTCACACCAACTCCGGTCAGGTTGTTGAACTTCAAATCAGAAGTGCTCTTCAACACGTTTGGGCTGAGACCGAACATAAGATGCGTTACAAAGCCAGCGCTCCACTGGAGCCGCAGCGGCAGCGGGAATTCGCCCTTGTCGCAGCGATGCTGGAAATTGCAGATACCAAACTTTGTGAGATGTCGCTGTGTCAGGCTCAGAGTGATCTTGATGAAAAGACAGTTGAAGACTTTGCCGCGTTGGTTTGGGGAAATGCAAACGTTTCACCGAACAAAGAACCACATGAGCGGGTGCGTAGATCTGTGCAATTAATCTTTGACTTCGGCATTAACGATCTCAAAGAATTGGAGGCCACTTTAGAAACAATCGACACTGATGCCCTCACAAACATATTGCAGAAAAGTGGAGTCCTAACTGGATCAGTGTATTGGACCGTTCTTATCGTGCTAGGTTTGTTTGACTTCGAGCGCTTGAAACGGCGCGGTCGGGACTTAGAGGCGTACATAGGCGATGGATTTTTGCATCCGTTCCACTCCAGCGTAAGAGACACATTGCGCAAGAAGAGCGTCAATTAACCCGCGGGGTGGCGCATCCCAACGCCCGTCCGTGCCACTTTATCCCTCAGCCTTGGCTCTCCCCCTCCACCGCGCGGCGCCCTATCCAAAGCGCCGCCCCGGGGGGCGGGTCGGCGCTGCCCGGCGCCTTGCGGCGCGCACCGGGCGGGGTCAGTCAACACCGGCAGCACCCCACCCTCCCTAAACCCACCACCACACCACAAAAAGCCCCCCGCGCTCGCACGCAGGGGGCCCGTACTCAAAGCTCAAAACCGCTTACGCAGCCTTCAGCCCGGCACGCCAGTCGTCGACCTGCTTTTCGGCCTCTTCACGGGCGTAGCCGTATTTCTGCTGCACGAGGCCCACGAGCTGTTCGCGTTCGCCCTTGGCTTCCTGCAGTTCGTTGTCGGTCAGCTCGCCCCACTTCTCACGGGCCGAACCTTTCCACTCTTTCCAGTTGCCTTGAATGATATCCCAGTTCATAGCAAACCTCCTTTCGGTTTCTGCCCCCTCAACGCCGCCCTACGGCCCGAAGTTCCTTTAAACAAAGACGTAGGCGCCCCTCCGCCACAGCGCAAAACGGCGGGGAAATCCCCGCCGCCAGCTAGGCAAACAGCCCACCGTTTCAAGCCGCTGTCAGCACTCCACGCCCGGCTGCCCGCAAAGCCCGCCATCGGTCCGGCCATCCATGATGCCGCTCGCATTCGCCTTGGCCGCCTCTTCCTTTGCGCGCTTCCGGGCGGCCTTCTTCGTCTTGTACGAGGCGAAAGCCACCCAGCACTTCTCGCCGCCCTTGCAATCAGTGTTCTTGATCGCCGCGCCCCAGTAGTTGCCGGCCTTGTAAACGTCGGTTTTCCACTTCGCCGCATCGGCGGCCCCCGCACCGAGCGCCAGGATCATCGCGGCCATCATCACATGCTTTTTCATCTCAATTCCTTTCAATCGTATCTGTTTGGCACGGCCCAAAACTCCGGGCCTGTTCAACAGATCGGGGCCGCCGTCGGGCAAAACAACCGCCAGTTGATGACAATGCCCGTCATGAAAGGAAAACCCGCCGCAAATCGCTATTTCTGCAGCGTTCTCAGGTACTCAAGCAGGTCAGCAATCGCCCGGGTCGTCATGATCGGCTGGCCGGTCTCGGCCTTCACCGCCGTGTCGTCGCCCGCGAACAGTTCGGCATAGACAGGCATCGGCGAGCCGTGGCTCACCAGCGGGTCGCGCCCGTCGATCCGCATCACCACCCGCGCCACCGGAAACACCCCGCTGTTGTTTAACGCCAGTTCCGTCAGGTCCACCGGTTGCAGCACCAGCGCGGGCGCCATCGGCCCCTGCCCGTCGGCATCCAGCCCGTGGCAGGTGGCGCAGTGCCGCTCATAGAGCACCCGTCCCTCGTGAACATCCTGCGCCGTGGCGGCCCCCGCCGCCATAAGCAACGCCGCGCCTGTCAAAACAGCCTTCATTGTCATGCCTCCCTATTGTCCTGCGCCCAGTCTGCGGGCGCGGGGAGAGCGGCACCTTGATCCCCGTCAAATGCGGGCTCGGGCTGTCAACCCGGGGCGCACGGTGCGGTCATACCAAGCGGTAAAGCCAGCGCGCGTATGCATGGGATGTGCATGGGTTGTGCATCAGATGTGCCCCCTCTCTCAATCGTGGTTAACCACCGCTTGCCGCCCCCCGGAAATTTTTTAAACTCGCCCCGATGCGCCTTCTGATTGCCCTCTGTTTCGTCCTTCTCGCCAGTTCCTGCGGCCGTCCGCTGACCGAGGCGGAGAAGGGATTTTTGCAGGAGATTCATGGCGATGGCGCCGACCTCTCGCGCGTGCGCCTCACCACATGGAGCAGCGTCGGCGCGATCGAGCGCACCTATCTCACCCGCCCCCGCACCACCTGCCGCGAGCTGATCCTGCCCCCCAGCACGGCCCGAAGCTTCAAGTCCCGCACAGCTGGCCTCGTGCTGTTCAACCGGATTTATCTCAACCCTGACTGGTACTTGGAAGAATATCTCGAGGGCTGGCCCAACGAGCTGAACCTGCCCGCGGCCATGTTCATCGCCCATGAGATCACCCATGTCTGGCAGTGGCAAAACCGCAAGCTCACCGGCTATCACCCGCTGAAGGCCGCCGCCGAGCACAGGGGCAACAGCGACCCCTATCTGTTTGATCCGTCAAGCAATCCGCAGTTTCTCGACTATCCCTACGAGCAGCAGGCCAGCCTCGTCGAAGAGTTCGTCTGCTGCCGCACGCTGGACCCAGAAGGCAGCCGCACCGCCCGCCTCCGCGACCTGCTCAAACAGGTGATGGACCCGGCCCCGCTGGAGCTTTCGCGCCCCGTCGTCGCGGTGGTCCTGCCCTGGGAAGGGGCTGAAACCAAAGGGATTTGCTCCTGACGGCGCCCAGGGTGCGGCGCGGTAAAGGGTTCTTTCACCTTTTTGACCATACTCTGCGCGAGCGACCTCACCTTGCCCCCGTCGCGCCCACCGCCTAGCTTCGCCGCGATGAACATGGAGTGAGACCGATGGGCTACGCCACTTCCGCCGCCGTGATGCTCCTTGCGGGCATCGGCATTCCGATCCTCGCGGCGCTCAATGCCTCCCTCGGGCGGCATCTCGGCTCGCCCGCCTCCGCGGCGGTGGTGCTCTTCATCGTGGCCTTTTGCGCCGCGCTCGTGACCGCCCTCGTCACCGGCCCCGCACCGCTGGCCCGCTTTGCCACGGCCCCGCGAGAGGGATTTCTCGCCGGCTTCTTCGTGGCCTTCTACGTGCTGTCGATCACATGGGTCGCGCCCTATTTCGGGGTCGGCAACGCGGTGATCTTCGTGCTGCTGGGGCAGATGATCTCCTTCGCCGTGATCGACCATTTCGGCCTCTTCGGCGCGGCCCAACACGGGCTCAGCCTCGTCCGCGCGGGCGGGATCGCTCTGATGGCTCTGGGGGTCGTGCTTACGCTGAAGGGGTAGCCGGCTCGACGCCCACAACCGCGCCTTCGGGCAGCTCGGTCACGCCGGGCAGAAAGGCCTCCTGCCCCGCCATGCGCACGGTGAGCCCCTCGTCCGAGGCCTCGAATTCCGGCTCCGCCTCCGAGGCGCCGGGCGCTTCGAACACCAGCACATCCTCTTCCACGTCGAAGCCGCTGAGATCTTCGGAGCCCTCGTCTTCGGCCTCCGCCAGCGCCTCTTCCGCCGCCTGCGCTTCGGCCTCTTCCTCCGCCACCTCGGCGGACTCCGATTCGGCGCTCTCGCCCACGGGAACGGCGGCAGGTTTCACCGCCGTTTCAACAGCTTCCGGCCCCTGCTCAACGTCAGGCTCACCCTCAGCCTCAGGCGCCTCGGCGACCTCTTCGGCCACCGGCTCCGCACGCTCCGCCTGCTCGGCGTCTTCGGCCATCAGCGCCAGCATATCCTCGCCATAGGCCGCCCGCGCAGCCACGGCGGCGTCTTCCTCCGCATTCTGGAGGTTGCCCTCGCCCAGCGCCTCGTCATCGTCTTCATCGCGGCTAGCAGCGTCGCCAATGAAGCCCAGCAAGAGCATGAGCGGCATAGAGAGAATGAGTGCCCAATCCATTGGCCAATGGTTAACAGAGGATTGCGGCGAAAGTTGCCCTAACGTGCCCGCCTGGGGGAAACAGCCGGTTTCGCAGGTGGAAACGCTGGTTAGACCAGAAGCCCGTTCTCCAGCCGCACTGTCCTGTCCATCCGCGCGGCGAGATCGAGATTGTGGGTCGCGATCAGCGCTGCCAGCCCGGTCTCGCGGACCAGTGTGACAAGGGCCTGGAACACGGTATCCGAGGTGCCCGGATCGAGGTTGCCGGTCGGCTCGTCGGCCAACAGCAGCGCCGGCCCGTTGGCTAGCGCCCGGCAAAAGGCGACCCGCTGTTGCTCCCCGCCCGAAAGCTCTGCCGGGCGGTGGCTGGCGCGTGCCTCCAGCCCCACCGTGCCCAGCAGCTCCAGCGCCCGCGCCTCGGCGTCGCCGCGCTCTACCGCATTGGCAAGCTGCGGCAGCACGATGTTCTCCAGCGCGGTGAACTCCGGCAGAAGGTGATGGAATTGATAGACAAACCCCACCTGCGCCCGCCGCGCCTCGGTGCGCCGCCCGTCCCCGAGCGATCCCATGTCGTCGCCCAGCAGCCGGACAGTCCCGGCGGTGGGCGTGTCGAGCAGCCCGGCGATGTGCAGCAGGGTGGATTTGCCCGAGCCGGAGGGTGCCACCAGCGCCACCACCTCGCCCGCGCTCACCTGCAGCGAGGCCCCGCGCAGCACGTTGATCTCGTTCGGCTTTCCGGCGTTGTAGGTCTTCTCGATCCCGTTCAGCCCCAAGACTTCACTCATAGCGCAGCGCCTCCACCGGATCGAGCCGCGCGGCGCGGCGCGCGGGGATGATCGTGGCCCCCCATGAGAGCGCCAGCGCCAGCGCAACGGCAAAGAGCACATCGCCGGTCTGAAGCTCGCTCGGCACCCGGTAGATGCCCCGGATCGAGGCATCCCAAACCTCGGCACCGCTGAGCCAGTTTATGAAGCTGACGATGTTGTTCACGTTCACCGCAAAGAGGCACCCCAGCAGCGTGCCCAGCGCCGTCGCGACCGTGCCGATCAGCGCCCCGCAGAGGAAGAACACCCGCAGGATCGCCCCGCGTGTCAGCCCCATGGTGCGCAAGATGCCAATGTCGCGGCCCTTGTTCTTCACCAGCATGATCAGGCCCGAGATGATGTTGAGCGCCGCGATCAACACGAGGATCGACATGATGATGATCATCATGATGTCTTCAATCACCAGCGCCCGCAGGAAGTTGCCCCAGGCATCCTTCCAGCTCCACATCACCGCCTTGTCACCGGCAGCCTGCAGCAGCGGCACGTCCCATTGCTCAATGTTTTCCGGGTCTTCAACCATGACCTCGATTTCGCTCGCGGCACCGTCGAAGTTGAAGAAGCTCTGCGCCTCAGCAAACGGCAGATACACCCGTGTGCGGTCGATATCCCACCGCCCGGCCTGAAAGACGTAGACCACCTCATAGGCGTTCACCCGCGGCGTCACCCCCATCGGCCCGCGTACCCCGTTGGGGTTGATGATCCGGATACGGTCGCCCACCACAGCGCCCAGCTCCTGCGCCACGCCCCAGCCAATGGCGATGCCCTCCTCGAAGCGGGCAATATCGCCCTCCTTCTGCTCGGGCTCCGCGATGCGGGGCAGCTTGGCGAGGTCTTCGGCGCGGATGCCATAAACCTCGACCCCCACATTGGCCGCCCGCAGGTTGGCCAGCACCTGCCCCTTCACCAGCGGCGCCACCGAGGTCACGCCCGGCACCTCCGCCAGCCGCGCGGCCCAGTCGTCATAGTCCACGATCTGCCGCGAGGTCGCGCCGTTCTCGTCCACGTAAACCGCCGAGCGCACCGAGGTATGGGCATTGGCGCCGATGATGGTGTCCACAAAGTCGGTCCGGAAGCCCGAGCGCACGGCCATCACCACGATCAGCGCAAAGACCGAGAGCGTGATGCCCCCCAGCGCGATCCAGCTCAGGATGCTGACGCCGCCGTCAGACCGCTGCGAGCGCAGGTAGCGCCATGCGATCATCCACTCGTATTTCGAGAACGGGGCCGTTCTGCCTGCTGTCTTGGCCACGTCTGGGCCTCCTGCTCGGTTTGGCGCGCAAAATGCTGCGGAGGGGTGCGGGGGTCAAGCGCTAACGGTCGCCCGGATCGGGGGCTTTGGCCCATTCGGCAAAGGCGTCTTGTCGCAGGTCCACGCAGCCCGCGCGCTGCGCGTCGGTCTCGGGGATGACGGGGTGAGTGAACTCGGGGTTCTGGCTCGTATTCACCTGATGATAGCGATGCGCCAGCGCCGCCACGGCGCGGGCCAGAGCCGACCAGAGGTCTTCCTGCGGGTGCGCCAGCACCGCGAGGCGCGCCTCCCAGTGCGGCACATGGGCGAGCTTGGCCTGATAGCCCAGCCACTGGTGCAGATAGCGCGCCACCGCTGCATCCTCTTCCTCCGGCTGGTTGGCCTCGACCCAACGCAACAGCCAGCCCCTGAGGCGCCCCAAATCGCCATCGCAGGGCCGTGTGGCGGGCGTGGTCGCCCAAGTCTCGAAGCACTCCACCAGAGGCGTGCTGTTCCGCAACATGGGCAAAGCCGGAAAGCCCGGCTCCGACCCATCGGGGATCACCCGCGCCCCCAGCACTGGGCTGAGCTTGTCAGCCAACTCGCGCCGCCGCCGGTCCAGTTTTTCGCACACCGACGCAAGGGCCACGTAACGGTCCGTCACAGGCCCGTTCAGCGGCAGCATCATCTTGGTCCAGTCCTTCTGCCTCTTCTGCCCGCCCAGTGCCGCCATGAAGCCCGCCAGCTCGGAGGTCGCCGCCTTGCGCCGCCGGTCCTCGCCGGCCCAACCCTCCAGCCAGACCTTCAGCGCCGCCAGCGTGCCGTCACCCGGCCGGTCCAGCTTGCCGGAGGCGAAGCCCTTGATCAGCTCCGTCAGCGCGTGCTCCGGCGCTGGCGCGAAAGGATCGGCCCCCGGCGGCAGAGGGCGCGGCTTGGGCTCGGGCCGAGCCGCACGATTCTGCGCCGGTCCATGCTTGCCCTTCTCCACCAGCCGTGCCCGCGCGGCCTTGCCCTCCTCGAACGCCTCGAACAGCTCGAAGAACAGCGCCACAGCTTCCCGGTCGCTGCCCGCGATCTCGACAAGCGCCACCGGCCAAGGGCTCAGCCCGGCCTCGGGGTATCTCTCCCGCAGGAACCGCGTGAAGTTGTTGAAAAACGCCGCGTCCTCGCCGCGCGGCCCGCCGTGGAGCCGCTGCGCGTTCCAGCCGTCGAGCCAAGCCCGCAGCGCCGCCATGCCGCCCTCGCGCTCCACCCGGCCCTTCAGCAGGGCCAGATGTTCAGCAAGCCCTGCGGGCGGGATCATGGCGCGCGCCTCAGAGGTGCCCCTCGTAAAGCGCCGCCAGCTTCTGCACGGCGGCCTCGGGGCTGAGTTCCTCGCTCTCGCCGGTGCGGCGCGAGGTCAGCTCCACCACGCCATTCTTCAGCCCGCGCGGCCCCACGGTGATCCGCCACGGCAAGCCGATCAGGTCCATCGTCGCAAACTTTGCCCCAGCCCGCTCGTCGGTGTCATCCAGCAGCGGGTCCAGCCCCAGCGTCTTCAGCGTGCCATAGAGCGCCGTGCTCGTCGCATCACAGGCCTCATCGCCCACCCGCATGTTCACGATGCCCACGTGGAAGGGCGTCACCCCCTCGGGCCAGATGATGCCATTGTCATCGTGCGATGCCTCGATGATCGCGCCCACAAGGCGGCTCACGCCGATCCCGTGGCTGCCCATATGCACCGGCACCTTGGCCCCGTCCGGCCCCTGCACGTTCGCACCCATCGGCTCGGAATACTTGGTCCCGAAGTAGAAGATCTGCCCCACCTCGATGCCCTTGCCGTGGCGCCGCCGGTCCTCCGGCACTTCGCCGTAAAGCGCCTCGTCATGGGTCTCGTCGGTGCGGGCGTAGAGCGAGGTGAACTCGTCGCAGACGCCCTTCACCTGCGCGCGGTCGTCATAGTCGATCTCGCGGTCGCCCAGCTTCAGCTCGGTCACGCCCGCATCATAGAACACGTCGCTCTCGCCGGTCGGGGCCAGAACGAGGAACTCGTGGGTATCATCCCCGCCGATCGGCCCGCTGTCGGCCCGCATCGGGATCGCCGTCAGCCCCATCCGCTCGTAGGTGCGCAGGTAGCTCACCATGTGACGGTTGTAGGCATGCAGCGCGTCCTCCTTGGTGAGGTCGAAGTTGTAGCCGTCCTTCATGTAGAACTCGCGGCCACGCATCACGCCAAAGCGCGGGCGGATCTCGTCGCGGAATTTCCACTGGATGTGGTAGAGCGTCAGCGGCAGGCTCTTGTAGCTGGCCACATGAGCGCGGAAGATGTCGGTGATCATCTCCTCGTTCGTCGGGCCAAAGAGCATGTCGCGGTCGTGCCGGTCGCGGATGCGCAGCATTTCGGGGCCATAGGCGTCGTAACGGCCACTCTCGCGCCACAGATCGGCGGGCTGGATGGTGGGCATCAGCATCGGAATGTGCCCGGCCCGCTGCTGCTCCTCATGCACGATCTGCTCGATCCGCTTGAGCACCTTGAAGCCCAACGGCAGCCATGAGTAGATCCCGGCGGCCTGCTGACGGATCATGCCCGCGCGCAGCATGTAGCGATGCGAGGCGATCTGCGCGTCGGCAGGGGTTTCCTTGAGAACAGGCAGAAAGTAGCGGCTCAGGCGCATTTGGGGTCCTCTGGGGCAATGTGCGTTGCCCCGAGGCTCTAGCCCATCGCGGGCGGGCTCACAAGATTTCGGACTTCGGGGCGCCCTGGCCCTCTGCCACCTGCCCGGCCCCGGCGGCCTCGGGTGCGCGGCGGGGGGCGGGCTCGGCACGCGGGCGCTCTTGCGCGGGGGCTGGCTCCGGCGCAGGGGAGGGGCGCGGCGCGGTGAGGGCAGAGAGCTTGAGATACTGGGTCATCGGGGGGCAAACCTTGCTTGCGTGCGCCTTCATGCATGCGCCTTACCCCTGCGTCAGGCAACGTGGGCGCGCGGGCAATCACGGCTTATTCACAGCAGCTTCCTGCGCCGCGGCAAAAATCCGGCGGCGTTAAGGAGCCGGAAACCGGCGATGGGTAAGACGAAACCAACGCTAACCGTCCGGGGGCAGCCTTGCTCGGCAAAATCACCCTTCCGCTGGCCTTTCTGGCCAGCCTCGCGGTCACGCCGCTGGCCATGGTGCTTGCCACGCCGCCGGGTGACGGGCCCGCGCTGGTGATCGTTCCGCCCTGGGCCGATGCCGATGCGCTGCTGGCCCGCGCGGGCGGCCGCCCGGTTGGCCCCCGCCGCGCGCCTTTCGCCGTGCTCGCCCGCTTCCCCTCCCCCGCCGCCGCGCATGAGGCCCGCACTCATGGTGCCTGGGCCGTGCTCGGCGGCGGCGCCCTTGCCGCCCTCTGTGGAGTCTCCGATGCCTGACGCCAAGCCTCTCCTGCTCACCGCCGAACACGCGATCGACCCCACCGTGGACCACGCCCTCGAACAGGCCCGCGCCAACGCGGTCAGGCTGCTCTCGCGCATCACCCCGGTGATCTGGCTGCTCGCCGTCGCGGCGGAATGGGCGATGGGCGGCAACATCATGGTGATGGGTCTCGCTGGCGGCGCCTTCGCCCTGCTCGGTCTCGCCGCACCGCGCTTTTCGCCGCGCGTGGCCCGCATCGTCGTGGCGCAGGCGCTCACCGGCATCACCATCGCGCTCAACGCCGCGCTCGCCGGCCACCCGATGCAGATCGACAGTCACATGGCCTACTTCGCCGTGCTGGCCATGCTGGTGGCGCTGGCCGATATCGTGCCGCTGCTGGTGGCCGCAGGCACTATCGCCGTGCATCACCTCACGCTCACCTTCGCCCTGCCCGCGCTGGTCTACCCCTCCTCCGATCTGGTCTTCAACATCGGCCGCACGGTGTTTCATGCCATCATCGTCGTGGCCGAAACCGCCGTGTTGACCCTGAGTATCCTCAACCGCATCGCGCTTTCGCGCGAGGCCTCAGACAAGGCGCAAGAGAGCCTCGTGGCCACTGCAAAGGCTGAAGAAAGCAGCGCAATGGCCCGCGAAGAGGCCAAGCGCGCGACCGAGGCACGTGGCCGCGCCGAAGATCAGTCAAAGGCAGCCGCCAAGGCTAGGGCAGAGGCGGAGACCGCCCTGCAGGAAGTCGAGAAACGCTCTGCCGAGGCCGCCGAGGCCGAGGCACGCGAGGCCGCCGCCGCCGCCGAGCGGCACGAAGCGCTGGCCCGCCTGCTCGACGTGTTCCGCCAGAAACTCGCCATGCTGGCCGAGGGCGACCTCTCCGTGCGGGTGACGGAAGATCTGGGCGAGGATTTTGCCGACCTCGCGCATCACTTCAACGGCGCGGGCGAGCGGCTCTGCACCGCGATGAACGCGGTGATCCTGCAAGCCGCCTCGATCAACGAGCAATCCCGCGAGCTGTCGTCTTCCGCCACCGATCTGTCGACCCGTACAGAGAAACAGGCCGCCACGCTGGCCCAGATCGCCGCCACGCTGAAGGAACTGACCCGAACCATCGAGATCGTCGCTTCCGAATCCCGCGATGCCCGCAAGCAGGCCGAGGCCACCTCGGGCGAAGCCTCCGACGGCACCGGCATCATGGCCGAGGCGGTGGACGCGATGAACCGGATCGAGGGCAGCTCGCGCGAAATCTTCAAGATCACCAGCGTCATCGACGATATCGCCTTCCAGACCAACCTGCTGGCCCTGAACGCAGGCGTCGAGGCCGCCCGCGCGGGCGAGGCAGGCCGGGGCTTTGCCGTGGTGGCCTCAGAGGTCCGCGCCCTCGCACAGCGCAGCTCCGAGGCCGCGCGCGAGATCAACAGCCTGATCTCCAACTCGGTCGAAGAAATTTCCGGCGGCGCGGCACTGGTCAAGACCACCGGCACCGCGCTGGAAGGCATCCAATCCTCGGTCACCGGCATCGTCGAACGGCTCCGCTCTATCGCCGATGCCACCTCGGACCAGTCCCGTGGCCTCAGCGAGGTCAACACTGCGGTCTCCGACCTCGAGCGCGTGACCCAGCAGAATGCCGGCATGTTCGAGGAGACCACCGCCGCCAATGCCGTTCTGGCCGGAAGCGCCGACGAGTTGAACGCACTGATGAAAGGCTTCAGTCTCGGCGCGGCGCTGGAGCCTGCGCAAAACGCGCCCGAGGCCCACCCAGTCATGCCCCGCCTCCGCGCAGCCAGCTGACGCCCGGCACCACCGAAGCCCCTGCTTGCGGGCCAAAAACGCCCCGAGGAGCATCACCCTTCCCCGCCGCAACGGCCCACACCAGCCGCCATCCCACCCCTCACGCCCTTGCACCCCGCCGCCTCACGGGCAATATGGGCGCGCGAGCGAATGAAGGGGCAAAATGGCACTTCCGGTCAGAGATCAGGCCAAATACTGGGGCCTCGCCGCCGTGGTCTTCTTCGGCGTGCTCTACCTGCTGGGCGATGTGATCCTGCCCTTCGTGCTGGGCGGCGCCGTCGCCTACTGCCTCGACCCGGTCGCCGACCGGTTGGAGCGGATGGGCCTGCACCGCATCGCCGCGGTCATCGTCATATCGCTGGTCGCCCTGCTGATCTTCATCCTCGGCGCCCTGCTGATCGTGCCGACCCTCGTCGAGCAGTCGGTCGCGCTCTTCAAGGCCGCCCCGCAGATCTTCTCCGACCTGCGCAACTTCCTCACCGCCCGCTTCCCCGACCTGATGGACGGTGAAAGCACTGTCTCCAAGTCGCTTTCCACGCTGGGTGAAACCATCCAGTCCCGCGGCGGCGAGCTGGTCAGCTCCCTCGTCAGCTCGGTCTCCGGCCTCGTCAACGTGCTGGTGCTGCTGGTGCTTGTGCCCATCGTCGCCTTCTACCTGCTGCTCGACTGGGACCGCATGGTCGCCAAGGTCGATGACCTGCTGCCGCGCGACCACGCCCCCACCATCCGCCACCTCGCCCATGAGATCGACAAGACCCTCGCCGCCTTCATCCGCGGGCAGGGCACCGTCTGCCTCGTTTTGGGCATCTTCTACGCCGTGGCGCTCATGGCGGTGGGCCTCAACTTCGGCCTCGTCGTCGGGGCCGTTGCGGGCGCGCTCACCTTCATCCCCTACGTCGGCGCATTGGTCGGCGGGGCGCTGGCGATCGGCCTCGCCTTCTTCCAGTTCTGGGGCGAATGGTGGTGGATCGGCGCCGTCGCGGTGATCTTTTTTGTCGGTCAGTTCCTCGAAGGCAACGTGCTCACCCCCAACCTCGTCGGCCAATCGGTCGGGCTGCACCCGGTCTGGCTCATCTTCGCTCTCTCGGCCTTCGGCGCGCTCTTCGGCTTCACCGGCATGCTCGTCGCCGTGCCCGTGGCCGCCTCGCTCGGGGTCATTGCCCGCTGGGCCACCCGGCAGTACAAGGAGGGCCGCCTCTATCGCGGCACCGAAGAGGCACCTCCCGCCACCGCGGCGGTCTCCCACGCCGACGAGCCCCCGCAAGAGTAGCCCAAAGAGGCACCCCATGCCCCGCCAGATCCCAATAGACCTCCCGGTGATCGAAGCCACCGGGCGCGATGCCTTCTTCGTGTCGCCCGCCAACGCCGAGGCCGTCGCGCAAATCGATGACAGCGCACGCTGGCCCGGCGGGCGGCTTCTGCTGACCGGGCCGGAGGGCGCGGGCAAGAGCCACCTCGCCGCGATCTGGGCCGCCGACACCGGGGCAACAGCGCTGGAGGCTGGCAGCCTCGCCAGCCTCGCCCCGCCTGCGCCCGGTGCCACGCTGCTGCTGGAAGACATCCACAGCATGATGGGTAGCCGCGAGCGCGAGGAGCCGCTGTTCCACCTGCTCAACCGCGCCACCGCCGCCAATGCCCGGCTGCTGCTCACCGCGCGCGAGCCCCTGCCCACGCCCGCTCTGCCCGACCTCGCCACCCGGCTCTCGGCCACACCGCGCGCCCGCCTCGCCGAGCCCGATGACGCCCTGCTCACAGCGCTCCTCGTCAAGCTCTTCGATGACCGTCAGCTCGCGCCCACGCCCAAGCTGCTGAGCTACCTGCTCGTCCATATGGAGCGCTCCGCCGCCGCCGCCCGCCGCACCGTGGCCGCGCTCGACCGGCACCAACTCGCCAAGGGCGGCAAACTGACCCGCAAACTTGCCCGCGAGGTCTTGGATGAGGCCGGAAAATCAGGCACATAAGGGCTAAAGCGTCACACTGCCGTGACCTTTGCCTCCTAGACCCCTGCCATGACTCAATCCGATTTCCTCTCCGCCGCCTACTCCGACCCGATCGCGCTCGACGATGTCGACATCGCCGGGCCGACCCGTTTCTTCAATCGCGAGCTGAGCTGGCTCGGCTTCAACTGGCGGGTGCTGGAAGAGGCCGAAAATCCCAAGGTGCCGCTGCTCGAGCGCATCCGCTTCGTCTCGATCTCGGCGACCAACCTCGACGAGTTCTACACCGTGCGCGTCGCCGGCCTGCGCGAGCTGGCCAATGCGGGCAACACTACACCCGCCGCCGACGGGCTCAGCCCCGCCGAACAGCTGGTGCTCATCAACGCCGATGCCCGCCGCCTGATGGCCCGCCAGCAAGAGAGCTGGGCCGCACTGCGCGAGGAGCTGGCGAGCAACGATATCTTCCTGCTCGACGCCAAGCACCTCACCAAGGCCGACCACGGCTTTCTGTCGGAGTATTTCCTCAGCCAGGTCTTCCCGGTGCTCTCGCCGCTGGCCATCGACCCGGCGCACCCCTTCCCCTTCATCGCCAACACCGGCTTCTGCCTCGCGCTCCAGCTTGAAAGCGAGCACTCGGGCCGCAAGCTCGATGCCATCCTGCCGATCCCGCATCAGGTGGACCGCTTCATCGCCCTGCCCGCTGAAGAGGGCACCCACCGCTTTTTGCCGCTCGAAGTGCTGCTACGCCTCCACATCGGCTCGCTGTTTCCGGGTTACCGTGAAAAGGGCTCGTGCACCTTCCGCGTGTTGCGCGACAGCGACCTTGAACTGGAGGAAGAAGCCGAAGACTTGGTGCGCGAGTTCGAAACCGCACTAAAGCGGCGGCGTCGTGGCGAGGTTGTCCGCCTCAACATGTCCGCCGGCGCGCCCAAGGCCCTGAAAGCGCTCATCATGCGCGAGCTGGAGGTCGACGAAGACGAGGTGATCGAGACCAACGGCATCCTCGGCGTGGCCGACCTCAAGGAACTCGTGATCGACGCCCGCCCCGATCTGCTCTGGCCTTCCTTCACCCCCCGCGTGCCCGAGCGTGTGCAGGACCACGAGGGCGACATGTTCGCCGCCATCCGGCAAAAGGACATGCTGCTGCACCACCCCTATGAGACCTTCGACATGGTGGTGCGCTTCCTCCAGCAGGCCGCCCGCGACCCCGATGTGGTGGCCATCAAACAAACGCTCTACCGCACCTCCAAGAACTCCCCGATCGTCGAGGCGCTCTGCGAGGCGGCGGAAGATGGCAAGTCGGTCACCGCGCTGGTCGAGCTGAAGGCGCGCTTCGACGAGGCCGCCAACATCCGCCAGTCCCGGCGGCTGGAGCGGGCCGGGGCGCATGTGGTCTACGGCTTCATGCACTACAAGACCCACGCAAAAATCAGCACGGTGGTCCGCCGCGAGGGCAACGAGCTGGTGACCTACACCCACTTCGGCACCGGCAACTACCACCCGATCACCGCCCGGATTTACACCGACCTCAGCCTCTTCACCTGCGACAAGGCGCTCGGCCGCGACGCGGGAAAGGTCTTCAACTACCTTTCCGGCTATGCCCAGCCCGGCGAACTGGAGAACCTTGCGATCTCGCCGATCTCGCTGAAAAAGCGCCTGATCGAGATGATCGCCGCCGAGGTCGAACATGCCCGCGCCGGCAAGCCCGCCGAGATCTGGGCGAAGATGAACTCGCTGATCGACGCCGATGTGATCGACGCGCTTTATGCCGCCAGCCAGGCCGGGGTAAAGATCAGCCTCGTCATCCGCGGCATCTGCGGCGTGCGCCCCGGCATCAAGGGCCTGTCGGAGAACATCCGGGTCAAATCCATCGTCGGGCGCTACCTCGAGCACAGCCGCATCGTCTGTTTCGGCAACGGCCACGGACTGCCCTCCAAGAAGGCGCGCGTGTTCATCTCCTCGGCCGACTGGATGGGCCGCAACCTCGTCCGCCGGGTCGAAACACTGGTCGAATGCACCAACCCCACGGTGAAGGCGCAGATCACCGAGCAGGTGATGGCCGCCAACATGGCTGACACCGCGCAAAGCTGGGTCATGCGCCCCGATGGCAGCTTCTACCGCCCGCCGCTCTCCAAGGGGGCCGAGCCGTTCAACTGCCACCGCTTCTTCATGGAGAACCCCTCGCTCTCGGGCCGCGGCTCGGCGGGGGCCAGCGATGTGCCGGAACTGACCCACTCGAAAGATTGACCTTTCCGGCGCCCGCCCTCTATCACGGACATACGATAACCGCCCGGAGAGATGACATGGACGGATCAGGCGAGCAGCAGCGGGGCTGGGGCCCTTTCGGACGCCCGATCTTCGACCACCCCGATGCCCAGGCGCTCTCCCGCGTGGGGGTGATCGACATCGGCTCCAACTCCGTGCGGATGGTGATCTTCGATGGCGCGGCCCGAAGCCCAGCGTATTTCTTCAATGAAAAGGTGATGTGCGGCCTCGGCGCCGGCATGGGTGAAACTGGGCGGCTCAACCCCGAGGGCCGGGTCCGGGCGCTGGCCGCGATCCGCCGCTTTCACGCGCTGGCCGAGGGCATGGGCATCCCGCCCCTCACCGCCACCGCCACCGCCGCCGTGCGCAACGCCGATGACGGGCCGGACTTTTGTGCCGACATCGAGGCGACAACCGGCCTGAAGGTTTACGTGGTCGACGGCGAAGAGGAAGCCCGGCTCTCCGCCCAAGGCGTGCTCGTCGGCTGGCCCGGCGCCACCGGCCTTTCCTGCGATATCGGCGGCTCCTCGATGGAGCTGGCCCTGCTCGAAGATGGCGGCGTGGGCGAGCGCGCTTCTACCTCCCTCGGCCCCCTGCGGCTCAAGACCATTCCCGGGGGCCGCAAGGCCCGCCGGGCCGAGATCGACAAGGTGCTCGACCGCCTGGCCGACAAGCTGCCGCCTCACAAGCGTCTCTACCTCGTCGGCGGCTCGTGGCGGGCCATCGCCAAGCTCGACATCCTGCGCCGGGGCTACCCGCTCCACGTGCTGCACGACTATCACGCAACCCCGGCCCAGCTTCGCAAAACGCTGGATTGGCTGCGCGGCCGCGATCTCGAGGAGGTCCGCGCGCAGGCCGGGCTCTCCTCCGCCCGGATCGCGCTGGTGCCGGTGGCGGGCGAAGTGCTCCGCCGCCTGATGAAGAAATTCGGCACCAAGGAGGTCTGGATTTCGGCCTACGGTATCCGCGAGGGCATGCTGTACGAGCAGATGTCCGACCTGATCCGCGCCCGCGACCCGTTGATCGAGGCTGCCCGCTTCGACGAGGCGCAAAACGCCCGCGTGCCGGGTTTCGGGCGCACGCTCTACGATTTCGTCCTACCGCTGTTCCGCAGCGTCCGCCCCGACAAGCAGCGCCTGATCAAGGCCGCTTGCCTGCTGCACGATGTGTCGTGGCGCGCCCATCCCGATTATCGCGGTGAAGTTTGCTTCGATAACGCCACCCGCTCCAACCTCGGCGGGATCGACCATCAGGGCCGCGTCTTCGTCGGCCTCGCCCTGCTGCACCGCTACCGAAACGCCGCCCCCGGATTGCACCTCGAACCGATGGTCGAGCTGCTCTCCGACAAGGACAGGCAGATGGCGGTGGTGCTCGGCAAGGCTATGCGCTTCGGCGCCATGTTCTCCGGCAACATCCCCGAAGCCATGTGCCGGGTGGAATACCGCCCGAAGAAAAAAGAGCTCAAGCTGATCCTCCCCCGCGTCGCCGCCGTGCTCTACGGCGAGGTGGCCGAGGCACGGTTTAAATCGCTCGCCAGCGAGCTGGGTTGCGAGATCGAGGTGCGCCTTGCCGGGGATTGAGATCGTCTCGGAGCCGCTCGCGGTTCCCTACTTCGACGGCGTCGTGGTCGACCGCGATATCTATATCGACCACCATCAAGAGCCCTCCCCCGAGCAGGCCGCGCAGGCCCTCGCCGCCTTCGCCCGCCTCACCCCGGCCGACCGTCTGGCCGACAGCCTGCACGTCTACAACTACTACCGCGATTTCCATCAAGACGTGGGCGGCGAGGAGTGGCTCGACGAGGAGATGGGCGTGCCCGCCACGCCCGAGGAAATCTGGCAGCACGTCACCCCCGGCACCGTCCATCTGGTGATCGACCCGCGCCACCCCGACCACGTCTATGTGGTCATGTCGGCCAATTGCGTCTGGGAGGAAGAGCACGGCCTGATGATGATCTGGGAGGATGGCGCGCGCCTCACCAAGGTCGGTGGCTACGACGGCCACGTCACCAACGAAACCGCCTACGACCGACCCGAGTACAAGGGCATCGTCTACAAGGCCAACGATCCGGCCCTCACGACACGCGTGTAGGGTGGGCAATCTGCCCACCAGCACGGCTCAAAGTTCGATCTCGCCCTCCGGGTCGAACTCCGGCGCCAAAGGCTCCGGCGCCCGCTCCATCTCCTCCGGGGTCTTCCTGCGGATGATGATGTCGCCGTTCTCCAGCCGCTCCGGCGGGTGGTAATCGTCGAACTCGCCGATCATCTCGGCCAGCGCCGCCATCTGCGGCCCCAGCGTTTCGGCCAGATCGCGCAGCGCAGGCTCCATATCCCGCGCCATATCCTTCAGCGCAGGCTCCATCTCTTCGGCCAGTCCGCGGAAGAAGAGCATCATCCCCTCTTCTACAAGGTTCATGCCCTCGCCCATGTCGCCACGGGCTTCGGGGTCGGCCTCCTGCGCAAGCGCCGGGCCCAGGGTGAGAGAGGCCGCAAGGGCCATGGCAGCAAGGTGTTTCATGCCCACAACATAAGCGCTCGCGCGCCGCGTTTCAAAGGTTCGGGTCGAGATCGACGCTGACAGGGAAGTGATCGGAGGCCGTCAGCAGCGCCTCCCGCAGCTCCGGCAGGGCATAAATTTGCGAGTCGTCAAAGGGATGCCAGATCCGCCAGTCCCGCGCATGGGCCGCCAGCCCGGGCGAGAGCATGAGGTAGTCGAGCAGCGCGCTGAGATAGCGCTTCTCCTCGCGCAGGTAAAACCGCGCCGTCGTGTCCTTCGCCTGCATCAGCCCGCCCGCCAGCGCCTGCCGCGCATGAGGGTCCACCAGCCGCATTGCCTCGGGTTGATCCGCCCCCAGCACGATCTCCATGCCCGAGCGGCCAAACAGCGCCTCATATTCATCCAAGCCGGGGCCATCGTTAAAGTCCCCCGCCACCACCAGCGCTTCGCCCGCTGCCAAGTGCTGCTCCACCCTCCGCCGCAGCCAGATCGACTGTGCCAACTGCTTGCGCCGATTCGCGATGGAAATGCGCGTGGCATCCGCCGCCGAGCGCGCGCCATGCGGGGCCTTGCTCTTGATATGCACGCCGATGAGCCGCACCACCTCGTCAAACCCCTCGAGCCGCAACTCGGCCTCCAGCGGCGGCTTGGAAAAGCGCACAAGGTCTTCCCGCGCGTCGATATCAAGGTCGATCCGGAACACCCCGTCAAACCGCGGCGCCTCCTCGCTGCCCTTCTTGCCCGTGGCCTCCCCCACCGGCACATGCCGCGCCTCGACCCTGTCCGGGTCGTAAAGCAGCGCCAGCTCCTGCTGGGTGTCGTTCGGGAAGCCGATCAGCGCCTTGCGCGCACGCAATCCGAAGAGTGCGGCAAAGCCCTCCAGCGCGGTCTCGGTGCGGCGCGGTGCCTTCCAATCCGGCGCCTCCACGATCAGCACCGCATCGGCATCCAGCGCCGTAAAGACGATGCCCAGTGCCTCCAGCTGCGCCGCCCGGGTCACGTTCCACCGGGCAGACCACTCGTTATCGGCCAGCGGCGCGCCCGCCTCGTCGAAAAGCGCGTTGAACCACTCCACATTGTAGGTGGCCAGCCTCACGACGCGTTGATCTCCTCCCAGGCCCGGTTCACCGCGATCAGCCGCTTCTCGGCCATCCGCACCGCCTCTTCCGGCACGCCTCGCGCCATCATCACATCGGGGTGGCTCTCGCGCACCTGCCGCTTCCACGCCGCCCGCACCTCTTCCAGCGGCGCATCGGGCGCAACGCCCAGCACCGCGTAGGGGTCGGGCTCGGCATCGGGCACAAAACGGGCGCGCAGCGAGCGAAACTCCCGGTCATCGACCCGGAAGATCGCCGCCACCCGGGCCAGAAAGTCATCTTCTTTCGGGTGATACTCCCCATCCGCCATCGCGATATGGAACAGCCCCTCCAGCAGGTCGGTCAGCGCCCCGTGGCCCTCGTCGAACATCCGCGCAATCCGCGCCGCATAATCCTCGAAGCCCGCCACATCCTGCCGCGCGAGGTTGAATACCCGCGCCGCATTGGCCTCTTCGGCGGGCGGAATGGTGAAGACCTCGCGAAACGCCGTGACCTCGTCGCGCGTCACCTGCCCGTCCGCCTTGGCCATCTTGGCCCCCAACGCGATGACCGCGATGGTAAAGCCCACCGTCCGCTCCGGCGCCGTGCGCAGCTTGTCGAACACCGCCGAAAGCCCCTCGCCGGCAGCGAGAGCCGAAAGCGCGTCCCCTATGCGTGACCAGATCGACATGGGGGCACCTTACCCGCGCAAGGCGCTGGGGTCACAAGAATTTCTGCAACAGCACAAGGTCATGCCACCGGTCGAACTTGCGGCCCACCTCGGGCAGCCGCGCCACCTCGGCAAAGCCCAGCGCGGCATGAAAATCCACTCCCGCCGCGTTCTCGCCGCTGACCCCGGCAAAGAGCGAATGTACGCCGGCCTCCCGCGCATGAGCACAGAGCGCCGCCATCAGCGCACGCCCCACGCCCTGCCCCGCCGCCTCGGGGCGCACCACGATCGAATGCTCTTTGGTATGGGCATAGCCCACCCCGTTCCGGAACGGCCCGTAGCTGACATAGCCCAGCACCCGGCCCTCCGTTTCGGCGACCCAAAACGGCTGCCCGGCCTCGATCGCCGATACGATCTCTTCGGGCGTTTTCTCGATGCTGTTGAAGGTCACGATGGTGTCGCGGATCACCCAGTTGATCAGCCCGCAGATCGCCTCTGCATCGTTGGCCTGAGCCCGTCTTACCTCAGCCACTTCGGCCCGTCCGGCGTGTCGAACCGCGCCGCCATCCGCGTTGGCCCCCGGATGAACCGCAGGCGCGGGTCGTCCAGCCCAAGCTCCTTCAGCCCCCGCGCCTCCTCATGGCCCACCAGAAGCTCCGCCAGCCGCACGCCTTCGTCAGGCAGCCGCGGTGCTGGGTGCGGCCCCTGCCACTCGATCAGCGCCGGATGCATGTTGTTCATCGGCAAGATGCCCGTCTCCGGCACCGCCATCGCCCAGCGATACTCCCCCCGCTGCAGCGCCATCGGCGCCCCAACACCGGGGCGCTCGGCCACCTTGGCCGCAAGGTCATCCACCCGGCAAACCCAGCGCGCAATCCGCGGCTGGCCTTGAAAACGATCAAGGTCAAACCAGCGCGGCCGCCCCGGATCGGCACCCTCCGGGTCCACCGCGATCACCTCCAGATATTCCTCGCCCCCCAGTGCCAGCAGCGCATTATGGGTGCCAAAGGCCTCGTGCTTGCCCCCCGCCGCCAAAGGCACACCCAGCGCCTCTTCGACATAGGCCACCCCGTCCTCGAGCCGCGTGCAAAGCACGGCGATATGGTCAAATTCAATCATGCCCGCAACAAACGCACGGGCCGCGCCAAAGCACAACCCGCTGGATTTTCTTGCTGAAAATACTCCGCCGCACCACCGGAGCCCGCGTAACGCACCGTCAGGTGTGCGACCCCCGGCCCGGTCAGCCCCGCGCCTCACGGATCAGCTTCAGCACATCCTGCGCAGCGCTCGGAATATTCGTGCCCGGCCCGAAGATTGCCTTCACCCCGGACTTGTACAGGAAATCATAGTCCTGCTGCGGAATGACCCCGCCGCAGATCACGATGATATCCTCCGCGCCGGCCTCTTTCAGCGCCGCCACCAGCTTGGGCGCCAGCGTCTTGTGGCCCGCCGCCTGGCTGGAGATGCCCACCACATGCACGTCATTGTCCACCGCGTCCTGCGCGGCTTCCTCGGGCGTCTGAAACAGCGGCCCCACGTCCACATCAAAGCCGATGTCGGCAAAGGCGGTGGCAATCACCTTGGCGCCCCGGTCGTGCCCGTCCTGGCCCATCTTCACCACCAGCATCCGCGGGCGGCGGCCTTCTTCCTCGGCGAAATCCTCCACCGATTTCTGGATCGCCGCAAAGCCCTCGTCGCCGTCATAGGCCGCGCCGTAGACGCCCGCCAATGTCTTCACCTCGGCCCGATGACGGCCAAACACCTTCTCCATCGCCATGCTGATCTCTCCAACGCTCGCCCGGGCCCGCGCGGCCTCTACCGCCGCTTCCAGCAGATTGCCGCCCTCTTTCGCCCGCCGCTCCAGCTCGCCCAGCGCGGCATCGCAGGCGGCCTGATCGCGGCTCCCACGAATGCGCTCCAGCCGCGCCACCTGGTTCTCGCGCACCTTCACATTGTCCACGTCCAGAATGTCGATCGGGTCTTCCTTTTCCTTGCGGTACTTGTTGACCCCAACAATCACCTCCTCGCCCCGGTCGATCATCGCCTGCCTGCGCGCGGCGCTCTCCTCGATCCGCAGCTTGGGCATGCCGGAGGCCACCGCCTTGGTCATGCCGCCCATCTCCTCAACCTCCTCGATCAAGGCCCAAGCCTTCTCGATCAGCTCATCCGTCAGGCTCTCCACGTAGTAGGAGCCCGCCAGCGGGTCGACCACGCGGGTCACCTGCGTTTCTTCCTGCAAGATCAGCTGGGTATTCCGCGCAATCCGGGCCGAGAACTCGGTGGGCAGCGCAATCGCCTCGTCGAGCGCATTGGTGTGGAGCGATTGAGTGCCGCCCAACACCGCGCTCATCGCCTCATAGGCGGTGCGGATCACGTTGTTGTAAGGATCCTGCTCCTGCAAACTCACCCCGGAGGTCTGGCAATGCGTCCGAAGCATCTTCGAGCGCTCCGACTTCGCCCCGAACTCAGTCATGATCCGGTGCCACAGCGTCCGCGCCGCCCGCAGCTTGGCGATCTCCATGAAAAAGTTCATCCCGATGGCGAAGAAGAAGCTCAGCCGCCCGGCAAACTTGTCCACGTCCATCCCGGCTTCAATCGCAGCCCGCACATATTCGCGCCCGTCGGCCAGCGTATAGGCCAGCTCCTGCACAAGGTTCGCCCCCGCCTCCTGCATGTGGTAGCCGGAAATCGAGATCGAGTTGAACTTCGGCATCTCGTTCGAGGTGTATTCAATGATGTCCGAGATGATCCGCATCGAGGGCTCGGGCGGATACACATAGGTGTTCCGCACCATGAACTCCTTCAGAATGTCGTTCTGAATGGTCCCCGAAAGCAGCGCCCGGTCGTGCCCCTGCTCCTCGCCCGTCACGATGAAATTGGCGAGGATCGGAATCACCGCGCCGTTCATCGTCATCGAGACAGAAACCTCATCCAGCGGAATCCCGTCGAAGAGGATCTTCATGTCCTCGACCGAGTCGATCGCCACGCCCGCCTTGCCCACGTCGCCTTCCACGCGCGGGTGGTCGCTGTCATAGCCCCGGTGCGTGGCCAGGTCGAAAGCCACCGAAACGCCCTGCTGCCCGGCCGCCAGCGCCTTGCGATAAAAGGCGTTCGACTCCTCGGCGGTCGAGAACCCGGCATATTGCCGGATCGTCCAAGGGCGGCCCGCATACATCGTCGCCTTCGGCCCGCGGGTGAACGGCGCCTGCCCCGGAATGCTCCCCATATGACCCAGCCCCTCCACATCCTCGCCGGTGTAGAGCGGCTTCACCCGGATGCCCTCCAGCGTCTCCCAGTCAAGGCTGTCCAGCGGCTTGCCCCGCAGTTCCTTCTCGGCAATCGCCTTCCACTCGTCGGTCTTGCTCATCGGAGCCTCCTTCTCAGGTCCGGTTCAATTTTGGCCGGGGCGCACCGCCCCTTCGCTTTCGGCGCAGCCGCGCCTATATCCTTGGCAACAGGAGGAATTCATGCGGCTCACCCCCCTCGCCCTCGCGGCGCTCATCGCCTCGCCCCTCTGGGCGCAGGAAACGGGCACCACCGTCATTTCCGAAGGCGCCGCCGAAGAGGCCGCCGAGGCCGTCGCCGCTGAAGTGGCGGGCGATGCCGACACCCTGCAAATTCTCGCCGCCTCCGAGGTCACGCTGGATGATCTGCTCTGGCTGCGCCGCCCCATCGTGGTCTTTGCCGATACCCCGGCCGACCCGCGCTTTACCGAGCAGCTCGAGCTGCTCACCGCCCGCCCCGGCCCGCTGATGGAGCGTGACGCCGTTATCATCACCGATACCGACCCCGCCGCGCTCTCGTCCGTGCGCGCCAAGCTCCGGCCCCGTGGCTTCCAGCTGGTGCTGATCGGCAAGGACGGCGAGGTGAAGCTGCGCAAACCCTTTCCGTGGGACGTGCGCGAAATCACCCGCAGCATCGACAAATGGCCGCTCCGGCGCGACGAACTGCGGCGGAAATGAGCAGGCAGGCCGCGCGGCGAACGCTTGAGAAACGCGCCATAAGGCCCTATATGTAAGGCAGAAGCCTGAAACCCTTCAGGCACCAGAGGAGCGGATATGAGCAAACGCAGCGACATTCCCTTCACTCCGATCCCGGTAACCGGGCGGACGGGTCCTCAGCCGGGGTATTGAACTCCAGCTTCACCCGCTCGGCGGCCTCGCGGCCGCCCTTTCCGAAGGCATCGATCACCGCATTGGCATAACTGCCAAAGCTGAGCGCCTGCTTCTTCATCTCGATATAATCCGAGTACATCGCCACCCGGCGCTGCTGTGACATGCCTTTGAAGGCCGCGCCCCGCATGTCATCCACCAGCGCAGCGAGCGATTTGAGTTGGCTGTAATAGGCCACGATCGGGTCGATGGTCTGGCGCGGCAGCACGTGGATGTCGGGCAGCAGCGTGTCAAACACCGTATCGTTGTGCTCGCGCGGGATGAGCGGCACAAACCCCTCATCCTCCCGCATCCGTTCCAGCATCCCCTCGGCGTAGCTCTCGATCCGTTCTTCGTCCCAGAGATTGGCGAGGTTGTTGCCGATCTCGGCATAGAGCGCGCGGTGCATGTCGCGCAGCTTTTCCTGCCGCAGTGCCGCCGCCTCCCGGCGGTTCAGCACCCCGTTGACGAACCAGCCCGCGCCAAGGAAGAGGCCGGCGATGACCGCCTGCCAGATCCGCGCATCGAGGTTCGCCAGCCAGTCCATCAGCCCTCGCCCGTCACCCGCCCGTGGGTGGCCCAGCCGCCCAGCGCGAAGAGGATGAAGATCATCAGGATCAGCGCCTCTGCGGGGGCGAAGATACCCGCCAGCATCAGCCCGGCCCCCATCACCATCACCCCAAGCACAGCGCCGATGCCCCGGATCCACCAGTCACGGCCCGCCACAAAGCCCATGATCCGGGTCACGATCATCGTCCAGGCCACGAGGCCCGCCAGCCCGGAGATCACCGCCATCGCAACCAGCATCGCCATGCCGCCGCCCGTGGTGCCGTCCGGCGGCACGATCCGGCCCAGCAGGTTGATGATCGCCCAGGCCATGAACAGGCCCGAGACGAAGCCGACCGCATGGGCCAGAAGTGCGCGCAGACCGGGTGTCATTCGAACTCCATGATCACATCATCCACCGCAAGGTTGTCGCCCGGCCCGGCGTTGACCTTGGCGACCTTGCCCGCCTTCTCGGCGCGCAGGATGTTCTCCATCTTCATCGCCTCCACGGTGCACAGCGCCTGCCCCTCCTGCACCTCGTCGCCCTCGGCCACATCCACCTTCACGATCAGGCCCGGCATCGGGCAAAGCAGCATCTTCGAGGTGTCGGGCGGCAGCCGCTCGGGCATCAGCGCGGCCAGCTCGGCCTGGCGCGGGGTCCAGACCTTCACCGCCACATCCGCACCCCGGAACCGGATGCGGAAGCCGCTCGTCACCTTGCCGACCTTGAGCACCATCAGCTTGCCGTCGATCTCCACCCGGGCAAGGCTGTCGCCCGGCGTCCAATCGGAGGCCACGCGGTGCACCGTGCCGTCGGAGAAAGCCACGGTCGAGCCAGCCCTGTCGGCGGCGATCTCGGTCACCAGCGTTTCGCCACCCACGCTCACCACCCAGTCGGAGCCGACCATGCGTTCGTGGTTGTCCATCCGTCCGCTCACACGGCTGCGGCGAATTTCGGCCACGCGATACATCGCCGCCGCCGCCGCCGCGATCCGCCGCTTGTCGGTGCCGCTCAGCTCAACCCCTTCAAATCCTTCCGGATATTCCTCGGCAATGAAGGCCGTGGTCATGTCACCGGCCACAAACTTCGGATGGTCCATCACTGCCGCAAGGAAGGGGATGTTGTGGCCGATCCCCTCCAGCTCGAAGCTGTCCAGCGCCACCCGCATCTCCTCGATGGCTTGCTCCCGCGTGGGCGCCCATGTGCAGAGCTTAGCGATCATCGGGTCGTAATACATGCTGATCTCGCCGCCCTCGTAGACGCCGGTATCGTTGCGCACGGCGCGTGTGGCCTCCGCCACCTCCGCCGGGGGCTTGTAAGCCACCAGCCGGCCGATCGACGGCAGGAAGTTGCGATAAGGGTCCTCGGCATAAAGCCGGCTCTCCATCGCCCAGCCGTTCAGCTTCACGTCGTCCTGCGTCATGCTCAGCGGCTCGCCATGGGCGACGCGGATCATCTGCTCCACAAGGTCCACCCCGGTGATCAATTCAGTCACCGGATGCTCCACCTGAAGCCGCGTGTTCATTTCCAGAAAATAGAAGTTCTTGTCGCCATCGACGATGAACTCCACCGTGCCCGCCGAGGTGTAGCCCACCGCCTGCGCCAGCGCGACGGCCTGCTCGCCCATCGCACGGCGGGTCTCTTCATCCAGAAACGGCGAAGGCGCCTCCTCGATCACCTTCTGGTTCCGCCGCTGGATCGAGCACTCACGCTCGCCAAGGTAGATCCCGTTTCCATGCGCATCGCAGAGCACCTGAATTTCGATATGCCGCGGCTGGGTCACGAATTTCTCGATGAAAATGCGGTCATCGCCAAAGCTGGCCGCGGCCTCGTTCTTCGAACTCTGGAAACCCTCGCGCGCTTCCTCATCGTTCCACGCGATCCGCATGCCCTTGCCGCCGCCACCGGCGCTGGCCTTGATCATCACCGGATATCCGATCTCGGTGCTGATCTTCACCGCCTCGTCGGCATCTTCGATCAGGCCCATGTAGCCCGGCACCGTGCTCACATCGGCCTCCTGGGCGATCTTCTTCGAGGTGATCTTGTCCCCCATCGCCTCAATCGCCTCCTTGGGCGGCCCGATGAAGGCCACGCCCTCGGCCTCCAGCGCCTCGGCGAATTTCGGGTTCTCGCTCAAAAAGCCATAGCCCGGATGCACCGCCTGCGCGCCGGTCTGGCGGATGGCGTCCATGATCTTGTCGATCACGATGTAGCTCTGGTTCGCGGGCGGCGGGCCGATGTGCACCGCCTCGTCGGCCATCTCCACATGCAGCGCATTCTTGTCGGCGTCCGAATACACCGCCACCGTCTTGATCCCCATCTTGCGGGCCGTCTTGATCACACGGCAGGCAATCTCCCCCCGGTTGGCGATCAGGATCTTCTCGAACATGTCTATCGTCCCTCTTCTTCTTGGGTCCCGCAGGGGCCCGAAACGCAAAAAGCGCTCTCCGGGCGGCGGGCCCGAAGAACGCTTGGGTGATGTCTCGATGGCGCCGGGGCGGTCTGGCCCCGGCCTGCCGTGTCAGAGATCGTCGGAAATTGCGCCGACGCCTGCGCCCACAGCGGCGCCCACGACCGGGTTGTTGCCCGTGGCTTCTGCCGCAACGGCGCCCACGCCCGCACCAACGGCAGCACGCTCGATGTCGTTGTCGCAGCCCGCAACGAGCAGGATGGCAGGAAGGGTGGCGCCCAGAATGATCTTACGCATGAGTTTTTGCCTCTCAGGGTCTGTGCCCCGCGGCCTCGTGCGGCGCAGAGCGTTTCAGTGTCTGAAAGAGAAACAGAAAGCCCGCCGAGCCGGTTCCATGGCCCGGCGGAATTTTGCTTGTGTGCGCAGGGCTTAGAAAGCGTCCGCGATATCGTCCGAAAGGGCGCCAACGCCGGCACCAACGGCCGCGCCGATGAGCGGGTCGTTGTCGGTCGCACTCGCCGCAACGGCACCGATACCGGCGCCGACAGCGGCACGCTGCACGTCGTTTTCAAGGCACCCCGAAAGGGCGAAGACGAAAGGAAGGGCGGCGGCCCAGAGAAGTTTTTGCATGATGTACTGCCTCGAGTTTTATCGTTTATGGGCAGAGTTTTACCGCAATTCTCGGAGTCCGTGAAGCCAAATTCGTCATCTGACATCTTCACCGCTGCGTCACGGGCGGGCTCCCGCCGGCGCAAAAAAGGGTGTGGTCTGACCCACAAGGGGCCAGACCACGTAGAAGGGGAAGGGTAACGGTTTTGACTTATTAAGGCCGACGCAAGCTTGCTGGAGAACGTCGGTCCTTGGCTGACATTTGCAGCCGCAGCCTGTTCAAACAAGCGCGGGCTGACCCAGCGGCAGTTTTGAGCCAGTTCCTGCCCATTCCCCCCTACAACCCTCGGCAGAATCATGCCCACCCCTCCTCTTCGAAGGCTTCAGGGAACGCCCGGCGCGCGGCGGCCTCGTCGATGACGAGCAGCGCCTCGTAGCTTTCGGGATCAAACGGGTCTTCTGCGGGCAGCACCTCGCGGCCAAAGAGCCAGCTCAGCCGCCCGGCATCGAGATTGCCGCGTTCAAAGGGCTCATCGCCGAACTGCTCCCAGAGCGCCGCCATGAACCCCGAATCAGCCCGCCGGTCAGCAGGCCTGCGATCGGCGAATCGTTCGCGGGCCTTCAAAGGCGTCGCGCCACCCTTGGCGGGTCGTCGGATGGTGAATTGAAAATCGGTTCCGGGAAGGCGGCCTGGAAAACCGCGATGCTTGATCATGCGCCCATCTCCCGGATGAGAGGGCGGAGGGTCGAGGCAGGCCCGAAGGCCTGCCCCGGTGTAGAATCAGTACTTCGAGTAGGTCGGCTCTTCGACCACGACTTCTTCCACAACAACTTCGTCCTGCTGAGCGCAGGCAGCCACGAAGGCAACGAGGCTGATGGCGAGAAGGGTTTTGATGCTCTTCGACATCTCTGTCTCCTAATAATCTGTGAGGTGCGCAGAAAGCAGTGACACTCCCCAGGTCCCTCATTCGAGTTCACAGCCAAATAGGTCTGGCCAAGCGTGAGGTTAATGCAATTACTTATGGAAAAACAGGCCCATCCGCGCACATGAATCCGCTGTGGCGGGATTGCATCAAACCCCTGTGCGACCCCGGCGAAGCGCCTTGTTTTATTGGCTTTTTCACGCATCATTGCCACTCGCACCCGGCCTCTGTGACGACATAGGAGGCAATAAACTGCGTGGCCGCCGGGTCCGGCTGGCCCCGTTCGACCACCCGGTCCATCAGCGCGATGATGATTTGGTCGATGGGTGATTCATGCGCCTTGGCCGTGGCGAGCGCCTGACCATTGCACAGCGCGTCCATCTCCATCGCCACATCCTCGTAGCCCAACGATCCGCCTTCACGGGCGATCTCCGGCGCAAGGTAACGCATTACCAGCCAGCGCTCTTCGGCACCCTCGGCGGCCCCGGCATGCACCTCGACAACTGCATCGTGAAATTCGGCCCAACCCTCAGGCAAAACAGGGGCGGCAAAGGCCGGCTGGGCGGCAAAGATCAGGGCTAAGAAAGCAACTCCGCGCCAGGGCCTCCCCTCCCCGGCGCGGAGCAGCCGAACGCGGACGTTCGGCATGAGGCCGTGCGCCTGCATGAGGCGAGCGAAACGGCCAGATCTCGCTGGCTTATCCTCCGAGTGGCGGCGGACAGCCCGCTGTTTCTGCCACGAAATTTTCATTCTGGCTATCCCTCTTACCCTAGGACAGGCGTCAAGCGACTTTCCGCTCATAGCGGAATGTTGTCGTGCTTCTTCCAAGGGTTGCTGAGTTTCTTGTTCCGCAGCGAGGCAAAGGCACGGGCCACCCGCTTGCGGGTGGAGCGCGGTTGAATCACCTCGTCGATGAATCCTTTCTCGGCGGCCACGAAGGGGTTCGCAAAGCGATCCTCGTAATCCTTCGTCCGCGCCGCGATCTTTTCGGGGTCGCCCAACTCGCTGCGATACAGAATCTCGGTCGCGCCCTTGGCCCCCATCACCGCGATCTCGGCGGTCGGCCACGCGTAGTTGAAGTCCCCCCGCAGGTGCTTGGAGGCCATCACGTCATAGGCGCCGCCATAGGCCTTGCGGGTGATCACCGTCACCTTCGGCACCGTCGCCTCGCCATAGGCAAAGAGCAGTTTGGCGCCATGCTTGATCACCCCGCCATATTCCTGGCTCGTGCCCGGCAGGAACCCCGGCACATCAACCAGCGTCAGGATCGGAATTTCGAAGGCATCACAAAACCTTACAAAGCGCGCAGCCTTACGGCTCGAGTCGATATCGAGGCACCCGGCCAGCACCATCGGCTGGTTCGCCACCACGCCGACCGACTGCCCTTCGAGGCGGATAAACCCAGTGATGATGTTCTTCGCGTAGTCTTCCTGAATCTCGTAGAAATCGCCCTCATCCGCGACCTTCAGGATCAGCTCCTTCATGTCGTAGGGGGTGTTGGCGTTTTCCGGCACCAGCGTGTCGAGGCTCTTCTCGACCCGCGCCACATCATCGAAGAACGGCCGCACCGGCGGCTTCTCGCGGTTGTTCAGCGGCAGAAAGTCCACCAGCCGCCGCACCTCGGTCATCGCCTCCACATCGTTCTCAAAGGCGCCATCGGCCACGCTCGACTTTTTCGTATGGGTCGAGGCCCCGCCCAGCTCTTCCGCCGTAACCTGCTCATTCGTCACGGTTTTCACCACGTCCGGGCCGGTGACGAACATGTAGCTGCTCTCCTTCACCATGAAGATGAAGTCGGTCATCGCGGGCGAGTACACCGCGCCACCCGCGCAGGGTCCCATAATTACGCTGATCTGCGGCACCACGCCCGAGGCCATGATGTTGCGCTGGAACACTTCGGCATAGCCCGCAAGGCTGGCCACGCCCTCCTGAATCCGCGCGCCGCCCGAGTCGTTGAGGCCAATCACCGGCGCGCCGTTCTGCACTGCCATGTCCATGATCTTGCAGATCTTCTGCGCATGGGTCTCGCTAAGCGAGCCGCCGAACACGGTGAAATCCTGAGAGAACACATAGACCATCCGGCCGTTGATCGTGCCCCAGCCGGTCACTACGCCGTCGCCCGCAGGGCGTTGCTCCTGCATGCCGAAATCGGTGCAGCGGTGCGCCACGAACATGTCGAACTCTTCGAACGAGCCCTCATCCAGCAGCAGCTCGATCCGCTCCCGCGCCGTCAGCTTGCCCTTCGCGTGCTGCGCCTCAATCCGCCGCTGCCCGCCCCCGGACCGCGCCTCGGCCCGGCGCTCCTCGAGTTGCTCCAGAATGTCCTTCATGGCCATCTCCCCGCTGAATTTGCTTTGCTATAGGGTCTCACGAGTGCGAACCAAAGTGAAATTCGGAAAATTTGCAAACTATTGGCAACTCCCAATCTGCTAACTGCAAACATGAATATTTTATGCTTCGAGCATATTTTTTCGGCGCACTCTGTAGACAAAAGACACCGCCCCGCCTAACTCCGCGCAATGAGTTACGGAAGCAAGGTCCGCTTCGCCGACCGATCCACCCCGCCCCATGTTCTGACGCTGGTGCTCGTCGCCTCGATGACGGCGCTCACCATGAACGTGTTCCTGCCATCGCTGCCCGCGATGGCTGCGCATTTCAACACCGAATACCGGGTCATCGGCCTCGCCGTCTCGCTGTTCCTCGCCATCAACGCAGTGCTGCAAATCTTCGTCGGCCCCCTGTCCGACTGGTTCGGGCGCCGCGTGGTGCTGATGAGCGCCATCGTACTCTTCCTGCTGGCCACGCTGGGCTGCATCTATGCGCCCACGGTCGAGAGCTTCCTCTTTTTCCGCATGTGCCAGGCCGTGGTGGCGGCGGGCATGGTGCTGAGCCGCGCCATCGTGCGCGACGTAGTGCCAATGAATCAGGCCGCCTCGATGATCGGCTATGTCACCATGGGTATGAGCCTTGTGCCGATGATCGCCCCGGCCATCGGCGGCAAGCTTGATGAGTGGTTCGGTTGGCAGGCCAACTTCTGGCTGATGTTCGGCTTCGGCGTCGTGCTTCTCGGCCTCGTTCTGACCGACCTGGGCGAAACCCTGCACACCCGCAAGGCCCGCTTCTCCGAGCAGTTCCGCGGCTACCCGGCCCTGCTCACCTCCTACCGTTTCTGGGGCTATGCGCTGGCCGCCGCCTTCGCTTCCGGCGCCTTCTTCGCCTACCTCGGCGGGGCGCCCTTTCTGGCGACCGAATACTTCGGCCTGCCGCCCTCGACGATGGGCTTCTACTTCGGCTTTCCGGCCGTGGGCTACCTCTTCGGCAATGCCTTCTCGGGCCGGTTCTCCACCCGTTTCGGCATCAACCGGATGATCCTCTGGGGCTGCGTGCTGACGGTCGTCGGCATCTCGATCCACCTCGCCGCCTACCTTGCGGGCCTGAGCAACCCCTTCCTGTTCTTCGCCTTTTTCACTTTCGTGGGGCTCGGCAACGGGCTGGTGATGCCCAACAGCGCGGCCGGTCTCGTCTCGGTCCGGCCCGATCTGGCCGGCTCCGCCTCGGGCCTCGGCGGCGCGATCCAGATCGCCGGGGGCGCCGCACTCTCCGCGCTGGCCGCCGCGCTGCTCACCGAGGGGTCCACGCCGCTGCCGCTGCTCATCGTGATGGTCGGAACCGCCGTCGCCAGCCTTGTGTCCATTCTCGTGGTGCTGATGCGCGAGCGACAGCTTCAAGGCACGCCCGACGCGCTCACCTGATTTGCAAACACTGGCGCGGGCGATGCGAATCTGCAAAATGCAGCCACCATGCCCACGCAAAAGCTCTACGCCGGCGCCAAGCTGCGGGAAATCCGCACGCGGCTGAACCTCACCCAGAAGGCCTTCGCCGGCAAGCTGGGGGTCTCGCTGCCCTATCTCAACCAGATGGAAAACAACAACCGCCCGGTTTCGGCCCGCGTGGTGCTGGCGCTGGCGCAGGAGTTCGGGCAGGACGTGACAGAGCTGTCATCGGGCGACACCGAGCGGCTGGTGACAGACATGCGCGAGGCCTTCGCCGATCCCGTCTTCACCGACACGCCCCCGCTCGCCGACCTGCGCCTGACCGCCTCCAACGCCCCCGCCCTCGCCCGCGCCTTCCTCGAGTTGCACCGCGCCCACCGGCAGGGGCAGGAGCGGCTGGCGCTGCTCGATGAGGCCATGGGCACAGGCGGCCCGGCACCAATTTCGCCCTGGGAAGAAGTCCGCGACTTCTTTCACTATTGCGACAATTACATCGACGCCATCGACCGGGCCGCCGAACGCTTCGCAGGCGACGCGAGCGACCCCGACACCGCCCTCCGGCAACTTGAAAAGGCCGGCGTAACGCTCTCGCTCACCGATGAAACCGCCCTGCGCCGGTTCGATCCGGAGGCCCGCAGGCTCACCCTGCCCGCCCGCGCCTCAGCAGCGACCCGGCGCTTCCAGATCTTCCACCAGCTTGCACTTATCACGCAAAACGATCTGCTGGAGGCCACGCTGGACCTTGCCCGGTTCCAAACCGAGGAGGCCCGCGCCATCGCCAAGATCGGGCTGGCCAATTACTTCGCCGGGGCGGCGCTGCTGCCCTACCGCGCCTTCCTCGAGGCCGCGCGCGACACCCGGCATGATCTGGAGCGGCTGGCCGACCGCTTCGGCGCCTCCATCGAGCAGGTGGCGCACCGGCTCTCCACCCTCCAGCGGCCCGGCGCCAAGGGGATTCCCTTCTTCTTCGTGCGCGTCGATCAGGCAGGCACCATCACCAAGCGGCACTCGGCCACCCGCCTGCAATTCGCCCGTTTCGGCGGCGCCTGCCCGCTCTGGAATGTCCACCGCGCCTTCGAAACCCCCGGCCGTTTCCTGCGCCAACTGGCCGAAACCCCAGATGGCATCCGCTACATCAGCCTCGCCTGCGATGTGTCAAAGCCCGGCGGCAGCTTCACCGCGCCGATCCGGCGCTACGCCATCGCCCTTGGCTGCGAGGTCGCCCATGCGCCGGACCTCGTCTATGCCGACGGGCTGGATACCACCCAGCCCGCCGCCTTCGAGCCCATCGGCATCTCCTGCCGCATCTGCGAGCGGCAGGGCTGCCACCAGCGCTCGGTCCCGCCGCTGGAGCGCCGCCTGAACGTCAATCACAACGCCCGCGGCCTCCTGCCCTACGAGATCGACACCGGCTGAGCCGCGCTCAGGCCGGGGCGTTCAGCGCCGCGGCCACCTGATCCTTCAGATGCATCCGCTCCTTGCGCATTTCCAGCATATGAAAGTCATCTGTCGGCTCCACGTTGGTCTCCGCCCGGTGGATCGCGCGGTTCAGCGCGTGGTAGCGGTCCACCATCCGGGCAAAATGCGCATCCGTCTGTTTCAATGCCGAAAGTTCGGCCTCCTTGCCCGGAAACTCCTCAGCCAGTTCATGCGGGGTGTTCTGCGACATCACTCTCTCCTGTTTTCTCCGGCCCCAACCTGCCCCGTCCCTGCCCGTGCCGCCTTGATATGGATCATGCGGCGCAGGGGCCGCATCCCCCACAGCGCTCTTGCGCTTTTCCCCTCCGTCACCTATCCCGCGCCGGAACTGAAAGAGACTGCACCATGCCCCTTCTGGTGATGAAATTCGGCGGCACCTCCGTCGCCACCCTCGACCGCATCCGCCGCGCCGCCAAGCGCGTGGGCCGCGAAGTTGCCGCAGGCTACGACGTGATCGTGATCGTCTCCGCCATGTCCGGCGAGACCAACAAGCTCGTCGGCTTCGTCGAGGAAACCTCGCAGCTTTACGATGCCCGCGAGTATGATGCCGTGGTCAGCTCCGGCGAGCAGGTGACGGCGGGCCTGATGGCGCTGACCTTGCAGGAGATGGATGTGCCCGCCCGCAGCTGGCAGGGCTGGCAGGTGCCGCTCAAAACCACCAACGCCCATGCCGCCGCCCGGATCGAAGAGATCCCGACCGATAACATCATGGCCAAGTTCGGCGAGGGCATGAAGGTCGCCGTGGTCGCGGGCTTTCAGGGCATTGGCCCCGATGGCCGCATCACCACGCTGGGCCGGGGCGGATCCGACACCACCGCCGTGGCGTTTGCGGCCGCCTTCGAGGCCGAGCGCTGCGACATCTACACCGATGTCGATGGCGTCTACACCACCGACCCGCGCATCACCGGCAAGGCCCGCAAGCTCGAGAAGATCGCCTTCGAGGAGATGCTCGAACTGGCCTCGCTCGGGGCCAAGGTGCTGCAAACCCGCTCCGTCGAGCTGGCGATGCGCTACAACGTGCGCCTGCGGGTGCTGTCGAGTTTCGAAGAACAATCCGATGAAGCGGGCACGCTGATCTGTGCCGAGGAGGATATCGTGGAAAGCAAAGCCGTTAACGGCGTGGCCGCAAGCCGCGAAGAAGCCAAGATGACCCTGATTTCCGTGGCCGACCGCCCGGGCATCGCCGCCGCCATCTTCGGCCCGCTCTCCGAGGCGGGCGTGAACGTGGATATGATCGTGCAGAACATCTCCGAGGAGGGCCGGACGGATATGACCTTCTCCTGCCCGATCAATCAGGTCGCCCGCGCCGAGAAGGCGCTGAACGACATCAAGGAAAAGGGCGGGCTGAACTTCCGCGAGATCGTGGCCGATACCGATGTCGCCAAAATCTCCGTGGTCGGCATCGGCATGCGCTCGCAGTCCGGCGTGGCCGCCAAGATGTTCAAGACGCTCTCCGACGAAGGCATCAACATCAAGGTCATCGCCACCTCCGAGATCAAGATCTCCGTACTGGTCGACCGCAAGTACACCGAACTCGCCGTGCAGGCCCTGCACGATGCGTTCGAGCTGGAAAAGGCCTGAGCCGATGTGGCGTCGGCTCGCCTCCGCCGTAGGTCGCCGGCTCGGCGCCGCCGATCAGGCCGCGCCCGAGGCAGAGGTTGTTGAGGCCGCCGCACCTGAGGCGACCGCACCCGAAGCCCCCGCGCCCGCGCCGGAAGCGGCCAACGGCGAGGCCGCCTTCGCCCCGCTCCTCACCCTCATGGCCGAAGCCTGTGCCGCCTACCCCGCCGATCTCCGCAAGGAAGGCTTCAACGATCTGGCGACCCGCTTTGCCGCGTGTTTCGCAGATGCCGGCTGGGTGCCCGCCGAGCCGCAGGCGCTGGATGAGCGTGCCGCCGCCCGCGCACTCCTTGGCCCCGATGGCCTTGCGCTGCACAGCGATGATCTGCCCGCTGGCGCCACATGGGCCAGCCTTGCCGAAAGCCGCAGCCAGTCCGAAGCCCGCGTGCTGAGCGGCGCCAAAGATCAAACCCGCCTGACCGGCTTCGAGCTGCCCGGCGCGGCCCGCGCCACCCTGATGCACCGCGACACCGACAGCTGGAACGCGCTGATCGCCGTCGAGATCGTGCTGCAAAACGGCCCGGTGCCCGATGTCGCCGCCCTGGCCCGCGACCCGCAGCTTGCCGGTTTTCCGCACCTCACCTGCACCAGCGGTGAAGACCTCACGCCCATGGGCCTCTACGTCCATGCCCTCGCGCCCCGGCCCACCGCCAACTGGCCACACACCGGGCTGGCCATCGGCCTGCGCCACCCCGAGGTGCCCGAGCACCAGCAGGAGGCCTTTGCCGCCTGCCCCGCTGGCCTCATCCTGTTCCAGCTCACCGAGCCGCGCGACGACGCCTGATCGGCGCCCCGCGCGGCCTCCGCGCAAAGCCTGCCTCATCCGCAGGCGCGCCCCGTGAGCCAAGGCACAACTTCGCCGCCAATCGCGCCCGCCGGTGTTTCGCCGCACCGCCGCGTCAAAAGCCGTTTCGCAACCCCCGCGCGATGGTCTATACCCTCTCTTCGGAACGGCCCGCGCACGGGGCCGCGATGAATGGGGCAGAATGCCAGAACCGCATCAACCCGGCAGCCGCAAGCTGCTCAAGCGCCTGCGCGAAACCCTCTCCGAGGCCGGAGAGGGGCAGGAACGGCTCGACGCGATCACCTCCCTGATCGCCTGTGAAATGGCCACCGATGTCTGCTCCATCTACCTGTTCCGCGATGCCGACACGCTGGAACTCTGCGCCACCGAGGGCCTGAAACCGGAGGCCGTGCACCAGACCCGGATGCGCCTTGGCGAGGGCCTCGTGGGCCGCGTCGCCCTGCGCACCACGCCGATCAACACCGCCGACGCCCCTGCCGAGCGCGGCTTCCGCTACATGCCGGAAACCGGCGAAGAGCGGTATTCCGCCTTTCTCGGCGTGCCGATCCAGCGGCTGGGCGAGCGGCTCGGCGTGCTGGTGGTGCAAAGCCGCGAGGCCCGCGCCTATTCCGATGATGATGTCTATGGCCTCGAAGTGGTGGCCATGGTGCTGGCCGAGATGGCCGAGCTGGGCATGTTCCAAAGCTCGGCTGATGGCATGTCCGCCCGCCACACCCACCCGGTCCTGTTCCGCGGCGGCACCGGGCAAGAGGGGGCGGCAGAGGGCCGCGTTTATCTGCACGAGCCGCGCGTGGTGGTCACCAATCCCATCGCCGACGATGCCGAGGCCGAGGTCGAGCGCCTGCGCGAGGCAGTCGACAAGCTGCGCTACTCGGTCGACGAGATGCTCTCTGCCGCGCCGCTTGGCGAGGGCGACCAGCGTCAGGTGCTCGAAGCCTACCGCATGTTCGCCAACTCCAAGGGCTGGCTGAAGCGGATGGAAGAAGACATCGGCCGCGGCCTCTCTGCCGAGGCGGCGGTGGAAAAGGAGCAATCCGCGGCCCGCGCCCGCATGGAGCAGGTGCCCGACGCCTACCTCCGCGAGCGCCTCCACGATCTCGACGATCTCTCCAACCGCCTCCTGCGGCTGCTCACCGGGCAGGGGCAGGATGACGGCTCCGAAATGCCCGGCAACCCGGTGCTGGTGGCCCGCAACATCGGGCCGGGCGAGCTGCTGGCCTATGGCCGCAAGTTGCGCGGCATCGTGCTCGAGGAGGGCTCGGTCGGCTCCCATGCCGCTATCGTCGCCCGCGCTCTCGCCATTCCCCTTGTGATTCACGCCAGCCGCATCACCACCGAGGCGCTCAACGGCGACCCGATCCTCGTCGATGGCGATCAGGGCATCGTCCACCTGCGCCCCGAGGAAACCGTGCAAAACGCCTTCCGCGACAAGATCGCGATGCGTGCCAAGGCGGTCGAGCGCTATGCCTCCATCCGCGACCTGCCCGCGACTGACAAGTCGGGCGCCACGGTCGCGCTGCACATGAACGCCGGGCTGATGGCCGATCTGCCCTCCCTGCCCTCCTCCGGCGCCGAGGGCGTAGGCCTCTTCCGCACCGAGCTGCAATTCCTGATCCGCAATCAGGTGCCGCGCCGCGGCGAGCTGGCCGCGCTCTATTCCCGCGTGCTCGACGCCGCGCAGGGCAAGCGCGTGGCCTTCCGCACCCTCGATATCGGCTCCGACAAAGTGCTGCCGTACATGAAGCCGCAGGACGAGCCCAACCCCGCGATGGGCTGGCGCGCCATCCGCGTGGGTCTCGACAAGGCCGGCGTCATGCGCATGCAGCTTCAGGCCTTGATCCGCGCCTCCTGTGGGCGGCCGATGTCGGTCATGTTCCCCTTCGTGGCGCAGCTGTCGGAGTTCACCGAAGCGCGCGACCACCTGATGCGCGAGCTGGAGCGCGAGGACCGGCTGGGCCACACCCTGCCCGAGAGCGTCGAGGTCGGCGCGATGCTGGAGACGCCCTCCCTCGCCTACGCACCGCAAAAGTTCTTCGAGCTGGCCGATTTCATCTCCATCGGCGGCAACGACCTCAAGCAGTTCTTCTTCGCCGCCGACCGCGAGAACGAGCGCGTGCGGCACCGGTACGATTGCTTGAACGTGTCGTTCCTCAGCTTCCTCGAATGGATCGTGATGCGCTGCGATGCCACCGGCACCCCGGTCAGCTTCTGCGGCGAGGATGCCGGCCGCCCGCTGGAGGCCGCCTGCTTCTCCGCCATCGGGCTGCGCTCGCTTTCCATGCGCCCGGCCTCCATCGGCGCGGTCAAATCGCTCCTGCGCCGGATCGACCTGAGCGAGTTGCGCAAGGTCATCGAGACCGCCCGCACCGAGGGCGAGCAATCCGTCCGCGCCCGCGTCGAAGCCTGGCTGATCGACAATACCGACCCGGAGTAGCCGCGGACGCTGGCGCTTTAGCCCGCCCCCGGCTCAGCGATACCGGCTCACCTCCAGACCGCTGCCCACTGGCAGGGTCACGCTGGCCATGCCCGGCACCGCGCGCACGGCGTCGATGTACTGCGCCATCAACTCCCGCTCGGGCCGCACATTGTCGGCCACCACGATGGCGCCGGGGTTCAGCTTGGGCACGAAAGCCTCGAGGCAGGGGATGTAGAGATCCTTCCAAAGATCCAGCAGCACGAAGTCGATGCGCTCCGCCATCGCCCCGATAATCTCCACCGCATCGCCGACGCGAAAATCCACATATTCCGCCAGCCCCGCCTTGGCCGACATCTCCCGTGCATAGGCCGATTTTTCGGCGCTGATCTCCATGGTGATCAGCCGCCCGCCCGCCGCCCGCGCGGCCTCGGCCAACCAGATGCCGGAGTAGCCATAGGAGGTGCCGATCTCCAGAATCACCGGCGCCTCGATGCTCTTGGCCAGAATGTTGATCAAACGTCCGGTCTCGGGGCCAACGGCCAGCAGCCGGTCATCCAACGCCAGCTGCCCAGACGGCGCGGCCCGCTCCTCTTCGCGGCGGGCATGGTAGAGATCCAGAACTTCGGTGATTTCGGGGGTCATGCGCGCTCCTTCAGGCTGCCTGTGCCGGTTCAACGCGCCGCGCGCCGGTTTCCGCCGCCGCTCAGGCCCACTTCTCAACGTCGCCTGCAATGCCGCCCCAGTCGCCCACACCCAGCACCCGCTCGGGGTTGGTCGGCGGCGGCATCACCACGGCGCCCAGCTTCTCGAACCCAAAGCGCGCGTAGTAAGGCGCATCACCCACCAGCATGACCCGCGCCCAACCCAGGGTCCGCGACCGCTCAAGGCTCTCGGTAATGAGCCACGCCCCCAGCCCCTCGCCCTGCCGGGTGGCATGCACGGCGACCGGCCCAAGCAGCAGCGCCTCGGCGCCGCCCACGCGCACAGGCCAGTAGCGGATCGCCCCGGCCACGATGCCGAGGCTGTCACGCGCCACAAGGCACAGCCCAGCCACGGGGGCCACATCGTCGCGCAGCCGGTAGGAAGAGAGCGCCTCGCGCCCGGGCGCGAAACAGCTGTCATAGAGGGCTTCCACCTCCCAACGGTCCTCCGCCCGCTCCTCGCTCAACCCGTATCCGATCACGCCTGCCGCCTCTTCCGCACGCCGTTCCGCCCGCCTTTCCGCACTGGCAGCCCCCTAGCATGCGGGCTACCTTCCCGCAAACGCCCCAAGGAGAGCGCATGTTCTACACCCCCGAAGATGGCCACGGCCTGCCCCACAACCCCTTCAACGCCATCGTCTCGCCCCGCCCCATCGGCTGGATCAGCTCGCGCGGGGCGGAGGGCCACGACAATCTCGCCCCCTATTCCTTCTTCAACGCCGTGGCCTACGTGCCGCCGCAGGTGATGTTCTGCTCCACTGGCACGAAAGACTCGCTGATGAACATCCGTGAAACAGGGGTGTTCTGCGTGAACATCGTCGAGGCCGCCGCCCGCGACGTGATGAACGCCACCTCCGCAGCCCACCTGCCGCAGGTCGACGAGTTCGAGAAAGCCGGGATCGAGAAGGCCGAATGCGACACCATCGTCTGCCCCCGCGTGGCCTCCGCGCCCGCCAACCTCGAATGCCGCGCGATCAAGTTCATCCAGCTGGAAGGGAAGGACAACCACATGGTCATCGGCGAGGTCACCGGCGTGCACATCCGCGACGACTGCCTCGTGAACGGCCGGTTCGACGTGACCACCTTCCAGCCCCTCTCCCGGCTCGGCTACCGCGACTACGCCGTGGTCGAGAACGTCTTCGAGCTCACCCGACCTGACGACTGACCGGGCGATGAGTTTCCCGGAGCGCCAAAAGAGATTTGAGGCCTCCGGCGGGGATACTTGGAGCAAGAAAATGGCCAGGGCAGTGGAACACCAGATGCGCCTTGCGCCATTCTCTGACCGGGTTGGTCCAACGCAACCCAAGCGACATCAGCGCGGCCCAAAGGCAGCAAGCTTCATCGCAGCGCACAATGCTGAACTATCCGGCTGGCCGGTGCCACGCGACCAACGCGAACCGCTAAAATCTGAACTAAATACCCGCTTCTGCACGCCTCCGTCGGCGAACCCCGCCGCCGGGACGGTTCAGAACCAGCGACGGCGGGGCATTTCCTTGCACGGTCATCGGCTTCCCAGCCTGTACCGTGGCCCCATCATGGCGCGTTAAGGTTAACGACGCGTTACCATCGGGCCATTTTCTTGCTGAAAATATCCCGGGGGGTCGCCGTTGTGGCGCCATTGGTTCGAGCCCAATGGCGACGGGGGGCTGCCCCCCACTAAAGGGCACGGCGAGCCCCGCCCCAGTCCTCACGTCACCGCGCCCCGCTCGGCAAACCGCGGCTCGCGCCACTCGCCGCTCTCCAAGACATCGCGCAGCGCCAGCACCGCCCGCGCTACCTCCTCAAAGCTCAGGTACAGCGGCGCGAAGCCAAAGCGCAGCACGTCCGGCGCGCGGAAATCCCCGATCACGCCCCGCGTGATCAGAGCCTGCATGATCTCGTAGCCACCGGGGTGGCGGAACGACACCTGGCTGCCCCGCGCCTCCGCCGTCCTCGGCGAGCCCAGTTCCAGCGCTGGGCACAGCGCCTCGACCCAGTCCACGAAGGCATCGGTCATCGCGCGGCTCTTCGCCCGCACCGCTGCCATATCCACGCCCTCCCAGTCTTCCAGCGCCCCCGCCAGCGTGCGCATCGAGAGCACCGGCTGGGTGCCGGCCAGAAAGGCCTTCACCCCCTCCGCCGCTGCATAGCCCGGCTCGAAGGCGAAGGGGCGGGCGTGGCCCCACCAGCCGCTCACCGGCTGGCGGATGACGCCGTGATGACGCTCCGCGGCATAGACGAACCCCGGCGCCCCCGGCCCGCCGTTCAGGTATTTGTAGGTGCAGCCCACGGCAAAATCCGCGCCGTTCCGGTCCAGCGCCACTTCCAGCGCCCCGGCCGAATGCGACAGGTCCCAAACCGCCAGCGCACCCGCCTCCTGCGCCAGTGCACTGAGCCGCGCCATATCCCGCACCGCGCCCGTCCGGTAATCCACGTGGTTCACCAACATGGCGGCAACCTCGCCAGAAAGCGCCGCCTCCACCGGCCCCTCGGCCAGCACCAGCCGCGCGCCCGCCGCCGCGCAGACCCCTTCGGCGATATAAAGATCGGTCGGAAAGCTCGTCGCCTCCGCCAAAATCACCCGCCGGCCGGGGCGCAGCGCCAAACAGGCGTGCAGCACCTTGTAGAGGTTCACCGAAATCGTGTCGCAACAGGCCACCGAGCCCGCACCCGCCCCGATCAACCGCCCGATCCTGTCGCCCAGCGCCATCGGCATCTCGAACCAGCCCGCCGCGTTCCACGAGCGGATCAGCCCCTCGGCCCATTCCTCCCGCGCCGCAACGTCGAGCGCAGCAAGCGCCGCATGGCTCGCGGGGCCGAGCGAATTTCCATCGAGGTAGATGACCCCCTCGGGGATCAGGTAACGCGCCCGCCTCTCGGCGAGCGCATCGGCGGCGTCGAGCGCGCGGGCGTCAGCAATCAGGTCCATCCGCGGAGCCTCGCACGGCCCCGCGCGGCCCGCCAGCCTAATGCGCGTCGCCGAAGAGCCCGGTCTGCACCGGGTAGTTGGCGGCGACCTGATACTCCGGGTCGTCCTCGCTCTTCTCCACGATCAGCCCGGTCTGGCTCAGGAGCTTTCGGCAATCCCGGCTGAGGTGCCGCAGGTGCAGCTCCTTGCCCTCTTCGAGGTACTTCTTCGCCATCCCTTCGATCGCCGAAAGCGCCGTCTGGTCAGCCACCCGGCTCTCGGCGAAATCGACGATCACCACCTTCGGGTCGTCCTTCGGGGTGAACAGCTCGGTGAACCCGTCCGCCGAGCCAAAGAACAGCGGCCCGACAACCTGATACACCTTCGCCCCTTCCGGCGTGGTGTAGCTCTTCGCGGTGATCCGCTTGGCGTTCTGCCACGCGTAATGCAGGGCCGACACGATCACGCCGACGACCACCGCCACCGCAAGGTCTTCCAGCACCGTCACCACCGTCACGAGGATGGTGACGAAGCTGGCAAACTTGGTGCTCACCCGCATGATCCGGAAGGTGTTCCACGCAAAGGTGCCGATCACCACCATGAACATCACGCCCACCAGCGCGGCCAGCGGGATCTGCTCGATCAGCGGCGAGGCGAACAGGATGAACGACAGCAAGAACAGCGCCGCCGCAATCGCCGCCAGCCGGGTCCGTCCGCCGGATTTCACGTTGATCATCGACTGCCCGATCATCGCACAGCCGCCCATGCCGCCGAAAAAGCCGGTGACCGTGTTGGCCATGCCCTGCGCCACACATTCCTTGGAGGCGCCGCCGCGCTGGTCGGTCATCTGGTTGACGAGGTTCAGCGTCAGCAGGCTCTCAATCAGGCCGATGGCCGCGAGGATCAGCGCATAGGGGAAGATGATGTACAGCGTCTCGAGGTTCAGCGGCGCCAGCGGCGTGCCATAAAGCCCCTCGCCCTCGCCGAACGGCACATGGAACGGCGGCAATGTGCCCGCGATCGAGGCCATGTCGCCCACCCGCGGCACCGGGATGTTGAAGACGATAACGAGGATCGCCACGATCCCGATGCCCGCCAGCGGCGCCGGGATCACGTTGGTCACCTTCGGCAGGCCCCAGATGATCAGCATGGTCAGCGCCACGAGGCCCAGCATCAGCATCAACGGCCCGCCCGAGAGCCACTCGCCATCGCCGCCCGGCACCTTGAACTGCCCCAACTGCGCCAGAAAAATAACGATCGCCAGCCCGTTCACGAAGCCCAGCATCACCGCATGGGGCACCAGCCGGATAAAGCGCCCAAGGTGGAAGATCCCTGCGGCGATCTGCAAGATCCCCATCAGGATCACCGTGGCGAAGAGATATTCGACCCCGTGCTCCACCACCAGCGCCACCATCACCACCGCCAGCGCGCCCGTCGCGCCCGAGATCATGCCGGGCCGTCCGCCGAAGACCGCGGTGATGAGGCCCACGATGAAGGCGGCATAAAGGCCAACCAGCGGGTGCACATGGGCCACAAAGGCAAAGGCCACCGCTTCGGGCACCAGCGCCAGCGCCACCGTGAGGCCCGAGAGCACCTCGGTCTTGACCCGCGCGGCCACCGGCTCGTCGCCCTGCCGGAAGTCTCCCATCAGCCCCTTTGCAAAGGCGAAATACGGGCTCTTGCCCGCGCGTGGCGTGTCACTCATGTTGTCTCTTCCGGCTGGCTCGGCGGTTCGCTGCGCTGCGGCTAGCATGTTTGCGCTAGCGGCAAAACCCCTGCACGGTGTCGCAGGGCCGGGTTAACCAAAATGCTTGCAGGGTTGCGCCGGATTGGGCTCCATCGGGGCATTCGCAAAGGGATACGGCATGAAACGGATGATCGGCATAATCGGCGGCTCGGGGCTTTATGACATCGCGGGGCTGGAAGACGCCCGCTGGCAGCACCTCGATACGCCCTGGGGCAAACCCTCGGACGCGCTCTTCACCGGCACCCTCGGCGGCGTGCCACTGGCCTTCCTGCCCCGCCACGGGCGCGGCCACGTGCACACCCCCTCCACCGTGCCCTACCGCGCCAACATCGCCGCGCTGAAGATGCTTGGCGTGACCGATGTGGTGAGCATCTCCGCCTGTGGGAGTTTCCGCGAAGAGATGGCGCCGGGCGATTTCGTGCTCGTCGACCAGTTCATCGACCGCACGTTCGCCCGCGAAAAGAGCTTCTTCTCCTCCGGCTGCGTCGCCCATGTCAGCATGGCCCACCCGACCTGCGCCCACCTCGGCGCCGATCTTGCCGAGGCCGCCGGCAGCGCCGGGGCCAAGGTCCACCCGCGCGGCACCTATCTGGCAATGGAAGGCCCGCAGTTTTCCTCCGTGGCGGAGTCGAAGATGTATCGCGGCTGGGGCTGCGACGTGATCGGCATGACCAACATGCCCGAGGCCAAGCTCGCCCGCGAAGCCGAGCTTTGCTACGCCTCGCTGGCAATGATCACCGATTACGACAGCTGGCACGAAGGCCACGGCACCGTGAACATCACCGAGATCCTCGCCACCCTCCACGGCAACTCCGCCCGCGCCAAAGACACCATCGCCGCCCTCCCCGCCCGCCTCGGCTCCGAGCACGCACCCTGCCCCAACGGCTGCGACACGGCCCTCGAACACGCCATCATGACCGCCCCCGAAGCCCGCGACCCCGCCCTCATCGAAAAGCTGAAAACCATCGCCGGCCGCGTCCTTTAGGTCGCGGCTCGTCCCGATTACCCCGCGCGGCCCATCACCTACTCCCGGTCCCCCCGCTGCCGCAGCCGCGTCTGCCGCAGGGTCTCCACCAGCATCGCCGCGAGCAGCGCAAACACCAGCAGCCCGTTCGCCGCTGCCAGCCCGCCCAGCAGCCGCCATTCCAGCGGCAGGAGTATGTCGCCGAACCCGAGCGTGGTGAAGGCCACCAGCGCGAAATACACCGAGGCCTCAAGCGTCACGAAGACCCCCAAGGCCCAGAGCGCCAGCGCCCATATCCAGACAGCTGCAGTCATCACAACCAGCGTCCAGAGCATCACCGCAACGACCGCCGCCACCAGCCGTGGCCCCTGCGGCGGGCGGATGACCCAGCCGTGGATGCGGGCCAGAAACGCCTCCAGCCCCCAGAGCGACAGCGCCGCCACCACCGTGGTCGCCGCCATGATCGCCGAGCCGAGCAGCAGCTGGATCAGCACCCGTCGCCCCCTTCGATCTCCGAAACCTCCCGCCCCGGCCGCGCCCGGTAGCGCGGCAGCGACAGGCCCCACCAGAGGCCCGCCGCCCGCAAGCCCAGCGCCACCGCAAAGCCCGCCGCCAGCGCCAGCTCGCGGCCCAGCCCGGCCATGTCGGCCATCGCCAGCACCAAGGCCCCCGAAAAGGCCGCCGTCACGTAAATCTCCCGCCGCAGGATCACCGGCTCCTCGCCGCCCAGCAGGTCGCGCAGGATGCCGCCGAAGGAGGCTGTCGCCACCCCCATCGCCACGGCAACCGAGGGGCCCGCCCCCGCATCCAGCGCCCGTTCCGCTCCGGTCACGGCAAAGAGCGCCAGCCCCACGGCGTCGAACCACAGCAGCACGCGGTAGCGCGAAGCCGGGATGTGGGCCACGAAGAACACGAGCGCCCCCACGCCCGCGCAGACCAGCAGCACCTCCGGCCGCACCACCCAGAACACCGGCGCCAGCCCCAGCACGAGGTCACGAAGCGTGCCGCCCCCCACGCCGGTCACCACCGCGAGCAGCACAAAGCCCACCACGTCCATCTCCTTGCGCGAGGCCACCAGCGCCCCCGTCACCGCAAAGACGCAAAGCCCGAACCAATCCAGAACCGCCGTCACCGTCTCGAACATGACCCGCCCTCCTGCCTCTACCTGACCCTGCGCACCCAATAGGCGCAACCCGTAGGGTGGGCAATCTGCCCACCCGCCCCGTCACCGCGCCCTGTCACGCCACACCCCGACCATTGACCCGCCCCGCCCCCCGTGGCTTCCTCCCCGCAAAAGGAGACACGCCCATGCCCATCGACCTCTGGCTCGCCTTCGCCGCCGCCTCCACCGCGCTTCTGCTCATCCCAGGCCCCACCGTTCTGCTGGTGCTCTCCTATGCGCTGAGCCAGGGCCGCCGCACCGCGCTGGCCTGCGCCACCGGGGTCGCCGCAGGCGACCTCATTGCCATGAGTGCCTCCCTCGCGGGCCTCGGCGCCCTCGTCGCAGCCTCGGCCACGGCCTTCACGATCCTCAAGTGGGCCGGCGCAGTCTACCTTGCCTACCTCGGCCTCAAGCTCCTGCGCGCCCCGGCCGCCAGCCTCGACCGGCCAGAGGCAGAACAAGCCCGCCCCGCCACCATCTTCCGCCACGCTGCCACCGTCACCGCGCTGAACCCCAAGTCGATCGCCTTCTTCATCGCCTTCGTCCCGCAGTTCGTCACCCCGTCGCAGCCGCTGCTCCCGCAATTCGCCATCCTTACCGCCACCTTCGTCACCCTCGCGGCCCTCAACGCCTTGGCTTACGCGCTCGCCGCCGACCGGCTACGCGCCACCATCCGCCGCCCCGCCGTGCTGACATGGCTCACCCGCGCAGGCGGCGGCGCGCTCCTCGCCATGGCCGCCGCCACCGCCACCCTCCGGCGCGCGTGACCGACGGCAAGCACATCCTTCTCCTCGGCGCCGATGGCTTCATCGGCCGCCACGTCGCCTATGCCGCCCGCGCGGCGGGCCACCGCGTCACCTGCATCGCCCGCCGCACCTCGGCCCTGAAGGCCCTCGGCTTCGACACCTTTCAAGCCGAACTGACCGCCGAGAAATGGCACAGCGCCTCCTCGTGGAAAGACCTCGCCCGTACCGCCCACGGCGTGATCAACTGCGCGGGCCTGCTCACCGGCTCCCCCGCCGCCTTCGCTGCCGTCCACGAGCACGCCCCCGCCGCGCTCTATGATGCCCTGCCTCACGGCAGCTTCCTCACCCTGCTCTCCGCCACCGGGATCGAGGCTGAGACCCCCTTCGCCGAGGCCCGCCGCACCGGTGAACTCACCGCCAAGCTCGCCTCCGAAAACGGGCGCCACCGCCTCACCATCCTCCGCGCAGGCCTCGTGCTCGGCGACGGCGCCTACGGCGGCTCCGCCGTGCTCCGCGCCCTCGCCGCCTTCCCCTTCCTGATGCCCGTGCTCGGGCGCGGCAAACACCGGTTCAACCCCTGCCACGCCGAGGATCTCGCCCAGCGCCTCCTCGCCGCCACCGAAGAGGATAACGGCCCCCAGCCCATCCCCACCGGCGGGGCCGACACGCTGACCCTCAAGGAACTCACCGCCGCCACCCGCGCCCACCTCGGCCTCCGCCCCGTCCCGGCGCTCCCCGTCCCGATGCCCCTCGCCCGCCTCCTCGGGCGGCTGGGCGACGCCATGCGCGCAGGCCCCTTCTCCACCACCGCGCTGGCCCAACTCGAGCACGGCGTCCTCGCGCCCACCTCCACGCCCCTCCCCGGCGCCTCCGCCTTCATCGCCCGCAGGCCGCCCACCCCGGCAGACCTCTGGCACGCCCGCCTCTACCTGCTCCGCCCGGCCCTGCGCCTCACCCTCTGCCTGCTCTGGCTGGCCTCCGGCCTCCTCGGCCTCTTCGCCCCGCCCGCCAGCTACCTGCCCGACCTCGCCGCCACCGGCCTGCCGCCCGAGACCCTCACCAATGCCGCCCGCGCCTTCGGCCTGCTCGACCTCGCCCTCGCCGTCGCCCTCTTCCGCAACTGGCGCCCGCGCCTGACCTTCTGGGCGCAGGCCCTGCTCATCACCGGCTACACCGCAGGCCTCACCGTGATCGCTCCCCACCTCTGGCTCGATCCCTACGGCGCCCTGCTGAAGAACCTGCCCATCCTCGCCCTCCTGTTCACCACCCGCGCCCTCGATACCGAGCGTTAACCCCGCATCAAAGTTAATCCCCCCGCTCGCCCTTCATCTTGGCTCGAATATCTCCAGGGGGTGCGGCGGGCAGGCCCCCCGCTCCGACGCCACCAAAGGCACCACCGCATGGACCTCTACGAAACCCTCAAATGGCTCCACATCCTCTCCTCCACGGTGCTCTTCGGCACCGGGATCGGGACCGCCTTCCAGATGGTCATGGCCATGCGCACGCAGAATCCCCAAACCGTGGCCCACACGGCAAACCACGTCGTCCTCGCCGACTGGCTCTTCACCACTCCGGCAGGCATCGTCCAGCCGCTCACCGGCCTCGGCCTGATCCACGCCGCTGGATACAGCCTCACCGAGCCCTGGCTGCTCGTCACCTACGCCCTCTACCTGCTGGCCTTCGTCTGTTGGGCGCCCGTGGTTCACCTGCAAATCGGCATCCGCAACGCCGCCCGCACCGCCGCCGCCACGGGCCAGCCCCTGCCCGCCTCCGCCCTCCGCGCCTACCGCATCTGGTTCGCCCTCGGCTGGCCCGCCTTCGCCGCGCTCACCGCCGTCTTCTGGCTCATGGTCTCCAAGCCGCAGCTCTGGTGACCCCTTCTCATCCGCGGCCCCGCCCGCTACCAATGAGCCGACCGACACGGGAGACAACCATGAACCGCACCTTCCTCGCCGCCGCCCTCTGCATGGCCACCACCGCGCCCGCGCTCTCCGAGGCCTACATGATGGGCACCGGACGCTGGACCTGCGAGCGCGCCCGCGCCGCCTTCGTCACCCAGAACGTGACCGATCAGGCCCAGGTCGCCGGCTGGATCCTCGGCTACTGGTCCCACGCCTCCATCGACAAGCCCACCGCCTTCCTCGACAAGATGCAGGAAGTGGGCGGCACCAAGATCGTCGAGATCACCCTTGCCGAATGCCAGAAGAACCCCAACGCCATGCTCTTTCAGGTGACCGAGGCGATCCTCCAGAACTCGCTGAGCGAGCAGGACGAGAGCGGCGCGGCCTCCGAGTAAACGGCCCTGAAACCGATGAAATCCGTCGCCGACTACATCCGCACCATCGCCGATTTCCCCCATGAGGGGATCATGTTCCGCGATGTCACCACGCTCTTTGCCGACCCGCGCGGCATGCGGCTCTGCATCGACCAGATGCTTCACCCCTACGCCGGTGCGCCGATCGACAAGGTCGTGGGCCTCGAGGCCCGCGGCTTCATCCTCGGCGGCGCCATCGCCCACCAGCTCGGCACCGGCTTCGTGCCGATCCGCAAGAAGGGCAAGCTCCCCGGCACGGTGATTTCCGAGTCCTACACGCTGGAATACGGCGAGGCGGTGATGGAGGTGCATGACGACGCCATCGCAGCGGGCGAGCGCATCCTGCTGGTCGATGACCTTCTCGCCACCGGCGGCACGGCAGAGGCCGGAATCAAGCTGGTCGAACGCCTCGGCGGCGTCATCACTGGCTGCGCCTTCATCGTCGACCTCCCCGACCTCGGCGGCCGCAAACGCCTCGAAGGCCTCGGCATGGAGGTCCGCGCCCTCACCGCCTACGAGGGCCATTGACCACGTAGGTCCGGACTTGTCCCGGCTCCCCATCCGCCTCACGCAAGCCGGTCAGCGTCGTCCCGTGGGGTGGCGCTCACAACGGCCGTGCGTGCCACTTTATCCCCCGGCAGTCATCTTCCCCCTGAGGTCTTCCCCAACCTCACCAAAGCGCCGCCCCGTGCGGCGGGACGGCGCTGCCCGGCGCCTTACGGCGCGCACCGGGCAAGGCACTTTCCAAAAACCGGCCTTCCCGCCAACCTACCCCGCCGCAATCGCCAACCCGTCCACCACCGCCGTAAACGCCTCCGACCGCAGCACCTCCGCGCCTCCACAAACCCCGCGCATCTCCGCCTCGACAAACCCCATCAGGCTCGACCCGCCAACAAGCACCACCCGGCGCACATTGCCCGGCGCCACCTCGGCCTGCGCCAACACCTCACGCGCCGCCGCCCCCAGAGCCGCCCGCGCCTCGCTCAGCACCTCGCCCATCCGCGCCGCGCTCAGCTCCGCCGCCAGCCCCGGCGCGACCATCCCCATGCCGATCCGCCCCTCGCCCGCGTCATTCGCCGCGATCTTCCCGCGCTCCACCGCGAAGGCCAGCTCATGGCCCAACTCGTCCTCCAGCACCCGCGCCAGCCGCCCCAGCCGCTCCGGCTCCACCGCCAGCTTCACCATGCCCGCCACCTCGCGCCGCACGTCCGGCGCGTAGAGAAACGGGATCTTCGCCCATGTCGCCAAGTCCACGAACACCGCGCGCGGCACCGGTAGCAGCCCCGGCCCGAACTCCCTGCGCAACTCGCTGCCCATCCCCAGCAGCGGCATCACCTCGGCGACCGAGACCACTCGGTCAAAATCCGTGCCGCCCAGCCGGATGCCGTGGCTCGCCACGATCTCCACCTCCGCGCCGGAGCGGAACACCGTGAAGTCGCTGGTGCCGCCGCCGATATCCACGATCAGCCCCACGCCGCCGGCCTGCCCCATGCTCTGACACGCCCGCGCCGCCGCCTCCGGCTCGGGCATGAACTCGACCTCCTCGAACCCCGCCGCCAGGTAACAGCCGCGCAGGTCCGCCTCGGCCTGCGCGTCCTTCTCCGCATCCTCGTGAAACCGCACAGGCCGCCCCGAGAGCGCCCGGGTGAACCGCGCTCGGGTAAATTCTTCCGACCGCTCCCGCACCTGTACCAAAAAGGCCGTGACCACATCGGCCAGCGTCCGCCGCTTGCCCTCGATCAGCCGCTTCTCGTGGAAGAGCGGCACCCCGAGCACGCTTTTCAGCGCCCGCATGTAGCGCCCTTCCTCGCCGCCGATCAGCGCCGCCCCCGCCGCGCTGCCGATCCGCATCGCGCCGCCCCCTTCGGGGAAGAACACCGCCGTCGGCAGCGTCTCCGCGCCCTGCTCCACCGGCAGCCGCCGGACCGCGCCGCCGGCAAAGACTGCCGCCGCCGAGTTCGATGTGCCAAAGTCGATTGCCAGCCTGTCCATCGCCCGTGCTCCCGCCAGAAAGGCGCCGCAGCTACCCCAAGCCCCGCGGGCTGGCAAGCCCCCGCGCACGAGCGGTTAACCCCTGCGAGCTATTCATTTCTGAATATGCATGGGATGTGCATCAGTTGTGCATCGAATGTGTATTGAGGAAATTCGTAGTTAACAGGGTGCGACCCAGTCACCTATTCATATTTGAATATCGCGCCCGGGTTCAAAATTCCCAATGGATCCAATGACTTCTTGATGCTTCGCATCATCTCGATCCGCACAGGGTCACCCCAGCGCTGCAAGTCACCCGCCTTGGCCCGCCCCAGCCCATGCTCCGCGCTGAAAGAGCCCTCAAGTTCCGCAAGCAACTGATTTATCACGTCTTTCAACTCATCCCCGCAGCCCGCCGGATAATCCGCCCGCCGCTTCCCCGCTGCCGGAAAAATGTTGTAATGCAGGTTCCCGTCGCCCATGTGGCCAAAGCAGTTGATCCTGAAATCTCCTGCCTTTCCAATCGCTTCCCCCGCCCGCGCAATGAACTCCGGCACCGCGCTCAGGGGCAGCGAAATATCGTTCGACAGGATCGACCCCACCTTCCGGTTCCCCTCCGGCAGGCTCTCCCGCATCGCCCACAGTTCCGCCCGCTGCCCCTCACTCGCGGCCACCACCCCGTCAGGCACCAGCCCCGCCTCGTAAGTCTCTGAAAACAGGGCCTCCATCAACGCACTCGCATCCTGCCCGGCGCTGCATCCCAGTTCGATCAGCACGCACCAATCTGGCACCACGGCCCAAGGCAGGCGCACCTGCGGCATGTGTTCGGCCAAAAACCTCGGCCCCTGCCCCGCGATCAATTCGAAGGCCGAAAGTGCAGGCCCCGCAACGGTTTGCGCCCGCCCCAGCAGCCCCAGCGCCGCCGCCGGGCTCTCCACCTCCAGCACCGCCACCGCCACGCTCTCGGGGCGCGGAAACAGCCGCAGGCTCGCGGCGGTAATAACCCCTAACGTGCCCTCAGAGCCGATCAGCAGGTTGCGCAGGTCATAGCCGGTGTTGTCCTTCCGCAGTCGCTTCAGCCCGCGCATCACCCGCCCATCGGCGAGCACCGCCTCCACGCCAAGGCACAGCTCCCGCGCATTGCCGTAGCGCAGCACGTTCACCCCGCCCGCATTGGTGCCCAGAAGCCCGCCGATCCGGGCCGAGCCCTCACTGGCGAGCGAGAGCGGGAAGAGCCGCCCATGCTCCTCCGCAACCCCTTGAACATCAGCCAGAATCGCGCCCGCCTCCACGGTCATCACGCCCTCTTCGGGCCAGATGCCGCGCACCGCTTTCATCCGCTCGAGGCTCAGCACCAGCGGCACCGGCCCGTCGGGCGCCACCTGCCCCCCGACCAGCCCCGTGCCGCCGCCGTAGGGCACCAAGCCCACGCGCAGCTCGCTGGCCAGCCGCAAGACAGAGGCGACTTCCTCCGCCGTGCCGGGGCAAATCACCGCCCCTGCCCGGCCCGTTAACCTGTCTCTCGGTTCTTCGAGGTATCTTTGCTCCACATCGCGAACGACGCCCTCAGGCAGAATTTCGCGAAAACGGTTAACAATCTCGGGGGTCGCATCATTCAGCATAGGGCCATTACGCACGGCCCGGCGCAAAATTCAATCGAAGCCAGAGAGCACCGCAGGCTGGAGCACCACGATCGTTGGGCGTGACGGCAGATCGCGGAGCGACACGGTAAACGAACTGTCAACGCGCCGGTCGATCACGAACTCGCCCGCCATGCCCTCCAGAAACTGCTCCAGCGAGTAGCCTGAAAACCAGTGCATCGGCAGCACGATGGACGAACGCAAGCGGCTGACGATGCTCTGCATGGTGGCGATATCCACCGTCATGCCGCCATCCACCGGCGCCATCACCACGTCGAGCCGCCCCAGCGCCGCGTATTGCTCGGCGTTCGGCTCGTGATGCAGGTGGCCGAGGTGTCCAATGCACAGCCCCGCGACCTCGAAGATGAAGATAGAGTTGCCGTCCTCCTCCACCCCGCCAAAGCCTTGGCGAATGTCGGTCGGCACATTGCGGATCAGCATTTCCCCGAGGTCGAGGTGATGGTCCGCCGGCCCCGCGCCATCGCCCCAGCCCTTCAGCACGTTTGGGATGCGCGGGTCGGGGTTTGGCGTCCAATGCGAGCTGTGCGCATGGTTCATCGTCGCCACATCCGGCACCAGATCTTCCGGCCCGAGGTAGCCGTTGTAATCGGTCGCCACCGCCAGCCCGCCCTCGGTCTGGATCACGTAGACCGAGTGGTCGACATAGGTGATCCGCACCGCATCCTCGGCCACCGGCGCGGCCCACGAGGCCTTCTGCACATAGGCCATGCCGGGCGTCGCCTCGGCCAGAGCTATGCAATGCGATGGCCGCCTGTCCTGCGCGGCTACGGAGCTGGCAAATGCGATGAGCCCGGCAAGGGCGGTGAACGGTCTGAGCATGGGCGGCGCCTCCTGCCGCTCACGCTACCGCAAAAACCGGCCCCGTCCCGCCCTGCACGAAAAGTTTACGCGCCCGCCTCGGTGCGCCCGCGCCGATCGCGGCGCAAATTGGCGTAAAGCACATGATTTCGCCACCGCCCGTTGATCTGCAGGTAGCTCTGGGCCACGCCCTCGTATTTGAAGCCGCATTTCTCCAGCGCCCCGCGCGAGGCGGCGTTCTCTGGCAGGCAGGCGGCCTCGATGCGGCTCAGGTCCAGCCCGGTGAAGCCATAATGCACAACCGCTTCAATGGCTTCCTTCATGAACCCCTGCCGTTTGAACGGCTCGCCAATCCAGTAGCCAAGGGTGCCTGATTGCGCCGGACCGCGGCGGATGTTGTCGAGCGTGATCGCCCCCAGCAGCCCCTCGGTCTCACGCTTGAACAGGAAGAGCGGCACCGCGGAGCCACCGCCAATCGCCCGCTGCGCCCAGTAGACACGATTTGTAAAGCTTTTGCGCGAAAGATGGTCGTTGGCCCAAGTCGGCTCCCAGGGTGTCAGAAATTCGCGGCTGTCCCGGCGCAGGTCGCTCCATGCCCGAAAATCGCCATGGGCGGGCGGGCGCAGCAGCAGGCGCGGCGTATCGATCCGAACCTTTCGCCGCCCCAGCCGCATCAGGCTGCCAGCCGCTCCTTCAGCCCGCTCAGACCGGGCGCACGCTCGGCGGGGCCGTAAAGCGCCAGCGCGGCGGGCGCATCGGAGGCAAGCCGCGAGGCAAAGCCGCGCAGGTCGTCGAGGGTCACCGCGTCGATCTTCTCCACCGTTTCGGCGGTGGCGGGCACACGGTCCCAGATGGTGACCATCCGCGCATTACGCTCGGCGCGGCTCGAGGGGCCTTCCAGCCCCATCAGCAGCCCGGCCTTAAGTTGGTTGCGGGCGCGCTCCAGCTCGGCATGGCTCAGGTCATCCCCCGCCCGGCGCAGCTCGTCGATGACGACCTCCGAGAGCCCGGTTATATCTTCGCCGCTGGTGCCCGCGTAAATCGTCATGAGCCCGGTGTCGCCATAGGCCCCGGCCTGGGCATAGATCGAGTAGCAGAGGCCGCGCTTCTCGCGCAGCTCCTGAAACAGGCGGGACGACATGCCGCCCCCCATCGCGCTGGCGTAGATCTGCGCGGTGTAAATGTCTGGGTCGCGATAGTTCGGGCTTTCAAGGCCCATCGCAAAATGCACCTGCTCCAGCGGGCGGATCTCGCGCGTCTCGCCGCCAACAAACCGCGCAGGCTCCTCGCAGCGCATCGGGCGCGGGGTGAGATGGCCAAAGGCCTTCTCTGCCAGCTTCACGATCTGGTCGTGATCCACCGCGCCAGCCGCAGCCAGCACCAGATGCTCCGGCCCGTAATGCTCGGCCACGAAACCCGCCAGATCGCCCCGGCCAAATGCCTGAATCCGCTCAGGCGGGCCAAGGATCGTGCGCCCCATCGCCTGCCCCGGATAGGCAGCCTCCTGAAGCCAGTCGAAGATGATGTCATCCGGTGTGTCCAGCGCCTGCCCGATCTCCTGCAGGATCACCCCGCGCTCCACCTCGATCTCGCCAAGGTCGAAGGCGGGTTCCAGCACGATATCGGCAATCACATCCAGCGCCAGCGGCACATCGGCGGCCAGAACGCGGGCGTAGTAGGCGGTCATCTCGCGGCCGGTGTAGGCGTTGATGTAGCCGCCAACGTCCTCGATTTCCTCGGCAATCTGCAGAGCCGAGCGCCGCGCCGTGCCCTTGAAGGCCATGTGCTCGAGAAAGTGGGCAATCCCGTTCTGCTCCACCCGCTCATGGCGCCCGCCCGCGTTGATCCACAGGCCCACGGAGGCACTCGCAAGACCGGGCATCGCCTCGGTCACGATACGCATTCCATTGCCAAGCCTGTCGATTTGCACGCTCACGCAGACCGCCTTTCCCTGATGAGAGCTTCGATGGCGCCAAGGTCGTTCTCGACCCGCGTCACCCGTTCCGACCTGTCATATAGGTCAGCCATGCGGTTGGGAAGGGCAGCATGCACGCCGCAGGCCTCCTCCACCGCAGCGGGGAACTTGGCCGGATGCGCCGTGGCCAACGTTACCACAGGCGTCGCGCCAAGGTGGTCGCGGGCCACGCGGGTGCCTACGGCGGTATGCGGGCAGATCACCTCGCCGGTCTCCTTGAACATCCGTTCAATTTCCGCCTTGGTCTCGTCCTCGCTGACCCGGCCAGAGGTGTAATGCTCCGTCAGCGCACCCATCGCGTTCTCGCTCACCCGGAACTTGCCCGCCTTCAGCTCGTCCATCAGCGCCGCCACGGCAGCTCCGTCCTTGCCATAGGCAAACCACAGCGCGCGTTCAAAATTTGAACTGACCTCAATATCCATCGACGGGCTGATCGAGGGTTTTACCCCGGCCTTGGCATAGTCGCCCGTGGTCAGGCAGCGGTGCAGAATGTCGTTCTGGTTGGTCGCCACAATCAGCTGCTCGATCGGCAGGCCCATCTGCTTGGCCAGGAACCCCGCGAAGATATCGCCGAAGTTGCCCGTGGGCACGGCAAAGCTGACCTTCCGGTGCGGCGCCCCAAGCGCCACGGCAGAGGTGAAGTAATAGACGATCTGCGCCAGCACCCGGGCAAAGTTGATCGAGTTCACGCCCGCCAGCCCGACCTCGTCGCGGAAGTCGAAATCCGCGAACATCTCTTTCAGCATCCCTTGGCAATCGTCAAAGTCACCATCCACCGCGAGCGCATGCACGTTGGCAGCCTCCGGCGTGGTCATCTGCCGCCGCTGCACCTCCGACACCCGACCATGGGGGAAGAGGATGAACACATCCACATTGTCGAGCCCGGCAAAGGCCTCGATCGCCGCCGAGCCTGTATCGCCCGAGGTGGCCCCGACGATGGTGATCTTGCGGCCATTGCGCTTCAGCACGGTCTGGAACATCTGCCCGATGAGCTGCATTGCAAAGTCCTTGAACGCCAGCGTCGGCCCGTGGAACAGCTCCAGCAGAAAGTGGTTGTCCGCCAGTTGCTTCAGCGGCGCCCGCGCCGGGTGACCAAAGCCCGCATAGGCCCGCCCGATCAGCGCCTTCACCTCCTCCGGCGTGCCAAGCGCGTCCCCGATGAAGGGCGCGATCACCCGCGCCACCGCCTCCTCGTAGCTCACCCCGGCCAGCGCCGCGATCTCGGCCTCGCTCATCGTGGGCACGGTCTCGGGCAGGTAGAGCCCGCCGTCACGGGCGAGGCCGGTCAGCATGGCCTCTTCAAAGCTCAGAACGGGGGCCTGCCCCCGGGTGGAGATATAGCGCATGGGAAGTCCTTCAGACGGTGCGGCGCTTGATACGCCACATGAGGAAGAGTGTCATCCCCAGCCACACCAGCGCCAGCCCGAACCACGTGAGCGCGTATTCAAGGTGGTCGTTGGGGATGCCCGCGCTGCTCACCGGCAGCGGGGTGATGGTTGAGCCGGGGGTAATGTCGCGGGCGACGATGAGCACCGGCTCCGCACCCAGCGCCTCGGCCATCGCGGGCACGTCACGGGCAAACCACAGGGTGCCATCGGGCGTGGGGGTGTAACTGTCAATTTCCTCGGGCCAGTGCAGGTTGCCGGTGAGCCGCACGGCCCCCTCAGGCACCGAGGCATCGGCCGAGACGATCCTGCGGTAGCCGAGATCGACCAGCAGCACCCGGCCCTCCGGCGTGGTCAGCGTGGTGATGAACCGGTGGATCGCGCCCACCTGCTTGATCGAGGCCAGCACCATCAGCCCCTCCCCGCCCAGATCGCCCTCTGCCTCGACCGGCAGGTAGCGGTCGGCCTCCGGGTCGGGCGCGACCGGAACAGCGACCGGGGCGGCGGTGATCCGGGCGTCGATCTCCGCCAGCATCGCCTCTTTCCACGCCAACCGCCGCAACTGCCACGTGCCGAGGCTCACCAGAATGGCGATGCCGCAGATGCCGAGGATGGCCGGGAAGAGGTAGCGCATGGGGTGTCCTTCAAAGCCGAACGCGGGCCGTCTCCGGCCCGCGTTGGTATCTCGTAGGTCGGGACCTGTCCCGACTCTGCACCAGCCTCAGCCGCCCCAGATGTAGACCGCGGCAAAGAGGAAGAGCCAGACCACGTCCACGAAGTGCCAGTACCAGGCGGCAGCCTCGAAGCCGATGTGCTTTTCCTGGCTGAAATGCCCGGCCCGCAGGCGCAGGTAGCAGATGAACAGGAAGATCGTGCCGATGATCACATGCGCGCCGTGGAAACCGGTCGCCATGAAGAAGTTGGCACCGTAGATGTTGCCCGAGAAGCCGAAGGCCGCGTGGCTGTATTCGTAGGCCTGCAGCACGGTGAAGATCAGGCCCAGCACCACGGCAAGGATCAGCCCTTCGGCCATGGCCTTGCGGTTGTTCTCATGCACCAGCGCGTGGTGTGCCCATGTGGCGGCCATGCCCGAGCAGAGCAGGATCAGCGTGTTGATCAGCGGCAGGTGCCACGGGTCGAAGGTCTCGATCCCGGCGGGCGGCCAGATGCCGTCGACGGCAGGGGCCTGATCGACCTCGGGGTTCATCGGATACATGGCGTGCTTGAAGAAGCTCCAGAACCATGCGGCGAAGAACATCACCTCCGACATGATGAAGAGGATGAAGCCGTAGCGCAGGCCGATCCGCACCACCGGGGTGTGATCGCCGACCTGGCTCTCGTCCACCACCTCGGACCACCAGGCGAACATGACGTAGAGCACGCCGATGAAGCCCAGCAGGAAGATCCAGGGCTGGTTGGTCTCAACCTGCGGAGACATCCATTGCACCGCGCCAAACAGCATGACGAAGGCCGCAACGGCACCTGCAAAGGGCCAGATCGAGGGATTGAGAATATGGAAGTCGTGGTTCTTTTCGTGGGCCATGTTTGGGTCCTCGGACGGTCTTTTCAGTGTCTCTCGTTAGTTCTGCGCCACAGCCGCGTCAGCGGAGCCTTGCAGGGCCGCCTGCTCTTCCGGCAGGTCGATTTCGTAGAAGGTATAACTCAGGGTGATCGAGTTTGTGAACTTGGCATCGCGGTCGTTCACGATCTCCGGGTCGACATAAAAGCTCACCGGCATCTGCACCCGCTCGCCGGGTTGCAGCACCTGCTCGGTGAAGCAGAAGCAGTCGATCTTGTCAAAATACCCACCGGCGACGAAGGGGGCCACATTGTAGCTGGCCTGCCCGGCAATCGGCCGGTCGGTCGGGTTGTAGGCTTCGTAAAACGCAAGGCCGGTCTCGCCGATCTTCAGCGTCATCTTCTGCTGCACCGGCTTGAACTCCCACGCCATCTTGGCGTCGAGGTTGGCATCGAAGCGCACGGTGATCTCGCGGTCGAGCACCACGTCGCTGCTGCCCTCGGCCACCGAGGTGGTGCCGCCGTAGCCGGTGACCTTGCAGAACCAGTTGTAGAACGGCACCGCCACCCAGGCCATCGCGCCCATGAAGACGACAACGCTCACCGCATAAAGCGCAACGCGGGCATTCTGCTTCTCGGGAGCGGCCATCAGTTGCCCTCCCCTGCAGTGGTCTCGGGCGTGGTCATGCCCGGGCGCACCGCATGGTCGAACCCTTCGAGCGCCGCCGCGCCACCGCCGCGGGTGACCTTCACAAAGGTCAGGCCCAGCACGATGGCGATCAGCGCCACCAGCGACAGGGCAACGCCCACGTTACGGCCCAGCCGACGCTGGTGCAGCTCGTGTTCCGCCCGGATCATGCCGCGCCCCCGATCAGGCCCAGCGCCCGCAGCGCGGCATCGGCCAGCAGGGCACCAAAGTGCAGCGTCAGGTAGATCAGTGACAGCTTGAAGAAGCTCTTCTCGACCTTGTAACCATCGGCCTGCGCGGCCTCGGTCGTCCGCCGCAGAATGGCCCATGCGCCCTTGGCGAAAAGCGCGTTCATCACCAAGGCGGTGGCAATATAGGCCGGCCCGGCAATCGAGGTGAAGCCCAGCGCCAGCGCCGAGGCGGCCAGCACGAGGGTGTAGATGAAGATCTGGCGGCGCGCGGCGTCATGGCCGTGGGTCACGGTCAGCATCGGCACCTTGGCATCGGCATAGTCCGACTTCATGAACAGGCACAGCGCCCAGAAGTGCGGCGGCGTCCAGAAGAAGATCAGGCCGAACATCAGCACTGCTTCAAGGCTGACGGAGCCAGTTGCGGCGACCCATCCCACCATCGGCGGGAACGCCCCGGCGGCGCCGCCGATCACGATGTTCTGCGGCGTCCAGCGCTTGAGGATCATCGTGTAGATGACCGCGTAGAAGAAAATGGTGAAGGCCAGCAGCGCGGCGGCGGCGAGGTTGGCCGCAAGGCCGAGCATCATCACCGAAAGGCCAGAGAGCGCCACGCCGAGGCCCAGCGCCTCGCCCGGCTGCACCTTGCCCGCCGGGATCGGGCGCTTCTGCGTCCGGCTCATCACGGCGTCGATGTCGGCATCCCACCACATGTTCAGCGCACCCGAGGCCCCTGCCCCGATGGCGATGAAGAGAATGGAGGTGAAGGCGATGAACGGGTGCACCGGCACCGGAGCAACCAGCAGGCCCACCATCGCGGTGAAAACCACAAGCGACATCACCCGCGGCTTCAACAGGGCAACATAGTCCCCGAAGCCCGGCTCTTCCGTCCGCTCATATGCATTCACGTCGCTCAAATCGTCTGCCTCCCTAGCGGGCCCTGTTCGCATCGCCCGCGCAGTAGCACATGGCCGGGCGGCGCCTCAGCGGCCCGCCCGGAAGACTGTTCAGTCGGCCGAAGCCACCTTCACCGCAGGCGCGCGCCCGGCGAATTCCTCGGTGGCCATCTCGAGCCACTGGGCATAGGCCTCCTGGCTCACCACCTTCACGGTGATCGGCATATAGGCGTGGTCCTTGCCGCACAGCTCCGAACACTGGCCAAAGTAAATGCCCTCGCGCTCGGCCTTGAACCACAGCTCGGCGGTCCGGCCCGGTACGGCATCCTGCTTCACACCGAAGGCCGGAATGGTCCAGGAGTGGATCACGTCGGCACCGGTCACGCGGACGACGACAACGGTATCCACCGGGATCACCACGGCGTTGTCGGTCGCCAGCAGGTACTCGTCGGGGGCGTAGCCATACTCTTCCAGCTCGTCGCGGGCGAGCATCAGGCTGTCGAAGGCAATGCCCTCTTCGGGGTACTCGTAGCCCCAGTACCACTGGTAGCCGGTGGCCTTGATGGTCAGTTCCGGCTCGGGGATTTCCTGCTGTTTGAACAGCACCGGCAGCGAGAAGGCGCCGATGAACACGAGGATCACGATGGGCCCGAGGGTCCATGCGATTTCAAGAGGGGTGTTGTGGGTGAAGTTTGCAGGCTTCGGGTTCGACTTCTGGTTGAAGCGCAGGATGATGATCGCCAGCAGCGCCACCACGAAAAGCGAGATGGCGATGATGATCACGTTCACCATGCCTTCCAGCCAGTGAATGTCGCGCGCCAGCTCGGTGGCGGCAGGCTGCCAGGCAATGCCCTTTTCATGCGGCTTGCCGATGGATTCGAGCCCCTCGATCCCGTCCTGGGCGTGGGCGGCAACACCGTGAAAGGCCATCATGAGGCCGGTCGTCACGGCGGCAAGGAGCTTGGAAATCTTCATCGGCACGTCCCTTCGCTTGTCCTGAAGCGCGTCTGCGGGGTGGCGTTCGCGGTCCACCCGTTGTTCCTTCGCGCGTCTCAAACCATATTACATCCGATCTCTCAAGCGGTTCCAGCGCGGCAATGTGGCGCGCGGGCCGGAAAAATCGACCGAGGAAATGAAATGTCCAGCAGCTTCCGCCCCTTTGAAACAAGCCTCGACGAGGGCGCAGCCCTGCGGGCGCTCCGTGCGGCCACCGATGGCGCCGAAGATGGCGAGCTGTTTCTGGAGCGCCGCGCCTCCGAGAGCCTCGTGTTCGAGGATGGCCGGGTCAAGACCGCCAGCTTCGATACATCCGAGGGATTCGGCCTGCGCGCGGTGAAGGGCGAGACCTCCGGTTACGCCCATTCCACCGAGCTCTCCGAAAAGGCCCTGCTGCGCGCCGCCGAGACCGCGCGGCTTGCCGTGGGTGACGGCGGCGGCGTGCTCGCCCCCGGCCCCAAAGCAACCAACCGCCGACTCTACGGCGATGCCGACCCGATCGAGGGTGTCGAGTTTCCGGTCAAGATCGAGACCCTTGCAGAGATAGATGCCTTCACCCGCGATCTCGACAGCCGGGTCGTCCAAGTCTCCGCCTCGCTTTCCGCTGCACTGCAAGAGGTGGTGATCCTCCGGCCCGATGGCACCACCGTCTCCGATACCCGGCCCATGACCCGCATCTACGTGTCGCTCATCGTCGAGGAGAACGGCCGCCGTGAGAGCGGCAGCCACGGCGGCGGGGGCCGGGTGGAACTGGGCGGGCTGATCGACCCCGCCATGTGGCAACCCGCCGCCCGCGAGGCGCTGCGAATCGCGCTGGTGAACCTCGGCGCCGAGCCCGCGCCCGCCGGGGTGATGGATGTGGTGCTTGGCCCCGGCTGGCCCGGCATCCTGCTGCACGAGGCCGTGGGCCACGGGCTGGAGGGCGACTTCAACCGCAAGGGCACCTCCGCCTTCGCCGGGCTGATGGGCCAGCAGGTCGCCGCCAAGGGCGTGACCGTGGTGGATGACGGCACAATCTCCGACCGCCGCGGCTCGATCTCGGTCGACGACGAAGGCACGCCCTCGTCCAAGACCACCCTGATCGAAGACGGCGTGCTCGTCGGCTACATGCAGGATCGCCAGAACGCCCGCCTCATGGGCGTGCCCGCCACCGGCAACGGACGGCGCCAAAGCCACGCCCACCCGCCGATGCCCCGTATGACCAACACCTACATGCTCGGCGGCACCGAAAGCCCCGACTCGGTCCTTGCCGGGCTGGAAGACGGGCTCTACGCCGTCGGCTTTGGCGGCGGGCAGGTCGATATCACCTCCGGCAAGTTCGTGTTTTCCTGCACCGAGGCCTACCGGGTGAAGAACGGCAAGGTCGGCGCGCCGGTGAAGGGGGCCACACTTATCGGCGACGGCGCGACCTCGCTGAAGAACATCACCGCCATCGGCAACGACATGGCACTCGATCCCGGCATCGGTACTTGCGGCAAGGCTGGCCAATGGGTGCCGGTCGGCGTGGGCCTGCCCACTCTTCGGATCGGTGGCCTTACCGTTGGCGGTGCGGGCGCCTGACCCTGCGCGGTTAACCATGTTTCCGCAGGCTCCGGGGCGCCTCTCGCCCCGGATTTTCGCTGTGGCGGGTGGCCTCTAACTCGCCACATCCGCCAAGCGCATGATTTACATTGATAAATCGGCGGCATCCCTACGCCGCGAGAAAAATTTCGCATTTCTGCCCAAAATCTCCCGGCCCGTTAATAGCCGGTTAACCACTTAAGCCTAAAACAGAACCTGCAAGCAGACGGAGCGACGTTGGCGTGGATTTGTTTTCTTCCCCACCCCCCCTCGCACCACCCACCTCGGAAGAAGATAAGCTGGCGTGGCTTCGTCTCTTGCGCTCTCGCCGGGTGGGCCCCACGACATTCTATCGCCTGATGGCCGAGCATGGCAGCGCCCCTGCCGCCCTCGAGGCCCTGCCGCAGGTCGCCGCGGCCGCCGGGGTGAGCCAGTATCACGCCTTCCCCCGCGATCTCGCCGCAAAGGAACTCGCCGCAGGCAAGCGCCACGGCGCCCGACTCATTGCCGCGGGCGAGCCGCAGTACCCCACCGCCCTGCGCGACCTGCCCGATGCCCCGCCCCTGCTCTGGGCGCAGGGCGACCTCACTCTTCTCAACAAACCCACCCTCGCCGTGATCGGCGCGCGCAACGCCTCCTCCCTCGGTCGCCGCATGGCAGGGCGGCTGGCCGGGGAGCTGGGCCGCGCTGGCCATGTCATCGCCTCCGGCCTCGCCCGCGGGGTCGATGCCGAGGCTCACAAGGCCGCGCTGGACAGCGGCACCATCGCCGTGGTCGCCGGCGGGGTCGATGTGACCTACCCGCAGGAGAACGCCGCGCTGATGGCCCGGATCGCCGAGGGCGGGCTGATCCTTTCCGAGGAGCCGCCGGGCCTGCAACCACAGGCGCGGCACTTTCCCAAGCGCAACCGCATCATCTCCGGCCTCGCCCGCGGTGTGGTCGTTGTCGAGGCCGGTGCCCGCTCCGGCAGCCTCATCACCGCTCGCATGGCGCTGGATCAGGGCCGCGAGGTGCTCGCCGTGCCCGGCCACCCCTTCGATGCCCGCGCCTCTGGCTGCAACATGCTCATCCGCGATGGCGCGACCCTCGTGCGCGGCGCCGATGACGTGCTGGAGGCGCTCGGCCCCGCCGCCGCCCAGCCCGCAGACACCAAGCCCCCCCAGCCCGCCGACCTGCCCCGCGCGCCCGAGCGCCCCAAGGCCGAGACCACCAGCCTCCACGCCCGCATCCTCGGCCTCATCGGCCCCTCGCCGATGGCCGAAGACCAGCTCGCCCGCGACCTCTCGGTCCCTGCCCAGCGCCTCTCCGAAAACCTGCTCTCGCTTGAGCTCGATGGTCGGATCGCCCGCCAGCCCGGCGGCCTCATCGTCAAGACTGCGTGATCCGCCACCCCCGGAGGCCACCCCACGCGCGCTCGCGCGAGGCCCGGCGCCGAGGCGTGAATGGCTCCATTGACAAGGCGGCAACAGCCCCCACATGTTGCGCGCCAATTCGAGTCACCCCCCAGCCCTGAAAGGCGCCCCATGCCAGTTGTCGTTGTCGAGTCCCCCGCCAAGGCCAAGACAATCAACAAATATCTGGGCTCCGACTATACCGTTCTGGCCTCCTACGGCCACGTCCGCGACCTGCCGCCAAAGGATGGCTCGGTCGACCCCGAGCATGAGTTCGAGATGAAATGGGAGGTGGCGTCCGACAGCAAAAAGCACGTCGCCGCCATCGCCAACGCCCTGAAGGATGACAACGCGCTCATCCTCGCAACCGACCCCGACCGCGAGGGCGAGGCGATCAGCTGGCACCTCAAGGAGGCGCTGACCAAGCGCAAGTCGATCAAGAAGGATACGCCGGTTTCCCGCGTCACCTTCAACGCGATCACCAAGGACGCCGTGACCAAGGCCATGGCCGAGCCGCGCGACATTGATATGGAGCTGGTCGAGGCCTACCTCGCCCGCCGCGCGCTCGATTATCTCGTGGGCTTCAACCTCTCCCCCGTGCTCTGGCGCAAGCTGCCCGGTGCCCGTTCCGCTGGCCGCGTGCAGTCGGTCTGCCTGCGCCTCATCGTCGAGCGCGAAATGGAGATCGAGGCCTTCCGCGCCCGCGAGTACTGGTCGGTCAAGGCCATGCTTACCACCCCGCGCGGCCAGAACTTCGAGGCCCGGCTCACTGTTCTGGGCGGCAAGAAGCTCGACCGCTACGACATCGAGAACGAGACCGCCGCCGAGCTGGCGGTTCAGGCGATCAACAGCCGTGACCTCTCTGTGCAGTCGGTCGAGGCCAAGCCCAACACCCGCAACCCCTCGCCCCCCTTCATGACCTCCACGCTCCAGCAGGAGGCGAGCCGCAAGTTCGGCATGGGCGCGCGGGCCTGCATGGGCACGGCGCAGCGGCTCTACGAAGCCGGGCATATCACCTACATGCGGACGGATGGCATCGACATGGCCCCAGAGGCCGTCGCCGCCGCCCGCGATGCCATCGGCGCGCGTTTCGGCAAGGAGTATGTGCCGGGCGAGCCGCGCATCTACAAGAACAAGGCCAAGAACGCGCAGGAAGCCCACGAATGTATCCGCCCCACGGATATGAGCGCGGACCCTGACAGCCTCAATCTCGAGGCCGACCAGCGCAAGCTGTACGACCTGATCTGGAAGCGTACGCTCGCCTCCCAGATGGCCAGCGCGAAGTTCGAGCGCACCACCGTCACCGTTGGCTCCAAGGATGGCCAGGTCGAGCTGCGCGCCACCGGTCAGGTGGTGCTCTTCGACGGGTTCCTGAAGGTCTATGAAGAGGGCCGCGACGACGAGGTGGTCGATGACGACGACCGCCGCCTGCCGCAGGTCGCCGAGGGCGATGCCACCGCCAAGCAATCGGTCACGCCCGATCAGCACTTCACCCAGCCCCCGCCCCGCTACACCGAGGCCACGCTGGTCAAGCGGATGGAAGAGCTCGGCATCGGCCGCCCCTCCACCTACGCCTCGATCGTCACCACGATTCAGGACCGCGAGTATGTGACCAAGGACAAGGGCCGCCTCATCCCCGAGGACAAGGGCCGCTTGGTGACGGTGTTCCTCACCAACTATTTCCGCCGCTACGTGGGCTACGAGTTCACCGCCAAACTGGAGGAGGAGCTCGACGAGATCTCGGCAGGCGATGCCCAGTGGACCTCGGTGCTCGCCAGTTTCTGGCGTGATTTCAAGGCCGCGATCGAAGAGACCTCCGAGCTGCGCATCACCGAGGTGCTCGAAAAGATCAACGAGGTGCTCGAGCCGCACCTCTTCCCGCCGCTGCCCGAGGGTGGCGACCCGCGCCTTTGCCCCAACTGCGGCAAGGGCCGGCTCTCCATGCGCACCGCGCGCTCCGGCGGCGCCTTTATCGGCTGCTCGAACTATCCCGAATGCCGCTACACCCGCCCCTTCGGCCCGCCCGATCCCGAGGCCGAGAAAAGCGCGATCCCGCCCGAGGGCAAACTGCTGGGCGAAGACGGTGGTGACAAGATCTGGGTCATGAAGGGCCGCTTCGGCCCCTACGTCCAGCGCGGCGAGGTCACCGAAGACAACAAGAAGCCCCCGCGCCAGTCGGTCCCCAAGGAGTGGAAGCCTGAAGAGCTGGAGCTGGCCACCGCCGTCAAGCTGCTCTCCCTGCCCCGCCTGATCGGCACGCACCCCGAAGATGGCGTGAACGTCTGGGCCAACATCGGGCGCTACGGGCCTTACCTGAAACACGCCGAAAGCACCTCCGACCGGGGCGGCACCAATGCCAACCTCGAAGGCCTCGATGAAGTCTGGGAAGTGGGGATGAACCGCGCCGTCCAGCTCTTGGCCGAAAAGGTCGCCTCGCGCGGCGGGCGCGGCGCCGCCAAGACCCTGCGCGAGCTGGGCGAACACCCCGAGGCGGGCGGCCCTGTGGCGATCATGGAGGGCAAATACGGCCCCTACGTGAAGTGGGACAAGATCAACGCCACCTTGCCCAAGGGCTCCGACCCGGAGCAATTTACCATGGAAGCCGCCGTTGAGCTGATCGCCGAGAAAGCCGCCTCCAAGGGCAAGAAGCGCCCCGCCAAGAAGGCGGCAGCCAAGAAAACAACGGCCAAGAAGCCCGCCGCAAAGAAGGCTCCGGCGAAGAAGACAGCCGCCAAAAAGTAATCCCTGCCACGGGATTACCGCAATCTCGCGCCTCTCCTGCCTGAAACGCGGATTAACCACGTTTTGCACAGCAGAAGAGGCGCCGGATGTTCCGCAAGATCTACGATTGCATCAACCCCATGGTGGTCATGCCCATCTGCGGGGTGGCCTACGGGCTGGTCCGTGCGGCGGGCGCCTATGTGGACAGCGTGCAGGCGGGCGCCGAGATGAGCGGCCCCCAGATCGCGGGTTATACGCTGGGCGCCGTCTTTGTCTGGGGCCTTGCCGGGCTGACCCTCGCTTGGGTCTTCGAGTGGTTCGACCGCCGCGAGGCCCGCAAGCAGGGCGAGGCCTCCGAGGCCGAACAGCAGGGCTGATCCCCGCGCAGCAGGCGCGCCGCCCCCGCCGCACCGCAGCATTTCATTGACTCCTCCCCCGCGCCGCGTGACAACGGGGCCAGCGCAAAGAGGAGTTCCCATGCAAAAAGTCTACGGCTCCGCGGCGGAGGCGCTCGACGGCCTCCTGTTCGACGGCATGTTCATCGCGGCGGGCGGTTTCGGCCTCTGCGGCATCCCCGAGCTTCTGATCGACGCCATCGTGGAGAGCGGCACCAAGGATCTGACGATCGCCTCCAACAACTGTGGCGTCGACGGTTTTGGCCTCGGCAAGCTGCTCGATACCAAGCAGATCAAGAAGATGCTCAGCTCCTACGTGGGCGAGAACGCCGAGTTCATGCGGCAGTATCTCTCCGGCGAGCTAGAGCTTGAGTTCAACCCCCAGGGCACCCTCGCCGAGCGCATGCGCGCCGGCGGCTGCGGCATCCCCGGCTTCTACACCGCCACCGGCGTCGGCACGGTGATCGCCGAGGGCAAGGAAGTGAAGAGCTTCGGCGGCAAGGATTACATCCTCGAAGAGGGCATCTTCGCGGATGTCGCCATCGTCAAGGCCTGGAAGGCCGACGAGACCGGCAACTGCGTCTTCCGCAAGACCGCCCGCAACTTCAACCCGCCGGCGGCCATGTGCGGCAAGGTCTGCGTGATGGAGGTCGAGGAGATCGTGCCCACCGGCAGCCTCGACCCCGACCACATCCACCTGCCCGGCATCTACGTGCATCGCATCATCCAGGGCGAGCACGAAAAGCGGATCGAGCAGCGCACCACGCGCAAGAAGGAGGACGCATAATGCCTTGGGATCGCAATCAAATGGCCGCCCGCGCGGCAGATGAGCTCGAAGACGGCTGGTATGTGAACCTCGGCATCGGCATCCCGACGCTGGTGGCCAACTACGTGGGCGACAAGGACATCACCCTACAGTCCGAAAACGGCATGCTCGGCATGGGCCCCTTTCCCTTCGAGGGCGAGGAAGACCCCGACCTGATCAACGCCGGCAAGCAGACAATCACCGAGCTGCGCCGCACCAGCTACTTCGACAGCGCCACCAGCTTCGGCATGATCCGCGGCGGCAAGATTGCCGCGGCGATCCTTGGCGCGATGGAAGTGGCCGAGAACGGCGATCTCGCCAACTGGATGATCCCCGGCAAGCTCGTGAAGGGCATGGGCGGCGCGATGGATCTCGTCGCCGGCGTCGGCCGCGTGATCGTGGTGATGGACCACACCAACAAGCACGGCGACAGCAAGGTGCTGAAGGAATGCACCCTGCCGCTCACCGGCACAGGCGTCGTCGACCGGATCATCACCAACCTCGGTGTGCTCGACGTGGTCGAGGGCGGTCTCAAGATCGTCGAACTCGCCGATGGCGTGACCGAAGAAGAGCTGCGCGCCGCCACCCAGGCCACCATCGTCTAACCGCACAGGCTGCGCGCAAATCGCGCAGCTTTAGCACCGCAGATCGGGCCGCCCCACACCGGGCGGCCCGTTTCCGTTTAACCGTTGAGAAAACGGAAACAACTTCACATTATTGCCCTAATCTGTTGCTACCCGAGCGAGCAATGACAATGGCGACGAGCAGCTCATCTCCCGGCACCAAACGGCGCCCCGGCCTGCCCCGCGTGGGGCGGGAGCTTTACTTTGTGCTCGTGCTGCTCGGCCTCTTCGCCCTCGGCTTCCTCGGCCTCGCCCTCGCGGGCGGCTGGGAGGAGAGCTGGGAGCAGGTCATGCAGCTCTCGGTGCTGCAACTCGCCGCCCTGCTGGCCCTCAGCCTCGTCAATTATCTCTTCCGTGGCCTGCGCTGGCACCTCTTTGCCTGCCGCCTCGGCATCCCGCTCGGCCTACGCGCCAACATCCGCCATTTCCTCGGCGGCTTCGCGATGACGGCCACGCCGGGCCGGGTCGGCGAGCTAGTCCGGATGCGCTGGATCAGCCGTGAGGCTGGCTGGCCTTTCACCCGCTCCGCCCCGCTCGTGCTGGTCGACCGCGCCTCCGACCTCGCCGCCATGGGCCTCATCCTCGCGGGTGCGCTTTCGCTCTCCACGATGGGCATCAAGGGTGCGCTCACCGTCGCCGTGCTGGCGCTGGTCGCCGCCGTCGTCGCCACACGCCCGGCCCTGCTGACCGCGCTGGTCACGCTGGCCTACCGCACCACCGGATGGCTGCCCCGGCTCTTCGCCCGCATCCGCTCCGCCGCCCGCTCGCTCAAGCAATGCTCCACCGCGCCGGTGATCGCAGGCTCGCTCACGCTGGGCCTCGCGGGCTGGGTGGCCGAAGGCTATGCCTTCCACCTATTGTTGGGCTGGATGGGCGCCGATATCGGCTTCTTCAACGCCGTGGCGATCTTCGTCCTCTCCACCCTCGCAGGCGGCCTCACCGGTGCGCCCGGTGGCGTTGGCGGGGCGGAGGCGGCGATGATCGCGCTGCTCAAGCTCCACGGCATCCCGCTGGAGGTCTCGGTGCCCGCCACCGCCGTCATCCGCGTCACAACTCTCTGGTTCGCCATCGGGCTCGGGCTTCTGGTCTTTCCCTTCGCTGAGCGGGCCTCTCTCAAGGCAAAATCCAAGGCTGTCGCATGAGCTGGAAAAAACATAGCTGGGCAGGCTGGGGCCGGGTCCAATCGGCCACCGGTGAGCTGGCCCGCCCCGAGCGCAGCGCCGCCCTCGCGCCACTGGCCACTGAGGCCCCCGCCATCGGCAACTGCCGGTCTTACGGCGATGCCGCGCTGGTCAGCGAAGGCCGCGCCATCACCATGACCCGGCTCGACAAGATCCTGTTCTTCGACGAGGCCGACGGGGTGATCCACGTCGAGGCCGGGGCCACCATCGCCGACCTCGCCCGCATCCTCGCACCCAAGGGCTTCTTGCCCGCCGTCATGCCCGGCACCGGCTTCGCCACCGTGGGCGGCTGCATCGCGATGGACGTACACGGCAAAAACCACCACGGCGCAGGCAGCTTTGGCCAGCACGTCACCGAGATCACGCTGGCGAGCGGCAAGGTGCTCACCCCGTCCCACCCGCTCTTCAAGGCCACCGTCGGTGGCATCGGCCAGACCGGCCCGATCGCCTCCGCCAAGCTGAAGCTGCTGCGCGCCAAGGTCGATGTGATGATGGTCACCGAGCGCCGGGCCGAGAACCTCGAGAATTTTCTCGACCTGCTCGACGAAAGCGAAGCCACCTACACCGTCGGCTGGATCGACGCCACCGCCACCGGCGAGGCCCTCGGGCGCGGCATCCTCGAAGAGGGTGAAACCGGCGCAGGCCTCGTGCCGCCCGCCAAACGCGGCCGGAAGGTGCCCTTCAACGCCCCCAGCTGGGCGCTCGCCGCCCCCGTGGTGCGGCTCTTCAACAAGCTCTACTATGGCCGCGTTCCCGCCGCCGGGCGCACGCTGGTCAAACCGATTGACGACTTCTTCTTCCCGCTCGACCGCATCCACGACTGGAACAAGCTCTACGGCAAGAAGGGCTTCCACCAGTTCCAATGCGTTGTGCCCGTCACCGCGCGCGGCACCCTGCGCTCCATGCTCGAGGCCATCGCCACCTCCGGCCTCGCCTCCCCGCTGGCGGTGCTCAAGCGCATGGGTCCGGGCCGCGCCGGGCACCTCAGCTTCCCGATGGAGGGCTACACGCTGGCCGTCGATTTCCGCAACCGCACCGGCACCCGCGGGCTGATCTCCGAACTGATCGCTGAGGCCAAGGCCGCGGGCGGGCGCATCTACTTCGCCAAGGACTCCGTGGCACGGGCCGAGGACATCCCCGGCATGTATCCCGAGCTTGCCGAATGGGCCGAGGCCGTCAATGCCGGCGACCCCGAGCACCACTACGAGACCGACCTGACCAAACGCCTGAGCCTCAGGAGCGCCAAATGAACGAAACATGGATCCTCCTCGGCGCAACCTCCTCCATGGCCCGCGCCATGGCCCGCCAACTGGCCGGTGAGGGCGCCAACCTCGTGCTCGCAGGCCGCGACATGGCCGATCTCGAGGCACAGGCCACCGACCTCGCCCTTCGCGGCGCCGCCAGCGCCAAGGCCGCACGGTTCGATGCCCGCGATGCCGCAACCTTCGCCCCGATCATCGACGCCGCCGAAACCCTCGCCGGAGAAGGTCCGATCAATTGCGCCGTCTTCGTCGGCTCCATGCCCCCGCAAGACGCGATCGACGCCGACCCTTCCCTGATCGACGGCACGGTGACCGACAGTTTCACCGGCCCCGCCCGCTTCCTCCAGATGCTCGCTCCCAAGCTCGAAGCAAAGGGCAAGGGCCTCGTCATCGGCGTCGGCTCCGTAGCAGGCGACCGCGGGCGCATCGGCAACTACGTCTACGGCGCCGCCAAATCGGGCTTCGCCACCTACCTCTCCGGCCTGCGCAACCGCCTCGGCCGCTCGGGCGTACATGTGATGACCGTCAAGCCCGGCTTCGTCGACACGGCGATGACATGGGATGTCGAAGGCATGTTCCTCGTGGCCTCCCCCGCCCAGGTCGCCGCCCACATGCTCAAGAAAGGCCGCAAGGGCCGCAACGTGCTCTACACGCCGTTCTTCTGGCGCTACATCATGGCCATCATCCGCAGCGTCCCCGAACCGATCTTCAAGAAACTCTCGGTCTGACTCTCCTCGCCCCGGTGCCGCCCAACGCGCGGCATGGACCTCACGCGCATTATACCTGATGCTGCCCCCACAGGTTGCACGGCCACCGCCCTGCAGCCGCTATCGGGGAATGGTCGGCGAATATGCCCAAACGGCGCAGCGCAGGCGGAATGCTTCTGGCGGGGGTGCTGGCCGTGCTGGCCAACATCGTCACCTTCGCCATTTCACTCACCAGCCTGCAAGCGCGCATCGCCTCGATCCAGCAGGTCGAACTGCGCTTCGAGACCACCGCGCAGGAGCTTCTGGCGACCGTCGGCTTTGCCGGGCTGATCCACGACTTCAAGAACTGCGTGATCCGGGGCGGGGCCGAACCCGCCTATTGCGATGCAACCGAGGCTCGCGCCGCCGAGGCTCTGGTGCTGCTGGCCGTGCTGGAGGCCTCCGCCACGGCGGGCGGCGTTGCGCTCGAGGCCGCCCCGATCCTCGAGATGGTCGAGGCCTACCGCTCCCGAGTGCCACAGGTGCGCGCGGGCCACGCCGCCGGGCGGCCCGCCGAGCAGATCGACGCAGCCGTGCGCTGGGATGACGAGCCGAGCGCCCGCGCCTTCTCCGCCATCATCGAAACCACAAGCCGCCAGATCAACGCCCGCGTCGAGGGGCTCTACCGCGACACCTTCATTCAATACACCCTCGCCATCCTCGTGCTGCTCTGCATCGGCGGTTGGCTGCTCTTCGCCGCCGAAGGCCGCATCGCGCTGGCCAACCCCGCCGCGGCAGACATGCTCGATCTCCCCGATCAGCCCACGCCCTTCGACTGGCCCGCACATGTCGAGATCACATGGGCCGAAGCCTCCGCCGCAGGCCGCACCGAGCCGCCGCTTTCTACCGCGCACGCGGGCGGGCGGTTGCACGAGGAACTCTGCCACCTGCGCCTCTCCGCCCCCTCCAGCCGGCCTGACCGGCTGCTGCGCGTCAGCGCCGCCCGCCTCGATCTGCCGGGGCTCGGGCTGCGCAACGTGCTGACGATGGAAGACGTGAGCGAGCAGGAGCAGCAGCGCCGCAGGATCGAGCGCGTGGCCCGGCTCGATGCCCTCGGCCAACTCACCGGCGGCATCGCGCATGACTTCAACAACCACCTCGCCACCATCCTCTACGCCGTTGATCTTGCCGCGCGCGAGGTCGAGAGCGAGCGTGGGCAGGTGCTGCTGCAAAGCGCTCTCCGCACCGTGGAGCGCGGCCGCGAACTGACCGATCGCCTGCTGTCCTTCGCCAGCCGCCACCCCGGCACCCCCCGCGCCGAGCGGGTCGAGGCCGTGTTCACCGGCCTGCGCCCCCTTGCCGAGGCCGCCCTGCCCGCCACGATCACCATCGAGTTCTCGCAGGCAGAGCCCGATCTCAAGCTTCTCTGCGATCTGGGCCAGCTCGAGAATGCTCTGTTGAACATCATCCTCAACGCCCGCGATGCCATTCTCTCCTCCGACATGGGCAGCCACCTGCGCGTTCATGCCCGCTCGATCACCCTGCCCGCAGGCCGCATTGGCGACCGGCAGGCGGGCGCCACCCCCGGCGCAGGCGAGTCGCACCGCTACGTCGAGCTTTCGGTCACCGATGACGGACCGGGGATGACGGCAGAGGTCCGCACCCGCGCCACCGAACCCTTCTTCACCACCAAGCCGCTGGGCGAGGGCACGGGCCTCGGCCTCGCCATGGCCTACGGCTTCGCCCGCCAGTCCCGCGGTGACCTGACGATCTACTCCGAGGAGGGCCACGGCACCGCCGTCCGCCTGATCCTGCCCCGCGCCGATGCCACCGAGGATCGACGTGAAGAGCCGGTGCCCCCGCCCGATATCCTGCCAGCACGGGGCGAAAGCATCCTGCTGGCCGAGGACGATGAAGAGCTGCGCACCACGATGGTCATCATGCTCGAAGACATGGGCTACCGGGTCGAAGCGGCGGCAAATGCTGCCGCAGCCCTTGAGATCGTCGAACGCGGCACCCCGATCGACCTCGCGCTTTGCGACGTGATCATGCCCGGCGAGATGAACGGGATGGATCTCGCCACGCGCCTGCTCGCGCGCGATCCCGAGCGCCCCGTGCTCCTGATGTCAGGCTATGCCGGGCTCATCTCGGGCGAGGACGCCGAGAGTGATCTGCCGATCCTGCGCAAACCCTGCATGCCCGCCGAGCTCTCCCGCGCCCTGCGGGCCGCACTCGGAGAGTGAGGCGCAGCTAGTCGATCTCTGGCAGCAGCCGCAGCATCTCCATATGCAGATCATCGGGCGTGAAGGGCTTTGCCAGCACCCCATCGGCACCGAGCGATGAGGCCACCGAGAGGATCTCCGATTGCCCCGGTCGCGGCAGCGCCCCGGTGATCACCACCACCGGCACCTTCGCCCAATCCGGCGGGCGCACCGAAAGCCGCGCCTTGGTGATCATCCCGGTCAGCCGCAGCCCCCCGTCCGGCACCGGCGCGCCCCCTTCCTTGATGTAGATATCCGCCAGCACCATCCCAATGCCGCCCTGCTCCAGCCGCTCGATGGCCAGATGGGAAGAGCGCACGATCTCCGCCTCGTGCCCGCGCGATTCCAGCCCCATCTTCAACAGGTTCGCGAACTCGAGATCGTCTTCCAGAATAAGAACCGTCGTCACCTGCGTCCTCCGCGGCTACCGGTGCGCCATAGAGCAGCTCCATTGGGCAGATTACAAGGGTCGCACCCCCGAGCAGCCGCGGAATTCCGCGTGCGCCCGCTGGCCACCCAGCCTAACCTGCCGCCATGAAACAGAGCATCGCCCACATCGCCCTCGTCGTCCGCGACTATGATGAAGCCATCGCCTTCTACTGCGAGACCCTCGGCTTCGAATTGGTGGAAGACAGCTACCAGCCCGAGCAAGACAAGCGCTGGGTCGTTGTCCGCCCGCGCGGCGGGCAAACCTCGATTTTACTGGCCCGCGCGAGCAAGCCAGAGCAGGAGCCTTTTATCGGCAACCAGGCTGGCGGGCGCGTGTTCCTGTTTCTCCAGACCGATGATTTCTGGCGCGATTACAACGACCTCAAGGCCAAGGGCGTGAGCTTCGAGCGCGCCCCGAAAGAGGCCCCCTACGGCACCGTCGCCGTCTTCCGCGACCTCTACGGCACGCTGTGGGACTTGATCGAGTTCTCCTGCGGGAAGCACGTCTGAATTGTTAGATGTCATTCGTCCGATGCAGCTACAAAGATGCGATTTGATGCAAGTAAATATACCATTCTAGGAACTAGGAGGGACAATTGAAAAATCCGTACTTCGAAAATGGTCGGCTGCCAGATTTGGTCGCTGCGCTCACGGCGATGGCCACGTACAAATTCTATAAACTTGATCTGGACAAGTGGGCGGACAGAATAAGCGGGCCACGTCACGATGGCCGTTACTGGCGCGAAGTATTTGCAGCACATCCCGAGTTCTTTCGTTTCAATCAAGAAGGCGACAAGGCCTCGCTTGTTTGGCGAAGAACTCTCCCCCGCAACTTTGATGTAGATGCAGAGGCTGAAGTCTCACCCGATCACCAACTTTCTGGAGAGCCCTACGATAGATACAGTCGCCGGCCGCTAACTCCTGAAGAGCTAACCGCGCTGATCTCTGTCGCGGTAAAGCTCCACGAAAGAGCGCTTGAACAGAAGAAGGCGGGTAAATGGTGGCTCCCAATTATTATTGCCGTGGTTGCCTTTGTGGGTTCTCTAGCGGGCGCGTTTATTGGCTAGGTGGCACCCAACGCCCTACCCGCCAAACCACTCCTGCCAGAGCTTCGCCGCCCAGAACATCAGCGACAGGGTGAAGAGCATCACGCCCAGCCCCACGCGGTCGCGGGCGGCAAACACGATGGGGTCGTAATCCATCTTGCCCTGCCACCCGATCCGCACCATCCGGATCAGCCAATGGGCCAGAAACGGCATCGCCGCCCAGAGCAGCCAGCGGTCGGGGTAAAGCGCCTTGGCCTCCGGCGAGAGCGTGTAGATGAAAAAGATCAGCAGCGCCCCGAACACCCCGATGCCCGCCACGTTCAGCAGATCATGCCGGTCAGGCCGGCCATAGCCCCGCCCCGGCAGCCGCTCGTCATCCTCTGCCTTCGCCAGCTCGGTGATCCGCTTGACGCAGCCCAGCGTTATGAAGACCGGAAAGACAAAGACCAGCATCGCCCCGGTGATCGCCACCTCCCCCGCCGCGGCGCCTGCAACGACGCGGATGGTGTAAAGCGAGGCCAGCACCACGATATCTACCCATCGCATCCGCTTTAGCTTCAGCGAATAGGCCAGCGAGGTGGCGATGTAGAGCACGACGATCCCGAGGAAGGCCCAGTTGAGCGCCGCCGCAAGGATTAGCGACGAGAGACCCAGAGCGATGGCGATGATCATCCCCACCCCGATCGGCACGGTCCCGGCAGCAAAGGGACGCTTGCACTTGGTCTTGTGCAGCCGGTCCGCCTCCAGATCGAGCAGGTCGTTGACGATGTAGATCGAGGAGGCCGCGAAGGAAAAGGCGATGATCCCCACCAGCACCGGCAAGAGCGCGGCCAAAGTGAACTCATGCGCCGCGACCAGCGGCAGCAACAGCAGCACGTTCTTCACCCATTGGTGCGGGCGCAGCGCCTTGATCAGATCGCCAAAGCGCCAGCCGCCGCCGTAGGTCACCACGTTGCGCCCCTTGGCGGCCAGCCGCGCCGCGACCGAGGGCTGCTCACCCACCATGATCACGTTTTCCGCGTGGTCCCAGACCTTGGCATCCACCGGCGCATTGCCCGCGTAATCAAAGCCCTGTTCGCCGTAGGCCTCCACCAGCACGCCCGCCTTGGCCGCACCCTTCAGGTTGATCTCACCGGTCGAGGCAAACACCCGGTCCGAGAGGCCGTGGTCGGCAGCCACCTGTTTCACCAGCGAGTCGTGCGAGGCCGAGGCCAGCACCACCTCCCTGCCCCGCGCCGCCGACTTCTCGGCCAGCGCCTTGATGTCCGGGTTCACCGGCATCAGATCGGTGCGCAGCGGCGCGATCCCGGTGAGCGCGGCCTTCAGCTTCTCCGGCCGGCGCAGGTGCCGAAAGCTCACTGCCAGCGTCGCCAGAGGGTCGCGCCCCAGCCCGGCCCAGAAGTTCTCGAGCAGCAGATCGGTCTTCAGAAAGGTGCCGTCGACGTCCAGCACCAGCGGTTTGGTGTCTGCCACGGTGTCAGCCCCCTGCGAAGACGCACCCATCGCTCACGAGCTGCGGCGGGGTCAGGCACAGGCCGCGCGCCACCGTCCAGGCGGCGAGCACCTTGGGCACGTAATCCCGGGTCTCGGCATAGGGCGGCACGCCGCTGTTCTTCTTCACCGCGCCCTCGCCCGCGTTGTAACCGGCCAGCACCAGCATCGGGTCGCGGTCGAACTCCTTCATCAGGAAGTTCAGGTAGGCCACGCCACCCTTGATGTTCTGCTGCGGGTCGTTCACGTCATCCACGCCGAAGCGGGCCGCCGTGTCGGGCATCAACTGCATCAGCCCCTGCGCCCCCGCCGAACTGACCGCCTCGATCTTGCCCGCGCTCTCGATCCCGATCACCGCCAGCACCAGCGCAGGAGACACATCGGTGCCAATCGTCGCCTTCAAGATGTCCGGCCCATGCTTGTCAGCGATCTTCTTGAGGTGCGACAGACGCGGCGCCTTCACCACCTTGCCCTCCGGCCCGTTGGTGAGCATCTGCACCGCCGCATCCAGCCGTCCGGGGCCCTTGGCGCTGAGAGAAGGTGAAATCTCTGTCCAGAACCAGCCATAGGTCGGCGCATCCGGCAGGGCCACAGGGTCCACGCTGGCGGTGATCACCTCGCCCTCGCCTTCCGTGGCTACCGCGGGCTCGGCCTTTTCGGCCTTGGCCGCGGGCTTGGGCAGGGCCGCTATATAAGCAGCCTGCGCCTTCGGGTCGATCTGAACGGTAATCCGCTTGCCCGGCAGCCCCTTGCCCGGCTTCACGCGCTTGAATGTAAAGTCCGGGTAGCTCCCGGAACTCTCCGCAACAGCCTGACCGGCAAGGCAAATACCCGCCGCGGCCAGACCGGCCATCATCATCTGACGCATGTTTCGCGCCTTTCCTGCTCAATAAACGTTGTTATCGTTTTGCCTGACCCTCGCAAAAACCGGGGCCTCTGGCCAGTGAGCCTGCGACAATCGCTCCGCTGAGCGGTGATTTTGCCGCACTCGGGCCAGAATACCTGCATGACCTGAAGGTAAGGTTAACCCTTTAAACGTGTAAAATCAGCGCCTTACATAATTTCCCGCCAATTTTTTGCAGCGCTTCAAAATTGTACGAACCCCGCCCAATTCATGCCCCAATCCGGGGGCTAATTAGCTTTCATACCGAGACGGGGATCGGGCCATTTCAGAGGCCGGCCCGAGATGATCCGCCCTGGTTGATACTGGAAACGAGCGAAATCCTTGGAGGGATATACTATGAAACTGTTCAACCTCGTGAAGAACTTCCGCAACGACGAAGACGGTGCTGTGACCGTTGACTGGGTTGTGCTGACCGCCGCCATCGTGGGCCTCGGCATTGCCGTTCTCGCCTCCGTCTCGGGCGGTGTGCAGACCCTGGCCGGCACCATCTCCGGCAACCTGGCCGGTCAGACCATCGCGTCCTACTAAGTCGCGGCAGTCTCGCCAAAAGAGCCGCGTCTCCTCGGAGGCGCGGTTTTTCTTTGTCCAGACGGCAGCTCCCCGGCCTGAAACGACACTACGTCATTTCACCAACTTACCTTCCGCTTACCACTTTCGCGCCGCATTTGGTCGCAACAGTGAAATTGTAGAAGACCAAGACCGTCGGCATGGGGAGCCGGCCCGAACCGGAGAAGACACATGGAAAACCTGCTTTCCAAGTTTGTGCGTGACGAAGACGGTGCGGTTACCGTCGACTGGGTCGTGCTGACTGCTGCCATCGTGGGCCTCGGTATCGCCGTGGCCACCGTGGTGGGCCAGGGCGCGATGGATCATTCCACCAGCCTCGGCAACTACGTCAGCGGCATCACGATCGCCAGCTACTGAGCTGGCCCCTGCCAGAACGGCGGACGCAAACCAGACTTGAACAATGAAGCGCCGGCCTTGGGTCGGCGTTTCTTTTTTATCGACATTTCATCCGGGCGCCGCAGCCACGCCCCGCTTCTGCCCGAATTGACGGCGATAAAGATGCCACGAGCAAGTTTGACTCGCGGGCGGCATGTGGGGCTCTTCCGCCTTTCCCCCGACCCGTGGCAAGTGAGAAAGGAAATACCATGCGTATGGTTTTCGGACTGGTCCTGATCATCGGGGTCGCGCTGGCAGGTTTCGCCGTCTACATGGCACAGGGCTACCTCGCCAAAACCACCGCCGAGCGCAACGCGCTCATCGCCGCGCAGCAAAAGGCAAAACCCACGGTCAACCTGATCGTGGTCAAGAAAGACAAGGCCTATGGCGAGCGTCTGACCCCGGAAGACGTGGTCGCGATCCGCTGGCAAAAAGACAGCCTCCCCGATGGCCACTACCTCGAGATGGAAGATCTCTTCCCCGTCGGGAAAGATCCGCGCACCGTCATCACCGCGATGAACAAGTTCGAGCCCGTGCTGAAAGCCAAGGTGACCGAGCCCGGCGAAGATGCCGGCATCACCTCGCGGCTCGACAAGGGCAAGCGCGCCTTCGCCATCAAGGTAGACCGCACCTCCGGCGTGTCCGGCTTCCTGCGTCCCGGCGACCGCGTCGATGTGTATTGGACCGGTTCGATCAGCGGGCGCGAAGTGACCAAGCTCATCGAGACCAGCATCAAGCTCATCGCCGTCGACCAGACCTATGACGAGGGCCACACTAGCCCGTCGATTGCCCGCACCGTGACCGTGGCGATCTCGCCCGATCAGGTCGCCTCGCTGGCCCAGGCCCAAAGCACCGGCCGCCTCTCCCTCGCCCTCGTCGGCGCTGAAGACGAGACCGTGGCCGAAGAGGTCGAAGTCGACCAGAAGCGCCTTCTGGGCATTCAGGAAAAAGAAGTCCGCGAAGTCGAAGTGCAGCGCGTCTGCACCACCAAGGTCCGCAAGGGTGCCGAGGTGGTCGAGCAGCCGATCCCCTGCACCAACTGAGCCGACTCGCAGATCTCACTTGCCAACAGGCCCGGCCCTCTCTGGAGCGCCGGGCCTTCCCTGTTTGGGGAGGAGCTGCCCGTGCCGCACGGCGTAGAGCGCTACGCCGATCTGGGTGTCACCCACGCCGGGCCGAACCACGGCGGCACGACTTTCGGCAGAAGTCACGCCGGGCAATCGGCTGACTCCGGCAGCCAAGCCGGGCGCGAGGACGTCATCCTGATTTCTGGAGAAGCCTGCCGCTATCCCTAGGGGCAACTTGCGCCGCGTGCCGCTACACATAGCGTCCTGTTGCTATGAAACTACATAAACGAATCGCCGCAACGCTTTGATTCTTGCAAAAAAACATGACTGCCCGCAGGATGTGACCACCACAAGTGGGCCTCAAGGCCCCATTTCCTAGTAGTGACTATAGAGGCAGGGTCACATGAAACTTAGAACGCTTATGGCGGCAGGCCTGCTTGGCCTTGCTGCTTTCATTCCCCATATCGAGGGCGCGGCCGCCCAGACCCTTCGGGTCATGTCCGGGTCCGCTTCGTCCAGCCTGAAAGTTCCGATGAACCGGGCCGTCGTCGTCGAGAGCGACGAGGCTTTCGCGGAGCTTTCCATCGCAAACCCCGGCATCGCGGATATCTCCACGCTGTCGGAGCGCACCATCTACGTGCTCGGCAAGGCACCGGGGCGGACAACGCTCACGCTGCTGGCGCCCGATGGCTCGCTCATCACCAACGTCGAAGTGCAGGTCACGCCGGATATCTCCGAGCTGAAAGAGCGCCTGCGCGAAGTGCTCCCCGGTGAGCACATCGAGGTGCGCCCCGCAAACGACGGCCTGATCCTGTCGGGAATCGTCAGCTCCGCCGCCGCGGTGGACCGGGCACTTGACCTCGCCCAGCGCTACGCGCCGCAGCGGGTCAGCAACCTTCTGACCGTGGGTGGCTCGCAGCAGGTGATGCTGAAAGTCCGCTTCGCCGAGATGAACCGCTCCGTGTCCAAGTCGCTCTCCGCGTCCGTGGGCATCAACGGCGTGTCCGGCGGTGGCGGCAACTTCGGCACAATCGGCGGCTCCGGCACCTATATCGACGGCAACAACCTCGGCAACCTGTTCGACGGCGACGCCTCGACCAGCGTCACCCGTTCGGGCGAGAGCACCGGCGCCATCTCCTTCGGCTTCGGCGGCTCCAACGTCGAGCTGGCCATCCTGCTGGAGGCACTGGAGACCCGCGGCTTCATCCGCACGCTGGCCGAGCCCAACCTCACCGCCCTGTCGGGCCAGAACGCCGAATTCCTCGCCGGTGGCGAGTATCCGGTGCCCGTGGCCAACGACAACGGCTCGGTGACGGTGGACTTCAAGCCCTTCGGTATCCTGCTGAACTTCACGCCCCGCGTGATCGGCAAGAACATCAACCTGCGCCTCACGGCAGAGGTTTCGGGCGTCGATACCACCATCGGCTTCACCGATGCGGGCTTCACCGTCAACGGCTTCCGCACCCGGTCGACCTCGACCACCGTGGAGATGCGCGACGGCGAGAGCTTTGCCATCGCCGGCCTCCTGCAGGACGACTTCACCGACGGTATCTCCAAGGTGCCATGGCTCGGTGACATCCCGATCCTCGGCACGCTGTTCCGCTCGTCGGACTACCAGCGCAACCAGTCGGAGCTCGTGATCATCGTCTCCGCCCACCTCGTGACGCCCACCACCGGTGAAGCCCTCGCGCTCCCCACCGACCGTGTGCGCCCCCCCACCGAGCGTGAGTTCTTCCTCGGCGGCCATGACGCCATGCCCGCCAACGGCGCCTCCACCCGCACCTCCACCAAAGGCGGCGCAGGCGAGGTGGCCCGGCAGGACTTCTCCGGTTCCTACGGCTACGTGATGGAGTGAAGACCATGAAAAAGGCACTCACCTTCGGCATCCTCTCCACCGCGATCGCGGTGGCCGGGTGCACGCCCCAGGCCGATAGGGCAGCGGGCAGCGACCTCGACATCGGTGGCTTCGGCAACTCGACCATGAACAACCACCTCGTTCATACCGGCCAGCGCAACGCGGCCATCGAGCTCAGCCGCAAGTTCGCCGCCGAGGCGCCGACCACGATCAACTTCGCCTTCAACTCCGCCGCGCTCGACGCCTCGGCCCGTGCCGCGCTGGACCAACAGGCAAGCTGGATCGCCCGCTACCCCACCGTGCGCTTCCGCGTCTACGGCCACACCGACCTTGTCGGCTCGGCGGGCTACAACAAGGCCCTCGGCCTGCGCCGGGCGCGCGCTGCGGTCAACTACCTCGTGTCCCGCGGGATCTCCCGCTCCCGGCTCGAGGCGGTCGCCTCCTTCGGCGAGACCCAGCCGCTGATCCACACCCAGGACCGCGAGCGCCGCAACCGCCGTACCGTGACCGAGGTGTCGGGCTTCATGGGCAAGCGCCCGTCGTTCCAGGACGGCAAATACGCGCTGTTCTCCTACACCGAGACGATCACCTCGGCGACCGAGCCGCACGAGTTGGTCATCATCGACGAACAGGGCAGCGACGAAGAGCGCTGACACCGGGCCAAGGGAGCCCCCCTGCCCTGCCTCTCACACGGCAGGGGCCCCATCGCCACCCAGAACGCGCGCCACCCCCGGCGCGCGTTCTTCTTTTGAGGGGTTTCGTTTCCATCCCGGCAACAGAATCTGTGGATAAATCGAAGCATTGTCCCGCCCACAGGAAACAACGCCCTTACAAGAGGTTAATCCCCCGCCAGATACCCAACAATTTCGGTTTTTCAGCCGCATTCTTGCCCAACTTCGCGGGCATCAACTCTTCATTGGGAGCAGTGCGCGTATACCGACTCGCGCAAGGCACCCGGGCCAGAGGGGGCGGATGCCAGGCAAAACATGCTCCTCCCCTTCACCAGCACGCACCGGGTGTTGTTGTTAAAAAAGGACGTGAGGCAATGACGATGACCGCAGTTTTGCAGCCAGAACCGGCGCCCATCACGGCATGCACCGTGTCGCGTGACGTGCAGAACTTCGATCTGCTGATCGAAGACATGGAGACCGAGCTGGGTGAAAGCTGGGGCGACCTCGGCTTTGCCGACGCCTACACCTTCCTCGACCAGGACGAGGCGCAGGAACTGGAGTTCTTCGCCATCGCGCTGGACGGCGAAGACGAGGGCAACCTGCCCGAGATCACCGCCCTCATCAAGAAAGCCCGCGACCGCAAGGTCAAGGTCATCCTGATCGCCGAAGATGTCAGCCCGATCGTGCTGCACCAGCTGCTGCACAACGGCGCCGACGACTTCGTGCCCTACCCGCTTCCCGAGAGCGCCCTGCACGATGCCATCGAGCGCCTGCGCAAGCCCGAGCCCGAGCCGGCTGCTGCCGCACAGGCCGGCGGTGCCTCGGTGCCTACCGTTTACACTGCCAGCGACCGCAACGGCGTTGTGCTCGCGGTCCACGGCATGGCCGGCGGCACCGGTGCCACCACCTTCGCGGTGAACCTCGCCTACGAGCTGGCCACCTTCGACAAGGTCACCAATCCCCGCGTCTGCCTGCTGGACTTCGACTTTCAGTTCGGCTCCACCGCCACCTTCCTCGACCTTGACCGCAAGGAGGCCGTCTACGAGCTGCTGAGCGACACCGCCTCGATGGACAGTGCCGCCCTGCTCGCCGCGCTTCAGAGCTACAAGGACAAGGTGCAGGTGCTCACCGCACCCGCCGAGATGCTGCCGCTGGATATCGTCACCCCCGAGGATATCTCGGCGATCCTTCAGGTGGCCCGCTACAACTTCGATTTCGTGGTCATCGACATGCCCACCACCGTCTGCACCTGGACCGAAACGGTGCTGGACGCCGCGCAGGTCTACTTCGCACCCATCGAGCTCGACATGCGCTCGGCGCAAAACGTCATGCGGATGATCCGGGCGCTGAAATCCGAGGATCTTCCCTTCGAGAAGATGCGCTTCGCGCTCAACCGCGCGCCCAAGTTCACCGACCTTTCAGGCAAGCAGCGCGTCAAGCGCATGGCCGAAGGGCTCGACATCGACATCGAGCTGATGCTGGCCAATGGCGCCAAGCAGGTCAGCGACAGCGCCGATCATGGCCAGCCGCTGGGCGAGTTCGCCCCGAAGAACCAGTATCGCCGCGATGTTCAGAAACTCGCCAAATCACTGCTCGACCTCGTGAAGGTCGAGGAAGAAGCGGTCTGACCGGACCCCTGTAGAGGAAACACCCCATGTTCTCGCGCTACAAGAAACAGGCCGCACCCGAGGCACCCGCGCCCAACCCGGCCGCCGCCGCTGCCGCAGCCGCCGCTCCCGAGCAGGCGGCTCCCGCTGCTGCTGCTCCCAAGGCCAAGCTCCAGCGCGCCGCGATCACGCCCCAGAAGGGCGTGAAGGTTGCCGCAGTCGCCACGCCCGAGGACAAGGAAAAGAAGCGCAAGGAGCGCCTCTCCGAGATCAAGGTGGAGCTGCACAAGGCCCTGCTCGACAACCTCAACCTCGCCGCGCTCGAAACCGCGACTGAGAGCGACCTGAAATCCGAGATCGTCGCCATTTCGGCGGAGACACTGGATGCAATGGGCGTCGTGCTCAACAAGGACGAGCGCGCCACCCTGCACCAGGATCTCTACGATGAAGTCACGGGCCTCGGCCCGCTCGAGCCGCTGCTGAAAGACGATGACGTGAACGATATTCTCGTCAACGGCCCCAAGCAGATCTTCGTCGAACGCGCGGGCAAGCTCATGCTGTCCGACATCACCTTCAAGGATGAAAAGCACCTGCTGCGGATCATCGACAAGATCGTGTCGGCGGTGGGTCGCCGCGTCGATGAAAGCAACCCCTACGTCGACGCCCGTCTGCAGGACGGCTCGCGTTTCAACGCGATGGTCCCCCCGATCGCGGTGGATGGCAGCCTCGTCTCCATTCGTAAGTTCAAGAAAGAGAAGCTCGCGGTAGACGACCTCGTGAAGTTCGGCGCCTTCACCGAGGAGATGGCCGCCTACCTTCAGGCCGCCGTCGCCTGCCGCCTCAACGTAATCGTCTCCGGCGGTACCGGCTCCGGTAAAACGACAACGCTCAACGCCCTGTCGAGCTTCATCGACAACTCCGAGCGCATCCTGACCATCGAGGACACGGCGGAACTTCAGCTCCAGCAGACCCACGTGGGCCGGATGGAAAGCCGCCCCGCCAACGTCGAGGGCAAAGGCGCCGTGACCCAGCGCGACTGTCTGCGCAACGCCCTGCGGATGCGTCCCGACCGCATCATCGTGGGTGAGACCCGCGGCGAGGAAGTGATCGACATGCTGCAGGCCATGAACACCGGCCACGACGGCTCGATGACCACGATCCACGCCAACTCTGCCCGCGATGGCGTGTCGCGTCTTGAGAACATGATCGCAATGGCCGGCATCGAAATGCCGCTGAAGGCCGTGCGCTCGCAGATCGCCTCCGCTGTGAACCTCATCGTGCAGGCCTCGCGCCTGCAGGACGGCTCCCGCCGCATGGTCTCCATCACCGAGATCACCGGCATGGAAGGCGAGGTCATCTCGATGCAGGAGATCTTCCGCTACGAGCGCCTCGGGCTGGCCTCTGACGGCAAGATCATCGGCCGCTTCAACGCCACCGGTGTCCGCTCGGCCTACTCCGACCGCTTCAAATCCTGGGGCTACGACCTGCCCGCCACCATCTTCGAACCCATCGCCGCGCAATAAGGGGGAGCGCAGCCATGCAGATTTCAGCAGAACCAATCATCTACGGCCTCATATTCGTGGCCGTACTGGTCATGGTCGAAGGCATCTACCTTGTCGTCTTCGGCAAGTCGATCTCGCTCAACAGCAAGGTCAACCGCCGCCTCGACATGATGGAAAAAGGCGGCAACCGCGAAGAAGTGCTCGAACAGCTCCGCAAGGAGATGAAGCAGCACATGACGACCAAGAGCATCCCGCTCTACTCGATCCTCGCCGACAAAGCCCAGAAAGCCAACATCGCCTTCTCCCCCGGCGCGCTGGTCGGCATCATGCTCGGCCTCTCCGTCGTGGCCTTCGGCGCCCTCTCCGTCGCCTCCACCGCCGGCATCGGCGTGCGCATCATCGTCTCCCTGGCGATGGGCATCGGCGGCGTCTATGTCTGGGTGAACAACAAGGCCAAGAAGCGCCTCACCCTCGTCGAAGAGCAACTCCCCGACGCCGTTGAACTGATGGTCCGCTCGCTCCGCGTCGGCCACCCCTTCTCCTCCGCGGTCAACATCGTCGCCAAGGAGGTGCCCGACCCCCTCGGCTCCGAATTCGGCGTCATCGCCGACGAGGCCGCCTACGGCCGCGACATGTCGGAATCCCTAAAGGACCTCGCCGAACGGATGGACATGCAGGACCTCCGCTTCCTCGCCGTCGCCGTCACCATCCAGCAGCAGTCGGGCGGCAACCTCGCCGAGATCCTCGAAGGCCTCGGCAAGGTGATCCGCGCCCGCTTCAAGCTGTTCCGCAGGGTCAAGGCGATCACCGCCGAAGCCAAGTGGTCCGGCATGTTCCTGTCGATGTTCCCGATCCTCGCGATCATCATGATCAACGTGATCAAACCCGACTACTACGATGACGTGAAGGACACCGCCGCCTTCATCCCCGCCTGTATCGTCGTCGCCACTTTCCTCGTCGTCAACGTGGTCTTCATGAAGATCATGGTGAACATCAAAGTCTGAGGCCGCCCCCATGGAACTCCTTCAAAACGCCAACGACTGGCTGATCGCAACCTTCGGCGACCTTGGCCCGCTCTACGCCATCGGCGCCCTCGGCCTCGTGCTGGTGCTGCTCACCCTGCCCTCCTTCCTCAAGAAGCCGGCAGACCCGATGGACAAGCTCAAGGGCACCGGCGGCGGCGCACGTGCGGCCAAGGCCGACGACCCGAAGGGCGCCAAGCTCCGGACCAAGAACAAGAACGCCGAGAAACTCGACAAGTTCGCCACCTTCCTCGAGCCCCAGTCGGCCGAAGAGATGAGCGCCGCACGGCTGAAGATGATGCAGGCCGGCTACCGCTCCAAGAACGCGGTGCGGATCTACCACTTCATCCAGTTCTCGCTCGGCATCGGCATGCTGCTGATCGGCCTGCTGATCGCCATCATCAGCTCCGCCAATGGCGAGGTCGAAACTCAGCAGCTCCTGATGATGGTGCTGATCCCGGGCTTCGCGGGCTACTACCTGCCCCGCTACTGGGTGAACCGCCGCCTGCAACAGCGCCAGGGTGAAATCACCAACGGCTTCCCGGACTCGCTCGACATGATGCTGGTCTGCGTCGAGGCCGGCCAGTCGATGGACCAGGCGATCATCCGCGTCTCCAAGGAGATCAAGCAGGGCTACCCCGCGCTCGCCGAAGAATACGAGATCGTCGCCCACGAGGTGAAAGCCGGTAAAGACAAGACCAACGTCCTGAAGGACATGTCAGAGCGCTGCGGCGTGCCCGACATCGCCTCCTTCGTGACCGTGATGATCCAGTCCGCCAGCTTCGGCACCTCGATCGCAGACGCCCTCCGGGTCTTCTCCGAGGAGATGCGCGACAAGCGGGTGATGCGCGCCGAAGAAAAGGCCAACGTCCTGCCCACCAAGCTGACGCTGGGCACCATGATGTTCACCGTGCCCCCCCTGATGATCATCCTCATCGGCCCGTCGGTCTACCAGATCTACGACACGCTGAGCAACGCGACGTTCTTCTGAGGGATGGGGGCTACGGCCCCCTTCCGCTTAGCTCAAAGTCGTCATCGTCTGAGTGTGGCGCTACCGAGCGTCAAATTCCAAACTTCGCTAAACAAAAATCTATGCTTCAGAAAGCCGGATCAGGCGCGGGGCCTTGATCAACACAAAACCCCAGCTCAGTTTCTCGCCGGCCTCTCTCGCTTACGCGCCGAAGTTTCCAAACTCCTTACCGAATCCAACTTGAGCTCTCGCCATAAAGATCGGTGCACACACATAGAATCCGAAGACGAAAAATTAGAATGTCCAGCATATTGAAACGCTGGAAACTTAGCTTTAGGAGTCTGCACCAAATTTCCAAGCACCCCCACTCGAAATAGATCCTCGAAAAGAACATCAAGGTTTCTACCAGTATAGAACTGGTTAGTGCGAGAATCCTTATTGGACAGTTGCGTGATGTGCGCCTCAAACTGAGTATATGTAAATACATTTCTAAAGCTTGTCAGGCTTCTCTTAATTGTATCTATCTCAGTCTGACTATACTTCGAATTTAGCTCATCACCCTTCTCATTCCAGCAACCCAAGCTATAAACGTCTTTCGCCTTATCAAATGAGCTTGCGGAAAACTTGCCGCCACGGGGAACATACTTGGCCGCGCCACTTAACATTCTAACAACATCTCTAGGGCGCGCCCAAGTCTCAAAAACTAAGAAATCCTCGAACTTTCTACCAAAGATCTTAGCATCAAAGTATGCTGCGAGGTCCAAGGGGCCATCACCCTTGGACCTGACACCAACTCTCTTTTCATTGGCCATTATCCTCTGCCGCACAAGGTCGATGATTGGTTGGTCATGGTTCCTATGTTTGGGTTCGTACCAATTCATCTCAACGCCACGATCATCGATCCACTTTCTCAACTCCCTGGCGTTACTCTCGACTGCATCAACCACATCACTTCGAATAGCCGAGTAAACAAATATGGGCAGAGAGTTTTCGGCGAACAATGAGTTCATTACACCACATGCCGTAATTAAGTCCCTTACAAGTATAGCATTCTTTCTGAACTCTGCACCTGTAACGAAGTTAATGTTAACTTCGTCAAAAAATATATTAAACCTCACATCTGGAAACTCAGAACTAAAGTTCAACCCTGAAATGACGGAATTACAATACCTGACGAACTCCGACACATCTAGATTTCCGTGGCTGTCGACGAACTCAGCCTCCGCCTCCAGTCCTTGCCCAAAAGCACCAACCTTTATTTTTCCCTTTGTAATTCTCTTCACTAACTTCTTGAAAGCTGAAGTTTTGAACTGAGAAAAGAATGACTCAAGTAGCTTGATGTAGCCGCCGACTTCAGGTGTATGAGCCACCATATGGCTACTCTTAGCTATCATCGTTGCGATCTCTCGATGAATGAATAGTTGCCAAGCACTTGAGCAATCCTCTATCTGCCCGGGTTCAGGCTCCGATCCATCGTAAATTCTAAAATTCGCAAGGGTGGCGATCTTGTCTCTGTCTTGAGCTGTGACATCGTCTCTGAATACGATGAACCTCGATCGAGAACCTTCCTCTGCGTCCAAGGTATGCTGAACATACCTAAGAAAGGCGGTCTTTCCGCTGCCTTTAGGCCCAACGATTATGTATCGCTCACCAGACCTGACATCAGACATCTTGAACGAAAGAGGAATCACGAAAGACTCCAAAAACAATCTTCTTTTGTCTGGGTCTCGTGCAAGTATCTCGTGCCGAGCGTCAATGGCTCCAAACTCAATGTCCTGAATATTCGCTTGCTTCATTCGATCAAACCAATCAGCTAATGTCCTAAAGCTCCTTGAAACCATCATGAACCATGGCGCGTCAACACAATCCCTCTGGGAGAGCCTAGGGCTTTGATGGGATTACGCGATGCCCTCAGCGCAAAACGTCGAAAGCCAATCAAAAATCTCAACGCTCCCCTACCCCACCGTCCCAACCCCTTAACGCAGCGTGCGTATGCATCGCGTATGCATGGGTTGTGCATCAGTTGTGCATCACTTGTGCTGGGGTGCTATGATACCTCCCTTCAAATCCTGCCCCACCGGGCGCCCCTGTCACCTTTTTGCCCCTTTCGCCGCCTGACGGCCGGAAGATGCGGGGTTGGTGGTTGCCAGAGCGGGGGCGCGCGCGCATCTTCGCGGCAACAAGAACCCGCAGGCGAGCAGTCTCCTGTCTTACAGATCGATCTTCCCCAAGGCCCTCGCGGCCCTTCTCCTGCTGGCGCTGGCGGCCTGCGGGTCTGATCGGCTTTCTGAGTTGAATCAAGGGACTAAGGCCAGTGGCACGCGCTCCTACGAGGATCCTGACGGGTTGATCGTCGGCCACAGGCTGATGTCGGCGGGGGAGTATGAGCTGGCGCTCTCGGCCTATTACCGGGCCGGCGCCGAGCAGGGGTTGACGGTTGATGTCCTGAGCGCGCTCGGCAGTGCAAATCTCAAGCTCGGCCGCTTGGGCCAGGCCGAGGATCTTCTGCGCAAGGCCATCGAGAAGGATGAGAAATTTCCCCCTGCCTGGAACAACTTAGGCGTCATCCTCATGGAAAAACGCGAGTACGGCGAGGCCGAAAGGGTCTTCAAAATCGCCTTCGCGCTGGACAGTGGCAATTCCGCCGAGATCAAGAAAAACCTGAACCTCGCTATGGATCGCATGAAGATCCCCGGCTATGGTTCTGAACAAGAACAACAAACCAATTTCGACTTGGTGCGCAGGGGCAGCGGGCAATACCTTCTTCTCAGCACGCCATGAGGCAGCAAGAGCAGTAAAAGGACGCAGAAAAATGCGCCAGACATCCCTTATTTCCCTTGCACTTACAGGTGCCCTGGCCCTCTCGGCCTGTCAGAAATCCGCCGACGGCGAGGTCTCCCGCGCGATGGCCTCGGTGAACGCCGTAGACGAGAACGGCCTCTCCGACATCATGCTCACCGTCGCCGACCCCAACGAGGCGGTCAACTACTTCAAGCGCGCCAGCAAGGACAATCCCAAGCGGATCGACCTAAAGCGCGGCCTGGCCCTAAGTCTAGTCCGTGCAAAGAAAAATACCGAGGCCGTCGCCGCATGGCGCGCCGTGGTGAAGCACGAGGACAGCACGCTCGACGACAAGGTCGACTTTGCCGACGCCCTCCTGCGGAACGGCGACTGGAAGGAAGCCGAGACCACGCTCGACGGCATCCCACCCACCCACGAGACCTACAAGCGCTACCGCCTCGAGGCCATGGTCGCCGACAGCAACAAGGAGTGGAAGAAGGCTGACAGCTTCTACGAGACCGCCGTTGCCCTCACCACCAAGCCCTCCGGCGTGCTGAACAACTGGGGCTACTCCAAGCTTTCCCGTGGCGACTACGGCGGCGCCGAGAAGCTCTTTGTCGAGGCCATCCAGTACGACCCTGAGCTCTTCACCGCCAAGAACAACCTCGTACTCGCCCGTGGCGCTCAGCGCAACTATCAGCTGCCCTTGGTTCAGATGACCCAAGTCGAGCGTGCGCAGCTCCTGCACACCGCCGCACTGGCCGCAGTCAAGCAGGGCGATGTGGAAACCGGCAAGGGCCTGCTGCAAGAGGCGATCGATGCGCATCCGCAGCACTTTGAAGAGGCCGTGCGGTCGCTCAGGGCGCTGGAAAACAACGTCACCAATTGATCCGGGGCCGCATCCATGCTCGCCCCCGCAACGGCCAGCCTGTGGTTCTTCATCCTGACCGCACCGATCTGCCTGTACGTGGCGTGGTCGGACATGGCGCGGATGAAGATCCCCAACAAGGCCGTGGTGCTGACCGTGATTGTCTACGCCATCGCGGGGCTGATCCTGCTACCTTTCGTCGACTATGCATGGCGCTGGCTCCACCTCGTCGTGGTTCTGGCCATCGGCTTCGTGATGAACATGCTGGGAATGCTGGGCGCCGGGGACGCGAAGTTTGCAGCCGCAATGGCCCCTTTCATCGCGGTGGGTGACCTGTTCAACGTGATGATGCTCTTCGCAGCGATCATGTTGGCGGCCTTCGTGACCCATCGCATTGCCCGCTCGATCGGCCCCGTCCGCAACATTGTGCCCCATTGGGAGAGCTGGACGCGCAAGGACTTTCCGATGGGTCTCGCGCTCGGCGGAACGCTCGCGGCCTACCTTGCGATGGCCGCCAAATACGGCATCTAGCCCTTTTCCAGCAGGATATAGAGCGGCGTGCGGCTGACCTCTACCAGCGTGTCGCCACGCTGCGCGATCCGTTCCAGCACGAGGCCGCGCACCTTGGGGTGGATGGAACATTGCGGCACGAGGATGTAATCGGCCGTGTCATAGCCCGGCAAACCGCCGTAGTACCACGGTGCGCCGTCCTCCAGACGCTCGAAATCTCCGAAGAGCCAGATCGAGGAGAAGAGATCGGCGATGAAAATCCGCTCGCCCGCGTGGCCAGTCTCTTCAAGGCTCGTCGCCATGCTGTCGAACAGAGCGGAGAGGCCGAGCATCACCTCGCAACGCGGCAGCTCCTCGCTGTTCAGCATATCCGCCGGCCCGCGCTCGGCCCTCTCTGCCCATGCATCCAAGCCGCTGCCTGGCACTTCCATCGGCACCCGCTTGTCAGCGCGCAGGGCGCGGACAGTTCCGGTTTGCAGATCGGCATGAAGGGTGGCGCGCGGCAGCAGCGGCACATGCTGCGCGGCATCCTGCCCGAGGTGGCGAATCGGGCTGTAGGCGAGGTTGATCGCAGAGGGCACAATCATGGCGAAAGCCGCGGCGCCTGAGAGGCCGACAGCCGTGCGCATGTCCCACCCTGCGCTATTCGTGATCCCGCCCTCAGGGCGTGCAGCAAAGAGCAGGATACCTAGCAGCAAGAGCCACTGCGGATCGTTCCCGAAGTTTTGGAAGGTCACGTAAAAGAAGCCGGGTGTCAGGAGCAGCAGCACCAAGCCCTCGGTCATCTTCTTGGCCTGACGCAGCAGGATGACGCTGAACAGCAGCACGATGGAGCCGCCAAGGTAGGCTGGCGCGGCAATGACCGCTGCAAAGGGCGCACCGGGGTTAGCGCGCACCTCGGAGGCCGACACCCGCAGCAGGTCACGCATGTAGGCCGCCCAGAAGTCGAGCCCGGCGAAGGCAGTCACGACTGCCGCGATTGCGAGGCCGGTCGCCAATGCGAACATGAATGCGCGATGCTGCTTGTGCGCCAACAGCCCAACGGCGACCGGGATCACAAAGGCCGCAAAATAGGTGACCTTGCACAGTGCCAGAAAGGCCAGCGCGAGGCCCACCACGATGCCATCTGCGGTCTGGTTCTTGTGGCCGTCGATCGGAGGGAGGGCTGCGATCAGAATGGCGATGAAGGCTGCCGCCCAAGCCCAGCGATTGTAATGCATGGAGATCGATACCGAGCGTTCCGCTTCGCCGTGCACCAGCGCCGTGACCAGCACGATGACCAGTGCGCCAAAGAGGTAGGGCCAGTACCCGGTGAGCCGCGACAGCCCCGCACGCCATGCCAGAGGCAAGAGCAGCAGCCCCATCAGCGCCTGGGCATAGAGGATTGAGGAACCGACCCCTGCCCCCAGCTTCACGAAAAGCGCAATGGGGGCGAAAGCCATGAAGCCGATCGGGGTCATGAAATCGAGATGCGGCCACTCGCCATCGGCCATGCGAAAGACGATCTCCAGCAGGTGCAGCATGTCCCCTTCATGCTTGCCCACCAGCAATTGGCCGCGCCACATCGCCAGCCCGGCCTCAACAGCGAGAACCGCCAACAAAACCACGAACAACCTACCGGCGTTTGTCTTTTTCATCGCTGCTCTTGTCCATTTTTTGGCCACAATAGCCGGGCACAGTCCTGCTCACCACGGGTATTGTCCACGCCTTGGGCGGTTATGCGGCGAAACCCGGGAAGATTTTGAGACGTGCGCCAAAAAACGAGCAGGTGACCCGGATGAACATGGAAGTGGCCAATGTGATTGCGCCCCCCGCGCCGAAGCGGTTGGAAGACATGCAATTGCCCCTGGTGATGATGCGCGACATCGTGCTGAAGACCATTTTCCGCAAAAACGTCGAGACCGTGGCCGAGATTTCGCCCGCCATCTGCCTGCCGATCCCTGTGACGCAGGAGCTGGTGGACCTCGCCCGCAGCCAAAAGCTGATCGAGGCGACGGGTTCCATGACGGCAGGCGGATCGGGCGAAATGGGCTATCAGCTCACCGATGCAGGCAAGGCGCGGGCGCTCGATGCGCTGGCACAGTCTGAATACTACGGCGCCATGCCGGTGCCACTGGAAGTATATCAGGAGCAGGTGAAGCGCCAGTCGATCCGCAACATCCAGATCACCCGTCAGCAGCTGACCGACGCTATGGGGCACCTGATCCTACCCGACAGCCTGCTCGATCACCTCGGCCCGGCGGTTTCTGCCGGTCGTTCGATCCTGATGTATGGCCCGCCGGGCAACGGCAAGTCCTCGATCTCGAACGGTATTCGCGATGCTATGGGGGACAAGATCTTCATCCCCCGCGCCATTGAATACGCCGGACAGGTGATCACGGTCTTCGACCCGATCGTGCATACCGCCGTAGAAGAAGAGGCCGACGACCCCAACAGCCTGCGCCGCACCTCCGGCCGTTTCGATACGCGCTATGTGCGCTGCGAGCGCCCGACCGTGATCACCGGCGGTGAGCTTTCTCTCTCGATGCTCGACTTGGTCTACAACCCCACCGCCCGCACCTATCAGGCCCCGCTTCAGCTGAAGTCGTCGGGCGGCATCTTCATCGTGGACGACCTTGGCCGTCAGGCCGAACCGCCGCAGGCGCTGGTCAACCGCTGGATCGTTCCGCTGGAAGAGAGCAAGGATATCCTCGCCCTGCAGTCGGGCGAGAAATTCGAGGTGCCCTTCGACACGCTGGTGATCTTCTCCACCAACTTCCACCCCAACGAGATCTTCGATAAGGCGGCCCTGCGCCGGATCTTCTTCAAGATCAAGATCGACGGGCCGGTGCAGGAGGATTACCTGAAGATCTTCGCGATGGTCGCCAAGAAGCGCGGCATGCCGCTCGACCAGGATGCGCTGATCCACCTGCTGAAGGTGAAGTACCCGGAAATCGACAACATCTACGCCAACTACCAGCCGATCTTCCTGATCGACCAGATGATTGCCATCTGCGAATTCGAGGGCATCCCCTACCAGATGACGCCCGAGTTGATCGACCGGGCCTGGGCTAACATGTTCGTCAAGGAAGAGACGATCGTTCACTAACGTGATCTGTCGGCAGCGGCGGCGCCTCCTCTTGCCGCCGCCGCCAGCCCGTCATCCGCGGGCGTCTGCAAGCGGGAGTTCCCGCAATCTCATCGATGTCACACAGGCCAGCAGGGCCACCGCCGCGCCGATCCAGAAGATCGGGTGAAGAGCGAGCGAGAAACCGTGCTGGACATGCGCCTGCGCCTCCGGCGGCAGCGTGGCGATGGTCGTCGCGCTCATCGACCGCAGGCTCGTGCCCTCGGGCAAGGTGCCGGCGAGGTTCTGCGCCAGACCGGTGCCGAAGAGTGCGCCAAAGGCCGCCGTCCCTACCGATCCGCCAATGAGGCGGAACATGTTGGCCGAGGCGGTCCCGACGCCCAGCATGTGCCGTGGCACCGCGTTTTGGATCGCGGCAACGCCGATGGAGAAAACCGGCCCAAGGCCAAGGCCCACAAAGATCATCGACACTGCCACCAGCCAGAGCGGTGAGCCCTCGGAGAGGGTTGAGAGCGAGAGCATGGCCAGAGCAAGCAAAGCGGTCGAGAGCGTTGGCATGATCTTGTAACGGCCGGTGCGTGCCATGATCTGCCCTGCCCCGGTCGACGAGGCGATCAGCCCGGCCATCATCGGCGTCAGGAACAACCCCGACACGGCGGGCGACACGCCCTGTACGACCTGCAGGTAGAGCGGGATGAAGGTGATCGTGCCGAACATCGCCACGCCCACCATGAAGCCCACGGTGTTCACCACAAGGAAGGTGTTGTTGCGGAAGAGCCCCAGAGGGAGAATGGGCTCTTCCGCACGCCGTTCCGCGAGAACGAACCCGGCAGCAGCGGCGAGCCCCAAGGCCACGAGGCCAAGAAAGGCGGCGCTGCCCCAGGGGAGGACCGTCCCGCCGAGGTTGGAGCCGAGCACGGCCACCGAAAGAACGGTGGCGAGCAACCCGGCTCCGAGAAAGTCGAGCTTCGCCTTGCTGGAGCGCGGCGGCGTTTCAAGCGCGAAGCCGAGCACCACGAAGGCCAGCAGGCCCACAGGGAAGTTCACAAAAAAGATCCAGTGCCAGCTGAAAGCCTGAACGAGGAAGCCGCCGATCAGCGGGCCGATGACGGTCGACACCCCGAAGACGGCGCCGAGCAGGCCCTGTGCCTTGCCCCTTTCCCGGGGCGGCAACACATCTGCCACCACGGCCATCGACACCACGATAAGACCGCCGCCGCCGAGGCCCTGCACCGCACGCCCGGCGATGAGCATCTCCATCGATTGCGCGAAGCCGCAAATCGCCGAGCCCAGCACGAACACCAGAATGCCGCCTTGGATCACCACCTTCCGCCCGAAGAGGTCACCGAGCTTGCCGCTCACTGGCGCGCCAATGGTGGAGGCCAGCAAGAAGGCGGTGATGACCCATGTTATGTGGTCCACCCCGCCGAGCTCCGCTACCATGATCGGCATCGCCGTGGTCACGATGGTTTGCCCGAGGGAGGCAAAGAGCAGAGTTGCCGCTACGGCAACCAGCACCAAACCCACTCGCCCGCTGGGTGCATTGTCTACAAAGGGCTTTTCGGTTGAAACAGTCACATGTATGTCCTTGCCACCCAAAGCCCGAAAGGCCTTGGTTATCGGGTTCATTGCATATATGTGTCGATAGCACATATATGTCAACCACACGGACAGGGGGAGCCACTTTGGGCGATAGAGATGAGCAAGTTATTCGCGATCTGGACCACGTCGGAGTCAGTGAAGATCTGGCCCGAAGTGCTCTTGAACTGGACGCGACGCTCCAACGCTGGCGGCGCCGTTTCACGAAGCGAGAACTTGGTCTGCGCGCCGTCCGTGAACTCGGGCTGAAAGTGGAACTCGCCGAACTTGATGCGCTCATCGCCGTCTGGCGCCCCGCCAATGAATTTGGCGACGAGGACGAGGGCGAAACCACGGTCGGCACCGTCGCCACCCGCCTCGGCATCGACCCCTCCCGGGCGTCGCGCCTGACCACCGAACTAATCCGCAAGAAGCTGGTGCGCCGTGGCGTGAGCCAAGAAGATGCCCGCCGCGCCATCCTTGAGGTGACCAACGATGGCGACCGGATTGTCCAGGCCGTCCGGGCCTTTAAATTCTACACCCTCGGCCACTTCTTGAAGAGCTGGACCGAGGAAGAGGTGCGCACCTTCGTGCCGCTGATTGAGCGGTTCTCGTCATGGTCCGATGCCCCCGACGACCCCAGCGGCAAGATCGCCGCCGAGATCGACGCGCTGCGTGAAGGGCTGACAGATCTGGCAAACCAGAAGGACGACAAATAGAGCCGCATGGCCGCGCTTCCGCCACGCTTCGCCGATTGGTTCGCCCGCAACGGCTGGGAGCCGCACCCCCATCAGCTGGAGATGCTGGACCGGGCACAAGAGCCTGCCAGCCTGCTGATCGCCCCGACGGGCGGCGGCAAGACCCTTGCGGGCTTTCTGCCCTCGCTGGTGGAACTGGCGGATGGCAGCTACAAGGGGCTCCATACCCTCTACATCTCACCGCTCAAGGCCCTTGCCGCTGACATTCGGCGCAACCTTTTGCGGCCCGTCGAAGAGATGGGCCTTCCGATCCGGATTGAGGATCGCACCGGCGACACATCGGCCTCCGCTCGAAAGCGCCAGCGTGCCGATCCGCCGCATATCCTGCTTACCACGCCGGAATCACTGGCCCTCCTGATCTCCTACGAGGATGCACCGCGTATCTTCGCGGGCCTCAGCCGCGTGGTGGTGGATGAAATCCATGCACTGGCGGAGAGCAAGCGCGGCGATCAGCTCATGCTGGCGCTGTCCCGCCTTCAGGCCCTTGCGCCCGGCATGCGCCGCACCGGCCTCTCGGCAACGGTGGAAGACCCGCCCGCGCTGGCCCGGCAATTGGCCTGCCATCCAGACCCCTGCAAAGTGATCCTCGCCGATCCCGGCCCCCTGCCCGACATCGCGATGCTTGAAACCGCAGCCCCTCCGCCCTGGGCCGGGGGCGGGGCGGTCCACGCAATCCCCGAGGTGTTGGCGGAGGTTCGCAAGCACCGTACCACGCTGATCTTTCACAATACGCGCGCGCAGGCGGAGATCTTCTTTCACAATCTCTGGCTCGCCAACGAGGAAGACCTGCCGATTGCGATCCACCACGGCAGCCTCGCACGAGAGCAGCGGCAGAAGGTCGAAGCCGCGATGGTTGCCGGTGACCTGCGCGCCATCGTCTGCACCGGCACCCTCGATCTGGGTATCGACTGGGGGGATGTGGACCTAATCATCCAGATCGGCGGGCCGAAGAACGTCAAGCGCCTCGTCCAGCGGATCGGGCGGGCGAACCACCGCTACAACGCGCCCTCCAAGGCCCGGCTGGTGCCCGCCAACCGGTTCGAGGTGCTGGAGTGCCGCGCCGCGCTGGAGGCCGCCGCCGAGCACGACCTCGATGGCGAGCCGCGCGGCCCCGGCCCGCGCGATGTGCTTTGCCAGCACATCCTGATCCGCGCCTGCGCCGGGCCGTTCGATGAGGCCGCGCTATACCGAGAGGTCAAGACTGTCGGCGCCTATGCCGGGCTGTCGCGGGCCGCCTTTGACGATTGCCTCGATTTTTGCGCCACCGGCGGCTACGCGCTCAAGGCCTATGACCGCTGGCAGAAACTGATGCAGCGTGACGGCCTCTGGGGCCTGCGCGACCCACGCACGGCGCAGCGCATCCGCATGAACATCGGCACCATTCAGGACACCGAGTTGCTGAAAGTGCGCATGCGCGGCCGCGGTGGCCAACCTCTCGGCGAAGTCGAAGAAGGCTTTGCCGCCTCCCTGACAGAGGGCGATACCTTTCTGATCGGCGGTGAGATCGTGCGGTACGAGGGGCTGAAGGAAATGACGGTGCAGGTGAGCCGTTCGGCCAACAAGACGCCGAAGATCGCAGTCTTCGGCGGCACCAAGTTCTCGGCCTCAACCCGGCTGACCGAGCGCATTCTGGAGTTGATCCACGGCGATTGGCAGGCGCTACCGGAGGACACCCGCCATTGGCTGGCGCTTCAGCGCGAAGTCTCGCAACTCCCGCGCGGCGACAGGCTGCTGATCGAGAGCTTCCCGCATGACAGCCGCGCGAACACCTGCCTCTACGGATTTGCCGGCCGCAACGCCCAGCAGACGCTCGGCCTGCTCGTCACCCGCAGGATGGAGGAGGTGGGGCTGGACCCGCTGGGGTTCGTCGCCACCGATTACGCCACCCTGATCTGGGGGCTGGAACAGGTCGAAGACCCGGCTCCGCTTCTGGCCCAGCAGGTGCTGCGTGACGTGCTGGAAGGGTGGCTAGCGAAGAACGCGGTGATGAAGCGGACCTTTCGCGCCTCGGCCAACATTGCCGGGCTGATCGAGCGCAACCTGCCGCAAAACCGCAAAACGGGCCGCCAGGCGACCTTCTCCTCCGATATCCTCTACGACACGCTGCTGAAGTACGACCCCGATCACCTTCTGATGCGGATCACCCGCGAAGAGGCGATGAAGGGGCTTGTAGATTTCGGACGTGTCGAAGAAATGCTCGCCCGCGTCGAGGGGCGGATCGACCATGTTGTGCTGGACCGAGTTACTCCCATGGCCGCACCCCTCCTGCTCGAAGTGGGCAAGGTTCCGGTGGCCGGCAAGGGCCGCGAGAGGTTGGCGGAAGCTGAGGCTGAGGCGCTGATGGCGAAGGCGGGGCTGGCGAGCGGGGGCTTGCAGTAATCCGACAATTCGGCCTAGGAACGGATCATGAACGCCCACGCCTTCACCCTCGCCGGCTGTCGTCTCGTAGCGCGCCCTACCGGAGCGCTTTGGCTGCCCGATGAGCGGCTCCTCTGCGTCTCTGACCTGCATCTTGGTAAGTCCGAACGGATGGCCCGGCGTGGTGGCTCGCTCCTGCCGCCCTATGAGACCGTGGAAACACTGGACAGGCTGGAGGCCGAACTGGACCTGCTCGCGCCGGACACGGTGATTTGCCTTGGCGACAGTTTCGACGACTTGGGTGCAGCCCTGGCCTTGCCCGACAGTCTCAGGGTGCGCCTCGCAGGCATGCAAGCCGGTCGTCGCTGGATCTGGATCGAGGGCAACCACGACCCTGGGCCGGTAGAGCTTGGCGGAGAGCACATGGCGCAACACGCCGTGGCAGGTGTCCGGTTCCGCCACATCGCTGAAGAAGTCTGCACCGCGGGCGAGATCTCGGGGCACTACCACCCCAAGCACCGCCTGCCCCGCTCCGGCACCTCACGCCCGGCCTTCGTATATGATGGCACGCGACTCATTCTACCCGCCTTCGGCACCTATACCGGCGGCCTGCGGTGTGACACGCCCGAACTGCGCCGCCTCTTTGCAGCCCGCGCCATCGCCGTGCTCACCGGGCCGCGCGCCCTCGCCGTGCCCCTGCCCTGACTGCGGAGTGCCTTGCCTCCCGCCGCGATTGCCCGCAGCCTGCACCGGGGAGGGCCGCAAATGGCAAGTATCGAAGACCGCATCCGCGACAGTTTCGCCCGACAAAGCATGATGGCAACGCTTGGGGCCGAAGTGGAGACTGTTGCGGAGGGCAGGGTCACACTCACCGCCCCCCTTGCGGAACACGTATTGCAACAGCATGGCTACGCCCACGCGGGCCTCGCCTTTTCGCTGGGTGACAGTGCGGCGGGCTACTCTGCCCTTTCAGTCATGCCGGAGGACAAGGAGGTTCTGACCATTGAGATGAAGATCAACCTCATCGCCCCCGCCGCCGGCACGCGGCTGGTCGCGGAGGGGCGCGTCATCAAGAACGGACGGCGGCTGGTTGTGGTGGCGGCAGATGTGTTTGCCGTCGAGAACGAAACGCGCCGCCACTGTGCGGTGCTGCAAGGCACGATGATCCCGGTGTGACACCGGGCAGGAAAGGAAAACGAGATGGATAGCACCACCGAAGGCAGGCTGATCGCCCAGCGTCAGGTCATCGCGATGATCGTGGCCGGACGCGGCAAGGATGACATCCTGCAATGGCTGGAGGAGGCCATGCGCGACGGGCAGGAAGACCCGGGCGCAGTCAATGAGGAAGCCTTTGCGATCGAGGGCGCATTGGCGGACGAACGCCAAGCGCTCGCCCGCGAAATTCGCTTGCGCTCAGGCGGTTAGCCCTTCGGGCTCCGGCAATCCATGCGCCCGGCAGCAGGCGGTGAGCGTGTTCGCCAGCAGACAGGCGATGGTCATCGGCCCCACCCCGCCCGGCACCGGCGTGATCGCCGCTGCGTTCTCTGAAGCCGCCGCGAAATCCACATCGCCCAAGAGCTTGGTCTTGCCGGGTTTGTCGGGGTGCGGGATGCGGGTGATGCCCACATCAATCACCGTGGCACCGGGTTTCACCCAATCCCCCTGCACCATCTCGGCCCGCCCCACGGCGGCGATGAGAATATCGGCGCGGCGGCATACTTCGGCGAGATCTTTGGTACGGGAGTGAGCAATTGTCACGGTGCAATTGTCGCGCAGCAGGAGCTGGCCCATCGGCTTGCCAAAGAGGTTCGAGCGCCCGATCACCACCGCCTCCTTGCCGGTGAGGTCACCAAGCTGATCGCGCAGCAGCATCAGGCAGCCGAGCGGCGTGCAACTCACAAGCGCCTCGCCGCCCGTCGCCAGTAGCCCCGCGTTGGTCACGCTAAGCCCGTCGACATCTTTGGTCGGGTCGATCCGCGCCACCGTGCGGCGCTCGTCAAGCTGCTCGGGCACCGGGAACTGGCAGAGGATGCCATGCACCGCCGGATCGGCATTGAGTTTGTCGATCAGGGCAAAGAGCGTCTCTTCGGAAGCATCGGCGGGCAGTTTGTGCTCGAAGCTGGCCATGCCAACCTCAACTGTCTGCCGGTGCTTGGCCGCCACGTAGACCTCGCTCGCCGGGTCTTCGCCCACCAGCACCACGGCTAGGCCGGGCGTGATGCCATGCTCGTCCTTGAGCCGCGCCACATGGCCCGCCACCTTTTCCCGAACCGAGGCCGCGAAGGCTTTTCCGTCGATCGTCTTTGCGCTCATGTGGCTCTCCATCTGGGTGCGTATCCTGTGCCAGCGCCTAACGGTCGGCGCCGCCGGTGCCAAGCTGCTCTTGCTCGCGGGCAACGTAATAGTCGATCATCTCGCGCCACATGGCGCGGGCGAGGTCCGGCGCGAACCCGGCAGCCTGTGCCTTGACGGTGACGTTCTGCAGCACTGCTTCGGCGCGGGAGGGAGCGGCGGCAGAGATACCTGCCGACCGCTTCAGCGCCGGAACACAATCCACATGCGCCTGCCGCTCGGCCAGCAGGGTGATCAGCGCGGCATCGATCTCGTCGATCTGCGCACGCATCTCCTCTATGGTGCCGATCTCGGCAGGCGGCTTGCGCATCAGAACAGCCCTTCCACGTCGCCCGCCTCATTCAGGCCGATGCTCTGCGCGGCAGGGGTCCGCGGCAGGCCCGGCATGGTCATGATCTCCCCGCAGATCGCCACGATAAACCCGGCTCCGGCAGAGAGGCGCACCTCGCGCACAGGCACCGAATGGCCGGTGGGTGCGCCGCGCAGGTTGGGATCGGTCGAGAAGCTGTACTGCGTCTTGGCCATGCAGACCGGCAGATGACCGAAGCCCGCCGCCTCCCATGCGCGAAGCTGGTCGCGGATCTTCTTGTCAGCCAGCACCTCGTCGGCGTGGTAGATGCGGGTCGCGATAGTTTCGATCTTCTCGAAGAGGCCCATCTCGTCAGCATAGAGCGGGGCGAATTGCGAGGTACCGCTGTCGGCAATCTCTGCCACGCGGGTCGCCAGCGCTTCAGTGCCCTTTGAGCCCTCGGCCCAGTGTTTGCAGAGGATCGCCTCCGAGCCCATTTCGGCGACGTAGTCCTTAACCGCCTGCACCTCGGCGTCGGTATCGGAGACAAAGTGGTTGATCGCCACCACCACCGGCACGCCGAAGCTCTTCACGTTCTGGATATGCCGGCCGAGGTTGGGGCACCCGGCCTGCACTGCCGCCACGTTCTCGGCCCCAAGGTCGGCCTTGGCGACGCCGCCGTTCATCTTCATCGCCCGCACCGTGGCCACCAGCACCACGCAGTCGGGCGCGAGCCCGGCCTTGCGACACTTGATGTTCATGAACTTCTCGGCCCCGAGGTCGGCGCCGAAGCCCGCCTCTGTCACCACGTAGTCGGCCAGTTTGAGCGCGGTCGTGGTGGCGATGACCGAGTTGCACCCGTGGGCGATGTTAGCGAAGGGGCCGCCGTGCACGAAGGCCGGGTTATGCTCCAGTGTCTGCACGAGGTTGGGTTGCATCGCGTCCTTCAGCAGCACCGTCATCGCCCCTGCCGCCCCGATCTGCGCGCAGGTGATCGGCTCACGCTCGCGGGTATAGGCCACGATGATCCGGCCGAGCCGGTCTTCGAGGTCCGCAAGATCGGTCGACAGGCACAGGATCGCCATGACCTCGGAGGCCACGGTAATGTCAAACCCGCCTTGCCGGGGGAAGCCGTTGGCCACACCACCGAGGCTCACCACCACATCGCGCAGGGCACGGTCGTTCATGTCCATCACCCGGCGCCAGACCACGCGGCGCTCGTCGATGCCCAACTCGTTGCCCCAGTAGATGTGGTTGTCGATCATAGCCGAGAGCAGATTGTGGGCCGAGGTGATCGCGTGGAAATCGCCGGTGAAATGGAGGTTCATCGCCTCCATTGGCACCACCTGTGCGTAGCCGCCGCCAGCCGCGCCGCCCTTCATGCCGAAGCAGGGGCCGAGAGAGGCTTCGCGGATGCAGATTGCCGCCTGCTTCCCGATGGCGTTCAACCCGTCACCGAGGCCGACTGTGGTGGTTGTCTTGCCCTCACCTGCCGGGGTCGGGTTGATCGCCGTCACGAGGATGAGCTTGCCGTTCGCGCGGTCCTTCAGGCCAGAGATGAACGCCTGCCCTACCTTGGCCTTTTCATGGCCGTAGGGCAGCAGGTGCTTCTCCGGAATGCCCAGCTTGGCGCCAATCTCCTGAATGGGGCGTTTCTTCGCCTCGCGGGCAATCTCGATGTCGGATTTCACGCTCATGGGGCCTCCCTCCTCCGGTCGCGGTGTTACTCAGGTGGTAGCGCTCACGCCAGCCCGGCAGCGGGCCTATTGCGACATATTCGGGCGCGGAAACGCCGGGTGCGGGAAACCGGGGCTGCCGATTGGAAACCCCGGTAGCTCAGGCGCCCGTCCAGGCGGGCTGGTCGGGGAGGAACACAGTGAGCGTGTCTCCCACCGCAATCCGGCCCTCGCGTTCGATCCACGCGGTGACACCGCGCTTGCCCATCGCCGCGGCCTTGAAGCCCTTGCCGTGGCCGGGGTGCGTCTCTTCGATTTCCTTGGCCGGAAAGTTGCACGGGCCGTTCTCGAGGTCGATGGTGATCGTCGCGCCCGATGGCGCCTGAAGCCGGGTGCCGGGCGGGATGTGGGAAAAGTCCGGCAGGCCAGAGAGAATGAGCGACGCGCCGAGAAGGTCCGGCGAAAGCTCTTCCAGACCAAGCGTCTGGGCGATCTCGGCCAACTCCTCAGTAGAGAGGATCGACAGCTGGCGGGTGTTACGAATGGGCGTGCCGCGCTCCGGGTAAAGCGCGAGGACGCGCGAGCAAGAGGGCCGCGTCGCGCCGCCGTGGTCTTCTCCGGGGAAGCCTTCGAGTGTGGCATCCACCATATCGAGCGGCTCCGAGCGCAGGGTGGCCTCCCGGCTCTCAACCCAGCCCAGCCAGGTCACCGTGGCAGTTGCGTCGATCTTCTTCAGTCCGGCCATTGCGCGTTCCTTCAGCTGTTGCGGCGGACCGTAAGGAACAGCCGCCGGAAGGGGAAGAGCACTGTGCCGTCCGCCTCCGGCGGGTAGACCTTGGCGAGCGCGGCATCGTAGGCCGCGAGAAACCGGGCCTCTTCCGTAGCATCCATGGCCTCGGTGTAGGGCCGCATGAAGGTGGATTGGGTGAAGAGCCTTACGGGGTGCGCATCGGCAGCAGCGGGCAAGCGCTGGATGTAGGTCGTTTTCCACACATCGGCATCGCCGAACGGCGCAAGCAAGCGCACGTATATCTCGGGCGCGGCGACCGGTTCGCGCGGCGCATCGAAGCGGCCAGGGAACAGGTCGACCGCGATATCGTGGATGAGCCGGTGCGACGGCGCGTTGTGTTGGATCGGCATTTGGACGGCAAGCTGGCCACCGCATGCGAGCAGGCGGATCAGATGCGGGAACAGGGAGGCATGGTCCGGCAGCCATTGCAGCGCTGCATTGGAGAAGATCAGCGCTGAAGGCGTGTCAGGCACCCAAGTCGCGGCGTCTTCTTCAAGTAATTTGTCATAGGCCGGTACGGAACGCGCCTTGGCGAGCATCGCGGGCGAGGTGTCGACACCGATCAGCCGGTGGCCCGCATGGCGCGCAGCCAGCGCCTCGCCCATCACGCCGGTGCCGCACCCAAGGTCCACCACTGTGCCGTCCGGCAATTGCCCGGTTTGCGCGAGCAAGTCCATCGCTGGGCGGAGGCGGGGCGCGGCGAAGCGGGAATAGAGATCGCTGTTCCAGTCGGTCATGGCAGGGCCTCATTGTATGCAAATGCATACCATGTGAAAACGATCACCATCAAGACAGCCTGCTTACCGCTGCCCCAAAGCAGAAACGCCGCGCATTTGCGCGGCGTTTCCATCAATCTTTGTCCCGGTCAGGCCGAGGGCTCGGGCTCCATCCCGCCGCCACCCTTGCGCGGCTTGGTCTTGGGAATAGCCGTCAAAGACGGTTTGTCACTTTGCCCGCCACCGGGCGCTGCGCCGGTGTCGTCATCATCGCCCCGGTTGAGCGGCTCCCCAGCGATCACACGAGTGATCTCGTTGCCGGTCAGGGTCTCGTATTCCAACAGGCCCTGCGCCAACCGCTCCAGATCTTCCGACTTCTCGGTCAGGATCCGCTTGGCAGTTTCGTAGCCCTCATCGACGAGGTCACGCACCTTGTCGTCAATGAGCTTCTGGGTGATGCCGGAATGGTTGGTCTGGCCCTGGTAGCCGCCGAGATAGCTCTGCTGCTCGTTGGCGTAATCCACGTAGCCAAGTTCCGGGTCGAAACCGAAGCGGGTCACCATCGCACGAGCGATCCGCGTCACCTGCTGGATGTCGGAGGCCGCGCCGGAGGTCACGTTCTCCGGCCCGAAAATCAGCTCTTCGGCCACGCGCCCACCCATCGCCATTGCGATCTGGCTCTTGTACTTGGTGTAACTCACCGAAAGCTGGTCACGCTCCGGCAAGCTCAGCACGAGGCCCAGCGCCCGGCCGCGGGGAATGATCGTGGCTTTGTGGATCGGGTCGTGCTGCGGCACATTCAGGCCCACAACCGCGTGGCCAGCCTCGTGATAGGCGGTCAGCTTCTTCTCGTCCTCGGTCATGACCATGGAGCGGCGCTCGGCCCCCATCATCACCTTGTCCTTGGCGTTCTCGAAGTCTTCCATGGTCACGAATCGCCGGCCCACGCGGGCGGCCATCAGGGCGCTCTCGTTCACCAAGTTCGCCAGATCGGCACCGGAGAACCCGGGCGTACCACGAGCGATGATGCGCAGGTCCACGTCAGGGCCAAGCGGCACCTTGCGGGCGTGCACGCCAAGGATCTTCTCACGGCCCTTGATGTCGGGGTTGGGCACCTGCACCTGGCGGTCAAAGCGGCCGGGGCGCAGCAGCGCCGGGTCGAGCACATCTGGCCGGTTGGTAGCGGCGACGATGATGATGCCCTCGTTCGCCTCGAAGCCATCCATCTCCACGAGGAGTTGGTTCAGCGTCTGCTCGCGCTCGTCGTTGCCACCGCCGTAGCCGACGCCACGGGAGCGACCGACAGCGTCGATTTCGTCAATGAATACGATGCAGGGCGCGTTCTTCTTGGCTTGCTCGAACATGTCGCGCACGCGGCTTGCACCAACGCCCACGAACATTTCCACGAAGTCGGAGCCCGAGATGGTGAAGAAGGGCACACCCGCCTCGCCCGCAATCGCGCGGGCCAGAAGGGTTTTACCGGTGCCCGGAGGGCCGACAAGCAGAGCGCCTTTGGGGATCTTGCCGCCGAGGCGCGAAAACTTCTGCGGGTTGCGCAGGAACTCGACGATCTCTTCCAGCTCTTCCTTGGCCTCGTCGATACCGGCGACGTCATCGAAGGTGACGCGCCCGTGCTTTTCGGTCAGCAGCTTGGCCTTGGACTTGCCGAAGCCCATTGCCCCGCCGCGCCCGCCGCCCTGCATCCGGTTCATCAGGAAGATCCAGATGCCGATGAGGATGATGAAGGGCAGCAGCGTGCCGATATAGGCCAGCAGGCCGTTCTGCTGCTGGGCCTTGGCGCTCACTTCGACGTCATTGGCAATCAGTACTTCGGTCGGGTCCACACCCGGCGGAATGATCGTGGTGTAGGTGGTGTCATCGGTGGTGCGGACGCGCATCTCCTCACCGTCGATCGTGGCCTCGCTGACGCTCCCGTTCTCTACCGCCTCGACGAAGTCGGAGTAGCTCAGGTTGCGCGACGACATGGTGGCGTTGTCGCCGGAGAAGAGGTTGAAGAGCGCAAGGATCAGAACGAACAGAACGACCCAAAACGCGATATTGCGTGCATTGCCCATCAGGCAGACACCTCCCGGAAAGCTAGAATGCCGCGCGGGCGCGGTTCATCGCACAACATAGGGGTTTTTGTCGCGGGTTCAATCGCTGCGGAGGGTGGAAACAAGGTGTTCCGCCCCGTGACAAAGCCGCGCGGTCCAGCCGTCGGGCCGGCCTGCCAGTGGGGCCGAAAGCAAGCGCTCCCCAAGCCAGAGCGCAGGGGTGGCCAGCAGGGATGAGCGTGGCAGCCCGCTTGCTCGCCATGCCTCGCACTCTGCCAGCCCGACCTCGCCAAGCGCAGCCACATGGGCGCCAGCGGGCGGGGGCGGGCCGTGGAACTGCCAGCGTTTGTCCCACAGCGCCGCGGGCGGTGTCGCGGTTTCGGCCACCGCGGCATATTCGCGGGCAACCCGCCAAAGCGTGCCTTCGCTCGAAATCCGGCACCCGTGAAGGGTGCCGGCCTTGCCTTGCTCCAGCCCATCCAACATTGAGGTCAGCGCATCGAAGCGGGGGCGGTACACACTGGAAGATACCCAGCAGAGCGCATGGGCAAAGGCCCGCAGCAGAATTTCGCGCGGGGCCGGAAAGGGGTTTGGGTTGGGCATGAGGAGGTCACCCTTCTCGACCCTTGCGCGGCCAAGGTAGTCGGCGGCGCTGTCATTCAACGCATCCCGTGCCATGGCCATCTGCTCGGCGGTGCGGATCAGGCGGGCGGGTGTGAGGCCCAGTTCTGCGAGGCTCTCGGCCATGCGCCGTGCCTTCACCCGGTCAAACCGCTCGTCTTCATTCGAAGGGTCATCTGCCCAGGCTATGCCCCGGCCCTCCAGCACCTCCCGCAATTCCTGCCGCCCGATCTTCAGCAAGGGTCGCAGCCATGCCACGCCTTGCGACACCCGCCGCTCGGGCATGGCGGCAAGCCCGTCCACCCCGGAGCCTCGGGCCAGCCGCAGCAGCACGGTCTCGGCCTGATCGCCTCGCGTGTGCCCGAGCGCAACATGCGCTAACCCGTTGCGCTCGGCCCAGTCGGTGAGAAGCGCCGAACGGGCGGAACGGGCCTCGGCCTGAAGGTTCCCCTCCCCGGCCCAGCCTTCCCAAGGGAGCACCTCATGGGGCACATCCATCGACCGGCACAGCGCCCCGGCCTGTGCTGCCTCTGCGGCAGAGCCGTCACGCAGCCGGTGGTCGACGGTGGCGGCAAAGAGGCGGGTCTCCGGCAAGGCATATCGGGTCAGAACCAGCAGTGCGGTGCTATCCCCGCCGCCGGACAGCGCGATGCCAAGCCGCTCGGGTGGCGACCCTTCAAAGAGGCGCGAGTAAGCGGCAAAAACCCTCTCGGCGGGGCTCAACTGCACCCGATGGTGCGCCGGGCGGCCCCGGCATCGAAGGCCACATCGCTCTGCGGGAAGCGCACCTGCACTTCGCCCAGAGTGGTGCAAGCCTCGTTGTTCTGGCCAAGGTCGGCCAGCGAGGTGCCCAGCTTGAAAAGTGCGTCAGCGGCCATCGGGCCTTGCGGGTCCGAGGAATAGCTCTCGAGATAGGCACGCGCAGCCTCGGGAACCTTCGACAACTCGTAGAGTGCCTCGCCTCGCCAGAAGTGCGCGGCGCCAGTCAGCGGGCCACCCGGGTAGGATTGGGTAAAGGACGCAAAGAGGTCAACGGCGCTTTGAAAGCTACCGGAGTCGAGGGCCGCCTTCGCCCGGTCGAAATCGGCCTGCTCGGCCACGGCCATCGCAGGGCCGGTAGAGGGGGCGGGCGTCGCGCCGCCGTTGCCGGTATCGGGCGTGATCACCGCGGCCTGGCCACCGCCGCCCGTGCTGGGCGCGGTGCCGCCAAGCGGCAGGGTGTCACCGATCTCGCCAAAGTCGCAGCCCGGCTCGATCTCGCAGACACGAAACTCAAGGTCGCCAATCCGGTTGGTGCCGTCCGACACAACGCGGTCAATCCGGTTCTGCATGTCTTCGGTGCGCGAGGTGAGCGCCTGAAGCTGGGCCTCGATCGCGTTCACCCGGTCCAGCACGGAGCCCGCCACTGCGCCGCCAGAGGCACCCTGCGTGGTGGAGAGCTCACGCTTCAGCTCCTGCATGGAGACATAGACAGTCGCCAGCTCCTGCCGGATATCGGCAAGGGTCTGAGCGTCTTGCGCTGTGGCGGAGCCGCCAGCCAGCGCAAGGAGCGAAGCGAAGAGAGCGCCCCGGATCATCGGATCAGAACCCTGCGCCTGCGGAGAGCACCGTCACCGAACGGCGGTTCTTCATATAGCAGGCCTCGGTCGAGCACACCTCGATCGGGCGCTCCTTGCCGTAGCTCACGGTCCGGAGCCGCGAACCGGCCACGCCCTGCGAAATCAGGTACTCCTGCACCGCATTGGCCCGGCGGGCGCCGAGGGCGAGGTTGTATTCACGGGTGCCCTGCTCGTCGGCGTGGCCTTCCACGATGGCAGAGTAGGAGCCGTTGGTATTCAGCCACTGTGCCTGCGCCGTCAGGGTTTGCTGTGCTTCGGGCGACAGGGTCGACTGATCCACCGCAAAGAGCACCCGGTCACCCACGCGCTGCGAGAAGTACTCGGGCGAGTTGGGGTTGGATGCGGCATTGTTCGGATCGTAGGCATCTGCGCCCACGGTCCCGTCGCCGCCCGCGCCACCTGCGCCGAACCGGCCCGGATCGGTGCAGGCCGAAACCGCAACTGCAAGGGCGATCAGCCCGGACTTCACGAGGATCTTTTTCATCTCGACTGCCTCTCTCTCATGGTGCGCCCTGTTGCGGGCGCTTTCCTTGGTGTTGTCTATACCACCCCGCACCGGGGTTGGGAAACATATGTGTTACCCTGCACGGCCCTCGCCGGTCAGGGCAGAAGCGGCGACCATGCCGGGTCGGAGGCCGCGCCGGGGGTGGGCACCCGCTTCAGGTTACGGCCGGAAATATCGACGGAATAGAGCGCACTCTCGCCCCCTGCCCCGCTGCCGGAACGGGTGAACATGATCACCCGGCCATTGGGGCTCCAGGTCGGGCCCTCATCGAGGAAGCTGGCGGTGAGCAGCCGCTCCTCCGAGCCATCGGTGCGCATGACACCAATGTGGAATCGGCCCTGGTGCTGCTTGGTAAACGCGATGAGGTCGCCGCGCGGGCTCCAGACCGGAGTGCCGTAGCGGCCTTCGCCAAAGCTGATGCGCGTAGGCTCGCCGCCGCCGGCAGACATCTTGTAGAGCTGCTGGGTGCCGGAGCGGTCGCTCTCGAACACGATCTGCGACCCATCGGGCGAATAGCTGGGCGCGGTCTCGATGGAGGGCGCGTTGGTCAGCGGCTGTGCGGTGCCGCCGGGGGTGAGCTTGTAGATATCGGTGTTGCCCCCGCGCTCGAGCGAGAACACCACCGTCTGCCCATCGGGCGCGAAACGCGGGGCAAAGGTCATGGTGCCAGGCTGGTCATCGAGAATGCGGCGCTGCACGGTGCCCACATCCATGATGTAGATCTTCGGAAAGCCGGTCTCGTAGCTGGTGTAGATCACCCGGTCGCCGTTGGGCGAAAAACGCGGTGCCAGCACAATAGAGGCGCTGCCGGTCAGATACTGCACATTGGCGCCATCATAATCCATCACCGCCAGACGCTTCTGCCGGGCATTCTTGGGCCCTTCCTCATGTACGAAGACCACACGGCTATCAAAGTAGCCGCCTTCGCCTGTGATCCGGCTGTACACCTGATCAGCCACCTTGTGGGCAATGCGGCGCCAGCTTGTGGTGGTGCCGCCGAGCTGGAGGCCATCGCCCAGCGGGGCTTCGGAGAACACGTCGAACAGGCGGAACTTCACGTTCACCCGCCCGCCTTCAGCCACCGAGACGGCGCCGGTGATGAGCGCCTGCGCGTTGATCGCCTTCCAGTCGGCATATTGCACCGGCGCGTCGAAGTTGGAGACGTTCGAAATAAAGGCATCGCGCGGGATCTGGCGGAAGAGGCCCGTACCTGCGAGGTCTGCGGCAACCACCTGAGAGAGCTGCGCGGCATACTCCTGCGCGGCGGCGTTCTCGGCGATGAACACCGGAATGGCGAAGGGCAGCGGCTCGATCACCCCCTCGGTGATCTCGATCCGGAGCGGGCCGTCCTGCGCGATGGCCGGGCTGATGCCGAGGGCGAGCGCGAGGCCCGCAAGGATATGGGTAAGTTTCTTCATGCCGCTCTCATTCCTCGCATTTCGTCTGTCATGAAGCCCGGGAGCCTCGTGTTATTCAATATCGGCAGGTTTCTGCCATGGTGATTGATAGGCATAGTCCCCCGGGAGGGGCAAAGTTCCGTGACATGGCGGATAGATGGCCGAACGTGTCACTTGATCCTCATCTTCTCGGGGTTGAAGACCATCTCGATCTCCGCCCACTCACCGTATTTCTCGGCAGGCAGCGGGAAGCCCCGCGAACCACACCGGATGATCGCACGACGCGCCGCCTCGAAGGCCTGACGCACTGCATCATCGGACCCGCCTTCGCTACCAACCATCCGGATGGAGCCGTTGTCGGGCGTACCGTTCTCGTTCATCGCCACCAGCACGGTGACCGTGACGCGCAACGCATCTGTCGAGAGGCTGCCCACGTTCCAGCATTGCTGCACTGCCACCCGCAGCGCGTCCTTCTCGCCAGCCGTCATCGGTGGGCCGCTCCGGGATGGCGTGGCATTGGCCGGCTCCGAAGCGCTTTGCCCCTCGCTCACGGCATCGGCGACCGCATCGGCAATGGCGTCTGACGTATCCTGCGAAGTTTCCGCACGGGCCGGCTCGGCCTCGGGCGCGCGGCGGGCCGGGCGGCTCTTGGGGCGGGGCGAGCCGGTGGGCGCGAGGGCCACGACCTCGCCGCCCGCAGGCTCTTCGGCCTCGGTCACGATCTCGGTGTTGGCGGCCTCGGGCGCGGTATCCTCTTGCGCCTCCTGCGCGGGCTCTTCCTCGGCGGGCGTCGGCTCGGCGGCCTCGGTCATTTCCGTATCCACCGCGGCATCCGGCTCGGGGGCCACGGCAGGCGTCGGCGCCACGCGCTGCGCCGGGCGCTCCTTCGGGCGGCGCGAACTGTCGAGCACGAGGCTGGCGCCGGGGGGCTCGTCAGGTGCCGCAACAGGGGCCTCGGGCGCAGGAGGGGCTGTCTCTGTCACCTCGGCCTCGGGCAGCGGCTCCAGCGCCGATGTGTCGGGGGCCTCGTCGGGCGCGACCTCCGCGGCCCGGGGCGGCGGCGCCTCTGAAGGTTGCGGCTCGGTCTCGGGCGCAGGCGGCTCGGGGGTTTCCGGCTCGGTCTCGGGCGGCTCGGGCGTTTCGGGGGCTTCTGGCACCTCTGGTCCGGCTGCCGCCGGATCAGTCGAGTTGGAAACCAGCGCGGCATACTCGTCGCCCGAAATCATCGACACATTGGTCACAGTTTCGGCGGGTGACTCCCAATGGATCACCCCGCCGATCAACGCCCAGCCGATCAGCCCAAGGTGGGCCCCGCCGGAAATGATGGTGCTTTTGTCGAGTTTCTCGGGCATGAGCGCCCCCTACCCGTCCGACCCGTCGAGCGTGGGGCCGCCAGTGTCGGTCACCAGGCCGATGTTGCCGAAGCCGCCGGCGTTCAACGCGCCCATGATCCGCATCACCCGCTCGTAGGGAATGGCGCCATCGGCGCGGAGGAACACTTTGTCATCCGCCCGCTCGGCGGCAATGGCCCGCAGGCGCGTCACCAGCGCGGCCTCATCGACTGGCGTGGTCTGAATGAGCGTTTCGCCCTCGGCTGTCAGTGTGATGGTCAGCGGTTCCTCCTGCTCGGAGGGCAGCGCCTGCGCCGCCGTCTCGGGCAGTTGGATCGGCACACCCACCGTCAGGAGCGGGGCGGCAACCATGAAGATAATGAGGAGCACGAGCATCACGTCGACAAACGGCGTGACGTTGATCTCGCTCATCGCCGCAGCCCGGCCCCGCCCGCGCGAGCGGCGCTTGCGGTTGCCGCCGCCGGTGTTGATGACACCCGCCCCCATGTCAGCTGTCCAACTGGCGCGAGAGGATGGTGGCGAACTCGTCGGCGAAACTTTCGTAGTTGCCGGCGATGCGGTCACTGTCAGACGACAGCTTGTTGTAGAAAATCACCGCCGGGATAGCGGCCAGCAGGCCGAGACCGGTGGCGACCAGCGCCTCGGCGATGCCCGGCGCAACGACGGCGAGGTCGGTGGACCGGCTCACGGCGATCTCTTCAAAGGCGTTCTTAATGCCCCATACCGTGCCGAACAGGCCAACGAAGGGCGCAGTGGAGCCGACGGTCGCCAGAAACGGCAGGCCTTGGTTGAGCTTGTCGGTCTCCTTGGCAATCGCCACGTCCATCGAACGGTCGATCCGGGCCTGCGCCCCGGCAATCAGCGCGCCATCCTCACGGTGCGAGCGGCGCCACTCGATCATGCCGGAGGCAAAGATCTTCTGGCTCGCGCCCTTGGGCTCGGTGCCGATCTGGTCGAACAGCTCATCGAGCGGCTCGCCCGACCAGAACGCCCGGTCGAAGCTGCCTGCCTCGGAGCGGCGCAGCCGGTACATCATGATCTTCTCGATGATGATCTTCCACGACCAGAAAGAGGCGATGATCAGCAGGATCATCACGATCTTCACGGTAAGCGTAGCGCGCATGAAAAGCGCAAGCAGGGAGAAGTCGATCTCCTGCGCCAAAGCAGCTGTTTCGGAACCCATGTGCCTCTGTTCCCGCCTCTTGTAATGTCGCCCCGTGCGGGGCCGCCCGATAGGGGCCGCTCTTCTGGCGGCCTTCTGGCGCGAACTATACAGAGGCGGAAGAGCAAAAGCCAACACCATCGCGTGATGGGCAAAGATAGGCGCAGCCCTGCCCGCGGGCCACAAATGTCGAAAAACGCACCGACCCGCTTTTCGCGGTTGCAGGCGGCATATATGGTGCGCGCCAAACAAGATTGGGGCAGAGGCTGCGGGCTGGCGCAGTCAGAAGGGCAAGGGCCATGGCGCATATCATCGTCGTCGGCAATGAAAAGGGCGGGTCGGGCAAATCCACGACCTCGATGCACATTTCAACCGCACTGGCCCGCATGGGCTGGAAGGTGGGCGCACTCGACCTCGATCTGCGTCAGCGCAGCTTTGCCCGCTACCTCGACAACCGCCGCACCTTTGCCGAGGCGCAGGGCATCACCCTCGCTGGGCCGGTCTTTCGCGAGTTGCCGCAGGTGGATCAGGCGAGCCTCGAAGCAGGTGAAAACATATATGATCGCCGCCTCTCCGCCGCCGTGGCCGGGTTGGAAGGCGACATGGATTACATCCTGATCGACTGCCCCGGCTCGCATACCCGGCTCAGCCAGGTAGCCCACTCGCTGGCCGACACTCTCGTGACGCCGCTCAACGACAGCTTTGTGGATTTCGACCTGCTGGCCCGGATCGACCCGGCCTCCGGCAAGATCCTCGGTCCCTCGGTCTATTCCGAGATGGTCTGGTCTGCCCGTCAGGTCCGCGCCCAAGCCGGGCTGCCGCCGATTGATTGGCTTGTGGTGCGCAACCGTCTCGGCCCGCAGGCCATGCACAACAAGAAGAAGATGGGCGACGCGCTCGACAAGCTCTCCAAGCGCATCGGCTTCCGCGCGGCGGCGGGGTTCTCGGAGCGGGTTATCTTCCGCGAGCTGTTCCCGCGCGGGCTGACCCTGCTGGACCTCGGCGATGTGGGCGTGGAGCGGCTGAACATCTCCAACGTCGCCGCCCGTCAGGAACTGCGCGACCTGATCACCAACCTGCGGCTGCCCGGCGTCTCACCCGACTTCTGATCCCCGGTCTACTTGCCGAATGGGTTCTGCGCAGCTTCCACAGCGGCATTGGAGAAGCCCATGGGCTTTGTCTTGGCCGGCTGCGTCTGCACGGCGGCCTGCACCGCGGCAAAGATATCGCCGGCATCGCCGCCATGGGCTTTGGCTTTGAGCGGCGAGGCAATCTCGGCCTGAACGGCAGCCATAATGTCGGCGGCCTGTGTCGGGTCCTGCTTCCCAGCCAGAGCGTTTTCCTTCTTCACCGGCTTCGGACCCGCCAGCTTTTCTGGCACACCGCGCCCGGCCAATGGGCGCTTCAACCCGCCACTGTCGAGCGCAGCGAAGTCGTCGATCCCGTCACGGCGGGCCGTGTAGGTGCCGGTCTCATCCGCGCGGCGCCCCAGCGCGAGCACCTCACGCATCAGGGCCGTGCCGGTTGAGCCATCGGCCATTTCAGGGCTGTAGGACGGGATGAACACCTGCCCGGTGGCGGCATCCACTGCGAAGGGATCAACAAACGGATCGTCCCCGACTGCGGCCTTCTCGGCCTGCGCCTCGGGTTGGTCAGGAGCACGGCGCTTGGCGGCACGCCCACGGGCAAAGCCGATCATGGCCAGAAGCACGGCAATTGTGCCGCCCATGCCGAGGATCATCGGCTGCTCGACATCCGGCGCCGCGGAAAGATCAGCCGCGCGCCCAGCCCGGAACGGCGCGATGGTCAGGAAGTCGTCCGCGATGGAGCGCTCATTCTCGACAAAGGCATCGAGCACCAGCGCACGGTAGAGGCCCGCATTGGCCGCCTGTCCGCCCACCGAGATATAAGGCCCAACCGCGCCTTCCCCGTCGATCTGGGCGACAAGGCTGTTCACCTCGACCTCGCCGATGGTATCCCCACCCGGTCCCTGATCGTAGAGCAGCACGCCGAGCGCGGGACCGAGCGTGTTTTCGGCCGCATAGGGATAGACCGGGATCATCACGCCGAGGTAGTCGCCCTCCGGACCGCCCGGCGCGAGCAGGTCGTACTGCATGGACAGGTCGAGCTGGCCCATCACATGCACCTCGGCAGAGGCATGAATGTCAGTCGCCGGATCGAAGGCCTCGATGGTCACTGCCTGCGGTTGGGGCGCCTCGGCCACCGCCCACAATGCGCTGCTGGTCTTGATCTCTTCCAGCAAAATCCAGCCGCCAAGGCCGAGCGCACCCACGCCCGCCAACAGGATCGGCCACGCCAGAACTGCGAATATACGGTTCAGGCCACCCATCGATCGCCCCTTGCACTAGCCCTCATTGTTGCCGGTTGTGATACAAACCTGTGGCGGCAATGGGGCAGGTTGGCGAAAACTGCGGGGCGAATTTGGCGAAACGACGGGGCTTGCTGCGGCTTCAGGTCGGCAGGGCCGTGGTCTTGAAGACCGTGCGCAGCGCGAAGCTCGATTGCATGCCCTGCACGCCGGGCAGGCGGGCGAGGTATTGGCGGTGGATGCGGGCAAAATCCTCGGTATCTTCCGCCACGACCTTGAGCAGGTAATCCGCCGCGCCGCCGAGCAGATGGCACTCAAGCACGGCAGGCACCCGGGCCACGGCCTTTTCGAAGGCGTCGAGAATATCGTCGGTCTGGCCCGCCAGCCGGATCTCGACGAAGACGGTGGTGGCGAGCCCCAGTTTTCGGGCGTCCAGCAGGGCCACGTAATCGCGGATCACCTTGGCCTTCTCCAGCCGCTGCACCCGGCGATGGCATGCAGAGGGAGAGAGGTTGACCGCCTCCGCCAGCTCCGCCGAGGTCATCCGGCCACGCCGCTGCAGGGCGGCGAGTATCCGGCGGTCGGTTTCGTCTATCTCCGTCTCCACGCAAAAATCTCCCGTGAAAGCCTTGAGCGGCGCTTGAGTTCGGGCGTGAGGCTGGCCTCGGGCGGCTCAAATGTCAAAGCGATTGCGAGCGGCGCGTGCGACACTTCGCGCAGGAAAGGGAGGACCAATATGAAGATCGGATGCCCGAGCGAGATCAAGGCACAGGAATACCGCGTGGGGTTGACCCCTGCGGCCGCACAGGAAGCGGCAGCCCATGGCCACGAGGTGCTGGTGCAAACCGGCGCTGGGGCGGGGGCCGGGTTTACGGATGCGGATTACGAGGCCGCCGGCGCCCGGATCGCGGAGAGTGCGGAGCAGGTCTTTGCAGAGGCCGAGATGGTGGTGAAGGTGAAGGAGCCGCAGGCGGCGGAGCGGAAGATGCTGCGCGAGGGCCAGATCCTCTTCACCTACCTCCACCTCGCCCCCGATCCGGAGCAAACCAAGGACCTTCTCGAAAGCGGCGTGACTGCCATCGCCTATGAAACCGTGACCGACCGCGCCGGTGGCCTGCCCCTGCTCGCCCCGATGAGTGAAGTGGCTGGCAAGCTCGCACCGCAGGTGGGCGCATGGGCGCTGCAAAAGGCCAATGGCGGGCGCGGCGTGCTGATGGGCGGCGTGCCGGGTGTAGGCCCTGCCGAAGTTGTCGTGATCGGGGGCGGAGTGGTCGGCACGCAGGCGGCGCGGGTCGCAGCGGGCATGGGCGCGCATGTGACTGCGCTCGACCGCTCCCTGCCCCGGCTGCGCTACCTCGACGATGCCTTTCGTGGCGAGTTTTCAACGCGTTACGCGAGCGCGGCGACCACGGCGGAACTCGTCGCGCGGGCCGATATGGTGGTGGGTGCGGTCCTCATCCCCGGCGCAGCGGCACCCAAGCTGGTGAGCCGGGCGGAGCTTTCGGGCATGAAGCCGGGCGCCGTGCTGGTCGATGTGGCGATCGACCAGGGCGGATGTTTCGAGACCTCGAAGGCCACCACCCATGAAGACCCGATCTACGAGGTCGACGGCATCGTGCACTACTGCGTGGCCAACATGCCCGGCGCCGTGCCGCGTACCTCGACGCTGGCACTCGGCAACGCGACGCTGCCCTTTGTGATCGCGCTGGCCAACAACGGCTGGAAGGCCGCCTGCGAGGCAGACGAGCACCTTATGGCCGGGCTGAACACCCATGCCGGGCGGCTGACGAACTACGCCGTGGGTCGCGCGCTTGGGATCGACGTGCTCTCACCGTCTCTGGCGCTAAAGCTCTGAAATATCACGGAGGCCCCGCGTTACGGGGCTTCCATCGCTGCCCTGAAGGCCCGGGGGCTGACCCCGGCTTCGCGGGTGAAAACGCGCGAAAAATGCGCGGGGTCGGCGTAGCCCAGGCGGAAAGCCACCTGCTGCACGGGCAGGTTGGTGTAGGTCAGCAAACGCCGCGCCTCGCGGTGGCTGCGGGCGGCGATGAGGGCGCTCACCGGCTGGCCAGTTGCCTCGCGGGTGATCCGGCTCAGGTGCTGCGGACTGACGGCGAGAGCGCGGGCGACCTCGGCCACCGGGAGGCGCTCGGTAAAGCGGGCCTCGATCAGCGCCTCCAGCCGTCGAAACAGCGGATGCGCCGCCCCCTGCCCCGCCCGCGCCTGCCCCGAGAGATGCCGTGCTACCAGCGCCAGGACCTGCCCGGCCAGCATCCGCAGCATCTGGGCGCGGGCAAATCTACGGCCTTGATATTCAGCGAAAATATCCTGCATTGCCCCGGCAAGCGCCCCGGCACCTTGCGCCACACGCGGGTGCTTTAATTCGGCCCAAAGCCCCTCGGCGGGCCGCAGGATCTGGTCAAGCAGCTCCGATGGCAAGGTCAGCACCCACCCCTCCGTGCCCGGATCGAACCGGAAGCCATGCACCGAGCCGGCGGGCATGTTCACTACCACCTCCGGCCCGAGCGCCCGCTCCTTGCCCTCGACCAGCGCAACCCCGCCGCCGGAGGACAGCAACAAAACCTGATGCAAGCGTGCATGGCGATGCGGCGAGAGTTGCCAATCGTGCAAGACCGACCGCGCGGCGATGGTTTCGCAATGGACCACATCGGCAAGATCGGCCGTTTCGCCGAAGAGGTTGTAGCTGGTGATCCCGGCCTGCTGCGTCATGTTCGAAATGTACAAGTATTCGCGCGGGCCGTCCATTCGGACCGCGCAGTCTTCGCGCCAGAATGGACCCGAACAGGGAGGACATTCCATGCGCGCACAGGTCGCCATCATCGGCGGCGGGCCCTCCGGCCTGCTGCTCTCTCAACTTCTTCGCACCAAGGGCATTGCCAGCGTGGTGCTTGAGCGCCGCTCGCGCGACTACGTGCTCTCGCGCATCCGTGCAGGCATTCTCGAGCGCGGCATGGTCGGCCTGATGCGGCAGGCCGGGCTGGGTGAGCGGATGGACAAGGAATGCTATGTCCACGACGGCACGCTCATTGCCTTTGACGGCGAAGAGATCCCGATCGACTTCAAGGGGCTCACCGGACATTCCGTCACCGTCTACGGCCAGACCGAGGTGACCCGCGATCTCTACGATGCCGCCGAGGCCGACCCGGGCCGCGTGCTGACGGAATGCGACGAGGTCATGCCCCACGACCTCGACAGTGACAAACCCTACGTCACATTCGTTAAGGATGGGCAAACGCAGCGGATCGACTGCGATTATGTGGCCGGATGCGACGGGTTTCACGGCATCTCGCGGCAAATGATCCCGGCCGAGAAGCGGCGGGAATACGAAAAGACCTACCCCTTCGGCTGGCTCGGCATCCTGTCGGAAACCCCGCCGGTGCATGAAGAGCTGATCTATGCCACCTCGCAGCGCGGCTTTGCCCTGTGCTCGATGCGGAACGAAAACCTCAGCCGCTACTTCGTACAGTGCCCGATGACCGAGAAGGTCGAAGAGTGGTCGGACGACCGGTTCTGGGATGAGTTGCGCCGCCGCCTGCCCGCCCATCACGCCGAGGCGATGGTGACCGGCCCCTCGATCGAGAAAGGCATCGCACCGCTGCGCAGCTTCGTGTGCGAGCCGATGCGTTGGGGGCGGCTGTTCCTGTGCGGGGACGCGGCCCATATCGTGCCTCCGACCGGCGCCAAGGGGCTGAACACCGCGGCCTCAGATATCCATTACCTCTTCAACGCGCTCGTCCAGTTCTACGAGGAGGCCGACGCCGAGGGGCTGGAGCGTTACTCCGAATCCGCCCTCACTCGCGTGTGGAAGGCAGAGCGGTTCTCGTGGTGGATGACAACGCAGTTGCATCGCTTCCCCGATCAGACCGACTTTGACCTGCGCATCCAGCGGGCCGAAATGGAGTTTCTGCGCGACAGTGAGGCGGCTCAGAAGGTTCTGGCCGAGAATTACGTAGGCCTGCCCTACTGAAAACCGCCTGAATTTTCGGCACCCCGGCAGGGGCAGGCCGCTCGGCGGGCCGCTTGTCAATGGACAAGGGCGGCCGGTCGGTTACGGTGGGTCTGACAAGGGACACATCGGAACGCATCATGAGTGATCTGGCCACCATCTGGGACTGGCTCGGCTTTGCCGTCCGCTGGCTGCATGTCATCGCGGCCATCGCCTGGATCGGCGACAGCTTCTACTTCATCGCGCTCGACCTCGGGCTGCGCCCGTCGACCGACCGGCGCGAGGGCGTGGCGGGCGAGGAGTGGCAGGTGCATGGCGGCGGCTTCTACCAGATGAAAAAGTTCACCGTGGCCCCGCGCGAACTGCCCGATCACCTCGTGTGGTTCAAGTGGCAGAGCTATACCACGTGGCTATCGGGCGCGGCGCTTCTAGCCATCGTATACTGGGTCGGCGCGGAGCTTTACCTGATCGACGCAGCCAAGGCCGACCTTGCGCCGTGGCAGGCGATCCTGATCTCGGCGGGCTCGCTCACCATCGGCTGGCTGGTCTATGATTTTCTCTGCAAGAGCGGCATGGCCACGCGCCCTACACTGCTGATGGTGCTGCTCTTCGTCCTGCTCATGGCGATGGGTTGGGGCTACTCCCAGATCTTCACCGGACGCGCGATGATGCTGCATCTCGGGGCCTTCACCGCCACGATCATGACCGCCAATGTGTTCTTCATCATCATGCCGAACCAGCGGATCGTGGTGGCCGATCTCAAGGCGGGCCGCACGCCGGATGCGAAATACGGCAAGATCGCCAAACTGCGCTCGACCCACAACAACTACCTCACCTTGCCAGTGCTCTTCCTGATGCTCAGCAACCACTACCCGCTGGCCTTTGCCACCGAGTACAGCTGGATCATCGCCGGGCTGGTCTTTTTGATGGGGGTCACGATCCGCCATTTCTTCAACACCAAGCACATGGGCAAGCCGTGGCCGTGGTGGACATGGGCGCTGACGGCGGGGCTCTTCGTGGTGATCATGTGGCTCTCGACCGCAGGTTTCGAGCAGGACAGCTACGAGGAGGCCGAAGAGGCCGCGCTCACGCCCCGGCAAGAGATGCTGGCCGCAACGGAGGGCTTTGAGGCGGTGGAGAGCATCGTGCTGGGCCGCTGCTCGATGTGCCATGCCCGCGAAACGGCCTATGACGGCGTGCCCTACGCGCCCAAGCACCTGTTTCTCGAAACCCGACCCGACATCCTGCGCGCGGCGCGGCAGATCTACCTGCAATCGGGCGTGAGCGAGGCGATGCCGCCGGCCAATGTGAGCTACATGGAGCCGGAGGAACGGGCGGCAATCCGGGCGTGGTATCGGGCTGCCGTGTCGTCGCTTCCAGTGCCGTACCGGCTTGCTGAAGCGGCGGCGGATTGAGCCTCTACTGCTCCAACCCCTTGAGAATAGGGCAATCCGGCCGGTGATCGCCCGCGCAGGCGTGCACCAGATCTGTCAGCGTGTCACGCATGGCGGTCAGCTCGGCGATCTTGGCCTCGATCTGCGCGAGATGCTCCTGCGCCACCGCCTTCACATCCGCCGAGGCCCGGCCTGAATCCTCGTAGAGGGCCAGCAGAGTCCGGCAATCCTCGACCGAAAAGCCTAGCCCCCTAGCGCGGGCGAGGAAGTGGAGCTTGTGGATATGGGTCTCGGAGAAGCTGCGGTAGCCATTGGCGCCTCGGTCCGGGGTGATCAGGCCGATGTCCTCGTAGTAGCGGATCGTCTTGGGCGGCAGCCCGGCGCGGGTGGCGGCTTCGGAGATGTTCATGCGGCGGCCCTCCTCAGGCGCAAGGCATTGGCGACGACGGCGAGGGACGAGAGCGCCATGGCCCCGGCCCCGAGCATGGGCGAAAGCTGCGGGCCGCCGAAGGGGACGAGCACACCAGCGGCGACCGGGATCAGCAGCACGTTGTAGCCGAAGGCCCAAGCGAGGTTTTGGCGGATGTTGGCCATGGCGCGGCGGGAGATTTCATGCGCGGCGGTGAGGCCCGCGAGGCGGCCTGAGAGCAGCACCACATCGGCGGCCTCCACGGCGACCTCCGTGCCGGTGCCTATTGCGAGGCCGACATCGGCGGCGGCGAGCGCGGGCGCGTCATTGATGCCGTCGCCGACGAAGCCGACCGGGCCTGCGGCCTTTAGCGCCTCGATACGGGCGAGCTTGTCCGCTGGGAGCAATCCGCCCTCGGGGGCGTCGATGCAAAGGTCACGCGCCACAGCCTGCACCACGCGCGGGGCATCGCCCGAGAGGAGCGCGAGGGAGACGCCCCGGGCCTTCAGGGCCTTCAGGGCGGGGGCGGTATCGGGCTTCACCGGGTCGGCCACGGTGAAGAGGGCGACCACTGTGCCATCGACGGCGAGCAAGAACGCGGTTTCGGCGTGGGCTTCGGCCTCATCCAGCGCCTCAATGAGCGCGGGCGGGATGGCTGACCCCTCGGCATCCATGCTGCGTTTTCCACCCAAGATCAGGGCCTTGCCCTCCACCGTTGCGGTAAGCCCGTGGCCGGGTTTGGCGGTGGCATTCGTTGCGGGGGAGAGCGCGACCCCTTCTGCCTCGGCGGCCTGCACCAGCGCCTTGGCGAGCGGGTGCTCGGAGCGGGCCTCGGCGGAGGCGGCGAGGCGCAGGGCCTCTTCGCGGGGGATCCCATCGGGCACCACGGAAGTCAGCGCGGGGTGGCCCTCGGTCAGCGTGCCAGTCTTGTCGAAGGCCAGCGTTTCAACGGCCCCGAGCTGCTCCAGCGCCGCGCCTTGGCGGAAGATCACGCCGAGCTGCGCCGCCCGCCCGGTGGCAACGAGGATCGAGACCGGCGTGGCCAGACCCATTGCGCAGGGGCAGGCGATGATCAGCACCGAGACGGCGGCGACTAGGGCGCGGGAGATATCGCCCGTGGCGGCGAGCCAGACCACCGCGGTGAGCGCGGCGATGATGAGGACGGCGGGGACGAAGATTGACGTCACTTTGTCGATGGTGCGCTGAACCGGGAGCTTGGTGGCCTGCGCCCGCTCCACCTGCGCGGCGATGCGCGAGAGCACCGTGTCGGCGCCAACTGCGGTGGCGCGGTAGCTGAGGGCGGTGGTACCGTTGAGCGTGCCGCCGGTCAGCGCATCGCCGGGGGCCTTGGCAACAGGGGCGGATTCGCCGGTGACCATGGCCTCGTCCAGCCAGCCTTCGCCCTCGGTCACGATGCCATCAACGGCCACGCGACCACCGGGCGCGAGGTGCAGGACATCGCCCGGTGCGATCTCGGAAACCGGTTTGTTCTGAATGCCTTGCGGCGTCTCGACAGCGGCGTTCTCGGGCGTGAGTGCCATCAGGCCGCGCAGGGCGGCGCCAGCCTGGCCACGGGCCCGAGCCTCCAGCGTGCGGCCCAGAAGGATGAGGGTGACGATGACGGCGGCGGCCTCGAAATAGACATGGTTCGCGCCGTCCGGCAACAGACCGGGGGCGAAGGTGGCGAGGGTCGAATAGGCCCATGCTGCTCCGGCGCCGAGGGCGACGAGGGCGTTCATCTCGGGCGCGCGGCGCAGCAGGGCGGGGATGCCGGAGGTGAAGAAGAGGCGACCGGGAAAGGCGAGCACGGCGGTGGTGAGCAGGAATTGCACGATGCGCCAGTGGGTTACGCCGAGGGTGGCGCTGACCCAGTGGTGCAGTGGCGGGTAGATGTGGCCGCCCATCTCGATCAGGAAGACCGGCGCGGTGAGAAGTGCCGCGATCAGGGTGCGGCGGGCCATGACGCGGGTTTCTTCGCCGGTATCGGCGGGGGTGACATCATGGTTGTGAAGGTGGGCGGCGGCCGGGTAGCCAGCCGCTTTGCTTGCCTTTTCAAGCAGTTCCACCGGCACAGCCCCCTGAACCGTGGCCCGGCGGGTGGCGAGGTTGACGGAGGCGGAGGTTACGCCCGGCACGGCGCTCAGGGCCTTTTCGACGGTGCTGACGCAGGAGGCGCAGTGCATGTTTTCGATGGTGAGCGTTGTGCTCCCGGAGGCTTCTTCGCGCGGCTCATCGGCCAAGAGGGCGGCCTCATCGCTGCGGTCTTCGGCTTGGAAAGGGGCCGCTTCAGAGGTTGCGGGATAGCCTGCATCGCTCACCGCAGCCGCGAGGTCTTTAGGCGTGGTTTGCGAGGGATCGTAAAGAGTTACGGCCTCGCCGGGCTGGCGCGTGACAGTTGCGGATTGCACGCCGGGCGCGGCCAGCAGGGCGGCCTCGACGCGGGCGCTGCACTTGCCGCAGGTCATGCCCGAGACGCTGAGTCGGGCCGTGGAATAAGGGGTATCGCGCATGGCGGAGGCTCCGGGGCGGGGGTCGCCCGGTGCCTTACATAGGGCTTCCAGTCACTGGAAGGTCAAGAGGTCAACTGCCGCGATATGTCGAATAGCTGTAGGGCGAGAGCAGCAGGGGCACGTGGTAATGGCTTTCTTCCGACATGGTGAAACGGATCGGCACTTCATCGAGAAACAGCGTGCCCTCCTCCCCCTGCATGGTCGCGCGCAGGTAGTGGCCGGCATGGAAGACCAGCTCGTAAGTGCCCGTTTCAAAAGCCTCTTTCGGGAGCATCGGCGCATCCGTTCGGCCATCCTCATTGGTGACCGCCTGGGCAATGCCCTCGCGTTCGCCGCCCTCTCCGATGCGGAACAGCATGATCACGAGGCCCTCTGCGGGGACGCCGCGGGCGGTGTCGAGCACGTGGGTGGTGAGATATCCCGCCATGGGCTTTCCTTTCGTGGTTGCGCGGGGCCAGAGTAGCAGGCGGGCGGGCGGAAATAACCCTTCAATGTGACCGGCGCGCGCGGTTAAATCGGGCTGGCGAAAGGGAGTAAAATGGCAGAGCGGATCACGGCAAAACCACTGACGGCAGAAGGGTTTAGGCCCTTTGGTGACGTGATCGAGCCGGAGGGGGCGCCGGACAAGTTAATCAATGCTGGCCTCTGCGGGCGGTTCCACGACAGGGCGCGGCTGGACTTTGGCGACGGGCGGGCCGGGCTTTCACTCTTTGATGCGGAGGCGCGGGAATGGCCTTTGAGGGTGGATCTGGTGGAGCGTCATCCGGAGGGGAGCCAAGCGTTTATGCCCGTTTCCGGCGCGCGGATGATCGTGGTCGTCGCTGAGGATGAAGGCGGGATTCCCGTTAATTATCAGGCTTTTGTCAGCCTGCCGGGGCAGGTGGTGAATCTGCTGAGGAACACGTGGCACGGAGTGCTGGCGCCGCTTGGCGAGCGGGGGCAGTTCGCTGTTTTGGACCGGATCGGAGAGGGGGCAAACCTTGAGGAATACCCGCTCGATCCGCCGCTTTGGGTGGACCCCGGCGAGGGCGCTTGACCGCGCATTAGCGCACATCAGGGAGAAATCAGCCCATTAACCTTCAAAAATGCTGATGCACATCTGATGCACATCCCATGCACAACTGATGCATACGCGATCTGGCCCAGTCGCAAACCTTAACGGGCCGCACGCGCGCTGCCTCAGATGCCCCCTCCCCGGCTCAGGTGTCCATCCGCTCGGCCATGTCGAGCATCCGGGCGGAGAAGCCCCACTCGTTGTCATACCAGCCGAAGACGCGGGTCAGCCCGCCGGCAACCGAGGTCTCGCGCGGGGCGACGATGAGGCTCTCGGGGCGGGCGCGCAGATCGGAGGAGACGAGCGGCTGGTTGGTGCTGCCGATGATCGGGCCACGGGCGGCGGCGAGGGCGGCGTTGACCGCCTCGGCCGTGGCCCTTTCGCGGGTGCTCACGGTGAGGTCGATGGCGGAGACCGAGGCGGTGGGCACGCGGAGGGCGCGCGCCTCGATCCGGCCTGCGAGGGCGGGCAGCACCCGGTCGATCAATCGGGCGGCGGAGGTGGTGGTGGGCACCATCGAGAGGGCGGCGGCGCGGGAGCGTTCGGGCGCCTTGCGCGGTGCGTCCACCGTGGGCTGGGCGCCGGTGTAGCAATGGACGGTGGTCATCTGCCCGGCCTCAACTCCGAAGGCCTCGTCGAGCACCCGCAGCAGCGGCGCGAGGGCGTTGGTGGTGCAGGAGGCGTTGGATACGATCCGCTGGCCGGAGAGCGCGGCATCGTTCGCGCCCATGACCACAGTGACATCGGCCTCGTCGGAGGGGCCGGAGACGAGCACCGAGCGCGCGCCAGCCGCCAGCCCGCGCTCGGCCACGAAGCGCTTGCCTGCCAACCCGGTACATTCGAGCACCACGTCGACGCCGGAGAGATCGAGGGTGGAGAGATCGGGCGTGGCGGTGAAGCGGATCGGCTTGCCGCTGACGATGAGTTGCTCGGGGCCGGTCGTCACCTCGCCCGGCCAAGGGCCGAAAACGGAGTCGTAGGCGAAGAGATAGGCGCAGGTCTCGATCGGCTCGATATCGTTGATCAGCGCGAGGGTGATGCCGGGCCGGGAGGCGAGGAGTTGGCGGAGGACGGTGCGACCGATCCGGCCGAAACCGTTGATGGCAATGGTGGTCATGGGGGGCTCCTGCGGTTTGGCCGGAAGGTGGTCTGCTCCGGCGGGAATGGCAAGGGCGCAGGCGTGGCGGGACGAGTCCCGCCCTAGGGGGTGTCGAGCCGGAACTTCAGGAAGCGCTGGCCTGCGTGGGTGACTTCGCCCAGGGGCGCGGCACCGATGCGGCGGAGTGCCGAGAGGTTGCGGCGGGAGGGGGCGAGCAGGAAGGTGACGAAGGGGATGCGCGGGTCGGCGCGGGCGTGGTCCAGCGCCTGGGCGGCGAGGCGGCGGCCCTGGCCGAAGGCGGCGGGGGTGAGGACGAGGCCGAAATCCCACTCGTCGCCCTCTTTCTGGAAGCCGCCCCAGCCGATGTAGCTCTCGCCGTCGAGAAAGGCCCAGTGGCCGAGGCCGTCGCGCGCCCATGTCGCCTCTTTCGCGGCGACGAAATCGGCAACGTCATCGAGGGTCCACGGCTGGGTGAGCAGCGGCAGGTGGGCGGCGATGCGCGGGTCGTTCATGTGGGCGAGCAGCAGGTCGGGAGCGATCTGGGGCAAGCGGGTGAAGGTGACGGGCATGGGGCGGCTCCGGTTGGCTTGGCGATGGCATAGAGGGGCAAGGCTGGGGGAGGAAGCCGGTGCGGGCCGGGATGACGGGGGTGTGATGGGGGATTGCGCGGCGCGTGCGAATCGTAATATTAAAAGTTACGATTAAACGGAGGCGCGGATGAAACGCGACAGCAGACTCTCGATGGTGCTCCATGCGCTGCTGCACATGGCCGATCATGAGGGGCCGATGAGCTCTGAGGTGCTGGCCAAGTGCATGTGCACCAACCCGGTGGTGGTGCGGCGCACGATGGGGCTGCTGCGCGAGGCCGGGCTGGTGCGGGCGACGCGCGGCGCGGCGGGCGGCTGGGAACTGGCGGTGCCCTTGGAGGGCGTCACCCTGCGGCAGCTGCACGAGGCGCTCGGGGAGCCGACGGTCTTTGCCATCGGCCACAAGAACGAGGCGCCGGGCTGCCTTGTGGAGCAGGCGGTGAACGCGGTGATGGACGATGCCTTTGCCGCCGCCGAGGCGCTGCTGCTGGAGCGGTTCGCCGCCGTCACGCTGGCCGATCTGGCCAAGGAATTCAGCGCCCGGTTCGCGGCGCACAGGTCCGGCGTGAAGGCCCGGATAGCAAAAGGATAACCCCATGACATTCGATGCGATCGTGATCGGCGGTGGCCCCGCCGGCCAATCTGTTGCGCTCCAGCTTCTGCGGGCGCGGCGCACTGTGGCGGTGGTGGATGCCGGCCAGCCCCGCAATGCGCGGGCGGCCCATGCGCAGGGTTTCTTCACCCGAGACGGCACGCCGCCTGCCAGCCTGCTGGAGATTTCTCGGGCGCAGTTGGAGAAATACGGCACGCTGGAGTGGGTCGAGGGCGAGGCGGTGGCGGCCGAAGGCGAGATCGACGGCTTCCGAGTGACGCTGGCGGGGGGCCGGGTGCTGGAGGGGCGGCGGCTGGTGCTGGCCACCGGCGTGCGAGATGACTTGCCGGAAGTCGAAGGGCTGGAGCCGCTCTGGGGGCGGCAGGTGTTTCACTGTCCCTACTGCCACGGCTACGAGCTGGAGCAGGGCGACATTGGCGTGATCGGCAGTTCGGAGCTGGTGGTGCATATGGCGGAGCTGATCACCGAGTGGGGCGAGGTGACGTTTTTGCCCTTCGGGTTCGTGCCCGCGCCGGAGCAGGTGGCGGCGATGGAGGCGCGAGGCGTGCGGGTGGAAGAGGCGGCGCTGGTGCGGCTGGAGGCCGGGCCGGTGGCGCATCTGGCAGACGGGCGGGCGCTGAAATTCGACGGGCTCTTTGCCGCGAGCCGAGTCTGGCCCGCCTCGCCGATTGCGGAGGCACTGGGCTGCGCGGTGGAAGAGACGCCGATGGGCGGCATTGTGGTTGTGGACGCGATGGGCGCGACCAGCGTGGCGGGCGTGTTCTCCTGCGGGGATGCGGCGCGGCAGCCGCATTCGATCGCGCTGGCCGTGGGGCAAGGCGCCTTTGCCGGAGCGGCGGTGCATCGGAGCCTGGCGTTCTGAGCCGCGCGCGCCGCCCTATGGGTGGTGCGGAAGCGGGGCGTGGCGGTTCACGTCCTTGTAGAGCAGGTAGCGGAACTGCCCCGGCCCGCCCGCGTAGCAGGCCTGCGGGCAGAAGGCGCGGAGCCACATGAAATCTCCCGGACCGACCTCGACCCAATCGGTGTTGAGCCGGTAAGCGCCTTTGCCCTGCAGCACGTAGAGGCCGTGTTCCATCACGTGGGTTTCGAGGAAGGGGATGCAGAGGCCCGGATCGAGCGTGACGATGGTGATGTGGAAATCGAAGGCCATGTCGGCCTGGTCCATGAACCGCGTGGTGCCCCAGAGGCCGCCCTCGGCGGGCATCGGGACCGGCTCGATCTCTGCGTCGTTGCGGTGGAAGAAGGCGGGCGGCTCCACGCCCGGCGCGGGCTGGTAGCGCTTGCGGAACCAGTGGAAGACGGCCGCCTCCTCGCCCTCGGCGGTGAGGCTCCAGCGCGCGGAGGGGGGCAGGTAGGCAAAGCTGCCGGGGGTCAGCAGGTGGGTTTCACCGCCGATATCCAGCCGCGCCGCGCCGTGGGTGAGAAAGAGCGCCGATTGCACCCCCTCCTCGCCCTCGTCCCGGTCGGTGCCGCCGCCGGGCGCGACCTCTGCTACGTATTGCGAGAAGGTCTCGGCAAAGCCGGAGAGCGGGCGGGCCAGCACCCAGAAGCGGGTTTCGCGCCAGCCGGGCAGGAAGGAGGTGACGATATCGCGCTGCACGCTCGCCGGGATCACCGCATAGGCGGTGGTGAAGGCGGCGGAGGAGGAGAGCTTTTCGGTCTGGGGCGGCATGCCGCCGGGGGGGCGGGCGTAGGTGCGGGTGGTCATGGCGGTCTTTCCTGAGGTGGGCCTCTGGTAGCACCGCGCGGGGCGGGCTGGAAAGCCCCCTGCCCCGGGTCAGCCGATGGTTCGTGCTCGGGCGGTGGCGGCAGAGAGGCCCTCGGCGATGAGGCCTGCGAGCGGGGAGGCGCGCATGGCCTCGAGCCCGGCGGCGGTGGTGCCGGCGTAGTCGACCATCTCCTGCACGTGCTCGGCGGGCGTGGGGCCAGTGGCCATCATCCGGCCTGCGGCGAGGAAGAGCTGGCGGGTGGCGGCGAGGGCGGTTTGGGGGGCGATGCCCTCGCTCTCGGCATAGCGTTGCACCGCTTCGGCGAAGAAGGCGACGAAGCCGGGGACGGGGCCGGTGATGGCGGTGAAGACATCGAGCTGCGCTTCGTCCGGCAGTTCGGCGGAGGCGCCGAGGGCGGAGAAGAGTTCGGTGGCGAGGGATTTGTCGGCCGCCGAGGCGCCGGGCGCGGCGGCGAAAGGGGAGAAGGCGAGGCGGTCGCCGGCGGCGGGGGAGGACATGGCGCGGATCGTGCGGGTGCTTCCTGTCAGCTCGGTCAAGCGGGCAAGGGTGATGCCGGCCATGGTGGAGAGCACGGGTTTATCGGTGGTGATTCCGAGGGCGGGGGCGGCGGCGGGCGGGACGCAGAGCAGGAGCGCGTCGGCCTCTGCGGCGGCCTCGGCGGGTGTGGTGGTGCGGCAGGGCAGCCCCTCGGTCGAGGTGCCGGTGGTGTTGGCGAGGATCAGCCGCGCGGGCGGGTGGCCTGAGGCGATGAGGCCACGGGCGATCTCGCGGCCCAGCATGCCGGTGCCGATGAGGGCGAGGGTCGTTTGAGCGAGTGTCATGAAGCCTCCGTGCGATGCGCCTCCCCTGCCCTAGCGGAGTGGCGCGGCTTGGGGAAGCGCGGCGGCGAGCCCGGCCAAGGCCCGCTGCCAACCGGCGGTTGTGACTATTTTTTGATCATTTGGTCAGAAATTTGCGGCCACGGGCTCGGCCGCGCGTGAATTTCATTGACCGAACGGGGGCAACGGGCGGACGCTGGAGGGGAAACAGAGGATCGAGGACGCCGTGGCAAACACACTTGCAACCACTTTCACTGGACTTGAGTTCGTTAACCCCTTCGTGCTGGCCTCGGCCCCGCCGACGGAGAGCAAACGGAAAATCCTGAAGGCCTTTGAGGCCGGTTGGGGCGGCGTGGTGACCAAGACCATCGGGCTGCACCCGGTGGAAAACGTGGCCGGGCCGAAAACGATCTACCAGCGGACCAGCGAGCAGAAGCCCTATGTCTCGCGGATAAAGCGGCCCGACACCGTCTCGCACTCGTCGTGGAACTGGGAGCTGATCTCGGACCAGCCGCTGGAGCAATGGCTGCCCGATCTCGAAGAGATCAAGACCACCTACCCCGACCGCATGGTGATTGCCTCCATCATGGCCGGCTGCGGCAACGAGGAGGAGATGGAAGCCTGGCGCAAGCTGGCGCGGGCCGTGGTGAACGTGGGCTGCGATGCGCTGGAGCTGAACCTCTCCTGCCCGCATATGGACCGCAAGGACATGGGCGCGAACATCGCCAATGACGAGGATATCATCCGCGCCATCCTGAAGGCGGTGAAGAGCGCGGTGGATGTGCCTGTCTGGGTCAAACTGACGCCCGCGACCTCGACCCTCGTGGACGCCGCCGGGGCGGCCTATGAGGCGGGCGCAGCCTCGATCTCGCTGTGCAACACCTTCCCCTCGCTGCCGCTGATGGACCCGGAGACGCTGAAGTTCGAGGTGGAGGTCGACGGGCTCGTCACCTCCGGCGGGCTGGGCGGGCTGGCGATTTTGCATCAGGCATTGCAGCGGGTTTCGGACATCTCCCGCGCCTATCCCGACCAGTCGATCTCGGGGATCGGCGGGATCAAGGGCTTCCGCGAGGCGTTCAACTTTATCGTTCACGGCGCGGGCAACCTGCAGGTTTGCACCGCAGCGATGGAAGAGAAAGGCAGCGGCGGCGTGGGCGTGCAGCTCATTCAGGAGCTGAAGGACGACCTGAGCGACTACATGGAGCGCATGGGCCATTCTTCGATTGAAGACTTCCGGGGGATCGCGCGGGAGCGGATCGTGGAGCACGCGCAGGTGCGCCGGAAGAGCGAAGAATACAACGGCGGCTACGCGAAATCCGCCTGAGGCGGGGTATGTAGAGCGGTGTGGCGGGACGAGTCCCGCCCTACACGCTCACCTCTGCCATAAGCGCCGACTTCTCGATCTCGCCGCGGGCACCGGAGGCCCGCACCTCGCCGCGGCGGAGCACCACGAAACGGTCGGCGAGGTTGTAGGCGAACTCGAAATACTGCTCGACGAGGATGATTGCCATATCGCCCCGGTCGCGCAGGTATTCGATGACCTTGCCGATCTGCTGGATGATGTTGGGCTGAATGCCCTCGGTCGGCTCGTCGAGCAGAAGCAGCTTGGGCTTGGTCATCATCGCGCGGGCGATGGCGAGTTGCTGCTGCTGGCCGCCGGAGAGGTCGCCGCCGCGCCTGCCGATGAACTCCTTGAGGATCGGGAAGAGCTCGAAGACCTCGCCGGGGATCTCGTGCTCTGAGCGGGGGAGACAGGCGTAGGCGGTCTCCAGATTTTCCTTCACGGTGAGCAGCGGGAAGATGTCACGCCCCTGCGGCACATAGGCGAGGCCGCGTTGAGCCATCTCGTGGGCGGGGAGCTTGCCGATCTCGGTGCCGTCGAAGGTGACGCTGCCGCCGGAGCGGGCGTGGGTGCCGCTGATCGCCTTCATCAGGGAGGTCTTGCCGACGCCATTGGTGCCCATGACGCAGGTGACCTCGCCCTGCCGGGCCTCCATCGAGATGCCGTGCAGGATCTGGCTGTGGCCATAGTGCAGGGTGAGGCCGTCGAGCGTGAGCATAGCGGGTTTTGGAGAGTCAGCGGCCAAGATACACCTCGATGACTTCGGGGTTGGAGGTGACGTGGTCGAGCGAGCCTTCGGCCAGCACCGAGCCTTCGTGGAGCACGGTCACCTTGCATTCGAGCCGGCGGACAAACTCCATGTCGTGCTCGACGACCACCACCGCGCGGGTTTTGGCCGCTTCCTTCAGGATGTCGGTGGTGTGCTCACGCTCGGCGAGGGTCATGCCCGCCGCCGGTTCGTCGACCAGCAGGAGGCGGGGCTCCTGCGCCAGCAACATGCCGATTTCGAGCCATTGCTTCTGGCCGTGAGAGAGCTCCCCGGAGGTGCGCTCCAGCTCACCCGACAGGCCGATCTCGGCGGCGAGTTCAACCACGCGGTTCTGGTCGGCCTTGGAGGGTTTCCAGAACAGCACCGAGGACCAGCCGCGCTTGTTTTGCAGCGCCATGGTGAGGTTTTCGCGGACGGATTGATCCTCGAAAACGGTCGGCTTCTGGAATTTCCGGCCAATGCCCGCCTGGGCGATCTTGGCCTCGTTCATCCCCACCAAGTTGCGACTCATCTCGCCCCAGATCACCTTGCCCTCGTCGGGCTTGGTCTTGCCGGTGACGATATCCATGAAGGTCGTCTTGCCGGCGCCGTTGGGGCCGATGATGGCGCGTAGCTCGGCCTCGCCGATGTTGAAGCTGAGGTTCCGGATGGCCTTGTAGCCATCGAAGGTGACGGAGATGCCGTTGACTTCAAGCAGGGTGCTCATTGGCCCTCCTCCTCGCGCTTGGCGCCTGCGTCAGGGCCGTAGTCCGCCCCGTGGCGGTTGGAGGGCAGGCGCGCGGTGACGAGGTCGAAGAGGCCGCCGATGCCCTTGGGGGCGAAGAGGGTGACGAGGACGAAGGTGAGGCCGAGCAGGACCGTCCACCAATCGACCCAGCTGATGGTGTAGAAGCCGAGCGGGATGTCGGGGGCCTGACCGCCGGTGAAGTAGGTGCTGACGAGGGAGACCAGCGCCGCGCCGATCACCGCGCCGTAGAGGCGGCCCCTGCCCCCGATGGCGACCCACACCGCGAGGTAAATCGAGGCGATGGGGGCGATTTCGGCCGGGTTGATGATGCCCGCCTGCGGATAGTAGAGCGCGCCTGCGATGCCTGCGATGCAGGCGGTGAGGGTAAACATGGCGAGTTTGTAGGTTTCGACCGAGTAGCCGAGGAAGCGGACGCGGGCCTCGTTGTCGCGGATACCGCGGATGACCGACCCGAACTTGCCGGAGACGACGAAGGCGGCGAGCAGGTAGCCGAGGCCCAGCGCGAGGGCGGAGGCCCAGAGGAACCAGATGGAGACCACATCCTGGCTTGCGGTGACGCCGGGCAGGTTTTGCAGGCCGGAGAGGCCGTTGTTGCCCCGCAGGCCCGAGTCGTTCTGGAAGAGGTAGAGGGCCAACGCGAGGGTCATCGCCTGGGTGAGGATCGACAGGTAGACGCCGGTGACGCGGGAGCGGAAGGCGAGCCAGCCGAAGACGAGGGCGAGAAGGCCCGGGACGGCGACGACGAGGATGAGTTGAAGCGTGAGGCTGTGGGCGAAGGACCAGATGAGTGGAAACTCGGAGGAGCCGACCACGCCGAAGATCTGGGTGCCGATCGAGTCGATCACCTCTTGCGGGGTGGGCGGGATCTGCTGGGCGGCCATGCTCTCGGTGACGATGAGGCGGGTGCGCTCATACATCAGCCACATGCCGATCATGTAGCCGCCGAGGCCGAAGAAGGCGAAGTGGCCGAGGGAGAGGATGCCGCAGTAGCCCCAGATGAGGTCCATCGCGACGGCGACGAGGCAGAGGCAGAGGGTTTTGCCGAGGGTCTTGACGAAACTGGTGGAGATGAGGCCGAGACCGAAGCCTTCGGAGGCGATGGTGACGGCCACGGTGAAGAGGCCGAGACAGGCGAGGAAGACAAGGATGGAGGGGTTACGGGCGATGAAGGAGCGGTTTTTCATTGGGTAGCCCTCGGGGTGAGAATGCAGAGCGAGGCCAGCGCCCGCACCGCACGGGGCGCGGCGCCGCAAGGGTGGCCGTCACCGTCGCGCGCTCCGTTGCAGTTGAGAACAACTTCGACGAAGCGCCCGCCCCGTGGGGGGGCGGTGCGGGCGCTGGCCGCCGCTGGCGGCCGGGTGCTCCGCTGGGTCGATGCGCCATTTCCTGTGCGAAGGGTCAAACCGAACATCGCTCAATCCCCCGCCGCGCGGCCCTTGAGGGCGATGATGCCCCTTGGCCGGAACTGGATGAAGATGATGATGAAGATGATCATGTAGGTCTGAGCGGCCAGCGTGTTGGAGGGGTTCAGCCACTCGATGCCTTTTTGCAGCGAACCGATCATGCCCGCGCCGAGCAGCGTGCCCCAGATGTTGCCGACGCCTCCGACCACCACGGTCATGAAGCTCTGCACGATGTAGTCGGCGCCAAGCTCGGAGGTTACCTTGGCGTAGAGCCCGATGGCGACCCCGGCGATGCCGGCGATGCCGGAGCCGAGGCCGAAGGTGAGCATGTTCACGCGGCCGGGGTTGATGCCCATCGAGGCGGCCATGCGGGGGTTTTGCGTGACGGCGCGGGTCTCTAGCCCGAGGCGGGTTTTCTTCATCAGGAAGAGGAAGAACAGCAGGAAGACGATGGCGAGCACGAAGATGGCCACCCGGATCATCGAGATGCCGACGATCTCGTTGATCTGCCACTGCCCGTCGAGCCAGCCGGGGGCCGTGAGGGGGCGGGCCTGGGTGCCGAAGATGTTCTTGGCGAGCTGTTGCAGGGCGATGGAGATGCCGAAGGTGGCGAGCAAGGTTTCGAGCGGGCGGTTGTAGAGCCAGCGGATCACCAGCCGCTCCATTGCCACACCGGCGGCGAAAGTGACGGCGAAAGCCAGCGGGATCGCCACGATGATCGAGACCGTGTGGTTGGGGATCATCTGCTGCACAACGTAGCCGGTGTAGGCGCCCATCATGATGAACTCGCCGTGCGCCATGTTGATGACCCCCATCACCCCGAAGGTGATGGCCAGCCCGATGGCGGCGAGGAAGTAGATGGAGGCGAGGGAGAGTGCATCGAGGCCCAGATCGAGCGTGGTGTTCAGGCCAACCTTGGTGTCGATCGAGCGGAGGGCGGCGTTGGCCGCCTCGGTGACGAAGGGGGATGGCTCGGCGTATTCTTCGTAGAAGGTGAAGCGGGCGAGCGCGGCGTCGATCTCGGCCTCGGTGGGCGCGGGGGCGACGGTGCCGGCCTCGACCAGCGCGGCATAGGCGCGCTCGCGGGCCTCTATGGTGTTCAGCTCAGAAAGCGGCACGCCGCCCACGGCCCCATCGGCGATGTTGGCCTGCAGCGCGTTGCGGCGGTCGGAAGGCTCGATGCGAGCAGGCAGATCCGCGGCGGCGGCGGCCATATCGTAGGCGGCGTTGCGGGGCAGTTCCTCGGAGCCAGGGCGCAGGGTGCGGGCAATGTTGCCCGTGGGCTCGCCCTCGGCGGCCTTGAGGGTTGTGGCGACCAGCGGATTGAGCGTGGCGCGGGTGTCGACGTTCAGATCGCCTGCGACGCTCTCGATGGCGGCGATGCGGGCATCTTCATCGGCGCCGAAGGAGATGGTGAGCAGGGTCAGGAGCCGCTGCTTTTGCGCCTTCAGCGCCGGGCTTGGCTCCTCGTCGATGGAGGCGGCGAGCGGCTCGAGGTGCGAGGCGTCGGGGTTGCGGGAGATGGCGGTGAGCGCATCTTGCCGCCGGGCGGCGTTGGGATCGAGCAGCTGGAAGCGGACAAGGGCGGAGGCGATGAGGCCGCGCACGCCGGAGTTGGGCTTGAGGTTGTCGACCTCGCCAGATGGCACCGGCTCCAGCGCTTCGCCACTGTCGAAATCGGTGAGGATGATCGTGCGATCCGGCCCCTTCTCGCCCTTGAAGAACCAGCCGTCGCTTTCGCGCTGATACATCTCGCGGGCTTCCCAGACCTGTAGCACCTGCTGCATGCCCTCGAGCCCGGAGCCTGCCAGCGCGTCGATCACGGGCTGGATGGTGCGACGGGAGGGTTTTGCAAGGTCGGCGGCGTGCTGCTGGAGCAGCGTCTGGATCGGACCCATCTCGGCGGGGGCGGCTTGGGCCGCCTCATCGGCGGGGGTCTCGGCAGTGCTGTCCTGCGCCAGTGCGGGCGCGGAGAGAGTGAGGGCGCAGAAGAGCGCCAGAGCCTGCAAGGCCTTGATCATGCTGGAATGTCCCACCGCGCGTTGTCCCCTTGGGCCGGAGGGGGCAACGCGTGCCGCCCCCTCCGCTGGCGTGTCGGGCGGCGCCGAAATTCAGCGCCGCCCGGAAGAGCCTGATGGCTCAGTAGTTGCTTTCGATCTGCACGCAGGTGGAGGTCTCGGTGTTGTACATACCGCACTCGAGATCTTTCCAATCCGAGGTCAGAACAGCCGACTCGGGCAGGAAATCGGTCCATGCATCGCCGGGGACCGGATCGGTCTCGGAGATGATGTCGAACTGGCCGTCTGCGCGGATTTCACCGATGAGCACCGGCTTGGAGAGGTGGTGGTTCACGCCCATCACGGCGGTGCCGCCGGTCAGGTTGGGGAACTCCTGGCCCCACATCGCGGTGCGGACAGCGTCCACGTCGGTGGTGCCGGCCTCGGTGGCGGCGTTCACCCACATGTTGAAGCCGATGTAATGGGCTTCCATCGGGTCGTTGGTCACGCGGTCTTCGGAGCCGATGAAGGCGTGCCACTTGGAGATGAAGTCGGCGTTGGCCTCGGTGTCGGCGGACATGAAGTAATTCCACGCGGCGAGGTGGCCGACGAGGTTGGAGGTGTCGAGACCGGCAAGCTCTTCTTCACCCACGGAGAAGGCCACAACGGGGATGTCCTCGGCGGAGATGCCCTGCGCGGCCAGCTCCTTGTAGAAGCCGATGTTGGCGTCGCCGTTGATGGTGGAGATCACGCCCACCTTCTTGCCGTCCGCGCCCAGCGCCACAACGTCAGACACGATCTTGGACCAGTCGGAGTGGCCGAAGGGGGTGTAGTTGACGAAGATATCCTCGGCGGGGATGCCTTTGTCCTTCAGGTAGGACTCGAGGATGTTGTTGGTGGTGCGGGGATACACGTAGTCGGTGCCCAGCAGCGCGAATTTCTCGACGCCCAGTTCTTCAAGGTAATAGTCGGTGGCCGGGATGGCCTGCTGGTTGGGGGCGGCGCCCGTGTAGAACACGTTCTTGGAGGACTCTTCGCCCTCATACTGCACCGGGTAGAACAGAAGGCCGTTCAGCTCTTCGATCACCGGCAGCACGGATTTGCGCGACACGGAGGTCCAGTTGCCGAAGATCACATCGACCTCATGGACGGTCAGCAGCTCGCGGGCCTTTTCGGCGAAGAGCGGCCAGTCGGAGGCGGGGTCGACGACCACGGCTTCGAGATCGCAGCCCAGCAGGCCGCCGGCCTCGTTCTGGCTGGCGACGAGCATTTCCATCGTCTCTTTCAGCGTGGTTTCGGAAATGGCCATAGTGCCCGAGAGCGAGTGCAGCACGCCGACCTTGATCGGGCAGCTCACCTCTTGGGCAGAGGCGGCACCGGCGGTGAGGCCGAGCGCGAGCACAGAGGCAGCGGTTTTCTTGAAAGCGGTCATTTTATCCCTCCGTTCGGGGTGTGTGGCCGGCAAGGGCGACACGCGAGCAGACCCCGAAGCAAGTTCCTGTTGATGTTGGCGCGGGGCTGCTGCCATGTCCTCACCGGCGGCGGCTTGCGCACCCGATGCGGTGCGTCTCAGCGTGCTCCGGGCGGGGACATGCTTTGGAGCGGCGCGGTTCCGGTGCAATTTCGGGATTGCAGAAAACAGGTGTCTGCCCCGCATTGATTAATTTCGCGGCAGAAATCCGAGCATCCGCCCAGAAATTCAGCAGGCAACTTGACCCAGCGGCAGGATCGCCGCTCACTTGTGGTCAGCCGGAACGCTGCGTGGTGAAAACATCGGCAGGAGATATGCGTGGGGGCAGCCATTACCATTGAAGGCGAGATAGGCGCGGCGCGGGCGAAGCAGCCGAGGGCCGTTGGTGCGGCGCGGGTGACGGCGCGGCCCGATGGCCGCGGCGGCGGGCGGATCGGCGATTTGCGGATGTCGGGCGCGATGAAGCTGCTGTTCCCCCGACGCGCGGGAGCCTTGCAGGCGATGCTGGTCAATTCGGCGGGCGGAATCACCGGGGGAGACCGGTTTCGGCTGGAAGCCGGGGCCGAGCCGGGCGCGGCGCTGAGCCTCACCACGCAAGCCGCCGAGCGGGCCTATCGCGCCCAGACGGGCGAGGTTGGCGAGGTATCGGTGCGGCTGAGCGCGGGCGCGGGGGCCTGCCTGCACTGGCTGCCGCAGGAGACGATCCTGTTTCAGGCCTGCGCCCTGCGCCGCCGGCTGCGGGTCGACCTGGCGGACGATGCCAGGCTGCTGCTGTGCGAGCCGCTGGTCTTTGGCCGCACGGCGATGGGCGAGCGCCTGACCGAAGGCTGGTTCAGCGACCGGGTTGAGGTGTTTAGGGGTGGTGCGCGGCTGTTTACCGATGCCACGCGGCTGGAGGGCGATATCAGCGCCCGGCTCGCGGGCCCCGCCACCGGTGCAGGCTGCCGTGCCTCGGCGCTTGTTGTCTATGTCGCCCCCGATGCCGAGCACCAGCGCGATGCGCTGCGCGCCGCTCTGCCGCAAGACGCTCTGGCGGGCGCCTCGCTGATTGCGCAAGATGTGATGGTGGCCCGATTCCTCGGCCCCGATGGTTTTGGCCTGCGCAAGCTCCTCATGCCCGCGCTGGACCGGCTCTCGGGCAATACCCTTCCTCGATCCTGGAGGCTCTGAACCCATGCAACTCACCCCCCGCGAAAAGGACAAGCTCCTCATCGCCATGGCCGCAGAGGTGGCCCGCAAGCGGCTGGCCCGCGGCGTGAAGCTGAACCACCCCGAGGCGATCGCGCTGATCACCGATGCGGTGGTGGAGGGCGCCCGCGATGGCCGTTCGGTCGCCGACATGATGGAGGCGGGCGCACAGGTGGTGAGCGCCGAGCAATGCATGGAGGGGATCGCCGAGATGATCCACGAGGTGCAGGTGGAGGCGACCTTTCCCGACGGCACCAAGCTGGTGACCGTGCACAACCCCATTCGCTAAAGAGGACTGACACATGAAATACATCGCCGCCCTGCTGGCCACCGCCACACCCGCCCTCGCCCACTCCGGCGCGCACCTGCACCCGCATGAGGCCAACTCGGCCCTGCCGCTGATGGCCGCGCTGGCGGTGATCGTGGCGGCGGGCTTTGCCGCCTTCCTCTGGAGCCGCAAATGATCCCCGGTGAGGTGATCTGCGCGGAGGGCGAGATCGAGCTGAACGCCGGCCGCGAGGCGATTACGCTGATGGTCGCCAACACTGGCGACCGCCCGGTGCAGGTGGGTAGCCACTATCATTTTGCCGAGACCAACGCGGCGCTCGACTTTGACCGTGACGCCGCGCGGGGCATGCGGCTGGACATCGCCGCCGGAACCGCCGTGCGGTTCGAGCCGGGTCAGGCCCGCGAGGTGCAACTGATTGCGATTGGCGGAGCGCGGAAGATCTACGGCTTCAACCAAAAAGTCATGGGAGCGCTCGATTGAGCCCGATGTTCAACCCCACCGCCCTGCTGCGCCTACAAATGCAGATGGCAATCATGACGATGGAGGCCAGCGCCGTCATCTGGATGCGGATGATGGGCATGGCCGGCACGTGGAACGTGGCCGCAGGCGAGAACGGGCGGATGGTGCGTGAGAAGCAGCGGGCCTTTGCCAAGGCCGCGCAGGAGGCCTCGGTGGCCGCCATGCAGGGCCGCAACGTGGGGGCCGCCGCGCTGCGCCCGCTGCGCCGCAAGACCCGCTCCAACGTGGTGCGGCTGGCTCGGAGGGGGCCGAAGCTGAGGTGAAGGGTTAACGGGAGGACCAACCAGAAAGGGAGTGCCCAAGATGTGTAACGCGTGCCTGATCGAGAATGTCCGCAAGACGGCGATGAACCGCCGGTCCTTCTTTGCCCGGAGCGCCGCCGCGGGGGCGGCTGCTGTGGCCGCCGGGGCGATGGCCTCGCGCCCGGCCCTCGCCCAGTCGAGCGGCAAGGTGGTGGACCTGACCTATACGCTCACCCCCGAGTTCCCGACCTTCGACGGGTTGCCGGGTATCGAGTTTGCCTCCGACAAGGACTACGCCGCCGATGGCTACAAGATCTGGAAGGTCTCGTTCTTCGAGCATTCCGGAACCCACATCGATGCGCCCGCCCACTTTGCCGAGGGCACCGACACGGTGGACATGCTGCCGCCCGAAAGCCTGATGTGCCCGCTCTGCGTGATCGACCTGAAGGCCAAGGCCGCCGAGGAGCCCAACGCGATGGTGGAACCGGAGGATATCGAGGCATGGGTTTCGGCCAACGGCGAGATCCCCGAGGGGGCCTGCGTGGCGATGAACTCGGGCTGGGGCGCGAAGATGGGCGATCCGTCGTTCCGCAATGACGGCGAGGGGAACTTCGCCTTTCCGGGCTTTGCCAAGGCGGCGACGGATATGCTGCTGGAGATGGGCGTGGCGAGCATCGGGGTGGACACGCTCTCGCTCGATCCGGGCAATTCGGCGGATTTCGCGGTGCATTACTCTTGGTTGCCCGCCGGGCGCTATGGGATCGAGAACATGGCCAATCTGGATGAGGTTCCGGCGAGCGGGGCGACCCTGTTCGTGGGCGCGCCGAAGCATGGCGGCGGCACCGGCGGGCCGGCCCGCGTGATGGCGGTGATCTGAATGGCGACGGTGCCCCTTTTGTCCGACGAGGCGCTTTCGCCCCGTGCGAAGGCCGTGTTCGATGCGATCCGCGCGGCACGGGGTACCGACTATGTTAACAACTTCTGGCGTGCCCTCGCCCATGACGTGGACGCGCTGGAAGAGACATGGGGGCGCCTCTCGGTCCTGATGGGGCCGGGGGCGCTCGACCCGCTGGTGAAGGAGATGATCTACGTGGCGGTGAGCACGGCGAACGGGTGTTCGTACTGCGTGCACAGCCACACTGCGGCGGCGAAGGCCAAGGGGATGAGCGCCGAGATGCACGCCGAGCTGGTGCGGGTGATCGGCGCGGCGATGATGACCAACGGGATGGTCACGGCGCTGCAGGTGCCGGTGGATGAGGTGTTCGATGTTTGAGGGGCGTGCCAACTTGAGGTTCGCCCCCGGCCCGAGGGTGGGGGCGATTTCGCCCCCGCCCTGGGGGGCGGGTCGGGGGCGAACCGGGCCGCTGCGCGACCCGGTAGACCCTGAGAAGGTCACTCCATGCCCATGACCCTAGAAGGCTCCTGCCGTTGCGGGGCGGTGACGTTCAGGCTGCAAAGCCAAACGCCGGTGCCCTACCAGCTCTGCTATTGCACCATCTGCCGCAAGACCGGCGGAGGCGGGGGCTATGCGATAAACCTCGGGGGCATTGCGGACAGCATGGAGGTGACGGGCGAGACGGCGGTGTATCGGGCCGAAATCGAGCGCGGCGGGGTTTGCGAGGTTTCCACGGGCGAGCGGAACTTCTGCGCGGCCTGCGGCTCGGAGCTGTGGCTCTATGACCCGACATGGCCCGAGCTGATCCACCCGATGGCCAGCGCCATCGACACCCCCCTGCCCCCTGCCCCGGCCCGCGTGCATCTGATGCTGGCCGACAAGCCGGACTGGGTGCCGCTGAACGCGGGGCCGGAGGACGAAACCTATGACGCCTACCCGGAGCTGTCGCTCGCGGACTGGCACAAGAAACACGGCCTCTGGGCCGCTTGAGGGGATGGGGCGAATGGTCAAAACCATCCGAAATACCGAGAAAGAGTGCGTAACAGGTGCGCTCCTATGATGAGTAGTTAGAGGGCAAGCTGATGGTTGGATATTTCGGTGTTTTCCTTCCGGTGATTGGATCAGATGCCTACAGCATTCTGGGCATCGGAAATCCTCGCAATGCACCGGACCTGCATAGCTCGACGAAGTCAAAACCTTGATTTTTCAAGCACTTACAATGGCGCAATGCACCCTCGTGTGCGCCAGCAAGAAAGGATGATCTAATGACCACCCGAATCCCCCGTTCCGACTATGCCGCGATGTTCGGCCCGACCACCGGTGACAAGGTGCGGCTTGCGGATACCGACCTGATCATCGAGGTGGAAAAGGATTTCACCACCTATGGCGAGGAGGTGAAATTCGGCGGCGGCAAGGTGATCCGCGACGGGATGGGGCAGGCGCAGACCACGCGGGCCGACGGGGCTGTGGATACGGTCATCACCAACGCGCTCGTGCTCGACCATACCGGGATCTACAAGGCCGACATCGGGTTGAAGGACGGGCGGATTGCGGCCATCGGCAAGGCGGGCAACCCCGATACCCAGCCGGGGGTGGATATCATCGTCGGGCCGGGGACGGAGGCGATTGCGGGGGAGGGCAAGATCCTGACGGCTGGAGGCTTCGACAGCCACATCCATTTCATCTGCCCGCAACAGATCGACGATGCGCTGCATTCGGGGCTGACGACCATGCTGGGCGGCGGCACCGGCCCCGCGCATGGGACGCTGGCGACCACCTGCACGCCGGGGCCGTGGCACATTGGGCGGATGTTGCAGGCGCTGGATGGGGTGCCGATGAACATCGGGCTGGCGGGCAAGGGCAATGCCTCGCTACCGGGCGCGCTGGTGGAGATGGTGAATGCGGGCGCCTGTGCGCTGAAGCTGCATGAGGATTGGGGGACGACGCCGGGGGCCATTGATTGCTGTTTGTCCGTCGCCGACGACATGGACGTGCAGGTGATGATCCACACCGACACGCTGAACGAGAGCGGGTTCGTGGAGAACACGGTGGCGGCGATCAAGGGGCGGACGATCCATGCCTTTCATACCGAGGGCGCGGGCGGGGGCCATGCGCCGGATATCATCAAGGTTTGCGGCGAGGAGAACGTGCTGCCGTCCTCCACCAACCCGACGCGGCCCTTTACGGTGAACACGCTGGAAGAGCATCTCGACATGCTCATGGTGTGCCACCACCTCGACAAGTCGATCCCCGAGGATGTGGCCTTTGCGGAGTCGCGTATTCGCAGGGAGACCATTGCGGCGGAGGATATCCTGCACGACATGGGGGCGTTTTCGATCATCGCCTCGGACAGCCAGGCGATGGGGCGCGTGGGCGAGGTGGTGATCCGCACCTGGCAGACCGCCGACAAGATGAAGAAGCAGCGCGGGCGGCTGGCCGAGGAGACCGGGGATAACGACAACTTCCGGGCGCGGCGCTACGTGGCGAAATACACGATCAACCCGGCGATTGCCCATGGGATGAGCCATGAGATCGGGAGCATCGAGGTGGGCAAGCGGGCCGATCTGGTGCTGTGGAGCCCGGCGTTCTTTGGTGTGAAGCCGGAGATGGTGCTCTTGGGCGGCATGATCGCGGTGGCGCAGATGGGCGACCCGAATGCCTCGATCCCGACGCCGCAGCCGGTGTATACGCGGCCGATGTTCGGCTCGATGGGCCGGGCGGTGGAGCGGTCGGCGGCGCTCTTCGTCAGCGAGGCGGCGGTGGCCGGGGGGCTGCGGGGGCAGCTCGGGCTGGCGAAGGAGCTGCTGGCAGTGAAGGGGACGCGGGGGATCGGGAAGTCGGCGTTGAAGCTCAATGACGCGCGGCCGAAGATCGAGGTGCACCCGGAGACTTATGAGGTGCGGGCGGATGGCGAGTTGCTGACCTGCGAACCGGCAGAGCGGCTGCCGATGGCGCAACGGTATTTCATGTTCTAGCGGCGCGGCGTGGTGGGCAGATTGCCGACCCTACGGTGCTGGCAGAGCGGCAGTAAGGTGGGATGCCCTGCCCGGTGCGCGCCGTAAGGCGCCGGGCAGCGCCGTCCCGCCCCCCGGGGCGGCGCTTGGGTGAGGTTGGGGGCGACCTCAGAGGGAAGATGACGACTGCACGATAAAGTGCCATGAACAGACGTTGCTGGCGCCACCCCGCGGGACGGCGATGCCCGGCTCACGAATTTGGCGAGATCAGGAGAAGCGCTCGATGACCTCGAAGTCTTCCTCTCCCTCGCCCTCCACAATCTGCGGACGCGCCCTTGGTGTTGTCTCCACACTGACGCTCACGTTCTCCCGCCAGAAGGCCGGATCATCGCGGATGTAGGCGGGGAGGCGCGTAGGGTCGAGGCTGCGGCGGGTGCTGTGGCACACCGTCACCGTGAAGGCCGCCCCCTCCACCGGGCCGGTGGGGCGGGCCGCGATCAGGGCGGCGCGCAGGGCCTCCTCGCAGGTCTTCAATGCCGCCATCTGCGCCCGGATCGCGCCCAGCGCATCGGCCAGTGCGGTGGGCTGGGTGGGCAGGACGGGCGGGAACGACTCAACGCGGCTCATGGGGCGATGGTGGCGCAGGCTCGGTTAACGGACGGTTACGCGCTCCCCGGCCCGCTCCCCTGCCCGCAGCACATGGCTGCCCTGCAAAGCCGGGCCTTCCGCCCTGCCTCGCCTGTGCTAGCCTGATCTCATGGGAGGAAACCCTGCAACCCAATGACAAGGTTTCCAGCGATGACACTCCAGACCACAGACACCAGCTTTGCGCCCGCGCTTCGTGCCCGGATCGACGCCTTCTTTGCCACCCTCGGCATGGGGCTGAACGCCTATATGGAAAGCCGCTCGCGCATGCATCAGATCAACCGGCTGAACGCGCTCTCCGACAAGGAACTCTCCGCGATGGGGCTGACGCGCGACGAGATCCCGCGCCATGTTTTCCGCGACCTGCTGTACCTCTGAGGCTTCGCGGCCTTCCATCGGGGGCAAATCCCGCTAGGCTCTCAGCACAGCCTGCCGGGAGACCAGACCTTGCCCCTCACCCTGCCCCAAACGCGCGCCGTCGCGGCGCTTGCCGCGCTGGCCGCCCCCCCTGCCTTTGCCGCCGATTGCCCGGTGGGCGCCGATATGGACAAGGGCGTGCGGTTTTCCGAGGCGACGGGGAATGTCGAGGTCATCAAACGGGGCGAGGCGCCGGGTGAGGTGGTTTCGACCTACGGCAGCGACGGCTACCTGAATGTGGTGCGGCTGGCGCATGGGGTCTATGTGACCGAGATCACCAATCTCGTGAACGGCGTGCCCGAGGGGGCGCCGGACAGCTACAGCTATGACATCTCCCCCCTGCCCGCCCCGGCGCCGGGGCTTGAGGTTGCCGCCCAGGTGACCGTGACCGGCGCGGAGACGAAGGAGCAAACCTGGACCTACAGCTTTGGCCAGCCGGTCACATGGACCTATGGAAGCTGTGCCTACGAGGTGATCCCGATCACCACCCGCCAGCTCGCGGCGGGCGAGGAGGTGAGCCGGGAGGTGCTGCATTATCTGCCGGAGTTCGGGCACTCCTACCTCGCGGTCTATGCCGATGGCGAGATCGAGGAGGTTTATACCTACGTCAGCGTGGAGGCGATGCGATGAGCGGCCGGGGCGCGGTGTTGGTTTGCGCGGCCGGCCTGCTGGCGCGCGCGGCGGGAGCGGCCTGCCCGGTGGCGGCAGACATGGCAGGCGGCGTGCGGCTGGAGCTGGCGAATGGCGACAGCGAAGTGTTTCGCCGCACCGGGCCTGCGATGGTCGAGAGCGTGCTCACGGTGGGCGGGGCCGAGCAGACGCGGTTCTCCTACGCGCGCGGGGTCTACCTGCTGGAGTCGATCGAGCTGGAGGGCGGCACGCTGGTGCCGGACAGCCGCGCCACCTTTGCCTTTCCGACCCGGCCCGAGGGCACGCCGGAGCCTGCACCGGGCCATGGCTGGGGCCTGCGGATCGTGGCGACCTATGGCGGAGACCCGGTGGCGGAGATGCTCGGTATCCGCTTTGGCGCACCGGGCGAGGCCACCATCGGCGATTGCACGCTGGAGGTGCTGCCGGTGGAGCAGCGGATCTATGAAGATGGGGAGCTGGTGGCGCGGGAAGAGCGCAACTACATCCCCGCGCTCGGCTTCAGTTACGCGCTGGCCTGGCATGAGGACGACCGGGTGGACCGGTATGATTACGTGAAGATAGAGGCGGTGGAATGAGCGAGCAGATGGAGACGGCACAGGTGGTGCGGCGCGGCGGGGCCGAGGGCGCGGGAGACCGGGTGCAGCTTAGCTATGACGCGCGGTTCCTGCGGCGCAAGGTGCTGGTGACGGAGGGCGGCGCGCGGGTGCTGGTGGATCTGGCCCGGACGACCTCGCTCGATGCGGGCGATGCGCTGGTGCTCTCGGGCGGCGGTTTGCTGGCAGTGGAGGCGGCGGTGGAGCCCTTGCTGGAGGTGCGGGGAGAGGGCCTGGTGCGGCTGGCATGGCACATCGGCAACCGGCACACCCCCTGCCAGGTGGAGGAGGCGCGGCTGCTGATCCAGCGCGATCACGTGATGGCCGATATGCTGGCCCGGCTTGGCGCGCAGGTGGCGGAGGTCGAGGAGCCCTTCACGCCGGAGGGCGGCGCCTATGGCGAGGGGCGGACCCACGGCCATGACCACGGGGCGCAGCATGGGCCTGAGGGGCATGGGCACGGGCATTCTCACGGGCACGACCACGGGCATAGCCATGAGCACGGGCATGGGCACGATCATGGCCACGGGCACACGCATGACCACTGAGGCCACCGGCACCGAGGCGGTGTTGCGGCTGGCGCAATGGCTTTCGCCCGGCTTTCCGGTCGGTGCTTTCGCATGGTCGCACGGGCTGGAGGCGGCGCTGGTGGAGGGCCGGGTGACGCGGGAGACGGTGGAGGCTTGGCTGGAGGGCGTGCTGGAGGACGGCGCGGGCCGGGCAGATGCGGCCCTGCTGGCAGCGGCCCATGGCGCGGAGGGCGATGCGCTGGCGGAGGTGGACGCGCTGGCCCGCGCGCTGGCCCCCTCGGCGGAACGGCTGGCGGAAACGGTGGAACAGGGCGCGGCCTTTGCCCGGACGGTCACGGCGCTCTGGCCCGAGCGCGAGGTGGAGGCAATGGCCTACCCGGTGGCCGTGGGCCGCGCGGCGGGGCTGCATGGGCTGCCGCTGGAACTGACCGCCACGATGTTTTTGCAGGCCGTCATCGGCAACCTCGTGGCGGTTGCTACGCGGGCGGTGCCGCTGGGCCAGACCGAGGCGCAGGCGATGCTGGCGCGGCTGAGCGCGCGCTGCGCGGCGGTGGCGCGGGCGGCGATTGCAGGCGGGCTGGACGGGCTGGGGACGGCGAGCTTTGCCGGGGACGTGGCGGCGATGCGGCATGAGGCGCTCTATTCCCGGGTGTTCCGGAGCTGAGGGCGCGCGGCAGGCGGACCTGCCTGTATCGAACGGAGGCGCGGGCGGCACCTGCGGGATTGGATATTTGCAGCAAGAAAATGCAGCGGGTGCGGCGCTGGCGCGATCTTGCGCGTGCCGGGGGGGCGTGGGATGGATGGGCCGATGATTGGGCTTTCGCTTGTTCTTTCTGCCGTGCTGATCGTGCTGGCCGCGCTGCATCTGCTCTGGGCACTGGGGTGGTGGTTTCCGCTCGCCGAGGAGCGGGCACTGGCGCGGGCGGTTGTGGGCGCGCGGGGGATCGAGCGGATGCCGGGGGCGGTGCCATCATCACTGGTGGTGGTGGCGCTGCTCTTTGCCGCCGCGTGGCCGTGGTTCGGGCCAAGCGGGCTTAAGACGTCGGGGCTGGCGGCGCTGACGCTGGTGTTTCTGGGCCGTGGGGCGGCGAGCTATCTGCCCGCGTGGCGGCGAATCGTGCCGGAGCAGCCCTTTGCCACGCTGGACCGGAGGGCCTACGGCCCGCTTTGCCTCGCGCTTGGCGCGGGCTTTCTCATTCTGACATACGGAGCTTTGACATGACGCGGATGAACGGGCCTTTGCGGATCGGGATCGGGGGGCCGGTGGGCGCGGGGAAGACCACGTTGACGGGGGCGCTGGCCAAGGCCTTGAGCCCGAACCATTCGGTTGGGGTGATCACCAATGACATCTACACCCGCGAGGATGCGGACGCGCTGGTGCGGGCGCAGATCCTGTCCGCCGACCGGATCATCGGGGTGGAGACCGGGGGCTGCCCGCATACGGCGATCCGCGAGGATGCCTCGATCAACCTTGCTGCCGTTTCGGAGATGGTGCAGCGCCATCCGGACGTGGAAGTGGTGCTGATCGAGAGCGGGGGCGACAACCTTTCGGCCACCTTTTCGCCGGAGCTGGCGGACCTGACGATTTACGTCATCGACGTGGCGGCGGGCGAGGAGATTCCGCGCAAGGGCGGCCCGGCGATCACCAAGTCGGACATATTGGTGATCAACAAGACCGACCTCGCGCCCCATGTGGGTGCCTCGCTGGAGGTGATGGAGCGGGATGCGACGCGGATGCGCGCGGGGCGGCCGTTTTTCTTTTGCGCGATGCGGCATGGCGAGGGGCTCGAGGCCGTGGTGGCCGAGATTCGGGCGCTGAGCGGGCTGGGCGAGGTCACCGCCGGATGAACGTGCTGTATGACGCGCTGATCGCCCCCTGTGCGGGGCGTGAGGGAGGGTTTTTGCTGCAGCCGGACGGGTCCGTTTTGCTGGGGTATGCCGAGTTTGCCGAGGCGGTGGGTCGCCATGCGAACGCGCTGGTGAGCCTTGGGCTGGAGCCGGGCGACCGGGTGGCGATGCAGCTGGAGAAGAGCCCGGAGATGCTGGCGCTGATCGGCGGCTGCATCGCGGCGGGCCTCGTGTTCTTGCCTCTGAACATCGGGTATCCGGCGGCGGAGCTGGAATATTTTGTCGAGAACTCGGGGGCGCGGCTGTTCTTGTGCGACCCGGCGGACCGGGAGGCGCTGGCCGCGCTGGAGCGCATCGCGCGGGTGGAGAGCCTCGGGCCGGAGGGCACGGGGAGCTTTGCGGCACTGGCGGAGGGCTGCGCGTCGGAGTTTGTGCCGGTGGAGCGGGGGCCGGACGATCTGGCGGCGTTTCTTTACACCAGCGGCACGACCGGGCGCTCCAAGGGGGCGATGATCAGCCACCGGAACCTTCTGAGCAATGCGCGGGTGCTGGTGGATTACTGGCGGTTCACCGGCGAGGACGTGCTGCTGCACGCGCTGCCGATCTTCCACACCCACGGGCTTTTCGTGGCGACCAACGTGGCGCTTTTGGCGGGCGCGCGGATGATCTGGTTGCCGAAGTTCGAGGTGGAGGCGGTGCTGGAAGCGCTGCCGAAGGCGACAAGCATGATGGGGGTGCCGACGTTTTATACCCGGCTGCTGGAGGAGGCGCGGTTTGGGCGCGAGGTGGCTGGGCACATGCGGCTCTTCATCTCCGGCTCCGCGCCGATGCTGGAGGAGACGCACAGGCAGTTCGAGGCGCGGACCGGCCTGCGGATTCTGGAGCGCTACGGGATGACAGAGACCAACATGCTGACCTCGAACCCCTATGAGGGCGAGCGGGTGGCGGGCACCGTGGGGCTGCCGCTGCCGGGGGTGGAACTGAAGGTGTGTGACGGCGAAGGCCGCGCCCTGCCCGATGGCGAGGTGGGGATGATCGAGGTGCGCGGGGGGAACGTGTTTGGCGGCTACTGGCAGATGCCGGAAAAGACCGCCGCCGAGTTGCGCCCCGATGGCTGGTTCATCACCGGGGATATGGGGTTGATCGACGCGCGGGGCTATGTGAGCATCGTCGGGCGCGGGAAAGACCTTATCATTTCGGGCGGATACAACATCTACCCCAAGGAAGTGGAAGCGGTGATCGACGATTGCCCCGGCGTGCTGGAGAGCGCGGTGGTGGGCGCGCCGCATGGCGATTTTGGAGAGAGTCCGGTGGCGGTGATCGTGGCGGAGCCGGGCGCGGCGGTGGACATTGGCGCGGTGCAGGCAGCTCTCGGGGAGAAGCTGGCGCGGTTCAAGCACCCCAGGCACTTCGAGCTGGTCGAGGCGCTGCCGCGCAACACGATGGGCAAGGTGCAGAAGGCGGCGCTCAGGGAGCGCTACAAGGGGGTGTTCGCATGAGCCGGAAGATCGCGGCGGGGCCGGAGGAGCTGGCGAGTTTTGACGAGTTGCTCTCGATGTCGGGGCTGGCCTTCATGCAGGCGATCCTGAAGGGCGAGATTGCGGGGCCGCCGATTTCGGGGGTGATGGACTACTGGCTGGACGAGGTCGAGGAGGGGCGCGTGGTGTTCCGAGGCGCGCCGAAATTTGCCCATGCCAACCCGATGGGCGGCACCCACGGCGGCTGGTACGGCACCCTGCTGGACAGCTGCATGGCCTGCGCGGTGATGACCAAAGTTCCGCAGGGCAGCTGGTACACCACGCTGGAGTACAAGGTGAACATCACCCGCCCGATCCCTGTTGGGCTGGAGGTGCTGGCAATTGGCGAGGTGCAGCATTCGGGCCGCTCGACCGGCGTGGCACGGGGCGAGATCGTGGGGGCCGAGGACGGGCGGGTTTATGCGACTGGGTCGACGACCTGCATCATCATGACGCGGTGAGCGCCGTGCAGCGCCGACCCGCGGGGTGGCACTCGAAACGGCGGTGCGTGGCACTTTATCGTGCCGTGGTAGCTCGACGAATGAAGTAGGCGCTGACTTCACCGAAGCGCCGCCCCGGGGGGCGGGTCGGCGCTGCACGGCGCCTTCGGCTTGACTCCGTGCAGGGTGCCATGTGCGAACGGGGTTTCAGAGTTTGAAGGGCGGCGCGGTCAGCCAGCCTTGGCGGCAAAGCTCTCGTGGATGAACTTCTTGTCGCAATAGCCGCATTCGACCTCGCCGGTCTCGTGGCTCAGGGAGAGCCAGACGCGCGGGTGGCCGAGGGCGCCTTCGCCGCCGTCACAGGAGACGCGCCAGGCGGAGACCACTTCGGTTTCGGGCGGGGCGATCGACATGGCTGTCTCCTTGCGGGGGGCGCTGGGGCGGGTCAGAATTGCGGGCGAAAATAGCAGGATGGGGAGGCCGTGCAAGTGGGCAGCGGCGTGGAGCAGGCGCGGTGGATGGTGGCGCCGCATGAGGGGATGCGGCCGTTTCTGCGGCTGATGGCCGAGGCGGCGGAGGCGCTGGGGGGCCGGGTGGTGGCGGAGCCCCAGCTTGGGCGGTTCGGGTTTTTTATCGACGTGGGCGGGCGGGCGCATGCGGTGCATGGCGCGGCGCTGGGGCTAAACGGCGATGCGGCGGCGCGGCTGGCGGGCGACAAGGATTATGCGGCGAAGGTGTTGGGTTACGCAGGCTTGCCGGTGCCGGAGCATGTGGTGATGCTGGCGGGCCGCGATGCCGCGCCGGGGCTGGCCTGGGCTAGGGAGGAATGCGGCGTGCCGCTCTGGGTGAAGCCGAATGACGGGCATGGCGGCGAGGGCGTGCAGCGTGTCACCTACCTGGCCGCGCTGGAGGATGCGATTAAGCCGCTGTGGGCGGCCGGGCGCCATGTGATATTGCAGGATCATGTGCCGGGCCGGGAGTTTCGGGTGATGGTGCTGGAGGGCCGCGCGGTGCTGGCCTACGAGCGGGTGGCAATAGGCGACGGGCCAGCCAACCTTTCGGCCGGGGCCGCGCTGCGCGCGGGCGGGCCGGGCGCAGAGGCCGAGGCGCTGGCAGTGCGAGCGGCGGAGGCGCTGGGGCTGAGGTGGGCCGGGGTGGACGTGATCGCCGGGGCCGAGGGGCCGGTGGTGCTGGAGGTCAACGCCGCGCCGGGGCTGGATGCCTATGCGCGCTCGGGGCCGGAGCACTGGGCTGCGGCACGGGATGTGATTGGTGCGGCGCTTGAGGTGTTGGCGCGGTAGGGCACGGGCGGTTGGTGGGCAGATTGCCCACCTTGCCCTTGTTCACGCGGGGTTCAGCATCCGGCCCAGCGGGCGGCCACCCAGCACGTGAACGTGGAGATGCGGCACCTCCTGTACGCCATGATTGCCGGCATTGGAGATGAAGCGGCAGCCCGGCCCGTGGGCCTCGACGCCTTCCATCTCGCAGACCTTGCCGACGGCGCGGGTGAAGTCGACGATCTCGGCCTCGGAGGCCTCCTGCGCGAAATGGTCGTAGCTCACGTAGGGCCCCTTGGGGATGACCAGCACATGCACCGGGGCCTGCGGCTGGATATCGCGAAACGCGAGGGTGTGCTCGGTCTCCAGCACGGTCTGGTTGGGGATTTCGCCGCGCAGGATCTTGGCGAAGATGTTCTCGGGGTCGTAGCTATAGCCCATTGGGGCCTCCTCAGTCGGTAAACAGATGGGGCGTGGAGGCGATCTCCCACGCCGCGTCGATCGGAATGTCGAGAAAGCGGGCGAGCGGCGGCACGTTCTCGTCGACGCTTGCGCCCTCGCGGATGCGGTCGAGATGCTCGAAGCCCGCGTCGCGGATGCGCTCCTTCTCGAAGGTGATGTCGTAGCGGATGGTTGGCAGCAGCCGCTCCAGCGTATCTTGCGGGGTCTGATCGCCGGCAAGGCCGACCCGGCGGGCGTGGCCGAGCAGATACTCGTCGGTGAACTCGCATTCGAGATCGAGCAGCTTGGTGGCCGACTTGTCGGCGTGAAAATCCTGCATCAGGTCGATGTTGGACGGGTCGAGGCAAATCACCAGACGGTCTGTGTCATGGTAATCGAAAAGCATCCGCATGAGCGCCCGGCGATGGCGCGTGCGCTTTTCGAGCGTGGTCTGGATGCCGCCGAGATCGGGCAGATCGGCCTCCTCCTCGTTGAAGAGGTATTCGATCACCGGGATGTTGGTGGTGGCCCGGATGCGCTCGCAGAGGCGCTTGGCCACGTGCCACTTTTTGCAGATGACGATCATCAGCTCGCGGCCCCGGCCAAGACTGGCCTCTGTCTCCCAAAAGCGGGGCGCGAAGCGGCGGCCGATGCGACCGCGCCCGGTGAGGAAGTGGAACAGCCGCCGCCCCTCATTGGAGATCTGGAACTGGCGGCCCTCGGCGGCGTAGAGCATGCCGAGGCGCTTTTTCAGCTCGGCGGCCTCGGGGCTTATCTTGCGGGCGAAGAGAAAGTCCTGGCTGAGCAGCAGATCGTAGTGGTCGTTGTAGAAGGTCACCGGCATGCCGTAGTCGGTGAACATCAGAAAGGTCAGGGTGCGGCAGCGGATCTCGTTCTCGGGGACGAGGTGGCGCACGATGGTCTGGAAGAAGGTCTCATCAGGGATCCAGGTGGTGCGGAAGAAGCGCATCACGTCGCGCCGGGTCCGGGTGAAGTCGAGTACCCATTCGACCGTGCGGCGGCGCAGGCACCACCATTGCGAGCCGATCATCATCTGCAGATCGCCCGGCACGTTGCGGGTGAGGCCGAGGGCGCGCTGCACCTCGAGGCTCTTGTAGAAGAGCCACTTGTTTTTCCGCTCGTTGAGGAAGTGGCGGTAGATCAGCCGCTCTTCCTTCATCCCGGTCTTGATCCAGTCGGAGTTGAAGTAATCGAAACTCTCGATGTAGTCGCAATCGTCGCGGTCGAGGAACTCATGGGCGTATTCGGCCGATTTGATCGCCTGGCAATCGCCGGAGAGCATGTAGAAGTGGGTGGCACGCGGAAAGGCCTCTACCGCCGACTCGACGGCGTTGAGCGTGGCCTGCACGAGGCTCCACTCGCCCCAGCCGCATTTGATCCGCTTGCGGGCGAAGACCACGTTGGGATTGTCTCTCAGCGCCTCGCGGATGCGGTTGAAATGCTCGGCCTTGGCCCGCGCATCGAAGTGAATCGCAATGTAATCACCGACCGCTGTCAGGCTCTCGGCCTGGGCGATGATGGCGTCCGGGTCCTTGTGACACAGGAGGATGAAGGCAATTCTGGCCACTACGTAAACACTCTGCCCGTTTGTTGGGTGGTTGTTTACGGTTAGTATCGTAACCAACCGTTGAAAAGACAGGGTTTCCTTGTATTTTTCCGCTCCAATGATGCCGGGAGGACAACTCGCGGCCATATGGGTTTTCGGAGGCAGTAAATTATGGGCTTTCCCGGCACATGGATGACCGAGAGTGAAAGCGTGGTGTATCGGGTGGTGCCGAAATGCGCCTGCTCGACCATCGGGCAGATCATGTTCTACTCCGATCACGGCAAATTCTTTGACGGCGACATTCATGACAGCACGGCAGGCCTGCACAAATGGGCGCAGGACGAGAGCCAGCCGCTGATCGAGGCCAATGTGACGGCGCACCAGAGCTATGCCTTCACCTGCGTGCGCAATCCCTACACGCGGATTCTCTCGAGCTTCTTCGACAAGATCTGCGGCATCCAGCGCAACGGAAAGCGCTACCGGGGCAAGCTGGTGCCGATGCTGATCCAGAAATACGGGATCGAGGTGGGCGACCCGGAGAGCGGCTTCGAGTTCGACCAGATCAAGAGCTTCCGCCGCTTTCTGCTCTTTGCGCGCGATACCATCCGCTGGCGCCGCCCGATGGACCCGGACATTCACTGGAGCGCGATGAGCGGGCACATCAGCACCTTCATCGTGAACGGCGGCAGCTACGACAACATCTTCTGGACCGAGAAGTTCAATGAAGGGATGCAATCGGTGCTGGACGCGATCGACGTGCCGCATGAGGTGAAGCTGGATGACATCCCACGCTTCAACGAGAGCGAGGGCCACGGGCCGAAGCGGGCGCATCCGGTGGAGGATTACTTCGACGACCTGTCGATGCATCTCGTCTACGAGATCTACAAGCGCGACTTCCACCTGTTCAAATATGATTTCGAGGACCCATCGAACAAGATGCCGGTGGGCGAGATCGACCTTGAAGAGGTGCATGCGAAGCTCGGGGATTGAGCCGGGCGTCGGGGCAGCCAAAGAGGCAAGGGGGGCTGTCTGCCCCCCCTTGGACCCCCCGAGGATTTTCTCAGGACCAATGAGGGGCCCGTAAGGCTTTATTAACCATGCCGTGGCACAGTGACGGTACGGTACAGCCGGGGACGGCGATGACCGTGGACCGATGAGAGCATAGCTCCGTCAGGGGCGGGTGCCGCGCCACGTGGCACCCGCTTCCTCTGAGCGCTGACCGGGCGGGTCCGAGGCGGGGCAAGTTTGAGGGCACAGAGTCGCTTCGGAAGGATGAGCGCCTCGAAGGGCGCAGCGTCCTGCTCCTCATTGGTCCTGACAATATCCCCGCCGGAGGCCCTGAATCTCTTTTGGTGCGCGTCCGGCTATCAGAGCAGCCCGGCGTCGTGAAAGACCTCCCGCAGCGGGCGTTTGGGGCGGGGGCCGATGTGGCGGATGACCTCCGCTGCCGCGGTCACGCCCATGCGGCCGGACATCTCCAGCGTCTGATTGGTGGCGAGGCCGTAGAGGAAGCCGGCGGCGAACTGGTCGCCGGCCCCGGTCGCGTCCACCGGCGTGACGCGCTCCACCGGCACCTCCACCCGCTCGCCGTCGCGGATCAGGATCACTGCGTCGCCGGAGCGGGTGCAGACCACCACGGGGCAGATCGCGGCGGCCTCATCAAGCGCGGTTTCAAGGCTGTCGGTCTGGTAGAGCGATTTCCATTCGGCCTCGTTGCCGATGGTGAAATCCATGTCGTTCTCGATCAGCTCGCGGAAGCTGTCGCGGTGGCGGTCGACGCAGAATGGATCGGAGAGGGTGATGCCCGCCTTGCCGCCCGCGTGGTGGCAAGCGTTGGCGGCGGCCATGAAGGCGCGTTTGCCCTTGTCCTTGTCGAAAAGGTAGCCCTCGAGGAAGAGGTAGCGGGTGTTCTCCATCACGCTCACATCCACGTCGTCCTCGCCGAACTCGGCGCCGCAGCCGAGGTAGGTGTTCATCGAGCGCTCGCCGTCGGGCGAGACGAAGATCATCGAGCGGGAGGTAGGGGGCTGGCTCGCGTCCACGACCGGCGGGTTGGGGAAGGTGGTGCCTTCAAGCTCCATCTTCTCGGCGTAGAACCGGCCCAGTGCGTCGTCCTTCACCCGGCCGACGAAGGCGGTGGCCAGACCCAGCGTGCCGATGCCAGCCAACGTGTTGGCCACGGAGCCGCCCGGCGTTTGCACCCGGTCGGTCATCGCCGCGTAGAGCACCTCGGCCCGCTTACGCTCGACGAGCTGCATGATGCCCTTCTCGATGCCCATGTTGTCGAGAAAGCTGTCATCGCCATGGGAGATCACATCGACGATCGCATTGCCGATGCCAACAACGTCATACTGGGTGGTCACAGGGTCTTCTCCTCGTAAAGGCAGATGTCGCGGATGATGCAGTTGGGGCACATCGGCTTGCGGGCTTTGCAGGTATAGCGGCCATGCAGGATGAGCCAGTGGTGGGCGTGCTGCTGGTATTCGGCGGGGATACGGTCTTCGATGGCGCGCTCGACGGCGTCGACATCTTTGCCCGGCGCGATGCCGGAGCGGTTGCCGACGCGGAAAATATGAGTGTCGACCGCCTGCGCGGGGTGTTTGAACCACATGTTCAGCACAACGTTGGCGGTTTTCCGGCCCACGCCGGGGAGCGAGGTGAGCGCCTCGCGGGAGGACGGCACGACGCCGTGGTAGTCGTCCACGAGAATTTGGCTCAGCTTCATCACGTTCTTCGCCTTCTGGCGGAAGAGGCCGATGGTTTTGATGTGCTCGGTGAGGCCTTCAAGCCCGAGGTCGAGCATCTTTTGCGGCGTGTCGGCGATGGCGAAGAGGGCGCGGGTGGCCTTGTTGACGCCTGCGTCGGTGGCCTGGGCCGAGAGGGCAACGGCGACGACGAGGGTGTAGGCGTTGACATGCTCCAGCTCGCCCTTGGGATCGGCCTCGGCCTCGCGGAAGCGGGCGAAGCATTCGGTGATCTGGTGGTATGTCATCTTGGGCGCGGGCATGGGGGCTGTTTTGCCCTGCGGGGGCGGATTGGGCAAGCGCAACGGTGCGCCGAGCAGGTTCGCGGCCCGCGCCGTCAAAGCGCATCTTCCGGGTCGCTCTGTGCGTCGGCGGCTTCTATCTCTATCCTCGAAGGAGACACGCCGATGAACGCCCCCGTCAGAACGACCGTGAGAGAGATGGAAGACAGCTACCATTACCAGGTGATGCGCCGCGCGCTCGATGTGATCGACGGGGCGGAGGGCAACCTGACGCTCGACGCGCTGGCGGGCGAGATGCGGATGAGCACCGCGCATTTTCAGCGGATGTTCAGCCAGTGGGTCGGGGTCAGCCCGAAGCGGTATCAGCAATATCTCACGCTGGGCCATGCCAAGGCGTTGCTGCGCGAGCGGTTCACCACGCTGGAGGCCGCGGACTCGGTGGGCCTTTCCGGCTCGGGGCGGCTGCATGACCTCTTTCTGCGCTGGGAGGCGATGAGCCCGGGTGACTATGCCAAGGGCGGCGCGGGGCTGGAGATCCGCTGGGGCTGGTTCGAGAGCCCCTTTGGCCCGGCGCTGGTGATGGGCACCGAGAAGGGCCTGTGCGGCATTGCGCTGGCCGCCGAGATGGGGCCGGAGGCGGCGATGGACGACCTGCGCAGCCGCTGGCCGGAGGCGGACTTTATCGAAGACCCGATGGCGCTGCGCCCTTGGGTGCTGAGTGCTTTCGGAACAGAGGGGCGGGTGGAGGAGACGCCGCTGTTTCTCATTGGTGCGCCGTTCCAGATCAAGGTCTGGGAAGCGCTGATGCAGGTGCCCTCGGGCCATGTGACCACCTACTCCGAGATCGCCAAGGCCATCGGCGCGCCCAAGGCGGTGCGGGCGGTGGGCACGGCGGTTGGCCGCAATCCGGTGAGCTTTTTGATCCCCTGTCACCGGGCGATGCGCAAATCGGGCGGGCTGGGCGGCTACCATTGGGGGCTGCCGGTGAAGCGGGCGATGCTGGCCTGGGAGGCGGCGCGCAGCGAGGGGCGCGCGGCGGGCTGAGTCGCGCCTCCTGCAAAAACACTTTGCAACACAGGGCCTTCACGCCCTGTGACAGGTGCGGCGGCTACTGAAACATTGCACCCCGAATGCAGGCATCTTTCCGCTGATCACTCCCCGATCACGCAGATTCCAGTTGGCTATGTCACATTTTAAAGGAACGAAGCGGGCAAGAGAGCGTTAAGCCCTCAACGTCCATGGGGACCAACACGTAAAACAAGGACTCAATCAGAGATGATCCGCAATTCCCTCATTATTTCCGCCGCTGCCGCCACGTTCCTCGCCGGGTGCGAAGGCGTTGGCCCGAAGACCCAGAATGGCGCGCTTGCCGGCGCTGCCGTGGGTGCGCTGGCCGGTGTGGCACTTGGCGACGACGAAGAAAGCCGCCGCCGCGGCGCCGTGCTGGGTGCCGCCGTGGGCGCTGGCGTGGGTGGTGCGATTGGCGCCAACCTCGACAAGCAAGCCCGCGAGCTGGACCAGAACCTCGACGGCCGCATCAAGGTGGTCAACACCGGTGACCGGCTGATCGTGACCATGCCGCAGGACATCCTCTTTGCCGTAGACAGCACCGCGCTGACCTCGACGCTGCAGGACGACCTCTACACCCTCGCCCGCTCGCTGAACGATTACCCGAACACCACCGTGCAGGTGGTCGGCCATACCGACAGCACCGGCGCCGCCGCCTACAACCAGGACCTTTCGGAGCGCCGTGCGCTCGCCGTTCGCGGTGTGCTGGTGAACGGGGGCGTGTCCTCCGGCCGGGTGCAGGCAATCGGCCGTGGCGAGAGCCAGCCGGTGGCCACCAACCAGACAGAGAGCGGCCGCGCCGCCAACCGCCGTGTCGAGATCATCATCATCCCGAACACGTAATCCGTTTTCGGATCGGGGCCTGTCCCTGCCCCGCTCCGTCTAGGCCCCCGCCCTGCCTGTGGCGGGGGCACCTTGCCCCCTCCCCCCGGAACGTGGTCAAATCACTTGACCAATTCCGGGGGGCTTTTTCATGCCGTTCCAGCCTGTCAATGCCGCCCGCCTGAGTGAGGCGGTGGTGGAGCAGATCGAGTTGCTGATCCTGCGGGGCGTGCTGCGCCCCGGGGAGCGGCTGCCGGCCGAACGCGAGTTGGCCGAGCGCATGGGCGTGTCGCGCCCCTCGCTGCGCGAGGCCTTGGGCGCGTTGCAAGAAAAGGGGCTGCTTGAGGCCCGTGCGGGCGCAGGCGTTTTCGTGGCCGAAGGGCTGCGCTCGGTCTTTCCGCCCGCGCTGGTGAAGCTCTTTGCCGGGCATCGCGAGGCAGTGGCCGATTACATCGGCTTTCGCCGTGACCTTGAGGGGCAGGCCGCCGAGCGGGCCGCCGTTCGCGGCACCGAGGGCGACCACGCGGTGATCGCCACCGCACTTGCCGCGATGGAAGAGGCGCATGGCCGCCGCTCCACCCCCGAGGAGGAGGCGGAGCTGGACGCGGGCTTTCACATGGCGATCCTGGAGGCCGCGCATAACGTGGTGCTGCTGCACATGATGCGGGCGATGTTCGGGCTGCTGCGCGAGGGCGTGTTCTACAACCGGCAGATCATGTTCCGGAACCAGCCGACGCGGGAGCGGCTGCTGGCACAGCACCGCGAGATTGCCGCCGCCGTGCTGGCCCGCGATCCGGGCGCGGCGCGGGCGGCGGTGGAGGCGCATCTGGATTTCGTCGAGCAGGCCCTTGCCGAGCAGGTGAAGGCCGAGGCTCATGAGGCGGTGGCCCGGCAGCGGCTGGAGCGATAGGCAAGAGTTCGGACAGATCGGGACGAGCCCCGGCTCAGGCAAAACGGTCCTGCCACGTAGGCAGGGTATCTCCCTTGGCGGGCGTGGCGTGATAGACACCGCGGGCGATGGCGCGGGCGAGACAGGTGGCGGCGGCATGGCCGATGCGCAGCGCGTCCCAGTCCGGGTCTTTCAGCGGCTTGGCGCCAGTCGCCGCACCAAACACGAGGTCGCCGTCGAAGGGCGTGTGCGAGGGCACCAGCGCGCGGGCCATGCCATCATGCGCGGCAACGGCCATGCGCTGGCACTGGGCCGGGTCCAGCAAGGCATCGGTGGCGACGATGGCGATGGTGGTGGCCTCGCCTGCGAGCTTTTCGAGGCTTGGCTCGAAGCCTGCATCTGTCATCTTCGGGCCGCCGAGGCCGCCGAACTCATCCTCCATCTCCCATGCGCCTGCCCAGAACTGAGGGCCACTGCCCTCCACCGCCGAACCCACGGCGTTGACGCCGACGATGGCCCCCACGGTGATGCCGCTCTCCAGCACAAGGGATGCCGAGCCGAGCCCGCCCTTCAGCGTGGCGGTGGTCGCCCCGGTGCCGCAACCGACCGAGCCGAGCTTGAAGCTGGTGCCCGCCGCCTCCAGCGCCATGCGGCCCAGCGGCTTGTAGGGATTGTCCTTCCAGCCCTTTTCGCCCCCGTTCAGCAGATCGAAGAGGATCGCGCCGGGGACGATGGGCACGCGAGCCTCGCCCACTTGGTAGCCCCGGCCCTGCGCGCGCAGCCCGTCGGCCACGCCGGAGGCGGCATCGAGGCCAAAGGCGGAGCCGCCGGAGAGTACCAGCGCATCAACCTTTTGCACCAGCTTGTCGGGGGCGAGAAGATCGGTTTCGCGGGTGCCCGGCGCGCCGCCCATGACGTGGACGGCGGCGGTGAACGGCTCATCGCCGATCAGGGCCGTGACGCCGGACTTTACCTGCGCGTTGGCGGCATTGCCGACCCGCAGCCCGGCGACATCGGTGATCAGATTGCGTGGTCCCGGTTTCATCGCCGCCCCTTCATTTGCTTGGCGAATATGTCTCTGATCGGAGGCCGTGGCGCAAGGGCGCTCACCGGGCGGCGGGCGCGGGCAGCTCGAAGGGGCCGTGGTAGCTGAGCCGGGGAGTATCCTGCAGCACGAAGGGGAAGCCGCCCATCGCCGCCTCGTCGATCACCACCACGGTGTCGGCACCGGCGGTGATGTGGCGCACGTCGAGCAGCATCTCGTCGGCAAAGAAACGCTCCAGCAGCGGCTCCGCCCCGCTGCCGTAACCCATGTGCACGTGGGCCGGGTCGAGGAAGGCTTCGGGCAGGTCGACGGTGAGGGGCGCGGGGGCATCGGCGACCGGGCCCTCCATCGGCGGCATGACATAGGCCATCGCCTCCGCCTCGCTGCCAAGGGTGCCGGAGAAGAGATGCACCCGGCGGGTCTCGGGCGGCAGCGGCGCGGCACGGCGGGCCTCCGGGCGGGGGGCGAGGCCGAGCAGGCGGGCGATGAAGCGGCCGATCATGGCGGCGAGACTAGCGCTGCGGGGGCCGGGCGGGCAAGCGGCGTGCTTGCACGCACTACGGGCCGGGCAGGCTCAGATGCAGCGCCCGCCATCGACTTCCAGCGCGGTGCCGGTGATCATGCCCGCCTCGTCGGAGCAGAGGAAGGCGGCGGCGGCGCCGAGGTCTTCTGGGGTGGAAAAACGCCCGAGCGGAATGGTGGCGAGGAACTTGGCACGCATCTCGGGGGTGTCTTTCCCCATGAAGCTGGCGAGAAGCGGGGTTTCACCGGCCACCGGGCAGAGGGCGTTGACGCGGACGCCTGCAGAGGCAAGTTCGACGGCCATCGCCTTGGTGGCGGTGATGACCCAGCCCTTGGAGGCGTTGTACCAGTTGAGCTTGGGGCGCGGCGAGAGGCCGGCGGTGGAGGCGATGTTGAGCACAGCGCCGGAGCCGCGCGCCTTCATTCCGGCGATGACGGTGCGGGCGGAGAGGTAGATGGATTTCATGTTGATCGCGGCGACACGGTCGAAATCCTCTTCCGAGACCTCCTCCATCGGCGCGGGCAGGTGGGTGACGCCGGCATTGTTGACGAGGATATCGACAGGGCCGGCCTCGGCCAGGCAGGCTTCCCACCCGGCGAGGCTGGCGACATCCATAGCGTGGGCGCGCCCGCCGATCTGGGCGGCGATGTCGGCGGCGGCACCGGCGTTGATGTCGGTCACCAGCACCTCGGCGCCCTCGGCTGCGAACTTGGCTGCAATGCCCGCGCCGAAGCCCGAGCCGCCGCCGGTGACGATTGCGCGTTTGCCGGTGAGTCTCATGGTCTGTCCTCCCTCGTGGTCGGGAGGATGAGACGGCATGGGGCGGCGGGGTGCAAGGGGCGCGCGGCTGCGCGAGTGGCTGATGTTGGAGTGGGGGCGCTGCCCCCACGCCCCCGGAGATATTTGGAGCAACAAAATGACCAAGGGCGCGCGTTAACCTTAATGCTTGGTTAGCGCGGTCCGGACTGTGCCTGCGTGAGCCAGGCGGAGAGGCGGCGGATCGGGGGACCGAGGAAGAGGCTCAGGGCGGTGCCGATGGGCCAGCCGAAGGCGAAGTCGCGCGCCCATGCGGCGGGCCATCCCGGGGTGAGGCCGAGGTCGAGCGCGGAGAACAGGCCCGAGAAGACGAGGCTGATCAGGGCGGAGAGCAGGAGGGCGTTCAGCAGGTCTTCTCTTCGGCGGGCAGACATGAGCGCGCTCCCGTGGCGGCTGGCGGGCTGGGATGCCGTCAGTCTAGGGGCTGCGCGTGAACGGAAGGTTTCTGCCGGTGGCGGCTCAGAAGGTCGCGCGGCCGCCCGACTGGTCGAAGCAGGCACCGGTGGTGAAGCTGGCCTCGGGGCTGGCGAGCCAGCAGATCATGGCGGCGATCTCATCGGTCGTGCCGAAGCGGCCCATCGGGATTTTGCTCTTCATGAAGGCGATGAACTCGGGCGTCATCTGGTCGAAGATGGGGGACTCGACGGCGGCGGGGGCGATGCAGTTGACCGTCACAGCCGTGTCGGCCAGCTCCTTGCCGAGCGACTTGGTGAGGCCGATGACGGCGGCCTTGGTGGCGGAATAGGCGGGAGCGTTCGGGTTGCCCTCCTTGCCCGCGACGGAGGCGATGTTGACGATGCGGCCATAGCCTGCCGCCTTCATCAGCGGAGCGGCGACGCGGTTGCAGTAGAAGACGCCGTGGAAGTTGAGGTTGGTGACGGCGTGCCAGTCGTCCAGCGGATACTCCCATGTCGGCACGTTGGGGCCGGTGATGCCGGCGGAGCAGACGAGGACATCGAGGCCGTTCATGGCGCTGGAAGCGGCCTGCATGGCGGCCTCGGTTCCTTCCGGATTGGTCACATCGACCAGCGCCGGGGTGAGTCCCTGCGCCTCGGCGGCGGCGAGGGCGGCTTCGTTCACATCCCAGACGGTGACGGTCGCGCCCTCGGCCTGCATCCTCAGGGCGGCGGCCAGCCCGATGCCGGAGGCGCCGCCGGTGACGATGGCTTTGCGGCCTGTGAAGCGGTTCGGGAAAGTGTCAGTCATGCTTGGCGGCCACCGTCTTGAGAGTTGAAAATCCGTAGAGGGCCTCGAAGCCTTTTTCGCGCCCGTGGCCGGAGCGGCCGACGCCGCCGAAGGGCAGCTCGACCCCGCCCCCTGCCCCGTAGTTGTTGAGGAAGACCTGGCCCGCGCGGAGGCGCTTGGCGAGGCGCATCTGGCGGGCACCGCTGGCGGACCAGACCGAGGCGACGAGGCCGTAGCCGGTGCCGTTGGCGATGGCGATGGCCTCCTCTTCGCTGTCGAAGGGGATCATCACCTGGACCGGGCCGAAGACCTCCTCCTGCGCGAGGATGTGGTGCGGGTCCGTCGTGGCGTAGAGGCGCGGGGCAACGTAGTGGCCGCCTTTTGGGGCCGCCTCGGAGACTTTGCCCTCGGCCAGTAGTTGCAGCCCCTCGTCGCGGGAGAGGTAGCCCTGCACGATCTGCTTTTGCCGAGCGGAGATGAGCGGGCCGAGGTTGGCATCTTCCAGCGCAGGCGCGGCCCTGAGCTTGGCATAGGCCTCGGCCATGCGGGCCATCGTCTCCTCCCAGAGCGGACGCGCCACGAGGATGCGGGAGGAGGCAGAGCAGGTTTGCCCCGCGTTCTGCAGCCCGGCGGAGAGCAGGAATGGCAGGGCGGCGTCGAGGTCGGCATCGGCGAAGACGAGCTGGGGGGATTTGCCGCCGAGTTCGAGGGTGACGGGCACGATGTTGGTGGCCGCCGCCTGCTGGATCAGGGTGCCGACGCCTGCGGAGCCGGTGAAGCTGAGGTGACGCACGCCGGGGTGGCTGGCGAGCGCGGCGCCGGCCTCCTCGCCGAGGCCGGGGATCACGTTGAGAGCGCCGTGGGGCAGGCCAGCCTCCTGCGCGAGGCGGGCGAAGGCCAGCGCGGTGAGGCAGGCTTCTTCCGCCGGTTTCAGCACGCAGGCGTTGCCCATGGCCAGCGCGGCCCCGACCGAGCGGCCGATGATCTGCATCGGGTAGTTCCACGGGATGATATGGCCGGTGACGCCGTGAGGCTCGCGCAGGGTGTAGACGGTGTAGCCGTCAAGATAGGGGATGGTCTGGCCGGTGATCTTGTCGGCCGCGCCGCCGTAGAACTCCATGTAGCGGGCGAGCGCGCGGGCGTCGGCGCGGGCCTGGGTGAGCGGCTTGCCGACATCGCGGGATTCGAGCACGGCGAGGGCCTCGGTGCGGTCTTCGATCAGGCGGGAGAGCCGCAGCAGGATGCGGCCGCGTTCGGCGGCGGTGAGGCGGCCCCATTCGCCGTCGAGTGCGGTCTGGGCAGCGGCGACGGCGTCGGACACCTCGCGGGCACCGCAGCGGGCGATGGCGCCGATCTCCTGCCCGGTGGAAGGGTCTTCGATGGGGAGCGTGGCGGGGGCGTCGTGCCACTGGCCGCCGGTGAGGTACTCGGACGGGTCGAACCAGCCTGCGGTGATGTCTGTCATGGTGGTGCCTCCCGAGGGGAGGTTAGGGCGGCGGGGCGGGGTTTGGAAGTGCGTTCGGGAGCCGTGCAGCGCCGACCCGCGGGGTGGCGCCTGCAACGGTAGTGCGGTGCACTTTATGGTGCCGTGTTAGCTCGACCTGCGAGGTAGGCGCTTGCCTCACCAAAGCGCCGCCCCGGGGGGCGGGTCGGCGCTGCACGGCGCCTGCGGCTTGATTCCGTGCATGTGCCACGCTGACCTGTTGGGTCAAGTTACAGGAACCGGGGCGGCCGGAGGGGGAAGGGCTTTCGGTGGCCTCGCTGCGCTCGGGGGGCTGGCGCGGGGGGCAGATTGCCAGCCCTAAGCGGCAAGCACCGGGGCGGCGGCGATGAGGGCGCGGGTGTAGGGGTGCTGCGGTTGGGTGAAGACCTGTTCGGTGGGGCCCTGCTCCACGATCTCGCCCGCCTTCATCACCAGCACCCGGTCGGTCACGTTGCGGACGACGGAGAGGTCGTGGCTGATGAAGAGGTAGGAGAGGCCGCGCTCGGCTTGGAGGCGGGCCAGAAGGTCGAGGTTCCGGGCGCGGACCTGGACGTCGAGGGCCGAGACCGCCTCGTCGAGCACGATCAGCTCGGGGTGGGTTATGAGGGCGCGGGCGATGGCGATGCGCTGGCGCTGGCCGCCGGAGAATTCGTGCGGGTACTTGTGGGCGTCGTCGGGGTGGAGGCCGACGGCGAGCAGCGCTTCAGAGATGCGGGTGCGCAGGTCGGGCGGGGTGCCGGTCAGGTGGAAGGGTTCGGAGATGAGGCGGGAGACACGGTGGCGCGGGTTGAAGCTGCCGTAGGGGTCCTGAAACACCACTTGCAGGCGGCGGCGGAGGTCGTAGCCCATCTGCGGCGTGACGGGTTGGCCGTTTAGCGCGATGGTGCCGCCTTGCAGCGGATCGAGCCCGAGGATGGCGCGCGTGAGGGTAGACTTGCCGCAGCCGCTTTCTCCGACGAGGCCGAGGGACTCGCCCTGCCGGAGAGTGAAACTGACCTTGTTCACCGCACGGAAGGGGCCTTTGCGGGTGAGGTAGTCGCGGATGGCCTCCTGCACGCTGAGCAGAGGGGTTTCCTCGATGCGGGTGGCGGCGCGGTCTGGCTGGTGGCCGGAGGCGTCGAATAGGGCTTGCGTGTAGGGGTGGGTGCGGTTGCGCAGGATGTGGGCGGTGGGGCCGTGTTCGACCACCCTGCCCTCTTGCATCACCGCGATCTCGTCGGCCATATCGGCGACCACGGCGAGGTCGTGGGTGATAAGCAGGAGCGCCATGCCCTCTTCGCGGACGAGGCTGCGCAGGAGGTCGAGGATCTGGGCCTGGGTTGTGACGTCGAGCGCAGTGGTGGGTTCGTCGGCGATCAGCAGGCGGGGGCGGAGCGCGATGGCCATGGCGATGCAGACCCGCTGGCGCTGGCCGCCGGAGAGCTCGTGCGGGTAGCGGGTGGCGGGGATTTGCGAGAGGCCGACACGGTCGAGCTTTTCGCGGGCGATCTGCGCGGCCTGAAAGCGGGAGGCGGCGCCGTGGATGCGCAGGGTTTCGGCGACCTGGGCGCCGATGGTCTGCATCGGGTTGAGCGCGGTCATCGGCTCCTGGAAGATCATGCCGATCTCGTTGCCGCGGATCGCGCAGAGGCGGCGTTCGGGGGCGCTTGTCAGGTCTTCGCCGTCAAGGCAGGCCGCACCGGTAGTTGTCGACCCGTGCGGCAGCAGGCCCATGATCGAGAGGGCCGTCATGCTCTTGCCGGAACCACTCTCGCCGACGAGGCCGAGGATGCGGCCTTCAGGTAGAGAGAAGGACACTTCGCGCAGGATCGGATTGCCGTGGATGGCGAGGGAGAGGCTGCGAAGGTCGATCATTGCACGGCCCTGCGGAGGCGGGGGTCGAGCATGTCACGCAGGCCATCGCCCATCAGGTTGAGACCGAGCACCATGGCGGTGATGCAGAAGGCGGGCGCCATGGCGAGGCGGGGGGTGCCGTAGAAGAAGGTTTGCGCGTCGGCGAGCATCCGGCCCCAGGAGGGCGTGGGCGGTTGTGCCCCGAGACCGACGTAGGAGAGGCCGGCCTCGGCGAGGATGCCGAGGGAGAACTGGATGGTGGCCTGCACGATCAGCAGGCTCGCGATGTTGGGCAGGATATGCTCTGCGCTGATCCGGGCGCGGGATTTGCCGGCGACGCGGGCGGCGAGGATGAACTCGCGCTGCCAGACGCCCAGCGCCGCGCCACGGGCCACGCGGGCGAAGACGGGGATGTTGAAGATGCCGATGGCGAGGATGGCGTTGAGCGCGGAGGGGCCGAAGGTGGCGGTGATCAGGATGGCGATGACGAGGGACGGGAAGGCGAAGGTGAGGTCGTTGGCGCGCATGATCACCTCGTCGAGCAGCGAGCCTCGGGAGGCGGCGGCGGTGAGGCCGAGGGGGACGCCGATCGCGAGGCCGATGGAGACGGCGACGAGGGCGACGGCGATGGAGGTGCGTGCGCCGGCCATGAGCATGGAGGTGAGGTCGCGCCCGAGGTGATCGGTGCCGAGGAGGTGGGTGGCGGAGGGGGCCGCGAGCTTGTTGGAGATCGCGAGGTCGAGGACGGAGTGGGGCGTCCAGACGAGGGAGAGGAGCGCGGCGGCGGCAAAGAAGGCGGTGAGGGCGGCGCCGATGAGGAGCTGGGCGGGGAGCTTCATGGGGTGGCTCCGGCTGGGTGGAGCACCCGCACGGAATCAAGCCGAAGGCGCCGTGCAGCGCCTGCCCGCCCCCCGGGCAGGCGCTTCGGTGAGGTTGGGAGTGACCACTGAGGGACGACTAACTCTGCACCATAAATTGCCACGCACGGCCGTTGCAGGCGCCTCCCCGCGGGCAGGCGCTGCATGGCTTGCGTGGCTCGCATTGGCAGGTGTTCCATTACCTCCGCCTCCTCAGCCTCGGGTCCGCCAGCCCATAGGCAATGTCGGTCAGGAAGGTCACGCAAATCACCGCGAAGACCAGCAGCATCACCGCGCTTTCCACCACGATCAGGTCGCGCTGGGTGATGGCCTGAAAGATCAGCCGTCCGAGGCCGGGGAGGTAGAAGACGTTTTCGATGATGATCGCGCCCGCCAGAAGGAAAGAGAACTGCAGGCCGAGGATGGTCAGCACCGGCACCAGCGCGTTTCGGAGCGCGTGGCGGGTGAGCGCCTGCGCGCGGGTGAGGCCCTTGGCGCGGGCGGTGCGGATGAAATCCTGCCCTAGTACCTCGATCAGCGCGGATCGCATGACGCGGGCGAGGATGGAGGCCTGCGGCAGGGCCAGCGCCACCGCCGGGAGGGTCAGCGCCTTGAGGCCGGGCCAGAGGCCAGCCTCCCAGCCCGGAAATCCGCCTGCGGGGAAGAGCGGGATGGTGATGGCGAAGGCGAGCACCAGCAGCATTCCGAACCAGAAGTTGGGCACGGCGATGCCCAGTTGCGTCAGCCCCATGATGCCGTAATCCGCCGCGCGGCCCCGGAAGGCGGCGGCCACCAGCCCGACCGGGACGGCCAGCAGGGTGGAGAGCACCAGCGCATAGGCGGCCAGCGGCGCCGACACGGCCAGACGGTCGGCAATGAGCCCCTCCACCGGCACACGGTAGGTGTAGGACACCCCCATGTCGCCCTGCACCAGCCCTGTGATCCAGCGCAGGTAGCGCTCTGGGGTGGTGCCATCGAGGCCAAGCTCGGTGCGGAGCGCGGCCACGGTTTCGGGCTGGGCGTTGAGGCCTAGCATGAAGGCCGCCGGATCGCCGGGGATGACCTCGAGCATGAAGAAGATCACCACGCTGGCCGCGACGAGCGAGAGGGCGAGGGAGAGCAGCCGGGAGGCGAGGTAGCGGGCCATGAGGGGACGCTAGGGGATTGATCCGGCGGGGGGAAGTGGCGTTGCGGTGCGGGATGCAGGTGCCGCTGCGGGCTTGCGCGGGCCGGACGGCTTGGCATAGTCGGCACAGGCCCGGGGTGATGGCGTCACCCCGCCACGCGGCCTTCCTGTCCTGAACGCCGGGACCATTCATCGATGAATGGGCCCGCGACGGGCCCGGAAAGGCCCCGAGATGACGGATCGTCCCGCATTCTACCGCTTCGAGAACGGCGAAAAGGCGCCCCTGCCCTTCCCTGCCGCCGAGTATGACGCGCGGCTCGCCAAGCTGCGCGGGGTGATGGCAGAGCAGGGCATCGAGGTGGCGCTCTTCACCTCGATGGCGGGCATCGCCTACTACTCGGGGTTTCTCTACTGCAGCTTCGGGCGGCCCTACGGGCTGGTGGTGACGGCAGAAAGCTCCACCGTGATCAGCGCGGGCATCGACGCGGGCCAGCCCTGGCGGCGGTGCCACGGCGAGGCGCTGACCTATACCGACTGGGCGCGCGACAACTTCTGGCGCGCGGTGGCCTATGTGGCGGGCACGGGCCGCGTGCTGGGCTTCGAGGGCGACCACATGACGGTGCAGCAGCGGGCGGCGATGGAGAGCTATCTTGCGCCGGTCTCGGTGGACATCTCGGTGCAGGTGATGCAGCTGCGGATGATCAAGAGCGCGGCGGAGATCGCGCTGATCCGCGAGGGCGCACGGGTGGCGGACCTCGGCGGCGAGGCGATCCGCGCGGCGATTGCCGAAGGCGTGCGCGAGATCGACGTGGCGATGGCCGGGCGCGACGCGATGGAGGCCGAGATCGCGCGCGCCTTTCCGTATGCGGAATATCGCGACACTTGGGTGTGGTTCCAGTCGGGGCTGAACACGGACGGGGCGCACAACCCGGTCACGGCGCGGCGGCTGGAGCGGGGCGACATCTTGAGCCTCAACACTTTTCCCATGATCTCCGGCTACTACACCGCGCTGGAGCGCACGCTGTTCTTGGGCGAGGTGGATGACGCCTCGCTGGGCTACTGGAAGGCCAATGTGGAGGCCCATGAGCTGGGGCTCGGGCTGCTGAAACCCGGCGCGCGCTGCGGCACGGTGACGGCGGCGCTGAATGCCTTCTTCGCGGAGCGCGACCTGCTGAAATATCGCAGCTTCGGTTACGGCCATTCCTTCGGCGTGCTCAGCCACTACTACGGGCGCGAGGCGGGGCTGGAGTTGCGGGAGGATATCGACACGGTGCTGGAGCCGGGCATGGTGATCTCGATGGAGCCGATGCTGACGGTGCCGGAGGGACTGCCGGGGGCGGGCGGGTATCGCGAGCACGATATTCTGGTGATTACCGAGGACGGGGCGAAGAACATCACCGGCTTTCCTTACGGGCCGGAGAAGAACGTGATCGCAGGGTAGCTCCGCCGCCCGTCGAGGCGTCCTCGCCCCCGGTGGCGCCGCATGGTAGGGCCGGGCCATGACCCGCTGGCGCCCCCTCCCCCGCATTCGTGTTCTGGCCATCGGCCTCGCCTGGCGCGGGCGCCAACTGCTGGCGGCGGAGGTGCGCGACGATGCCGGGCGACTGAAGGGCGTGCGCCCGCCCGGCGGCGGCGTGGAATTTGGCGAAAGCTGGGAAGAGGCGCTGCGGCGTGAATGGGCCGAGGAGTTCGGTCTGGAGATTGCGGTGAGCGGCCCGCCGGTGGTGCTGGAGAACATCTACAGCCACGAGGGCGAACCGGGGCATGAGGTGGTCTTTGCCGCGCCCATCGCCCTGCCGCCCTGCCCGCTTCTGGAGGCCGAGTCGGCAGAGGTGCGGGAGGACAATGGCCTGCCCTTCACCGTCCGTTGGTTTGATTTCGATGCGCTGGAAACCGGCGGGCCGGAGCTATACCCCACCGGCCTGAAAGCCCTGATTTCACCGCCCGCGAGCTGATCCTAGCCGAGCCGGAAAATCTTCACTTTCCTTTTCCGATTCCCCGCGTATGCTCGCCCCCATGACGCAAGAGCGCCACAACCAGCCCCGGGCCATCGCCATCGCCCGCCAGGAGGAAGCCACCCGGCTCCCCCTCGCTGTTGTTGCCTTGCCGCTCGCCGGCCTGCTTCTTCTGCTTACCTGCCTCTGAGCGTGCCTTTCCGGCGCGACCGCTCAGAGGTATAGACGCGCCAGAGCACCCAAGAGCAAAAGCACAGCAAGCCAGAGAGATTTTCCGATGACCGACGCAAACCGCGTATTGATCTTTGACACCACCCTGCGCGATGGCGAGCAATCGCCCGGCGCGACCATGAGCCATGCCGAGAAGCTGGAGATCGCCAGCCTGCTCGACGAGATGGGCGTGGATATCATCGAGGCGGGGTTCCCGATTGCCTCCGAGGGCGATTTTGCCGCCGTCAGCGAGATTGCCCGCGCCGCGCAGAACGCCACGATCTGTGGCCTCGCCCGCGCCAACTTCAAGGATATCGACCGGTGCTGGGAGGCGGTGAAACACGCCAAATCCCCGCGCATCCACACCTTCATCGGCACCTCGCCGCTGCACCGGCAGATCCCGAACCTGACGCAGGACGAGATGGCCGACCGCATCCATGAGACGGTGACCCACGCCCGCAACCTCTGCGACAACGTGCAGTGGTCGCCGATGGACGCGACCCGCACCGAGTTCGACTATCTCTGCCGGGTGATCGAGATCGCCATCAAAGCGGGCGCCACCACCATCAACATCCCCGACACGGTTGGCTACACCGCCCCGCGCGAGAGCGCCGAGCTGATCCGGCGGCTGATCGCCGAGATCCCGGGCGCGGGCGATGTGGTGTTTGCCACCCATTGCCACAACGATCTGGGCATGGCGACGGCCAACAGCCTCGCCGCCGTCGAGGCGGGCGCGCGGCAGGTGGAATGCACCATCAACGGGCTCGGCGAGCGCGCGGGCAACACCGCGCTGGAAGAGGTGGTGATGGCGGTGAAAACGCGGCATGACATCATGCCCTTCACCACCGGCGTGGACACCACCAAGATCATGCACATCTCCCGCCGTGTCGCCACGGTGAGCGGCTTCGCGGTGCAGCCCAACAAGGCCATCGTCGGCAAGAACGCCTTTGCCCACGAGTCCGGCATCCATCAGGACGGGATGCTGAAGAACCCCGAGAACTTCGAGATCATGCGCCCCGAGGATGTGGGCCTCAGCGCCACCAATCTGGTGATGGGCAAGCACTCGGGCCGCGCGGCCCTGCGCTCCAAGCTGGCCGAGCTGGGCTACGAGATGGGCGACAACCAACTGAAAGACGTGTTCGTGCGCTTCAAGGAGCTGGCCGACCGGAAGAAAGAGGTCTTCGACGACGATCTGGTGGCGCTGATGCGCGATGCCAGCACCGACCCGGCGGACGAATACCTGAAGGTGAAGTTCCTGCGCGTGGTCTGCGGCACGCAGGCGCCGCAATCGGCAGACATCACCCTGACGGTGGCGGGCGAGGACCAGCAGGCGACCGCGCAGGGCGACGGCCCGGTGGATGCGGCCTTCAACGCGGTGAAGGCGATATACCCGCACAACGCCCGGCTGCAGCTCTACCAGGTGCATGCCGTGACCGAAGGCACCGACGCACAAGCCACGGTAACCGTGCGGATGGAGGAAGACGGCGTTCTGGCCACTGGCGAGGCGGCGGATACCGACACGGTCGTGGCCTCGGCCAAGGCCTACGTTACGGCGCTGAACCGCCTGCGGGTCCGCAAGGAAAAGCTCGGCGGCAAGGACACCCGCGAGGTCAGCTACAAGGACGCGGGCTGAGCCCGGGGCAACGAATTTTCGTGCGAGAATTCGGGGGGCTCGCGGCGTGGAGCCGGGGCGCCCCCATTTCTATCGCTCCAGCAGGAATTCGAGCGCGGGCTTGGCGCGGCCATCGGCGCGGCGCAACCCGATGGAGCCGAGGTAGGCGGTGAAGCAGGGATCCGTGAGGCCGTAGTATCTGGCCAGTGACACGGCCTCCTCGGGTGCCATGTCGGAAAGCCATGTCAGCGAGACCAGCGCGATCCGCGGAGTGGCGGTGCTTGCGGCCAGGAGGTTGCGCAGAAATGCCGCCTGATCTGCCTCGCTCGCCCTGCAGCCCGCGCTGGGGTAGCCGGTCTCCAGCAGATAGATCGGCAGATCCTGCGCCACGATCTCCAGTTTTGCGAGATCGCTGGCGACCACATCGGGGCCGCGCGCCGCAAAGCCCGCATCGAGGGGGTAGTAGGTGACCATGAGCGCCGTGCTTTCGGCAAGCACCGGCTGCCAGCGCTCGGCTTGGCGGGTGAGGGCGGCAAACGTGAGCTTGGTGCCCACCGGCACGCCGGGCCGCATCCGCTCCAGTTCGGAGCGGGCGGCAGCGAGAAAGCGGGCGAAGGCGGCGATCTCAGTCGGCGTCTGCAAAAGCCCATCGACTTCGTTGCCGATGGCGATGGCGCGCAGGTCTGTATCACCCAGTCGGCCCAGCACCTCAGCAAGGTGCGCGGTGAAGGCCGACATTACCCTCGGATCGTCCCATGTAAGCCCCTTCAGATCGGCCCGGCGGCGGTCGGCCAGCGTGTCGATCACCGAGAAGGTCAGCGTGAGCGAGAGCCCCTGCTTCGGGTAAACAGTGTTGGCGATGGCCGGCCAATCGAAGGCGGGCGCATAGCCCGGGCCGTCGGGCTCGAGATCGTCCCAGTAAAGCGAGAGCGAGGTCGCCTGAGCCCCGGCCTCCAGTGCCACGGCCATGGCGGCGCCGAAGTCTTCGCCTGCAGCCTCGGTAATGTCGATTGAGAGCATCGGCTCTGCCCGCAGCGGCATGGCGAGGGCCAGCGAAAGAAGGGCGGAGCGGATCACGGCTCCAACGCCTTCGCGCCGTTGGGGGTGAGGCCGTAAACCCCCTTCTCCACCCGCTCGAACCAGCCGTAATGGTCGTCGGCCATCATCCGTGTGGCCTTCTCCACGCCGGTCGCCTTTGCCACCACCGCGCCCTTGCAGGGGCCGTGCTCGGCGAGGTGGCTCGCGAGACGGATGCAATCCTGCCGATAGGCGGTGACGATGGCGGAGGTGCGGGCCGCGCCGCCCACGTTGGGGTCGCCCTCTCGGCGGGCGAATTCGCGCAGCAGGCGGCTCTTGCGGGGGGCCGATTTGCGCGGCTGGTAGGGGGCCGGGTCGAGGGCGATCTGGGTGTGACCGTCCGTGAGGCGCACGTAGATCAGGCCAAGGCCGAGGCGGCGGCAGAGCAGCTTGTGCTGCTTCATTGCTGCCAGCCAGCGGCGGCCCTGCCCGCGCGGCACGGCAAGGTAGACGGCATCGGTGAGCGCCTGCCGGGCGATGCCTTGATGGATGAGCGCGAGGCTGAACGCGAGCTTCAACTCCACCACCACCGGCTCTTCGCCATCGCGGCAGGCCACGAGATCGGCCGCGCCGACCTCGCCCTTCACCTCGTAGCCTTGGGCTTCGAGGAGCGATTTGACCGGCGCGTAGAGATCCTGCTCTTTCGGTTTTTTCTCCGTCATGCCTGCACAGTAGCGCCATCCGGCGCCACGGCGAAGAGGCCCCGCACCGCGATGCGACGTACTGCTGAGCGGCGCGCCCGGCGGCAACTTGCCGTGAGCGGCCCCTGCCCCCCTTGTCCCGCCTCCCGCCCTGCCCCTATAAGCCGAAAGTTCCGAGGGGGCGGCTGAGTCGTGCCCCGAAGGTGCTTTGGCAGAGGGCAGGGGTAAGGTAGAAATGGCTTTTCTGAGCGGTCTCTTTTCGTCGGACATGGCGATCGACCTCGGCACCGCCAACACGCTCGTCTATGTGAAGGGCCGCGGGGTGATCCTGAACGAGCCCTCCGTGGTGGCCTATCACACCAAGGGCGGGCGTAAGGAGGTGCTGGCCGTGGGCGAGGATGCCAAGCTGATGCTGGGCCGGACGCCCGGCAGCATCGAGGCGATCCGGCCGATGCGCGAGGGGGTGATCGCCGACTTCGACACCGCCGAAGAGATGATCAAGCACTTCATCCGCAAGGTTCACAAGCGCACCACCTTCACCAAGCCCAAGATCATCGTCTGCGTGCCCCATGGCGCGACGCCGGTGGAAAAGCGGGCCATTCGCCAGTCGGTGCTGAGCGCGGGCGCACGCCGCGCGGGCCTGATTGCCGAGCCGATTGCGGCGGCCATTGGCGCGGGCATGCCGATCACCGACCCCACCGGCAACATGGTGGTGGATATCGGCGGCGGCACGACCGAGGTGGCCGTGCTCTCGCTGGGCGATATCGTTTATGCGCGCTCGGTGCGCGTGGGCGGCGACCGGATGGACGAGGCAATCGTCAGCTACCTGCGCCGCCAGCACAACATCCTGATCGGTGACAGCACCGCCGAGCGGGTGAAGACCTCGATCGGCACGGCGCGGATGCCCGATGACGGCCGCGGCGCCTCGATGCAGATCCGAGGGCGTGACCTGCTGAACGGCGTGCCGAAGGAAACCGAGATCAACCAAGCGCAGGTCTCCGAGGCGCTGAGCGAGCCGGTGCAGCAGATTTGCGAGGCGGTGATGACCGCGCTCGAAGCCACCCCGCCCGATCTGGCCGCCGACATCGTCGACCGGGGCGTGATGCTCACCGGCGGCGGCGCGCTGCTGGGTGAGCTGGACCTCGCCCTGCGCGAGCAAACGGGCCTTGCCATCTCGGTCGCCGACGAGTCACTGAATTGTGTGGCCCTGGGCACCGGCAAGGCGCTGGAATATGAAAAACAGCTCAGGCATGTGATAGACTACGACAGCTGAGGCGGCCGGGGGGCGCCGCCCATGCGGAAAGGCTGCCCGCTTGGCGAAGAGAGACACGAACATCGACTATGTCAGCCCGGTCAGGCGCATCCTGATCGCGGTGCTCGTGGTGCTCTGCCTCGGGCTGTTCCTGCTTTGGCGGATCGATAGCCCGCGGGTCGAGCGGTTTCGCTCCAACCTGATCGATGCGGTGGTGCCGAGCTTCGAGTGGGCCTCCGTGCCCGCCACGAAGGTTGGCAACATGGCCGACAGCTTCCAGAGCTATAACCGGCTTTACGAGCAAAATCAGGAGCTTCGCCGCGAGCTTCAGCAGATGAAGGCCTGGAAAGAGGCCGCCGTTCAGCTGGAGCAGCAGAACGCCAAGCTGCTGGCGCTGAACAACCTGCGGCTCGATCCGCGCCTTACCTCGGTGTCCGGCGTTGTCATTGCCGATAGTGGCTCCCCCTTTCGCCAGTCAGTGCTGCTGAACGTGGGCCGCCGCGATGGCATTCGCGATGGCTGGGCGGTGATGGATGGCCTTGGCCTCGTGGGGCGGATCGCCGGTGTGGGCGAGCAGACCAGCCGGGTGATCCTGTTGACCGATGCCGCCAGCCGTATCCCCGTGACCGTGCAGCCCTCGGGCCAGCACGCGATGCTGGTGGGCGACAACCGCGCCGCGCCGCCGCTTGAGTTCATCGAAGACCGTGACACTGTGCGCCCGGGCGACCGGGTGGTCAGCTCGGGCGATGGCGGGGTGTTTCCGGCGGGGCTCGTGGTGGGCCAGCTGGTGGAGGGCCGCGACGGGCGGCTCCGCGTGCGGCTCAGCGCCGATTACGAGCGGCTCGACTTTTTGCGCGTGCTGCGCAGCCACGAGGCCGAGGTGATCGCCGATCCCGGCGGGCTGATCCTGACCCCGGTGCCCGACCCGATCCCTCACCCCGAAGAGCTGAGCCAGGCCGAGGGAGGCACGGATGGTTGATCCGGTCACCACGCGGATCTGGGGCTATCGCGCCGCCTTCGCTGCGCTTTGCGCGCTCTTCGCCTTCTTCCGGCTCCTTCCGCTCGACACCACGGCAGGCGGCCTGCCGGGGCCTGACCTGATGCTGGCGCTGACCTTCGCTTGGGTGCTGCGGCGCCCGGCCTTCGTGCCGCCTGCGCTGATCGTAGCGGTGTTCCTGCTCGCGGATCTGATCTTCCACCGCCCGCCGGGCCTGTGGACCCTGCTGGTGCTGCTGGGATGCGAGTTTCTGCGCGCCCGTCAGGCGCTTTCGCGCGAGCTGCCCTTTCCGCTGGAGTGGGGAATGGCGGCGGTGGTCATGGTCGGGCTGATGGTGGCCAACATGGCGCTGCTGGCGCTCTTCATGGTGCCGCGTCCGCCGCTGGGCGTGGCGGTGCTTCAGATCGGCATCACAATCGTGACCTATCCGCTTGTCGTCGCGGCCTCTCACATGCTCTTCGGGCTGCGCAAGGCCGCGCCCGGTGAGGTCGATGCGCTGGGGCACCGGCTGTGAGGCGCGCGCCGAAGGATACCGAGGAGAGCGTTCGCAAGATCACGAGGCGCGGCCTCGTGATGGGCGGGCTGATGGGCGGCTTTGCGGCCCTGCTGGCCGGACGGATGCGCTACATGCAGGTCGATCAGGCCGACGAGTTCCGCCTGCTGGCCGAGGAAAACCGGATCAAGTTTTCACTTATCCCGCCGGAGCGCGGGCTGATCTTCGACCGTAATGGCAGGCCGATCGCGGTGAACGAGCAGATCTACCGCGTGGTGATCGTGCCCGAGGATGCAGGCGATCTCGAGAACACGCTGGCCCGGCTGCGCAAGATCATTCCGCTGACCGACGAAGAGGCCAAGAAGGCGCTGGAAGAGATGCGCCGCGCCTCGCCCTTCCTTGAATACACCATCGCCGACCGGCTGAGCTGGGAGCAGCTCTCGGAAGTGGCGGTGAACACCCCTGCCCTGCCGGGAATCTCCCCCGAGGTCGGCCTCTCGCGCCACTACCCGATGCTGGAGGATTTCGCCCATGTCATCGGCTACGTCGGCCGGGTCAGCGACTACGACCTGAGCAAGATCGAAGACCCGGACCCGCTGCTGCGGCTGCCGCAGTTCCAGATCGGCAAGGTCGGCGTTGAATCCAAATGGGAGGAGCCGCTGCGGGGCAAGGCGGGCAACCGGCGCATTGAGGTGAATGCCAGCGGGCGGGTCATGCGCGAGCTTGACCGACAGCAGGGCATCTCCGGCACCGATTTGCAGCTGACGGTGGACAGCCAACTCCAGAACTACGTGCAGGCCCGGCTCGGCACCGAGAGCGCGGCGGCCATGGTGATGGATGTCACCAATGGCGACCTGCTGGCCATCGGCTCCGCGCCGTCCTTCGACCCCAATCTCTTCGTCCGCGGCATCTCGGTGGCCGACTACCGCGACCTGACCGAGAATGACCACCGCCCGCTGGCCAACAAGGCGGCGCAGGGCCTCTACCCACCGGGCTCGACCTTCAAGATGGTCACCGCACTGGCGGCCATGGAAGCGGGCGTGGTAACGGCGGGCGAGACCTTTTATTGCCCGGGCCACAAGGAAGTTTCGGGCCGCCGCTTTCACTGCTGGAAGCGCTCGGGCCACGGCTGGGTGGACCTCGACGGTTCGCTCCAGCAAAGCTGCGACGTGTACTACTACGAGCTGGCGCTGAAGGCGGGGATCGAGAACATCTCGGCCATGGCCAAGAAGCTCGGGATCGGCGTGCGCCATGACATTCCGATGAGCGCTGTGGCTGAAGGGATCGCCCCGACCAAGGCGTGGAAGGCCGAGCGCTATGAGCAGGAATGGGTGGTCGGCGACAGCCTGAACGCCTCGATCGGTCAGGGCTTTGTGCTCGCCTCGCCGCTGCAACTCGTGGTCATGGCGGCGCGGCTGGCCAGCGGCACGCAGATCGAACCTCGGCTGGTGAAATCGGTCGATGGCCGCGAGACGCCGGTGAAGGGGCTGGAGCCGCTCGATATCTCTCCCACCGCGCTGCAACAGGTGCGCAAGGGCATGTACAACGTGGTGAACTCCAGCCGCGGCACCGCGCGGGGCAGCCGGATCGTGGCCGAGGGGATGACCATGGCCGGCAAGACCGGCACCAGCCAGGTCCGCTCGGTCGTGGTCCGCAACCAGGATGTGCCTTGGGAGCAGCGGGACCACGCGTTGTTTGTGGCCTTCGCCCCCTATGACAACCCCAAGTATGCCGTTTCGGTCGTTGTCGAACATGGCGGCGGCGGCTCTGCCGTGGCCGCGCCCATCGCGCGGGACGTGATGCTTCAGGCGCTCTATGGCGGCCTGCCCCCGATGGAGGCCTACCCCAGCTCGTCGCGTTGGGAAGTGGAGCAGATCCGCAAGGATCTGAAGCTGCGCGAGGATCTGCGGCAGGACGCGAGCGACAGGGCATGAGCGCGGCATGAGCTATCTCGAGTACAACCGCGAGACGGTCCCGACCGGCCTGAGCAAGGTGCTCTATGTCAACTGGGCGCTGGTGGTGCTGCTGCTCGCCGTTTGCTCGGTGGGCTTTCTGATGCTGTTCTCTGTGGCCGGCGGCTCCCTGAGCCCCTGGGCCGAACCGCAGATGAAGCGCTTTGCCCTCGGGCTGGTGATGATGTTCATCGTCGCGATGGTGCCGATCTACTTCTGGCGCAACATGGCGCTGCTGGCCTATCTCGGCTCGCTGCTGCTGCTCGTCTTCGTGGAACTCTTCGGCGATGTCGGCATGGGCGCGCAGCGCTGGATTGACCTCGGCTTCATGCGGCTGCAGCCCTCGGAGGTGGCCAAGATCACCCTCGTGATGCTGCTGGCCGCCTATTACGACTGGCTCGACGTGGGCAAAACCTCCCGCCCGCTCTGGGTGATCCTGCCGGTGATCATCATCCTCGTGCCCACCGCGCTTGTGCTGAAACAGCCCGACCTCGGCACCGCGCTGCTGCTGGTCGTCGGCGGGGCGATGGTGATGTTTTGCGCAGGCGTCCACTGGCTCTACTTCGGCGCGGTGATCGCCAGCGGGGCCGGGCTGGTGACAGCGGTTGTGGCCTCACGCGGAACCACGTGGCAGCTGTTGAAAGACTATCAGTATCGCCGGATCGATACGTTTCTCGACCCGGAATCCGACCCGCTGGGCGCGGGGTATCACATCACCCAATCGAAGATCGCTCTCGGCTCGGGCGGCTGGACGGGGCGCGGGCTGATGGAAGGCACACAGTCGCGCCTGAACTTTTTGCCCGAGAAACATACCGACTTCATCTTTACCACGCTGGCCGAGGAGTTCGGCTTTGTCGGGGGTGTGTCGCTGTTGGTGCTCTACGTGCTGATCCTCGCCTTCTGCATCGTTTCGGCCCTGAAGAACCGCGACCGCTTCAGCTCGCTGCTGATCCTCGGGATTGCAGGCACCTTCTTTTTGTTCTTCGCGGTGAACATGAGCATGGTGATGGGCCTCGCGCCGGTGGTGGGCGTGCCACTGCCGCTGGTGAGCTACGGCGGCTCGGCCATGATCGTGCTGCTCGGGGCCTTCGGGCTGGTGCAGAGCGCCCACATTCACCGCCCGCGCGGACGGCGGTAGCTCTCCGCCGGCTGCGCCGCCGCATCGCATGTGTTGGCCTCGGCGGACGGGGCGGATAGGGTCCGCCACATGACCCTGAACATCCTCTTCTCCGCCCGCCCGAACTTCTGGAAGAAATATGAAGCCCCCCTGCCCCGCGCCCTGTCCGAGGCCGGGATCGACGCGCGGGTGTTTCAGCCCGGCGAGGTGGCGGCGGAGGACGTGGACTACATCGTTTTTGCGCCAAACGGGCCGGTTGAGGATTTTGCGCCCTTCGTCAAAGCCAAGGCCGCGCTGAGCCTTTGGGCCGGGGTGGAGAGTGTCGTCGGCAACGAGACGCTGCAAATGCCGCTGGCGCGGATGGTCGACACCTCGCTGACAGAGGGCATGGTGGAATGGGTCACGGGCCAGGTGCTGCGGCACCATCTCGGGCTCGACCGGCATATCGTGAACCCCGAGCACGAGTGGAAGTTCATCATCCCGCCGCTGGCGCGCGACCGGGTGGTGACAGTACTCGGGTTGGGCGCCTTGGGCATGGCCTGCGCCGAGGCTCTGGTGGCCCTGAATTTCAGGGTCAGGGGCTGGTCGCGGAGTGCGAAGGAAGTTGCCGGGGTCGAAAGTTTCTCGGGCGAGGACGGGCTGCTGGCGGCGGTGGAAGGGGCCGAGATCGTGGTGCTGCTTCTGCCCGATACGCCTGCGACGGAGAATGTGATGGATGCGCGCGCCTTCGCGGCGATGGCGGAGGGAGGTTTCGTGATCAACCCCGGGCGGGGGCCGCTCATCGACGACACGGCCTTGCTCGCGGCGCTGGATAGCGGGCAGCTCGCCCATGCCACGCTCGACGTGTTCCGGCAGGAGCCGCTGCCGGAGGGTCATGCCTTCTGGGCACATCCCAAGGTGACGGTCACCGCCCATACCGCATCGGAAACCAGGCCGTGGAGCGCGAGCCAAGCGGTGGCTGCAAATATCCTGCGGGCCGAAGCAGGCGAGGCGCTCGTGGGATTGGTAGATCGCGGCGCGGGCTACTGAACCGCCAGAAGAGATTTGAGGCCTCCGGCGGGGATATCTGCAGGACCAATGAGGAGCGGAGTGGCGCCTAGTCGGGCTGTTCGGCTTCCAGCGTAAGCGGGGCGACGGGGGCTTCGAGATCGGCGGTGGTGAGCGGCTCGGTGGGCCGGGCAAGGCGGTTGCGGGTACACCAGACCAGCCGCTCCTCGGCGCGGGTGATGGCCACATAGGCAAGGCGCTTCCAGAGCGGCTGGCCGGCCTCCTCGCGGCCCATCCGTGCGGCGACGAAGAGATCGGGGGCGAAGACCTGCACGGTGGGCCATTGCGAGCCTTGCGCCTTGTGGATCGTCACCGCCGCGCCGTGCAGGAAGGTGGCGCCCATGCGGGCGGCGTAGGGGATGAAGGGCTCTTCCTCGTCGGGCAGTTCGATTTTGACGATGGACGCCGCCGAAACCTGTGGCTGCTCGGCGCCGATGACGTGCAGCTTGGAGAAACCCGGCTTCTTGCCCGGCCCGAGGTAGACCACCTGCGCGCCCTTGATCAGCCCGCGCGCCTCAAGGTCGAGCCGCTTCTTGCGGTGCTTCATCGGCAGTTCGATGCCATCACAGATCAGCGGCTCGCCGGGCAGCAGGGCGTCAGGCGGGGCGTGGTAGGCGGCGCGGAAGGCGTGGATGAGCCGGATGCGGGTGTTGTTGCGCCAGACCAACACGGGCGAGCGGGCCATGAGCGCGGCCTCGACCCGCTCCGAGACCACCACCCGGTCATCGGCGCGAGCCTTCTCCTCGACCATCCGCTCGAAGTTCTGGAAGTTGAGCTCCGGATCGGCCAGTGCGTGAGCAAGGTCGAGGATCGGGTTGTCATCGGCCTGCCGGTGGATGCGGTGCAGCTCCAGCTTGCGGGGGGCGGGCAGCTTGTCGAATACCATGTTGCCGGACTGTTTGACCGGCGCGAGCTGGGCCGGGTCGCCGAAGAGGACGAGGGCCTGAAATATCTCGCGCAGGTCTTCGAACTGATCGTCCGAGAGCATGGAGGACTCGTCGATGAAGCCGATATCCAGCGGCTCTTCGCGGCGCTTCCAGCCCGTGATGAAATCGCTGCCGCGCAACCCGGCGGAGGCCAGCGCAGCGGGCACGGATTTGGTGGCCTCGAAGACCGCGAACGCCCGGTCGAGCGCGGCCTCGGTGATGCCTTCGGGCGGCTCTGGGCGCTCGCCCTGCCCGGCCAGCCATTCGGCGATGCGCTCGTACTCGGGGTCGTAAACGGGGGTGTAAAGAATGCGGTGGATCGTGGTTGCCGCAACGCCGCGATTGCGGAGCACGGAGGCGGCCTTGTTGGTGGGGGCGAGGATGGCCAGCGTGCGACGATCCTTGCGCGGCTTGCCCTCCCAATCGCCCGAGATCACCTCGACCCCGGCCTCGGCCAGCGCATCGGCCAGGCGGGCCAGCAGCAGGGTCTTGCCCGAGCCGGCCTTGCCCATGACGGCGGTGACGGAGCCCTTGCCCTCGGTCATCGGCGTCGTCGTCTCATTATCCAGATCGACGCCGTGCTTTTGCAGCACTTCGGAGAGCGTGTCCCAGGCCTGGGCCTGGTCATCGGAGAAGGTCAGTGCGGGGAGGCTCATGGGGCGGACATTAGGCTGTCCGCCCCTTGGCCGCTAGGCCGAAAGCAGGGGTCTGAGAGGCTCGGGCGACGGCTGCTGGCCGGGGCCGTCAGGCCGAAACCGCCTGCGGCAGAGACGTGGCCGTGCCGAAGGCCCTATCGAACCAATGGCGGGAGAGCGTGGGGCTCAGCCCGGCCTTGCGGGCCATGCGCTGGCGCGTCGCCTCCGACATCTCCCACAGGCCGACAGAGATGGCATCGCGCCCCTCCCCGGAGGTGCCCAGCACCGTGGGCGCCCAACCGAGCCGCCCGTAGATGCGCACCATCCGGGCATCGAACACGCCCACCGCATCGGTGAGGTGGAAGCCCTGCCCCAGTTCGGCCCCGCCAAGCATCAGCGCTGCGGCCACGCGGGGCTCGGCATCGGGCGCGAGGCAGAAGCGGGTGCATTCCCAGATCAGCGGGTGGCTGATGGTCACGCCGTCCGTCAGATGGGTGAAGTGATCGTTGACCATGCAGGGTGCGGTGGTGGGCAAAAAGCGCATCGAGCCGCCATGGCTGCCGCAGGCCTTCTGCCAGATCACGTAGAGCGGGTTCATCGCATCGTACTGGTCGCGTTCCTCCCCCGCCGCATCGACCGTCACCTCCCAGCCCAGCCGCTCGGAAAACTGCCGCGCGCGGTCGCGGAACATGGTGTCACGCAGTTTCGGAAACTCCGAAAGGTCTTCGCCATAAATGAAGCGCAACATGGGTACTCCCTCCATTCTCGTTGCTTGAATGGAGGGAAGGGTATGAAGTTATCGTTAAGGTTGTTAAGAAATAATGCCCTGCACGCTAGGATTGCGTTAACCTTTTGCCCGCATGCAGCAGGTGATCAGAAAACGAGTCGCCCCTGTGCCAGTGCCAGCGCAACCGCATGGGTGGTGTTCATTGCGCCCAGCTTGTAGCGCGCACCCTCGATATAGACCCGCAGCGTATGCTCCGAAATCTCGAGGCTTTCGGCCGCCTGCGCTCGGCTGTAGCCAAGCGCCAGCATGGTGAGCGCATCCCGCTCCCGGGGCGACAGCGCCCGGCCCGGGGCCTTGGTGGTGCCACCGCTCTCGATCTCCAGCGCCTTCTGGTTGAGGTAATGGGCAGAGAGAATGAGATCGCGGGTGTGGACCTCGGTGAAGCGGGTCCATTTCTCGTCGGTCACACCGTGGGAGACGGTGAACATGGCAAACTGGCCCGAGGGGCCGCGAATTGGCACGGTATAGCCCTGGTTGCCGACGCCGGCATCCTTGGCCTCGTCCATGAAATCGCGGGTGACCTTGCCGGACCAGTCGAGGCGGCGCCAATCGACGGGGTGGAACCGTTGAAAGCAGCCCATGACCACCGGATCGATCCGCTCGTAGCCTTCCGTGATATAGCGGTCGACCCATGCATCGCCGTAGGTCAGCGCCGCATATTGCCCGCCACTGGCATTGACCGAGTGATAGACCACATGCTCGACCTCGTAGAGATCGCGCAGCTCGAACACTTTCGACTGTAAGTCGTCAAGCGTGCTCGCCTGCTGCAAGCCTTCGATGAATTGCTCCAATGCAGCTGCCATCGCCGTCCGCCGAAGCGTCTCCCCTGTACGAAGGGGTGCCCCCGCACGCCTCATGGCGCGCTACGTCGATCGTCTCCAACAGCTTTCCCTCCAGCGCGGTCAGACTGTTGCGACTTGCGTAGTTGTGCAGGTCGATCAGAACGTCGAGAACCCACTCGTGTTTCATTGGCAGCCTCAATCCTAAAGGTTAACGATGTATTAACACAACCCTAGCATGTGCCGATCAGGCGCGAAATTCGCGAAAGTGCAGTCCCCCGAAATGGGGAGACCTGTCTTTTTGGACAGGTATTGTTGACTTGTTCACGAGTTTTGCAGTGCAGAAACACCGACGCCGCCCACATTTCTGCGCGGCGGCGTGATGGATTCTTGCAACCTATGGGTGCATTTCCGCCGCACGGCAAGGCGCCGCGCGGCGGGAATTCCGGGCTTGGCTCAGGCCAATCCGCGCCCGGCTTCGAGCACGTCTTCCAGCGTGCGCAGGCCGGTCTTGGGGGCCTGCACCAGCACCGCCATGTTGCCCGGCTTGTGCTCATTGCGGAGCATCTTGGTATGGGCCGCCGGGATCTCATCCCACGGGAAGACCTCGGACATGCAGGGATCGAGCCGGCGCTCGCACATCAGCGCGTTGGCGGCAGAGGCCTGCTTGAGGTGGGCGAAGTGCGAGCCCTGCAGGCGCTTCTGGTGCATCCACATGTAGCGCACGTCGAAGGTGGTGTTGAAGCCGGAGGTCCCGGCGCAGATCACCACCATGCCGCCCTTCTTCACCACCAGCGTGGAGACCGGGAAGGTCGCCTCGCCCGGGTGCTCGAAGACCATGTCCACGTTCACACCCTTGCCGGTGATCTCCCAGATCGCCTTGCCGAACTTGCGGGCCTCCTTCAGCCACTCGTTGTACTCGGGGCTGTTCACCGTGGGGAGCTGGCCCCAGCAGTTGAAGTCCTTGCGGTTGATGACGCCCTTCGCGCCCTGATCCAGCACGAACTGGCGCTTGCTCTCATCCGAAATCACGCCAATCGCGTTGGCGCCCGCCGTGTTGGCAAGCTGGATCGCGTAGGAGCCGAGGCCGCCGGAGGCGCCCCAGACCAGCACGTTCTGGCCCGGCTTCAGATCATGCGGCTCGTGGCCGAAGAGCATCCGGTAGGCGGTGGCCAGCGTGAGGGTGTAGCAGGCGCTCTCTTCCCAAGTCAGGTGCTTGGGGCGCGGCATGAGCTGCTGCGCCTGCACGCGGGTGAACTGGGCAAAGGAGCCATCACCGGTCTCGTAGCCCCAGATCCGCTGGGTGGGGGAGAACATCGGGTCGCCGCCGTTGCACTCCTCGTCGTCGCCGTCGTCCTGATTGCAGTGGATCACCACCTCGTCGCCGACCTTCCAGCGCTTCACCTTGTCGCCGACCTTCCAGACGATGCCCGAGGCGTCGGAACCGGCGATGTGAAAGTCCTGACCGTGCACGTCAAACGGGCTGATCGGCTTGCCGAGACCGGCCCAGACGCCGTTGTAGTTGACCCCTGCGGCCATGACGAGAACCAGCACCTCGTGGCTGTCGATCTCCCATGTCGGCAGCACCTCCTGCTTGAACGACACCTCCGGCTCGCCGTGACGCTCGCGGCGGATCGCCCAAGCGTACATTTTCGGCGGCACGTAGCCGAGCGGGGGCATTTCGCCGAGTTCGTAGAGGTCTTTCTCTTCGGCCTCGTAGGGGGCCTGCGGGGCGTCGGTCGTATCCAGGGCCATCGGCGTCTCTCCTCAAGTCGTTCTGCGGCGCAGAATCGCGCCACGGTCTCAGGGCGTTCTACGGATGCGCGCGCAAGATTGCAATACGACTGAGGTCCAATTTGTAATTTTATGTCTCACCCGATTCAGTTTCGGCGGAAATCGAGGCAGGCACCTTCGCAGCTGCATCATCGGCAGGCAGCAGGCGCGGGTGGGGCGAGGTTGCAGGTGCGGCATCGCCCAATTGCGCCAGTTGCGGCGTGATGGAGGCGGCGTAGAACCGGAAAATCGCGGTTTCATGGGGCGCGGCAGCAATGCCCTCCGGCCCTTCCGCCAGCAGGTTGCGGTCGCGCAGGATGCGCAGCGCGTTCTCAAGCGCATAGGCCGGGTTGCCGCGCGGCACATGCAGCACCACCCCTGCCCCTTCGAGCGCCCGGAGCCGCGCGTTCCACCGGCGCTCCAGCGTGGCCCGATCGAGCGGCCCCTCGGCCTCAAGCAGCATGGCGGCCAGCAATGGCACCGGCAGCACCGGCATCACCGCCTCGATTCGCGCCATCAGTTCCTGCCCCAGCGCCTCGGTGTCGCCGGGAAAGCTCGCCAGCGAGAGCGGGTCGCCAAAGCTCACCGCCGCGTAGCCGAGATGATGGGTCATCCCCCGAACCCGTAGGATCAGTCGCCGCGCCAGCCAGCGGAACACCACGCGGATCCGCGCCGGAAAGCCGCCTCCGCCCTGTGCGCCGATGAGCACCCTGTCTTCCAGCACCCGGTCGTAGTTGAGCGCGGTCGGCACGAAAACCACCTCGGTCCCGTCCTCCGCCGCCTCGGTGATATAGGCCAGCAGCCCCAGCTTGGGCTCGCCCGCCGCCCCGGTGAGCGAGAGGCGCCCCTCGGGGAACATTGCCTGCGTGACACGGGCGCGGGTGGCCACGGTGACGTAGGTCGCCAGCACGGTGCGGTAGAGTTCACCGCGCGACTTGCGGCGGATGAAGTAGGCCCCCATCGCCCGGATGAGCGTGCGCAGCGGCCAGACCCGCGCCCACTCGCCCACCGCGTAGGAGAGCGTGGTGCGCTGCGCGACGAGGTAGGTGACGAGCACGTAATCCATGTTGCTGCGATGGTTCATTACGAAGACCACCGTCGCCTCCTCGGGGATCGCCGCCAGCTTTGCTTCGTCGAGCCGGGCGAGGCGCACGCGGAAGAGCGAGGTGGCGAGCCACTTTGCGGCGCGGATCGCGAAACCGAAGTAGGCGAAGGCCGAGAAGCCGGGCACGATCTCGCCGGCGTAGCGGCGGGCCTGCTCGAATGCGACCTCCTCCGGCACGCCCTCGGTTTTGGCGTGTTCGGTGACGGCAGCGAGCACCTCGGGCGCGTAGAGCACGCGCTGGATGGTGTCGCGCCGCCGGGCCAGTTTGAACGGCTCGATGGGCCGGGTGAGGCGCCTGTTCAGCCGCGCCACCGCCTTCTCCAGTCGCCGCCGGAAGAACCAGCGGACGGAGGGAAACAGGAAGTGCGAGGCAAAGGTGACCGCCGCGAAAGTGAGGATCAGGAGGAACAGCCAGAGCGGGAGCGTGACCTGGCTGCCCATCGGCTCAGCCCGCCTCGGCCAGCTGGTTGGCCAGCGCCCGGATCGGCTCCTGATTCACCTCGATGATCCCGCGCCTCGGGCGATCGAGGTCGATGATCACGAAGACGAGGCCGACAATCAGCAGCAGCATCGCGTAGACCGCCGGCACCGGCTGCACCCCGGTTTGCGCCGCCGAGAGCCCCAGCACCCAACCCAGCAGGATAAAGGTGCCGTAGAGCAGCAGCAGCACCGGCTCGGGCACATGGCGGTTGATCGCGGCATCGCGGGCTGAGAGCTGGTCGATCATGTCGTTCAGCGAATTGGTGAAGGCCACCATTGCCGGGCCGCCCTGCTCGCGGGCGGTCTCGGCGGAGAGCGCCCAGAGCTGGTCAAAGGTCTTTTGCGCGGTCGCCACCATTCCGGCGCGGCGGGCATCCTGATGCGCGGGCACCTCCCCCGCCTTGGCGCGGAACTCGGCGTATTTCACCAGCAGCGCGCGGGCCTCCTCGCGCGGGCCGTCGGGCATCAGGTCGGTGCGCAGCCACGCGGTGCCAATGGCATTGGCCTCGTCGACCACCGCCTGGCTGCGGCTGTCGAAGCGGCCGAGAGCGAGCGAAAAGGTGAAACCCAGCAGCAGGCCGAGGATGGCGAGCAGCGAGCCTTGCACCGCGAGGGTTTGCGACTTGCCCTCCTCCGAGGTGCGGCGCGCGCGGCGCCCAGCCATGGCCCGCCCGCCGAACATGGCAGCGATCATCGACAACAAAAGCACGAGGGCGATCAACCCCGAATTCAGGCCATACATAAGCTCAGGCACTCCCTTTCCCTCCCATATTCATATCACGGGGCGCAGAAACCTGTAGCATTGCGCGGCACAAGCGCAATCCCCGGCCTCGCCGCGATGCAGCGAATTGACATTGGCATAATCTTTCGCGCATAAGCTCCCGAACGGAATAATCTTGCTCACCCGATTCATCGGAGCCGAACCATGTCGCACCCGCAGAAAGACTCGCCGCAGAAGGACCGCCCGTGGCTGTTCCGGACCTATGCCGGACACTCGACAGCCGAGGCCTCCAACGCGCTTTACCGCGCCAACCTCGCCAAGGGGCAAACCGGCCTTTCGGTGGCCTTCGACCTGCCCACGCAGACGGGGTACGACAGTGACGATCCGCGCGCGCGGGGCGAGGTCGGCAAGGTCGGTGTGCCGGTGGCGCATCTGGGCGACATGCGGGCGCTCTTTGCCGATATCCCGCTGGAGCAGATGAACACCTCGATGACGATCAACGCCACCGCGCCGTGGCTGCTGGCGCTCTACATCGCCGTGGCCGAGGAGCAGGGGGCGGATGTTTCGGCGCTTCAGGGCACGGTGCAGAACGACATCATCAAGGAATACCTGAGCCGTGGCACCTACGTGTGCCCGCCGGGCCCGAGCCTCAAACTCATCACCGACGTGGCGGCCTATTGCTACACCAACGTGCCCAAGTGGAACCCGATGAACGTGTGTTCCTACCACCTGCAAGAGGCAGGGGCGACGCCGGAGCAGGAGTTGGCCTTTGCGCTCGCCACGGCGATTGCGGTGCTGGATGCTCTGAAAGGAAAGGTGCCGGAAGAGGATTTTCCGGTGCTTGTGGGGCGGATCAGCTTTTTCGTGAACGCGGGCATCCGCTTTGTGACCGAGATGTGCAAGATGCGCGCCTTCGTCGACCTCTGGGATGAGATCTGCCGCGAGCGCTACGGGGTGGAAGACCCCAAGATGCGGCGCTTCCGTTACGGCGTGCAGGTGAACAGCCTCGGCCTGACCGAGCAGCAGCCGGAGAACAACGTCTACCGAATTCTCATCGAAATGCTGGCCGTGACCCTCTCCAAGAAGGCCCGCGCCCGCGCGGTGCAGTTGCCTGCGTGGAACGAGGCGCTTGGCCTGCCGCGTCCGTGGGATCAGCAATGGTCGCTCCGGATGCAGCAGATCATGGCCTATGAGACCGACCTGCTGGAATACGGCGACCTCTTCGATGGCAACCCGGCTGTCGACGCCAAGGTCGAGGCGCTGAAAGAAGGCGCCCGCGCAGAGCTGGCACAGCTCGACGGCATGGGCGGCGCAATTGCGGCGATCGATTACATGAAATCGCGACTGGTGGAGAGCAACGCCGAGCGGCTTGGCCGGGTCGAGACCGGCGAGACGGTCGTGGTCGGCGTGAACCGCTGGGCCGAGGGCGAGCCTTCGCCACTGATGGGCGAGGATGGCGGCATCATGACGGTCGATCCGGCGGTGGAGGCCGACCAGATCGCGCGGCTTCAGGCCTGGCGCGCGGAGCGCGATGCCGAGGCCGTAGCCACGGCACTAGAGGCACTGAGCGAGGCCGCCCGGAGCGGCGCCAACGTGATGGAGCCTTCGATTGCCGCCGCCAAGGCGGGCGCAACCACGGGCGAATGGGCAGGCGCGATGCGGGCCGTCTTTGGCGAATACCGTGGCCCCACCGGCGTGGCCCGCGCCCCCTCCAACCGCACCGAGGGGCTCGACGAGATCCGCGAAGCGGTTGACCTGGTCTCCGACCGCCTTGGCCGCCGGCTGAAGTTTCTCGTCGGCAAGCCGGGGCTCGACGGCCACTCCAACGGCGCCGAGCAGATCGCCTGCCGCGCCCGCGATTGCGGCATGGATATCGCCTACGAGGGAATCCGCCTGACGCCGGAAGAGATCGTGACCGCCGCAAAGGAGCAGGAGGCCCATGTGATCGGCCTTTCCATTCTCTCGGGTAGCCATTTACCGCTCATTACCGAAACGCTGGAAAGAATGCGCGAGGAAGGCCTTTCGCACATTCCGCTCATCGTCGGTGGGATCATTCCAGACGAAGACGCCAAGTCATTGAAAGACATGGGAGTTTCTGCGGTCTACACGCCGAAGGACTTTGAACTGAACCGGATCATGATGGATATCGTGGCCCTCGCTGAACCGCGCGAAGCGGCGGCCTGAGCCACTAAATTTCGGTCTAAAGCGCCAAATCTCCGGGCATTCCCGCCCGGGGATTCAATATCTTTTCATTTGCAACGAACTCAAATATGTTCCGCTCGCGCGCAGCGGCGTTTTTATTTGCTGAACGCATATGTTCTCGTGCACCCACTCACAAATGGAACCGAAAAGAAGGAATTCAGATGGCCATCAGTCTCAAGGGCATGAGCCGCAAAGAGCTCGAAAAGCTCAAGGCCGACATCGAAAAGGCGTTGGAGAAACTCGCGGTCGAAGACAAGAAAGCCGCAATGGAGGCTGCCGAGAAAGCGGCAAAGGCCCATGGTTTCACCCTCGATGAATTGACCGGTGGCACGCCCAAACGCGGGCGTCGTGGTGGCAAGAAGGCCAACGGCCCGAAGGGCGCGCCGAAATACGCCAATCCCGAAGACGCAAGCCAGACATGGACTGGCCGCGGGCGTCAGCCGGCATGGATCAAGTCCGGCCTCACTGCCGGAAAGTCGCTTGAGGATTTCGCGATCTGAGCCATCTTCTGAGGCGGGGCGGCCGAAAGAGCCGCCCGGCAACAGACAGAGGGACAGCGCATGACCGTGCATATCGGCGCCGAAAAGGGAGAGATCGCGGAAACGGTCCTGCTCCCCGGCGACCCCTACCGCGCCCGATGGGCGGCGGAGACCTTTCTTGAAAATCCCAAGCTCGTCAACGAGGTACGTGGCATGCTGGGCTTCACCGGTACATGGCGCGGCCATCCGGTGACGATCCAGGGCAGCGGCATGGGCATGCCCTCGCTGTCGATTTACGTAAACGAGCTGATCCGCGATTACGGCGCCAAAACGCTCATCCGCATCGGCTCCTGCGGCGCGATGCAAGAGGCGGTGGCGGTGCGCGATGTGGTGCTGGCCATGACCGCGAGCACGCTTTCGACCCCGTCGCGCGGCATCTTCCGCGAATTGAACTTTGCCCCCTGCGCCGACTGGTCCCTGCTCTCGGCAGCGGCCCGTGCGGCGGAGAGCAGGGCGGTCAAAACCCACGTTGGCGGCATCTATTCTTCCGACGTTTTCTATGACGAGCGACCAGACCTGAACGAGCAAATGGAACGGCACGGTATTCTGGCCGTCGAAATGGAGGCGGCCGAGCTTTATACCCTCGCCGCTCGCTATGGCTGCCGGGCACTCGCCGTGCTCACCGTTTCGGATCATCTGAAAACCCATGAGGCGCTTCCGAGCGATCAGCGCGAAAAGAGTTTTGGCGACATGGTCGAAATCGCGCTCGAAGCGGCATTTTCCGAATAAGAGGACTTACACACATGAAGAAACGTAAATTGGGCGCGGGTGGCCCCGAGGTATCTGCCATCGGATTGGGCTGCATGTCATTTGCCGGTTTTTTCGGCGATACCGATCTTGATACTTCGGTGGCCTGCCTCGATACTGCGTGGAATGCGGGCATCGATTTTCTGGACACCGCCAATATTTACGGCATGGGCCGGTCGGAGAATGCGATTGGCGAATGGCTGAAAGGCACCGATGCCAAGCCGGTCATCGCCACCAAGGCCTCGATCGTGCCCAAGCCCGAGCGCCATTATCGCAACGATGAGGGCCATCTGCGCAGTGAACTGGAGCAGAGCCTGAAGCGGCTGGGTGTGGATTCCGTCGGCCTGTTCTATGCCCACCGGCGCGAGCAGGCGCGGCCCGTGGAGGAACTGGCGGAGACGATGGCCAAATTCATGGAGGAGGGGCTGATCGGAGGCTACGGGCTTTCCGAGGTTGCGCCCTCAACGATCCGCCGTGCCCATGCGGTGAAGCCGGTGATGGCGGTGCAGAACGAGTATTCGATCTGGTCGCGCCAGCCTGAGTTGGGCGTGATCCAGACCTGCGCCGAGCTGGGTGTCGCCTTCGTGCCCTTCAGCCCGCTGGCCCGCGGCGAGTTGAGTGACACGCCGCCCGACCCGGCCAAGATGGCCGATGCCGACTTCCGCAAGGCCAACCCGCGCTGGCAGGCGCCCAATCACGGCTACAACCAGCAGGCGCTGGAGCGCTTCCGGGCCTATGCCAAGGGCCGGGGCGTGCCGACTTCGAAGCTGGCGATGGCCTGGGTTCTGGGCAAGGGCGACCACCTGATCCCGATCCCCGGCACGCGGACAGGGGCGCATTTGCAAGAATGGGTGGACGCCGCCGATATGGATCTGACCGCAGAGGATTACGCCGAGATCGAGCGCATCCTGCCCGCCGGCTTTGCCCATGGCGACCGCTATTCCGATGCCCAGACCATCGGGGTTGAGCGCTACTGCTAAAGACTCGGCGGGACTGGCCCCGCCTTACAGCCCATGCCCGCCGGAATAGCCATTGACCGGCGGGCTCTCCCACCCTTCCAGCGCGGCGTTCGGCGGCGCAAAGACTTCGCAAAGGAGTGGATGGCATTGCGCCACATCCGAGCTGTGTTCGGCCCCGCAATCGCCACCCGGGCAGGCGGAGAGGCCGGCGAGCAGGTCGATCTCGGCAAAAAGCTCGATGTAGTCCCCCTGCCGCGCGGGCGTGGCCTTCATGAAATACTGGCCGGTGTCGGCGGTGAAGCCGGTGCACATGAAGACGTTGAGCACATCATGCACCAGTGGTTCGGCGGCCTCGCCCCCCTGCCCCGTCCAGCCCGCGAGGGCGCGGGTGAGGTTGGAGTGGCAGCAATGGTGATAATCCTGCCCGGAGAGCTGGTGGTGGGTGTAGGGGTCGCAGCGGGTGCCGATCACGTCATGCACCCGCCCGCCGTAGGCATCCACCCCGTACCACGCCAAGCTGTCGGCGGTGACGGTCGCCATCGGGCGCAGATGCGGGAAGCTCGACCACATGCGGCTGCCCACGGTCAGGTGCGTGCCGTGCAAAGCGCGGGTCTTGCCAGAGTAGAACCGCTCCGAAAGGTCGGCGAGGTTCCACAGGTTCAGGTCGCCCACCTGCGGGCCTTCCGGGCAGGAAATGCGCAAGAACTGCCCCGCCCGCACCGGGATGCACCGGCCTTCGCGCGGCGGCACAATCTCCTCCCCGGTCTTGCGGGCAGCCGCGCGGGCGCGCGAATACAGGGGCAGATCGGGCTGGGGCAGCGTCTCGTTCGGGTAGCAGATGACAGGCGCCACCGCCCGTGCGTCATCGGCGTAATCGGGCGCGGCGGGGCCGCCGGGTGCGGGTGTGCTCATCTGCTTCTCAGGGAATTGTGACTGCTCGCGCCCAGTCTAAGCGATGTGCCGCGCCCAGCGAAAGGGCAGAGCCGCCAGATGCCGCGCAATCGGCGGGCAGTAACGGAATTTAAAGGTAACAGGGGGATGACAGAGAAGAAGACCGCAGTTTAGGGTGGGCTTGAGCACGTAAGACCCAACACCCGAATGGCAGTCAACGGAGGTACAATGCTTCTGCCCGCACTTGGTTCCGTCCTCACCGCAATTTTTTTGCACGGGCCTGCTGAGGCACCGCCCGTCGCACCAGAGGCGGAGATAATACAGGCCTACGCGACCGCGCGGCTGATCAGCCCCGAGCCGGTCGGAAACGATCTCAAACGCGGTTTTCTCAACGCGTTGAACAAACAATACCCCACAAATGATTGCCCCTCCGGCTTCCGCTCGAACCTGCGAAAGTTTCCCGAGGTAGAGATCTGCGTGACCTACAGCGACTTTCGCGGCGCCTGTAAACGGCTCACCGAAAACGCCTTCAACTGTCAGGTGGCCTTTACCATAGCGGTGGCCTCGCCCACCCATCCCGGAGTGCTGAAGAAGCTGAAGGCCACCACCACCGAGATCGAGCGTGAAGATTTCATCTTCACCCACGACTGGCGCGGCTGGCGCTGGAAGGCGGCGGGCGATGCGGTGGATGCGCTGGTGCCTGCCGAGTTCCGGGGCCGTCAGCCATTCTCTCGCGAAGAGGCGATGCGCCAGTAAGGCGGCGCGGCGCCCACTGTCTGCCACATTGATCTGCTCTCCTGCCCTCCGGCAGGCGGCATGACCCGGAGGGGAGCCATGACAGAGCGGATACCGGGCACCTTGATCCCGGGCAGGGTTCTATACACCTACAGCAAGGCCAAACCGCCCGGCAAATATGAGCCGGGTGACATGCCCGCTGAGCTAAAAGGCCCCGAGGGCGCGGCGCGGCGGGCAGAGCGCAAGCGGCGCACTGAAGCCAGAATTGCCTTTATGCAGGGCCGGAGTGCCGAAAAGATGGCCCAGCCGGTCCCAAGGCTGCAAGCCGGGCACATCATGCCCGATTTCATCATGCGCAATTGGGTCGAGCCCTTTCCATCTCTCTGGCAGGCGCTACCCGATGGGCTGCTGGTGAGTGCCCGGGTCCGCGAGGCGATCGAGCGGCTTGGGGCCGAGGGCGGGGTCGCGTTTCTGCCGGTGACCATGCGGAGCGAAGATGGCAAGCGCGAGGCACCCTACTTTCTGGCCCAGTTCCTGACCCCGTCCGAGCCGCTGGCGATGTTCGCGAGCGGCTACATCTGCGAAGACAAGACCGATGTAAACGGCAGGCCCTTCCGCTTCTGGCGCGGCCCCTACGGCCTGAAAGACGGGCAGATGACCAACGGCCACGGTGTCGAGCAGTTTGCCGATGCGCGGGCTTTCGGCACCGCCGGCGTGGTCTGGACAGACCGCCTGCCGATGCATCTGCTGATGACGCCGGAGTTCGTTGAGGCCGCCGGGCTGCAAGACGACCCGTGGATCACCCTCGCCCCGATCAGGGTGTGCGATGGCGATGACGAGGCCATGCGGATCGTGCCGCCGCCCCCGCCCGACCCGGCGCCACGGTTCAAAGAGCTGGTCGAAAGCTCAATGGCGCACAATGCGGCGCTGAATGAAGAGATTGTCGAGGGCGCAACCCGGAGCGTCGGTGGTTTCTGGCGGATGCTGAAGGCGGCCATCACCAACGGCCGCAGTGAGAACTACGCCCGGAGCGAAAAGGGGCCGGACGGACGGTTGGTGTTCTACACGCCAAAGCAGGAAAAGCGCAGATAGCCGCGCGCTCAAGCGCAGGAAAGGTTACGAGACGGCGGGTCGATGTTGCGGGAGATGGTTTCAGGCAGCGGCTCCCAAGCCATGCGGGTGTAGCTCCAGATCAGGGTGCCTCCCTCCGGGCGGATTATGCCATGCACCTCGAAATTGAACGCCCGTCGCGGGTGGCGCAGGCTCCACGCAAAGCTGTTGCGCGATACGGTCGATACGCCGTGGACGGCGGCCACCTTGCACATCGCGTTGCGGCTGATGACCTCGCCCGAAACGATCATGGCAACGGCGCCAGCCGCGAAGGCGATGCCGAGCGACCACACAGGCCGCGCGCCGCGACGGCGCAAAACCACCCAAGCCACCAAGCCCGCCCCCAGCATGGCGCCCAGCACCCAAGGCAAGAGCGCCGCGGCAAGCGCGGGCGCAGACAGGATACGGGTGAGCAGCAGCAGCGCCGTGGGCGGAAAGGCGGCACCGGCCAGCGCGATGAAGTGGCTGCCGCCAATTGCTCCGGTCAGCAGGGCAAGGCCAGAGAGCTGAACCGCAATGCGCCCTGCCCGCCCGCGCGGGCCATGCCCGCGCAAGCCAGCGCAGACCCAGAGCCAGCCCGCCGCCCCGGCGAGCCAGATCACGCCCGCGCTAGCAACGAGCCAGAAGATCACACGGTCAGACGACCCGTTCGACCATCATGCTCTTGATATGCGCAATTGCCTTGGCCGGGTTCAAGCCCTTGGGGCAGGTCTTGGCGCAGTTCATGATGGTGTGGCAGCGGTAGAGCTTGAAGGGGTCTTCAAGGTCGTCCAGCCGCTCGCCGGTGGCCTCGTCGCGGCTGTCGATGATCCAGCGGTAGGCGTGGAGCAGCGCGGCCGGGCCGAGGTAGCGATCGGAGTTCCACCAATAGCTCGGGCAGGCGGTGGAGCAGGAGGCGCACATCACGCATTCATAGAGGCCATCAAGTTTCTTGCGGTCTTCGATGGACTGCTTCCACTCTTTCTCGGGCCGCTGGGTCTTGGTCTCGAGCCACGGCATGATGCTGGCGTGCTGGGCATAGAAATGCGTCAGGTCAGGGATCAGGTCCTTCACCACCGGCATGTGCGGCAGCGGGTAGATCTTCACGTCACCCTTGATCTCATCCATCCCGTAGATGCAGGCCAGCGTATTGATGCCATCGATGTTCATCGCGCAGGAGCCGCAAATCCCCTCGCGGCAGGACCGGCGGAAGGTGAGCGTGGGGTCGATCTCGTTCTTGATCTTGATCAGCGCGTCCAGAACCATCGGACCGCAGGCGTCCATGTCGATGAAATAGGTATCGACCGAGGGGTTCTTGCCGCTGTCAGGATCGTAGCGGTAGATCTGGAACTTCCGCACATTCGTCGCCCCTTCGGGCTTCGGCCAGGTCTTGCCGGTCACGATGCGGGAATTCTTGGGCAGGGTCAGTTGAACCATGGGTCAGGCTCCTATCCGTTCAATATCAGCGGGAGACCTTCCCGCGTGATGCATTCGATGGCTTTGGGGCGTTGGGCGGTGGCCACAACGATTTCGGTCGAGCGGGGCGAGATGCCGGTGGCGGCCTCCTGCGCGATGGTCGAGATTTCGCCCGCCGACATGTTGTCGATCAGACATTCGGTCACCAGATCGGGCGGCACGCCGGGCAACTTTTCCTGCACGATCGGGCGCACCACGCTCTTGGCCGCCTGACGGGCGACCACATCTGCGGGGTTAACGTCGCAGGCGGCGAGCAGCAGCAGGAGAGGGGTGAGGCGATAAATCATTCGGGCGCCAGCGAGCTCTGGATCGTCGATCCGGTGGAGATGAAGGCCAGCGCGCGGCGGCGCTGATCGTCGGTCATGGCGGCCCAGCGCTCACGGTCGCCCGGCATCAGCGCGTAGCCTTCGGGAAACGGGATTTCGCCGCTGATCGCGCCGCGCTCGGCGCAGCCTGCCAGCAGGGCGAGCAGCGTTCCGGTGACGGCCCCGGCCTTCGCGCCCGATTTGAGCGATGTAATGATCCTCGTACCCATGGTTCAGCCCTTCCCCCTAGATGTTGCCCCGGCCCGGCCCGCGCGGGGCTCGGCGGGCTTCAGCCGCGCCAGCCAACTGGTCTCGTCCGGCTCGTAGCCCAGCGCCACGAGGTCCGCGCCATGGCGCTCAGCGTAAACCTCCGCCACCTCCAGCGGCAACTCGGTTTCCCACCGCTTGAGCGCCCCTTCGCTCGCCACGTGGCCCATAAGATGGCGCGGGCGATCGTCGATCTTGGCCATGCCGCCGAAGAGCGACTGCTCCCAGAACATCCGCTTGGCCGCCTTCAGCTCCTCGCCTTCGAGGCCCAGATGCGCCAGCGCCGCGCCGAAGAGCGCACAGTCGGTATCAACCATCAAATCTTCGTATTTCAGCTCGAACGCCCGGTCATCGCCCCACGGCCAGGCGCGCATCTCCTCCACCGTCTCCCGGTGCTTGCCGCCCATCTCGAAAAGCAGCTTGGCCTCGTCCCCCTCCAGCGCATTGAGATGCTGCTGATAGGTCTTGCCGCCAAGATCGGTGCGCGGCACATGCAGCCAGCGCTCGCCCTGCTCCGCCGCAAAATGGTGATAGACGCAGCCCGAAAGCAGGATATCGCGCGGATCGCGGATCACATGGACAAAGGCCACATCATCGCGCTTCCACAGGTCGGACGGAAAATAGCCCGCCCAGTTGACGAGGAAGACGCGGCCCTCGTCCGGCACCTTCCACATCGCCTCGTCACGCCAGATCCCGTGCCAATCCAGACCAAAAGCCCGCCCCATGGCCTGAATCGTCCGCCGCATCCAGACCGTGCCGGATTTGTGGTGGGTGGCAAAGCACATCAGGCGGGGCAATGGCTCAACCCGCTATGGTTGGAAACTGGGTCATGCTGGCCTTGGAAATAAAGCGCTCCCCCCATGGGTGCAATTGAAATCTCTGGCATTTTTTCCGAATCTGGGCAAATAGCACCGGTGTCGGGCCGAGGTGGGGCGTTCCGCCGTTCATCGGGCAAGGGTTTGAAGTTCGGTCCGCAAATCGGCATGCTCCCGAGGCGGTGCCTCAGACGTTGAATGCGAGGGTTTGTTATGGGTCTCTTCCGAGATCGCGGGCCAAAAGTACGGCGACGATTGCAGAAGAAGCTCTCCGCCGCGCTGCGGGCGGAGCAGCGCGCGACGCTCGAAGGCCTTGCCGCGTTCGCTGCTCACAAGACGGCGTTTTCCGCCACCTCCCCGCTTTTGCGCCGCAATATTCACCGGTTGGAAAAGGGCCTCTGCATGCCCGAGCGGCGCGATATCTTCGGCACCGCCTTCATCGGCGAGACGGTCGCGCTCTATGCCCGCCTTGTCACCAGCCACTCCGCCGAGCAGGCGGAGCTCCGTTGGGCGCATGATGTGCTTACCCGATACTTCGCCGTCACCAGCGGCTCGGATGAAACCATCGCGGCAGCGCGCAAAGCGTTCCTTGACCTGCCAGCGCTGGAGTCAACCTCCGCTCCGTTCGCTCCATATACGGTAGATGAGCTCGCCTCCTATGCCAGCCAGGCAGGCGCGGCACAGGCGGATTACCCCGCCTTTCTCGCACTCTGCCGCGGGCGCCGCTCTCAGCGTTGGTTCGAGGATCGTCCCGTCGAGATGGCGCAAATCGAGGCCGCCACCGCCGCCGCGCTACAAGCCCCCAGCGCCTGTAATCGCCAGCCCTACCGCTTCTATTGCGCCACCACGCGCCCGATGATCGACCGGATCGCCGCGCTGCCTCTCGGCACCGCTGGTTTCGGAGATCAGTTGCCCGCCCTGATTGCCGTGGTCGGGGACCTCTCGATGTATGCCGAGCCGCGCGACCGCCACCTGATCCATATCGACGCCGCGCTGGCAGCAATGCAACTGATGCTGGGCTTCACCGCTCAAGGCCTCGGCTCGGTTCCGATCAACTGGCCCGACATCCCCGAGAACCATCAGGCCCTGCGCGAGATTCTCGGCCTCGCGCCGCATCAGGTGCCGGTGATGCTTGTGGGCATCGGCCACCCCAAGGCAGACAGCATGGTCGCCTATTCCGCCAAGAGAGAGGTTTCGGAGGTGCTGAGTGTCGTCGACTGAACCGCTGATCGAGATCGCCGGGGTTTGGCTGCCCAACAAGGGGGCCGAACTGATGGCGCATACGGTCGTCACCCAACTCGGTTCCCGCCTGCCCGGTGCGCGCTTCTGCTCCCGCGCGCAAGGCCCGGACGCGCACCGACGTTCCATGGGGATCGAGCCGATTACCGCGCGGCGGTCCCACCAGATTGCCGCGCGCCTGTTCAGGGCCTTCTACGGCGGGGCAAAAGACAACGGTCAACTCCCCGGCGTCACCCATGTGATCGACATTTCCGGCTACGCCTACGGTGATCACTGGGGCGTGCAGAAGGCCCGCAACCGCGCCGGCGCCTATCTGCGCGCCGGGCTGCCGCTCTACATGCTGCCCCAGGCATTTGGCCCTTTTGAGGATACGAAGCTGAGCAACGAGATGCTGCGGATCGTCACCGACGCACGGCGCATCTCGGCCCGGGATGCAGAGTCGCTTGCCCATCTCGAAGCCCTCGGCGTGGGTCGCGCCCTGCCCCGCTTCCCCGATATCACGTTTTCGCTCGATGTCTCCGACCGGCCAGTCGCAATGCCCGAGCAACCTTTCTCTGCGCTTGTGCTCAACCGAAAATCCATCGGTGCAGGGATCGACGAGGCTGGGTTGCTTTCGCTCTATGCGGAGGCAGCCAAGATCCTCAAAGCCAACCGACTTCCGCCAATAATCGTCCTGCACGAACCACAGGCGGATCGGATAATTTCCGAGCAGCTCGCAGAGATCGCCGGACTGGAGATCGTCTGCCTGGACGATGCGCGGGACATAAAGGCCCTGGTCGGAAGCGCAGAGCTGGTCGTGACCGGGCGCTTTCATGGGCTGGTCAACGGTCTTTCCGCTGCCGTACCCTCCTTCGCCGTGAGTTGGTCGCACAAGTATCAGGAACTACTGGGGGAATTCGGCTGCCCAGATCACGTCTTGTCCGATGACGCGCCCGCTTTCCTAGCCCGGGTCGAAGCACTTGCCGCCGACCCCGCCGCGCGCACTGCCCTTTCCTCCCGGCTCGTCGCCGTGGCGCACGACAACAAGCAGCGCCTCGCCGAGCTGTGGGATGATCTGGCCGCCGATATCGCGGCGACCAGCTAGGGCCTCAATACACCCGCGCCTTGGGCGCGATCTTCTTCAGGTCGATGCCGCCTTCTGCCTCGGTAGTCAGCGGGTCGAGGTGGACGGGGCGGTAGCTGAGGGTGACCTCGGTGTCTTCGACCATGGCGAGGCTGTGCTTGCGCCATTCGTTGTCGTCCCGGTCCGGGTAATCCTCATGGGCGTGCGCCCCGCGGCTTTCCTTCCGGGCCTCGGCGCCGACGATGGTGGCCAGCGCGTTGGGCATAAGGTTGGTCAGCTCCAGCGTTTCCATCAGGTCGGAGTTCCAGACCAAGCTGCGGTCGGTCACCTTGATGTCGTCCATCTTGGCGGCCACGGCCTTCATCTTCTCCACGCCTTCGGCAAGCGTCTTGTCGGTGCGGAACACCGCCGCGTCGGCCTGCATGGTGCGCTGCATCTCATCACGCAGCTCCGCGGTGGCGACCGTGCCGCTGGCGTTGCGCAGCTTGTCGAAGCGGTCCAGCGCGGCGTCCACCGAGGCCTTGTTGAGGTCGGGGTCGGCCGATTTCGGGTCCACCACCTCGGCGGCACGGATTGCGGCGGCGCGGCCGAAGACCACGAGGTCAATCAGGCTGTTGGAGCCGAGGCGGTTGGCCCCGTGCACCGAAGCGCAGCCCGCCTCGCCCACGGCCATCAGGCCCGGCGCGATGGCGTCCGGGTCATCGGCGGTGGGTTTCAGCACCTCGCCCCAGTAGTTCGTCGGGATACCGCCCATGTTGTAGTGCACCGTCGGCAGCACCGGGATCGGCTCTTTCGTCAAGTCCACCCCGGCGAAAATGCGCGCGCTCTCGGAAATGCCCGGCAGACGTTCGGCCAGGGTTTCGGGCGGCAGGTGGTTGAGGTGCAGGAAGATGTGATCCTTGTCCTTGCCCACGCCGCGCCCTTCGCGGATTTCCATCGTCATGCAGCGCGAAACCACATCGCGCGAGGCCAGATCCTTGTAGGTCGGTGCGTAGCGCTCCATGAAGCGCTCGCCCTCGGAGTTGGTCAGGTAGCCGCCCTCGCCACGTGCACCTTCGGTGATGAGGCAGCCCGAGCCGTAGATGCCCGTGGGGTGGAACTGGACGAACTCCATGTCTTGCAGCGGCAGGCCCGCGCGGGCCGCCATGCCGCCGCCGTCACCTGTGCAGGTGTGAGCGGAGGTGGCGGAAAAGTAGGCGCGACCATAGCCGCCGGTTGCCAGCACCACCATCTTGGCGCGGAACACATGGATCGTGCCGTCATCGAGTTTCCAGCAGACAACGCCCTGGCAGGCGCCGTCTTCGCCCATGATCAGGTCGATGGCGAAATACTCGATGTAGAACTCGGCGTTGTTCTTCAGCGACTGGCCGTAGAGCGTGTGCAGAATGGCGTGGCCGGTCCGGTCGGCGGCGGCGCAGGTGCGCTGCACGGGCGGGCCTTCGCCGAACATAGTAGTGTGGCCGCCGAAGGGCCGCTGGTAGATCTTGCCTTCCTCGGTGCGCGAGAACGGCACGCCGTAATGCTCCAGCTCATAAACCGCCTTGGGCGCCTCGCGGGCGAGGTATTCCATCGCGTCGGTGTCGCCCAGCCAGTCGGAGCCCTTCACGGTGTCGTAGAGGTGCCACTGCCAGTGGTCGTTCATGTCTGCGCCGTCGACCTGCATGTTGCCGAGGCTGGCTGCGATGCCGCCCTGCGCCGCCACCGTGTGCGAGCGGGTCGGGAACACCTTGGTCACGCAGGCGGTCTTGAGCCCCTGCTCAGCCATCCCGAGCGTGGCACGCAGGCCGGAACCCCCGGCGCCGACAACCACAACGTCATAGGTGTGCGTCTCGTATTCGTAAGCTGCCATTCTCTTGTTCCGTCCCTTGCGGTTGGCTGGGGCGCTTTCGCGTCTCTTTGGTCGTGGCGAAGGCCGGCGGTGCGAGGTGGCCTTCCGTCAGGTCTTGCGGGCGGCGCCCCTCAGAGCGCCAGCTTCAGCAGGGCGAGCAGCCCGGCGGCGATCAGCACCCATGTGGCGGCGCCGACGGCGATCAGCGTGAGCTTGCCGGTGAGGCCGTGCACGTAGTCTTCCACTGCCTCGTCGATCTCCATCTTGATGTGCAGCAGGCCCACGGTCAGGGCTATGCCGAGCGAGAGCGCCACGAAGGGGTTGGCGATGAAGCTCTGCACATCGGGATAGCTGCGGCCCAGCGCGGAGCCGAAGACAAAGACGAAGAGCGGCACCAGCACGACGAGGCTGAGCGAGCTTACCATCATCTTCCAGTGGTGGTGGGTGCCCTCGGAGCCGGAGCCGAGGCCGGTGGCGCGCTTGCGGTCGGTTACGTATTTCATCCGGTCTCTCCCTTACACCACGATGGCCGTGAAGAGCGCCAGAACCGTGGCGCCGATGAACATGCCCCAACCCATCTTTTCGGAGGTCGGCACATCGAGACAGTAGCCGAAATCCCAGATCACGTGCCGCAGGCGGCCCAGCATGTGATACCAGATGGCCCAGCTGGCGAGGAACATGATGATGTCGCCGATGAAGCTGGTCATCAGCCAGTTGATCCAGTTGAAGGCCGGCTCCGAGAAGGCCGCCGCCAGCAGCCACCACACCACGAGAAAGGCAGTGCCGAAGGAGGCGATGCCGGTGATGCGGACCATGATCGAGGAGATCGAGGTGATCTGGGGCCGGTAGTACGGGCCGATCATGAAGGGCGAAAGCGGGCGGTCCCGGTTCATATCTGCCATGAACGCTCTCCTGTTGGGCGCGGTCGCCGGGCGGTGGAGCCGGGGCGCGGCGCGGATGGGGTGGCGTGCCGCGCGGGAGGCCCGCACGGGGGTGCTGCGCCTCTCCATTTGCATTTTTCACGGGCCGAGTCACGGGTTAAACCGATGTTAAAGCGCCGCAGTTCAGGCGCTAACAGCCAGTTTTTCGGGCGTTGTGATCACAGTTTTTAAAGTCGTGATCACAAAATACCGCCCGTGCACGCTTCGCCGTGGCTAGGTGCGAACGCACCGGACTCACCGCGGAATGAGTGCCCAATAGTCGAGGTCGAGCAGCACGTGGGGCAGGTATTTGCCATCCTCACCCTTCAGGTCACCGGCAAGGCTCTCGCCCCCTTTCACCGCCACCAGCCGCAGCCGCAGCGCGCCGATATCCTCGGTCAGCGGCGCGGTGTCCAGCACCTCGGTCCAGGCGCGCACGGTGTCTCCGGCAAAGCAGGGGTTGGCATGCGCGCCGCCGTTGATCGCCACCAGCATCTGCGCATTGGCCAGCCCGTTGAACGAGAGCGCCCGCGCCAGCGATATCACATGACCGCCATAGATCAGCCGCTTGCCGTCCTCGCGGAAGGTGGCATCGAAATGCACCTTGGCGGTGTTCTGCCAGAGCCGGGTGGCCAGCATGTGCTCGGCCTCTTCAATGGTCGACCCGTCGACATGGTCGATCACCTCACCCTTGGCATAATCGCCCCAGCGGTGCGGCTCGCCCGAGGCAGTAAAGTCGTAATCGGCAAAGGTGAGCCCCTCGGGGATCACCAGATCCTCGGGGACCACAGCCTCGGCCAGATCGGGGATCGTGGTTTCCGGCGCCGCGGCGTCCAAGTCGCCCTTCCGCACCATCACCCAACGCACGTATTCCAGCACCGGTTCGCCGGTCTGGTCTCGCCCGGTTGTGCGCACATAGACCACGCCGGACTTGCCGTTGGAGTTTTGCTTGAGCCCGATCACCTCGGACTCGCTGCTGAGCGTATCGCCCGGATACACCGGCTTCAGCCAGCGGCCCTCGGCGTAGCCAAGGTTGGCGACCGCGTTCAGCGAGATGTCCGGCACCGTCTTGCCGAAGACCACGTGAAAGGTGATGAGGTCGTCCAGCGGCGAGCCTTCCAGCCCGCAATCGCCTGCGAACACGTCAGACGAATGCAGCGCATGGCGGGCGGGGTAGAGCGCATGGTAGAGCGCCCGCTCGCCCTCGGCCACAGTGCGCGGCACGGCGTGGCGGATCACCTCGCCCAGCGTGTAGTCTTCAAAAAACCGGCCCGCGTTGGTTTTGCTCATCAGTGCGCCCCCAGCTTGGTGTCCGGCGTGTAGGTCCCCTCGACCTCCTTCACCACGGCCTGCCCGCAGCGCATCACCCCGTTGGAGGCGTCGAAGGAGTATTGCGGGTCGCCGTGCAGCGACCAGCCCTTGTTCAGCGCATCGGTAACCTTGTGGCAGAAGGCCGATGTGTCGTCTTCGGTGAGAAAGCGGTAGAGTTTCATGAGGTTATCCAAACACAGGGTAGCCCAGCAGGCCGTGAATCCAGCCGATGAGGCCGAGGAGAAGCACCGAGATGGCAAAGAACATCGCGTCCTTGGCGATGGAGCCTTTCGGCGGCGGGGTCCACTCCGGCTCGGCGCGGTTGATGACGACCATCTCGACCAGTGCCCAGATCAGCAGGCCGCCGAACAGGATCATCGTGGCGAGGTCGCCGTTGACCAGCAGGTGCGCGAAGGCCCAGAGCGCGAACCCGGTGAGCATCGGGTGGCGCATCTTGTAGAAGAGCGCGCCTTTCGACGGGCCGGGCGAAGTGAAGTAGAGCGCGATCAACACCAGCAGGTTGTTGAGGTGACGCAGCCAGTAAGGCGGATACCAGATGTCGGGCGAGGCATCGGCCATGCGGATGCCAAAGATCATCAGGATAACGGCGGCCAGCAGCGCCAAAGCCACCGCCCCGCGCCCGCCATTGCCCATCGCGGCACGCCGCTCGGGCGCGATCCGCTTGAAGAGGTGGGCGAGCCACCACAGCGCAAGGCCGGCGATCAAAAGGGTGAGCGGGAGTGCCATCGGGGTATCCTCTCAAAGTGAACCGTCGAGTTCACTTTGCCTTCATTCGGCCATCGCCGCAATGGCCTCTGCCTTGGCCAGCGTGGCGCGGGCAGTCTCGATGTGGAGGTTCTCCACGATCCGCCCATCGACCACGGCCACCCCCTGCCCGCTCGCCTCGACCTCCTCGAAGGCCGCGATCTGGCGGCGGGCAAGGTCGATCTCGCTGTCGGAGGGCGCGAAGGCGGCGTTGGTGATCTCCAACTGTGCGGGGTGAATGAGGGTCTTGCCGTCAAAGCCAAGGTCGCGGCCCTGTTCGCACTCGGCCTTCAGCCCCTCGTCGTCCTTGAAGGCATTATACACCCCATCGATCGCCACGATCCCGGCGGCGCGGGCGGCCATGAGGCATTGCTGTAGGGCGAACATCATCGGCAGCCGGTCAGCGCGGCTGCGGCAGTTCAGCTCCTTGGCCAGATCGTTGGTGCCCATCACGAAGCCGCCCATGCCCGGGGCCTGCGCGATGGAGAGTGCGTTGAAGATGCCTGCCGGGGTTTCCATCATCGCCCAGATCTTAGTGGCCGTGGCGCCCGCCGCATCAAGCTGGCCCTTCACGGCGGCGATTTCATCGGCATGGCCCACCTTTGGCAACAGGATCGCGTCGGGCGCGACCTTGCACATGGCCTCCAGGTCGGCGGCACCCCATTGCGTGTCCGCCCCGTTCACGCGGACGATCCGGGCCCGCGGGCCATAGTCGGCGCCGGGCAGCGTTTCAGCCAGCAGAGCGCGGGCCTCCTCCTTGGCCTCCGCCGTCACCGCATCTTCGAGGTCGAAGATGATCGCGTCGCAGGGCAGCGTGGCTGCCTTCTCCAAGGCACGCGGCTTGGAGCCGGGAATATAGAGCAGCGAGCGATAAGGGCGCGTGGCAGGCATTGATTCTCTCCGGTCGGTTGCAGGTGCAGAAAGAACAAATGCTGCGCCGCCGCGCAAGATCATTTCTGCAAACTGGCATTTTGGCGCAATTTTCGGTCTTGCTCGATGAGCGTTACCGAAGCGTTCAGTAGCGTTAACGGGATGCTCACCAATCCCGGCGCAGCATCTGTCTTGTGAGTCGGGCGGCTGGAGGGTCGTTGCTGGCAGGGCTGCCAGGTTTCAGCGGCAATAATCAGTCCGACCTTGAATGACCGGCGCCGAATGCGCCACCCATGCCTCCGGCAAAGCCGGGCACGCCCGACATGGGGCCACGCTGTCAAAAAGGGTTTGGACCATGAAAGAACTTCTCTTCTTCGCTGCCGGCTTTGCCTGCCTCGCAGCCACCGGGGCCGAGGCGCAGAACCGCAATTGCGCCAACCGTGAAAAGGTCGTGGCCCGCCTTGCAGATGGCTACGGCGAGAGCCGGCAGGCCATCGGGCTGGGCGCCAATAACCAGGTGGTGGAGACCTTCGCCAATCTCGAGAGCGGCACATGGACGGTGACGGTAACCATGCCCAATGGCATCACCTGCCTCGTCGCCTCCGGCAAGGCCTTCGAGCTGGTCGAAGAAGCCCTGATCCCGACCGGCGAAAAAGACGCCTGAGCGCGCGGGTGCGCTGCCTCAGGTCAGCGCATCCCAAATGAGCTTGGTGCCAGTGGCGAGCAGCAGCACGTAGGTAAGGCCGAAAAACAGCCTTTCTGGCACCATGTGATGCGCCTTCACCCCAAGCCACGCCCCCAAGATCGCGGCGGGCGCGAGCCAGAGGTCGAGCACCAGAGTCTCGCGGGTAAAGATGCCCAGCGCGGCATAGGGGATGAACTTCAGCAGATTGATCGCCCAGAAGACGATGACGCTCGTCGCCTGATACGTCGTCTTGCCCATGCCCTGCGCCAGCAGAAACACCGCCACCGGCGGCCCGCCCGCGTGGCTGAGAAAGCTGGTAAACCCCGCCACCGCCCCCGCGACCCCACCGGTGACAGGATCGTAAGGCCTGTCGGGGATGCGCAGCCAGCCGCGCCCGCGTGCGAATTGGTAGAGCACGAAGGCGATTGCGATGGCACCGATGAGCAGCCGGAAGGTATCGGCATCGGCCACCTGAAAGAGCCAGATCGCCAGCGCGATCCCCGGCAGCGACCCGAGGCAGAGCGCCAGCGCGGAGGGAGTATGCCACTGCTTCCAGAAGCTGCCCAGCGTGAAGACATCGATCAGCATCAGGAGCGGCAGCATCAGCCCCACGGCAAGGCGCGGATCGATCGCGAGGGCGAGAATCGGCGCTGCCGCAAAGGCCGCACCCGAACCGAAACCGCCCTTTGAGACGCCTGCGAAAATCACCGCAGGCACCGCCACGGCCATCACCCAGGGATCAGGCCACACGGGCGCCAACTCCTTGCATCTTCTGCCCTTTCCTCCCCCGACGCCTGTGCAGGTGCGGCATCTTCGCTGCAATGCAGCCTTGCACGCCCTCAAGCCATTGGCTAGGCGTGGCGAGATTTCATGTCACCAATGAGGGACACCCATAATGGCCAGACCGAAGATCGCACTTATCGGCTCGGGACAGATCGGCGGCACGCTCGCCCACCTTGCCGCAATGAAAGAACTCGGGGACGTTGTCCTCTTTGACATCGCCGACGGTGTGCCGCAGGGCAAAGCCCTCGACATCGCCGAATCCGGCCCCTCCGAGGGGTTCGATGCCGCCCTCTCCGGCACCACCGACTACGCCGCCATCGCCGGCGCCGACGTGTGCATCGTCACCGCCGGTGTGCCGCGCAAGCCCGGCATGAGCCGTGACGACCTGCTCGGCATCAACCTCAAAGTGATGAAGTCCGTGGGCGAGGGCATTGCCCAGCACGCCCCCGACGCCTTCGTCATCTGCATCACCAACCCGCTCGATGCCATGGTCTGGGCCCTGCAGAAGTTCTCTGGCCTGCCGACCAACAAGGTCTGCGGCATGGCCGGCGTGCTCGACTCTGCCCGGTTCCGCCACTTCCTGAGCCTCGAGTTCGGCGTGTCGATGAAAGATGTCACCGCCTTCGTGCTCGGCGGCCACGGCGACACCATGGTCCCCTCCACCCGCTACTCCACCGTCGCCGGCATCCCGCTGCCCGACCTCGTGGAGATGGGCTGGACCACGCAGGAAAAGCTCGACGCGATCATCCAGCGCACCCGTGACGGCGGCGCCGAGATCGTCGGCCTGCTGAAGACCGGCTCGGCCTATTACGCGCCCGCCACCTCCGCCATCGAAATGGCCGAGGCCTACCTGAAAGACCAAAAGCGCGTTCTGCCCTGTGCCGCCTACTGCGACGGCGAGATCGGCGTGAAAGACATGTACGTGGGCGTGCCCACCGTGATCGGCGCCGGCGGCATCGAGAAGGTGGTCGACATCAAGCTCACCAAGGACGAGCAGCAGATGTTCGACAAGTCGGTCGACGCCGTGAAGGGCCTCGTGGAGGCCTGCAAGGGCATCGACAACTCGCTCACCTGATCCGAGTTACAAGATTGAAGAAGGGCCCCGCGATTTGCGGGGCCCTTTGCGCTTGTTCTTATGGGATGACCGTCAGGCCGCCTTGTTGGCTGCGATCTTCTGCATCAGCCGCTTGGCGTTTTCAGCCCCCAGCTTCAGGTCGAAGGCCCTGAACGAAAAATCGGCTTCGAAATCCGGAAAGGCCCGGCGCATCGCCGCTTCCGGGTCGATCTTCATCGCGCTGAGGCGCCCATGCTCGGTGAGCGCCCGCGCCTGATCGGGGGTGAGCCCGGTGATCATCCGGAAGAAGCGCAGCAGGTCGGGCATGTTGGTAATGTTGTCACGCACGTGCCGCACCTGCAGCGCGCGTTCATCATGCAGCAGGCTGCCGATCGCCTCGTCGCCCTGCTCGGCGTAGCGCAGTGTCTTGGCCGCCCAATGCAGCGGAGTCAGCCCGTCGAAATGCAGCACATGCAGGCCGGTGGCCTTCTTGTGCGGCGCCCATCCGTTGTACTTGCCCGGCAGCTTGGCGGCATGCACCTGCACCTGCACCTTGTGCCCGGTTCGCACCAGCGGCTTGCCGTGCGACGAGCCCGCGAGCCCGTTGGCGAGGAAGGGCGCGACCTTGTCGCCATAGATCCGGCGGGCAATCCGCGGGGCCTGTTTGATCGGGTGGCGGAAGACGCCAGAGAAGATGTGCTCGGATCGGTCGCCCGCAAGCCAACAGCGTTCAACCGCCGGGATGCGCAGCCACACGTCCTCTTCCTCCAGCCGCGCGACCTCTTCACCGAAGGGGCGCGCCATGTGCAGGAACTCGTCGGCATCGAGGTGCAGCAGGTAATCGACCTTGGCTTGGCGGTAGGCCTGGGTGGCATTGATTGCCTGCCGGGCATTCTGGTTCTCGGGCCGTCCACGCTCTCCGTTCACCCGGTTCCAATAGGCATCATTGCATCTGATCGCCTTCACCCGGCCCGTCTGCTTGAGCATCGGGCGCACGGGGTCGTCGGGGTCGTCGAGGTAGATAAAGATCTTCCGGGCGCCCAACTCGAGGTGGTGGGCGACAAAGGCCAGCACCAGCTCGGTGGGCTCACGCACGGTGGCCACAACGGCCCAAGTCGGCTCGGGTTTGGCCTCAGGTTTTGGGTCCGGCTGCGGCGCTTCGGCGGGCTCTTTGCCCTGATCGGTGGTCTCGTTCATGGCGCCATGATTAGCGCGGAGGCCCGTGTCTTGCCAGCCCTGCCACGCGGTCCCGGCAGTGATTCTCCTGATAGCGTTAGCACCCCGTTAACTTGTGATCACACAATTCTTGGCTGTGATCACAAATCGCATTAATCATACCCAACCCCCGCATTTGAAGGTGATTTTTGTTTGCGCGGCGCGTCTGCTGTGCCAAGGACGGGATCGAACCGCAGCTTGAGGAACAGCTTCATGAACATCCATGAGTATCAGGCGAAGGCCCTTCTTCGCTCCTACGGCGCCCCGGTCTCCGATGGCCGGGCCGTGCTGAAGGCCGATGAGGCCAAGACCGCCGCCGGCGAACTCGACGGCCCGCTCTGGGTGGTTAAGGCACAGATCCACGCAGGTGGCCGCGGCAAAGGCTCCTTCAAGGAATCCGCCGCCGGCGAAAAGGGCGGCGTCCGCCTCGCCAAGTCGGTCGAAGAGGCCGCCGAAGAAGCCAAGAAGATGCTGGGCAAGACCCTCGTCACCCATCAGACCGGCCCCGCCGGCAAACAGGTGAACCGCATCTACATCGAAGACGGCTCCGACATCACCTCCGAGTTCTACCTCGCCCTGCTGGTCGACCGTGCCACCAGCCGCGTGAGCTTCGTCTGCTCCACCGAGGGCGGGATGGACATCGAAGAGGTCGCCGCCTCCACCCCTGAGAAGATCCTCAGCTTCACCGTCGATCCGGCCACCGGCTACCAGCCTTACCACGGCCGCCGCGTCGCCTTCGCCCTCGGGCTGGAGGGCGCCGCCGTCAAGCAATGCGTCAAGCTGATGGGCATTCTCTACAAGGCCTTCATGGAGAAGGACATGGAGATGCTGGAGATCAACCCGCTGATCCTGATGCCGAACGGCGAGCTGAAGGTGCTCGACGCCAAGCTCGGCTTCGACGGCAACGCGATCTACCGCCACCCCGACATCGCCGAGCTGCGCGACGAGACCGAGGAAGACCCCAAGGAACTCGCCGCCTCCAAGTTCGACCTCAACTACATCGCCCTCGACGGCGAGATCGGCTGCATGGTCAACGGCGCGGGCCTCGCGATGGCCACGATGGACATCATCAAGCTCTACGGCGCCGAGCCCGCCAACTTCCTCGATGTGGGCGGCGGCGCGACCAAGGAGAAGGTGACCGAGGCGTTCAAGATCATCACCTCCGACCCGAACGTCAAAGGCATCCTCGTCAACATCTTCGGCGGCATCATGCGCTGCGATGTGATCGCCGAGGGCGTGGTCGCCGCGGTCAAGGAAGTCGGCCTGCAAGTGCCGCTGGTGGTCCGCCTCGAGGGCACCAACGTGGAAAAGGGCAAGGAGATCATCAACTCCTCCGGCCTCAACGTGATCGCCGCCGACGACCTTTCGGACGGCGCCGAGAAGATCGTGAAAGCGGTGAAGGGCTGAGCCTGATGCGCGCCGCCCTCCCCCTCCTCGCCTGCCTCGCTGCCACTCCGGCGACGGCGCAGGATGTCATCGCGCTTCAGAAGATGACGATGCAGCTCTCCAATCCCGCAGGGGTGGAGGCGCAGATGGGGGCATGGGCGGCCTGCGTGATGGGCAATGGCGACAAGGATGTCACCACCGCCTATTTCGCACCGCGCGGCTGGGAGGTGTTCTCCGATCCCGAGATGGGGATGGCCGAGATCAGCCATCCGACCTCGCAGATCTACATCTCGCTCTACATGGACGGGGCAATCTGTTCGGTCGCCCATACCAACCAGCCCTCCGCCGATGCCACGCTGCTCCTCGAGAACTTTCTCGAGGTTGCCGGCATCCCGGCCACGCCCACCGAGATCGAGGGCTGTGCCGGGTGGGACCGCGGCGATGGCATGAGCATCGGCCTCACCTCCGGCGGTCAAGACCCTGTCTGCGTCGGCACCACCGACAATGACGTGCGCTTCACCTTCCCGGTGAGGGACTGAGCCATGCGCACCCTCGCCCTCCTCCTCCTCACCGCCACCCCGGCTGCCGCGCAGATCGACTTGCCCCGTGCCTTCGACCTGTTCGACACTTACTGCCGCCCGGCGATGCAGGGCGAGGCGGCGCTCCGCGAGGTGGCCAAGGTGCCCGGTCCGGGCGGCGAGCAGGTCTTTGCCGCAACCGAGGACGGCTCCTGGGTGACGTTCGCCACCGGCGAGGGCGATTTTCTGGTGATCGGCAGCTACCGCTACGGCGAAGGCACCGAGATGCGGGAATGCATGGTGCAGCAGGTCGGCAGCATTGCCGGGCAGGAGCCAGTCGACCCGGTGGAGGCCGCCTTCCTCGACCTCGTACCCAAGGGCGAAGGCATCACCATGTCGGGCGGCAAGGTCATGGAGCAAATGCCGCCGGTCGGCCATTTTGCGATGATGCCCAAAGGCCACCTCAACGACCGGCGCGAATATACCCTCCTCGGCGCGATGGAGCCGCCCGAGGCCATGATGCAGGGCTCGATGGGGCCCGGCGTCTTTCGTCTGAATGCCTATGCGGTGATCCCGCAATGAGCAGCACACGCAACACCCGAGCGCCCCGCGCGGCGCAGTGACAAAGAAGCAAGGAAAACACCGATGGCCATTCTTGTCGACGAAAACACCAAGGTGATCTGCCAGGGCCTCACCGGCTCGCAGGGCACGTTTCACTCCGAGCAGGCAATCGCCTACGGCACCAAGATGGTCGGCGGCGTGACCCCCGGCAAGGGTGGTCAGACCCACCTCGATCTGCCGGTCTTCAACTCGGTGCATGAGGCCAAGCATGTGACCGGCGCCAACGCCTCGGTCATCTACGTGCCGCCCCCCTTCGCCGCCGACTCGATCCTCGAAGCGATCGACGCCGAGATGGAGCTGATCGTCTGCATCACCGAGGGCATCCCGGTGCTCGACATGATGAGCGTGAAGCGCGCGCTGGAGGGCTCCTCCTCGCGCCTCATCGGCCCCAACTGCCCCGGTGTCATCACCCCCGACGCCTGCAAGATCGGCATCATGCCCGGCCATATCCACAAGCGCGGCAGCGTTGGTGTTGTGTCCCGCTCCGGCACCCTGACCTATGAGGCCGTGAAGCAGACGGCGGATGCGGGCCTCGGCCAGTCCACCGCTGTCGGCATCGGCGGCGACCCGATCAAGGGCACCGAGCATATCGACGTGCTCGACATGTTCCTCGACGACGACGAGACCCAGTCGATCATCATGATCGGCGAAATCGGCGGCTCCGCCGAAGAAGAGGCCGCCGAGTTCCTCGCCGAGCAAAAGAAGAAGGGCCGCTGGAAGCCGGTCGCCGGTTTCATCGCCGGCCGCACCGCCCCTCCGGGCCGCCGCATGGGCCATGCCGGCGCCATCGTGGCCGGCGGCAAGGGCGACGCCGAGAGCAAGATCGAAGCCATGCGCTCCGCTGGCATCGTGGTGGCCGACAGCCCCGCAACGCTGGGCGAAGCCGTGCTGAAGGCGATTGGCTAAGCCCGGCACATATCGCGCGACACTGGCCGCGGGCGGGGGATTCCGCCCGTGGCCTTCAACACATCAGGTGGCATCATGACCGAACAAAGCCCCAACGACCTCTTCCACGCCTCCAGCTTCATGCAGGGGCACAACGCGGCCTATCTCGAACAGCTCTACGCCAAATACGCCGACGACCCGAACTCGGTCGATGGCGCTTGGGCCGAGTTCTTCCGGCAGTTGGGCGATGGCGAAACCGATGTGAAGGCCGAGGCCAAGGGGCCGAGCTGGGCCCGCAATGACTGGCCGCCCATGCCGGGCGATGATCTGACCGCCGCGCTCACCGGCGAGTGGCCCGCCGAGGCCACACCCGAGGGCAAGGGCGCCGCGAAGAAGATCAAGGACGCCGCCGGGGCCAGCGCCGCGCCTGTCAGCGAAGAGGCGATCAAGACCGCTGTGCTCGACAGCATCCGCGCGCTCATGCTGATCCGCGCCTACCGGATCCGCGGCCACCTCGTGGCCGATCTCGACCCGCTCGGCATGCAGGATCAGACGCCCCACCCCGAGCTGGACCCGAAGAGCTACGGCTTCACCGATGCCGACATGGACCGCCCGATCTTCATCGATCAGGTGCTGGGCCTCAAGTTCGCCTCGCTGCGCCAGATCATCGACATCGTGCGCCGCACCTACTGCGGCACCTTCGCGCTGCAGTACATGCACATCTCCAACCCCGAAGAGGCCTCCTGGCTGAAGGAGCGCATCGAAGGGCTGGGCAAGGAAATCGCCTTCACCCGCGAGGGCCGCAAGGCGATCCTGAACAAGCTGGTCGAGGCCGAGGGCTTCGAGAAGTTCCTCCATGTCAAATACATGGGCACCAAGCGCTTTGGCCTTGATGGCGGCGAAAGCCTCGTGCCCGCGATGGAGCAGATCATCAAGCGCGGGGGCAACCTCGGCGTGAAGGAGATCGTCGTCGGCATGCCTCACCGGGGCCGCCTCTCGGTGCTGGCCAACGTGATGGCCAAGCCCTACCGCGCGATCTTCAACGAGTTCCAGGGCGGCAGCTTCAAACCCGAGGACGTGGATGGCTCCGGCGACGTGAAATATCACCTCGGCGCCTCCTCCGACCGTGAGTTCGATGGCAACACCGTCCACCTCAGCCTCACCGCCAACCCCTCGCACCTCGAAGCGGTCAACCCTGTGGTGCTGGGCAAGGCCCGCGCCAAGCAGGACCAGCTGGGCGACAAGGAGCGCACGCAGGTACTGCCGATCCTGCTGCATGGTGATGCGGCCTTTGCCGGTCAGGGCGTTGTGGCCGAGTGCTTTGGCCTCTCGGGCCTGCGCGGTCACCGCACCGGCGGCACCATCCATATCGTGGTGAACAACCAGATCGGCTTCACCACCGCGCCGCACTTCTCGCGCAGCTCGCCCTACCCCACCGACATCGCGCTGATGGTCGAAGCGCCGATCTTCCACGTGAACGGCGACGACCCCGAGGCCGTGGTGCATGCCGCCAAGGTGGCCACCGAATTCCGCCAGAAGTTCCACAAGGACGTGGTGCTCGACATCTTCTGTTATCGCCGCTTCGGCCATAACGAAGGCGATGAGCCGATGTTCACCAACCCGATCATGTACAAGCGGATCAAGGGCCACAAAACGACCCTGAGCCTCTACACCGAGCGGCTGGTGAAAGACGGGCTGATTCCCGAAGGCGAGATCGAAGACATGAAGGCGGCCTTCCAGAGCTACCTGAATGACGAGTTCGAAGCCGGAAAGAACTACAAGCCCAACAAGGCCGACTGGCTCGATGGCCGCTGGTCGCACCTCGACCGTCGCGGTGAAGAGTACCAGCGCGGCGAGACGGCGATCGCCGAAGAGACCTTCCGCGATGTCGGCAAGGCGCTGACCACAGCCCCCGAGGGTTACGCCCTGCACAAGACGGTGCAGCGGATGCTGGGCGCCAAGGCCGACATGGTCGAAAAGGGCGAGGGCATCGACTGGGCCACGGGCGAGGCACTGGCCTTCGGCTCGCTGCTCACCGAGGGCTACCCGGTGCGCCTTGCCGGGCAAGACAGCACGCGCGGCACCTTCTCGCAGCGCCACTCCGGCTTCGTCAATCAGGAGACGGAAGAGCGCTACTACCCGCTCAACCACATCCGCTCCGGTCAGGCGCAATACGAGGTCATCGACTCGATGCTCTCGGAATATGCGGTGCTGGGCTTCGAATATGGCTATAGCCTCGCCGAGCCCAACGCGCTCACCCTCTGGGAAGCCCAGTTCGGTGACTTCGCCAACGGCGCGCAGATCATGTTCGACCAGTTCGTCTCGTCGGGCGAGAGCAAGTGGCTGCGGATGTCAGGTCTCGTCTGCCTGCTGCCGCATGGCTACGAGGGCCAGGGGCCGGAGCATTCCTCCGCCCGCCTCGAGCGCTTCCTGCAGATGTGCGGGCAAGACAACTGGATCGTCGCCAACTGTACGACCCCGGCCAACTACTTCCACATCCTGCGCCGTCAGATCCACCGCAGCTTCCGCAAGCCGCTCATCATGATGACGCCCAAGTCGTTGCTGCGCCACAAGATGGCCGTCAGCCGGATGGAAGAGTTCACCACCGGGTCGAGCTTCCACCGGGTTCTGTGGGACGACGCCGAGCACGGCAACTCCGACACCCAGCTCGCGCCCGATGACAAGATCAAGCGCGTGGTGATGTGCTCGGGCAAGGTCTACTACGACCTGCTGGAGGCCCGCGACGCAGCCGGCATCGACGATGTCTACCTGCTGCGCGTCGAGCAGTTCTACCCGTTCCCCGCCATCTCCCTCGTGAAGGAGCTGGAGCGGTTCAAGGGGGCCGAGATGGTCTGGTGTCAGGAAGAGCCCAAGAACCAGGGCGCCTGGAGCTACATCGAACCCAACATCGAATGGGTGCTGGGCCGGATCGACGCCAAGTTCGGCCGCCCCATCTACGCAGGCCGGGCAACCTCGGCCTCCCCTGCCACCGGTCTCGCCTCGCAGCACAAGGCACAACAGGAAGCGCTCGTGAACGAGGCGCTCGGAATCGAAGGAAACTGATCAATGAGCACCGAAGTCCGCGTGCCCACCCTGGGCGAAAGCGTCACCGAGGCCACCGTCGCAACCTGGTTCAAGAAGCCGGGCGATGCGGTTGCCGCCGATGAAATGCTCTGCGAGTTGGAGACCGACAAGGTCACGGTTGAAGTCCCCTCCCCCGCCGCTGGCGTGATGGGCGAGATCGTCGCCGCCGAGGGCGAGACCGTGGGCGTCGACGCCCTGCTGGCCACCATCTCCGAGGGTGGCGAGGCTGCCGCCCCGGCGAAAGAAGAGAGCAAGGCCGAAGAGCCGAAAGCCGATGAAGCGCCCGCCGAAGACTCGGGCGGCGGCGAAAGCGTCGACGTGATGGTCCCCACCTTGGGCGAAAGCGTGACCGAGGCCACCGTGGCCACATGGTTCAAGAAGGTGGGTGACACCGTCGAGGCCGACGAAATGCTCTGTGAGCTGGAGACCGACAAGGTCTCCGTCGAGGTGCCCGCCCCCGCCGCCGGCACCATCACCGAGATCCTCGCCGAAGAGGGTGCCACCGTCGAAGCGGGCGGCAAGCTCGCGGTGATGGGCGGCTCCTCTGGTGCCTCCGTCTCCAAGCCCGCCGAGGGCGGCGAGGCAACCGCTGCGCCCAAGGCCCCCGCCGCCGCCACCGCGGCCAAGGGCGCCGACATCGAGAACGCGCCGTCCGCCAACAAGATGATGGCCGAGAAGGGCCTCTCGGAGTCCGACGTAAAGGGCACCGGCAAGGATGGCCGGATCATGAAGGAAGACGTGATGAAGGCCGTTCAGGCCGGCGTCTCGGCCTCTTCGTCCTCCACCTCTGTCCCTTCCGCCCCGCCGCGTGGCCCCGTGGCCGCCGAGGACGAGGCCCGCGAGGAACGGGTGAAGATGACGCGCCTGCGCCAGACCATCGCCCGCCGCCTGAAAGACGCGCAAAACACCGCCGCGATCCTGACCACCTACAACGAGGTGGACATGACCGAGGTGATGGCGCTGCGGAACGAGTACAAAGATCTCTTCTTCAAGAAGCACGGCGTGAAGCTCGGCTTCATGTCGTTCTTCACCAAGGCCTGCGTGCACGCCCTGAAGGAGGTGCCCGAGGTCAACGCCGAGATCGACGGCACCGACATCGTCTACAAGAACTTCGTCCACATGGGCATCGCCGCAGGCACGCCCCAGGGCCTCGTGGTGCCGGTGATCCGTGACGCCGACGCGATGAGCTTTGCCGATATCGAGAAGGCCATCGCCGAGAAAGGCGCCCGCGCCCGTGACGGCAAGCTCTCGATGGCCGAGATGCAGGGCGGCACCTTCACCATCTCCAACGGCGGCGTCTACGGCTCGCTGATGTCGTCGCCGATCCTGAACCCCCCGCAGTCGGGCATCCTCGGCATGCATAAAATTCAGGACCGCCCGATGGTTGTCGGCGGCGAGATCAAGATCCGCCCGATGATGTATCTGGCCCTCAGCTACGACCACCGCATCGTCGACGGCAAAGGCGCCGTGACCTTCCTCGTGCGGGTCAAGGAAGCGCTCGAAGACCCGCGCCGGCTGTTGATGGACCTGTGACTGGTAGGTTTCACCCACCCTGCAACCAGACGTAGGGTGGGTGACAACCCGCCACCCGGAGCACTCGCATGACCCTGCTCACCCGCGCCGAAACCATCGCCTTCTCGCCCGAAACGGCGAGCGGGCTGAGGTCTGCCGGGTTCACGTTGGGCGCGCTGTCCATCTTCGGCGTGCTGGCGCTTGGCACTTTCGGCGGGGCCGGGTTTCAGCCGTGGCTGCTGATCTTCGCGGTCATTGCCTTCATCCCCGCCCTGCTGCTGCTCGCCCTCTCCCGCACCCTGCCCGCCCGCAGGCCCATTTCAGTGCTGCTGATCTGGGCGCTCTGCGGCTTTTCCTTCCTGCTCATCCGCCGGACCCCGAGCGTGGCCGATGGCATCGAGCCGCAATGGCTCATCACCCCGCTGGTCTGGATCGTCGCCGCGCTGGAGCTGGTGCTCGCCCTCGCGCTGGCCTGGTTCGCGTGGCACCTCTACCGCAAGGGCGCCTTCAGCGGGGTGCCGGAATGACCGATTTCGCCGCGCTCGAAAACGCCATCTGGTCCGCCGCCTCCGCCTATGACCGCGCCGCCATCGAGCGGCTGCTCGCGCCGGAGTTCTTCGAGCTGTCGCGCTCTGGCCGGAAGTACACCCGCGAAGAGCTGCTGACCGACACCTCCGAGGGTCGCCCCTCCGAACACCGCTTGCACGGGCTGGAGAGCCAGGCCATCGCGCCTGGCGTCACCCTCGTGACCTACACCTCCGAAACCCGCTACCCGGACGAGGTCCAATGGGCCAGCCGCTCGACCCTCTGGGCCGAAACGCCCGAAGGCTGGCGGGCCCGATTTCATCAGGGCACACCGCTGCCCGAGGGCGGCCTGTCATGAGCGGGCAGCGCGTTAACGAATTCACCCGAAAACCGCATATGTCAGATGACATGTGCATGGGATGTGCATGGATTGTGCATCAGTTCTGCATGCCCCGAATCTTGGTAAAGGAGAGCCCATGTCCTCTTATGACGTGATCATCATCGGCGCTGGCCCCGGCGGCTACGTCTGCGCCATCCGCTGCGCCCAACTGGGCCTGAAAACCGCCGTGGTCGAGGGCCGCGAGACCCTCGGTGGCACCTGCCTCAACGTCGGCTGCATCCCCTCCAAGGCCCTGCTGCATGCCTCGCACCTGCTGCACGAGGCAGAGCACAACTTCGCCGAGATGGGCCTCAAGGGCAAAAGCCCCTCCGTCGACTGGCCGCAGATGAAGGCCTACAAGCAAAAGACCGTCGATCAGAACACCGGCGGCATCGAATTTCTGTTCAAGAAGAACAAGATAGACTGGCTGAAGGGCTGGGGCTCGATCCCCGAGGCGGGCAAAGTGAAGGTGGGTGACGAGACCCACGAGGCCAAGCACATCATCATCGCCACCGGCTCCGAACCGGCGAGCATTCCGGGTGCCGAGGTCGAGATCGACGAGAAGGTCGTCGTCACCTCCACCGGCGCGCTGGAGCTGGGCAAGGTGCCCGGCGAGATGGTCGTCGTCGGTGGCGGCGTGATCGGGCTGGAGCTTGGCTCTGTCTATGCACGCCTTGGGAGCAAGGTCACGGTCGTGGAGTTCCTCGATGCGATCACCCCCGGCGCCGATGCCGAGGTTGCCAAGAACTTCCAGAAAATCCTGAAGAAACAGGGCCTTCAGTTCGTCATGGGCGCCGCTGTGAACAAGGTGGAAGCCAAGGGCGGCAAGGCAACGGTCCATTACAAGCTCCGCAAGGATGACTCTGCCCACGAGCTGAAGGCCGACACCGTGTTGGTCGCCACAGGCCGCAAGCCCTATGTCGAAGGCCTCGGGCTGGAGAGCCTCGGCGTGAAGCTCACCAAGCGCGGGCAGGTCGAGGTCGACGAGCATTTCCAGACCGCGGTGAAGGGCGTCTACGCCATCGGCGATGCCATCCCCGGCCCGATGCTCGCCCACAAGGCCGAAGACGAGGGCACTGCGCTGGCCGAGATGCTCGCGGGCCAGAAGCCGCACATCAACTACGGCCTCATTCCGGGCGTGATCTACACCGCGCCCGAGGTCGCAAGTGTCGGAGAAACCGAAGAAACCCTGAAAGAGAAGGGCAAGGCCTACAAGGTCGGCAAGTTCCCCTTCATGGGCAACGCGCGGGCCAAGTCGGTCCACCAGGCCGAGGGCTTCGTTAAGATGCTCGCCGACAAGGAGACCGACCGGATCCTCGGCTGCCACATCATCGGCCCGGCGGCGGGTGAGCTGATCCACGAGATCTGCGTGGCGATGGAGTTCGGCGCCTCTGCCGAGGATGTCGCCCGCACCTGCCACGCCCACCCGACCTTCTCCGAAGCCGTGCGCGAGAGCGCGCTGGCCTGCGGCGACGGGGCCATTCACGCCTGATTAAGAACTGAGGCGTAAGTTGAGGGCCGTGGGCAGGTTGTCCGCGGCCTTTTTCGTGCGCGACTTATGCCCAAGCCTCGCCGTATTCGACTGTTAACGCTTTTCGCAAGGAACGGGCCGGAGAGCCCCGATTGTTGAGTAAAAAGCGAGAGGACATGCCGATGCGCAAGTTCGGAACCATCGCGGCTGCCGCCCTGTTGGCGCTGACAGCCATGAGTCACGAGGCCGAGGCCCGCCGGGGTGGCGGTGCCATCATGGAGAGCGAGCAACTCCATTTTGTTGCCCTCACCCGCACCGGCAACGGTGCAGGCGGCCAGATGGCACTCTGTCACCTGTCCACCAAGTCCCATTTCTTCGGGATCGGCCTGTGGCGATCGATGGAAGGCTATGCGCTCTCCTACGACAATTGCACCGGGCAGCAGTACATCCCAATCTCACCCGAGCGCATGCAAGCGATGCTGCGCGCCGGTGACGTGCCGCCAAGCCTGCCCGTCGAGCCCAAGATGCAGATCCCACAGCTGGTCACCGGTTTTGCCGGCACCGCCGGGATCGGGGCGACCTTTGCGCTGTTCGGCCTGATCAAGCTCTTCGCCGGTATGCGCCGCCGCCGTCGCCGCAATGCGATGACCGGCGCCACCGGCTTTGCCCAGCGCGTCCTCGACGTGATGTGCCACGCCGCCAAGGCCGATGGCGTGGTGGACCCTGAAGAGGTGAAGCTCATCGCCTTCGCCAGCCAAAAGCTCACCGGCGCCGCCTACCCCGCCGACCAGATCGAGCGGCTGATCGGGATGGCAGGCACCAAGGTGTCGGACGAAGAGTTTCGCGCCTTCGGGGCCGGGCTGAACGCCCACCAGAAAGAGACGCTGATGCGCGGGGCGCTGATGGTCACCGTGTCTGACGGCACCATCACGCAGTCGGAAAAGGGCTTCTTGGCCCGGCTCGCTGCTACGCTGGGGATCTCGGCGCTCGAGATGCAGGGGATGCTGCGGAGCCTCTGAGGCGCCTCAGCTCGCCAGCATCCGCAGGCCGCCGGTCACATCCGAGCGCACCGCAAGCCGCAACCCAGGCTCGTCGCCCGCCTTCAGCGCGGCGACGATCAGCCTGTGGTGCCGCGGCACCTCGTTGCGGCGCAGCCGGTCGTAAAGCAGCCGCATCGTCGGGCCGAGCTGGAGCCACACGGTCTCGGCCAGCGCCAGCATCGCCGGGGCCTGCGCCCGCAAATAGAGCGTGCGATGAAACTCCAGATTCGCCCGGATATAGCCCGCCGCATCGCCCCGCGCGGTGACCTCGGCGATCGTGGCGTTCACCGCCTCCAACCGCTCGATCAGCGCGATATGCGCCCGCGGCAGGGCACGGCTGGCCAATTCCGGCTCCAAGAGCGCGCGAATGGCGGCGAGTTCCTCGATCCGCTCGTTCGAGAGCACCGGGGTCGAGACCCGGCCAGAGGCCGAAAGGGTCAGCGCCCCTTCCGCCGCCAGCCGCCGAACAGCCTCGCGGGCAGGCGTCATCGACACGCCATATTCCTTGCCCACGCCGCGCAGGGTCAGCGCATGGCCGGGCAACAGCTCACCATGCATGATGCGGGTGCGCAGGGCGCGGTACACGCGGTCATGGGCGGCGGTGGCCGCACCGGAGGGCGTGGGAGCCTCGCGGCTGGGCGGGGCGGCATCGGCAGGGGGCGGTTGGATCAACATGGGCCAAGCGTGATCACGAATCTGCCGCCCGTCAACGGCGAAGTGATCACCCCTTGAACCCGTAGCGATGAAGCGCCGCCCCCTCCCGCCGCAACCACCGGCGCGGCGCCTCGTACCCGGGGCAGAGCCGCCCGCAGGCAGCCCAGAAACGAGCGGAGTGATCCATATGCGCAAGGTGGGCGACCTCATGGGCCGCGACGTAATCCAGCACCTCCGGCGGCGCGAGGATGAGGCGCCATGAATACATCAGGTTGCCCTCGTGGCTGCACGAGCCCCAGCGCGAGCGGGTATCACGCAGGGAGATCTTGCCAAAGGGCCGGCCGAGGGCGGCAGCGTGTCGGGCGGAGGCCTCGGAGAGCCGCTCGCGGGCCATCTCCCGCAGGAAGGCGCCCAGCCGGGCGGGCACGCACGTAGCGCCCTCAGGCAGCTGAAGCGCCTGATCTGCAAGGGTAATCCGCCGCACCGGCGCCCGCTCGATCCGCCGCGCGACGCCCTCCACCGGAATGACAGCGCCGACCTCTGCCAAAGTGTATGGCGCCTGCTCGGCCAGCCTGTCGCGGATCCAGCCCGCCTTCTCGGCGGCAAAGCTGCGGGCCTCCCGCTCGGGCGCGAAACGCGGCATGGTCAGGGTTACCCGGCCATCCACCCCCGACACCCGGAGCGACAGCCGCCGCGCCCGTGCCGAGCGGCGCAGCGTGACCTCGACCTCCGGCTCTCCCGGTAGTGTGATGACCCCCATTGCCCTGCCCTCGTTATCCTCGCCCCAGCCTATCCCGCCGCGCCCCTGCAAGAAAGGCCGATACCCCCTTTACAGCCCTGTCCCGGCATGGCATTGGCCCCGCTCGAACCCTAAAGCATGTGAGGATTTCGATGCCTAAGGAAGAATGGGGCGTCAAGCGCGTCTGCCCGACCACCGGCAAGCGGTTTTACGACCTCGGCAAAGACCCGATCGTGAGCCCCTACACCGGCGAGATCGTTGAGCTGGACACCGGCAACAAGGCCCGTTCGGCGCTGAAAGGCGACAAGCCCGATCCCAAGTCGGTCGAGGCCGAAGAAGAAGACGCGGATATCGATGTGCTCGACGACGATGATGATGACAGCGATGTCGATCTCGGCGACGACGTGCTGGAAGATGACGATGACGACGATGTTTCGCTCGATGACATCGCCGACGTTGCCTCTGACGACGAAGACAACTGAGGCCGGACAGGAAAAGGCGGCGGGCAGCGAAAATTTCGCTTGAMCCCCCCGCCGCGATTCCCTAAACGTCCGCCTCACCGGGGCCTTAGCTCAGTTGGGAGAGCGCTTGCATGGCATGCAAGAGGTCAGGGGTTCGACTCCCCTAGGCTCCACCATTCCCCTCGTTTAGATCAAGCCGCCGCGCAGGCCGTTGCCTTTGTGCGGACGCTGCCGTTTTGGCCGTGCCCCAGGCTCCGTCAGACCAAGGTCGCATATCCCGGTGCCCAGCCTGCCGCCTAGATTTTCGGCATGGGAGGACTTACCGGCTTTCGCGTGTTCGTGGTGGCGGCGTTTGCGCTGCTGGTCTTGCTTGTCGCCGCCCGGGCCGAGCCGCTTGGCCGCGAGGAGATCGCACCGCTGATCGTGCCGCCGATGTCGCTTGGCGAGCCGCTGAACGAAAAGGGCGTTTGGAGCCTGCTGAACTCCGGCGGCGCGCAGGCGGGCTACGTGTTCGAGACCGGGCCAATGGCCCCCCTGCCCGGCTTCTCCGGCGCGGTCATCAACGTGCTGGTCACCCTCGACCTCGATGGCCGCTACCTCGACGTGCGCCTGCTGTCGCACAATGAGCCGATCTTCGTCTCCGGCCTTGGCGAGGTGCCCTTTCGCAAGTTCTTCGAGCAATATCGCGGCCATTCCATCTCCGACATTCTCGTCGTCGGCACGCCCTATGGCGCGGCAGATGAGGGCAGCGCGCTGGTCTATCTCGACGGGGTGACCAAGGCCACCGCCAGCGTGCGGATCGCCCATGAGAGCATCCTCGCCGCCGTCAATCAGGTGGCCCGCGAGATGATGCAGGGCATCTCCGCAGGCCCGCCCGCCTACCCCGACCCGTCGCATGACGAGGCGCTCACATGGGAGGATCTGGTGACGCAGGGCCTTGCCACCCGACGCGTGGTGCTCAACCGCGAGATTGATACGGCCTTCGCCGGCACCCTCTGGGCCAATGACGACCCCGAGGCGCAGGCCGCGCCCGATGCGCCCTATCTCGACCTCTGGGTGGTCGACATCGGCCCACCCGCCATTGCCCGCGCGGTGCTGGATGAGAGCACGCTGGCCGATCTCGCCCGCTTCACCGAAATCTCCGGCAACGACGAGCCGATCCTTTTGATCGAGACCGCGCGGCACGGGCTGGTCTCGGAAGACTTCGTGCGCAATACCTCGCCCGACTGGCTCTCCGCCAGCCAGGGCGGGCTGCCGGTGGCCCTGCGCGACAGTGACCTTTTCGTTGGCCTCAATCCCGACCTGCCCGATGCGCTGCATAACGGCACGATGATGATCCTGCGCACCGACCGGCGGCTGGGGTTTGACCCGAGCCGCGAGTGGGAGCTGCACGTGAAAGCCACGCGCGAGCATGGGGTGTTTCGGCCCGAGGTCGGATCGGTCACCCTCGATGTGCCCCATGTCACCGACGCTCGGTTCTTCATCAAACCCGAGGTGCCGCAGCCCCTGCCGCCATGGCGCGAAGCCCTGAATGCCCGCGCAGGCGACCTCGTGGTGCTGGCAGGCTTTCTCACCGCGCTCGTCGCGGCACTGGCCTTCGGTATGAACCGCATGGCCGGGCTGCGCTGGTTCACGCCTCTGCGGCTAGCCATCCTTGCCTTCGTCACCGGCTTCATCGGCTGGTGGGGCCAAGGGCAGCTCTCCATCGTGACCGTTCTGGGCGTAATCCGCGCCGGGTGGGAGGGTGGCAGCCTTGCCTTTCTCCTCTACGACCCCTTCTCGCTGTTGGTCTGGGCGGTGGCACTGCTGGGCCTCTTCGCATGGGGCCGGGGGTTGTTTTGCGGCTGGCTCTGCCCCTTCGGTGCGTTGCAGGAATTCGCCCACCACCTCGGCAAGCTGCTGCGCCTGCCGCAGATCGAGCCCTCCGCCCGGCTCGACCGCGCGTTGAAGAACCTCAAATACGGGGTGCTCGCCGGGTTGGTGGCACTGGTTTTTTTCGCCCCGCACGCGATTGACACCGCCGCCGAAGTCGAGCCGTTCAAAACCGCGATCACCACCTACTTCATCCGCGCTTGGCCCTACGTGGCCTATGCCGTCTTCTTGCTCGTGCTCTCGATGGTGCTCTTCAAGGGCTTCTGCCGCTACCTCTGCCCGCTCGGCGCCTTCTTCGCACTGGCGGGCGCTCTGCGGGTGCAGGACTGGATTCCGCGCCGCGTCGAATGCGGCAGCCCTTGCCAGCTGTGCAAGGTGCGCTGCAAATACGGGGCCATCGAGAGATCGGGCAAGGTGCAGTATTCCGAGTGCTTCCAGTGCCTCGATTGCGTGACCATCCATGACGATCCGGCCCAATGCGTGCCACTTGTGCTGAAATCCCGCGGCGGGCGCCGGGCACGCCCCATCAGCGAGGTGCCGGCAGAATGAAGCGGCGCAGGTTCCTCTCGATCACCGCCTGTTTTGCCGCCCTGCCGCTGGCCGCGCAGGCTGCGCCGCAGCGTTGGCGCGGGCGCGCTTTGGGCGCCGAGGCAGAGATCGTGCTGCATGGGCAGGCCGGGGCGGCCCGCGCTGCCTTTGTCGAGATCGAGCGGGTGCTGAAGGCGGTCGAGGCCAGCTTCAGCCTCTATGATCCCGCCTCCGAACTCTCCCGCCTCAACCGAGAGGGCAGCCTGAGCCTATCGCCGAACTTCACAGCGCTTATGGAGCTGACAGATCAGCTCCACACGGCGACCCACGGCCTCTTCGACCCCACCGTGCAACCGCTCTGGTTGGCACTTTTCGAGGGGCGGGATGAGGGCCGTGCCGCCATCGGTTGGTCCCGCGTGCAGCGCAATGGCGCGCGGGTGCACCTCGCCCCCGGTCAGGCGCTCACCTTCAATGGCATCGCCCAAGGCTATGCCACGGATCTCGTGGCAGAGGCCCTGCGCCGTCGCGGCTTTGGCGAGGTGCTGGTGAACATCGGCGAATATGCAGGCCACGGCGGAAGCTGGACGATCGGGCTGGAGGATCCTGCCCATGGCCACCTCGGCACCCGCACCCTGACCGACGGCGCCATTGCCACCTCAAGCCCCGGCGCGATGCAGCTTGGGGCTGCGGGCCACATCCTGCACCCCGGGGATGCCCAGCCGATCTGGTCCACGGTCTCGGTCGAGGCAAACTCTGCCGCACTGGCCGACGGGGCCTCTACCGCCTTCTGCCTCGCCCCTGACGATGACATTCGCAGCATGGTCCGCCGCCTGCCCGGCCTGCGCCGCGTGACCCTCGTGGACGCCGAAGGCAACCTCACGACACTCTGACAAAAAAAATGCCCCCGCCGGGGAGGAGAGGCGGGGGCAGTCGTCCGGCAGGGAGAGGCCGGTTGGGGAACTCAGCGCCTAGCGTTCAGGCGGGGAATGGGTCAGCCCGTATTGGGCGTAGATCGCGGCAATCCGGCCGTCTTCCAGCCCGGCAAAGATCGCGTCATCCACAGTGTAAGAGAGTGGGCGGTAGGCAAAATGCACCCCGACGCCGAGCGTCCAGCGGCTCACGGCAAAGCCTGCCAGCGGCGGCTGGTGAATCGCCACGCCCTCGGCGCGGGCATACTCCAGCTCCGCCAGCGGCCCCATCACGGCCGGCACCTCGCCCGCCGCCAGCGCCGCCATGGCCGCGCCGGTTGTTGGGTAGCGGCGCACGTTCGGCGCCATCTGTCCGCCACCAAAGCTGGTGAGGTAGAAATCTGAGATCGAGTCGTTCTCAACCCCCACCAGATCGAAGCGGAAGTAGGCCGGCACAGGCGCACTGTCAGGATAGAACTCTTCGGAATAGGCAATCGCCACGCTCTCGCCCGCATATTGGCCGGTGAATACCACCTGCTCGACACGGCACTTGAACCCGCTGTCGTAGGGCACCCGCATCATCACGTTGGCGATCCGCCCGCCGATGATCGCGCCCTTCCAGATGTTGTTGCGAAGATCGGCCTCAACGTTCTCGCCCGCGGCGACAAAATTGAACCGTGCGTCCACGCCGATCTCGGCGGCAATGAGCCGGGCGATCTCGATGTCCACCCCGCGCGGTTTGCCCGCTTCCTTCCAACTGTAGGGCGGGTAGTCCTCGTAGACCGCGAAGGTCATGAACCCGCGGTCGATGATGGTATCAAGATCCTGCCCCACGATATCGCGGCCCGCGTTCTGCGGCTTGGGCTGCGGGACGTAATCGGCGCAGGGATCCTGAGCGCGGGCTGGTGTGGCAACAAGGCCAAGCGCCAACCCGGCAAGGAGTGCGATGAGGGCGACGGGCCGTCGCATCACGGTCAGTGCGCGGCCGAAAGGCCGATGGTCAGCACCTCGGCCGCCTGGGCATAGGCCTCGGGATCGGTGGCGAGGATGTTGGCCGCGCGGTAAGCCACGCTATCGGCCACGGGCGCGCCGGAGAGCGTTTCGATCCCGGCGGCGATCTCGGCAAGGCGCGCCTGCACGGCGGCCCCGTCGGCGCCTTCGCCACCCTCTGCCCAGCCTGCGAGCTGGTCGCGAATGCCTTTCAGCTCATCGCCGACCTCGGCCATCGCCTCGTCGTCGGGCCGGGTCTCGATGTAAGTGCGGATCGCCCATCCGGCCTTCTGGCCCAGCACCTCGTCGAAGGCGGGCATTTTGGTGGTGCCGTTCTGGGTGTAACCCACGCGGTAACGCTCGGCATACCACTCGTCGCCGTACTCCTCCGCCTCAAGGAACCGCAGGTCGGGCGCAAGCCCGCCCGAAACCACCTCGAGCCCATGGCAGCGTGCACAGTTCTGGTTGTAGCCCGAGGCGCCGATCTCGACCGCCTTGGCCCAGGCCTCTTCGCCCACCTTGTCCGCGCGATAGGGATTTTCGATCAGCCACTCCTCGCCCACGTCGGGCAGGGCATCGGTGTTCATCGGCTGCGGGGCCACGTCGCCGTGGGCCAGCGCGGTGCCGGCGGTGAAGATGACGGCAAGGGCCGTGGCGAGGCTCGATCTGACGGACATGTGTTCCTCCCTGTTCGCTGCCAGAGGTTGTGACCCAGCCTGCCGCGCCGCGGTATTGGACTTTGGTTCAAGACGCCCGGATTTTGCGACCAATGTCCTACATCGGGCGGTGCACAACCTCGCTAGCGTTTAGGCCGGGAGGACATCATGCGCGCATTTCTGGCACTCGTCGCCGGGCTCTGGGCCACGGCTGCAACCGCGACCGAAGCGGATACGCTCTCGGTCAAGGTCACCTATCTGCGGGTCGAAACACCCGAGCCCCCGACGCTCTCCAACCTCGAGGCCCGGCCCGAAGACCTTGGCCGCGCCGGGGCCGAACTGGGGCTGGCCGACAACGCCACAACAGGCAGCTTCCTCGGGCAGACGTATGCGCTGGAGACTGTCTCGGTGCCCGAGGGTGAAAGCCCGTTGGATGCTGCCCGCGCCGCGCTGGCCGCCTCGCCCTACCTCGTGATCGATGCACCGGCCGACGCGCTCACCGCCATTGCCGACCTGCCAGAGGCGCAAGCCGCGCTCCTGTTCAACGCCACGGCGGAAGACGACGCCCTGCGCAGCGAGGGCTGCCGCGCCAACCTCCTGCACACCGCCGCCTCGCTCTCCATGCGCAGCGACGCGCTGATGCAGTTCTTCGCCATGCGCCGCTGGGCCGACATCGCCATGATCGAAGGCCCCCGCCCCGAGGATACCGCCTTCGCCGCCGCGCTGCGGGCCTCCGCCACCAAATTCGGGCTGGAGATCGGCGCCGAGAAGCAATGGGCCTTCGACGCCGACATGCGCCGCAATGCCTCCGCCGAAGTGCCGCTCTTCACTCAGGAACTGGGCGACTATGATGCCCTGCTGGTCGCCGATGAGACCCATGATTTTGGCCGTTACCTCGAGTTCAACACATGGCTCCCCCGCCCCGTCACCGGCTCCGAAGGGCTTGTGCCGGTCGCGTGGGCGCCGGTGATCGAGCAATGGGGCGCGGCGCAGCTGCAATCGCGCTTCACCGAGGCGGCGGGCCGCCCGATGGCGCCCGAGGATTACGCAGCCTGGGCCGCGATCCGCACTCTGGGCGAGGCTGTTACCCGCACCAGCACGACCGAACCGGCGGCGATTCGCGCCTATGTGCTGGGCGACAGCTTCGAGCTGGCAGGCTTCAAAGGGCGGCCCATGTCGTTCCGCCCGTGGAACGGCCAGCTGCGCCAGCCCATCGCCCTCGCACATGCCCGCGCCCTCGTGGCCACGGCGCCGCTGGAGGGCTTTCTGCATCAAGTCAACGAGTTGGACACGCTGGGGATCGACGCCCCCGAGTCCGCCTGCACCGCTTTCGGAGGTTAACCCATGTTGCGCCACGCTCTCGCGCTCTCGCTGCTCCCCTTCGCGGCCAATGCCGCCGAGATATGGGTCACGAACGAGAAGGATGACACCATCAGCGTCATCGACATCGAAACTCTCGAGGTCACCCGCACCATCCCCACCGGCGAGCGCCCCCGTGGGATCACCTTCAGCCACGATTACTCGGTGGTCTACATCTGCGCCTCCGACAGCGACTCGGTGCAGGTGATGGACCCGGAAACCGGCGAGATCCTGCATGATCTGCCTTCGGGTGAAGACCCCGAGCAGTTCGTGCTGCACCCCGACAACAAGCACCTCTACATCGCCAACGAGGATGACGCGATCACCACGGTCGTCGATGTGGAGAGCCGCAAGGTCGTGGCCCAGATCAACGTGGGCATTGAGCCCGAGGGCATGGCTGTCTCGCCGGACGGGGCGCTTGCGATCACCACCTCCGAGACCACAAACATGGCCCATTGGATCGATACAGAGACCCGCGAGATCGTGGCCAACACGCTGGTTGATAGCCGCCCTCGCCATGCCGAGTTCACCGAAGATGGCGCCGAACTTTGGGTGAGCGCCGAGATCGGCGGCACGGTCAGCATCTTCGACGTGGAGAGCAAGGCGGAGAAGGCCAAGATCGACTTCGAGATCAAGGGCGTCCACCCCGACAAGGTGCAACCCGTGGGCTTCGAGTTTGCCGAGGGCGACACCCACGCCTTCGTAGCGCTCGGCCCGGCCAACCACGTGGCCGTGGTGAACATGGAGAGCTACGAGGTCGAAGAATACATCCTCGTCGGTCGCCGCGTCTGGCACATGGCCTTCTCGCCCGACAAGTCCCAGCTCTTCACCACCAACGGCGTTTCCGGCGACGTGACGGTAATCGACGTCGCCTCCCGCGAGCCGATCAAGTCGATCAAGGTGGGCCGCTACCCCTGGGGCGCGGCTCTACGACCATAGCGCTAGTGACGCGTGCCCTATTTGCAAGGTATCCTGCCGCCATGAAACAGCTCTTGCTCGCCGCCGCCCTGCTCGCCGCCAGCCCTGTTCTGGCCGATGAGGAGCACGGCACGCTGAACCCCGATGAGATGACCTGGCAGCGGTTTCTGGACCGCGCCGATGAGGGCGAGACCGGCATGGTGCTCTGCTCGATGGGCTATGCGCTTACCAAGTCCGGGGATCATACCTCTGCCCGCAAGCTCTTCGAGAATTGCGCCGCCGCCGGATACACCGGCGCAATGACGTGGATGAGCCAGCTCGACAACAACGGCCTCGGCGCATCCGAGAACCCCGATGCCGCCGCCGAGTGGGACAGGAGGGCCGCCGAGGCTGGCGACCCGGTGGGCCAGTTCAACTACGGGCTCGACCTGATCCGGGGTCACGGCGTTGCCCGCGACGAGGCTCGCGGCCGCGCGCTGGTGGATGAAGCCGCCGAAGCCGGGCTGAAGGTGGCGCGGCAGTTGCAGCAGGGCGATTACGACCCGCGCACCGTCACGCCCGACGCCGACGAATGGAAATACGCGCCGCTCTTCTGAGCCGCGTCACAGCATCAGCCAAGGCCCCGCCGCGCTCCCGCGCGATGCGGATTAACATGCTGTAATAAATGCAAAAATCTCACCCTTAATACGACCATTGTGCAATATCCGGTGCCCCCCGGTTGGAGAATACTCGCCGCAGCACCCACCCGCAGGAGGCGGGCTGGTGGCTCGTGAAGATCGCGACAGGGAGGACATCCATGAACAAGTTTTTGATGACGGCAGCCGTCGTCGGCCTGCTGGCTGGCGCAGGGAGCGCCACCGCGCAGGTGACCGAAGAAGACCTCGCCAATGACCAGGCCAGCACCGGCGACGTGCTCACCAACGGCATGGGGCGGCACCTTCAGCGCTACTCCCCGCTGGAGACGCTGAACAAGGAAAACGTGAAAAACCTGCAACCCGCCTGGGCCTTCTCGCTCGGCGGCGAAAAGCAGCGTGGGCAAGAGACCCAGCCGCTCGTGCATGACGGAATGATGTATATCACCGGCTCCTACTCGCGGCTCTACGCGATCGACCTCAAGACCGGCGCCGAAGTCTGGCAGTACGACGCCCGCTTGCCAGAGGGCATTCTGCCCTGCTGCGACGTGATCAACCGTGGTGGCGCGATCTATGGCGAGAACATCTATTTCGGCACCCTCGACGCCCGCCTCGTGGCGCTGAACCTGAAAACTGGCGATGTCGTTTGGAACAAGAAGATCGAGGACTACAAGGCCGGCTACAGCTACACCGCCGCCCCGCTGATCGTCGATGGCAAGGTCATCGTCGGCAACTCCGGCGGCGAGTTCGGCATCGTCGGCACCGTCTATGCCTATGATGCAGAGAACGGCGATCTGATCTGGACCCGGCCGACCATCGAGGGCCACATGGGCACGCTGAACGGTGAAGAGAGCACCATGACCGGCGAGCTCAACGCCACCTGGCCCGGCGACATGTGGAAGACCGGCGGCGGCGCCACCTGGCTCGGCGGCTCCTATGATATCGAGACCGACACGCTGATCTTCGGCGCCGGCAACCCGGCTCCGTGGAACTCCTGGCTGCGTAACGCGGGCCAGGCGAATGACGGCTCCGGTGACAACCTCTATGCCGCCAGCCGCATCGCCATTGATCCCTCCACCGGCGACATCAAGTGGCACTTCCAGACCACGCCGCGCGAGGGCTGGGACTATGACGGCGTCAACGAGGTGGTGGCCTACACCGACCGCGAGGGCAACAAGCGCTATGCCACCGCCGACCGGAACGGCTACTTCTACGTGCTGAACCGCGAAGACGGCGCCTTTGTCTCCGCCGTGCCCTTCGTGAAGGACATCACCTGGGCCGAAGGCATCGACGAGAACGGTCGCCCGATCTTCAACGAGGCCAACCGCCCGGGCAACCCTGCGGAGGCGGCGGATGGAGCCAAGGGCGAGGTCGTCTTCTCTTCCCCGTCCTTCCTCGGCGGCAAGAACTGGATGCCGATGGCCTTCAGCCAGAAGACCGGCAACTTCTACGTGCCCTCCAACGAGTGGGGCATGGATATCTGGAACGAGCCGATCACCTACAAGAAGGGCGCGGCCTACCTCGGCTCCGGCTTCACCATCAAGCCGAACTACGAGGACCACATCGGCTCCCTCAAGGCGATCGACCCCGACACCGGCGAGATCAAGTGGGAGTTCAAGAACGACGCGCCTCTCTGGGGCGGCGTGATGACCACCGCAGGTGGCCTCGTGTTCACCGGCACCCCCGAAGGCCGCTTCATCGCCTTTGACGACGAGACCGGCGAAGAACTGTGGTCGTTCCAGACCGGCTCCGGCATCGTCGGCCAGCCGATCACATGGGAGACCGATGGCGAGCAGTATGTCTCTGTCATCTCCGGCTGGGGCGGCGCCGTGCCGCTCTGGGGCGGTGAGGTTGCCAAGAAGGTGAACTACCTCAACCAGGGCGGCCTCCTCTGGACCTTCCGCCTGCCCAAGGAACTGGCCTCGGCGAACTAAGCCAACCACCAGGCCAGATCGGAAACACCCGCCTCCCAGTGGCGGGTGTTTTCATTTGGGCGACCCGCCCGCCTTGTGTAGCCGGCTGTGCGGTTTCAGGTGGGGAGATGCCCCGCCCACGGCTCACTGCTCTTGAGACGAAGCCCACCGAGCAGCACAGCTTACGCGCTTTGCTGCTCGCTGCTCTCCCGCACGGCCTCGCGGATGGCGGAACTGCGGTTCATCAGCCCCTCGAACCTGTCTTCGCTCAGCACCAGCAGCGTGGTCGGCGCGATGGCCCGCACCTCTGTGCGCAGCCGCCGTTCGGCCAGCAGGGCCATATGGCCGAACATCTCACCACGCCCAAGGCGAGAGCTCTGGCCCGCCGTCTCGACCTCCACCGCGCCCGAGGCAATGAAGAACACGCTGCGCGCCGCGCTGTCCTTGCGCACGATCACCTCGCCCGCGTTCACATAGCGCGTTCGTAGCGCCCGCCCGAGGCGCTTCAGCGCCGCGTCATCGAGGTCCGCGAAGAGCGGAAACTGGCGCACCAGAGTGGAGCGGCGGGCGGCGATATCGAGCGAGGGGCGGCGCTCTGCGGCGGCGCGGCGCCCGGCGAGTTGCTGCACCAGCGCAGTATACACCTCCGCCCCGATCAGCCCGTCCTCCCGCATCACCGCATATTCGCGCTCTTCCAAGCGCAGTGCCGTGCGGCGGATGAATCTCTGCTCCATCTCTTCGGCATAGCCCGGATACTGCAGTTGCAGCCCCTCCAGCGCCGTCTCGACCCCATCGATCCGCCGCGCCAGTAGCTCGTTGAGCAGCTCGGCCACCCGGCGGCCATGAATGCGGCGCACCCGCCGGTCGATGAACCCGCCCAGATCGCGCAGCACGAGCCTTTGCGAGAGGAGCAGTTCAAAGCGGTCTGCCGTCAATTGAGACAGCGGCCACGGCATGGACAGGCGGCCATGCAGGAATACCGCGGCGCGGAAGGCCGGCCCGTAGGCAACCGCCCGCCGCGCCGCGCGCTGGTATCCGCTGCGCCCCTGTGTGCGGGCGCCCTCGATCAGACGGTCTGCATTGGAGAGCACCTGTTCGGCCATCCGCGCCGAGATCGTCCGCTCGCGCACACGGTGCAGGATAGTATCGCGCTCATGCCCGGCCAGCGCGATCAGCCCCAGCGCCACGCGGTCGCGGTCCAGAATATCCACGCTGTCTTCCGCCGCCTTCACCGCCGCATCCAGCCGCTCGCCAAACCGCTTGGCCTCGCCGCGCACGATATCCCGGTTCAGCTCGTAGTTCTCGGTGGTCTTGGCCACATCCTCCCGCACGGTCTGCAGGGCCACGGCGACCACCTGCCGCGAGAGCGCTTCGTCCAGCGGGGTGAGCCGGTCGAGCCCCAGCCGCGAGATCACCCAGCGCAGCGAGGAGCCCTGCACGATGAGGGTGAAGAGGGTGAAACCGGTGGCCAGAATGCCGACCAGCCGCTGGATGCCATCAGGCACCCGAAAGCTCTCGGTCACCGCCAGCGCCAGTGCCAGCGTCACCGCGCCGCGCAGCCCGCCCCAGAGGATCGCTACCCTGTAAGGCCGGTCCACCGCGGGCGATACCCGAAGGCGCGTGAGCAGCGGCAAAAGCCCAAAAAGGATCGCCGCGCGCGCCGCCACTGCCGCCACGATGACCACGCCGACCAGCAGCACATCTTCAAGCCGCACCTCTTCCAACAGGCGCGGGATCAGCAGGGCGGCGAGAATAAAGATCAGCGCCCCCGACCAATGCGCCAGCACGCCCCAAAGCTCGCGCATGTTGGCCCAGGCCTGTGGCGGCAACCGCCCCGGCGCGGTGAGGTTCAGCGTCATCCCGGCCACCACCGTGGCGATAACGCCCGAGGCGCCGATGCTCTGCTCAGCGACGATGTAGGCAAGGTAGGGTAGCGCGACCGAGAGGGTGATCTGCGCCAGTTCATGTCGGCTGAAGAGCGCCATGACCCAGACCGCGATACGCGCCATCAACCAGCCCACGAAAGCCCCGCCGAGGATCAACTTGGGAAATTGCGCCAAAGCGTCGCCAAGCTCCGGGTCGGGGATGCCCAACATCACGAAGCCCATGAACAGGCCGAAGAGCGCGATCGCGGCGGCGTCGTTCAACAGACTCTCGCCCTCGATGATCCGCGCCAGCCGTCGCGGCGCCGAGATCGAGCGGAAGATCGAGACCACGGCAGACGGGTCGGTGGTGGAGACTATTGCGCCGATCAGAAGGCAGGCCGCCAGCGGCAACGAACTGGCCCACGACAGGGCGAACCCCACGCTCAGCGTGGCGACGACCACCGCCACTACGGCCAGCACGAGGATCGGCACCCAATCATCCACCATGCGCCGCAGGTTCATCCCCAGCGTGGCCTGAAACAGCAGCGTGGGCAGGAAGACGTATATGAAGATGTTCGACCGGATCGGCAGCGCGAGGATCGCCTCGGCCACCGGGTTCAGCGCATCGGTCAGCTCTGTGCGCAGAAAGAAGATCGCCCCCGCGCCGATCATCACGCCCAGCACAGCGAGGATCACGCTGAACGGCAGCCGCAACCGCGCCGCCAGCGGCTCCGCCGTGCCGATGACCACGAAGAGCGCGGCGATGATCGTGATGATCAGGACAAGGTTCATGCTCCTCCCTTAGCAGAGATGGAGGCGAACGCACGGGGATGCGGGGCGCTTTTTGCCCGAACAGTGCAACTTGTCGCGAGCGCGGCGCCGCCCGGCGAGCCGGGTGTCGCGCGCGGTTGCTCTCAGGTCAGCGCCCGGGCCTCGCCCCGGCGCGCCTGCACGGCATGGAAGCCCAGCAGCAGCACCGCCAGCGCCACGCCGGTGAGCATCACCGGCAGGGTCTTCCACATCACCAGCACCGCCACCAAGAGCCGCAGCGCGACTTCCCAGCGCGCCAGAGCGCCCCGGTCATAGCGGGCCAGCGCGGAGGCGATCAGGTAGAGTGCCAGCACCAGCCGGAGGCCCAGCAGGCTCATCGCACCCCAGTCGACCACGCCGGTGTAGCCCTCGATGAGCGCCTTCTGGCCGTTCGGGTCGGTGATGGTCACCGCCTCTTCGATCAGCAGCAACTCCGGATACCACGCGAAGACGAACGGGATGGTGAACATCACGATCCCGACCCGCACTGCCGCGATGCCCGTGCGCATCGGCTCGGTCTTCGTGATCGAGGCTGCCGCAAAGGCGGCAATCGCCACCGGCGGCGTGATCGCCGAGGCCACCGCGAAGTAGAAGACGAACATATGCGCGGTAAAGAAGCTGACACCAAGGTTGGCCAGCAGCGGGCCGAGCAACAGCGCCACGTTCACATAGGCGGGCACCGTGGGCATGCCCATGCCGAGCAGGATTGCGCAGAGCATGGCGCAGAACAGCGCCAGCATCAGGTAGACCCCGCCGACAATCTCGATCTCCATTCCAAAGAGCCGGATAACCTGCGCCCGCTCCAGCCAGGAGGTCACCGCGCGGGTCAGCTCGCCGGTCAGGCCGCTTTCGTTGAGGAAGGCCGAGATGATCGACACCGCGAAAAGCAGCAGAAACAGCCCCGAAAGCAGGATGCCCCCCTCCCCCAGCGCCGTCAGCACACGGCTCGGCTTGCGCCGGGTCTCGCGGTCAAGAAAGAGCAGTGGGATCAGCACCGCCACCGCCCACCATCCGGCCGAAACTGCATCACCCGTCGCGTTCACGATGGTCTGCAACACCGGTCGCGGCAGGATGCTGGCGAGAATGCCCTCGCTGAAGCTGTCCTTGTTGCCGAGCAGCAGAAAGAGGATCGTCAGGATCGGCAGGAAGATGATGATCAGGTTGGTCCAGTCGTGCCGCTCCATCACGAGGTCGTCGGGGATGTCGCGCATCGCCTCCACCTTCTCGCGCCGTGCCTGGAACATCACGGCGAGGAAGATCGAGAAGAAGAAGGCCATCGCCGGAAGGAAGGCCGCGGTGATGACCTTTGTGTAGGGCACCGCCGTCAGCGCCACGAGCACGAAGGCCGCAACCCCCATCACCGGCGGCATGATCTGCCCGCCTGAGGAGGCCGCCGCCTCCACCCCGCCCGCGAACTGCGGCGAGAAGCCGTTGCGCCGCATCATCGGGATCGTCAGCCGCCCCGTGGAGAGCACGTTGGTCACCGGCCCGCCGGTGATGGTGCCGAACATCGCCGAAGAGACAATCGCCGCATGTGCCGGCCCGCCCCGCAGCCGCCGGGTGAGCCGCACCGCCAGCTTGATCAGCGATGTGCCGCCCGCGCTGCTGCCGAAGAGCGCACCAAGGATCACGTAAGGAAAGACCTGGTTCACGACGATATCCATGAACCGACCCATGAACCCATCGGGCGTTATGAACACGTTGGTCGCCTTCTGGATCGCCGCGGCGCGCACATCGCCGCCATCGGCCCCCAGCTTGGTGAGCAGGAAGTTGTTGTCCGACAGATCGAAGATCCAGATCAGCGCGGTGCCCACGGTATAGGCCACCACCACGCTCGCCACGATCACCAGCGGCATCCCCCAGACCCGCACGTTGTAGAGGAAGAACAGGGTGATGATGGTGAAGAGCAGCGGGATGATCCAGATCCCGAACCGCGCCTGACAGGCCGGCACCTCGGCCTCGAAGGACATGCCCGGAATGACCCCGGCGGACCGCTCGGCCGCCTCCTGAATGAGCCGCGCCCGCTCGCCGGTGATCTGGTCGATCAGGCAGACGGAGTCGATCTCCACCAGAAAGCCCAGCGCGCCGAGAAAGGCGGCGATGATCAGCCCGGCATCCAGCATCAGCCCCAGCCACGGGCGCGGCGCGCCATCGCGCTTCATCGCCCGAAAGACGCTGGAGTTGAGCGCGACGATCAGCATCATCACAAAGAACACCGGCGGATAGAAATACTCAGGCGGAAAGCCCGACACCCGGAAGAACGGCCGCCCCGTCACCTCCCGCGCAAAGTCCTGAAGCCCGGCGATCTCGGGCATGGTGTTGATCATGCCCACCACCACGAGGATGAACGCGAGGGTAAGCGCGATCCTTTGGCCCAGAGGCCATGTGTCGTTCGTCTCGGTCATCTCTCGGAGCCCTCGGGGTTCAGGGGGTCTGACGTGGCCGCGCTCTGCGGCCACGTCCTGCGCGGGTCAGGCGCAAGGGGTCAGGGGCGCAGGCAATCGGCGATGCTGTGCCCGGCATCCTCGAACGCGCGGATCGCGCCGGGGTGCATCTTGATCTGCACGGCCCCGCAGGCACCCTGGCTGACACCGTCGATATCGCCGAAGCTCATCATCGCGAAGGGTCCGCGCGGCGAGCCGTTGATGAACCGGTCCTTGCCTTCGAGATAGGCCTTGGTGATGTCATAGACGAGTTGCTCGTCCAGCGTGGCGGGCACGATCTGGCCGAAGGCGGTGGCGAAGCTGTCGAAGCTGTCGTCATCCACCACGACGGTGATGTCGTTGCCCTCATAGGCCTTACGGAAGTCCTCAATCGGCACCGAATAGGGCGCATGGCCCGGCGCGGCCATGATCTGCTGCCCCAACTCGCTGGCGAGCAGGTCGGAGGGTACATCGTGGATGGTGATGCCGCCGGCGGCTGCGAGCGAGATCTCGCGGCCCGATGGCAGGCCTTCGGGGATGGTCCATGCATCGACCGACCCGCCGGTGATGGTAGAAACGGTATCGGGCCAAGGGGTCTGCACGCCCTCGTAGTCCTCGCCGTCCTTCGCGCCCGAAAGCAGCTGAATCATCGCCCGCCCGGAGGTGAGCGCCGCACCACGGGGCGGGCCGTTCCAGATGCGCTTGCCCGACATGTCGCGGATGTCTTCGATCGGGTTGCTGTTGTAGTAGCCCAGCAACTGCGCCGAGCCTGCGTTGAAGAAGATCACCCGGATGTTCGAGGCCAGTTCCGCCCCCTTCTCCGGGCCGACCCCGCTGTAGGGGCCGATCCCGCGCGACAGCAGGAAGGGCAGGATCAGCGGCGCGGGCGCCATGTCCAGCCGCCCTTCGGCCACGGCCTGCACCGAGTTGGTGAGCGTGGCCCCTTCGGTGATCTGCATGGTCGCCACACCGGCGCTGTCGAGCACGGCGGCGAGCGTCGAGTCGATGTAATGCGGCGTCGAGCCGGGGGTGGTGGTTTCTGCCGTGAGCGTGGCCTGCGCGGATGCGGTCAGCGGCGCCAGCGCCAGCATGCCGCCGAGAATCGTCGTCCGAATCATGTCTGTCCTCCCATGTTCTTCGCCTTCCTCCAAAGGCGGGCGCCCCGCAGATCGGGGCATGGGCTCACGGTGACAAAAATTATATGACTTGTCACGTATTATTTTTTCGGCTTCTATCTGGGCGATGGAGGAGACCATGGCTGACAAAGGAAAATTGTCCCCTGAGGCGATCAGGGAGCGGCGTGCGCATGAAGAGCTCAACGTCTTCTCGCGCCTGCCCGCCGTCTACGCCGCCTCACGCAAGCAGGGGCAGCAGTTCTTGCAACGGGGTGGCGGCATCTCGATCGTCGAGTGGCGCACGCTGTGGGATCTGTGCGAGGCCGGGCCGATGACGATCCGCGATCTTGCCGCGATTCAGCGCGCCGATCATTCGCTGCTCAGCCGCGCCCTCCCCGATATGCGCGACAAGGGTTTCGTCACCATGACCCGCGACGAGGCCGACAAGCGGCAAACCGTCGTCGAGGTCACCAGCAAGGGCCGCGCCGCCTATGAGGTCGCCGCCCCCGTCATGGCCCGCCGCCGTGCCGCCCTGCGCGAAAGCATGACCGAAGACGAGATCCGCGCCTTCATCACCCTGCTGACCAAGCTCGAAGATTTCCTGCATACCCCGGCAGACCAGCTGCTGGAGAGAGAGACGCATCAATGACCAAACGCCCCAACGTCCTCTGGATCATGGCCGACCAACTCCGGTTCGATTACCTCAGCTGCTACGGCCACCCGCACCTGCACACTCCCCATATCGACGCGCTGGCGGCGCGCGGCGTGCGCTTCACCAATGCCTATGTGCAATCCCCGGTCTGCGGCCCCTCGCGGATGTCGGCCTACACCGGGCGCTATGTGCGCTCGCATGGCTCCACATGGAACGGAATGCCCCTGCGCATCGGCGAGCCGACACTGGGCGATCATCTGCGCGAGGCCGGGGCGCGGGCGGTTCTGGTCGGCAAGACCCATATGACCGCAGACGCTGAGGGCATGACCTGGCTCGGCATCGACCCGAAAAGCGAGATCGGCGTGCGCCGGGGCGAATGCGGCTTCGAACCCTTCGAACGCGACGATGGGCTGCACCCCGACAGCCCACGCCAGAACTGGTCCGCCTATGACGACTACCTCGTCGCCCACGGCTACTCCTCCGAGAACCCGTGGGAAGACTTCGCGAACTCCGGTGTCGACGAAGATGGCGAGTTGCTTTCGGCCTGGCTGCTCAAGAACTCCCGCCTCGCCGCCAACGTGCCCGAGGAGCATTCCGAAACCGCCTATATGACCGACCGCGCGATTGCCTTCATGCAGGAGGCCGAAGCCGATGGGCGCCCGTGGATGTGCCACCTGAGCTACATCAAGCCCCACTGGCCCTACATCGTGCCCGCGCCCTACCACGACATGTATGACGAGAATCACATCGTCCCGCCGGTGCGCTCGGAGGCCGAGAAGGCCACCGATCACCCGCTGGTCGCCGCCTATCACGCAGCGCGGGTCTGCAAGAGCTTCTCGCGCGATCACGTCCGCGAAACGGTGATCCCCGCCTACATGGGCCTGATCAAACAGCTCGACGACAACCTCGGTCGGCTCTTTGCATGGATGGACGAGACCGGCCTGAGCGAGAACACAATCATTGCCGTCACCTCCGATCACGGCGATTACATGGGCGACCACTGGATGGGCGACAAGGATTTCTACCACGAGATGGCGGTGAAGGTGCCGCTCATCATCGCCGACCCCCGCCCCGAGGCCGAGGCGTCGCGCGGCGTGGTCTCGGACGAACTGATCGAGATGATTGACCTCGCCCCCACCTTCATGAACGCGCTCGGCTGCAAGCCAAAGCCCCATGTGATCGAGGGCCGCGACCTCACCCCCCTGCTCCACGGCACCGAGGGCTTCTCCCGCCGCTACGCGATCTCGGAGCATGATTACCACTGGTCCGACATGGCCCGCACCCTCGACCAACCGCAGGAGCACGCCCACACCACCATGATCTTCGATGGCCGGTGGAAGTATATCCGCTGCGAGGGCTTCCGCCCCGTGCTCTTCGATCTTGAGACCGACCCGCAGGAACTCACCGATCTCGGAGCCTCGGAGGCCGCAGAGCACACCGCCGTCCGCACCCGGATGGAGGCCGCCCTGCTCGATTGGGCCACCCGCCACCACACCCGCATCACCGCCACCCCCGAAGTACTGGCGCGCCAGAAAAAGGCTGCCGAAACCGGCATCCTGATCGGCTTCTGGGACGAGGCGGAATACGAGCAAGCCACCGGCAAGGCTTTCAGCGACCTCCAGCCCATCGGTCGGCCGTAGGTTTACCCCATCGTTGGTCCGGGGCGACGCGCGTAATTCACGCGAGCTGCAGAAAAGAAGCAGTTCGCACTCAAGCCCCGCGGGCCTGAGCAACTTCGCGCAAATGCACACCCAGCAGCACGAGGCCCGGCCAAAGCATGTAGGCCTCGATCTCGATGTTCTCGCCGAACGAGAGCAGCACCATCGTCATCAGGATACCCAGCGGCAGCCTCCCGCGCGGGTGGCGGGCCGCGTCGATGAGCGCGAACCCCACGTGCCAGGCGAGCGGCACTAGCAGCGCGAAGAACCCCACCAGCCCCTTCACAAAGAGCAGCCCGAACCACGTGTGGTGGCTGCCGATCGGCATGTATTCCACCGCGTGCGAGCCGGGATGCACCGTGCCGTGGCCGAACCAGGGTGCCTCGTTTTCCCAGCGTTCGCGGGCAATCCGCTGCAGGGTCGCGCGCACACGCGTGCTGTCGGCCCGCGCGCCCTTGAAAGCCGAGACGGCATCACCCGCCATCGTCGCCAGCGTCGTGCCCACCACCGCCAGCGAGGCGGTCAGCGCCGCCGTCACCTGCCAGGCCCAGCCGCGCAGAATGAGCGGCAACATCCGCGGGGCGACCGTGCAGGCCACCAGCCCCACTAGCCCCATACGCGACTTGGAGGCCAGGATCATCAGCACCCCCGCCGCCACGCCCGCCGCCATCCAGCGCCGGTCTTTCTCTTCGAGCGCGAAGAGCACCATGATGACCCCGAGCAGCGCCGCGAAGGGCGACCAGGGCGCGTAGAACTGCCAGCGCGGGGTCCAGCTCGCCGGGTCCCAAGTGAAGAAAAATACGCTGAAGTACTCCGGCCCCGGCCCGCCGATGGCCTTGAGCGGCGAGGTGAAGATGCGCTCGGGCAAGCCGATGTAAGGGGCGGCCAGCAGCACCGGCGCCAGCGCCAGCGTCCACAGCCCGACCACGCATTGCCCCCGGATCAGCACCTCCCGGCGGATCTGCAGCACCGCGCCCGCCAGCGGAAACAGCGCCAGTAGCGCCCAGCCCTTGGCCCAGCCGATCGAGCTCTTGATCGTCTGCTTCAGCCCCAGCCCCCAGTCGAGATGCCCGGCCCAGAGGGCGACGAGCATCACCGCCATGCCGATGAACCAGGCCCAGACGAGCGGCGGCATCGGCCCGGTCGGGCGCAGGTCTTCGCGCATCGCCGGCCCGAGGTAAAGCGCCAGCGCCGCCAACCCGCCCAGCAGCCAGGCCAGCACCGGCCCGACGACATAGAGCGCGCCCAGCGCATAGAACGGCCAGGTCCAGACCAGCGTCCTGTAGACCAGCCGTTCGGGGCCGGTGAGGCCTGTCATGCGGTTTGCTCCGGGCGGGCCAGCAAGCGGCCGATCAGGGCGCCGCGCATCCAGCCGAGCAGCAGGCCGAAGAGCATCATGAGCGTCGCCGCCACGCCCGCGGCCAGCGCCAGCTTGCGGTTGGGCGACGAGGGCTTTTCGGGCAGCGAGGGGTTCTCCAGCACCTGCACCAGCGGGTAGGAGGCGTACACGTCGGACTTGGTCGACTGAGTCTTGGCGATGGCGCTGGCAAAGACCGCCTCGGCCACGGTGAAGTCGCGCTGCAGGTCCTGCAACCGGGCAGCGGGGGCGGCCAGCCGCTTCTGCTCCGCCAGCTCGGCGTCGAGCCGGGCCGAGAGAGTGCTGTGCTGCCGCGCCACGCCCGCGCGCTCCGCCTCCATCCGCACCAGCTGCGCCAGCAGCTCGGCCCGGGCGCCATCGGGGGCGAGGTCGAGCGCAGAAAGCGCGGCGGGATCGAGCCCGGTCACCGCAGCGGCACGCGCCAGCGTGGCGGTCTGTGCAGAGGCCTGCGCCGCGCGCGCCACCTGCACCTTCGGGTGCCCCTCGCCATAGGCCGAACGTGCTTCTGCCAGCGCCGCGGCGTGGGTGGCGGCCTCTTCGGTGAGCGCGGCAAACTCGGCATCAGCATAGAGCTTCAGCGTTGCGGCGGCGGCCCGCGCGGGCACGCCCAGCGTGGCCTCCAGCGCGGCGACGCTCTGGGTCTTCTCGCTCAGCGTGGCCTCCACATCGCGCACCCGGCTCTGGAGCTGGCGGGTTTCCTCCACCATCGCGTCATACTGGTCGGCCGAGATCAGCCCGGTCTCGCCCTGCAGCGCGGCGATGTCCTCGCGGGTCGCCGCCACCGAGCTGCGGTACTCGGAAATCGCGGCCAACCCGCTGTCCTCCCGCGTGGCCATCTCGTCGGCCCGGAGCGCGTCGATCTCGGCAAAGAAGGCCGCAATGAGCGCATCGCCCCGCGCCTGCGCCGTCTCCGGGCTGCCGCCGGCCATCTCCACGTGGATCAGGCTGGTCTGGTCCACGAGGTTGATCCGCGGCGCGCCAAACTCGCGGCGGGTCATCCCCATCGCGCCCGCGGCGGCATCCACGATCCGGTCGGCCCCGATCAGCCGCTTGTAGGTCTCGGTCGGGCTCACCGCGTTGCTGGCGAAGGCGGAATTGGCATAGGACGAGGCCTGCCCGATGCCGTTGAGGTTCATCGAGGCCGAGGCCCCCGAGCCCGGCAGGATCAGCGAGGCCGTGGACTTGAAGGTGAGCGGAGCGGTCCGCAGGTAGCCCGTGATCGGCGCCCAGATCGCCGCCCCGCCCATGAGCGCAAAGGCAAGATAGCGCGGAAACCGCCCGAGGTCGCCGATCCGCCCCCCCAGCAGGATGCGCTTGCCGGTCAGGCGGCGCGTGCGGGCGGGTTTGGCGGCGTGAAACGTGTCTTGCAGGGTCATCGGGCATCTCCTTCAGGGCGGACCATAGAGGGCGTGGCCCTGCCCCGCCTCCGCGCGGGCGGGGAGGTGCGAGGGGCATCAGGGGGTGGGGGCTATCCGATGGGGTAGGTTGGCGGGGAGGACGGGTTCAGGGTTGGCCGTATCCTCAGAGTCGCTGCTTTGCGGGGCTATGCTGCCCTTTGCTGCGCTTTGCTGCGCTTTGCTGCGCTTGACGCAATGTCTACTTTGAGGCGCAGTCAACAACGGTGACTTCAGGAACGCACTTGTGTATGAAAGAAGACCCCGCCTCTATTAGACCTTCTAGTACGAACCACAAACGACGCATCGGACAATAGAATATGACACAGAAGGCCGCAAAATTAAGCGACATGGTTTCGTCGTTCGGAGAAAACACATTACATTGTCCGGCTTGCGACGGGTTCTACCTGCACCAAGGCCGAACTGAGGTTTTCAACAGGGGCGAGGACGAAAATGAGGGAACACACGTCACTATCGAGGGTGATAAAGTTCAGACGGACCGGAATTTAACTGGTAATCCAAGCAGTCGTCGTCACGGTCTGACTGTCCATTTCACCTGTGAAAACTGTCCTGCCGATGTGCAGATGCACATCTACCAACATAAGGGAAATACGTTCGTAGGAATGGAATATCAGGATGGCAAAGGATGAAAAAAGTCTGTCCTGCTGGCGATTGCTCGGGCGGCACTGCTGGACGTCAAAGCAATATGAGCCTTGGTATGCTTGAGCAGCTTCCTGAGGCACATCGGGAAGCTGTCGGAAAGCCAACACGCTGCTCTTATTGCGGGTGCGTTTACGACGGTGCCACCAACCAAATATTTGGTTTCTTCGACAATTATAACCTTGGACAAGGCTGGAGACCCGGCCGATCCATTTCGGAACTTTGAAGTTAGTACCTATAAAACACTGGCAAGTCAGCTCCTGGAGAGGCCCAGAGCTATAGCCGACGTTCCTGCACGAGCGCCATCTATCACCGTGGGCTCGTTGCGGACCTTCGCAGCCTCACCCCCCTCAAAACAACCCCGCCTCCCGGGCCATCAGTGCCGCCTGGGTGCGGTTCGACGCCCCCACTTTTCGGTAAAGCGTCTTCATGTGCAGCTTGATCGTCGGCTCGGTGATGTCGAGGTCGCGGGCGATTTCCTTGTTGGATTTGCCCTCGGTCAGACCCTTCAGCACCTGCAGCTCGCGGGGCGTCAGCTTTTCGGCCATCGGGTGGGTGGGGGTCTCGTCAGCGGCGGTCATGAAGTCGATGGGGGCGTATTGCTCGCCCATCGCCATGAACTTCACCGCGTTGATCATCGACTTCGCCGGCAGGGTCTTGGGCACAAAGCCCGCCGCGCCTGCCTCCAGCGCCTTCTCGGCGATCTCCTTGGTGGCCTCGCCCGAGAGCAGCGCCACCCTCTGGCCTGCGCCCAGCGCCATTGTCGCCTTCAGCCCGTCTAGCCCGTTCATCCCCGGCATGTTCAGGTCGAGCAGCACGAGGTCGAAGGGCGTGTCGGCACCCTCGATCAGCTTGTGGGCCGCGGGCAGGTCGGGCGCGGTTTCGGTTTCGATGTCGCCCTGGCTCTGCAGGAACATCACAAGGGTGTCGCGCAGCAGGTCATGGTCATCGGCAATCAGAACGCGCATCGGAGGCTCCCGGGTTTCCGCACTGGTAGAACGCTTTCACCCATATCTAACCCGCTGGCGGACCGAAAGGCACGGAGAATTCGGCCAGCCACTATCTCCTTCGGATAGGTTTCCGCGCCACTGGTAATAATCGGTTAACCAACGCGCCGCGCACCTCTCCTCCCGCTCCGTTGAGCCGGGGCAAGGTCAGCAGGCATCAGAGGGCAAGTTCCTGAAGCACAAGGATTTGCCCGATGAAAGCCGCCACGTTCGACCTGCCCTGCACCGCCGTCACCCCGGCCCTGCCCACCGCGAACCTGCCCGCGCTCGGCCTTGACCTGGTCGATGCCACGCCCGCACAGACCATCGCCGCACTGCTCGCCCCGGGCCGCCGCCGCGCCTTCTTCATGAACGCGCATTGCTGCAATATCCGCCGCCGCATCCGGGCCTACCGCGAAGCCGTGGCTGGGGCCGACGTTCTGCTGCCCGACGGGATCGGGGTGGAACTGGCGGGCAAGATGACCGGCCAGCGCCTGACCGCCAACCTGAATGGCACCGACCTCGTGCCGGCGCTGCTCGAACAGGCTGCCGCGCAGGGCAAATCTGTTTACCTCTTCGGCGGCAAGCCCGGCACCGCCCGTGCCGCCGCCGCCGCTCTCCAAGCCCGCATCCCTGCGCTGACCATCGCTGGCACTCGCGATGGTTACGACGGCGCCGCAGATGCCGATACAGTGGTGGAAGACATCAACGAAAGCGGCGCCGACATCGTGCTCGTCGCCCTCGGCGTGCCGATGCAGGAGCTCTGGCTGCACCGCCACGCCTGGCGGCTGAACGCCGACCTGACCCTCGCTGTCGGCGCCCTCTTCGACTTTCTCGCAGGCAACGTCAGCCGCGCGCCCCAGTGGGTGCGCAAGGCCCGGGCCGAATGGGTCTGGCGGCTGGCGCAGGAGCCGCGCCGCCTTGCCAAGCGCTACCTTGCTGGCAACCTCAGCTTCCTCACCCACGCCGCCTTCAAGGCCTGGGGGCCGGAGAGCTTTGCCGCCGTGCAACGCCGGTTTCTCGATGTGACCCTCTCGCTCACCGCACTGGTGCTGCTCGCCCCGGTGCTGGCCGCCACGGCGGTTGCCATCAAGGCCGATAGCCGCGGCCCAGTGCTCTTCCGCCAAACCCGCGTGGGCCGGAATGGCCGCCCGTTCACCATGCTGAAGTTCCGCTCGATGGGCGTGGATGCCGAGGCCCGGCGCGCCGCGCTGCTCGCCACCTCCGACCGTGAGGGCGTCTGCTTCAAGTCCAAGGCCGACCCGCGCATCACTCGCGTCGGCCGCTTCATCCGCCGCTTCTCGATCGACGAACTGCCGCAGATCCTCAATGTGCTGAAGGGCGAGATGGCCATCGTCGGCCCGCGCCCTGCCCTGCCGACCGAAGTGGCCGCCTACCCGCCCCGTGCGCTTGGCCGCCTCGCCGTCAAGCCCGGCCTCACCGGGGTCTGGCAGGTCTCGGGCCGCGCCTCCATCGGCTTCGACAAGATGGTCGAGATGGATCTCTCCTACGCCGCCTCGCGCACCCTGCTGCTCGATATCTCCCTCATCGCCCGCACCTTCGGCGCCGTGCTCGGCGGCCGGGGCGCCTACTGACCCGACCCCACTCCACTCTCATCTACTCACCGAAAGGACCCCTGCCATGACCCACGTTCGCAAAGCCGTCTTCCCCGTCGCCGGAATGGGCACCCGCTTCCTGCCCGCCACCAAGTCGATCCCCAAGGAGATGCTCCCGCTGGTCGACCGCCCGCTGATCCAATACGCGGTGGACGAGGCCCGCGAGGCCGGGATCGAGGAGTTCATCTTCGTCACCGCCGCCGGCAAGGGCGCGCTGGAGGATTACTTCGACACCGCCGCCGCCTTGGAGCAACGTCTCGAGGCCGCAGGCAAGGCCGATGCCCTCGCCGCGCTGGAGCGCACACGGATGCCCGAAGGCGCGCTCAGCTTCCTGCGCCAGCCCAACCCGCGCGGCCTCGGCCACGCCGTCCGGCTTGCCCGCAAGCTGGTGGGCGACGAGCCCTTCGCCGTGCTGCTCCCCGATGACGTGATCCGCGCCCGCCGCGGCGCGCTAGCCCAGATGGTCGAGGCCCACGCCCGCACCCGCGGTCACATGGTCGCCACCATGGACGTGCCGCGCAGCAAGGTCTCCGCCTATGGCGTGCTCGACGTGGCTGGCCAGAATGGCCGGGTCTCCGTGGCCCGCGGCATGGTCGAGAAGCCCCGCGCCGACGTGGCCCCCTCCACCAGTGCCGTGATCGGCCGCTACATCCTCGAGCCCTCGATCTTTGAGAAGCTCGAAACCCTCGGCCCGGGGGCTGGCGGCGAACTGCAGCTCACCGACGCCATCAACGCCGACCTGCCGCACGCAGGTGTGTACGGCTACGCCTTCGAGGGCGAGCGGTTCGATTGCGGCTCGATCCAGGGCTTCGTCCAAGCCACCGCCGCCTTCGCGCTCGACCGTCCCGAGCTGGCAGGCGAGTTGCGCGGCTTTCTCGCCGAGCGCAGTGCGCCCCTGAGGCAGGTGGCCTGAACCAGACCTATCCCAAAGGATAGGTCCCTATCCGCCTGACCACTTGGGCCTCCGGGCCCATCCATGAGATAGAGTGCCACAGGAAACCAAGGAGCAACCGACATGCTGCGCAAACTCATCCAGTCGCTGGCGATTGCCGCGCTCACCGCCCTGCCGCTCGCCGCACAGGATCTGGCCGCGCCCGAGGGCGAGGTCATCCTCACCCTCTCCGGCGAGATCGGCACCACCAACGCCGGCGACACCGCCCAGTTCGACCTCGCCATGCTCGAGGCGCTCGGCGCCGAGACCATCGAAACCACCACCATCTGGACCGAGGGCACCAACACCTTCGAAGGCGTCTCGCTCAAGGTGCTGGCCGAGGCAGCGGGCATCGAAGGCGGCACCCTGCGGGCGACCGCCATCAACGATTACGCCGTCGAGATCCCGTTTGAGGATGCCGTTGAGGGTGGCCCGATCGTGGCCTACCGGATGAACGGCGCCGAGATGTCGGTGCGCGACAAGGGGCCGCTCTGGATCGTCTATCCCTATGACTCCAGCGCCGATTACCGGACCGAGGTGATCTACTCCCGCAGCATCTGGCAACTCGACCGCATCGTGGTCGTCGACTAAGCCTGAAGGAGCGCCGGGCCAACACTGGCCCGCGCCCGCCCGAGAGGAGAGCCCATGGAAGGCCTGTTCAGCCGCTGGCGCCGCCCGCGCCTTCTTGCCACCGCCATCGCGGCGGGCTTTTGCGTTGCGGCCCTTGTCTATCTCTCCGTTCACGTGGCGCGGGACCTGAAGCTGCTCAACTCCGCCAGCTCCGACAACGTGCAATGGACCCTCTCGCAATCCGAGGTGGAGTTTCTGGAGTTCCAGATCCACCTCGCGGCCCTGCCAACGCCTCCGGGTGATGAGCTCAAGCAACTGCGGCGCGAATACGATATCTTCTACAGCCGGATCACCACACTGGAGCAAAGCTCGCTCTATGCCGGGCTGCGCGACGAGCCGGAGTTCTCCCGTAACCTGCGGATCGTGAAAACCTTTCTCGACCGCACCGTGCCACTGATCGACGCGCCCGATGCCCAGCTGGCCGCCGCCGCGCCGGAGCTTCTGGTCCGCACCGCAGAGGTCCGCCCCAACGTGCGCGCCCTGGCCAATTCCGGCCTCAACTACTTTGCCGTCGAATCCGACCAGCGCCGCAACAACGTCGCCGTCACCCTCACCCAGCTTGCCGTGGGCGTCTCCGTTCTGGTGCTGGCCCTCCTCGGCTTCGCCGCCTACCTCAACCACCTCAACCGCCAGAACGTGCGCCGCCGCCGCGAGGTGCTGGAGAGCGCAAGCCGGATGAACGTGGTGACCTCCACCGCGCTCGACGGGGTGATCGTGGTCGACAAGTCCGGCGCCGTGCTCGACTTCAACGCCGCCGCCGAGCAGATTTTCGGCTACAGCGCCGAAGAGGCCGTGGGGTCCAACCTTGGTGACCTGATCGTGCCCGAGCAATATCGCGCGGCCCACGATGCAGGCATGCAGCGCATGCGCGATGGCGGCGAGCAACGGGTGGTCGGCAAGGGCCGGATCAAGCTGGAAGCACGGCGCAAGTCGGGCGAGGTCTTCCCGGTCGAGTTCGCCATCCAATCCGCCAAGACCGCCGAGGGCACCATCTTCATCTCCTTCCTGCGCGACATCTCGCACCGGGTTCAATCGGAGAAGGAACTGGTCGAAACACGCGACAGGGCGCTGGCGGGCGAGAAGGCCAAAACCGACTTCCTCGCCACCATGAGCCACGAGATCCGCACGCCGCTGAACGGCCTTCTGGGCAACCTCGAACTCCTGCAGGACACCTCCCTCAACGCCCGGCAGGCCCGCTACATCAAGAACATGGACACTTCGGGCAAGCTGCTGATGAGCCACATCTCCGACGTGCTCGACATCACCAAGTATGACGCGGGCAAGCTCCAGCTTCGGCCCGTAGCGATGAACCTCTCCACCCTGTTGCAGGACATTGTCGACAACCAGAGCGGCGCAGCTCTGGCGCAGGACACCACTCTCGAATGGGGCTGGTCCGGCCCGCAGCTGGACTGGATCAGAGCCGACCGCGACCGGCTTCAGCATGTGTTGATGAACGTGATCGGCAACGCGGTGAAGTTCACCCGCGGCGGTCGGGTCAGGGTGGAGGCCGAGCGTCTGGACGGCGCAACCGGCCCCGAAGTGCAAATCACCGTCAGCGACACCGGCATCGGCATGAGCCCGGACCTGCAGGCGCATATCTTCGACGATTTCCTGACCGGCAATACCGCCTATGACCGCGAGGTCGGCGGCACCGGCCTCGGCCTCGGCATCGCCAAGCGCTTCATCACCGCTCTGGGCGGTGAGATCGAAGTCGAGAGCGAGGAAGGCGTCGGCAGCAGCTTCCTGATCCGCCTGCCGGTCGAACCCGTGACCGCGCCAGATCCCGAGGTCGCGGCTCGCAAACCGCGCAGCACGGCGGCGGCCAGCAAGGTGCTGCTGGTCGAGGACAACGAAATCAACAGCATGGTCGCTCGCGAAATGCTGGAGGCTGCAGGCCATACCGTGACCCACGCCCCGAACGGCCGCCAGGCAGTTGAGCGGGCCGGAGCCGAGTCTTTCGACCTGATCCTGATGGATATCTCCATGCCGGTAATGGATGGCCGCGAGGCCACCCGCGCCATCCGCGCCGGCCACGGCCCCTCCGCGCGGGTGCCGATCATCGCCCTCACCGCCAATGCGGTGGCCGAGGAGCAGGAGGCGTTTCTCTCCGACGGGATGGACGACATCGTGACCAAACCGCTCTCCCGCGCCGCGCTCGACCGTGTGCTGGCCGATCACGCAGGTGCCGACACGCCCGGCCGCTTGCCCGAGAACCCCGCCGTCGCGGGCAGCTACCTTGATGAATTGCGCGAAACCCTTGGCGTGGAGGCTCTTGGCACCCTGCTCGACCGCTTCGGCACCGAGGTCGAGGCGCTGATCGCCTTCCTTGGCACTTCCGCCGAGGCGGATCTCACAGACACCGCCGCGCGCACTCACAAGATCGCCGGCAGTTCGGCCACCCTCGGCGCCGTTGCTCTGCGGGCTGCTCTTGTAGGTATCGAGGATGCCGCAAAGGCCGGAGAGGTCGCAGCCATGCAGGAGGGCATCGCCGCCCTGCCGCAGGTATGGGCGCAAACCCGCGCCGCCTTGGTGGCCGAGCGCCGCAAGGCCCCCCGCCCGGCGGCGCAATAGGCAACGTCAGGGCCGGAGCAGCCCCAGCACCCGCCCGATCTCGCCCACGTTGGTGATCGTGCTGTCATAGCAGGCGATGGAGTCGCCCGGCAGCAGGAAGGGGTCGTAGTCGTCCCGGTCTGCACGGCGCAGCAGGTTCTCGATATCCCGCTCGATAACTACCGAGACCTTTGTGATCGGATTGCGCGAGAACAGCACCGAGGAGCGGTTGGCGCTGGTCGCCCGCGCCCCGCCCACGCAGTTGGTGTTCACCACCGCCTGCAGGTAGCGTGTGCCATAAGGCACCTCGCGGGTCTCCCGCCCGATGGCCGAGGGCGCGTTGCCGGTGGCGGGCTGGGTCAGGTTCGACAGGAAGAGCGAAATCCCCGGCGGGCTGATCGGGCTGGGGCGCATCAGGTCTTCCTGAAAGCAGCCCCGGCTCGGCACGTTCACCTCGTCGCCGGTGAGCAGCATGATGTCCATCGCATTCTGCCCCGCGAACACGCCGCGCATATCGAGCGTGTAGAGCGTGCCGCCCCGGCGCACCTCCACGGCGGAAATGTCGGCATCGGGTCGCACGCCCCCGGCCGCACGCAGCGCGGCGGAAAGGTTGCGCCCCTCGGTGGAGGCCCCAAGCGCCTGCTGGCGGCGGCTGTCGACCTGGTCACCCGGCACGCCTCCGATCTCCACCGCGCGGGGCTCGAAGACGGCGCCCGAGACGCCCACGGTGACGGAGGCAAAATCGGCCACCCGCACCGAGATGCGCGGGGTCTCGGCAAAGAAGTCTCCGGCGAGGAGCTGGCGGGCAATGTCGGCCTCGACCTGCGAGGTCAGCCGCCCCTGCGCCGGGATCGGCGCAAGAAAGGGCAGCTTTAGCGTGCCATCGCGCGAGACCACATAATCGCCGTTGAAGGTTTCATCGTCACCGACGCGGACATCCACCAAATCATTCCGGGTGAGCCGCTCGCCCCGCAGCGCAGAAGCCGCCGTCGCGCCACTCGCCTTGCCGCCCGCACCGCCCCGCGGGGCGCGGCATTTCTGGGCGTTGATCGTGGCCGACCGAAGAAACTGCGCCTCATCCCGGCTCACATCGGGCTGGCGATACTGCGCCTGATAGGCATCGCCCTGCGCGACCGGCTCGAGGTTGTCGGGCGTATCGAGTGCGGCGCACCCGCTCAGGGCCAGTGCGGCAACCAGCGCCGTGGAAGACTTGAATACCTGCACCATCACTGCTTTCGCCTTGTCGCCTGCGGTTGAATGATTGTTACGTCCTTCCCTCGCCCCGGTCGAGGGAGCGTCGGGCGCGGGCACCCTATCCGTTGGGATATGATGCACAACTGTTGCGCCCTTCGCCTCTCCTTGGGCGCGCAAGACGGCAGCAAAGCGCTGGCCTAAACCTTGGTTACCAACCGCCAAGGGACCAAACAGATGCTTACCACTCACGGAACATCTCGTATCGTGCAGAACCTCCTCGCCTACGGGGCGTCCGAGGTCGCTGCCAAGGTCTCGCGGCTGTTGGTGGTCGTCGCCGTCGCCCGAACGCTCGATCTCGAGCAGATCGGTGTGGCGGCGGCGGCTCTCGCGGCGGCCGACATCCTGAAGTCCCTCACCGAGAACGGCGTCGGCCAGCGCATCATCGCCGCCCGCGACGACGAGCTGGAAGCCACCTGCGCCACCGCCCACCGCATCTTCTGGGCCTGGTGCCTCGGCCTCTTCGTGCTGCAATCGGCAGTGGGCGTCGCGCTCTACGCCGCGGGCGGCAGCCTCACCCTCCTGCTTCTGATTCTCCTGCTTGCGGGCGAATACGTCTTCATGCCGGGCGGGCTGGTGCAGACAGCGCTGGCCATGCGCGCGGGCAAGCTGCGCCAGACGGCGGCCATCTCCGGCGGCCAGATCGTGGCGGCCAACTTCATGTCGGCGGCGCTGGCGCTGGCCTGGCCCTCGGCGCTCGCGCTGATCCTCCCGCGCCTGCTCACCGCGCCCTTCTGGCTCGTCGCCATGCGCCGCCTCCACCCGTGGTCCCCAAACCCGTCCGCCCCCCGGGCTCCGCTCGCGCCTTTCGCTCGTTTCGGCGCGGCGGTGCTCGGGGTGGAGCTGGTCAAGGCGCTGCGGATGCAGGCCGACAAGCTGATCGTCGGCACGCTGATGGGCGCGGAGGCACTGGGCCTCTACTTCATGGCCTTCAACGCGGGCCTCAGCCTCGCCACCTCCTTCTCGACCGCCTTCTCCACCGTGCTCTTCCCGCACCTCTGCACCAGCACCGACCGGGCACAGGCCCTGCGGCAGGCGATGGTACTGGGCCTCGGCCTCATCACCCCCGCCGTGCTGGCTCAGGCGCTGCTGGCCCCGGTCTACGTGCCACTGCTGCTGGGCGCGGGCTGGGAGGGGCTGCCTCAGATCGTGTCGATCCTCTGCCTCGTCGCCATCCCCACCACCCTCTGGGCCGCCGCCGCCGGCTGGATGCGGGCGCAGGGCCGCGCAGGCGCCGAGTTCCGCGTGACCGCGCTGATGACCGCGGCGCTCATGCTCAACACCACCGCCCTCGCGCCCTTAGGCCTTCTGCCCGTCGCCACCGGCTACGCGCTCACCGCCACCGTGGTGATGGTGCTGGCCTCGCTTCCCGCCCTCCACGCGGCCTTCGCCCGCCCCACTCTCGCAAAGGTCTGACCCATGCCCGCGATCTCCATCGTCATCCCCTGCTACAACGCCGAGGCAACCATTCTCGCCACGCTCGAAAGCCTGCTGCGCCAGAGTTTCGCCGATTGGGAGGCCATCTGCATCGACGATGGCTCCACCGATGGCACCATGACCCTCGTGCACTCCGCCGCATGGCAGGATCCGCGCATCCGGCTCGTTGCCAACCTCGGCAAGGGCCCCAGCGTGGCCCGCAATGCAGGCGTGTTTCGCCACGCCACAGCGCCGCTCGTTGCCTTCTGCGATGCCGATGATCTCTGGCACCCCCAGAAGCTGGCGCAGGTCGTGGCGGCTTTTGAAGACGAGACCCTTGAGGCCGTCTACGGGCAGATCGAGTTCTTCCGCCATGTGCCGGGCGACAGCCGCGTGCGCTCCACCGTGCCCGAGAGGCCGCTGACCATCCCGATGCTGCTGGGCGAAAACCCGGTCTGCACTATGTCCAACCTCTCGGTCCGGCGCGAGACCTTTGCCGCCACGGGCGGGTTCGACAGCGCGATGGTCCACAACGAAGATCTCGAGTGGCTGATCCGGCTGGTCGGGGACGGCGCCCGTGTCATCGGCCTGCCCGCGCTCCACACCTTCTACCGCACCAGCACCGGCGGCCTCTCCACAAACCTCGCTGCCATGGCCGCAGGCCGCGCCACCGCGCTCGAAACCGCTGCCCGCTATGGCTTTGAACCGGATGACGAGAGCCACGCCGTCCACGCCCGCTACCTCGCCCGCCGCGCCCTGCGGCTCGGGGGCAACCCGCGCGAGGCCTTGCGCCACGCCCTTGCCGGCCTCCGCCACAGCCCTGCCGGCTTCTTCTCGCCCGCGCGCCGCGGCGCGCTCACCCTCGCCGGGGCCGCACTCGCGCCCGTCCTGCCGCGTCCCCTGCGCCGCGCCCTCTTCTCCTGATCGCCCGCCAGAAAGGCTCTCCCATGACCCTCGCCTCCATCATCGTCCCCGCCTTCAACGTCGAGGCCACCCTCGCCGAAACGCTGACCGCGCTGCTCGCCCAGACCCACCCCGACTTCGAGATCATCGTGGTCGATGACGGCTCGACCGACCGCACTCCCATGATCGCCCGCCGCTTCACCCGCGATGCCCGTGTGCGCATTGTCCGCCAAGCCAACCGCGGCCTCGCCGGGGCCCGCAACTCCGGCATCCACGCCGCAAAGGGCGAGATCATCGGTTTCTGCGACGCCGACGACCTCTGGCACCCCGAAAAGCTGGCCCGCCACGCCGCCCACCTCGCCGCCAACCCGGAAGTCGGAATCAGCTACTCCGGCTCGGCGCTGATCGACGAGGCCTCGCGCTCGCTCCGCACCGCCCAGCGCCCGCGTCTTGAAGGCGTCGACGCCAGCACGATCTTCAAGCGCAACCCCATCGGCAACGGCTCCGCCCCGGTCATCCGCCGCGCTGTCTTCAACGAGATCGGCTACAGCCCCCGGCAGGAGCCCTCCCGCACTTGGTATTTCGACGAAACCTTCCGCCAGTCGGAAGATATTGAATGCTGGCTCCGCATCGCCCTCTCCACCTCCTGGCGCTTTGAAGGCATCGAAGGCCTGCTCACCCGCTATCGCGTCAACTCCGGCGGCCTCTCTGCCAATACCGAGCGCCAGCTTGCCGCCTGGGAGCGGATGGTCGACAAGCTCGCCCCCCTCAACCCGGCCTTCTTCGAGGTCAACACCCGCGCCGCCCGCGCCTACCAGCTGCGCTATCTCGCCCGCCGGGCCATCTCCGACCGGGACGGCGCGCGCGCCCACAGGCTCATCCGTGCCGCGCTCTCCAACTCCCGCCTGCCGCTGCTCGAAGAGCCGGGCAAGACCCTCACCACCCTCGCGGCGGCCCTCGTGTTTCGCCTGATCGGCTCCGGCAAAAAACCCGCCACGCTCAGCGCCGAGATCGCCCGATGAGCCGCCCCCGCATCCTCCACCTCGTCGATGACGCTACCGCCGGCGGCGTCATGCGCGTGCTCGACTACCTCGTCACCTCGCCCGAACTGGCGGAACAGGCCGATCACAGGCTCCGCCACGTCCCACGTGGAAGCCTGCGCCTTGGCCGTCTCGAGGCAGATATGATCGTCTCCCACCTCGCGGTGAGCTGGCGCACCCTGCCCATGCTGACCCTGCTCCGGCTGCTGAATCCCCGCGCCCGGCTCATCCATGTCGAGCACAGCTACACCGAGGGTTTCGTGGCCCAATGCGTCCGCCGTAAGGGCCGCTTCGCTCTGCTCCTCCGCACCGCCTACCGCCTGTTCGACCGGGTCGTCGCCGTGAGCAAGGCGCAAGGCGCATGGCTCACCCGCAGCGGCGCCGTTGCCCCCGCCCGCCTTTCCGTCATCCCCTCCTGTGTCGATCTCTCGGCCTTTCGCGCTCTCCCCGCGCGCACCGGCCCCATCCGCACATTCGGCGCCATCGGGCGGCTCGACCGGCAGAAAGGGTTCGACACCTTGATCACGGCATTCCGCTCGGTCAGCCGCGCCGACCTGTCCCTGCACATCTACGGCGAAGGCCCGGAGGAAGCCCGGCTGCGCGCCCTCGCTGGCGATGATGCGCGCATTGTCTTCAAAGGGCTGGCGACAGACCCGCGCGAGGCTTTCGCCGCCGTCGATGCCGTCGCAATGCCCTCCCGCTGGGAGGCATACGGCCTCGTCGCAATCGAAGCCCGCGCCGCAAACCGCGCCCTCCTGGTGCAGGCGGTTGACGGCCTGACCGACCATGCACCCCTCGGCGTTCACACCGCACAGGATTGCACCACCGCCGCATGGGCCGAGTTGATCACATCGGTCGCATCGAGCGAAACGGGCCCTGCCAAGCCCGAACCAGGCCCTGTGCAACAGCTGGAAACACGCTTTCTGGACGCCTGGAAAGCTCTCGTGACCGACGCTCGGATCGGGGTGTCTGCCTAAGGCAAGCCGCGTCGATGCGATCATGATCTGACAGCTGGACAGCACACCGAAGCGGTGCTGCGCGAAGCGGGCACAAAATCGGACTGAAACGAAGGCCACACCGCAGGTACATCAGTACCGCGATGAAATTGTTCTCATCGCCACCCAGAGCGACGGCAAGTCGTCCGCCCTCGTCGCCGCAACCGACCTGCCCAGTCCGCCCCTAAAAACTCGCCACGAGGTTCAGGAAGGCCCCCCGCTCATCGTACTCGATGTCCGTCAGGTCGCTGGAAACGGAGCCAAAGTTGTAGCCGACGCCCAGCTTCACGTTCGGCCCGATCTGCCGGTAAACAGCCCCGAGCCCGCCGAACTCCGTGGTCCCGGTCTGCTCGAAGTGCATGGCCCGGACCTCCAGCAGCGCGTCCCAGTTGTGGACGAAGTGATAGCGCAGGTTCGCCACCGCGAGGGTCGCATTGTTCTGCTCCCAGTCGCTGTCGGCGTCGGCCGCCGTCTCGCTGAAGCGCGCACCCACCTTCACCCCGAGGGTCCACTCGGTATTCAGATCGTAGGAGGCCTCGGCAGAAAGCACATGCGTCCGTTGCAGCGCGCCCGGCTCGTCGTCGTTGTCGAGTTGCTCGCCGTAGGTGTCGAGCAGGTAACGGTATCGGAAGAGGATGTTCAGCTTCTCGTTGTCGACCGGGCGGAAGGCATAGCCAAGCTGCAGGTCCACGAGGTCGCCGCTCTCCACGATCACCCCCTCGCCCTCTGTTGTCGAAGCATCGAGGCTGAACACGAGCCGCCGCGCATCGTCGATCTCATGCCGAGCGTCGGCCACGAAGAGCAGTGTCTCGCTGTCGCGTAGCGACCCCGAGATAGAGCCATCTTCCTTGCGATACTCCAGCCGCGCCGAGGCGGTGGTGCGCTCGTTCTGAAAGGCCACACCAAGGCTCAGGGCATGGCGCTCGAAGTCGCCGTTCACCGTGTCGCGGATCTGGCCGTATTCGAAGGTGCCCGAGTAGGTCAGGTAATCGGTGTGCTTGTACTGCGCGCCGTAGCTCGAGGTCAGCGCCCGGTGCTTGCCGAACATGTCATAGGTGTTCTCGCCAAAGGCGGTCAGCCCGTCGCCCAGCTCTCGGGTGCCACCAAAGACGAATTGCCCGTTGTCGGTGCCATCAAGGTCCACCCCGGTCAGCTCGCGGCCCGGGTCAAGCTCGTAGCCGAAGTAGGTGGTCTCGTACTCACCCTTCTCGTGGCGGAACAGCAGCCGCCCACCGCGCCCGAGGTCGCCGTCAGAGATCTCGCCTTCCAGCGTCCAGTTGCGGCCCAGCTCGAAGGTGCCGCCTACGCCGTAGCGGTCATTGCGGGAGAGGTCGCCAGAGCGTGAGAGGGTTTTCTGAACGTAGCCATAAACCTCGGTCTCCGGACCGGTGGCATAGGTCAGGCGCACCGCCGCATCGGTGCGGTTGCCATCGTCGCTGCTGTCACGCCGTTCGAGATGCTCGAGGCCCACGCCAAGGGTCACGCGCTGGCTCAGCGCATATTCCAGCTCAACCCCGCCCTCCTTGTCATGCTCGCCTGCGTCGTTCTCGTAGCTGTCGTAGTAGAACGCCAGATCGAGCCGGTCGCTGGCCTTCATGTCGAGGCTCACGCCCCACAGCTCCTCGTCGCTCGTGGTGTCGTAATCGAGGGTCGAAAAGCCCGCGGTCCGCCGCTCGAAGTAGGCGGCAAAGAACCCTTCGGCGCTGAGGCCAAGATCCTGCAGGTCCACCCGTGTGTCGAGCCGGAAGGCCTCGCCTTCACCGCCCGCGCCGTCGGAGGTGTCAAAGACCAGCCCGCCATCGGTAGAGAGGTTCGAGCTGAAGCCCGGCCCCTCACTCATCGCGTAATCGAGCGAAACGAAGGTGTTCTCGCTGTGCCGCCAGAGCAGGTCCACCCCGGCTGCGCGCTGGTCGCCATCGTCGGTGTCTTCGCTCATCACCGTCACGCCCACGCGGACCTTGTCGCTCACCCAGCCTTCGACGCGCCCGCCATAGGCAAAGGTGTCCACATCGGTGGAGGTGGGCGAATACTCGTAATTCACCACGAGGTTAACATCGTTGGAGCCACCCGGATCGGTGATGACCAGCCCGTTGCCGCTGCCGTAAGACGAGAGCGGCGCGGCCAGCGTCACAACGCCCTGAATGTAGTTGATCTGGTAGTCCTGCCCGGCGATCAGCCTGCGCGTCTCCAGCACGCGCCCGGTGGAGGCATCGCGGATCTGGATGGTCACCGTCTCGGTGCCGATCCCGATATCCTGCCGCCGCAAGAAGTAAACCGAGCCGCCGGTTCCGCGCAGCACGTCCCTCTGGGCAATCCGTTCAGGCTGGGCCGCGTACACATCGACCGTCGCGCGCGGTTCCCCGTGGCTGGTGGCCGCCGGGGTCTCGTAATGGCCATAAAAGCCGTAAAGCGTGCGCTCGTTGCGCAGATAGCCACCGTTCACATCGGCCTGAAAGTCGCCCCAGGTCAGGTAGCTGTTGTCGCGCTCGACCCGGAGGTAGAACTTGCCCGAGGTCGGCGTGTCATCCACCAGCGTGCTGTCGTCGCCATAGGTCGGATAGAGGTCATCCGGATCCACCCGCAGCAGCACCGAGCGCGGGTCGCGCTCGTCGAGGTCGCGGAAGATATCGCCGATATCGCCCTCGCCGGTATCCAGTTGCAGCGTCAGCTCGGTGCCGCTGGCGTAGCGCCTGTTCAGATAGCCCGCAAAGCGCCCGATGGTGTAGGTCTCGCGCTCTTCGCCGGAGACCTCGTTGAAGCCCCATGTCACATCGCCGGTGGCCACATAGAACTGCTCGGAGCGCGGCACGGTGATATCGCGGACGATATCCACGTTCTGCCCGCCGCCCTGCACCGCCACCTGCACCGGGTAGCGGCCCGGCGGCAGGATGCGCTGCACCACGAAGGTGCCCGAGGCATCGGGGCGGATGGTCTCGCCCAGCGTCAGCACCCGCGCGCCCGGCGCCACGCTGCTGCCCGAGACGGTCACCGCCCCGCCATAAACCCGAAAGCCCTGCCGCGCGGTGGCGTCGGTGCCCTCTTCCACGCCATCCTCCCGCGCCCGGCTGTCTGCCGTGTGCAGGGCCAGCGGCGCAGTCTCGTTGAAGCGTCCCTTGGCGTCATAGACCCGTAGAACCGCATAGGCCTCTTCGCCCGGCACGGTCACGCTGGCCACGCCGTTCACCGCCACGGCCTGTCGGCTCGCAAGCCGGGGCGCGCCGCGCGTCGTGGCGTCGTAAACGAGGATTTCCGCGCGCTGCACGAAGGCCGGATAGTTCAGCGCCGTCTGCAACTGCACCACCGGGCCCAGCGCATCACCTACGATCTCAAGGTCGAGCCGCGGCGTAACCGTGAGCCCGTCATACTGGATCCGCAGGTCGGCTTCGGCCAGTTGGGCATCGGGCCGCGGCACCGTGCGTTGGATCACCGGATCGCCAGCCACCGTCGCCCCGTCGATTGAGATCGCAAAGCCCGAGCCGTCCTGCGCGTGCAGGGGCAGGGCCACGAGCGCGGTGGCGCCAAGGAGAAGGCTGCGAAGACCGAACTTGCTCACTGTTCCAAACATCACTGAACCCTCGCAATCGTCGTTTCGATCTGGAGCTTGTAGCTGCCGCGCCAGCGCTTGCGGATCAGCGCCTCCACCGCCCTCAGGCGGGCGCGGGCCAGATCGGGGCTTTCGCCCGCCCGGTAGTAGGTGACCCGCAGGACCGTGGGGGTCTTGCCGATCTGCTTCACCAGCCCGTCCACGCCCTGCGCCAGCGCCGCCGAGGGCCGGTTGGTGCCGCGCTCGAAGGCCTTGGCCGTCAGGTCCACCTCAACCAGCTTGCCCAGCTTCGCCCCGAAGTTCAGCTCGGTCATGATGCCCGCCGTCAGGCGCATCACCCGCGGGTTCTCGGTGGTCACCCGGTAGCCAGTCGGCAGCGAGCGCTCATCGAGCTTGAGGGTGAAGTTGGAGCCGATCTTGGAAGGCAGCAGCGCACAGGGCACGTGGTAGCGGCCAAACTCGTCGGTGGTGATGATATCGCCACGCACCGTGACAAGGCGCACGCCCGGAATGCCCGGCTCACCCTTCTGCTGCTGCTCGACAACCTCAGGCGCGATCTGGAACTTGCCCTTGGTGTAAAACTCCTGATTGCTCACCGCCGCAGACCGGCCCGGAGGCGGATCCTGATAGCCGTTGCCGTTGCGATCATCAAAGACCTTGCCGATCACGTCGCCGCAATCGAACACCGGCTCCGGCGCCACATCAATCGTGGCCTCGGCCGTGTTGGAAACCTGCACGCCCCGGTCGTCCAACGCGAAGGCGAGGTTGGTGAACTCCCCTGCCCCTTCGAGCAGCAGCGCCGAAAGGCGCAGGGTCACGGTTTCACCGGGGGCGAGATCGATATCGTCCCAGCGCAGGGTGCGACCACTGACCACCGGCGCAGGCGTCTCTGCCCCGTTGAAGGTGGCGCTGCCGGTCACGTAGCGCATGCCGCCGGGCAGCTGGTCCACCAGCGTCAGCCCACTCTCGCCGGTCGTGTTGTTGTTGGTGAAGGTCACCTCGTAGCGCACGATCGAGCCCGCGCGGAACGGTCCGGCAGACAGCACCGATTTCTCGGCCAGCAGATCCGGCTCCTCTTCGAGCCCCGGGATGCCCGCCGCCGCCGTCACCGGCACCGTCACACGATCGGTCGTGACCTCGGCCACGTTGTCCTGAGCCGGGCTGCCATCGGCGATGTCGAACTCCACGGTAAAGGTCACCGTGCCGGTCTGGCCCGGCAGCAGCACCGCGCCGGGGGCCAGCGTGGCAGTATCGCCCGCGCCGTCGAACCCGGTGTTCGGGCTGGCCGCCTCGAAGCCGGACACGGCAGGCACCGTCACGCTCGAAAGTTCGGCAGGCACAACCCATGCAGCAAGATCGTCCGAAACCTGCACGTTCTCCTGTGTCACGTTGCCCGCGTTCTCGACCGTGATGGTGAAGGTCACGCGGAACAGGCTGCCCGCCACCCGCTCGGGCGTGGAGGCCGTCTTTTCAACGTTCAGCGTGTTGTCGGGCGCGACGATCACCTGCGTCGGGTCGTTCAACGCATTCCCGTCACCATCATCGCCATCGTCCGACACATCCGACACCGGCAAACCGCCGGGGTTGGTGCCGGTCGCGGTGGCCGTGTTTTCGATGCCGCCTGCGTCCACATCCTCCTGCGTAAGCGTGTAGACCACCTGCCAGCTCGTGCTTTCATCCGGCCCGATATTGCCGCCCGCATCCAGCGCGGGGCTGACGCTGTCGGGGGTGAGCACGGTGCCGTCGAGGTTTGTCAGCGTGTCTTCCAGCGTCACGCCCGAGAGGGTCACGTTGCCGGTGTTTGTCGCCACGATCTCGAAGGTCACGCTGTCGCCCGCCGCCGTTGGCGCACCGGCGATGACCGTCTTCACCGTCTCGATGCCCGGCGCGGCCTGAATCACCAGCTCCGTCGGGTCCACGGCCGGGTTGCCATCGCCCGGATCATCGTCGCGCGAGACATCGCTCACAGGGTCGCCCTGCGGCCCCTCGGCATCAACCGTCGCGAGGTTCGAGATGCCGCCTGCGTCCACATCCTCCTGCGTCAGCGTGTAGCTCACCTCCCACTGCCAGCTTTCGCCGGGCTCAATGGTCTGGGCGGTGGCATTCGGCCCCACCCGCACCGGCGCCGAAACCCCGGCGCTGATGTCGGTGCCATCGCGCCGTGTCAGCACGTCGCTCGGCACGGCATTGAGGATGCTCACATTACCCCGGTTGAAGGCTTCGATAAGGAAGATCACCTCGTCACCTGCCACGGCCCCTGTCTGCGAGATGGATTTGACCACGTCGAGCACCGGCTCGGCGACAATCTCGACCAGCGTCGGGTTAGCCTCGCCATTGCCGTCCACCCCGTCATCTGAAACACCGGTGACCGGCGTGCCGTTCGGGTCGGTCGCCGTGACCGTGGCGGTGTTGGAGACCCCGCCCGCGTTCACATCGGTCTGGGTGATCTCGTAGGTCGCCGTAAAGACCCAGATCTCGCCCACATCGAGCAGATCGTCGGTGTCGGCATCGCCCGAAGCATAAACGAACGGCGTGGTCAGGAAGGTCGGCCGCCCGGTCGCGATCCGCTCCATTTCATCGGAGATGCCCGAGACATCGAGCGTCACGTTGCCGGTGTTCTCCACCGCCAGTTCGTAGGTCACGACCGAACCCACCGTGGTGGCGGGCACGATAGCCGTCTTGATCACGTCAATCGCCGGGGCCGCATCGGGGCCTGGCGTGGTGATCTCGTCCTCGGCTTCCGAGGTCTGGCCTGTGGTCGTGGTGCCCGTGGCCGAAGCGCTGTTGGTGATCTCGCCTGCGTCCACGTCATCCTGCGTGACGGTGTAGGGCATGGTGCAGCTCGAGCTGTTGGTCTCGCCCACTGCAATGCTGGCCACGGTGCAGCTGAAGCCCGGCACCAGCGGGTCGGTCACCGTCACGTCTTCCAGCGTGAAGGGGCCGTTGTTGGTGAGCGCGAAGCCATAGGTGATGGAGCTGCCGACGCCGCCAAAGGGGTTTGGCGTTGCGGACTTCACCAGCACCAGCTCGCTCGGCACCGCGGGCGCGGTGGAAACAACCGGATCGCTAGTGTCCTCCACCCCGCCGCCCTGCGGCGTGATCGCCTCGACCGAGGCCACGTTTTCCACCTGCCCTGCGTCCATCTCCTCCTGGGTGATGGTCAACGTGCCGGTGCAGCTCTCTGCCGCGCCGGGCGCGAGGGTTGCAAAGCTGCAGTCCAGATCGGCCAGCAGCGGGTCAGTCACTTCGATGCTGCTGAGGGTCTGGTTGCCGGTGTTGGTGACCGTGAAGGTATAGGTCAGCACGTCACCCAGCTGGGTGTAGCTGGCGGCGTCGACCTCCTTCAGGATTTCGATCTGCGGATCGGTCGCCGCCTCGGTCAGCTCGGTTTCGGGCGGGCTGGTCACGATGGTCGGGATCGAGCCGTATTCGGTTTGCGCATAGGCCGAGTTCAACACCTCACCCGCGTCGAGATCCTCCTGCGTCACCTCGTAGACCGCCGAACACTCGGCCACTTCGTTCGCGATCAGGTCGGGGTTGGTGGCCGGGTCAGGGATGAAACAGGCAATCGGATCGGGGAAGTGGTCGTCATACACATCCACCGGTCTGGCAAAGGCCACGGTACCGGTGTTCGTCACGGTGAAGTTGTAGGTGATCAGGTCGCCCACCTCGGCAAACTGGTCGCCCGCGCGCGGGGCGCCGCCCGCATCGGTGACGGAGCCGAGGTCTTTCACGATGGTCAGCGCCGGTGTGCCGTCGAGCGGAATGGTCTCCGAAACCTGTGGCGAGTCCGTGCCGCCGCTGCTCGCGGTGGCAAGGTTGGTGGTGCTGGCCAGTTCCACATCTTCCGAGGTGATCGTGTAGGTGCCGGTGCATTCCAGCGTCGCGCCGGGGGCAAGCCCGCCTGCGGGCAGCGCCGGACAGGTCACATCGGGGATCAGGTTGTCAGAGATGGCGACCGGCTCGGTCAGCGTCACGTTGCCGGTGTTCTCAACCGTGTAGGTGTAACTCACCTCGCGCCCGGTGACGAACTCCTCCGAAGGCAGCTCCTCGGCCACCTTGTCGACCGTCACGGCAGGCAATTGCTGGGCCGGAACCGTCTCGTCATCCGTCACCGGATCGGCATCGCCCGCGCTGGCGGTGGCGCTGTTGAGCACCTCGCCCGCATCGATGTCGTCCTGCGTGACGGTATAGCTGCCGGTGCAGACAACCACCGCACCCGGCGCGAAGGGCGGCAGCGGGCAGGAGATCGTGCCACCCGCATCGGTGATGAGCGGATCGTCGATCACGATCTGGTCGGTCAGGGTGATGTTGCCGGTGTTCTCGACGGTGAACTCGTAGTCCAACACGTCGCCCACGGTATCAAAGGTCGGCCCGCCCGCGGCGAGCGCCTTGCTCATGTCGATGGCAGGGGCCGGGGCGATCTCGTTCACTGCAGGTGTGTCTGTCGGGTCGTCCACCCCCGCCCCGCCCGGCGAGGTCGCCGAGCCGGTGGCCACGTTCTGCACGCCGCCCGCGTCAATGTCGTCCTGCGTCAGCACGTAGGTCGCGGTGTAGCTCGCCACCTCGCCCACCTGAAGTGTGCCCGGGCCGGAGCCCAGCGTGGCACCGGCAAAGGTCGGGCCGGAGGCCAGCGTCAGCGGGGTGCTGTCGAGCCGGGTGAGGCCGTCGTCGGTCACCGCCACATCGGTGAGGGTCACGTTCCCGGTGTTCTCCACGGTGATGGTGAAGGTCACTACCTCGCCCACCTCTTCGGCCGGGATCGTCACCTCTTTCAGCGTTTCCACCGAAGGCGTTTCGGGGATGGCAAAGGGCGTGGGGCTGCTGCCGTTGCCAGCGCCGTTGTCGGACACGTCACTCACCGGGTCGCCATCCGGCGCGGTGCCGGTGGCGGTGGCCGAGTTCACCAGCCCGCCGGCGTCGATATCCTCTTGGGTCAGCACATGGCTCACCTCGTAGGTCCAAACCTCGCCGGGAGACAGCTCTGCACCGTCGCCCGCTGCAAGCACCGGCGTGGGCGCAGGGGTAATATCGGTCGCATCCTGCCGCCGCAGCGTGTCGTCCAGTGTCAGGCCTGTCAGGGTCACGTTGCCGGTGTTCTCTACGGTGATCTCGAAGGTCACGGTGCTGCCAAGCGTGGTGCCGGGCGTGCCCTGCACCTGCTTGATAACCTCAAGCTCCGGCAGGTCCGGCGCAACGGTGACAACCTCGCCATCACTGGCCGTGGGCGTGCTGCCATCGGGGCTGTCGGCGGTGAGGCTGACGGTGTTGGTCAGGTCATTGCCCGCATCGATATCGGCCTGCGTCACCTCGTAGGTGGATGTCAGGGTCACCGGCACACCCGGCTCCAACGTGGCGATCACACCGCCACTTTCGATGGCGAGCGCGGCGGTGCCGCTGGCGCTGGTGTGGGCATCGGTCAGGGTCACGTCCGTCAGGCGGACGTTGCCGGTGTTGGTGACCGTGTAGCTGTAGGTCACCACCTGCCCCACGACCACTTCGGTCGCGTCATCGGCCACCTTATCGATGATCACGGCAGGGGTCTGCACCGCAGGCACCGTCTCGGTCGCGCCCGCATTGCCGGGGTTGGCCGGGTCAAACGGCGCCTCGGGCGAAGAGACCGAAGCCACGTTGGTGATATCACCTGCGTCGAGGTCATCCTGCGTGACCGTATCGGTGCCGGTACACTCGATGAACTCGCCCGGCAGCAGGCCGCCTGCGGGCATGGGTTCACAGGTGACCGTCGCGATCCGGTCATCGGTGACGGTCGGCGCATCGGTCAGCGTCACGTTGCCGGTGTTCGCAACCGTGTAAGTGTAGGTGATCACTTCGCCCACGGCACTGAAGCTGGCGAGATCGGCCACCTTGTTCAGCGCAAATTCCGGCTCCTGCTCGGGGCCGTCGCCGGTGAGCGTGTCTTCCCCGGTCACCGGGTCGCTGTCCGGCGTGGCGGGCTGGGCCTCTGCGCTGGCGGTGTTGTCGATGAAACCGCGGTCGATGTCGGCCTGCACCACCGTGTAGGTGAACTCGCAGGTCGCATCCTCCTCGCCGGGGGCCAGCGGGCCGACGGTGCAGGTGCCGGGCACGAGGCTGTCGGTCACGTCGATGGTGTCGAGGGTGATGTTGCCGGTGTTCTGCACCGTGATGAGGTAAACAACCTCCTGCCCCACGGCAGAGAAGGCAGCATCCGGTTCGGTGTCGCGCAGGTCCTTGATCACCGTCACCTCGGGGGCAAAGGCCTCCAGCGGATGCGTGGTGGTGGCGCTGTCCGTCACCGGGGTGCCTTCCGGGTTGGTGGCGGCGACATCAGCGGTGTTTTCCAGCTCCTGTGCGTCGATATCCTCCTGCGTCACCGTATAGGTACCCTCGCAGACGAGCGATTGCCCCACCTCCAGCGTCACCGGCGCCGCGGCAGGCGCGGCATCGACCGTGCAGGTCAGCGCTGGAATCCGGGCATCGGTGATCTCGACACCCGAGAGGGTCTGGTTGCCGGTGTTATCGGTGGTGATCTGGTAGGTCAGCACATCCCCCGCAGCCGCCGGGTTCGGTCCTGCGATCACGGCCTTTGCGGTGGTCAGGGCGGGCAGCTGCTCGCCGGTGACTGTCACGCTGTCGGCGGGCGAAAGCACCTGTGTCTGGTTGCCCGGCGGGCCATAGGTGGCCTCTGCCACGGCGGAGTTGGTCACTTCGCCAGCGTCCAGGTCTTCCTGTGTTATGAAGTAGGTTGCCGTGCAGGTGGTGGTCTCGTCCGGGTCCAGCACGCCAAGATCGGTGGCCGCGCAGGTGATCGTGGCGGCAAACTTGTCATCCTCCACCGTGATCGGCTCCGGAATGGCCGGACGGATCAGGCCGTTGCCCTCCGACGAGTTGGTGACGGTGTAGGTGTACTCGATCGGGTCGTTCAGCGCAGAGAAGGTCGTCTGAAGCGCGGACTTTTCGATGCTCAGCGCCGGGTCCACATCCTCCGGGGTCGTCACCGAAGAGGGGTTGGAGGTGGTGCCATCGCTGCTGGCGGTCGCCGTATTGGTGACCGAGCCAAGCTCCACATCATTGACCGTCACCGTATAGGTGCCGGTGTAAACCAGCACCTCGCCGGGCAGCAGCCCGCCCGCCGGGAAGGTCGCCGGGGTCGTGAGGCTGATATCGGCGGGATTGGTGATCACGTTATCCGACACCACCGGCTCGGTGGTGATGGTCGTGTTCCCGGTGTTCTCGACCCGGTACTCGTAGGTAATCACTTCGCCGACGGTGAAGATGTTGTTCGTGATCGAAACGAAGGTCTTATCCATCAGCAGTTCGGGCTGCTGCACGGCCAGCGCAGTCACGTTGTCACTTCCCGCAGGTACCGGCACGCCGCCGAAGGTGGCCACCGGGCTGGCGGTATTGGTGATCTGGCCCGCGTCGATAGCAGGCTGATCCGCCGTCCACGTGTGGGTGCAGGTCACGCTGGCACCGGGCGCGAGAGGCCCGGCGGCACAGGCGAGGCCCGTTCCGATCTGGTCGTCATCCACCGTGATTGGGCCGGGGATGGTGACGTTGCCGCTGTTGGTGACGATGAAGTCGTAGCTCACCTCGTCGCCCACGTCGCGGAAGGTGCTGGGCGTGTTCGGCGTGATCCGCTTGTCGATCGAAAGCTCGGGGCCCTGATCGGCAAGCACGGTGGCGCTTTCCTGCGCCGACGTCACCGAAACGCTGCCACCGGGCGTGACCGACTGGGTCACATTGGCGGTGGCGAGGTTGGTCACCTGCCCCGCATCAAGATCGGCCTGTGTCACCGCATAGGTGGCGGTACAGGTCAGCGTGTTGCCGGGCGCGGTGACGTTCACACCCGAGGCAGGGGTGACCGGGCAGCTCACGGTCGTCTTGTCATCGGCCACGCTGAACGGACCGGTGAGGGTCACGTTGCCCTCGTTGGTGATCACGTAGTCATAGGTGATCAGGTCGCCCACATCGGTAAAGCTCGCACCCGAAGTCGGCGTCTTCACCATCGAGATCGCGGGGGCCTGCGAGGGGCCGGAGAGGGTCACGCTGTCGGTCGCCGTCAGCGTGCCATCGGTCACCGTCACGGTGTTAATCAGCGAGCCACGGTCAATGTCGCCCTGGGTGATCGTGTAGGTCACCGCCAGCGGGTCGCCGTTCAGGCACTGGGTCACACTGGTGCCCGGCGCGATGTCGGGCAGCACGCAGCCCGGCTCGCCGGGAACGAGGCTGTCTTCGATGGTCAGCCCCGAGAGAGTCACGTTGCCATCGTTGAACACTTCGAAGGTGAAAACCTCAGTCGCAGGTAGGTTGCCGTAGCTGCCGTTGCCGTCATCCTCTGTTTTCACCACGCTGAAGGCCGGGGCGGCATCTTCGAGGTCAACCACCTCGTCATCACTGGCAACAGGATCGGTCACACCAGCAGGCGCGGTCGCCGTGCCGTTGACCGTGTTGGTCAGGTCATTGCCGGCGTCGATATCGTCCTGCGTGACGGTGTAGCTCGTGGTCAGCGTTACGCTGTCACCCGGCTCCAGCAGGGCGACGAAGTTCGAGGGCGCAAAGGTCAGCGCGGTGGTGCCCGAGGCACTGGTGTGAGTATCGGTCAGCGTCACATCTTCGAGGGTGACGTTACCGGTGTTGGTGACCACGTGGCTGTAGGTCACCACCGTGCCCTCGGCCACCTCGGTGTCTTCGCTGGCGGTTTTTTCGATGGTGAAGGCGGCGTTGCGTGCGGGGCCGGTGATGGTGGAGGTGCTGGGCACCGGCGCTTCGCCCGGAATGGTCGCGGTGGCGGTATTCTCCACCGAGCCCCGGTCTATGTCGGCCTGCGTGATTGTGTAGGTGGTCGAGCAGGTGGTGTCGTCGGTCGCCGTCACGGCAAGGGAGGCGATGGTGCAGCTGTAGCCCAAGAGCGGGTCGTCCACGACAATGTCGCTCAGGGTCACGGTGCCGGTGTTGGTCACGGCAAAGCTGTAGGTCACCAAATCGCCCACAGCCGCGAAGGGGTCGAGGTTGGCCGTCTTGTCCAGCGACAGCGCGCGCACCTGCGCCGCCGGGTCGGCGATGACCGTCTCGCTCGCCGTCGCGCTCAGGCTCTCGCCCGTGGGAGCAAGGCCGGTGGCGCTGGCGGTGTTGTCGATCTGGCCGCTGTCCAGATCGGCCTGCGTCACCACGTAGTCGCCCTGGCAGGACACCACGCCATTGGGCGGAATATCGGTAAAGCTGCACACAAGGCCCGGAATCTTGGGGTCGGTCACGCTCGCCGAAGAGATCGTCTGCGCCGTCTCGTTGGTGATCTCGAAGGTGTAGGTCACCGTGCTACCCACCGCGCCAAAGCTGGCAGGGCCGGTCTTGGTGAGGCTCATCTCGGGGGTGATATCGGCCTCGACCGTGGCGGTGGAGCTGGGCGAGGTCAGGCGGCCTGCGGGGGTGTCGATGCTGGCGGTCGCGGTGTTCACCACCTCGCCCGCATCCACCTCGGCCTGTGTGATCGGGCTGTAGGTGCCGGTGCAGGTGATCGACTCACCGGGCGCGAGTTGCACAGGTACGGCCGGGCAGGTGATCGCCGGGATTTTGGGATCGTCGATCGAGAAGTTCTGCAGCGCGAGCACGAAGAGCGTTTCGCCTGTGTTCGTCACCTCGAAGTCATAGGTGATGCTGTCCGTCGTCTCGTCGAAGGTGGCGCCGGGCTGCGGCGTCTTCACCAGCGTGATGCCGGGCGTGCCGTCCTGCGGCACAGTCGCGGTGTCGGAGTTGGAGGTCGTCGTGCCATCGCTCGCCGTGGCGGTGTTGGTCACCGAGCCGGCGGTAAAGTCGGCCGGCGTAACGGTATAGGTCGCCTGACAGGTCCGCGACGCGCCGGGTGCGAGCGGGGCGCTGCCACAGTCGATCGGGCCGGGGAACTTGTCATCCGTCACCTCGATCGGGTCGGTAAAGGTCACGTTGCCCGAGTTGGTGATCTCGTAGGTATAGGTCACCGACAGGCCCGGAGCGTAATCCGCCGGGTCCACCGCCTCGGCGGTCTTGGCGAGGGTGATCTCTGGCTGCTGATCGGCGTTGATGGTCAGGCTCGTCTCGTCGCTCTCCACCGGCGCGCCCTGCTCGGTCGCGGCCTCGGCAGAGGCGATATTGGTCACCTCGCCTGCGTCGATATCTTCCTGCGTCACGAGGTATGGCGCATCCGAGCTACAGGTGATCGACCCGCCGGGCGGGATGCTGGCGTCGGCACAGCTCGCGCTCACCTTATCGTCCGTGATGGTGGGCGTCAGCAGGGTGACATTGCCGGTGTTGGTCAGCACGTATTCGTAGTTCAGCCCCTCATCGACCGCGTCGAAGGTGGTCGCGTCGCCCGCAGGCTGCCGCTTCAGAATCTCGAGGCCGGTAGTCACGACGGCCGGCACGGTCACATCGGCTTGCCCCGTCTCGGTCACGCCGCCCACGGTGATGCTGGCCTCGGCGATGTTCTCCACCTCCTCGGCATCGAGGTCTTCCTGCTGGATCCGGTAATCTGCGGTGCAGGTGATCGACGCCCCCGGCGCCACCGGGCCGGCCGGACAGGTCACCGCATCGCTCACCAGATCGTCGGTGATCGTCGGCGCCGCAGGCCACGTGACGTTGCCGGTGTTGGTGATCGCAATCTCGAACTGGATCAGATCATCGACCGCATCGAAATTCGCCTGCAGCGCTGATTTGGCGATGGTCAGCGTCGGCGTCGCCGCAGGGCCGTTGAGCGAAACGCTGTCGACCGGGCTGGTGACGATGGCACCATTCGGGTCTCGCCCCTCGGCCCCGGCCTCGTTGATCAGCTGGGTGCCGCTGTTGATAAAGGCGTCGATATCGGCCTGTGTCACCGTGTATTGGGCGGTGCAGCTCTGCGTGTTGTTCGGCGCCTGCGGCACGAGGCTGGCGATGGTGCAGATCGTGCCGGGGATCCGGTCATCGGTCACCGCGATGTTGCTGACCGTGGCATCGCCATCGTTGGTCACCACATAGGTATAGGTGATGACCTCCCCCACCGTGGAAAAGCTGCCAACGCTGGCCGACTTCTCGATATCGAGCGAAGGAGAAAGCGCCGCGGGGCCCGTGGCCGTCCACGTATCGGTCACCGCACCGAGCGAGCCGTACTCAGGGTCACCCTGCGCCCGCGCGATGTTCACCACCTCCTGCGCGTCATAGTCCTGCTGCGTCACCACATAGGTGCCGGTGCATGTGGCCACCTCTTCGTTGCCGCCGCCGGTGGTCTGGTTGATCGTTGTGGTGTCACAGGTGACATTCGGGATCTTGTCGTCGGTCACCGTGAGGTTGTTGATGTCCACCGACCCGATGTTGGTCACCTCGTAGGTATAGGTGATCACCTCGCCCACGGCGGTGAACTCGGTTTTGTCCGCCGTCTTCTCGAACTCGTAGCCCGGCGCGATCGTCCGCAACCCTTCGTCGCCAAGGCTGTTGCCGCGGGTGAAGTCCCAATAGTTGTCGTTGGGGTCGCGGTCGAACACCTGCGTGCTGGTCTGGCCGCTGGTGAGGATGTTGTTCAGCAGGGTCTGGTTGGTGGAACTGAACCAGCCGGTGTTAAAGGTGTTGTTGCCGAAGCCGGTGGCAAACCCAAAGCTCGTGGTGCCCGCGTTGTTGGTGATCTCGGTCGTCAACCCAGACCAGCTTCCCACGTTGGTGCCGTTCAGGATGAGGCTGATGTCATTCTGGTCAAAGCCGCCGGGCTGGGTGTCGCCGTCATAGGCCGAAAAGCGGATGTAGACCTGCGCAATCGACCCACCGAAGTAGTTGGTGCAGGAGCGAATGCCGCAATCGAGCGGAATCGGGTTGTTGATGGTGAACGGGTTGCCCCTGAAGGCCGCCGGCTGGCCGTTGTTCTGGAACCCCACAAAGGCGCCATCCGGGTCGGAGAACTGGTAGTAGATGTTGCCGTTCACGCCGACCATGACAATGGCGACACCGCCCGCCTCGGGATAAACCGAAGGCAACGGAATGCCGGCACCTGGCACGGTCATCGTGAACGTTGTGGCAAGCGCGCCCGAAACCGACCCCAAAACCACACCAGCTGCCACGCAGGCAGACTTCAACCAACCGAACGAGACCGGCAAGATACCCTCCCAGATTGCACACCCTATCCAGCAGACCAGACACTACCTGTCTCCGCCCCCCGAAAACAGGGCCGTCACCATCACAATTATCGCGCTCAAGTAGTGTGATAAAGTAACCACAGCGGAGTTGCGGACTTCCGCTCATTCCGAGCATTTTGCAACGCGGGCAGAGGTTTCCGCAGGGTAATCTGCTACTCTTCTGCTTCGATCAGCGCGGCGTCGCCACGGTCTGTGACGCCGGAAGTTGGGAAGGCGTATGTGGTGCCAGTGGCCAGTGCAGACTGAGGTCAGCGGTCCGGAACACTCGGCGAGAAGAGCTTCAATCCGATTAGCAGATCCAAGCCCAGAGCTCGTCCGCGTATCGTGAACAAACCAAGCCAGCTACGTTGAGTTTGGTGGCGGAGACGAAGTCCGCCAGAAATAAGCTGCAGCTGACTTCATGGAACCTCACATAATCGTTTTCTATCAGATCCTTGGGAAACCTTGGACCACTATTCATCTTGCAAATGGGCGCAGCTTGTTGCACCAAATGGCAGCGCTGTTGGTGGGAAGGATGGTGGGAAAGAAATGCCCCGTTCGGCTGCGGAACTCTCCGCCATCGAGGTTAACCGGTTGGATCAGCCCGGCAAGCATGCCGTCGGTGGGGTTGCTGGGCTCTGCCTGAACGTCACGGACACCGGCGCACGTTCGTGGATACTGCGGCGAAGCATCGCCGGCAAGCGGCACGAAATCGGTCTCGGCTCCTTCCCGACGGTCTCCCTCAAGAGGGCCCGTGAGCTCGCGCGCGACATGGTGGCCGAGATCGTTTCAGGCGGCGATCCTCTCCAGTCCAGACGTGAGCAACGCGACGCGATCCGCCGGGCCGAGGGTCGGCGCATCAGCTTCGACGACGCCTTCGAGACCTATTACCAGCAGAAGCTCAAGGGTGAGCTCGCCAATGAAAAGCACAAGGCTCAATGGCGCTCCACGCTGCAGGCCTATGCCTCTCCGGTCATCGGCAACTTGCCGGTCGCCGAGGTCTCGCTCGACCAGGTGCTGAAGATCCTGCAGCCGATCTGGTCGGAGAAGACCGTGACTGCCTCCCGTCTGCGCGGCCGGATCGAGGCCGTGCTCGACTGGGCCCGGGTGAACGGGCTGCGCGAGGGCGAGAACCCGGCCCGCTGGAAGGGCAACCTCGACAAGATCCTCCCCTCCCCGTCCAGAGTGAAGACCGAAGAGAACCACCCGGCCGTTTCCCTGAAGGACGCGCCCTCTTGGTTCGCCTCCCTGCGCGGTCGCGCCGGCATTGCAGCGCTCGCACTGCAGTTCCTCACCCTCACCGCAGCACGCTCCGGAGAGGTCCGAGGCGCAACCTGGGGAGAGCTGGACCTCGACCAACAGCTCTGGACCATCCCCGCCGCCCGGATGAAGGCCAAGCGCGATCACCGGGTTCCGCTCTCGAAGATGGCCGTAGACCGGCTCATGGAAGCACCGCGATTCCCCGGCTGCGAGTTCGTGTTTCCATCGAGCCGCTCCGGCATGCTGTCGGACATGACCCTGTCGGCTGTGATGAAGCGCATCCAAGAGACGGAAGAGAAGCACGGGCGCCCCGGCTTCCGGGATACCAATTCCGCCCGCCCCGCCGTTCCCCACGGCCTCAGGTCCACCTTCCGTGATTGGGCTGCCGAGCGGACCAGCTACCCCGCGGAAATGGCCGAGATCGCCCTGGCCCACACCATAGGCACGAAAGTGCAGCAAGCGTATCAGCGCGGCGACATGGTGGAGAGGAGGCGGGCCATGATGGAGGAGTGGAGCCGGTTTCTGCACCAGTGTTGACCGGCGCGAAGCACATGCGGCTCTCTCGGCACTGCTCAAGTCCGGAAGCCTGGACTGCGGTCCGGCTCGCTGTGGGCCGCGACAACTCCCTCCTGCAGGCTGCAATCTTTGCGTCCGGCACACCGCCTCGTGTCTATCATTCGAAAAATCTTCCCAAACAGGTCCCTTTCGTTAAGACTGGATTGTGATTGGCAATGGTGACGTCATGCTGGAGCGGCTGATAGGGATCATAGGGGCAAACGGATTTGCCCGGGGCACCGAGGTGTTTCCGGACATCGACATCGAGGGAATCTCGTCCCGGCTCAAGCTGGCGGAGCAGGGAACCGGGCGCGGGACCGCCGGGCTGCCCGCCCCCGACCAGAAGAGCTTCGACAGCATCGAGATGCAGGTGATCGACGAGATCGAAACCCTGCGGCGGCGCGGCCTCCAGCAGTTCGAGGATCATCTGCGGGTCTACCGCGAACGCCTCAGCCGTGCCACGGAAGCGCGTAAGGAAGTAGAGATCGTCGCAGGCACCGCCAAGGGCGATTTCCTCGCTGAAGTGCAGGTCTGGAAAGCCCGCTTCGTGCCCACCGCCGAGAACCTGAAGGACCACTACGACTGGCACGGCATCTTCCGCGAGCAGAACCGCCTGCACCGCCCGGCCGCCGAGTTCACCGGCTGGCTGAAGGTGATCGCGTTGGGGATGCTGCTGCTGCTGGTCGAGTCGGTGTTGAACGGCTACCTCTTTGCCCAAAACAACGTGCTCGGTCTCTTCGGCGGCGTGCTTGCTGCGCTGCTTGTTTCGATCGCCAACGTCGGCGTCTCCACGCTCTGCGGCTTCTTCACCCGTTACCTCAACTGCCGCAACCTGCTCTGGAAGCTGCTCGGTCTCGGCGTCCTCACCTTCTGGCTCTGCTATGCCGCCGGCTTCAACCTCGCGGTTGCGCATTTCCGCGACGGCGTTGAGCAGAGCGGCAACTGGTCACTCTCTGCTGAACAGGCCCTGATCACCCTGCGGCAGGATCCGCTCGGGATCGGCAGCATCGAGAGCTGGCTCTTGGTGATCGTCGGCCTGATGATCTCGCTCCTCGCCTTCCTGAAGGGCCTGCATATCGACGACAAACTGCCCGGCTACGGCACTGTCAGCCGTGGCCTGGAGGAGGCGCGCTACCGCTATTCCGACCTTCTAGAGGAGGCGATTGCCGAACTCGAAGGCAAACGGAACATCGCCATCGACAGCCTGCGCGAGGCCCATGAGGCGGTGCGTGACGGCATCGGCGAGGCGGTCGATGCGCTCTTCGGACAGAGTTCGCTGAAATCGCAGGTCGGCAGCTTTGTCGAGCAATGCGAGGTAAAGAGCGCGCGGCTTCTCAGCATCTACCGCGACGCCAATATCGCCGCGCGCAAGACCCCTGCACCCGAGAGCTTCTCGAAGAACTACACCTTCGCCGAATTCACCCCGCCCAAGGAAGAGCAACCGCGTCGGGCGAGCGCGGAAAAGGAAGCCGAGAAGGTGGGCGACCTGGTGGATGCGACCATTCGGGAGATATTCGACTCCTTTGGCGCCTCCGTCCTGGTGCTCAGGGAGATGGAAGAGGTTCAGGGCAACGCGCCGCCGCGCGCAGCCATCCGCGCGGAGACCTCAGGCCCTGACGCGTCGGCAATCGAGGCGGCGGAGTGAGCCGGGCCAAGGCCACGCGCCTGCGCCGCCCCTCACGAGGGCGGCGCCCGGCGGAACGGCGAGGGAGAGGCCGCGGAAGCCCGCTCTGGTTGGCCGTCATCCTCGCCGTCGCAGGGCTCGCCGGAGGAGCCGTCTACTTCGCCGAGCACCTCAAAGCCGGCGCCTATGACAGCGCGACCCTCTGCCCAGAGGCCGGTCCCAAGGCCACCCTCGCCATACTCCTCGACCTGACCGATCCGGTGACCCGCCCACAGGCGCAGCGCCTTCGAATGATCCTCGGGCGCGAGATCGCCCAGGCGCCGACCGGCACGATGATCTCGGTTGGCCTCGTCAGCGCCGACAAGGCCAACTGGGGCGCCGCCTTCTCACGCTGCAAGCCGCAGGAGGGCGCCGATGCCAACCCGCTGATCCAGAACCCCCGGCTGGTGGGCGAGCTCTACAACGACGAGTTCATCGTGCCCTTCGACAAGGTTCTGAGCGACCTGCTGCACCTGCCGAAGGCAGACAGCTCCCCGATCATGGAGAGCCTTCAGGCCTTGGTGTCGGAGACCCCGAGCATCGAGACCGAGACGATCCCGCGGAAACTGGTGCTGGCTACAGACCTGCTGCAAAACAGCGAGACCCTGAGCTTCTACAGGGGCCAGTTCTGGACGGCCTTCGCAGAGATGGGAGGACCGGCCCGGCTTTCGGGCAACCTTCAGGGCGTCGATGTGATGATCTTGCGGGTGCCACGGGAGGGCAAGCTCACCGGAGAGGCGGCGGTTGACGATTTCTGGCTGCATTACTTCGACATCCAGGGCGCCAATGGCGGCTTCGACGTGCGCGTGCTGGGGGATCTCTGATGGCCTGGCGCCCGCAGCCCCGGATGCATGGCGTGCGGGTGAAGGACTGGGCCGAACGCGCCGTCTTCGTGCTGGTCTTCGCCGTCGGGTGCGGTGGGATCATCCTGTTAAAGGCACTCAACACCCCTGCCTGGTGGCCCGCCGTCTTTGCGGCAGGGATGATCGCCCTTTATGCCGGGGTCGCCATGCTGCTCGGCCGGGTCCAGCTCGAGCCCGAGATGGTGGGAGACAACTGCTACTACCTGGGCTTCCTCTTCACCCTCACCAGCCTGTCCTACACACTGGCTCAGCTGGCCTTCACAGATGGCGGTATCGACGCCCGCACCGAGATGATCGGCAAGGTCATCGCGGGTTTCGGAGTCGCACTCTTTTCCACGATCGTCGGCGTGTTCCTTCGGGTGGTGCTGATGCAGGTCCGCCCCGATATCGTGGCCCGCGACCGCGAGATGCATATAGAGCTGCACGAGTCAGTGCGTGAGTTCCGCCGTCAGCTGGCAAATTGCATCGTCGGGGTGAAACAGTTCACCACCGAGACGATCCAGCATGCGGAGGAACGCGACCGCAAGATCGCCGAGAGCCTGGAAAGCGCGCGCGCCACCTTCGCCGAACAAAGTGAGAGTTCGATGAACGAACTCGCGGCCAAGACCGAAATGATGATCTCCGAACTTCTGGACGGGATCAGGGTTGCCAGCCTGAAATCCGCCGAGGAGGCCGGAGCGCGGCTGTCGGAGGAAGTGAGCGCGGCCGCTCGCGCGCCAGTGGAACGGTTCGGGGCTATGCTCGCCCACGCAGCGGAAGCCTCCGAGGAGCTTGGCCGGGCGCAGGGCCGCGCCGCCGCCGGGATTGAGGAGCGGAGCCGCGAGATCGAGAGGCATCTGAGGGCCCTCGCCACCAGCCTGGAGGACAGCCGCAAGGGCATGGAGAGCGCCCTCGAAGCCCTTGCGCCGGAGAAACTGGCAGAGACCGTAAGCCAGTTGCGCACGGGCCTCGGCAGCAGCTCCGAGGAGATCGAGGCAGCCCTCTCCCGATTGCGCGACAGCATCCGCCACGGCACACAGCGGCTGGAGGAGAGCTTCGTCACCGTCGAGTCCGCGGCCCTCGCCAGCCGGCGTCGCTTCCCCTTCTTCGGACGAAAGGCGACCTGACCGATGAGCCTTGCCACACCCACTCAGCAGGTTAGCGACCGCAGCTTCCGCCGCGGCGCCATCATGGGTCTGACGATCGCCGAGTCCTTCGTGCTCCTGGTTTTCTGCCTGCTCCTGCTCTTCACACTCTGGCAGTTCAACACGCTGCGCGAGGCCGAGCGGGAGAAGGTAGCAGTGGAGGATCCGGCGGCGGTGAAACTAGCCGCAGAGCTCAAGGCCGACGGCACCTTGCAGGCGGTGATCGACCTCAAGGCCAAGAACATCGACATTCGCGAGTTCTCGGGTTTCGCCGAGGCCGACGAGATGATGCGCTGGATGACCGAGCCCGAGCGCCGCCGACTGATGAAGGGCCTAGCCAGACTGGAAGAGACCGATATTGTCACCTTGGCCAATGCCGTCGAGGTTCCGAAGACCATCCCCAACCTGGACTTCCTGCAGGACGATCTGCTGCTGCAGGCGCTGCAGGCTCTGGCGGGCTTCTCGAAGGAGAAGCGCCAGCTCTTTCTGGAGGCCGCAACTGAAGACCGGCTGGCGGCGATGCAGGCAATGGCCGAGGCAGGGATTTCACCGGATACCCCCGGCTTCACCAAGGCGGCGGACTTCATAGCCGAAGCCGCGACCGACCCCGCCCTTCTGGATCTTGCCGCGATGCTGGCGAGCCTTTCGCCGAAGACCCGCGAGGCCATGCGACGGCTAGGCCAGTCCGGCGGCCTAGAGGCCCTGGGCGATGACGTCGACCTCGCCGCCCGCCTGGCGGAAGCCGAGGGCGCGCTGCGGGGGATCTCAGGCGCTCTCGTAGAGGCGGCTGAGGCGGAGGCCAAGCTCGCCCGGAGCCTGCGCAGCACGCTCGGCGGGATCGTGGCCGAGGTCGACGGCCAGATTCTCGACGACGGTTCCATCGTGCTTCCCGAGGATGTGGTCTTCGAGCAGGGTAGCGCGCGCATACGCCCAAAATTACAGGAGTTTCTTGCCCAGGCATGTCCGCCATGGATGGAGCTCTTGCGCACCTCCGGCCTCGACATCGGCTCGGCCGAGATCCAAGGCCATGCCTCGCGCGAGTGGCGGGCGGGCACGCCGGATGACCTTGCCTATCGCAACAACCTTCAGCTCTCGCAGGAACGCTCCCGGAACGTGCTTAACTACTGCCTCGGCCAGCTCAAGGAACCCGCCACCGCCGCCTGGTCCCGTGAGCACGCCATCGCCGTGGGTTACTCTTCCTCGCGGCCGATCGTCTCGGAAGGGGAGATCAACGACGAGCTCTCCCGCCGGGTAGTCTTCTCCATCGGCCTCGACCGCAAGAAGCTGCTCGATGCGGTCGGAGAGCGCAGCTCGCGGACATTGGTGTCCAACCTGCAAAAGGGGGAAATCTTCGGCGGTCCCGCACGGGTGATCGACGGCGACACACTGGATATCGAAGGGCTTAAGGTCCGGCTCTCGGGCATCGACGCCCCGGAAAAGGGGCAGACCTGCACTGGCAGCTCAGGCGCCCAGGTCAATTGCGGGACGGAATCGGCAGTGGCATTGTCCGACCTGATCGGCAGCAGCCATGTCAGCTGCTCGCACGAGACGGTCGACAGATACGGCCGTTCGGTCGCCACCTGCAAAGTGCATGGCAAGGATCTCGGTGCCGCCATGGTGGATGCTGGAAAGGCAAGGGCCTTCGTTCAATACTCGCAGGCCTATGTGGCCAATGAACTAGCAGCCAAGGCCGAGGGTCGCGGCCTCTGGCAGGGCAGTTTCGAGGCACCCTGGGACTATCGCAAGGAGTGACCGCTCCTTCATCGCCAGAAGAATTCAACAGCGGAGGCCGTTCGTGACCGCCCCCAGACCGTCTCTGCCTCAGCCTGGTCAACCGCCGCCAGCTGCGATCGGGCAATTTTCGCAACGAAGAGAACGGCGCCGTGCTGCTGAACGAGGGCCGCGAGACCGTGCTGAAGGCCTGGCAAGCCCGCAAGCGTGACGTGCTGGAGCATCCGTTCTTCGCCGAGAAGGCCCTGCTCGGGATGTTCCCCCAACTCCAGGCGCAACTTCTTGCGCGCCACCTTCGCGGCGAGATTGATGGCTACCCCGCCTGGGTCTGCCGTTGAGGTGCTGGTGCTTGTCACATATGACGCGCGCACCAACTCGGCTGCCGGGCGTCGCCGCCTGCGCCAGGTGGCGGCGGCCTGCCTCGACTACGGCCAGCGGGTTCAGCATTCGGTCTTCGAGTGCGACATTGACCCGGCCCGATGGGTCGCCCTGCGCGCCCGATTAATCGAGGAGAGCGACCCGAAGCAGGGTAGCCTGCGGTTCTACAGTGTCGGTGCCAACTGGCGTGCTAGGGTTGAACACATCGGCGCGAGGCCAGCCACCGATTTCGACGGCCCGCTGATCTTCTGAGCTGCGAACCCCAAGCGACCCGCCTGTCAGGCGGACTTTCACGCAGGGTAAGTTTCGTTCATAATCAAGTCCTTAACATCTCGAAGTCGCAGGCTGGGATGGAAGAAGCCCGCTTCGCAACGTGTTTCCCGCCAGATCAGAATTTCCCCTCACCACCACAAGCCCTTAAAACCACCCCGTCGCCCCCCAACCCGAGGGCGTGGATAGAAACACGGCTCGGGGGATCATGTGCCCGACCACCAGGAGGTCGCACCCCACCCGGGGGGGCGTGGATAGAAACTTGCGCTGCGCCGCCCGGCACTGAGGCCGGACATGCCGCCCCCACCCGGGGGCGTGTATAAAACCAACCTAGCCAAACTTTTGGCGCGCGTGTCGAAGTGTCGCCCCACCTGAGTTGGCGGATCAAACATGTTTGGAAGAGACCAGCCTGTGAACGAAGCCCGGTCGCCGCCACTGTGTGCTGTTGAAAAAGCGCCGCTGCGGAGGAGTGGTGTGCTGGTATCGGCGGGCTGCTCCACCTGTCCGTCAGGGGAACAACCGATGCATCTCGCTTGGAGCACGTCGAGCTTTTCTTCAACCCCCGTCCCACCTGCCTATCCTTGGCGCAAGTCGCCTAACCACAGCGGCAGATTTGGGAACCCCGGAAGCGTCGGCACGGAGACGTATGCGAATGGTAGCGCAGTGGATTCTCTAGGACTTCGAAGGGATCCGCCGACCATGGTCTCGCCAGCCTTTTCTCCTGAGCTGCTGCGTCCGTTCACAATCTTGGTCCTTTCGCGAAATCGAAAACCGGCCCCGTGCACCCGCCTCCTGAGAAGTGAGATTAGGAGTTCCGTGTGCGCCACGGCGGCCCCTTGAACGCCGAAGATCTGGAAGGCGTCCAGCTTGGGAGTGTGCCGGAGTCCAGCACTCCGATCGCGCAAGCGACCTCAGCGCAGCGGATAGGTGACTGAAATCCAGTGCTGCTGGAAACTTCCATGAACCAAGTCTTTCCGATGACCGCTCCCCACCACAAGCTTGCCGATTGGGACTCTGTCAGGCACCATCCGCGTTCAATTCTTTCGGTCGCGATACGTTCAGGAGAGCGGCATCGCGGATTGCCTTCTTGTCGATCTTGCCGGTCTGGTTGGTCGGCAGTGGGTCCGACTGCACATGCCAAAGTGTCGGGACCGCGAAGGACGCGATTTTGCCCTTCAGCTGGTTGCGCAGGCGCGCTTCGGTGACGGGATTGCGAGTCACCACCACTGCCATCACCTCTTCGCCCAGATCCGGATGCGGCACACCGAAAGCTACGACCTCGACGACCTCCGGCAAAGCGGCAATGGCCGTTTCAACAGCGGAGGGCGCAATGTTCTCGCCACCACGAATGATCATTTCCTTGCTGCGGCCGGTGATCCAGAGTCGCCCGGTCTCGTCCATCCTACCAAGGTCGCCGGTGTGCAAGTAGCCTTCCTCGTCAATCGGTGAGCTTTCGATGCCGTAGTAGCCCGACATGAGCGTCGGCGCGCGCACCAGCACTTCGCCATCCGGCAGGCCCTCGCGCGGGGCGATCTTGACCTCCACGAGCTTCAGCGGGCGGCCGCAGGTGCCGGGATACCGTTCGGTTTCTGCTGCAGAGGCAGTGGTGGCCGGTCCGGTGTTTTCAGTCATGCCGTAGCCGAGCGCCACCTTGATCGCAGCGCCTGAGAGGCCGTTCTGGAGCTTCTTGACCAGATCGGCGCTGACCGGCGTGCCGCCGGTGCCGATCGAGCGGAGGCTGCTCAGATCGCGTTTCTGCGCCTCGGGGTGATCGAGCACGCGGGTCAGCATGGTGGGCACCGCAGACCAGCGGTTGACGCCATGGCGCGCCACCAAGTCGACGACCTCGCCCGGGTCGAAACGACCGCCTGGAAACACCAAGGTGTTGCCGACCGCCACGCTGCGGAGCATCACCTGCGGACCGCCGATGTGAAACAGCGGGCCGGTGTGCAGCACCGTCTCGGTGCGCTCCGGATCGAATTTCAACGGCAGCTGGCGCGTGATGTCGAGCATCATCTGCAGGCCCGAAAGTAGCGCCCGGTGGGGAAGAACCACAGCTTTGGCGCGGCCCTCGGTGCCGGAAGTAAAGACGATGATTGCGGTCTCGTTCTCGCCGGCCGGGGTGCCGTTCGGGTTGGGCGCCTGGGGCAGGTCTTCGGCCGCCGCGGCCTCGTCAGCCGGCCAGGGGCCGAGCCTTTGGCCGGAGAGGCGCTCGGGCTTGATCGTGGCATCGGCCAGCACCAGTCGCGGCTGAATCAGCTCTAGCGCGTAGTCGACCTCATTCTGCCCCCACCAGGCATTGGCCAGCACGGGGATCGCGCCCAGCTGCAGGCAAGCCCAGAAGTTCATCACCCAGTCCGGGCTGTTCCAGCCCAGTAGCATGACCTTGTCGCCGCCGGAGATGCCCTCGGCTGCGAGCGTGCGGGCCTTGTCGGCCGCACCGCGCCGCAACCCCGCGAAGCTTACGACCCGGTCTCCTTGGCAGAGATGCGGGCGGTCGCCCCAACGGTCCATCACGCCGAGGAGCTGCGCCACATGGCGCGGCCGTTCGGCATACATCCTCAGCGGCACACCGCCGAAAGTTTCTTCGACGATCTCCGTCGACCAGCGGATCGGCTCCTGGTCCATTTTTGACTCCTCCCTGAAGCGCCTTCAGCCCCGCTTCGGCAGCGCAATGATAGCGGTGCCCGGCATGCAGTTGTCGCCGCGCTGGTTGCTTGCCCATGTGGTGACGTGGATGACGTGATCGCCGTCCGCATCCACCTCTTTGGCCTCGACCCGGCCACCGAGGCGGAGCACGTCGGATAGGTAGACATGGGCCCGATACTGGCTGTTGGCCTGTTTCAGCCGCGCGTCGTCGCCCATCCAGTAGGTCAGCGCGTGAATCTGCCATGCGGTGCGCTGCACGCCCACGTCATAGGCCGCCTGCGCGCCTTGGAAGCGGGCGGCGTAGTCGCTGTAATGCACCGAGTAGACCGGTTCGAGCGCATGGGTGTTCGGATCGCGGAACGCCCATTTGGGATGCCGGCGATACTGCTTCAACGAGACCTTGTGGGCCGCCAGACGGGGGATTGGCGCGGCCCCGGAGGCCACGAAGGCGATCTCGTCGGTCAGGCCGATCGGCCCCTTTGTGATGGTGTCCAACTCGTCGCCGACGTTGATGTCGTCCCAGTAGCGCGGATCGCTGCCCCGTGGTGTTTCGGCGAGGATTTCGTTCTCGATCTGCTCGATCTCGTCAGCACTCCAGTTATGCGGCAGCTCGATCTTGCGGCCCTCACGGCGTTTCTGCATCTCGCTGCGCTCGTAGCGCATCCGGGAGCAGATGAACCGGGCCACCAGCTCGTCGTTCTGGTTGCGGTATTCCTGACGGATGTAGTCTTTGATCCGGCGGCCGCCGAAGTTGCTCTCGACCGGGTCGTCGAAGCCATCGAAGTAAACCCGGGCCAAGATCCTGTCGCCCTCGCGGATCGGCGCGAAGAAATCCATCTTGGTTTCGGCATGGAAGCCGCCGAGGCCGGGCCAGCCGAATTGCACCGAAGCCATGCAGGCGAGGATGAAGCTCGGCGGCGCCATGATGCCGCCATGCACTGACTGCGCGGCATAGTCGGGATCGGTGTAGAGCGGGTTGTCGTCGCCGATTCCTTCGCAGTAGCGCAGGATCGCGTGGCGGGTGGCGTATTCGTGGTTCACGCAGCCGTCGGTCCGCAGCTCGGTCCCGATCATGCCGCGCATCTTATCCATCATCTCATCCGTGAGCTTTCCACGGGCAAGTTCGTTGGTGATTTCCTTGACGTCGCTCATTCTCCACCCTTTCGCCGTTGTTCGATATTATGAACAGATAAACGTAATTGCGAACCTTATGCCGGGGCGAGACCTTTGTGTCAACTGGCTCCGAACCCAAGCACAATGAAAGCGGCCGGTTTCGCCGTTTGGGTCGCGCCGATCATTGGGCTGTATCGTTGACCGGCCGTTTGAGATGGACTGGCTCCAGGGCGGTCACAAAGTGTAAGGTCCTTGAAGCATTGAACGGCAATTGCAATCAGGGTCTGGAATTAGGCTTGATGCGCCGGGCAAGACGCGCACGGCAAGCAAAGGGAAGATGGCGTGAACGAAAACCAGACCGGTCAGCGTCAAGAGCGCGAGCACAAACACCATCGCACAATCGACCGTGTGATCCGCGTGCTGGAAGAGGTCGTGTTCAGCCCTGGTGCGACCTTTGGCGATCTCAGCCGCAAGTTGGACGTGCCGAAGAGCACACTGCACGGGTTCGTCGAGGGTCTCCTTGCCGCCGGTTGGCTGCACGAACACAGCGAGCAAAACCAAAACCGGCTCTATCTCGGACCAGCTGTTCATGGCTTGATCGTATCGAGCGGACAGGTGCGCGCTGGACAGATAACCAACGGAGATTTGCACGAACTCCAGCGCAAGGTGGGAACCGAGGTCTACCTTGGGGTGCTCGTGGGGGATAGCCTGATCTACATCGCCGAGGCTGGCGGCGATCCGGTTGGCAGTTTTCATAGCCGCACCTACCTGCGGCGCAAGGCACTGCGTTCCGCCGGCGGCAAGGCGCTGTTGGCGACCCGCACCGACAGCGATATCGAGCGGTTCCTGCGCCGGCGCCCGTCGGAGGAAGCCGACGCGGTAAACGCGTTTGTCGATGAGGTCTCGCGGATCCGGCAGACCGGGCTGGCCACCAACTTCACCCAGGACGGGCGGCGCTTTGCCGTGGCGGCCACGGTGCTTGATCCGACGGGAAAGGCGATTGCCTCGATCACGGCGGTCGGTCCCACCGACCAAGTGCAACCCCGGCAGGAAGAGATCGGCAAGGAGGTTCTCGCGCACCTCCAAAAGTGGCGCGAGCGCTCCGTCACCGCCCGCGAGGCGATCTGAGAGACCGCCCTTACCAGGCGGCCTTCAGCACCGAGAGTAGCTCATCCGGTTTGGTCACGGGGCGTGGATTCCCTCCGAGGAACCAGTCGTCCATGCCGCGCTCGGCCGCCTCGGATAGGCCGGCCTCCGGTATGCCGAGATCCTGCAGGCGGGACGGAATACCGAGCGACGCATAGAGGGTGGAGAGTGCGTCGATGACCCCTCCCGCGCCACCTGACGCCACACCCAGCGCCCGCGCCAGCTTGGCAATCCCACTTGCGCCCTCGGCCTCGTTGAACCGCAGTGCCTGTGGCATCAGGGTCGATTTCACCATCCCGTTGTCGACCTGGAAGGCCGCGCCAAGCGCGTGGCCGAGCACGGTTGCGATCCCGGCACCGGTGTGATCGCTGCCGCGACCCGAGAGCACCGCGGCCAGCATCAGTTCGACCCGCAGGTCGGGGCCATCTTCGGACGGCAGCCGCGACAGCGTTTCGACCAGCATGTGAATGCCGTGCAGCAATTGCGCGTCGGCCAGAGGGTTGCCTCGATGCGACAGCACGCCCTCGATGGCGAGGGAGAGGGCGTCGAGTGCGGAACCCACGGCAAGGCCCTGTGGCGCCGACATCATCATATCGGGATCGATGAACAGGGCTTGCGAACGCGTCTTCGGGTCGAACAGGGCCAGTCGCTGGTCGGTCTCCGGATTATGCACCGCGCTGCCGGCCTTCACGAAGGCGGTGCTGGGCGTGGTCGGGATCGCGAAGACCGGCAGTTTGGGTGCATCGAGCCGCGGGCTGATCATCTTGCCATCGGGGCCGACACGCGTAGCCAGCGCCTCCGGCGGCTGCTGCTCGCAGAACACGATGTTTGCCGCACGCGCTGTGACAACGGCCGATCCGCCGCCGAGCGCGATGACGGCATCGGCATTGGCCTGCTTCAGAAGAGTTGCGGCTGCGACAACGCTGGGCACCGGGCTGTGGGCGCGGACTTCCGAGAAGATGCCAGCCAGCCGGTTACCTAGCGTGTCACGCAGGGTTTCGATCAGCGGGCCTTGCGACATCGTGCGACCACATAGGATTACCGCGCGGGCGCAGCCGATGCGATCCAGCTCCTTGCCCAGCCGACTGAGGCACGATGCCCCGGCGTGCAGCCTGATGCCGGGGTCGATAAACTGAAGTTGCCGGGATGCCATCAAGACACTCCTCCATCCGCCCTGCGCCGCCTGCAAGGCGCTCATGCGGGAGCCGTCCAGGCGATCTTATCGAGGCTGTGGGGTAGCGCGCCTGGCGGTTCATGTCAATCATATGGATGATTTAATTAATTTGACGAAGCGGCCCTTCGATTGTATGCAACGGGAACCACGCAATGCCCGAGGCCACGGCCGGGCGAGCCGCGCAGCGCTGAAAGCGACCGGAGTCATCCATGCCCAAGGCCACAGGCCCGATCCATGCCCTCGGGAACCGGCAGTTTCGCACCATATGGATTGCCGCCCTGCTGTCGAACGTCGGCGCGCTGATCCACATCGTTGCCGCAGCCTGGTGGATGACGCTGGTGTCGGCCTCGGACACGATGGTGGCGTTGGTCCAGTCCGCAATCACCCTGCCGGTCATGGTCATGTCGCTGGTGGCGGGGGCGCTGGCCGACAGCTACGACCGGCGCCGGATCATGATGGCCGCGCAGCTCTTCATGCTGGTGATCTCGTCGCTGCTGACCGCGCTGGCCCTCACTGGCCACCTGACGCCGTGGGTGCTGCTGGCGTTTACCTTCCTGATCGGCTGCGGCACCGCGCTGCACAACCCGGCCTGGCAATCGTCGATCAGCCGGCTGGTGCCGCGCCCGGATCTGCCCGGCGCGGTTGCCGCGAACTCGATGGGCATGAACATCACCCGCAGCGTGGGGCCCGCCATCGGCGGACTCATCGTCGCCACGGTGGGGGCCGTCGTGGCCTTTGCCGTCAACGCGGCGAGCTATCTCTTCCTGATCTACGCGCTGATCCGCTGGAAGATGCAGCCCGCGGAGCGGCGACTCCCGCCCGAAGGGCTGGGCACCGCCATCAGCACCGGGCTGCGCTACTTCGTGATGTCGCCCAACCTGATGACCTGCGCGCTTCGGGCGAGCCTGTTCGGCTTCGGGGCAATCTCGGTGCAGGCCCTCGCCCCGCTGATCGCCAGCCAGAGTCTCGGCGGCGATGCGAGCACCTTCGGCACGTTGTTGGCCGCCTTCGGGATCGGCGCCATTCTCGGGGGGCTTCTGTCTCCGGTTCTGCGCAGCCGATTGCGGAGCGAGCAGGTTTGCCGGCTGACCTTTACGGTCACGGCGGCCAGCTGCATGATCATCGCCCTGAGCCCGAACACGGTGCTGACGACGGTGGCCTTTTTGCTAGCTGGGAGCTGCTGGCTCAACACTTTCTCGTTGATCAACGCGACCGTGCAGATGTCTAGCCCGCAGTGGGTGCTGGGGCGTATGCTCTCGCTCTTCATGACCGGTGCGTTCGGCGGGATGGCGGCGGGCGGATGGGTCTGGGGGGCGGTGACCGAGACTGCGGGGCTTTCGGTGGCGCTGATGGGCTGCGCGGCGTTTCTGGTAGCCGGGGGGCTTTGGGGCCTCTGGCATCCGCTCCCCGAGATGGACGATACCAACCACGATCCGGTGAACCGCTTTTCCGAACCGTCGCTGAACCTCGACCTGCGCAAGCGCAGCGGCCCGATCGCAATCCAGCTCGAGTATCGGATAGCGGCGGAAGACACCGACGAGTTTCTGGCCTCGATGGCGGTGCGAAGGCGGCTCAGGGTGCGCGATGGAGCCCGGCACTGGGAGCTGCTGCGAAACCTCGAGCACCCCGAACTGTGGACCGAAAGCTACCATTTCTCGACCTGGACGGAGTATGTCCGGCACAACGGGCGAAAGACCCGGGACGATGTGGAGAACATCGAACACCTTAAGGCCCTGCACCGAGGCGACGCCCCCGTGTTTCCGCGGCGGATGATCAAGGTTCCTCCATCGGATGGCTCGCGGGTGCTGGACGGCAGGTTCGCCGGCCATGGCGCTGCGGAGTGACCCGGCGGATGGAGCGATGGATCAGTGCGCCTGCGCGGCTTCTGATCCTTTCTCCGCATGCCGCAGCTCTTTACGCACCCGTGAGGTCACGCGGCGAAGCTCGGTAAGCGCATCCTGTCTGTCCGCAATCTGCTCCGTCAGCGCCGCTTCCAGGCCCTCGGCGATGTCGACCCATTCGGCGTATTGCCGATCCTTGCCCTCGGCCTCGTAGAGCTCAAGCCAGCTGCGCGCATCCTCCAGACGCATTCCGAAGCGCCGGGCACGCAGCGCGAGTTCGAAGCGGGCTAGAGCACGCGCATCGTAGTAACGCCGGCGCCCGATCCGACGGCAGTCGATCAGTTCCATGTATTCATACCACCGCAGGGTGCGCGGCGTGACACCGAAGCGGGCGACCACGTCGTCGAACGGCGTGAGGTCCGAGACGTCGCACGGAACCCGTTTGGTCTTTGGCATGCTTTTCTCCCTTCTTTGCTTGTTATCGTGAGAGGTCTCTCGATCCGATGCGGCTAGATTGCTTCGCGCGGCACCAGGCTGCGCGACTCCATCGCTCGGACATGTTCAAGGAGGAGAGCGGAAAGGCGCTCTTCCTGCGGCTTGATGCGCTCTGTCTCCCCAACCAGCGTGATCGACGCAACGTTTCCGCCCGCGCGACCCTGGATGACGGCGGCAATCGCATACCGAGTGCCGGCGCGGCGCGTATTTGTGGCGACGCCGGACCTGGAGATCGCTGCAAATTCACCGACGAAGCGCTGCACGAGATCGCTGTGCTCCGACAGTGCGCGGCGCAGAAAAGTCTCCCGCTCTCCTTCTGGCGTCGCCGCGAGCAGGGCCTTTCCGCCTGCCGTATCCAGTAGCGGACGCCGGATGTTGTTGCGCGCGTCAAAGCTCGAGACGGTGTTGCTGCCGACCTCGGCAATGTAGATCAGGTGATCACCGGCGCGAACGCCGGCAAAGACGGCCGCTCCGGTTTTTTCGTGCAGGATGGCCAAATCTGCGTGGGTGATCAGGCCGGCGCGGATCTGGCCGCTGGCGAGTGTCAGGCTGTAGACCGCCGGACCCAGATAGAAGTGCCCGCCGTCGTCGTAGAGCCAACCCCGGTGAAGCAGTCCCTGCAGAAACCCATGCACCGAGCTCTTGGCGGCACCCACCACCTCGACCAGTTCGCTGAAGGTGAGGCCCGGGTTGTAGACGACTTCCTCAAGGATCCGGGTGACCCGATCGACCGTGCGGTGCGGCTTCGGCACCTTTGCGGAGCTGTTGGCTGAAAGTTGGTCCATGTCGCGTCTCATGCGCCACCTCGGCATCGGAGGCCAGGCCGATACGGCGCCGGGGCCTGGCAGCGGATGCCGGGTCGGCCTAACCGGCGAAAGCGCGCTTGGGCACGATGCTGTCCTGCTGCAGCGCCTCGGCACGGCCGCGCCCCGCAGCCGGATGTGCAGATGAGTCAAGGCTGAGTCCCGTGAGCAGCGGCACCACCGACCAGCCGCATCCAAAGTCATCCGCCGTTCGGCGGCACGGGTCGCCACTGGCGACAAGGGTCAGGTTGTGCATGGTCTCTCTCCCGTCAGGTTTGCTCATTTGCCGATAAACTCCGGCGCGCGCTTCTCTAGGAGCGCGAGCACGGCCTCCTTCTGGTCGGCGGTGTTCTGGACGATGGCCTGAAAGGCGGCGGAGAGTTCCAGCGAGCCTTCCAGGGTCATCTCGGCCGACCGCAGGATCAGCCGCTTGTTCAGTCGCACGCTACGCGGTGGAAACTGGGCGATCTCGTCGGCCATCTCCATTGCCCGGTCGAGCAGCGCATCGGGCTCGACAACCTGGGTCACCAGACCCCAGCCAAGCGCCTCCTCGGCGTTCAGGGTGCGGCAGGTCAGGGCCATTTCGAGCGCACGCGGCACGCCGACGGCGCGCGGCAGCAGCCAAGCGCCGCCGTCGCCCGACACCAGGCCCACGCGCATGAAGCTCTCCGCGAAGGCGGCCTCGGTCGAGGCAATCCGGATGTCGCACATGCAGGCGAGGTCACAGCCCGCGCCGATGGCTGGGCCGTTCACCGCGGCGATCACCGGCACGTCAAGACGGCTGAACAGCTTGGGGACCATCTGGATCCCGTTGCGATACCCCTCCTGCATCTCGTGCGGGGTTCCTGCAAACATCGGATCGGTTCCGTCGCGCATGTCCTTGATGTTGCCGCCCGAGCAGAACCCCTTGCCGGCCCCGGTGAGCACGATGCAGCTCAGGCTGTCGTCGGCATTGGCGCCCGCCAGAAACGCGCACAGCGGTTCGACAACCTCGCGCGTCAGGGCGTTGCGGGTTTCGGGTGCATTGAGGGTCACGCGGGCAATCGCCCCGTCCCTCACGATCTCGATCTTGCTGTCCACGCCCTCGGTCTCCTCCCTGCCCGCCCCAGACACTGGCGGTCGCCGCCTGCCCTCTCCTCCGGGCTGCTATCCGATCATCCGATCTGTTCGTAATGACGGACAGTTGTGCGATATATCGACCAATTTAAGAGATCGCAGCGGCAAGTCAACGGAAAACCATGTGCGGTGGAGGACCGTTTTGCAGGGCCGACGGTTGAGCCGGGGGACGGGAGAAGGCAGCGTGCCGTGACGCGACTGCCCCGGGAATGCGGGAAATGGCGCTGCGCGCCTCGCCGGTCAGGAACCGATTATTCGGGGTGGTGTAAGGCCTTAGGCCGAATTGCGGCGCCTGGTGCCGGCCGGGCGGAGGCTTTCGAAATCGCGCACGTGGTTTCGCATGGCAGTCGACGCGGCTGCGCCGTCCTTGTTGCGACAGGCGGAAATCAGCGCCTCATGGGCCGCCACGATGGCTTCGCGCTTGGGCGCGGTGAAGCGCATGGTGCGATACTCCGAAGCGATGATCGCGTTCACGCAGGACCAGAAGATCTCCATCACCTGATTCCCGCAAGCGGCCGCGACGAGGCCGTGGAACAGCCTGTTCTCCTCGGCGAACTCCTCTTCGTTCTTCATGGCGCGCATACGCTCGACGGATTCCTCCATCGCTGCGATATCCGAGGCACTTGCATTCTCGGCGGCGTTCTCGGCCAGCCCGGGCTCCATCACCTCGCGCGCCCGCAGCGCCTCGGAGAGCGGCACATCGTGCATGCGCAGGTAGACGGATAGCCCATGGGCCAAGATATCGGTGCCGGGCTTCGACACGATGACACCACCCTTCGGCCCCGGACGCAGCGAAAGCACGCCCTGCGCCTCGAGGATGCGAAGGCTTTCGCGCAGGGTCGGCCGGCTCACCGGATATTGCGCCAGCAGTTCCGCCTCGGTGCCTAGGCTGTCGCCCTTGGCGAGGCGTTCGTTGACGATCCGGTCGAGGATCTGGCGCGCGACGTGCTCGGGTTTGCTCGCCTGAGAGTTCTGCAGAAAGTTGTCCATACTTGGCTCCTCAGGGTGCGCTACCAGACGCGGATGGGCAAAGCCCTCGGATCGGACGCGCCTTCCATCTAGACCATTCTATACATCTACCCGAATGCCCGGAACAACCCGCTGCCGTCAGGTTCGTGCCATGACCTCCGCGATATCCTCCTCCGAGAGCGCGAATGCGGGCACCCCGGCCCGCTCCTGCTGGAGCACGACGAAGGATTGCGAGTCGCGTCCGCCCCAGTCCCGGTTCAGGGCCTCTGTCATCTCCTGATGCACCAGGCTGCACAGCCGCATCGGCACGCTGACCTCCCGCGCCAGTTGCATGCCGAGAGAGATATCCTTGTGCGCCAGCCGGAGGGCGAAGCTCGGCGGATCGAGTTTGCCTTGCAGGAAGCGCTTGCTGATGTTGTCGAACATGCGCGAGCGTCCGGAGGCCCCGGCGCGGATTGCGCCCCAGAGCGTCAGAGGGTCGACGCCTGCCTTGACCCCGAGGGACAGCACCTCGCCCAGGACCGCGCTGATCGACACGCTGGCGACGTTGTGCACCAACTTGGCGATGGTGCCGGCGCCGATGGTGTCGATGTAGCGGGCCTGGTCGGCCACGGCGTCGAGCACCGGCTTGCAGGCCTCGTAGGCTTCGCGGTCGCCGCCGACCCAGATCGCGAGGCGCCCGCTGGCCGCGCCGGCCGGCCCGCCGCTGATCGGTGCATCCATGAACCGCACGCTGCGTTCGGCGAGGCGGTCATGGAGGCTCCGCACCACGTCGACCGAGTTGGTCGACAGGTCGATCCAGCTTTCACCGCCCGAGAAGCCCTTTGCCAGCCCCTCCGGCCCGAAGCCCACCGCCTCGACGTCGGGCGGCGTGGGCAGGCAGGTGAACACGAGGTCACAGGCCGCCGCCAGCGCCGCCGGCGTTGCGGCCCAGCTGGCCCCTGCCTCGAGAAAGGGCGCGGCCGCTGCCTCGGACATGTCGTGGACTGTCAGCGCGTAGCCCGCCTTCTGGATGTTGGCCGCCACGCCGCGGCCCATCTGGCCGAGGCCGATAAAACCGATCTTGATGTCGCTCACTTGGCGGGTCTCCGATATCGGGCTCATTCCATCATTCCATGCTGGCGGAGCACCTCTTCGGCCACCTTGAAGCCCTCGACCGACGAGGGCAGCCCGGCATAGACCGCTGCGTGCAGGATGATTTCGCGGATCTCCTCCAGTGTGCATCCGTTCTTGATGGCGCTTTCTACATGGGTGCGGAGCTGTGCAGGCCGATGCAGCGCGGTCAGCATGGCGACATTCAGCATGCTGCGGGTCTTGCGGTCGAGCCCGGGGCGCGACCAGACGGTGCCGAAGCAGACTTCGTCGGAGTAGTCCTGTATCGTAGCATTGAAGCTGTTGCGGCGGGCGTCGCGCCGCTCCATGAACTCGCTGCCCATCATGTCAGTCAGGATCGCTCGACCCGCTTCCAGTTTGTCCATCTCGCATTCCACTCCGATGTTGCCCGGCCTCTCTGCGTCGCACCCGGCGACGAGGGCCTGCATAACAGCACTGGCCAAGACCGTCTAATTAATCTAAATGATTATGCATGATAGATACGCGCGCCGCAAGGGGCGCGAAGGCGAGAAAGAGAGCGACCATGAAAACCGGTCACATCGGCTACATCGGGCTCGGCAACATGGGCGGCGCGCTTGCGCGGCGCCTCGTGCAACAGCAGCCGTTGACTGTATTCGATCTAAACCGCGCGGCGTGCCGCGACCTGCAGGACCTCGGCGCCGAGGTGGCGCCGGACCTCGCCTCCCTCGCGGCCACCTGCGACATCATCTTCATCTGCCTCCCCATGTCCCACCATGTCGAGGACGTCCTCTTCGGCGAGGGCGGCCTTGCAGGCGCCCTGCGCCCCGGCGCTCTCATCATCGACCAGACCAGCGGCGACCCGAGCGTGACTCGGCGCCTGGCCGAAAGGCTCAGGGCCTCCGGGCACAGCCTTGTCGACGCGCCGGTCAGCGGCGGGCCGAAAGGGGCCGAGGCGGGCGACATCGCCATTATGGTCGGCGCCTCGGTGCGCGACTTCTCCCGGGCCGAGCCGGTGCTCTGCACAATTAGCCCCAACATCTTCCATGCTGGCGAGGTCGGCGCGGGCCATGTGGCGAAGCTGGCCAACAACGTGCTCTCGGGCGGCATCCGGATGATGACCATGGAGGCCGTGACCTTCGCGGTAAAGAACGGGCTTTCGGCAGAAATGGCAGTGGAGATCATTTCCAAGAGCGCGGGCAACAGCGACTGGATGCAACGCAACGGCGCGCCGCTCTTCGTCGAGGGCGATCTGGGCTCGGCCTTCACGCTCGAACTGCTATTCAAGGACATTCGCCTAGCCTGTCAGCTCGGGATGGAAGCGGACATGCCGATGCTCTTTGCCAACCAGACCCGCGCCTTCTGCCAGATGGCGGTGCACAGGTATGGCGGCCAGAGCCAAGTCAACCACCTTGCCCACCTGACCGAGGAGATCTCGGACACCCGCTTCATCCCGCGCCCTAACGGCGCCTGAACGACACGACCCCGGAAGGGGGAAAACAGGAGACAGACCCCATGCCAGCACCCAGCCCGTCCGACCGCGCCGAGGCCGAAGCCCGATATCCGGAGTTGTCGCTTCTGATCGGAGGCACGGCGCGCCCGGGCCGGGGCGGCAGCGTGGAGGTGACCGACCCTGCGACGGAGCGCACGCTTGGCACCCTTCCGCTGGCCAGCCCGGCGGACATGGAAGACGCGCTTACTGCCGCCAGCCGCGGTTTCGAGGTCTGGCGCCGGACCCCGGCCCTCGAACGCGGCCGTATCCTGCATGCCATCGCAGCGCGGATCCGTGCCAGCGCAGTGGAACTGGCCGAGCTGGTGACGCTGGAGATCGGCAAGCCCTGGGCCGAGTCACTCGCGGAGGTTGAGCAGGCGGCAGGCATGTTCGAGTGGTCGGCCGAGGAGGGGCGCCGCGCCTATGGCCGGGTCATTCCGGCGCGCGAGGCCTATGCGCGCCCCTTGGCGGTGGCCGAGCCAATCGGCGTGGTCGCAGGCATCGCCTCGTGGAACGCACCGCTGGTGACCCCGTCACGCAAGATCTCCCACGCGCTCGGTGCAGGATGTTCGATCGTGATGAAGGCCTCCGAAGACACTCCGGCCAGCGCCCTCGCCATTGGGCGTATTGCCTATGATTGCGGCGTGCCGGAGGGCGCGCTCTCGATCGTGTTTGGCGCGCCCGAGGTCGTTGCGGCGGCGATGATAGCGAGCGAGGCCGTTCGCGCCGTGACCTTCACCGGCTCGATCCGGGTGGGTAAGCTGCTCTCCTCACAGGCCATGGCGAGCATGAAGCGACCGGTGATGGAGTTGGGCGGCCACGCGCCGGTGCTGGTCTTCGCCGACTGCGACTTCGACAGGACGGTGGCGGGCGCGGTGGCGACCAAGTTCCGCAACGCCGGCCAGATCTGCACTTCACCGACACGCTTCTACGTGGAGCGCAGCATCTACGAGAGCTTTGCCGAGGCAATGGCCGAGGGTGCCGAGCACCTGCAGTTGGGCTGCGGCTTTGCCAAGGGAACGACCACCGGGCCGCTGGCCAACCCGGGGCGCGTGGCCGCGATCAAGGGTTTGATCGACGATGCCACGGAGCACGGGGCAACCCCCGTCACCGGTGGCGCGCCGCGTGACGGGGCCGGGCACTTCTTCGCGCCGACGGTGCTGCGCGATGTCGGGGTGGAGGCGCGGGTTTCGAACGAGGAACCGTTCGGCCCGATCGCGGCGCTCACGCCCTTCGATAGTTTCGAAGAGGCGCTGACCCTGTCGAACCGTCTGCCGATGGGTCTTTCGGCCTTCGTGCACTCCGGCAGCATCGCCACCGTGCTGCGTGCCAGCGAGGAGCTGCAAGCCGGTAACGTGATCTGCAACAGCTGGCGCGTCACGGTGCCCGAGACCCCTTTTGGCGGGCATGGCGACAGCGGTCAATTTGCCGAGGGCGGCCCGGAAGGCCTGGCGGCGTTCCAGAAAACCAAGCACATCCATCTTGCCGGATGACGGAGGGAGAGAACCGGAAATGACCATCACTGACACATTGGCACGCCACAGCAGCGAGGCGCGTGGGATCGCACTGCCGGAGGTGCGGGAGCAGGCGAAGAAGGTGATCTTCGACGAGCTGGCGTGCGCCTATTTCGGCCATCGCAGCGCGGCCGGTGCGCTCGCCGCCCGCTACGCCATGGCGAACGGCGGCGCGGACGAGGGCGAGGCGCGGATCTACGGCACAAGCCTGCGCGCCCGGGCGACCTTTGCGGCGCTGGCCAATGGAACCGCCGGGCATGGCGAGGAGGTGGACGGCGCGCATGTGGTCGGCGGCCATCCTGGCGCCTCCATCGTCAACGGGCTGATGGCCATGGCGGAGCGGCAGCGGGTGACCGGCGCGGCGCTGGTCGACGCGGTGATCCTCGGCTACGATATCGGGGTGCGCATCGTCCGGGCCTGCGGTGGCAAATTCCGGGTCCGCGACACCCACAACATGACCTCCGACATGTTCTATGCCTACGGCGTCACCGCCGGGAGCGCCCTGCTGCTGGGGCTCGATGCGCGCACCACGCGGCACGCTTTTGCGCTCACCTCGTTCCAGTCGGTCGGGCTGAACGCGCTCTACGCAGAGGATCGTCATATCAGCAAATCCTTCTGCAACGGCCAGTTTGCCTTTGCCGGGCTGAGTGCCGCGCTGATGGCGCAGGCCGGGCTGGAAGGGAACGAGGACATCTTCGGCGCGAAGCAGGGGCTGCTGGACGCCTGGGGCGCCGAGGACGGGCGCGACAGGCTGACGGCCGGCCTGGGCGAGACCTTCGAGATCATGCATGCCAACTTCAAGTTCTTCAACGCGGGCTATCCGGTGCATACGCCGGTCGAGGCCGCCATGGCCCTGGTCAGGGAGCACGGACTTGTGGCTGAGCGGATGGCCCGGGTGGATATCGGGATGCCTGACAATGCCCGCCGCGTGGTCGACAACCGGGCCATGCACAACATCTGTGTGCAGGACATGGTGGCGGCTTCGCTGGCCTCCGGCGGGCTGTCGCTTCTCGACCAGCCATTCCCGTCGATCCTCGAGAATTCTGCCTACCGGCACCTGCGTCCGCTGATCGAGGTGGGCACGGACCCCGAGCTGGACGCAGAGAACCCCAACGGGCGGGGTGCGCGGGTGACGATCACCACCAGTGAGGGCAAGACGTTCAGCCGCAAGGTGGACAGCCCCAAAGGCCACTCGACCCGTGGCCGCGTTTCGTGGGCGGACCTGGAAGAGAAGTGGACCGGCTCCTTGCCGGGATGCGATGTTGCGGCAGCGTGGCAGGCCGCTCATGCGCTCGACGATCTCGACGACGTGCACAGCCTGGCCGAGAGCTTTGCCGGGCAGATGACCTGAACAAGGAAAAGGCCCCGGACGGCGTCTGCCAGCCCGGGGCCTATGTTAGGCGGTGAGGCGGCGGGATCAGATGACCCCGTCCTTCTCCAGGGCTGCAAGTTCGTCCATTTCGCACCCCAGCCAGTCGCCGTAGATCTCGGCGTTGCGTGCGCCGAGCGGCAGGCTCGGTTTCAGCGGGATCCGGGGCATGCCGACAAAATTCAGCGGCGTGTGGGGCACGTTCACCCGGCCCAGCTCAGGATGGTCCATGGGTTGAAGGCTGCCGCGGGCCAGCATGTTGGGGTCATTCATCACCTCGTGCAGCTTGCGCACCGGGGCGCAGGGCACGTTGCGGGCCAGCATCGCGCCGGAGGCCTCGTCCTTGGTCTGGGTTTTGGCCCAGTCGCCGAGCAGCTGGTCGACCAGTTCGAAGTTCACCACCCGGTCGGTCCGGGTCTTCAGGCGCGGATCGTCTTTCAGGTCCTGCCGCCCGATGACGTCGAGAATGGCCTGGAAGTGATGGTCGGCCGGGGCGTTGACCACCACGTATCCATCAGTGGTTTCGTAGGCGTTGTAGGGGGCGACACCGAGCCCGCCGTGCCGGTTGCCGGTGCGCTCGGGCGCATCGTCTCCGCGCGCGTGCAGCATGCCATAGTTCGATCCGAGCGAGCAGTAGGTTGCGTCCTGCATCGACACCTCGACCACCCGGCCCTTGCCGGTGCGCTCGCGGTCATACATCGCCATCATGATCGCCGAGAACAAATGGATGCCAGCGAAGAAATCGCAGAGCGCCGCACCGGACTTGACCGGCGGCTGGTCGCCGAACCCGGTGGAGTTGATGACGCCGCACATCGCCTGCATGACGAGGTCCATCGCTGGGTAGTTGCGATAGGGGCCGTCACTACCGTAGCCGGAGCTGGAGCCGTAGACGAGCCGCGGGTTGATCTTCTGAAGTTCGGTCGCGCCAAGCCCGAGCCGCTCCATCACGCCCGGCGAGAAGTTCTCGACCAGGATATCGGCCTTTCTGACCATCTCGCGCAGGAGCTCCTTGCCCCGCTCGGTCTTCAGGTTCAGCGTGACCGGATCCTTGTTGGAGTTGAGCATCGCAAACGGGTAGGCAACGCCGCCCAGGTCGCCGCGGCTGCGCAGGTTCTCGCCGGTCTTCGGCTCGACCTTGATCACCTTGGCGCCGGCCAGCGCCATGAGGAAGGTGGCATAAGGGCCGTTATAGATTTGGGTCAGGTCCAGAACGACAACCCCTTCGAGCGGTTGCCTGGTTGTTTCCATCTGCTCTGTTTCGGTGCGAGGTGTCTGATCCACAACTGGGTCCTTACGGCAGTCGGCTGGCCCGCGAACGGCAGGCCGGCCCGAATGATATCCTTTATATTCCTCTAACTCATTTAAATTGACGCGTCAACTTTCGCAGGCGTCTTGCGGGCCAAAATAAAGTCAAATTATATATAGCAATACCTCATAACTGGCGCAGGCCCGGGAGAATGCCGTGAACGATCAGAGCTATTACCAGGAAAGCCCCTATCTTGCGTTTCTCAAGCCAAGCCTGTTGGAATGGCGCGACGGCTTCGCGCGGGTCTCGCTCGACCTTCGACCCGAGCTTACGAACCGGTCTGGCGTGGCGCACGGCGGAATCTTGTGCGCCCTGCTCGATCACAGCGCCGGGATCAGCGGGCTCTACTGTGCAATCGAGGGCAACCGGCGTTACGGCATGACGGTTTCGCTAACCACCAACTTTATCGGCCAGTCCAGCTCGGGCCAGCTGCTGGCGACCGGCGAAAGGGTCAGGAGCGGGCGCAACCTGTTCTTTGCCAACAGCCGAATCGAGCAGGAGGATGGCACCGTGATCGCTTCTGCCACCGGGGTGTTTCGCTATCGGTCGGGCAGCGCGGACCCGCGCGGGGTTTCGGCGCGCGGCTGACCGGGCCATTCCCCGCGAAAGAGCAAGGCCCGCCGGATCGCTCCGGCGGGCCTGTTTATTGGCGTTCGGGGTTTACTCGGTGCCTGTTGCCGCTCGCGTGGTGCTGCGGAACTTGATGCGCGCCGCCCTCACCCGGAGGAGGATGGTGAGGATGCCAATGGCGAAGAACGCCAGCGCGATAGGCCGCTCGAAGAAGATCATTGCACCGCTCTCGTCCAGCAGCATGGTGCGCCGCAGGGCGGCCTCCATTCCGTGGCCTAAGATGAAGGCGATGATGAAGGCCGGGACGCTCAGCGCTAGCCGTCGCATTGCAAACCCGACGACCCCGAACAGCATCATCACGAACATGTCGAAGACGGCCTGTCGCACTGCATAGGCGGCAACGAAGCAGGTGATGAAGATGAACGGATAGATCATGCGCACCGGGATCAGCGCAATCGCCCGGCCAACCAGGCCACTGCCGAAGTAGCCAACCACCAGGTAGGTGGCGATGCACAGCAGCCCTGCCGCGAACAGCCCGTAGATCAGGTCGTGCGACTCCACGAACACGCGCGGTCCGACCTGGATGCCGTGGATTACCATGACACCCGCCAGCATCGCGGCCGTGGTGCTGCCTGGGATGCCCAGGGTCAGCAGCGGCACGAGGTTGGCGCCAGAGGTCGCGTTGTTCGACGCCTCCGCTGCGGCAATCCCCTCGATCTCGCCCTTGCCCCACTGGTCGCTCTTGGACACCCGCTTCTGTTCGCCATATGCGACGAAGCAGGCGATCGTGGCGCCTAGGCCGGGCAGCATGCCGATGATGGTGCCTATGGTGCTGGAGCGGTAGATCGCCGGCAGGCAGCGCTTGTATTCAGCCCAGGTCACGCGCCGGTCTGAGGGGTTCTCGGACTCGGGCGCGATGGTGCGATCCTCCTCGATCTCGGTGCGATCCATAACCCGTGCGAAGACTTCCGACAGCACGAGCACGCCCAGGAGAACCGGGACCAGCGACAGGCCTTCAGACAGATAGTCGATGCCGAAGTCGAACCGCTCGAGGCCGGTAATCGCGTCGGCGCCGATCATCGCCAGGAGCAGGCCCAGAAGAGTGCTGAGCACACCTTTGATGACTGAGTCGCCAATCACGCTCGCGATCACGATGAAGGCACAGAAATAGACCGCCACATACTCCGGCGGGCCCATCTTTGCAGCGTATCCGGCGAGGTAGGCCGCGCCGAAGATCAGCAGCAGTTCGGACACCATGTCCCCCTGCGCGGAAGCGATCACCGCCATCTTCATCGCCTTGCCCTGCTTGCCCTGCAGGGTCAGCGGGTAGCCTTCTGAGGCGGTCGCGGTAGCTTGTGGCGTGCCCGGCGTATTGAATAGGATGCCCGGGATCGACCCGGCAAAGTCCGACGACTTGCTGATCGTGTAGATTAACGCCAGAGCTGACAGCGGATCGAGATAGAAGGTGACCGGTAGAAGAAGGGCTATGGTGGTCGACCCGGTGAGCCCCGGGATCGCACCGGCGGCCAAACCGATTATTGTGCCGAGGAGCGCGAAGAAAACCGGCTGCCAGGCACCGAAGAGCGCGACGAATCCGTCAATGATCTGCATGGGGTCCTCTCAGGGAATTCTGCTGCAGCGTGTGCAAGGTTTGAAGCGGGTCTTCGGCTGTGGCGGTCTTCGGCTCATTGCCCGAACAGGGCCATGAGTCCGCGCCACATCTGGGAGCCATCATAACGCACAACGGTTCCGGGGAACTCGTGCAGGCTTAGCACGCCGAAGAACAGCAGGTAGAAGCCGAGGGACGCGATCACCGGCACCAGGCCGAGGCGCACCCAGCCGCGGTTCTTGAACATGTAGAGAACCACGCTCATGGCGATTGCTGTCGGCACCAGATACTGGAACATCACGAAGAGAGAGACGTAGGCGATACCCACCAGCACGATCGGCAAGCCAAATTTCAGGTGCTCTTCGACAACGGTGCGATCGACAAAGGGCGTCCCGGCCTGACGCATCTGTCGGATCGACCGGATCAACAGAACGAGCGAAAGGACTACTATTGCCGAAAGCACCCCGACCGGAAAATCCCTCGCACTGAAACCTGCATCGAATGGATCGATGTAGATTTCGCCCAGCACGAGGGCGAAGGGCACGCAGATGGCGAGCAAAAGGAGCGCGGCAAATGCGTCTCGGCGTGGGGTTGATGTTTCCATTGGTCGGGGTCTCTCTCAGCGTGTCAGGTCAGTTCGATGCCGCAGTCTGCAGCACTTGCTCAACCACGGGCTTCCAGGCTTCCACAAGAACCTCCATGCGTTCCGTGATGGCGCCGGTATCCTGGTAGATCACGGCGAAACCGGCCTGATCCATCGCATCGATGAAGCTCTGGTCTTCGGACACCTCGCGCACCATGGCATCGAGGCAGGCCACGACCTCGGTCGGCACGCCGGTCGGTGCTGCAAGCAGCAGCGGGCCATCCATGTCGACATAGGGAATGCCCTGCTCCTTCATCGTCGGAACGGAGTTCACCTTTGGGTCGCGCTCGTTGGAGATGGCCCCGATGCCGACCACCTCCTCGAAGTTCTCGACATGGGCGATGTTCATGCCGGCAAAGTCGACCTGACCACCGATCAGCGCGGCACGCGCCGGCCCCGAGCCTTCGAACGGCACATCCTGGACCATCCCATAAAGCCCGTTCGCGTCGAGCCAGGATGCGATGGCGATGTGGGAAGACGAGCCGCGCCCGGCGTGTGCGTAGCGCAGCCGCGAGCCGGCAGCGTCGCTCTCCTTGATCCAGTCGATCATTTCCTGGGCCGTTCGAGCCTTTGAGTTGGCATTAACCGCCAGCACGCTGGTCGACACACCGATGTTCGAAACCGGCGCGAACTCTTCCAGCCAGGTGAAGCCCTGATCACGCAGGAGGGTCGCCATCACCGCGCTGCCAGAAGAGAAGAATGACAACGTGTAACCATCCTTTTCTGACCCGATGACATGCTTCATCGCCGGCACCTGCGCACCGCCCGGCATGTTTACCACGGCGAATGGCTGGCCATGGTCGCCCTGCGACAGCTCGGCCGCAAGCAGACGCGCAACCGCATCGGTGCCGCCGCCCGGCGAATAGCCGACGATGATCGACACCGGCTTGTCCGGATATCCGCCACAGCTATCCTGTGCGGTGGCGGCAAAACTCGTTCCCAGTGACGCAGTGAGCGCAATGGCCCCCAGCGACACCCCGTTCTTTGTTGCGAAACTCATTTCGGTCCTCCCTAGGTTCTTTTCCGCAGTTCGATGAAACTTGGCCAGCAAATTCCGGTTTCCGCACATCCTTGCCCGGCATCCCGGCACCAGCACTCATCCGTGGCTTTTGTAGTGGATCGATCCATTCAAGTCAAATATATCATTTAGATGATTATAAGCCTAATCTCCAACGCGGACTCGCAAGAACCAAGCGAGTCGAACAATCCTCCGGTTGCTTCCGAGGGAGGTGTGGTCGCTGCTGCGCCTTGCCTGTTTCATCATATTGATCTAAATGATTATATCGCAGCGTCATGTGCGTCGCGACGAGAGAGGCCTGCCACTTAACCATGCAGCACCCTGATCCCGACAGCCCGAGAACCCGCAGTGTCGAAACTGGCAGCGGACGCCTCCGTGGCCTAGACCATGGCACCGCGTTTAGCTTCAGGAACATTCCCTATGGAGAGCCGACCGGGGGCGGGAATCGCTTTCGGCCGCCCCGCCCGGCGCGGCCTTGGCCTGGCACGCGCGAGGCCGTCGCTTGGGGCAACTCGGCGCCCCAGGTTGTGGCTGGCGGATCCGCGCAGCCACTGAGCGGCTGGTATACGCAGGTCGAAACGCTTTCCGAAGACTGTCTGAACCTGAATGTCTTCACTCCCTCCCTTGGCGACGCGCGCCGCGCCGTCATGGTCTGGCTACATGGTGGCGGCTGGCGCAGCTTTGCAGGCTCCGCCCCGGGCACGGATGGCGCGGGTCTTGCGCAGGCGGGCGACGTAGTTGTTGTCACGCTCAATCATCGACTGAACGCGTTCGGCTTTCTGCCGATCCCGGGTGATGACCCGCGTTTCGCGGATGCGGGCAACCTGGGCATGCTCGATATCCTGCTCGCGCTGCGCTGGGTGCGCGAAAACATCTCGGTCTTTGGAGGCGACCCGGGCAATGTGACAGTCTTTGGCCAGTCCGGCGGCGGCGCAAAGGTCGCGGCCCTTCTGGCGATGCCTGCTGCGCGCGGATACTTCCACAAGGCCATCATCCAGAGCTCTTCCGGTGGCATGAAGATCCTTGAGCCCGCGGAGGCGAAACTGGTGGCGCAGGAACTGGCAGCCGTGCTCGGCGTGCCGCGCCTCGACGGGTCGGCGCTTCAGGCGATGCCGATGCAGGAGCTGCTTGCAGCGATCAGCCGGTGCAGATCCTACTTCCGCCCGGTCATCGACGGGCGGACCCTGTTTAAGCATCCCTTCGAGCGAGCCGCACTAGATGCCGGCGCCGGCGTGCCGCTGATGGTGGGGTGCACCGATACGGAGACCACCTGGTATCTGCACCAGAACGCTGCGAATTTTAGCCTCGACCGCAGTCAGGTGACGACACGTCTTTGTCGGTTCCTCGGATGCGACGATGCGGAGGTGGATCGGATTGTGGCTGCGTATGGCGATCAGTCCCCCGGTGCGACGCCGAGTGACCTGCTGATCGCCATCACCACCGATCAGCTCTTCAAACGGAACACCTATCGGATGGGTGCGCTGCACAGCGCCGGCGCGCCGGTGTTTGCCTATCTTTTCGACCGCGCCACACCTGTCTGCGGGGGTCGGTTGGGGGCGCCGCACACATCGGAGATCCCGTTCATTTTCGGCACCACGCGGGCCGCGCAAGGCATGGTCGGGGAGGATGGCACCCTGAGTGCTACGACACGGGTTATGCAGCAGAGCTGGGCGCAGTTCGCGCTAACCGGTGACCCGAACAATCCCAACGTTCCTCACTGGCCCTCACTCGGCGCCGGGCCGCAACCTGTAATGGCTCTCGGACCCAAGCCGGTCGTGAGGCAGGATCCCGGTGGCCAGGCCCGCGCGGCCCTGAGCAACCTTCCCCGCTATGAATACAGCAACTCGCGGGCCAGTTTCGCCACCGACTGATCCGGCAGTCCGCCGGTGATGCCGAGGCGGTGGGCGAAGGCGGTGGTCACTGCGGAACCACGGCGGGTGTCTCGCGCAGCCAGGCCGTCAGTGCGTTCAGATTGTCGCGCTCCTGATCGCAACGCAGCACGAACGGCTGAATGACCTCGGCCGCCGGGGCCAGGCCGCGCAACTCGTCCAGCGCGTTGCCGAGCCCGAAGCCGCCATGGGTAACAAATGGAACGAGCGTCTTTCCGGACAAGTCGGTGTTTGCCAGGAAGCTGCGCATCGGCGCAGGCAGTGCCGCGCCCCAGATCGGGAAGCCGACGAACACGAGCTCGGCTCCGGTCGGGTCGGGCCGGCTCTCGAGCGGGAGCAAGCTGTCGCTCTGGCGCCAGCGTGAGGCCCAGTCGACCATCTCCTCGTAATCCTCAGGCCAGGGATCGCGCGGCCGGATTTCGTGCAGATCGGCACCGAAGCTGCGGGCAAGCTGACCGGCCAGCATCCGCGTGTTGCTGGAGCGCGACAGGAACACGACGCGGGTGCGCCCGCCGCCCTGTTGAGCCACCGCCCGGCCTGCCCATCCGGAGACCGCCATGACGGCGGCCCCCGACAGGATTTTGCGGCGGCTCAGGGTGGTCCCGGCGGCGCTGCCCAGTTTGGCCGACCCCGCTGGGGCTCTGTCAGCGAGGCGACCGGCCATATCAGGCCTCCACCGTCAGCATGGTCTTGATCGCACGGCGCTCGTCCATCGCCTTGTAGCCCTCGGCCACCTGTTCCAGCGGCAGGCTCTGGTCGAACACCTTGCCGGGCGCGATCTTGCCCTGCAGAACCCGATCCATCAGGTCGGGCAGGAAGCGGCGGACCGGAGCCGGACCGCCGAGCATCCGCTGTTGCCGGAAGAACAGCTGTTGGCCGTCGAAGCTGACGCCATGTGGCACGCCCACGTAGCCGATCGAGCCGCCGGGGCGGCAGACCCCAATGGCCTGCGTCATGGACTGCTCCATGCCCACGGCCTCGATCACCGACTCCGCCCCGATGCCATCGGTCAGATCCATGATCTCAACGATACCGTCCTCGCCGCGCGCCGCAACGATATCGGTGGCGCCGAACTCGCGCGCCAGCTTCTGACGGCTCTCGTGGCGGCTCATGGCGATGATGCGACCAGCGCCCATCTGCTGTGCCGCCATCACGCCCATCAGCCCCACCGCGCCGTCGCCGACCACGACAACCGTGCCGCCTTCGCGCACATTGGCCGCGACTGCACCATACCAGCCAGTGCCCAGCACATCGGACACCGCCAGCATGTGCGGGATCATCGCGGCGTCGGGCATCTCTTCGGTGGCGACCAGCGTGCCTTCGGCCAGCGGCACGCGGGCGTAGGGGGCCTGCGCGCCGGTCATGAACTCGCGCTGCGCGCAGGACGACTGGAAGCCGAATTGGCAATGTGGGCAGGTGTTGTCGGACAGGCAGAAGCTGCCCACGACGAACTGCCCCGGCTTCAGGCTGCGCACCTCGCTGCCCACTTCGACGACGACGCCGCAGTATTCATGGCCCATCGCCGCAGGGCCGTCCTGCGGCTGCAGCCCCCGATAGGGCCAGAGATCGGAGCCGCAGATGCAGGTGGCCGAGAGCTTGATGATCGCATCGGTCGGTTTGAGGAGTTTCGGCTCATCGACGCGCTCGTAGCGCACGTCTCCAGGCCCGTGCATGACGGTTGCAAACATGGTGATATCCTTTCAGGTCAGGGGTGGTTCGGCGCGGTATCCGCCGGTGTTCCTTTGGTATTGCGCTTCGTGCGCCGGGCGGCGGCTAGGGCCAGCAGGTGCCCAAGCACGGCAAAGAGGCCGATGATCGACAGCCAATTCACGAAGAACAGGGGCGTTCGGGTGGTGAAATCCCACATGTCGAGGGTGGGACGGTTGAGGAGCTTGGCGCCAAGGTCCATGGTGAAGACCGCCGCGAGCCCGTGGGCGACGATGCCCGCCGCGAGCGCCCAGGCCAGCACCATGCCCGTGGGTGGCGGCAGACGTCCAGCTAATCGAGGGCGCAGCGCGGCGCTGACCAGCGGCCAGTTCAGCCCCACATGCAGCCCGACGAGCACCATCGCCCAATACGCCGCCAGCAGATGCACCGTGCGGGCGGTGGCTCCGGCTTCGAACGGCAGAAAGCCGAAAAGGCTGCGCGAAACGATCAGGCTGGAGCCCAGCAGCGCCGACATCGCCAGCCCAAAGCCGAGGTTGACCGCGATCAGCAGCCGCCCGCGCGGCTGGCGCGCGCTGCGGCCGATCCGGCCATACCAGCGTCGGTGGAACCCGTTGTGCGCTATGGCCAAGACGAAGAGCCCGGCGCCGATCAACTCATGCGCCGTATTTCCAAGCCACCAATAGGCAAGCCCGGCAACGAGCAGGCAGGCCGCCACTAGATCGAGGAAGATGCGCAAGGGGGGGCGGGGAGTCACGGGGTGCTCGCGTTACTCAAAGGCGGTCATGGCGTCGTGGGTGAAGAGGAACTGGTCGTCGGCGCGACCGCTGTGGCAGGCTTGGCAACGGGCGGTGTTCTCGTCGAGGTTGACCGTCCGGTCAGCGTTGAACCACTGGAACTGCCAGTCTTCGGTGCGCCCGTCGGGATAATCTGCGCCCCAGCCTTCGCCGCGCTCCATCACGAAGTAACGCGAGATTTCTCCGTCTCGCAGGAAGCGTATGACGACGTGGGTGCCATAGGGCATGGGCTGGCCGTTCTGCACCGCCTCGATGGCCTCGCGCGGCGCCAGGATCTGCTCGACCTCGCCGCGGGTCACAGTGGTGTAATGCTCGAAATCCTGAATGTTTTCGGGGAAGGTCACACGGTTGGGTTCGGCTAGGGCCATGCCGCCGATCAGGGCGGCCAGGCTGGCGCCGGTCAGCGCCAGCTTCTTGGAAGGTTTCATGATCGGTGTCATCTTTCTCGTCTCGCGGGTTCTGGCCGCCACGGTGGCGCTGTCTGCAAAGGAGGTAGGGCTTCCGCACCACGCTGATAATGGGCTATATGTTGGTAGGTTTTATATCTCGGAGAGATTAATGAGGCGGGACGAGATGGGAGATCTGATGGCCTTCCTCGCGGTGGCGGAGGAGCGCAGTTTCACCCGCGCGGCGGCCCGGCTTGGCACATCCCAGAGCGCCGTCAGCGCGGTGGTGCGCCGGCTCGAGGAGCGGCTCGGCGTGCGATTGCTGACCCGCACCACGCGAGCCGTCTCGCCCACCGAGGCGGGCCAGCGACTGTCCGACACCCTGCGCCCGGCGCTGGCCGACATCGAGGCCGGGCTCAGCGAACTCGACGAGATGCGCAGCCGTCCGGCGGGCACGATCCGGCTCACGTCGAGCAGCAGCGTCGCCGAGCAGCTGGTTCTGCCGGTGGCGAACCGTTTGATGGCAGAGCACCCCGACATGAACATCGAGATCGCCGTCGACTCCCGCTTTGTCGATATCGCGCGCGAAGGCTTCGACGCCGGTATTCGCCTCGGCGAAAGCCTCGACAAGGACATGATCGGTGTGCGTATCGGACCCGAGCTGCAAATGGTCGTGGCTGCCGCGCCCGCCTACTTCGAGCACCATCCGGTGCCACGAAGCCCGCACGACTTGACCGAGCACAACTGCATGAATCTCCGCTTTCAAACCAGCGGTGGGCTCTACGCCTGGGAGTTCGAAAAGGACGGGCGCACCCTGAACGTGCGCGTCGAAGGGCAGTTCACAAGCGATGACGCGGACCTTCTGGTCGGCGCTGCGCTGGCCGGTCGCGGCCTGCTGTGTCTGCCTTCTGACCGGGTCGGCAGGTATATCGATTCCGGACAGCTGCAGCGCGTCCTCGAAGATTGGTGCCCGCCTTTCGCCGGCTACCATCTCTACTACCCCAGCCGCCGCCAGATCACCCCTGCATTCCGCCTGCTGATCGACGCGCTGCGCTGGCGCGACTGAGCGTGACGTCGTCTGGCGTGCAGTGACCGACGGGCCGGCGGGTGGGAAGACAGCCACACTCGTGTGAATCGTCGTTATCATCCCGCCTCTCCCGCCGCCGCCGGTCTCAAATCGGCGTTTACAAGCGGAAGATGCCGGACAGGACGCCCGAGCGCGGCGCTTACAGCGTTCAGAACAGCCGGGGCACCGACTGCAATGGTCGGCTCGCCGACACCGCCCCAGAACCCACCCGAGGGCACGGTGATCACCTCGACCTCAGGCATCTCGTCGAGGCGCAGAACGTTGTAGGTGTCGAAGTTTTCCTGTTGAATGCGTCCGTCCGCCACCGTGCATTCACCGTAGAGCAGTGCCGAGAGACCGTAGACGAAGGATCCCGCCACCTGCGCGTCGATCTGCTGCGGGTTCACCACATGGCCAGGGTCGGTTGCGGCAACGATACGATGGATCTGCAACCAGCCATCTTGGAGCGACACCTCCGCGGCCGCAGCCACGTAGCTGCCAAAGCCCATCACTTGCGCCAGCCCGCGATGCCGGCCCTCTTGCGCCGGGCCGTTCCACCCGATGCCTTGAGCCGCGGCCTCTAGCACCGCCAAGTGCTTTGGGCTGTTGGCAAGTAGCTTGCGGCGAAAGGCCAGTGGATCCTGACCGGTCGCGCGTGCCATCTCCTCGATGAAGCATTCCAGATACAGCGCGTTCTGATTGAGGTTCACCCCGCGCCACCAACCGGGCCTGATGTGGGTGTTGCGCATTGCATAGTCGATCAGCAGGTTCGGCGGGTTGTATCCCAGCCGAAATTGATCGCCGTCGGGCTCAAGCCCCTGAAAAACCGAGCCATCGCCGTTTGCGGTGACCCCTTCGGGGTTTAGCGAATAAGAGATCGATTGTCCGGAAATCCGCATGTGCAGTGCCTGAAGGTCGCCGGCCTCGTCGATTGCTCCGCGCAGCGAACAACGGGTGACCGGATGGAAGCGGCCCTGGAGCATGTCTTCCTCTCGGGTCCACATCATCTTGACCGGCGTGCCCGGCAGCTGCATCGCGATCCGGGTCGCCATCGCGATGTAATCGGTCATCAGGCGCCGCCCGAAACTGCCGCCGATGCGCATCACATGCACCTCGCAAGCCTCAGTCGGCAGGCCCGCCGTCTGGGCCAGCGTGCGCAGCGCGGATTCCGCCACTTGGGTCGGCCCCCACATTTCGCAGCGATCCGTCGTCCAGCGCACCGTGGCCGCGATAGGCTCCATCGGAGCGTGGTTGAGGAAGGGAAAGGAATACTCCGCCTCGAACACCTGCTCGGCATCTGATAGCGCGGCCGGTGCATCGCCTGCCTGATTGCCGATGTATGGCGTCTCGGCACGCAGACCTTCGGTCAGGCTTGCGGCGATGGTTTCGCTCGACACCGCCGCGTTCTCGCCCGCGTCCCACTCGATGGGCAGGGCATCCATTGCGGTCTTGGCACGCCAGAAGGTATCGGCCACTACCGCAACCGTCTCGTCGTCGACCCGCAGCACTCGGCGCACGCCCGGCATGCCCTGCACAGCTTCGGCCTCGAAGCTAACCAGCCGGCCACCGTGGACAGGGCAGGCCTTGGGCACTGCCACCAGCATGTCAGGCATGGTGAAATCCATTCCATAGACCAGCGATCCGTCGAGCTTGTCGGCGGTGTCGAGCCGCAGCTTCGGCTGGCCAGCGATTGTCCAGTCCGCCGGATCCTTCAACGTGACGTCCTCTGGCGGAGTCTCGGCATTTGCGGCCTCGGCAACGGCTCCATACGTGGTGCTCTGCCCGCTCGGCCCGTGGGTGATGACGCCAAGCGCCACGGTGCATTCGCCTGCTGGCACTCCCCAGCCCGCGGCGGCGGCATTCACCAGCATTTTGCGCGCCGCAGCGCCGCCCGCTCGAACGTAATTATGCGAGCCGCGGATTGCTTGGGAGCCCCCTGTGGCCATGCTGCGCCAAACGCCATCCCGACGGGCGTTCTCGGAGGGTTTCACCAGTTCGAAGGTCACCCGCTCCCAATCACAGTCGAGCTCCTCTGCGACCAACTGCGCCAGACCGGTCAGCGAGCCTTGGCCCATCTCGGCCCGGGCGATGCGGATGGTCACGGTCTCGTCCCGCGAGACCACCACCCAGGCGTTCACCTCCGGCGTTTCGAAAGATTGTGCCAAGCCCGGCGTGGCCAGCGGGAAGGAAAAGCCGAAGCTAAAGGCGCCAGCAGCGGCAGCGGAGCCTATAAAGCCCCGGCGGGAAAGTCTCGCAGTCGCAGTCATATCGGTCTCCTCAGCCCTGGTCGCTCGGTGTGGCCATGCGCTCGGCAGCCAGCTTTATGCCCGCCAGCACCCGCCCGTAGGTGCCGCAACGGCAGATGTTGGTGATCTCAGCCCGGATGTCTTCATCGCTAGGCGTGGGATTCTGCGCCAGCAGCGCCGAGGCGGCCATCAGCATTCCGGCCTGGCAGTAGCCGCATTGTGCCACATCAAGTTCGGCCCACGCCTGTTGCACCGGATGCGGTGCGCCCTGGCCGAGCCCCTCGATCGTGACGATCTCTTCGGTCTCCTCGATGGATCCAACCGGCACGACACATGAACGCATCGCCACTCCATCCACATGCACCGTGCAGGCACCGCATTGCGCCACCCCGCAGCCGTATTTCGTGCCGGTCAAACCGGCATGGTCGCGCAGAGCCCACAGCAAGGGCGTGTCGTCCTCTATGTCGAGGTCGACAAGGCTTCCGTTGATTGTCAGGCGTGCCATTTGGCAGGGCTCCTTTTTGGGTCTTGCGTGGTGCGTTGGCTCAGTTGGTCGCGTCGGACGGTTGGTCCGCGGGATCGGAGAGTGAGGCCAGAAAGGCCACGACGTCGGCCCGCTGGGTCTCATCGCGCAACGCGACAGACATGGTCGTGCCGCGCACCATGCCGCGCGGATTGGAAAGGAACTCCATTAGCCTGTCCTGGTCCCAGGTAATCCCGAGTTCCTGCATGCTGCGCGAGTAACGCGCACCATCAGTCGTGCCGGCCACACGACCGACGACGCCCGCCAGATTCGGTCCGGGGCCGCTCTCACCGGTTTCGACCTCATGACAGGTGGCGCACCGTTGATCGAAGATCCGTGCGCCGTTGGCGACGTCCTGAGCGGTAACGGCGGCGGAAGGCAGTGCAAGGGTGAAGGCTGAAGCCATGAATGGCAGAAGTCGCATGCGCAGGAGATCCCGGTATTGCTGGTTTCATGGCGCACGGTTCTATCGACGACGCACGCCTTACTATTGAGTGGGGCCGACAAGCGCGCGAGCGCCGAAGACCCACCGTTGAGGGTAAGGGCGTCAGCATGCCGGGAAACAGCCACTGAGAGCGATAGACCCTATTAGCTCTGGATATGAATAGGGAATTTTTCCACTTAATCAGTGCCTTGCAGGCGTCATCACGGGGTGTGCACTACCATGTGACCAAGGCAGAGTGACTCCACTGTCCACAACGTGACCATTCACCAGGCAATCCGCTCCGCTTTTAGCCCAATTCGCAGATGACGTGACACCTCGTTCCGCCTTGCTCGACTATTCGATGTAACGCGTCTCGCCGATGGCTGGGCGCATAGAACCACTCGGTCGCGACGATGAGACGGACCGCGACAAAATTGGGTGCCTACGCGCAGGTGCACACTCCAGAACGTAACGACCGGCAGTCGGCGAATGCCAAGAACTTGGCTGCAGTGAGCGGACCGCTGCACGCAACCGGTCAGCCGCTTGTCAGCCTGCCGGCGTCAGGCGAACCAAAGCGCCGTTGTCGGCATCGATCAGGATCATCACCGCACCATCTGGAGTAACATCGACGTCGCGCACGCGGCCCTGACCCTGAAGGTAACGCGCTTCACCGGTCACCCGGCCCTCGACGATCTCGAGTCGCACTAGCGCCTGCGCGGCGAGCCCGCCAATCAGGAAGCTTCCCTGCCAGTCGGGGAACATCTCGCCTTGATAGAAGGCCATGCCGGAAGGCGCGATTACCGGATCCCAATAGTAAACCGGCTGCTCCATGCCATCCTGAGCGGTGATGCCCCGGCCAATGGGCGCGCCGCTGTAATCCTCACCATAGGTGATTACCGGCCAACCATAATTGAGCCCCGGCTCTGGCCGGTTCAACTCGTCGCCACCGCGCGGACCATGCTCCACCGTCCAAAGCGCACCGTTCGGGCCAAGCGCGGCCGACTGGATGTTGCGATGCCCATAGGACCAGATCTCCGGTTGGCCGCCCGCAATCTCGGGGTTACCTTCGGCCGGGCCGCCCATCGGATCGATCCGCAGCACCTTGCCGAGATGTGTCGAGACGTCCTGCGCCAATTGTCGCGGCTCGGGCCGCGAGCGCTCGCCCGTGGTGACGAAGAGCGCGCCGCTGTTGTCGAATACCAGCCGCGACCCGAAATGCGAGGGCGAGGGCCAGGCCGGCTGCTGTTGGAAGATCATCTCGACCTCCCCCATGCTGCTGCCATCTTCGGAGAGCACGCCGGTGGCGACGGCGGTGGCGTTCTCGCCATCGCCGCGCGGTTCGGCAAAGCTCCACCATACTCGTCGGGTCTCTGCAAAGTCGTCGTTGATGATCACGTCAAGCAGGCCGCCCTGGCGCCTTGCATCGACCTCCGGCAAGCCCGCGATCGGCTCCGACACGCTGCCATCCGGATCAATCAGCCGCATCCGCCCAGGCCGCTCGGTGACGATCCAGCCGCCATCGGGGAGCTGGTCCATGCCCCACGGGTTGACCAGTCCATCGGCGATGACCTCACGAGCCAGCTCTATGTCATCTTCGATGACCGGCGCGCGGGTCTGGCCCTCGAAGGCGGGCTGCTGGCCCGGCGCATTCGGCGCTGAGACGTTGAAATCCTGCGCCGCGAGGCCCTGCGCGCTGGCAATCAGGGCAAGGGCGGTGGTGAGGGTCCGACGGGTCATGGGCTGTCCTTTCCTGTTGGTTCTTTCAGGACGTGGGGCAGTGCTCGCTTCTTTCGCATCACGTCTGCGCATAAGAGTGATCACCTTAACATATCAATGCCATCCCGGGCCAAAAACGCGCCTGCCAGCAAGTTCGGGGATCTGCGGGGCGGAGGGCTCTCCCGCCCCGCAATCCTGCTACAGATCACTGGGCGTCCGGACCTACATTCTCGCCGATCCAGGCCAACATCAGATCGGCGATCTCGAGGTTGTTGCGGTCCATCATCAGCACATGGCTGTTGCCGGTAATCCCGAGGTCTGGCGGGTAGAGCATGGTGGCATTGCCTCCGGCCGAATTCACCTCTTCGACGAAGCGCAGGCAACTGTCGTAGGCGTTCTGCCAGGAAAAGTCGGCCAGCCCGGTCTCCAGATCGAGATAGTCACCGAAGACGGCGAGGATCGGGATCTGAGTGAAGATCTGCATGTCCGCTTCGGTCCAGGGGGTGAAGTGACACCCGCCCGGCTCGACGAGGATCAAACCGGCGATATCCGACGCGTCCGTGGCCGCCGCATTCAGCGGCACCGCACCGGTCTCCGAGTGCCCCATCAGCACCGCACCTCCGATGTCGCTCGCGAGGTTCGACATCGCCTGATGGTTCGGGTTGGGCCTCGGAAGATAGGCATTCAGGTCCGGGATCGCCTGGCGTGACATCTCGTCGGCGAACTCTATCGGGAATTGGCCATCAGGAAACGCCTCGCCGAACGATGGGCCGATGCGGAACTGGGTCCAGTTCAACTCATTCGCCTGCTGAAACACATTGGGAAGGTCGGAGACAGGCCGCACCCCGGCGCGCACGTCGTTGTAGACGCCCGGGTCGAACCCCGAGCGACCGCGCGAGATTTGGTCGGGCACATAGGTCGGGTGGCCCTGTCGCACGAAATACTCATACCAGCCCATGCGCCCGTCCGGCGTGGTGTCGTAGGTCTTGCCGCTTAGCGTTGCGCCATGCAGCATCACCACCGGCACGCCGGTCGCTTCGGCCGGCACCATGAACTCCACATACATCTGGTTCACGGTGATGTTTCCGCCCTCCGCGGGCGGCGCACCGAAGATAGTCGAAAGCTGGGTCGGGGTGCGTTCAACGCTTTCGCCGCCCACAAGGAAGCTGCCGCGCGATTGCAGCACCAGCGGTTCGGTCGGAGCGTGCACTTCGGAAAGCTCTTGCGCGGCGGCTCCGGTGGCGACCAGCGCAATGGCGCTGGTCAGTGTCAGAAGGGTCTTCATGGTCTCTCGTCTCACTGATTTTCGTAAGCCGCGCTCTCCGGACGGTTGCCGACAACCGGCAACGCCGCGAGCGAGGTGTTGAGCTCGGCCAGCTCTTCACTGGTAAAGCTGACGTCGAGCGCACCCCGGTTTTCCACTAGGTGCGGCCACTTGGTCGTTCCGGGGATGTGGACGATGAAATCTCGCTGCGCCATCGCCCATGCCAGCGCGATCTGCACGGGCGTCGCTTCTTTGCGCTGAGCCCACTCGCGAGCCAGCGCCACCACGCCCAGGTTGGTCTGCAGCGCCTCGGGGGTGAAGAATGGCACACTGGAGCGGCGATCTTCGGACGCGAAGCGGGTATATTCGTTCATGTTGTCGGCCAGCAGCCCGCGCATCGTCGCGCCCCAGGGCACGAAACCCACGCCCAGCTCCTCACAGGTGTCGAGCATCGCCGCTTCCGGGAGGCGCTCGAGCATCGAGTATTCGCTCTGCACCGCAGCCACCGGGGTCACGGCATGGGCGCCGCGGAGGGTCTCGGGGCTCACTTCCGACACGCCGAACTCCCGCACCTTGCCCTCGGAGATCAGGTCACCCACTGCGCCGGCGATGTCCTCGATCGGAGTGTTGGGGTCCATACGGTGTAGGTAGAGCAGGTCGATCCTGTCGGTCCGGAGCCGGCTCAGCATCCCCTCGACGGCCTGCCGGATGTGGTCGGGCTGGCTGTTGCGCCCGGCATAGCCGCCGTTTGCATTGAACGAGAAGCCGAACTTGGTAGCCAGCACCATCTCGTCCCGGATTGGCTCCAGCGCCTCGCCGACGATGTCTTCGCTGATGAACGGGCCGTAGACCTCGGCTGTATCGAGGAAATTGACACCCAGTTCATGTGCGTCGCGGATCAGCCGGACCATCTCTTCGCGAGCCGGCGGCGGATTGTAGAAGCCCGGCGCCATCGCCATGCAGCCCAACCCGATAGGCGACACCTCGAGCGAGCCGAGCCGCCGCGCACCCGTGCCGCTGCTGCCAGCCGTAGTCACGCTCTGGCTACTCTGCGCCCGGGCGCCACTGGCCACCGTGGCAAGGCCCAACGCGGCGCCGCTGGCCAACATCGCGCGTCTGGATATTTCGGTGTTTTGAGTTTCGTGTGTCACTTTCAGGTTCCTTGTCATGTGGTTCTGCGGCGTCCCTCGCAGTCGTGGGTCGTCAGCCGTTTCAACGGCCTGTTGTTGCGAGCAGGTGGGGTGGGTAGCGCTCTCCCTCGATCCGGATGTTGGAGGAGGCAGCCTCGATCGTCGCCAAGTCGTCGGCGCCCAGCTCTAGCTCCGCCGCGCCGAGGTTCTCTTCCAGTCGATGCAGCTTGGTGGTGCCAGGGATAGGCACGATCCATGGCCGCTGCGCCATCAGCCACGCCAATGCAACCTGCGCCGGTGTGGCTTTCTTGATCCCGCCGATCTCCTTCAGAAGATCGACAAGCGCTTGGTTTTTCTGCATGGCCTCAGGCGCGAAACGCGGCAACGAGCGACGAAAATCACCTTCCTCTAGCCGGGTTTCGCGGCCGATTGTTCCAGTCAGAAACCCCTTGCCGAGCGGGCTATAGGGCACCAGACCGATGCCCAGTTCCTCGCAGGCCTGAAGAATTCCGTTGGTCTCCACCCCTCGTGTCCAGAGCGAGTATTCCGACTGCACAGCTGACACTCGCTGCACGGCATGGGCCCGTCGCAACGTCGTTGATGCGGGTTCGGACAAACCAAAATGCGCAACCTTGCCCGCCTCGATCAACTCCCCAACGGTGCCGGCAACATCTTCAATTGGCACGTCAGGATCGACCCGGTGCTGATAAAACAGGTCTATGCGATCGATGCCCAACCGTTTGAGCGAGGCCTCGGCAACCCTGCGTATCTGCTCTGGTCGGCTGTTCAATCCAGCATTCCGCCCGGCGTCGATCTGAAAACCGAACTTCGTGGCGATGACCACCTTTTCGCGCAATGGAGCCAGCGCCTCGCCGACGATCTGCTCATTGGTCCACGGTCCGTAGATTTCGGCAGTGTCGAAGAAGGTCACGCCGTGCGTCACGGCCGCCCGGATCAGGGCGATGGCATCGTCGGTGCCAAGGCCCTTGCCGTAGCTAAAATTCAGCCCCATGCAGCCGAACCCGAGAGCTGAGACCTGCAGGCCGTTTCCTAATATGCGTTGTTTCATCTTGTTCGTGACCTCGGAGAGTGTTGGCGTTCGCCCCGCGCGTTCAGGTGGGAGTTTCGGAGATTTCGGTCCACTCGAAATGCGAGGTTCGTCCGGCAATCAGCCAGGTGCCGTCCTGTCGAACGTAGCGATCGTCATAGCGGACACCCGATGTGCGCTGGACCTGAGTGCCATTCTCATCGCGGATCAGAACCACCAGGCAGTAGGCAGTGCCGGTCGCGGTGTCGCCGTCGATCTCGACGGTCTGCTGACCATTGATGTGATAGACGGTGTGGAACTGGGCCAGGAAGCCGCCGAAGGCCGCTGCCAGCTCCTCGCGACCTTTGAAGCTTGATCCGGGCTGTCCCGCAGTCCGCGATTCAACCGTCGCGTCTTCGGTGAAGAGCTTAACCTGGGTATCGATATCCTTCACGTCCGCGAGGTTCGAGAAAGTGTCGACCAGATGCTTCAGGGCGGCGCGGTCTTCCATCAGCTTAAGACGGCTGGAGAGCTCGCCTTCCCCAGCCTTCTGCGCGGCAGCCGGTCCGGCCGCAAGCGCCAAGCCGGCGGAGCCGGCGAGGAGAGCACCCGCAAGATGGCGACGGTTAAGGCCAAGGTCAGACATGGATTTTCCCTTCGTGTGACGTTGATTGCAATCTATGCACGGACAACTGTTTGGATAATCCGAGTAAATCCGCATGCGCCCATTAGTAGATCTGCTTAATCGAGCGCGGATCTACGAAGCTCTCCGGCGGTTCACTCTGCGTAGCGATACAGCGACGCCCGATTGAACGGATCGATCTCCAGGGTGTCGATCTGCGCATCGGCCGCGGCCCGGAAATCATTCATCACTTCGCAAGTGGCATCGATCCGCATGGTCGTTCGGCTGTCCGCGTCATAGGGCTGCCACTGCGGCATCCGATCATTGTTCGGATCACCATGCCGGGCAAAATTGACGAATGCGGTCATCATGTTGAGCGCTGTCTCGCGCGGCCCGTCGCCGGGCCCGACCATTGCCCCCGCAGCATCGACCGTGCCGAAGGCGAACGGGATGTCGACAGCATGCGGGGCACCTAGCACGCCGCCATCCGCCGGAATCGCCCATGCGAAGTCGTAAAGCCAGACCGGCGCCTGCCCATCTGTGGATGAGCGCGTTTCTGCTGCGCGAGTCAGCGGAAGGCGGAACTGCACGTCGGAAGCGACCGCGATCAGGATGTCAGAAAAGCTCATGTCCGGCGCGTCGGCACGGTAGCCCGCAATGATGGCGTCGATCCTGGTATCGTCGATACCGAAGGCGGCAGATATCCGACCGCGCATTTGCGCCTCCGTAAGATCGAAGTTGCGCATGTCGCTGCGGAAGAAAAGCGTGGCCTCTGTCTCGGTGTGCCCAAGCAGCAGCGGCACCGAAGCATGCATCGCCATACCTTCGGGCTCCATCGCCCGCGTGGTGATGTGGCGGCCATCGATCACCGGCCGCGCGCCCTCAAAGGATGCCGCAACAGCGCGGCCGCGCGCCTCGAGCATCGTTTCAATCGGGATGTTCTGCACCGCTTCAAGATTGTCAGGTGTTACGCCTAGCTCAGCGAGCAGCGCATCGACATAGGGCACCATCTCTTCGGCGGGGTCGATCGCGAGGCCCGCTGCCCCGCTCATCGAGATCGCGCGGTGAAACAGCCCCTGTGCCGCAGGCATCCCGAGCAGCACCATGATCTTTGAGCCGCCTCCCGACTGGCCGAACACGGTGACATTGTCCGGGTTGCCGCCGAAGGCTGCAATGTTATCGCGGACCCACTCCAGCGCTGCGACGATATCGAGCATTCCGGCGTTTGCTGAATCGGCAAAGGCAGGGTCATGGGCTCCGAGATGCGAGAAGCCAAACGCATTTAGCCGGTGGTTAATCGTGACCACGACCACGTCGCCAAAGTTTGCCAAGTTGGCACCATTCAGGCCAGCACCACCGCCGCCGCCGTTCACATAGCCACCGCCGTGGATGTAGAGCATCACCGGCCGTTCGGCACCGGCCTCCAGGTCAGGCGTGAAGATATTCAGAACAAGGCAATCCTCGCCCTGCGGCTGATCCTGATAATACCATTCAAAGATCGGATCATCTTGGCCCAGGGTGCTCGCAATTTGCGGGGCCATCGGTCCGTAACCAGTGGCGTCGCGCTCCCCGTGCCAGGGCTCCAACGGCTGCGGGGCTCGGAAACGGTTCGCACCGGACGTATTAGCGGCGTAGGGGACCCCAAGAAACGCAACTGCGCCCTGATCACGGTAGCCGCGTAACGTGCCAGCCGCGACCTTTGCGATTACGGGCTGGGCCGCCACGGCGGGAAACGCGGCAAGGGCCACGCTTGCGGTTGAAGCCGCGAGAAAGGCGCGTCGGCTAAGATGGGAGGATTGCAGCATGGACTATCTCTCTGTTTGCGTTTCAACAGAGAGCTAGGCCACCACCTCCCGCGCGATAACCCGATCAATGCGACATGGTGCTATAAGCAGGGCCGATCAATCATCCACGCCACCGCAACGTCTTCACCACGAGTTCAAAGGCACGCGAGTGCTGCCTGCGGCTGGGGTAGTAGAGAAAGAAGCCAGGAAAAGGCTCACACCAGTCTTCCAGCACCCTCACCAACCCACTCTCTTCGACGAGGGGCGTGGCAAAGTCATAGAGCATCCAGGCCAGGCCAAACCCTTGCCGCACCGCGTCGATCTGGACCTGTCGGTTGTTGCACAGGAACCGCCCGTCCACCCGCACATTGACTTCTTCCGTGCCCTTCTTGAATTCCCAAGGGATCGGGGCCCGTGCCGTGGGCATTCGGATCTGGATGCAGTCGTGCGCGGTCAGATCGCGTGGATGCTGTGGCGTGCCGTAGCGGTCGAGGTAATCGGGCGATGCCACCACCGTCATACGCTCCTGAGGTCCAATGGCCACCGAGATCATATCCTTATCAACCTGTTCGCCCAGCCGCACGCCGGCATCAAAGCGCTCGCCTACGATGTCCACGAGTGCGGCATTCGAGTCAATTTCCAGCCTGAGGTCAGGATACGCCTGCATCAGCGGGGCCAGTTTGGGCCAGAGGATCTTCTCAGTAGGGTGCGAACTGGCCGAAATCCGGACCGTTCCAGCCGGCGTGTCCGACAGGCCGCGCAGCCGGTTCAGATCGTCCGCGATTTCCTGCAGCCGATGCTCGGCTGACTCCAGCAACTGCTGTCCAAGCTCAGTTGCACTCACTTTTCGCGTCGTCCGAGAGAGCAGTCGCATCTGCAACCGTTCCTCGAGGTTGCGCACAGTCTGGCTTAGCGCGGATTGCGACACCCCCATCTTCGCGGCCGCCTTGGTAAAGCTCTGTTCCCGCGCAACAGCCACGAAGGCGGCGATGTCGTCGTAAACCTTGTTCTGCATCTCGTCTCCTGCGCAACACCTCAAAACCTTATTGATCCGAGAAGATTTATCCAACGGACTGAAGGAACGGCAATGGCATTCGCAGCGCAAACCGATCGAAGCAGCTGACGTGAACGTCAAGCCTGCCTAGGCGCTACATGCGCACCGACTGATAGAGGCAAATTTGACCCGCCAGAACGCCGCGGCGCCGATGGCCATGAGGATCAAAGGATTTCCGCCCACCTAGGACAACCATACTAACCACCAGCCAATGGACAGCTGATTGGCCTTTCCTCGGCGGCAGCAACAAAGTGATCCTGTCTCCCAAGGAACTAAGTCACGCGAGCCAACCGCCCCTCCCGCCCCCTCCAACTCTGTCCCGGTCCACAACTTAAGCCAAACGGTGACGCACCCAAGTCTCGAGCCTTTCGCAGGCGCCATAGCAACAGAATGGTGAACCAGTAGACATCGGTCGGCTGCTCAACATTCACCTGACTCGCTCGTTGGGCGGGCCAAGCCGCGAAAACCTCATCGATCTTGAGAGACCAACCCTTTAGCTAAACCGCTTGAGCGCACAACTCGGTGAATACGCCTCCCTTCGCCAAGCACCGAAACTGAAACTCCTCGGCGAAGGGCGGCTTGGTTATGGTAAAGCAAGGGCCACGTCAGCCATGATTGAAACCAAACTGCAACGCATCGCTTTTCCCGGCATCGAACAATGTAATAATAGCTGCCGCTTGCAAATTTTGTTCGAGCACCCCGTATCGGTGGTTACCCAATAGTTACCGTTGGTGCTGTTTCGAGCTGCATCGCGATTTCCTTCCACCGTTCGGCGAATGGGCCGTAGGCAGTCTTGATATCCACTCCGACTGGCAACTCGGGGCATTCGTTCTCGCCGTTGGACCCCCAATTAACCCAGCCAGACTGCTTGCGCTGCACGATCTGGAATGCACCCGAGGGCTTCGAAGTCCACCAAACCATTGCGCGGCCCGTGTCTTCATGAAACTCGACTGTCTTGTCGGCGGCGCCGGGAAAGATGGTTTCATGGGGCACTGCCGACACATCTACCGGGGTGTCGGAGATGGTCCAGGCCCGTTCCGTCAGATCCGCCGCAACGTGGGAACGGGCCCGCACGTCGGCCAGCCGGTCGCGGATTTCTTGCTCAGGGAGCACCTCTTCCCAAGCGCAGAACATGCGCCAGTAAAGATCCCAATGAGCGGCTTCAATGTCTTTCAATTCGCGCCGAAATTCCGCGAACTTGGGGTTGTCCGTGGTGGAAGTTTCCAGCGTGTTACGCACCATTTCCACCAGCTCTCCGGCGTAGGGGTCGCCAGCGCGATAGGTCGTGCCCTGCATCGCGGCGAAACGGTCGAACACCAACTCGCCCTGTCCGCCCTCGAACTCGTCGCCCACGGTTATCTTGTTGGTGACGGAGCGCCCGTTGATGACGGTGCGGAAGTCGTCCACTTGGTAGCGGCGCTGGAAGTAGGGGGTGTTACAGGTGAACAGCCAATCGATGCTAAAGCGCTTGCCCTTTAGCTCGTCCAGAAGACCGTCGGGGATGGTGCCGTGCATCCGATAGTGGTGCATCACCGGCCCCTTCTCAATGGTCTCGATCTCCACTTTGGTATGCTCGGGCGGGTTGATGAGCCCGTTTTCAGGGGTGAAGAACGGGCCATAGAAACCGCCGATCGCATTGTTGCCTGAGGGCAGCAGCTCGAAATCATCGTGCTTGCCGCGAAAGTGGCGCAGGCCCCACTTGGAGGCACCGGTGCCCTCTGCCGTGCCCGAGCACATCTCAAGGTCGAAGGCGCCGGTATCGAGCCGTGCGAAGCAGTCGACCTCGCGCCCCTCCAGTTCTGTGATGCCAGCGGGTGCGGACTCACAGGGGCCGGTGATCGTCAGTCGAGCAGCCCCGGTAAAACTGAGCGTGGCGACATAGGCCGCCGCCACCGGCGTCGAGCGGGCAGCGAGGCGCTGGCAGACCACAGGCTCGTCATTTCCTGCGACTTTGGCCCAAAGCAGCGGCGCATCGCAGCCCGTGGGCAGTGTGAAGATCACCGGCTCAAAATGGCGGACCGTCTGGAGCGGGTCGGTTATCAGGATCTCGGTGCCAGTCACCTCGGCGGCGACGGCGGTTTGGGGGGCGGTCATTTCTTTCTCCAGGCAGTGAAAATCTGGGGGCGCTGCTTCAGGCTGTCGATCGACACAGCGAAGATGATCACCGCCCCCTTGATGAGAAGTTGGGTAAAGAACGGAACGTTGAGCAGGATCAGTCCGGTCGTGAGCACCCCGAGAATGACAGAACCGATCAAGGTTCCGATGATCCGCCCGCGCCCGCCCGCAAGGGCGGTGCCGCCAAGCACCACGGCCGCAATGGCGTCCAGCTCATACCCCTCCCCGGCGGTAGGCTGGGCCGAAATCACCCGGGCGGCAAAGATCAGCCCCGCCAGCCCGGCACAGGCCCCAGCGATTACGTAGACGGATGTGAGGATGCGGTTCACCTTCACCCCGGCCAGGCGCGCGGCCTTGGGGTTGCCGCCCACGGCATAGACATGACGGCCGAAGCGGGTGCGCTCAAGCGCATACCAGGCGGCGACATAGACCGCGATCATCACATAGACCGGGATCGGGATGCCAAGAAAATAACCACTACCAAGTGCCTTGAAGCTCAGGGTTGAGGAAACGATCGGGCGCCCCTCAGTGAGCGTGTAGGCCAGGCCCCGGAGAAAGGTCATGGTGCCCAGCGTCACGATGAAGGGCGCCAGTGCGAGGTAGGCCGACAGCGCGCCATTGACGAGGCCGCAGAGCGCGCCTGACGCCACCCCGATCAGCAGGGCAAGCGGGGCCGGAACACCCGAGATCGCGGCAAGCACGGCAACCACGCCTGAGACGGCGACGGTGGAGCCGACCGAAAGGTCGATCCCACCCGTCAGGATCACAAAGGTCATGCCCGCTGCCAGGATGGCATTGATCGAGATCGCCCGCAGGATATTCAGAAGGTTGTCGACCCGGGTGAAGTTTGGGGCGACCAGCGCCATGAAAAGGACAAGCCCGGCGAGCACCACGAGGATGCCCACCCGGTCCCACCACTTGGCGAAGTCGAAGGGTGTGCGTGCTTCGGCGGCGGTTTGCTGGCTGTTGCTAGTGTCGGTCATCCTGTCACCTCCTGTCTGGCGGAGTTTGTAGTGGTCGCGGCCCCGGTCGCGTGCATCATCACGATTTCTTCGGTGGCCTCGCGTGAGGGCATTTCATGAACGATCCGGCCATTGCGCATGACCAGAAGCCGGTCGCCGATGCCGATTGCCTCCGGCAAATCGGAGGAGATCACTAGGATCGCCTTCCCGGCCCGCGCGAGCTCGTCGATCAGGTCGTAAATTTCACGCTTGGCGCCAATGTCGACGCCCCGGGTCGGTTCGTCGAAGATTAGCACTTCGCTGTCGCGCATAAGCCAGCGGGCCACAGCGGCCTTTTGCTGGTTGCCGCCCGAAAGCGCCTCCACCGGCAGGTCGATGGCGTTGGCGCGCAGGCGCAGCTGTTCCATCTTCTCCAGCACCTCGCGCCGGCGGGAACCCCGGCGCACATGGCCTGCCACCGAAAGCCTTTCAAGGCTGGTGATCGCAATGTTGTCGAGCACGCTATGCTCGAGAAAAAGCCCCTCTTCCTTGCGGTTTTCCGGCACCATCCCAATGCCGTCCCGAATGGCCGCCGCGGGGTCACGCGGGACGCTGGGGCGTCCGTCGATGTGCACCTCGCCTGCGCTGCGCGGGTCTGCGCCAAAGATCATCCGCGCGGTCTCTGAGCGCCCCGAGCCGATCAGCCCGGCCATGCACACCACCTCGCCCCGGTGCAGCACCAGATCCACAGGGCCCACCCCGTTGCCCGCAAGCCCGCGCACCTCAAGCAATGGCGCACTCGGCGTTCGGCTAACGTGGTGATAAAGGTCCTCGATGTTGCGGCCCACCATCATCGAGACGACCTCGCCTTCATCAAGTTCGCTGGCGGCGCCGGTGCCGACATAGGTGCCATCGCGTAACACCGAGATCCGGTCCGACAATCGCCAGACCTCTTCCATCCGATGCGAAATATAAATCAGCCCCACCCCCTCGCCGCGCATCTGTTCGATCAGGGCATAGAGTTGCTCGGACTCGCGGCGCGACAATGCGGCGGTGGGCTCGTCGAGCACTAGGATGCGTGCATCCTCGCTTACGGCGCGCGCGATTTCGACCATCTGCTGCATGCCCACACTCAGTTCGCCGAGGGGCCTGTCCGGGTCGATCTCGGCGTTGATGCGCCCCAGCTTCTCCTCGGCCTCGCGCCGCATCCGCCTGCGGTCGAGCCCTCCGAAACGGCCCCGCGGCTCACTGCCCAGGGCGAGGTTTTCGGCCACGCTCATGAAAGGCACGGTATTGAGTTCCTGGTGGATAATGGCGATGCCGTTGCGCGCCGCATCTGCAGGGCTCGCGATGCTGGCGGGCGCGTCATCGATAAGGATGCGCCCGGCATCGGCAGGCACGTTGCCGGCGAGGATTTTCATCAGCGTCGATTTCCCGGCGCCATTCTCCCCCATCAGCGCGTGGACTTCGCCCGCACGCAGTTCGAAGGACACATCGTTCAGTGCCAGCGTCGCGCCATAGCGCTTTGTTACGCCATCAAGCTGTAGCAAAGGGGGTGCCATGATGCATTCTCCTTCCCTGATTTTCAGGCGGCAGGGCGCGGTGCCTTTCGGCGACCGGCGCCCTGCGCCCTTGGGTCGTCACCAGCCCGCGTAATCGCCCACGTTGTCGCGGGTGACGAGCACCGACTCGATTAGGATGGTCGACTCTTCCGGCGGGTTGCCGGCCACCATCTCCTGCGCGATCCGCACCGCCTCGGTGACCATCTTGCCAGGGTTCTGGGTGGAGCTGCCGATGAAGGGCGAGCCTTCGCGGGTCAGCTCGGCCACCGCTTCGGGGCTGCCGTCCACGCCGGTGACGATGATCTGCTCGGCCTTGCCGGCCTGCTCAACCGCGAGAACCGCACCCAGGGCCGACGGATCGTTCATCCCGAAGATGCCGGTGACATCGGGGTTGGCGGTGAGCATGTCGGTCGTCACCATCAGGCCTGAGGCGCGATCGTTGTTGGAGGACTGCTGGCCGACGATCTCGATTCCGGGAAAGTCCTTGGCCACAGTCTTGCAGCCGTCGATCCGGTCGATGATCGTCTGAATGGGCGTGCCATCGACCAGCAGGACCTGGCCCTCGCCCCCCATTTGTTCAAACAGATAAGTGCAAGAGCGCATCCCGGCCTGCACCGCATCAGTCATGATGACGGCATCGGCGCCATTGGCCGGCGTGTCGACGGCAATCACGATGATCCCGGCCTCTTTTGCCTTGATGATCGCCGGTTCGATGCCCTCGCCATCAACCGCCGACACGACGATCAGGTCAACGCCCTGTTGAATGAAGGCGTCGATTTGGTTGTATTGCGCAGTCAGGTCGAGTTGTGCGTCCTGAACGTTGAGTTCGGCGCCGATTTCCTCGGCGGCGCGGCGGGCGCCGCCGTCCATGGCCGAAAAGAACGGGTTAGACATGTCCTGAACCATCAGGCCGATCTTCTCGATCTTTTCTGGCGTCGATTGAGCCATGGCAGAGCCTGCCATCAGGCCACAGGTCATCAGTGCGCCGACGAAGCCGGCGCTGCGGGTAGTGATACGAAACATGAAGTCTCCTCCGGTTTTCCCAGCTGTGAGTGTCGGTCGGGGGATGCTGGCGGCCCCCGCCGTGTCGGCTTGGCAGCGCTTGGTCTAGGAGGTCTCCTTGCCCTTGTGCCCACAGGAGCGACGGACAATCAGCCCGACAGGCACTTGCTGCGTGAGGTCTTTGCGGTAATTCGGGGCGGCGTTATCGCCAGCTTTGATGGCCTGCGCCTGCTCCGAGATAATCTGAACGAGGGTTCTTGCGGCGCGCATTCCGATTTCTTCTGCGCGCTCATCCAGCACGGTAAGCGGTGGCTCGACAAAAGGCGCCCAAGCAAAATCGTCGTAGCTGACGATCGCCATGTCGTCGGGCGCCTTGATGCGCAACTGGCTCATCGCCTCCATCGCGCCCAGCAACAGCGGGCTGTTGCCGGTAATCAGCACATCTGGAAGGCGTTCGTTGCGAGCCTCCATCGCTTCTGTCAGCGCGGCACACGCAGCCTTTGCAGAGTTCTCGGCCTCCACGACCTGCAGCTGTGCCCCCGCCCGCTGGGCTGCTTCCCTTAGTCCGTCTTCTCGGGTCCTCCGGCTTGACCAGATGTCGGGGTAGGCCAAAAACATCCAGTCCGTGTAACCAAAGCTGGCAAGGTGCTCCCCGACCAGAAGGCTTGCCCCGTGGTTATCGGTCGTGATGCTAGGCAGGTGACCCATGCCCTCGGGCGGAGTGGAATCGACAAAGACGATCGGAACGTCCCATTCTGCCAATCGCGCAATGCTTTCGGGCCTTAGCGTGAGCGTCGAGATAACACCGGACATACGCGCTTCAAGCAGGCGCTGGACGGTGCGGCTTTCAAGCTCTTCGCTGTAAGCGCCCTTCACGGCGATATCCATCAGCACCACTGATTGATCCGCCGCCTGCGCCGCCTTCTGGATTCCGTTCATCATGTCGAGGTAGTAGGCGTTGTCCGTGCCTGCCGTGATGACAGCAACGGAGTTACGTGCGGCGCCGCGAAGTTCCTGAGCCGCGAGATTGGGAACGTAGCCGAGTTGGCGGGCGACCGAGAGCACCTTGTCGCAGCTTTTTTCCGATACGCCCTTGCCGCCGTTCAGTGCCTTGGAGGCGGTGAACGTGGAGACACCAGCCGCATCCGCGACCTCGCGCAAAGTCACCTTGGGTGCCATCTAGCCTCCTCCGCTAAACGTTTAGGTCCCATATTTGGTAACACCTAAACGTTTAGGTATGGCTGTGTCAAGTTGGGGGCTCTGGTGGAGAACATCGCTGCTGACACCACCACCTGAACCTGAACTGGTCCGATTGTGGGATCATCCTGGATGAACTCACCGGCGTGGTGGCGGGCCATACAAGCGATCGGCGCAGACTGGAGATTCCACGAACAGCATGGCTTAATGTAGCTCGTTCATCCGTTGCGCTGCAGCTACGACGCTATCTGTGAGGTTATGGCGGGAAAATAGACAACCTCTCACGGCCAATTCGAGGGCGAGTGCTGCGATGCCACGCCAGAGCCACGGAGCGAGTCACCAGAGCGCCTTCCCGGGGCTCCTCGCCCCACCCCGGCCAAAAAGCGGGTATGCGTTCTACGGGCCGCTTTTGGGCCTCAGGTTCCGAGGTGCCTTCGCAATGCGCCGCGCCGGGTCCAGGCGAGCCTGGGGCCGCGCCCAAGGGCCAAGCACATGCCTACCCCCCCCGGGGATGTGTGTTCGTGAACCGGATCGCTAACACCGCCCACCAGAGTTCTCTCCCCGCAGTAGGCCACCGCATCCGGCGGCAACTGGTGGCATAGCCTTGGCACGAGCAAAAGGTGCAGAAACGACTTCTTCAAAACCGGGACAGGAAGTGAACTGATCGGCTCAGAATCTACCGGAAGATGTAGGCTACCGGATGCACAACCTATGCTAGAATGAGAGCCGTCGATCATAATAGTATATATATACCTAGTAGATGTATTTATATTTACGAAAAATTCTGCCTCTGAACCATCATCCATGGAAGATCTGCTCCGGCCGCGGAGAGGGTGCGCTCAGGCAAAAAGAGAGGCAGAGGTGGTTCCGGCTTTCACTAGGACGCCTCTGCCTCAAGGTTGGAGAACACATGATCGCAGCGACCATGGGTCTGCGCCCGTGCAGTAAAGCCGACGCCGAACCCTGTTCTCGTCAGTGCGCACCTACCAGCCCACACGGCTGGCCGTTATAGCTATGGGCTTTGCTGCGGGGGGGAAAGTTCGGGCGGCGCGCTGCTTCGGACCATGGAGACGGCGCGGCAAAAACCCTCGTGGCAAATCCCTGCTCTTTCCCGGGCTCTCTCGGCACACATTCTCCGGCAGCAGCGGCACTCACACAGGGGCGACGCCTCTCTGGACCGTTGCTCTCTTACGGTGATGCCGCTCCATGGATCGCTCTGCTCAGGTGCTCTTTGCGTCCACAGCGCCTGACCTGCTGATCTCGCATCTTGCCCAGCCTGCGCTCTTAGGCTTAGGGCTCGATTAGAGCGTCACCAGATGCGTTCCGCAGTGCGGCCCTGTGTCATGCGTCGTCTCAGAAAGCGGATCGCGCCTGGCGAGCTCTCTTGCGAACTGGGTGTTGTTGTGCGCTTCATGATCGCTTCTGCTCTGGACCGGCAGACAGGTCCGCTACGGGCATCAGGGTGACCATGAGAGAGGCCGCAGCCAGACTAAGGGCCAACGTCACACCCTTCGGTCTGCCCCAAGGCATGTTGCGAGCCTTAAAGGTCCTGAGCTGGAATACCGGGCACGGAGGGCAGGAATTTGTGCGCGGCCCAGGTTGTTGCTGAGAACGTCCCGGAATTTGAAAGCCTGCCCATCGCCCGGGCACCCATGCTAAGGAGTGACCCGACTCTCAGGGTTCGACATTCCATGCCTACACCGATGTCTGAAACCCCAAAGCGCATCTTCTGCAGCATACTAGATCTAGACGAAGCACGACAATTCGTGATGGCTCCAAGGAAGCTTTCCGGCCGAATTTCGAGATCCTCAACCATCACGAAATTCCTCATTTTTGCCTGTATGGTGTGTCGCGTTGGGTTTGGTGAGGTTTTCGGGCCCTGAGCCAACAAAAATTGGAGCTTGCGGTCCGCGTGGCGGGTGATGGTGGGTTGCCGATGTTTACCTAATGGGTCGAAAAAGTTTCCCACTAAAATGCTCAGGTAAACATAAACGTTTCCCTCGATGTTTACCTCTCAGACCTCGCGCAACCCCAAAAGTTGTCCTTGGAAACCCGCAAAAGGCTCTTCGTCTCGATCAACGCCGGGAGCAGGCAATCTACATCTTGTGTGCCTTTACAAGGTCGCTGCGCGCCGGTCCCCTGGCGCGCAGCCGTAACGTCACTCGACTTCGATCTCGGTCACAGTGAGTTTGCCAATCACCCGATCTGCGAGAAAGCGGATCTTCGTCCCCTCGCTCAAGCCCACCAGCATCGCTGCATCGGTAACCACGAAGACCATCTTCGTGGACGCGGCATCTCTCACAAGCGACATACAGACCGCGCTATCCCCCACTTGCTGATAGACAAGCGGGAGCCCTACCACTTCGACAGAAGCTTCACCCGCTCCGGTTCCAGATCGCAACACGCAGAGCCTGAACGGCGGCCAATCCCGGCGACCGGACATCACCGCTATAGAGATCGCGCAGAAGGCTCAACCAAGCGGCCTCAGCATCAGACATCGGCTGCGATACATCCGGAAGCTTGAAATAGTGGGTCATTTCTCACAGTCCCCAGATAGCGCGAAGCGCAGCGCGTGACCTGCTGGTCAATCTCGGATCAGAGTGCCCGGAGGAAACGCGAATTTCCCGCAGCCAATCCATCTCGTTCTCGGATACGATTTCGCCGAGGATCTGGTCGATCGCGTTCTTCGTCGTCTCCAATCCCTCCTGCTCCAGCGCGAGCCGGAGGAGCAGCCGCGGATCCACCTCGAGAGCCGCCGCGAGCGCCGGCACGCGATCCAGAGCCAGTTTGCTGGTGCCGCCCTTCAGCATCGAGAGGAAATTGGGGTTGCGGAACCCGGCCTCGAGCGCGATGTCCCGCTGCGACTTGCGGGGGCGGAGCTTCAGGATCTGCCGGTCGAGAAAGTGAGCGAGCGGAGTGTTTCCGTAGGGTGTGTTCTTCATCTTGCATCCAACGTAGCGGCCGCGTGTTTGCGACGTTTCATGCTTGCGTTGTAGCTGCGGCTACGATGGGAGCGCGTTGGGTTCTACGATAGGCGTGCACCAACTCAGTAGATCCCAGTGCACGGGTCGCCCATCCGGCCGCGGTTCGTCATGGGGCTACTCCAGGTGAGGGACTTTGATGCTTCGCACTCCTGTTCTTCTGCTAATGATTTAAAAAATGCGACTACAAACAAACACCAACCAATAACCAAACTACTGCTGAGATGACTGTCCCCCCCGACTAGATCAAACATTAAGTGCCCCGAGATCTAAGTCTCGGGCTATGTGAGCTAGTCGTGGGGAAGTCGGGTTTACTGCATCGAAGTGGTGAACCGGACCTTGGCCTGTCGTGGCCAGACTAGGCGGCGTCCATTGCCTAGCGATATCCGGCGCGTCCTGACCCGGAGGTCAACGCGGTCGCAGTCCGAAGACTGCACAACGTGAGGGGCTTACCTACAACCTTGCTCACGTTCAGCGGGTGAGACGATTACCTCAGAGCCGCTGTCTTTTTTGCGCTATCTAGCCCTAGGGCTGGGAAGCAACCTTGGGGGGGCGTCCGAGCGTTCTCCACCCGGGGTGCGATCCCTCACGATCTAACCTGCGGCCTATGGCTGGCCGTCTCTCCGCGCCGTCTCGTATCCGGTTTTCTGGAGGTTCTTTAGCAGGGCCATAACATGTTCTCGTTGGCTCGACCGGCCGACGAGTTAGCTACTGAGCTCGTCAAGAAGCCTCGACGATCAACAGTAGCCAGTGCTTGCTTGGGACGTGCGTGCTTGCTTGGGACGTGCGTGCTTGCTTGGGACGTGCGTGCTTGCTTGGGACGTGCGTGCTTGCTTGGGACGTGCGTGCTTGCTTGGGACGTGTATACCATCAAACTCCTTCGATTGAAAGCAAGATTCCGTTAAACAGCGACGAACAAAAGCCTTTTTAGTGCGATGCGCCTCACCACACGCTAGGTTGGATCGGCACCGCCATTCAGGCGACGAATGCGGCCGCTGTCACTCCAAACGTATTGCAAACATCATGAGACGCTCCGCCTCCCACGCCTCTACGTCAGCTAGACGCCAGCGCGTCGTGCGGCCGCCAAGCTTGACGGCCTTGGGAAACTCACCCTGGCGCTTCCAGCGCCAGATGGAATCCGTGGATACGCCAAGTCGCTCAGCGACCTGCTTGACGTTGAGAAACACGTTGGCGTTGTCGAGGGGCATAATGGGTTCCGTTGATGAGTATCTGCCCGACCCAGCGGGATAGACCAAGGCGAGCGTTCTATCCGCATCTATAGCGATCGCCATGCCGCTTTGCGGGCAGTTTCATCAATCCCTTTGCTCACGAAATGTTACAACGCCCAAATATTGCGTGATCAACCATGACCCCGCGCAGTTGGCGGGAGGGTTGGTGGGAGACTTCGACGCGACCAGCCAAGCACCTGATTCAAAACAGAAAAAATAGAAAAATGGCGGAGACGAAGGGATTCGAACCCTCGAGACGGTTTCCCGCCTACTCCCTTAGCAGGGGAGCGCCTTCGACCACTCGGCCACGTCTCCGCCGGCGGGTTTATCGGCCAAGGCTGCGGGGGGCAAGGGTGAAATCGCGCTACTTGATCGGCGGCACCGGCAGGCGGGCCTCGCCCTCCTGCAGGGCAAAGCGGTGGGTCAGCGAGAACCACTCGCCTGGAGCGTCTGCTTCGGGGTGCGGCCCCTCTTGCCGCTCCAGCTTGCCGATCAGCGCCTCGGTCACGCCGAACTGCACATCCGAGGTCAGCCATTCGGTCTCATCCACATAGATCTGCGAGATCAGGGTCTTGAAGCCCTCCTTGAAGGCCAACACATGCACATGGGCGGGGCGCATCGGGTGGCGGCCCTGCGCCTCCAGCAGGCGGCCCACGGTGGTGTCGGTCGGGATCGGGTAGCCGATGGGCCGGACCGAGCGGAAGCGCACCATGCCATCGGCCCCGGTGCGGAACTTGCCGCGCAGATTGTAAGGCGCCTGATCGGCGTCCTGGTTCTCGTAGAGCCCGACTGGCGAGGCATGCCAGACATCCACCTCCAGCCCCTCCACCGGCGCGCCCTCGGCATCGGTAAAGGCGAACTCGACGAACATCGCGGGCCCTGGCGTGCTGGAGCGCACGATCGAGGCGCCCTGCGCCGTTTCCGGGTGGTTCAGCCGCCAGAACGGGCCGAGCAGCGATTGCGTCGTCTCCGTCGTCCCGCCGTCGCCATTGTTCTGGAGGCAGACGAGGGACGACACGCCGAGCGACCCGGCCATCAGCACGAACTCATTGTGGCTATCGGTGGTCTGATGGCCCATCGTGTTGAGCACCGCGGTGGCCGCCCGGAACTCCTCCTCCGTCAGCCCTGTCTCCCGCACAAAGCCGTGCAGATGCTGTACGAGGCTTTCCATGATCTCCCTGAGCCGCGGCTCCTTGGTCTGGGCCATCACCTCGAGCACGGCAGGCGTGAGGGCCTCGAGGTCACGAATGATCGGCATGGGCGGTCTCCTCCGGTGCGGTTCGAGTGCGGGCCTCAGGCGGTCCGTTGCGCTGCACGTTGCGTTAACTTAACCACGATCACCAGTATCGCGTATGCATGGGATGTGCATCAGTTGTGCATCACTTGTGCATGTTGCAGATTTACGGTTAACGCCTGAAATCGTTCGGTTTTCACCGGAAATTAAGCATCGGCCTCGCCAGACGCGGATTCCGCCATCACGCAGAGCAATTCGAACATCACCGACATCCCGAGGTAAGCCGTTGCGCCGCCCACGTCGAAGGGCGGAGAGACCTCGACCATGTCTGCGGCCACCACGTTGAGCCCGCGCAGGGCCCGCACCACCTGAAGCGCCTGATAGCTGTTCGGCCCGCCCACCTCCGGCGTGCCGGTACCGGGGGCGAAAGCCGGGTCGATGAAGTCGATGTCATAGCTCACATAGGTCGGCCCCTCGCCGACGATCTCGCGCGCCTCGGCCATCACGTCATCCACGCCCCGCGCATGGAACTCTTCGATCGGGATCAGGCGGATACCGACCGACTTGGCAAAATCCTTGTCCTCGCTGTCGTAGGCCGTGCCCCGGATGCCGATCTGCACCACCCGCTCGGGCTCCAGCAGCCCCTCCTCCACCGCCCGCCGGAACGGGGTTCCGTGGGTGTACATCGTGCCGCCGAAATAGGAGTGGTAGAGGTCGGTGTGGCTGTCGAAATGCACCATGCCAACCGGGTCATTCGCCGCCACGGCGCGGAGCACAGGCAAAGAGGTCAGGTGGTCGCCGCCTGCCGTCAGCGGGATCACCCCGGCGTCCAACACCTTGGAATAGAACGAGGTTATCCTGTCCATCGTATCGGCTATATCCGCCGGGTTGGGGGCGACATCCCCCAAATCGGCGCAGTTCACCAGCTCATAGGGCCGCACGCCCGTCGCCCCGTTCTCCGCCCGGATCATGGTAGAGGCATCCCGCAACGAACGCGGCCCGTGGCGCGGCCCCGGCCGGTTGGTGGTGCCGGAGTCCCACGGCACCCCAATCAGCCCGATCTCGACCTCCGCGAGGCGCGGGTCATCCAGCGGAACGTGCGGCAACCGCATGAAGGTCGGAATGCCCGCAAAACGCGGCAGATCAAAGCCCGAAACGGGCTGGAAGAACGGGTTGGGCATGGTGGGGCTCCCTCGCTGAATCTCCCGCCAACTGTGGCGAGGTTTCGCAAGGGCTTGAACCCCAAATCACCACCTGCCCGTCAGCAGGTGACCGCAGCCATCATTCCGCGTCGATCAGCAAGCACTTGTAGCGCTTCTCGGTCTCTTCCACGGTCGCCTCCGCCTCGGAGTTGATCCGCCGCGAAATCTGGGCGCTGGTGGCCGTTCCGTTGACGATGTGGTTCGCCGCCCAGTCCGCCACCTTGCCGAGCCGCGCCTCCGTGTAGCCATGTGCCTTGGCCGCCCGCCCCTTGGCATCCGCCCCCGGCGCGCAGAGATACACACTCCGCTCACCCTCGCTGTTCTGAAAGGCAAAGCGCTCGCGGTCCGGGAAAGCGGTGTTCACGACGGCATCGGTCGAACAGGCCGAGAGCAGCGCGGCGGCAGTGAGCAGCGGGAGGAAACGGGTCATCAACAAGGGTCCTTCGGTTCAGTCATGTGACTGCCCTAGGCGGCGATGCCCCACGGCAGCTCCGGTCAGCCGGAATGGAGAAAATGCAGCACGTCGCCGTCCTGCACAACATAGGCTTTGCCCTCGGCGCGCATCTTGCCCGCCTCCTTAGCGCCCTGTTCACCATTTCCGGCTATGTAGTCAGCGTAGGCGATCGTCTCGGCCCGGATGAACCCTTTTTCGAAGTCGCCGTGGATCACTCCCGCCGCACGCGGGGCAGAGGTACCCTCCGGGATCGTCCAGGCGCGGGCCTCCTTGGGACCAACCGTAAAATAGGTTTGCAGGTGCAGCAGCTCGTAACCCGCCTTGATCAGCCGCGACAGGCCGGCTTCTTTCAGGCCCAGTTCCTCGAGGAACATCTCGGCCTCTTCGGCATCGAGCTGGCTAATCTCTTCTTCGATCTTCGCAGAGATCACCACCGCAGCAGCGCCCTGTTCGGCGGCCATCTTCGCCACTGCCTCGGAATGCGCGTTGCCAGTGGCCGCCTCATCCTCGGCCACGTTGCACACGTAGAGGATCGGCTTGGTGGTGAGCAGCTGAAGCTGCCGCCATGCGCGTGCATCCTCCTCGTAAACCTCAACCGAGCGGGCCGGTTTGCCGTCTTCCAGCGCCGCCTGGGCTTCGGCCAGCAGACGATCCTGCTGGGCGGCTTCCTTGTCATTGCCCTTGAGCTTGCGCACCAGACCGGCGCGGCGCTTCTCGATGCTCTCGAGGTCGGCCAGCATCAACTCGGTCTCGATTGTCTCGGCATCGGCCACCGGGTCCACCCGGCCTTCGACGTGGGTCACATCGCCATCCTCAAAGCAGCGCAGCACATGGGCCACCGCATCGCACTCGCGGATGTTGGCCAAAAACTGGTTGCCCAGCCCTTCGCCCTTGCTGGCGCCCTTCACCAGCCCGGCGATATCCACAAAGGTCATCCGCGTCGGGATGATCTGCTTGGAGCTCGCAATTGCGGCGAGTTTGTCCAGCCGCTCATCCGGCACCGCCACTTCGCCCACGTTGGGCTCGATGGTGCAGAACGGAAAGTTCGCCGCCTGCGCCGCCGCCGTGCGGGTGAGCGCGTTGAAGAGCGTCGATTTGCCCACGTTGGGCAGCCCCACGATGCCGGTCTTGAAGCCCATTGCCTTGCCTCCGATTGTCCGAGCCGCCTTCTACGGCGGGCCGCGCGGGAGGGCAATGCCCGCTTGCCGCTTGCGCCCGCGGCCCTGCGGCTTAGAACGGGTGAAGCCGTCCCCAAGCCCAAGCAAGGCCAAGACCGTCCACATGCTTCGCCCGATCCTCGCCCTCTCCCTGCTGGCCGCTGCGCCCGCCGCCGCGCAACAGGACGAAACCTTCTTCTTCCTGCTCACCGCGCCGCAGCTGACCTGCCTGCGCGACAATGCAGAGACCTACGCGCCTGCCGAGGGCCAGACCGCCTTTGTCACGCTGGCCGACTGTGGCAATGGCAGCCCCACCCCGGCGCCGGACGCGGCGCAGTTTTCCACGCCCGACATTTCGCTCTTCGACGGCACGGAAGCGCCCGATGCGGTGGTCGCGCTCTCGGCGCAGGATTTTGCCTGCCTCGCCAAGCTGGAGATCCCGCAAGAGGCGGGGCTGCTCGCCTTCTACCCGGAGCGTTGCAATGTCGAACCCCGCTGAAGAGGCGGCCCCGCCCCGCTCGCGCATCCGCCGGTTCTTCAAGCCCGAGATGGATATCGACACGCTTGCTCATATCTTCACCCTCGTGGTGGCCGTGGCCGGTATGGCGAAATTCTTCTACGATCAGGATCAGGCCACCAAAGCCGAGAACCGCGAGCGGGCGATCACCTATATCAACGCCTACACCGAAGACCCGCTGCTCGGCACGCGGCAGTCGCTCTATGATTTCTGGGCCGGTCAGCCCGAACTGGTTGCCATGATGCGGGGCCAGCAGATGACCCCGCGCAACTACGCCGCCATGCTGCAAGCCTCGGTGTTCCGCACCGGCGCGGCCGAGCCGATCCGCGAGCCGCTTCTGGTGCTCGACAGTTTTTACAGCCAGGTCAGCTTCTGCGAGAGCGCGGGCCTCTGTGACACCGCCATCATCGACCGCTACTTCTGCGAACACGCCCGCCGCGACGCGCAGGCCTACGCGCCCTTCTTCGCGCATCTGCGCACCCAGAGCGGCGACACGCGGATCGGGGTTGAGCTGGCCAATTTTGCCGGGCGGTGCACCCCTACAGGCGCGGAGCCGCCCACAGGCTGACACGGGATCGCATCAGGGTTGACCCTCCGTTGCTCGCTCATTTATGTTGATATCAACTCACAAAGGAGACCCGACATGGAAGCCACCCCCTATCTCTTCTTCAAAGGCACCTGCCGAGAAGCCTTTGAAACCTATGCAAAAGTCTTCGGCTCCCCCGCCCCGGACCTGATGACCTACGCAAACCTGCCCGAAGCGGACAAGGCCCAGATGCCCGACATCCCAGCCGACGCGGTGATGCACGGCAGCATGAAAATCGGCGAAAGCCTCGTCTACGGGTCCGACGACATGATGGGCGAATTCATCCCAATGGCCGGCTGCTCCATGGCCGCAACCCTCCCCGACGAGGTCGCAACCCGCGCGGCATTCGAGACCCTCGCCGAAGGCGGCGAAGTGCGCATGCCGCTGATGCCCATGTTCTGGACCCCGCTCTTCGGCACTCTGACCGACCGCTTCGGCATCCGCTGGATGGTCATGGCCGCGGGTGAACAAGGCTGATCTTTCCCGCCGGGGCGGGCGGCCCACCTGCCCCGGCTATGTCTTTCTGCATTGCCCTCCCGACCCTGTGACTGGCATGTTCCGCGACAGGAACATATACAGAACATCATGGTCAAACGCACGCTGCAAGACAAGCTGGCGATCCTCGCAGACGCCGCCAAATACGACGCCTCCTGCGCCTCCTCAGGCGGGGAGAAGCGCAATAGCAAGGATGGCATCGGCCTCGGCTCTTCCGGTGGCGCGGGCATCTGCCATGCCTACGCGCCCGACGGCCGCTGCATCTCGTTGCTGAAGATCCTGATGACGAACTTCTGTATCTACGATTGCGCCTACTGCGTGAACCGGGTCAGCAGCCGGGTGGAGCGAGCGCGGTTCTCGGTGGAGGAGGTCGTGCATCTCACCGTCGAGTTCTACCGCCGCAATTACATCGAGGGGCTGTTCCTGTCGTCCGGCATCATCAAGTCACCCGATGACACGATGGCCGACATGGTCCGCATCGCTAGAACCCTGCGAGAGCAGGAGAATTTTCGTGGTTACATCCACCTCAAGACCATCCCCGATGCATCACCCGAGCTGCTCGACGAAGCTGGCAAATGGGCCGACCGGCTCTCGATCAACGTCGAACTGCCCACCGAGCAGGCCCTGACCTCGCTCGCACCTGAGAAATCCGCCCAGCAGATCCGCACCGCCATGGCCGGCGTCCGCGCCCGTCGGGAGGCCGCAAAGGAGCGAAGCTGGAAAGGCCGCCGCGGCCGCTTTGCGCCCGCTGGGCAAAGCACCCAGATGATCGTGGGGGCTGATGCGGCGAAAGATAGTGACATCCTCGCCAACTCATCCACGCTCTACGCCAGCTACAAGCTGTCCCGCGTGTACTACTCCGCCTTCTCCCCCATCCCCGATGCCTCGAAGGCACTCCCGCTCATCCGCCCGCCGCTGCAACGCGAGCACCGGCTCTATCAGGCCGACTGGCTGATGCGGTTCTACGGCTTCGACGCGGGTGAAATTGCCCCCGCCTCCGGCATGCTCGACCTCGAGATCGACCCCAAACTCGCTTGGGCGCTGCAACACCGCGAGGCCTTTCCCGTCGACATCAACCGCGCCTCCCGCGAGTCCCTGCTGCGAACACCCGGCCTCGGGACTACAAGCGTGAAGCGCATCCTCGCCGCTCGGCGGCACCGCACCCTGCGTTATGACGACCTCCTCAAGATCGGCTGCAACCTGAAGAACGCGAAGCCCTTCATCACCTGCCCCGGCTGGTCCCCCCGTGGGCTGACCGATGAAGCCAATCTGCGCGCCCGCTTCGCCCCGCCGCCCGAGCAACTATCACTTTTCTGATGCTCACGGTCCGCCTGCCAAAAATCGGGTCGGTTGCCGCATGGCGCAGCGAGGCCCGGAAACTTGCCGCTAAGGGGATAGGCGCGGCACACGTGCGCTGGACACAAGACAGCGAGCAGGATCTGTTTGCATCCGACGACGCCCCGCGCGGCGCCCCGGTAGAAATCCGGCTCTCCAAACAGGCGCTCTTCGATATCGAAAGTAGCCTGTACCATCGCGACCCAGAGCGATTTGCCCGCGCCTACGCGCTCGTCCTCCGCCTCGGTCGCGGCGAAATCCGTTGGGGCGACCGGGCCGATGATGCGCTGCGCAAGCTCTTGCATCAGCGCAAGGAGGTGGGCCGCGACATTCACAAGATGCACGCGTTTGTCCGCTTCAATGAGGTCACCGAACCCGGCGCCAACCGCCGGGCCTTTGCCGCTTGGTTCGAGCCCGACAACCCGATCACCGAGGCCGCCGCGCCGTTCTTTGCCAAGCGGTTCGGCGATATGGACTGGGTGATCGCGACGCCAGACCTGACCGCCCGTTTCATCGCCGGCCAGCTGTCGTTCGAGGAAACCCGGGCGAATGCCCGCCCGCCCGAGGATGCCAGCCACGAGCTATGGCGCACCTATTACGCCAACATCTTCAACCCCGCGCGCCTGATGCCCGAGGCGATGCGCTCGGAAATGCCCAAGAAGTATTGGAAGAACCTGCCTGAGGCTCGACTTATCCCCGAGTTGATCCGCACGGCCCCCGCCCTTGCGGCGGAGATGCAAGCCAAGATGCCCTCCATCCCGCCTGCCTTCGCCGCCAAGGCCGTCGCAACCCGTGCGCCGATGCCGGAGGGTGTGACGCGCGAGACCTTCAAGCAACATCTCGATGCCTGCACCCGCTGCCCGCTCGGGTGCCGCGCAACTCAGGCTGTCGCGGGCGAAGGCCCTTGGACTGCGCCATTGATGGTGGTTGGGGAGCAGCCGGGCGATGCCGAAGACCTCTCGGGCAAGCCCTTCGTCGGACCGGCTGGCCAGCTTTTCGATAACTGCGCGGCAAAGGCCGGTCTGCCGCGGGAGAAGGTTTATGTCACCAATGCTGTGAAACACTTCAAGTTCACCCCACGCGGCAAACGCCGCATTCACCAGCGCCCTGACGCCGGGGAGGTCGAGATTTGCTCATGGTGGCTCGATCTCGAGCGGCAATGGGTGAAGCCGCGACTGGTTCTCGCAATGGGTGCTACCGCCGCGCTGGCTCTGACTGGGTCGGCAAAAAACATCACTGCCCGGCGGGGGACGGTGGAGGCCACGAAAGATGGCACACCGGTGCTGCTGACGACGCATCCAAGCTATCTGCTAAGGCTGCCCGACCAGCAAGCGCGGGTGGTTGCCGAGGCGCAATTCACTGAAGATCTAAGGGCGGCCAAAGCAATGCTCGCCTGACCGCCCTTTGAGGCCTTAGCCGTGCTCGACGCTCACATCTTTCAGCGCAGCTTCAACGCCCGTCAGGATCTCGGCGACCCCCTCTTCGTCGATGATCATCGGCGGGCAGAAGGCGATTGTGTCGCCAAGATTGCGGGCAATGACGCCGTGGTTCATCAGCGCCACGTTCATCGCTGTACCGAGCGCGCCAATCGGCTTTTCTTCCTTCGCTTTAGCCGGATCCATCTCCAGCGCTGCGATCAGGCCGATGCCGCGCATTTCACCCACGAGCCCGAACTCGTCAGCCAGCGTCTTCAGCCCGGCCCGCAGTGGCTCGCCCTGTTTCGCGGCATTGGCGACCAGCCCGCGCTCTTCGATAATGGCGATGTTCTCGAGCGCCACAGCGGCCCCGACCGGATGGCCAGCGCCAGTGACGCCGTGGCCCAGAGTGCCGATCCGCCCCGACTCGTCCTGAATGGGCGCATAGGCGCGTTCGTTCAGCAGCACGGCGGAGAGCGGGAAGTATGAGGAGGTGATCTGCTTGGAGGTCACGAGGATATCGGGCTTGATATCAAAGGTCTGACTCCCCCAGAGGTTGCCCGTCCGGCCAAAGCCACAGATCACCTCGTCAGCGACCAAGAGGATGTCATACTTGGCCAGCACCTCCTGGATCTTCTGCCAGTAGCCTTTGGGCGGCACCACCACGCCACCTGCCCCCATCACCGGCTCCCCGATGAAGGCGGCAATGGTATCCGGGCCTTCGGCTTGAATCATCGCGTCGAGATCGGCGGCGCAGCGGGTGGCGAACTCCTCTTCGCTCTCGCCGTCCTGACCCTCTTTCCAGTAGTGCGGGCAAGTGGTGTGGAGGATCTGCGGCAGCGGAAGGTCGAAGCTCTTGTGGTTATAGGGCAGGCCCGTCATCGAGGCCGAGGCGACGGTAACGCCGTGGTAGCCGCGCAGACGGGAGATGATCTTTTTCTTCTCGGGCTTGCCCAGCGCGTTGGAGCGATACCAGAGGAACTTGACCACAGTGTCATTGGCCTCGGAGCCAGAGTTGGTGAAATAGGCCTTGCTCATCGGCACCGGCGCGAGGCTCACCAGCTTCTCGGCGAGGTCGATCGCGGGGCCGTGCGAGCGGTGGGCGAAGGTCTGGTAGTAGGGCAGCTTCTGCATCTGCTCGGTGGCAGCCTTCACCAGCCGCTCTTCGCCAAAGCCCACAGCCACCGACCACAGGCCGGCCAGCGCCTCGACGTAGCGCTTGCCTTGGTTGTCAAAAACATGAACGCCCTCGCCCCGTTCGATCACCGTTGGGCCGACCTCCTGATGCAGCTCGGCATTGGTGTAGCTGTGCAGGTGATAGGCGATGTCGCGGGCTTCGGGCGAATTCGGCGAGTGGCGATTCATGGCAGGGCCTTTCCGTAGGATTTCGCGGCCCAGCATCCACAGGCGCTGGCGGATGTCACCCCCCAGAAAGCGCAGGCTGAAAAACTAGCGTATCGGCGCGGCCAAGGGCAGCCCGAGGCCCTTTAAGGCTTCCGGGGTGTCGCGGGGCAACTGTTGTGTCGCCGTGTACTCACCCACGCCCGGCCGGTGGGCGAGGTACCGGGTGAAAAGGCCCACGTAGAACTCCAGATCGTGCCTCTTTTCCTGCAAGGTCTCCAGCCGCGCCTGCACCCGTTCAATCGGTCCGGCATCGTCATAGGATTTGGGAAGCTCGAAGCGCAGCATGTCGAGGCAGGGCAAAAGCAGGTCGAGCAGCGCCATCGCCGCCACCGAGTGGAGCGCATTCTCGGCAGCATGCTCTGTCCGATGGCGCGGCAAGAGCAGCGCCTGCACCGAGCCAAAGGCCCTCATGAACCGGACCCAGACCTTTTGAATCCCATCGATGGCGGTTTGCGCGGCGACCCGGATCCCCACAAGCGAGAGATGGGAGATTGGCACATGGACATCGGCATCCGCCATCAGCCCCCGGTCATGCGAGGTGGGCAGGTGCAGTTTCAACTGTTCCAAAAAAGCGGGGGTGAAGGCCTGCTCCACCGGCTGCGGCACAGCGAAACTGGTCTTCGTGCGGGTTGCGCCGAGATTGAACTCGACCCGGTCCACGAACCATTGGTTGGTGGTTGTGTCGCGGAAGATGGACAACGCAATTTGACTCGAATTTTCAGCACCTTCCGTATCCGCACCAATCCACATCTTGCAGCCCTCGTCGCAACCTTTTCGGGAACACGACATTATCGGCTGGAAATCGTTACCTTATGGTTAACGGGCGGTGGACGAGGGTAAGGATGCGGCAGTCAACCGAGCTTCGTAAATGTCACGACGACGTGGCTGACTTCTCCAGCCTTGTCCCGATGCGCCCGGCCAGAGACTTGCCGCATCGCTTCGGAGCCATCGTCGCGTCGCATTTTTCCCTCAAATTCAAATGGCTGGTCGTTGGAAGTGGCCGCATCTAGATGCTTACGGAAAGTATCGCGGCAATCTGCTTCGAACGCTTCCAGAACCCGTTCGATGTCTGGCTGATCTGACGGGTCCAAGCTTAGAAGCTTGAACAGCTCCGTGTTCCAAGAACAGACGCCATTTTGCGCATCAAATGAGAGCACTCCGACCCCTTTTTCGGTGGCAATCTCGTCGTAATGGCGCAGAAGGACGGATTCAGTCTGGACGCGGGAGTAGTCCCTAAAAACACCGACGACCATGACCGCATTGTTCAGCCGGTCGGTGATGACCGTTCCCCCGCTTTCGACCAAAATCACTCGACCATCCGCGCGGATAATCCGTGCTTTGAAGTCGAAGCTGCCCTGTGCCTCCACCGCCTTGTCCAGCTTCGCCTTCACGGCGGCACGGTCACCGGGGTGGTAGAACTCGAGCGCACGCTCGAGCGGAAAGGCCGCCGCCTCAGGTTCCATGCCGTGTATCGCAAAGGTTTCATCCGACCAGGTGACCTCCTTCTCCGGAAGGGTCACCTGCCAGGTCCCGATCTGGCCAAAGCGGCGCAGGGTGTGGTTGAGCGTCGTTTCAATAGAAGATTCGAGCGACGTCACCATCAGAACGAGGCCGATCAGATCGTCGCTCGAGCTGAACAGCGGTGCAATCGTGAGCAGAAACCGCCGGTTATCCCGCCCGAACTGGCGAGAGGTGAACTTGCGGCTAAGCAGAGTTTGCGAGCAAAGGTCAACCAGAGAAGGAAACCCATCTGGCAGGTGGGCCTGAGAGATATGTCCCATCGATTGCCCGCGCGTCCGCAGCCCGAACTCCTCTATCGCGCGGCGGGAAGCGTGCCGGATGAGCAGGCCCTGGTCGAGCATCAGCATAGTCGTCGGCAGCCCGTCGACGATACCATTCAGTTCTGCCGTGGTGCGCTGAAGCTCTGTCGAATTGACGATGAGTTCCTCGTTTACGGTGATCAGCTCTTCATTGGTGGATTGAAGCTCCTCGTTCGAGGTTTCGAGCTCTTCGTTCGTGCTCTGCAACTCCTCGTTGGAGCTCTGCAACTCCTCGTTCAGCGATTGCAGTTCCTCGTTAGAAGTCTGAAGCTGCTCCATGGTCACGTTCAGCGCTTCGCGCGTCCGGCTCAGCTCATTCTCGACATAGGTCAGGTAATCGCTCCGCTCTTCCTCATTCGGCTCCGGCGCGCTCCTCATTTCGGTTTCGATCGTGACCAGAACGTGCGGGTCTTCGTGGTCACTGGTGCGCAGCGGATAGGCCACGAGGCGCGCGTAGTTGAAGCCGCGACCTTCCATCTCATGCCACTGACCCGTTCGGGTTTTCATGTTCTTCAGGGCCACCAACGTGAGGGTGGTGCTCTCATTTGCGAGCGGGGCTTTCAGCAGCCGAAGAGAGAAACCCTTGAACACGGCATCGGTGATCTGGCTGAATGGCGCGAGATCACCGTAAACCTTAAGCACTGCCCCCTCATGGTTCACCAGCACCGCATTCTCCGCCACGGCCTTTACCAGCGCATGGAAATGCTCCCAGTCGTCCGGGTGATCCGACGGATGCTGTTTTTGCTGATCGAGGATCCGGCGGCTGGCACGAATTGCATGGGTCGACCCGATGCTCGCGGCGTCCAGTGGCGGTGAGGTGCGCTTGGCGTAAATCTTGGCCGAGCCTTCGTACTGCACGAAATGGCTATCCATCGCGCCAGTGGTTTCCGACGTGCCGAGAAAGAGCAGGCCATCGGGAGCAAGCGCATATTGAATGCGGGAGAGCACCCGATCCTGGAGGTTGCTGTCGAAGTAAATCAGGACGTTCCGAATGCTCACCAGGTCAATCGACATGAACGGCGCATCCTGAAAGATGTTGTGCCGGGTGAACATGACGCAATTGCGGAGGGCCTTGTTCACCGTCAGCCGGTCGCCGGAGATGTCGAAGTATTTCGCCAGAAGATCGGACGGTATGTCATCAGCCGCGCTGCGCGGATAGGTGCCCTTTCGGCCGATAGCGAGCGCGTGCTCGTCAATGTCGGTCGCAAAGATTTGGAGCGTTTCCTTGCCAAGCGCCTCCGGCCCACCAGCCGCCTCGGCATAAAGCGCAGCGATGGAATAGGCTTCTTCCCCAGTGGCACAACCGGCCACCCAGATCCGCATCTTGGCCCCCGGTTTGGCCTTGACCCGATCGCGGATCACGTCGCCGAGCACCGAAAACTGCTCGCGGTCCCTGAAAAACCGGGTCACCGAGATGAGCAGATCCTTGTAGAGCGCCTCTACCTCCTCCTGACTGCGGCGGCAGAAGTCGATGTACTCAGCGCGGGTCGCAATGCCCTTGGCCACCATCCGCCGGTGGACCCTGCGGTTGATCGTACTCTCCTTGTATTGGCGAAAATCGACCATCGTGTGGGCGAGCAGGATCTGAAAGAGGTCGGCGTTCTTGGTCGCCTCCTCGCCCATCCGCTTCAGCTCTTCGAGATCACGGGGCTTGCTGAGGATTTCTTCGAGATGCTTGCCGATCTGCTGCGGCGTCAGCACGAGATCGACGCAGCCGGTACGGATGGCGTAGACCGGCATGGAATCGTATTTGGCGGAGGTCGGCTCCTGCGCGAGCGTGATACCCCCCACCTCGCGGATCGCCTGCACCCCATAGCTGCCATCACTTCCGGTGCCGGAAAGCACCAGCCCCATGCAACGCGATCCCAACCCTTCGGCAAGAGCTTTGAAAAGCCGGTCGGCGGACGGCTTGGGCGTGGCCGGGTGACCTGTGGGCTTAAGGACTTCCAGCATGCCGTCATGAAAGCCCACATCACTGCCCGGCGGCGGAATGTAGATCGTGTCCGGTTGCGGCACCGTCGGCTCGCGAATTTCCCTCACGTCTAGAGAGGTCTCGCGCCCAAGCAGTTTGACCAGCATGCTCTCATGGCTGGGCGACATGTGCTGCGCCAAAACGAAGGTGCAACTCAACCCTTTGGGGAGGTTCTGCAAGAATAGAGACATCGCTTCGAGCCCGCCCGCAGAGGCCGCAATGCCAACAACTATGGGCGTTTCTGCTGTGGCTTCGGCCATATATCCCCCGGAAAATTCCATAACTCAATGCGGATGCTCTGCGCCAAATTTCTAGCACCGGTTGTAAATGGTTGCCATGTGTTTAATGGCTACTATGAGGCCGAAGTTCGAGGCTATCTGTCCACTTGCGGCGCCTGTGCGCAGCGCGGCGTGGGTGCAGTCACGGCCGTATGGCTGAAGAGCTTTTCCAACCCGGTGTTGCCGTCGATCAGGTCTGCCAAGTTCACCGTGTCCAGCGCCGCGTAGAAGGCGTCCAACGCCTTGAACAGCGCTGGCCGAAGGCGGCATGAGGCCGTCAGCGGGCAGGTGTTTTCTGCTCCTTCGAAACACTCGGCAAAGGGCAGAGCGGCTTCGAAGTGGCGGAACACTTCGCCCACGCTGACACGCTCAGGCAAGGTCGCAAGCCTGACACCGCCCGAGCGCCCGCGGGTTGCGCGGATGTATCCCAGCCGGTTCAGCACCGGTACGACCTGCATCAGGTGGTTGACCGAAACGTTGCAGGCCAGTGCGATATCGGCGGACCGATGCAATTTTCCGGGGTGGCAGGCGCAGAACATCAGCACCCGCATGGCAAGATTTGTTCGTGTCGTCAGACGCATTGACGGCTCGGGCTCCTGTCGTTTTCAGGAGCCTATAGAAATTTCCGCTCCACGTCCCATGACATGGATCAAGGCCGTCAGGTGCTTTGTGGGTTGGCTTGGACTAGCCTTTCGGGCTTCAGCCCTCGATCATTTCTACCCGGGTCGCATGCCGCCCGCCCTCGAACTCGGCATCGAGGAAGGCATCGACGATATCCAGTGCCAGACCCTCTCCCACCACGCGCGCACCGATCGAGAGGATGTTGGCATCGTTGTGTTGGCGGATCATGCGGGCGGAGAAAGTGTCGGAGCACACACCGCAGCGGATCCCGGGCACCTTGTTGGCCGCCATCATGATCCCCTGCCCTGTGCCACATAGAATGATGCCGAGAGTGCACTCACCCGAGGCAACCTTTTCCGCCGCAGCCTTGCCGTGCAGCGGATAGTGGGTGCTCTCGGTCGTCACCGGCCCGATGTCCTCCACCTCCCAGCCCTTCTCGGTCACATGGGCGGCCACGGCTTGGCGTAGATCTATGGCGGCGTGGTCACTGGACAGGACGATACGTTTGCTGGCGGTCATGGTGGCTTCCCCGAAGAATGGCGCTGTAGCGGCCCGAAAGCGGGCCGCATTCGCGGCGAAAATACTCACCTTTGCCACAAGGTCCAGCGAGTCTGACGCACCGTTCAGCTCACCGGGGTGACCTCACGCGCGGCCAACCCCATCAGAATATCATCCTTCGAGAGTTGCCCGACCAGCGTGCCATTCTCCACGACCCCAACCGGCTCAGCCTGAGCCGTCACCGTCTCCAACCCGTCACGCACGAGGCTGTCGGCGTCGATGGTAACGGCAGGTGTGCCGGTGGCCGGCTGCATCAGATCACGCGCCCTGAGCACCCCGAGAGGGTTCATATGCTGGACGAACTCGGCCACGTAGTCATTTTTCGGGTCGCGGAAAATGTCTTGCGGCGCGCCCGTCTGTACGATCCGCCCGCCTTCCATGATCGAGATCTGGTTACCGAGTTTGAAGGCCTCATCGAGGTCGTGACTGACGAAGATGATGGTGCGCTTCAGCCTTTGTTGAAGCTCCAGCAGTTCGTCTTGCAGCTTGGTCCTGATGAGCGGGTCAAGCGCCGAGAAGGGCTCATCCATCAGCAGGATCGGCGCTTCGGTGGCAAATGCGCGGGCAAGGCCAACGCGCTGCTGCATCCCGCCCGAAAGCTCGCCCACCTTGCGCTCGGCCCAGTCGGTCAGCCCGACGAGATCGAGTTGAGTGTCGATCCGCGCGTTGGCCTCTGCCTTGGGCATCCCTGCCAGTTCCAACCCCAGGCCAACGTTCTCGCGCACCGTCCGCCATGGCAGCAGCCCGAACTGCTGGAACACCATCGCGACGTGGTGCATGCGAATGCGCCGGAGCGTCGGTTTGTCGGCATTGGTCACGTCGACCATGTCGTGTCCGTCATTCACGTGAACGGCGCCGCGCACCACGGGATTGAGCCCGTTGACCGCCCGCAGCAGCGTGGATTTGCCTGAGCCGGAGAGCCCCATCAAAACAAGGATCTCGCCCTCTTTCACATCCAGCGAGCAATTGTGAACGCCGAGAACCTGGCCGGTTTCCTGCTGGATCTCACCTCGTTCCTGACCGGCATCCATCAGCGGCAGTGCACGCTCGGGATGTTCGCCGAACACGATGGAGACGTTGTCGATTTTTACAGCGGTGGTCATTTGCGCGCCCCCACGTTCAGCATCCGGTCAAGCATGATGGCAACAACAACGATCACGAAGCCGCTCTCGAAGCCCAGCGCCGTGTTCACCTGCCCTAGCGCCCGCATAACCGGAACACCAAGGCCGTTCGCCCCCACGAGGGCGGCGATGACGACCATGGAGAGCGAGAGCATGATGGTCTGGTTCAGGCCCGCCATGATCTGCGGAAAGGCGTAGGGGAGCTCCACCTTCCACAGCGTCTGGCGGGGCGTGGCGCCAAAGGCGCGTGCAGCCTCCAGCAGCGCCTGCGGGGTAGAGGCGACACCGAGATAGGTCAGCCGGATCGGCGCGGGCAGAACGAAGATCACTGTGGCGATCAGGCCCGGCACCATGCCGATGCCGAAGAACACGATGGCGGGGATCAGGTAAACGAATGTCGGCAGAGTCTGCATCAGGTCCAGCACCGGACGCAGGTAGGTATACAACTTGGGCCGGTGCGCGCAGGCAATGCCGATGGGCACGCCGATGGCCATACAAACGAGACAGGCCGAGAGCACCAGCGTCAGGCTTTCGGTGGTTTCATCCCAGTAGCCCTGATTGAGAATGAAGAGAAAGCCGACGAAAACGAAGAGGCAGATCTTCCAGCTCTTCTGGAGGAACCACGTTGCCGCAACGAAAGCGGCGATGACGAGAATCGCAGGAGGCTCCTGCATGATCCACAAGATGGCGTCGATCATCGTTTCCATGATCGATGCGAAACCGTCCAGCAGCACCTCGCCGTGGTCGCGGATCCAGTCGAACACGACCTTGGCACCCTTGCCCACGGGTATCTTGTAATCTTCTAGCCAGTCTTCCACGGCTCAATTCTCCCCATTGTCCCTGCTTGGCCGGCGCTCGCGCGGCGCCTTTTCCTCGGGCCAAAAAAGAACCGCCCGCGGCATGGCGGGCGGTTCGGTCTTACGGTTTCGATCAGAGCCCCAGCGCGGCGCTGACGGCGGCCTTGGCATCGCCGCCATCCTTGGCGGTCACACCCTCGAGCCAGGTGTCGAGCACATCGGCATTCGCCTTCAGCCACTCTTCGGTGGCATCCGCCGGATCGGCGCCATCATCAAGAATCTGGCCCATGATGCCGTTTTCCATCTCGAGCGTGAAATCCATGTTGGCGAAGAGCTTGCCAAGGTTCGGGCACTCTTCCGAGTAACCCTTGCGGGTCACGGTGTGCACCACGCCCTCACCGCCAAAGAAGTCTTCGCCGCCGGGCAGGTACTTGAGCGAGAAGTTCGCATTCATCGGGTGGGGTTCCCAGCCGAGGAAGACGATATCCTGCTCGTCTTTGTAGGCGCGATCGACCTGCGCAAGCATGCCCTGCTCGGAGCTTTCGATCACTTCCATCTCGGCATCACCGAGGCCCATCTTGTTCTCTTCGATGAGCGACACGAGGTAGCCGTTGCCCTCGTTGCCCGGCTCGATGCCATAGATCTTGTTGTCGAGCGATTCGGCAAACTTGGCGATATCGGCGTAGCTCTGCAGACCCTTCTCGAAGGTGTAGGTCGGCACGGCGAGCGTGTACTTCGTGCCTTCGAGGTTCACGTTGATCGCTTCGATCTCGCCCGACTCGATGTAGGGGCCGATGGCGCCAGACTGCGCCGGCATCCAGTTGCCCAGGAACACATCCACGTCGTCGCTCTCAAGCGAGGCGAAGGTCACGGGCACCGAGAGGATCTTTACATCCACGTCGTAGCCCAGCCCCTCGAGCACATGCTTGGCAGTGGCCGTGGTGGTGGTGATATCGGTCCAGCCCACGTCAGACATGACGACGGTATCGCACTGGGCCCAAGCCGCGGAGGCGGCGCAGATGGCAAGCGCGGAAACGGCTGCGGTGGTTTTCATGTTGGTCTCCCTGTTCGTCGGAGTGGTAGGTTCATTTTGTTGATTGACCAATCAAACAATGACCGTTTATCCCCGTATTGCAAGCACTTTTGGAGTCGGCGATGAGCGTGGAACCCAAACGCAGAGCCCAGTTGGTGGAGGCGACGATACATGAGATCGGCGCGAATGGCTCGCTCGATGTGACGGTTGGCAAGATTGCCAAGCGTGCAGGCGTCTCGGCAGCGCTGGCCTTTCATTACTTCGGTGACAAGGACCAGCTTTTTCTCGCGGCCATGCGTCATGTGCTCAGCGTCTACGCCGCCGAAGTCCGGGGCGCCTTGCTGGTGTCGGACGGGCCGCGCGAACGGCTCGAAGGCATTCTGCGGGCCAGCTTCTCGAGCTGCAATTTCCGCGCCGAGGTGATCTCGGCATGGCTCAACTTCTACGTTCTGGCCCGCCGAAACGAAGAGGCCCGGCGGCTACTGTCGGTCTATCACCGGCGGCTCCGCTCGAACCTTGTGCATGACCTGCGCCCGCTGGCAGAACAGGAGGCCACCGAGATCGCCGAGCGCATCGGCGCGGTCGTCGATGGCCTCTACCTTCGCTACGCCTCCAACCCCGATGACATGACCGGCCAGACCGCGACCGACCATGCCCTCGCCACCCTGGCCAATGAACTCGGAGCCTTGGCATGAGCCGCCCCAACTTTCTCATCATCATGGTCGACCAGCTGAACGGCACGCTCTTCCCCGACGGGCCGGCGGACTGGCTTCATGCCCCCAACCTCAAGCGGCTGGCGGCGCGGTCGACGCGGTTCAGGAACGGTTACACCGCCTCGCCGCTCTGCGCGCCTGGGCGGGCGAGCTTCATGTCCGGCCAGCTTCCGTCGGTGACCGGCGTCTATGACAACGCCGCAGAGTTCCCCTCCGACCTGCCGACCTACGCCCACCACCTGCGCCGCGCGGGCTATCAGACCTGCCTCAGCGGCAAGATGCACTTTGTCGGGCCTGACCAGATGCACGGGTTCGAGGAGCGGCTGACGACCGATATCTACCCCGCCGATTTTGGCTGGACCCCGGACTACCGCAAACCCGGCGAGCGGATCGACTGGTGGTATCACAACATGGGCTCTGTCACCGGCGCGGGCGTGGCCGAAATTTCCAACCAGATGGAATATGACGACGAGGTTGCGTACCACGCCACGCGCAAGCTCTACGATCTGGCGCGCGGGCATGACGACCGCCCTTGGTGCCTGACGGTGAGCTTCACCCATCCGCATGACCCCTACGTGGCCCGCAAGCGCTTTTGGGATTTGTATGAGGAGTGCGAGCACCTGACGCCTGAGGTTGGGGCCTTCGAGTACGACGAGCAGGACCCGCACTCCAAACGGATCTTCGACGCCAACGACTGGCGCAGCTTCGACATCACCGAAGAAGACATCCGCCGCTCCCGTCGTGCCTATTTCGCCAATATCTCCTACCTCGACGAGAAAGTAGGGGAGCTTCTGGACGTGCTGGAAGCAACCCGGCAGGAAGCCACGATCCTTTTTGTCTCCGACCACGGCGACATGCTCGGAGAGCGTGGCCTCTGGTTCAAGATGAACTTCTACGAGGGGTCCGCGCGTGTGCCAGTGATGATCGCCTCGCCTGAAATGGAGCCGGGGCAGGTTGAGGCCCCGGTCAGCAATATCGATATCTGCCCCACTCTCTGCGACCTCGCGGGGGTGAGCATGGAAGAGGTCATGCCCTGGACGGCGGGCGAAAGCCTCAAGCCCCTCGGCCAAGGTGCAGAGCGGCAAAGCGCGGTGGCGATGGAATACGCCGCCGAGGCCAGCTACGCCCCGCTCGTCTCGCTCCGCAAGGGCCGCTACAAGCTGAACCTCTGCGCCCTCGACCCCGATCAGCTCTTCGACCTTGAGGCCGACCCGCACGAGTTGACCAACCTCGCAGGCGATCCGGCCCATGCTGGAGCCTATGAGGCGCTCAAGGTCGAGGCTGCCAACCGCTGGGATCTGGACCGCTTCGACGCCGAGGTGCGCCGCTCTCAAGCCCGTCGCTGGGTTGTCTACGAGGCGCTCCGCAACGGCGAATACTACCCGTGGGACTACCAGCCGCTCCAGAAGGCCTCCGAGCGCTTCATGCGCAACCACATGGATCTGAACACTGTCGAAGAAGACGCCCGCTTCCCGCGCGGCGAGTGATATATCAATGACTTACGAAACACAGCCCAAGGCCAGCCACTACGTGAACGGCGCCTATCTCGAAGACAAGAAGGGCGAGGTGATCAAGGTGATCTACCCTGCCACCGGTGAGGTGATTGCCAAGGTCCACGCCGCCACGCCCCCGGTCATCGACGCCGCGCTGGAGGCGGCAACCAAGGCGCAGAAGGTCTGGGCCGCGATGACGGGCCGCGAGCGGGGCCGCATTCTGACCGATGCAGCGCGCCTCATGCGCGAGCGCAACCGTGAACTGTCGGAGTTGGAAACCTACGACACGGGCAAACCACTGCAGGAAACCCTTGTGGCCGACGCGACCTCGGGCGCCGATGCTCTGGAATACTTTGGTGGCATCGCTGGCAGCCTTACGGGCGAACACATCCAGCTGGGCGAGGATTGGGTCTACACAATCCGCGAGCCGCTCGGCGTTTGCGTTGGCATCGGTGCGTGGAACTACCCTACCCAGATCGCCTGCTGGAAGAGCGCGCCCGCACTCGCCTGCGGCAACGCGATGGTGTTCAAACCGTCTGAAACGACGCCGCTCTGCGCCTTAAAGGTGGCCGAGATGCTCACCGAGGCCGGCGCACCTCCGGGCCTTTTCAACGTGTTGCAGGGCATGGGTGAGGTCGGCTCACGGCTGGTCACCGATCCCCGTGTAGCCAAGGTCTCGCTCACCGGCTCCGTGCCCACCGGCCGCAAGGTCTATGCCGCAGCGGCGGTCGAGATGAAGCATGTCACGATGGAACTGGGCGGCAAATCCCCCCTCATCGTCTTCGACGACGCCGATCTCGACAACGCGGTCAGCGGCGCGATCAATGGCAACTTCTATTCCTCCGGTCAGGTCTGCTCCAACGGCACGCGAGTCTTTGTGCAGCGCGGCATCAAAGGCGCCTTCCTCGCCCGTCTCGCCGAACGGCTGAAAGACGCGGTCATTGGCGACCCGATGGACGAGGCCACCAACTTCGGCCCGATGGTCAGCGCCCGGCAGATGGAAATCGTGGAAGGCTACATCGAGAAGGGTGTGGCAGAGGGCGCACGGCTCGTTGCGGGCGGCAAGCGGCTGGACCGCGACGGCTTTTTCCTCGCCCCTACCGTCTTTGCCGATGTGAAAGACGAGATGACCATCGCGCGAGAAGAGATCTTTGGCCCGGTGATGGCCGTGCTGGACTTCAAGAACGAGGCCGAGGTGATAACCCGGGCGAACGACACGGCCTTCGGCCTCTCCGCCGGTGTCTTCACTCGCGATATCAGCCGCGCCCACCGGGTCATCGGCCAGTTGAAGGCCGGAAGCTGCTTTATCAACTCCTACAATGACGCCCCAGTCGAGGCCCCCTTCGGCGGGGTCAAGGCCTCCGGCGTCGGGCGGGAGAACTCCAAGGCGGCAATCGAGCACTACAGCCAGCTGAAATCCGTCTACGTCCGCATGGGCGATGTCGAGGCCGCCTTCTGATGCAGGCCGAATACGTCATTGTCGGTGCAGGCAGCGCGGGCTGCGCCATGGCGGCGCGGCTCTCGGAGGCTGGCCGCAAGGTGCTGGTGATCGAGCACGGCGGCTCCGACTGGGGGCCGTTCATCAACATGCCCGGCGCACTCAGCTACCCGATGAACATGTCGCGTTACGACTGGGGCTTTCAGTCCGAGCCGGAGCCCCATCTGGGCGGGCGCCGGATGGCCACGCCGCGCGGCAAGGTCATTGGCGGCTCCTCCTCCATCAATGGCATGATCTACGTCCGCGGCCATGCCCGCGACTTCGACCACTGGCGCGATGAAGGCGCCGAGGGCTGGGGCTATGCTGATGTGCTGCCCTACTTCAAGCGCATGGAGCACTGGCACGATGGCGGCCACGGCGGCGACCCGGCATGGCGCGGGACCGATGGACCGTTGCACGTGACCCGCGGCGCGCGGATGAACCCGCTGGTGAAGGCCTTTGTTGAGGCGGGCGTGCAAGCTGGCTATCCGCGCACCGGCGACTATAACGGCGAGCAACAAGAAGGCTTTGGCCCCTATGACATGACCGTGTGGCGCGGCGAGCGGTGGTCGGCGGCTAAGGCCTATCTCAAGCCCGCGCTCAAGGGGCCGAACTGCGAGCTTGTGCGCGCCTTCGCGCGGCGTGTGGTCATCGAGAATGGCCGCGCCGTAGGTGTCGAGGTGGAGCGCGGTGGTAAAGTCGAGGTGATCCGTGCGGAGGCGGAAGTCATCCTGGCAGCCAGCTCGATCAACTCGCCCAAGCTGCTCATGCTCTCCGGCATCGGACCGGCGGCGCACCTGGCCGATCACGGGATCGAGGTAGTCGCCGACCGTGCGGGCGTGGGCCAGAACCTTCAAGACCATCTCGAGCTCTACGTGCAATACGCCTCGGCCCAGCCCGTCAGCCTCTATCGCTACTGGAACCTGCTTGGCAAAGCCTATGTCGGGGCGCGCTGGCTCTTTACCCGCAGCGGTCCGGGCGCGAGCAACCAATTCGAGAGCGCAGGGTTTATCCGTTCGAATGCCGGGGTGGACTACCCCGATATCCAGTTTCACTTCCTGCCGATCGCCGTGCGCTACGACGGCCAAGCCAGCCCCGAGGGACACGGGTTTCAGGCTCACGTCGGCCCGATGCGCTCGCCTTCGCGCGGCGAGATCACCCTGAAATCCGCCAACCCGGCAGACGCGCCCCGGATATTCTTTAATTACATGAGCGAAGAGCAGGATTGGGTCGATTTCCGCCGCTGTATCCGCCTCACCCGCGAGCTGTTCCGTCAGGAGGCCTTCAGGCCCTTCGTGAAGCACGAGATCCAGCCCGGCGATGCGGCGCAGAGCGACGAGGCGCTCGACGAGGTAATTCGCGAGCACGCCGAGAGCGCCTATCACCCTTGCGGCACCGCACGGATGGGCCGGGTGGACGACCCGCGCTCGGTGGTTGACCCGGAATGCCGCGTGATCGGCGTGGACGGGCTGCGGCTGGCCGACAGCTCGATCTTTCCGCGCATCACCAACGGCAACCTCAATGCGCCCTCGATCATGGTCGGCGAGAAGGCCGCCGACCATATCCTTGGACGAACGCCACTTCCTCCGCAGAACGTCCAGCCCTGGATGCACGCGGCGTGGGAAACCGCACAGCGGTAGGGAACCTGTGGCGGTGGCGGGCCGTTGTAGTCGGAGGTGCGGCGCAAGCTGCGGGACAGGCATCAAATCGCGATGAGTTTGGTTGCAGCGACGCGGCTTTTCCCTATGGTTTGGCGAAGTCGAGGGAGCGCAGCAACACCGTGAAAATTCGTCAGTCTATTTGCCTGTTCGCAACCGCTTTCTCCCTTCTTTTCAGCAGCCTACCCGGCGCCGCGCAAACCAAGATCGGCCTGTCCGTCAACGGTGGCAACGACGATCTCCGCGAAGAGATCATCGCCGTTCTCTCCACCCGATCACTGCTTGTTGAAGGCGAGACAGACCCTCAGGGCCTCGTTGCCGCTGCACAGGCGGATTATCGCCGCATCGTCGCGGCGCTTTACGGCGAGGGTTACTACGGCCCGGTCGTCTCGATCCGGCTCGATGGCCGCGAAGCCTCCGAGATGTCGCCCTTCGCGGTGCCCGCACAGGTTGGTCGGATCAACGTGCTGGTCGACCCCGGCCCGCTCTTCCGCTTTGGCCGCGCCGAGATCGCACCGCTTGCCCCCCGCACAGAGTTGCCGCCGGGCTTTCGCACAGGCGAACCCGCCAAGGTGCCTGTGATCGAGGAGGCTGGCACAGCCGCGGTCGACCGCTGGCGCGAACTGGGCTTTGCCAAAACTGAGGCCACGAGCCAGCGTATCACGGCAAGCCATCCGGCGCGCAGGCTCGATGTTTCGGTCGGCCTGAACCCGGGTCGGAAACTGCGCTTCGGCAGGCTCATCCCCACAGGAAATGCGCGCGTCCGCAGCGACCGGATCATCGAAATCGCAGGCCTGCCCACTGGCGAAACCTTCCACCCCGATGAGGTCGACAAGGCCTCGACCCGGCTCCAACGCACCGGGGCCTTTCGGTCAGTGACCCTGAGCGAGAAGCTGGTGGCCAACCCGGACGGCACGCTGGATATCAATGCCGAACTGGTTGAAGCACAGCGGCGGCGGCTCGGCGTGGGGGCCGAACTGACTACGCTGGAGGGCGCCACGCTCTCCGCTTTCTGGCTCCACCGCAACCTCTTTGGCGGCGCTGAGCGGCTGCGCTTTGACGGCGAGATCAAGAATATCGGTCTGGGCGACGAGAATGGCGTCGATTACAGCCTCAGCGTCCTCTACGGACGCCCCGGCACCTTCAACGCCGATACCGATCTCTACATCCGCGCCGCGATCGAGCACGAGGACGAGCCGCTCTACCTCTCGCAAAGCTTCGAGATCGAAGGCGGCGTGACCCGGATCGTGAATGAGGAGTACGAGTTTCAGGCCGGGCTCGGTCTGCTCTATTCACACACCGAAGACGATATCGGCATCCGTGATTTCACCCTACTGACCCTCCCCTTCAGCGGCACGCTCGACCGGCGGGACAATGAGCTGGACGCTAAGAACGGCTATTTCCTGAACGTCGATTTCACGCCGTTTGTCGGCATCTCCGGCTCTGGCAATGGTGCCCGCATCTATGCCGACGCACGCGGCTACCGCAGCTTTGGCGCGAGCGAAAACATCACGCTGGCCGGGCGGCTCCAGCTTGGCTCGATAGTCGGCACCGATGTGACAGAAACCGTGCCCGATTTCCTCTTCTACTCCGGCGGCGGCGGCACCGTGCGCGGGCAGCCTTACCAATCGCTCGGGGTGACGCTTCCGGGCGGCGAAGAGATCGGCGGTCGCAGCTTCCTTGGGGCCTCGGTTGAGCTGCGCGGTCAGGTGAGTGAGAAAATTCAGGTCGTCGGCTTCTACGACTTTGGCCTCGTCAGCGCAGAAAGTTGGCCCGGTCAGGAGGGTGAGAGCCATGCGGGCGCGGGCCTCGGCATTCGCTATCAGACCGGGCTTGGCCCGATCCGGCTGGATGTGGCGACACCCATGGGTGGCGATACCGGCGGTGGTGTAGAGCTCTATATCGGCATCGGGCAGGCATTCTGATATGCGCCGCTTCGCCCTCATCCTCCTCCTGCTCCTCGCCCCCTTCGCGGCCCTCGCGCAGGAAACCGCCTCGGAAGAAGCCGATAAAGGCTATCTGACGAACCTTCTGCAAGACGTTCTCTCCGACGCGGGTCGCGCCGTGGTGATCGACGGATTTCAGGGCGCGCTCTCTTCCCGAGCCACAATCGAGCGTATCACCATCGCCGATGACGAGGGCACTTGGCTCACGGTCGAAGGCGTGGTGCTGGACTGGAACCGTGCGGCCCTGTTGCGCGGACGGCTCGAGGTTTCGGAGTTCTCCGCCGAACGCATCGTCATGCCCCGTGGCCCGATCACTGAAAGCGCGCCCTCCCCAGAGGCGACGCCCTTCTCCATCCCCGACCTGCCCGTCTCTGTAGATATTGCCAAGCTGGCGGTGGACAGGGCCGAGATCGGCGCGGCGCTTCTGGGACAAGATGCGGTGATGCGGCTTGCGGGTGACGCGCACCTAGACGGTGGCGGGGTCGACGTGGACCTTCAGCTTGACCGGCTGGATGGGAAGGAGGGCGACATCACCCTCATTGCACGCTACGACCCGGCAACAGAAGAAGCCGCCGTGAACCTTGCCATGCGTGAAGGCCCGGCGGGCATTGCGGCAGTCAAACTCAACATACCCGGCGCACCTGCCCTAGACGTGACGCTGCAGGGCGAAGGCCCGGTGAGCGACCTCACGCTGCGGCTTGCAGTGGCCTCCGATGAGGAGGAGCGACTCGGCGGAACCATCGCACTTTCTGCCAGTGAGGAAGTGGACGCGCCATTTACTGTCTCCGTCGACCTGTCGGGAGACGTGACCCCCCTCTTTGCCCCCGACCTGCGTGATTTCTTCGGGCAAGACATCAGCCTCGCCGCGACCGTAGCGCGCGACGCCGAGGGTGAGCTTTCGCTCTCCGGCCTGTCGCTCGGCGCGCGGACGGCGACGGTTGAAGGTGATTTTCTCTTCAGCGCCACAGGCTGGCCCCGCCGGATGGACCTCTCGCTAGCCTTGGCGGACCCGGCCGGCGCCCCCGTCGTTCTGCCGTTCGGCGGCGGCGACACCTCCGTCTCCCGCGCCACAATCCAGCTTGATTACGACGAAGCCAATGGCCGTGGGTTTACCGCCACCGCCGAGGCGGCGGGTCTGCGCACCACCGGCTTTGTCGCCGAGGCCATCACCTTGGGCGCGCAGGGCAACATCACCTCCGGTGAGGCCGAAGAGATCGGCGCAGTCGCAGCCAATGTTACCCTCGATGCGCGGGGCCTCACGCCCGAAGACGAGGCACTGGCCCGCGCAATGGGCGAGGCCATCAGCGGTCAGCTCACGCTCGCCTACGACGAGGGCCAGCCGCTCCGGCTTTCCGGCCTCAACATCGCTGGGGCAGACTTTGGCCTCACCGGTGAAGCCACCCTGAATGGCGTCGACACGAACCTGCTGACCGGGCTCGACCTGCGCCTCGCCGCAGAAGATCTCAGCCGTTTCGGCCCGCTCGCCGGGGTCGATCTGCAAGGCGCCGCTGCACTCGGGATCAAGGGCACCGTAGCCCTTCTGTCCGGCGCCTTTGATCTCGGTCTGGAGGGCACCACCACGGATCTCGCCATCGGCCAGGACATCGTCGACAACCTGCTGGCCGGCGATGGCCGCATCAACGTCAGCGTTCTGCGCAACGAAGAGGGCATCAACCTGCGCCGCGCCGAGGCGCGTACGGAAGTGGCGGCGATCACGGCTGATGGGACTGTGGCCACCAATGCCTCGGCCCTCAATTTCACCGCCGACCTGCCCAGCCTCGCGCCGCTCTTCCCCGAAGAGCAGGCTAGCGGCGCGGCACGCCTGAGCGGGCGGGTTGCTCTCATCGGGGCAGAGCTGCAAACCGCCTCCATCGCGGCGCAGCTCTCGGATGACAGTGGAACTGTTCTTCTGCCTGTTGGTGCCGGCCTGCAACTCTCCGGCGGCACGCTCGACCTAGGCTACGGCGCCGAAGAGGGCCGCTGGCGGCTGAACACGGTTTTCCGCGATTTTTCTGCAGAGGGCTACGGCGCCGAAGCCTTTACCCTCCAAGGGTCGGGGACCTTGGCGCAAACCGAGGCCGGCGGGCTGGCCCGCGCCGACGGGCAACTGGTGCTTTCGGGCGAAGGCATAACGGCGGCGGATGCCGATATGGCCCGCGCCATTGGCGAGGCGGCACAGCTCGAGACCACCTTCGACTTCGCCGCAAATGGCCGGCTTGAGCTGACCGACCTCCGCTTCACCTCCGCCGATACGACGCTCACCGGCACTGCAACACTTGCTGGGCCGGTTGGCCAAGGCCCGATCAGCATTGACACTTCGCTTACCACGCCCGCCCTCAATCGCTTTGCAGGGTTGGCGGGGATCCCACTGACAGGCGCGGCAAATGTGACCGCCAAGGGCACCTACCAGCCAGACGCGGGCAGCGCCCAAGTCCGGGTCGATGGCACCACGCAAGGGCTCGGCATCGGCAATGCCCGCCTCGACCCAGTACTTGGCGGCGCGGGCAGGCTCGGGGCCGATGTGGCCTACGCTACGGGCGATAGTCTCACACTGACCAACCTGATCGTCGCGCTTGATGAAACCGAGGTGACTGGGCGCACCACGCTCTCCGACCCGCTCGGCAAGGCACCGATCACCTATGATCTCACCGTCAACGCGCCGGCACTCTCACGCTTCTCCTCTCTCGCGGGCCTCCCCCTCACCGGGGCAGCCCAAGCCACCGCGACCGGGCTCTTCGACCCGGCGACCGGTGCGCTCGATCTCGCGCTCGATGGCACCGCGCAGGGCCTCGGCATCGGCAACGCGACGGTCGACAAGCTCACCACCGGCAACTCGAACTATGGAGCCCAGTTCAGCCGCGCCAATGCTGACAGCGAGATCACTATTGAGAACGGCCGCTTCGACGGACCCAACCTTGATGTGACGGCAAGTGGCACACCCAGCCGGATCACGCTGGATGCGCGCATTGCCAACCTCGGCCTCCTCGCGCCGGATTTTGCCGGCCCGGCCACGGCAAGCGGCACCATCACCAGCGAAGGCGGCACCACCGGGCTCGATATTTCCGCCACCGGGCCGGGCGGCACCACGGCACAGGTGAACGGCACGATCACCGGCAATCAGGGCAACCTCGCGATCACCGGGCAGGCGCCGCTCGGTCTGGCAAACGCCTTCATTGCCCCGCAGCGCCTGAACGGACCGGCAACGATCGACCTGCGGCTCGATGGCCCGCTCGCGCTGGAGAGCCTCACAGGCAGCATCCGCGCCTCGGGTGCCCGAGCCGTTGCGCCCGAACTCGGGGTGTCGCTTGAGGGAATCAACGCAAACGTCATCCTCTCCGGCGGTTCGGCCCGGGTGGAGGTCGCCGCAACCGGCGGTCAAGGCGGCGGTGTTGCAGTGCTGGGCAGCATCGGCCTCTCCGCGCCGCAAAGCGCTGATCTCACGGTCACCTTCCGCAATTTCGCTCTTCGCGACCCCCAGCTTTATGACACCTCCGTCAGCGGCGCGATCACTCTCGCCGGGCCGCTCTCGGGCGGCGCGGGCATCACCGGGCGGCTGGAGCTTGGCCGCACCGAAATCCGCATTCCGTCCAGTGGCATGACCGGTATCCACGACATCCCCGACATCACCCACGTCGGGGCCTCCCCGGCCGTTCGCAACACGCAGGATCGTGCGGGGCTGAACGAAGGCGGCAACGGCTCCGGCGGCGCCTCGGGCGGCGGCGGGCTGGCATTGGATATCACCCTCGCCGCGCCCAATCAGGTGTTTGTCCGGGGCCGCGGCCTCGATGCCGAGCTTGGCGGTTCGCTGCGGATCACCGGGACCACCAGCAATATCGTGCCCATCGGCGCGTTCGAGCTGGTGCGCGGGCGGCTAGACATCCTCAGCCAGCGGTTCCAACTCACCGAAGGCGCCGCGCGCCTCACCGGCAGCTTCGACGCCAACCTGCGCCTCGTGGCGACCACCGAGAAGAACGGCTACACGATTTCGGTGATCCTCGAAGGCTCGCCCTCCGACCCGCAGATCACCTTCACCGCCGCGCCCGACCTGCCGCAGGACGAGATCCTCGCCCAGCTGATCTTTGGGCGCGACCTCACCACGCTCTCGCCGCTTCAGGCACTCGAGCTGGCGAGCGCCGTGGCCACCCTGGCCGGACGTGGGGGCGATGGCATCATGGGGCGGCTGCGCGATCAGTTTGGGCTGGATGACCTTGACGTGAGCCAGAGCGAGGAGGGCAACACCGCCGTCCGTGCGGGCAAGTACATCAGCGACAACGTCTACTCGGATGTGGTGGTGGAGAGCGACGGCACCACGGAGCTGAACCTGAACCTGCAGATCGGGCCCAACGTGAACGTTAAAGGCTCCACCTCGTCGGACGGCAACTCCGGAATCGGGATTTTCTTCGAGCGAGATTACTGAGCGGCGGACCGGTTGGCACCCACCCTATGGTCTGACCGCAGGATGGGTGCAACTTCACAGATGCCAGTGCGTTACCCGTCGATCCGGATCACCGCGTTGGTCGGGTCGTAGGGGCTGTCTTCGGTCACTTCGACATCCCACAGCTTGTCCTGCATTTTCACCTTCAACTTGGTGCCCGGCTTGGCCAGTTCGGGTGAGACATAGCCCATGCCGATGCTCTTGCCGAAGGCGACCGAGTAGCCGCCGGAGGTGAGACGGCCCACCTTCGTGTCCCCGTCATAGAGCGCCTCCCGACCCCACGGGTCGGCATCCTCGGGGCCGTTCACGAGCACGGTCACGCACATCGAGCGAATGCCCTTGGCCTCCATCGCCGACTTGCCGTGGAAGTCCTTGGAGAGATCCACAAAGCGGTCCAGCCCGGCTTCCAGCGGCGTGGCATCGCGGCCCAGTTCGGTGCCGAAGGCGCGGTAGCTCTTTTCCTGCCGCAACCAGTTTTGCGCCCGTGCGCCAACAAGCTTCATCCCGTGCTTTTCACCCGCCGCCATGAGCTGATCGTAGAGGTAAGTCTGCATCTCGATCGGGTGATGCAGCTCCCAGCCCAGCTCGCCGGTATAGGCCACGCGGATCGCGCGCACAGGGCACATGCCCAACTCGATGTTGCGCATCGACAACCACGGGAAGCGCTTGTTGGAGAGCACCGTGGACGGATCGGCATCCTTCACCAGCTCGTTCAGCACATCGCGGCTCTTAGGCCCAGCGATGGCAAAGACGCCCCACTGGGTGGTGACATCGTGGATATCGACATACCCGCCGCCCGCAGCCATGAAATCCTCCGCCGATTTCATCAGGAAGTCAGCGTCATAGGCCGTCCATGCGCCTGCGGAGACGAGGTAGTACTCGTTCTCGGCAAGCCGGACGATGGTGTATTCGGTCCGGGTGGTGCCGGCGCTGGTGAGCGCGTAGGTCAGGTTGATCCGGCCCACCTTGGGCAGCTTGTTGCAGGTGAAGTGGTCGAGGAAGGCAGTCGCCCCCGGCCCGCGCAGCAGGTGCTTGGTGAAGGCGGTGGCGTCGATCAGGCCCACGCCCTTGCGGATCGCCTCGGCCTCATCCTTGGCATACTCCCACCATCCGCCACGGCGGAAGGACCGTGCATCGTGGTCGAAGCTGTCCGGCGCATCCAGCGGGCCAAAATAGTTGGGCCGCTCAAAGCCGTTGACGCAGCCGAATTGTGCCCCTGCCGCCTTCTGCCGGTCGTATGCCGGGGCGGTGCGCAGTGGGCGGCAGGCCTCGCGCTCCTCGTCCGGGTGGTGGAGGATGTAGACGTGCTCGTAGCACTCCTCGTTCTTGCGCGCCGCATACTCGGTGGTCATCCAATTGCCGTAGCGCTTGGGGTCGAGGCTCGCCATGTCGATCTCGGCCTCGCCCTCCACCATCATCTGGGCGAGGTAATAGCCAGTGCCGCCCGCAGCGGTAATGCCAAAGGAGAAGCCCTCGGCCAGCCACATGTTGCGCAGCCCGGGCGCGGGGCCGACCAGCGGGTTGCCATCGGGGGTGTAGCAGATCGGGCCGTTGAAATCGTCCTTGAGGCCGGATTCGGCACAGGAGGGCACGCGCTCGGCCATGGCCATGTATTGATCGGCGATCCGGTCGAGATCGAGGGGGAACAGATCGGCGCGGAAACTGTCCGGCACGCCATACTCAAACCGTGCGGGTGCGCCGTGCTCGTAGATGCCGAGAATCCAGCCGCCACGCTCCTCGCGGGCGTAGGACTCATTGTCGGCATCCCGCACAACAGGGTGCTCGGGGTTGCCCGCCTCGCGCCATTTGACCAGCTCAGGGTCCTTGTCCATCACGATGAACGTGTGCTCGACCGGGATCGCGGGCATCTTGATGCCCAGCATCTTCGCGGTGCGTTGCGCGTGGTTGCCCGAGGCGGTCACGACATGCTCGGCGGTGATGACGACCTTCTCGTCACTCTCAACAAGGTTGCCGCCCTTTTCCACCATCTTGGTGCAGGTGACTTCCCAATGGGTGCCGGTCCAATCGAAAGCGTCCGCCTGAACCTTCCGCACGATCTCGACACCGCGCTGACGGGCGCCCTTGGCCATGGCCTGGGTCACGTCAGCCGGGTTAATGTAGCCATCTTCGGTGTGGTAGATCGCGCCTTTCAGGTCGCCGGTCTCGATCAGCGGCCAGCGTTCCTTGATCTGCTCGGGCGTCAGCCACTCGTACTTCACGCCGCAGGTCTCGGCCGTCGAGGCATAGAGCATGTACTCGTCCATGCGCTCCTGCGTCTGCGCCATCCGCAGGTTGCCGACCACGGCGAACCCCGCATTCAGCCCGGTCTCTTCTTCCAGCGTCTTGTAAAAATCGACCGAGTATTGGTGGATGTGGGTGGTGGCATAGGACATGTTGAACAGCGGCAGCAGCCCCGCCGCATGCCAGGTTGAACCCGAGGTCAGCTCATCCCGCTCGATGAGCATGACATCGTCCCAGCCCGCCTTTGCAAGGTGATAGGCGATGGAGGTTCCGACGGCGCCACCACCGACGACTAGGGCTTTCACATGGGTCTTCATTGAGGGCACGCGCTCCGGGCTCAGGTTGCTTGGCGCCACTGTCACCAAATCCCGCGCGCCGTGCCACGGGGTTTCGACACCTTGCAGCCAAAAGCGACATTCGCCGCCCCTTGCGACCTTTGTGCTTTTGCCTTTTGCCCCAGCATCCTCTACCCAGCCCCGCATGGACGTGTGCACCACCATTCCGGACCTGCGCCGGGTTGTCAGGGGCTTGCGCGCAGGGGGGAGCAAGGTGGGCCTCGTGCCGACCATGGGATACCTGCACGCGGGCCATATGCGGCTTGTCGAAGAGGCACAGGCGCGGGCCGAGGCGGTTGTGGTTTCGATCTTCGTGAACCCCACCCAGTTTGGCGACCCGATAGACCTTGAGACCTACCCACGCAACACCGAGCGCGACCTCGCGATGCTGCGCGAAGCCGGGGTGCCGGCGGTGTTGATGCCACAGGTGGCCGATATCTACCCTGAAGGCGCAGAGACCATCGTGGAGACGGAGCGGCTCGCAGGCATGCTTCACGGTGCGGTGCGGCCGGGCCACTTCAGGGGCGTCTGCACCGTGGTCGCCAAGCTCTTCAACATCGTGCAACCTGATTTCGCCTGTTTTGGCGAGAAGGATTATCAGCAACTCCAGATCATCCGGACGATGGTGCGCGACCTGCACTTTCCTCTGGAGATCGTTGCCGTACCGACCGTCCGCGAGCCGGACGGGCTTGCGATGTCGTCCCGAAACGCCCGCCTCACGCCCGAAGATCGCGCCGCCGCCGTTGTGCTGAGCCGGGCGCTGGATGCCGCTGAGGCCGGGGGTGGAACGGTCGAGGATATGGCCGAGGCGATCCGGAAGGTCATTGCCACCGAACCACGCGCCGAGCTGCGCGGGCTCGACATTACCGAAGCCCGCAGCCTCGCCCCTGTCACCGGCCAGCCGACCAGCCCGGTTGCCGTGATGATCTCCGCCGAATTCGGCGGCATCCTGTTGATCGACCAGAGAGAAATTACGCCCCAAGGAGCACGCCGATGAGCACCCAGGCCCCGATCCGCCGCATGACCGTTCCGCAGATCGCCGCCCGCAAGGGGGGCGAGCCGATCGTGTCACTTACCAGCTACCACGCCCATACGGCCTCCATCGTCGACAACCATGCGGACTTCATCCTCGTCGGCGACAGCCTTGGAATGGTGATGCACGGGATGGAGAGCACGGTGGGCGTACCGCTCGACCTGATGATCATGCATGGCCGCGCCGTGGTGCGGGGCACCAAGCGTGCGCTGGTGGTGGTGGACATGCCCTTCGGCAGCTACGAGGAGAGCCCCTCGGTGGCCTTCCGCAATGCCGCCCGGATCATGAAGGAAACCGACTGCGGCGCGGTAAAGCTGGAGGGCGGCAAGCGCATGGCCGAGACCATCCGGTTCTTGACTGAACGCGGCATCCCGGTGATGGCCCATATCGGCCTGACCCCGCAAAGCTCGCATGTGATGGGCGGGTTCAAGACCCAAGGCCGGGATGAAGACACATGGCCGCTGCATATCGAGGATGCCAAGGCGGTGTCAGAGGCCGGGGCTTTCGCGCTGGTCGTCGAAGGCGTGGTGGAGCCGCTGGCTCGGGAGATCACGCAGGCGGTTGAGATCCCGACCATCGGCATCGGCGCTTCGGCGGAGTGCGACGGGCAAATCCTCGTGCTCGAAGACATGCTGGGCCTGAACCCCTGGGTGCCGAAATTCGTTAAGAAATACGGCGCCTTGCACGAGGCAATCGAAAAGGCCGTGGGCGAATATGCGGAAGAAGTGAAATCCCGCGCCTTTCCGGGCGAAGATCACATCTACCGCTGATCCCTTAGAGCATCGCCGGAACGACCTGATCGGGTGGGCGGTGGCCATCGGCGAAGGTCTTGATGTTGATCAGTACCTTCTCCCCCATCTCCACGCGGCCCTCCTCGGTCGCAGAGCCCATGTGCGGGGTCAGCAGCACATTGGGCAGCTCGTAGAGGCGTGGGTTCAGCTTCTGGGTCTTGTCGAACACGTCGAGCCCCGCCCCCGCGATCTCTCCGGCTCGCAGCATCCGGGTGAGCGCGTTCTCGTCGATCACCTCACCACGGGAAGTGTTCACGATCACCGCGGAAGGCTTCAGCAGCTTCAGCCGCCGGGCCGAGAGCAGGTGGAACGTCGACGGCGTGTGCGGGCAATTGACCGAGATCACATCCATCCGGGTGAGCATCTGGTCGAGGCTCTCCCAATAGGTCGCCTGCAACTCATCCTCCACTTCAGGGCGCAGCCTGCGGCGGTTATGGTAATGCACCTGCATGCCGAAAGCCGCGGCCCGGCGGGCCACGGCCTGCCCGATCCGGCCCATGCCGAGGATGCCCAACCGCCGACCGGCAATCCGCCCGCCAAGGTAGCCGGTGGGCGACCAGCCCTCCCATTTACCGGCCGTCATCACAGCGGCGCCCTGCGGAATTTTCCGTGTGACTCCAATGATCAGCGCCATCGTCATATCGGCAGTGTCATCGGTCACCACACCGGGCGTGTTGCTGACGAGAATACCGCGCTGGCGGGCGGTGGCCACATCGATATGGTCGAAGCCCGCGCCGTAGTTGGCGATCAGTTTCAAACGGTCGCCAGCCTGGCCGATCAAGCCGCCGTCGATGGTGTCGGTGATGGTTGGCACGAGCACGTCGGTGTCCTGCATGGCGGCCACCAGTTCCTCGCGGGTCATCGGCGCGTCGCCCTCGCGCAGGCGCACGTCGAAGAGCTCGCTCATCCGCGTTTCGACCACCTCGGGCAACCGTCGCGTTACGACAACACTCAGCCGCTCTGCGCCCATGGCTCTCATCCTCCCGCTTCTCAAGGACCATCCTTGCGATAGAGTGTGCGCAAGAAAAGGCGCGGGATACAAGCGCCGGATGAGGCAACGAGTGGTGAACCCCATGGGGCGGCTGGCAGGCGCTTCCCGAGGCAGTCGGGCGATTTTTCACAGCGTTATCGGATGCTTGGCTGGCGCGGTATTGGCCAGCGCCGTACATGCGGCGGAAGAGCGCGGGCCAGTGACCAACCTGCCCCTGCCCCGCTTCGTCTCGCTGAAGGCCGATGAGGGCAACGTCCGGCGCGGACCATCCCTCAGCCACAGGGTCGACTGGGTTTTTACCCGCCGGAACATGCCCTTGGAAGTTACCGCTGAATACGGCCACTGGCGCCGGGTGCGCGACCGCGAAGGCGCGGGCGGCTGGGTGCATTACTCGCTGCTGTCAGGCGTGCGGACGGCGCTGGTGGAAGAAGACATGGTGGCGCTCCGGATGAAGCCCGACGACGAGGCTCCGGTGAACGCGCGGGCCGAGGCGGGCGTCGTGGCGCGGGTCAGCGAGTGCAACCTCGACTGGTGCTGGGTCATTGCCGGAGGCGAGCGCGGCTGGGTTCGGAAAGCTGCGCTTTGGGGCGTGAAGCGGGAAGAAATTCTCGAGTGATCGCTGCGCCTTAGCGGCAGTATGACCCAGAGCGATACCGCGCGGTATCGAAGTGGAAATGGTCGCGGTGATAGGCGTTCGCATTCGGCCCGAGCACGGTGCCAAAGGGCCCGCAGGCGGCCTTGTGCATCTTCTTGAGAGCCGCAGCCCAAGCCTTTGAGCCCCAGCCCTTGAGAACCGACACATAGGTGCCGTCGCGCAGCGTGACCCCCGCGATATCCACCGCCCGTCCCTTGGCGTGCTCGGAGAGGCGCCCGGACTTGGCGTTGTTGCGGTTGCGGCAGGCATAATGCGCCACGACCTTGATCTGCTTCACCCCGCCGCCCTTGCGGCCGATAGCAGGCTTCAGCCCTTTCTTTACCCAGCGATCCAGCGCCTTGGCTGTGCCGCAATCCATCGTGGCGGTGCTGGAGAGCGAAATGCCCTGCACCGAGGTGACCTGCACCGGGTTGGCAATGCCGCACCCCTTGCCCGGCCGCCCGAAGCTGCTGACGGACTGGCCCTTGATTGAGTTGATCCCGCAGACCGAGCCTTTACGCCCGAACTTTACCTCACTGAGCGTTGCCTGTTCCTTAACGAGCCGGTCAATGTGCGGCGGGCGGGGCTGCGCCTGAAGCTGGGCATGGGCGAGCGGGCCGCGAATGACGCGGACGATCGTCAGCTGCTCGGTCTCCGCCGGGGGGCGTTTGGCCGCGCGCAGCCGTGCGGGCTTGGGCGCGGCGGCAATGGGCTCGGCATTGGCCTCCGCCTCGGGGCGCGCCTTGGGGCGGAGCGGACCTGCGGGCATGACACCGCGCGTGGAAACGACGGTTTGCGCTGCATCTTCAATGGCTTCCGAGGGGCGCGGCAACGGCATGAGGCTTTGCGCCGGGGCCTCTGCCAAGGCCGGAACGGCCAGCAAAGCAAGGGCTGCGGCGAGGCGGATCAACGCTTCGCCCCGCGCCCGAAGTCCGGCGCATCGGTGTCCTGCCCGGCCTCGATGATGCCCCGCCGGATGGCGCGAGTGTGAGTGAAGTAGTCGAACAACTGCTCGCCGTCGCCGGTGCGAATGGCGCGCTGGAGGGCGAAGAGTTCTTCGGTGAAACGGCCCAGAATCTCCAGCGTGGCTTCCTTGTTGTTCAGGAACACATCGCGCCACATCGTCGGGTCGGAGGCGGCGATGCGGGTGAAATCGCGGAAACCGGCGGCGGAATACTTGATCACCTCGCTGTCGGTCACGCGGCGCAGGTCGTCGGCCACGCCGACCATCGTGTAGGCGATGAGGTGGGGGCAGTGGGAGGTGACGGCGAGCACGAGGTCATGGTGCTCGGGGTCCATCTCCTCGACGTTGGCGCCCATGCCCTCCCAGAGTTTGCGAAGTTTTTCAGTCGCTTCCGGCGGCGTGCCCGGCGTGGGCACGAGGATATTCCAGCGGTTGTCGAATAGCTCGGCAAAGCCGGAACGGGGGCCGGAATGTTCGGTGCCCGCGAGCGGGTGGCCGGGGATGAAGTGAACGTTTTCAGGCAGATGCGGAGCTACCGCATCGATCACCGCCTTTTTCACCGAGCCGACATCCGTGATGGTGCAGCCCTTGGAGAGGTGCGGCGCGATCTCTTCTGCGACGCCGCCCATAGCCCCGACAGGGACGCAGAGCACGACGAGATCGGCACCCTGCACGGCTTCGGTGGCGGTATCGACCACGCGGTCACAAAGGCCGATTTCGCGAGCGATTTCGCGGGTTTCGGCGGAGCGGGCGGTGCCGATGATCTCACCTGCGAGGCCGCCCCTGCGGATGGCGTGGGCCATCGAAGAGGCGATGAGGCCAAGGCCGATGAGGGCGACGCGTTGGTAGATCATCGGGCGGCCTTGAAGGTTTGGAGCGCGGCGAGGACGGCGCGGCAGTTGTCTTCGGTGCCTACGGTGATGCGCAGGCACTCCGGCAGCCCGTACCCGCCAACCTGACGCACGATAAGCCCATGATTTCCAAGGTGATTGAAGGCAGCATCCGCCTCCTCGGCCCTGGAGAAGCGGGCGAGGATGAAGTTGGCTTGCGAGGAATCGGCCGGAATACCGAGGGCGGCGAGACCACGGGCTAAAAGTGCGCGGTTGCGGGTGTTTTCGGTGCGGGATTTCTCAGTGAATTCGGCATCTTGCAGGGCAGCCACGGCCCCGGCGATCTGCATGGCGCTCAGGTTGAAGGGGCCGCGGATGCGGGTGAGCGTGTCAATGATCTCGCGGGAGCCGAAGCCCCAGCCCACGCGCAGCCCGCCGAGGCCGTAGATCTTGGAAAAGGTCCGTGTCATCAAGACGTTATCGCGGGTGGCAGCGAGAGAGGCCCCGCCGTCGAACCCCTCGACGAACTCGGCATAGGCGCCGTCAAGCACCAGCAGGCAACCTTCGTGCAAGCCATCGGCCAGGCGCACCACCTCGTTGCCGCCGATCATGGTGCCGGTGGGGTTGTTGGGGTTGGCGAGGTAGACGATTTTTGTCTTTTCGTTGCAGGCGCTTAGGATGGCATCGACATCGGCCACGCGGTCCCGCTCGGGGGCCACGACGGGCTCGGCACCGGCGGCGCGGGCGACGATGGGATACACCGAAAAGCCGTGCTCGGTATAGACGACCTCATCCCCCGGTCCGGCATAGGCCTGGGCGGCGAGGTGGAGGATTTCATCGGAGCCGACCCCGCAGATCAACTGATCGGCGGGCAGATCATGCGCCTCGGCAATTGCATCCCGCAACATCTGGTGGTCGGTGCCGGGGTAGCGGTGCATGGTGCCAAGCTCTGCGGCAATAGCCTCGGCCACGCGCGGCGAACAGCCGAACGGGTTTTCGTTGGCGGACAGTTTCAGAGGATTTTCAACACCTTGGAAGGTGCTTTTGCCGCTCTGGTAGAGAGCGATCTCTGAAATGCCGGGCTGGGGAATGGGTGCAGACATCACTTCCTCCGGTCGCAGCGTCATAGCAATCCGGGGGAAACATGCAAGATCGGAAGGGCTGAGGCCGTTAACCATGCGAGTCCGGCCATGCACAACCGATGCACATTCCATACATATGCAAGAAATGCATAGCTCGTTATAGGCCAAACCGTTACCCCATAGTGCGCCGTCCCTCTTCCCTCCTCGCCGCGCAGGCTCTAGGAGTGGGCGCGCGGGAGGACAGGCCGCATTGAGACGACACCCCACGCCATGAAGACCGCCCCCACCGAACCGCCGCGCCGCTGGGCAATGCTGGCGCTTGTCACCGGCGTGCTGCTGCTTGCGGTGGTCGCGCTGAACTTCATCCACGGCTTGGGCGTAGAGGCGGGAACGGTGCCGATGGCCGCCGCGCTTGCCGTGATCGCGATTGCGCTGCTGGCGCGCGGGCTGCGCGGCTCGCGGCTGGTGTTCCTCGCGATCTCGCTGGGCCTCACCGCGTGGTGCCTCGTGATGGAGGACGCGCCGGGCGAGGTGCTCTGGCCGGCGCTGGAGCGCGGCAGCTTCATCATCGCCTTCTTCTGCGCGCTCGCCAGCTTGCAACATGTGGCGGGCCGGTCGCCGATGATCGCGCGGGCGGCGGCCTTTCTGGCCAACCAGCCGCCGGGGCGGCGCTACCTTGCGCTGGCCTCGGGCACGCAGGTCTTTGCCTTGATGCTGAACTACGGCGCGCTCTCGCTGCTGGGCACGATGGCGATGCGCTCGGCGGAACGGGAGACGGATCCGGCGATCCGGACGCTGCGGGCGCGGCGGATGCTGCAGGGCGCGCAATGCGGCTTCTCGGCCTCGCTCTGCTGGTCGCCTCTGGCCTTTGCCACGGTGATCACCACGGCGCTGGTGCCGGGCGTGAAGCTGGGGACGGTGGTGCTGACCGGGATCGGCTCGTCGCTGATCATCGTGACGGTGGGCTGGCTGGTGGACCGACGGCTGAAGGGCAGCCTGCCAGCGGGGACGGTGGTGCCGAAGCGCGACGAGGTGGCGGCGCATGACACCCGCTCGCTCTGGCCGCTTGGGTGGCTGCTGGCGGCGGTGGCGGTGCCCGCGCTGGCGGTGGATGCGATCTGGCATATCCCGCCGTCGCGCACGGTGCTGGGGCTGGTGCCGCTGATCGCCATCGCATGGGTGCTGATCGAGACCCTTCGGGGCGGCAAGCTGAAGGAGCTTGCGGCACGGAGCCGGGATTTTGCCTTTGGCGACCTGCCCTCTTACCGCAGCGAGCTGGTGCTGCTCAGCACCGCGGGCTTCATCGGCACGGCGGCGGGGGCGCTCTTGGCGGAGGTGCTGGCCAGTTCGGGCTTCGACCTTGGCGGCGTGCCTGCGCGGCTGGTTCTGGTGCTGCCGATCCTGCTGATTCCGCTCGCCGGGCAGCTGGGGCTGAACCCGATCCTCTTTGTCTCGCTCTTCGCCCAACTGTTGCCGACGCCGGAGGAGCTTGGCGTTTCGACCATCTCGCTGGTCATGTCGCTCATCAGCGGTTGGACGCTGACCGCGCCGACCTCACCCTTCACCGCCTCGGTGATGATCATCTCGCGGCTGGCCGGGGTGAGCCCGCAGACCGTGGCCTTCAAGTGGAATGGCTGGTTCGTGGCGCTGACGGCCTTGGCGCTGGGGATCTGGGTGCAGATCCTCGCCTGAGGCGTGGTGTGATGGCGGCGGGTGGACCGGCGCTGAGTTTAGCGCAAGGCGAGCCGGGACGAGCCCAGCCTAAGACTTCTTCGAGCGGGCGGTGAGATAGTCCATCAGCGCCATGAGCACGCCGGAGGTGACGAAGGTGAGGTGGATCACCACCAGCCAGAACAGCTCGTGCTCACCATAGATCGCGTCAGCCTCGTCATTGCCGATCTCCATGAAGCGTTTCAGCAGGTGAATGGCCGAAATGGCGACGATGGAGCCGATCAGCTTCATCTTCAGGCCAGAGAAATCGACGGTGCCCATCCATGCCGGGCGGTCTGCCGGATCGCCGATGTCGAGCTTGGAGACGAAGTTCTCGTAGCCGGAGAAGAGGACGATCAGCAGGAGGTTTCCGGCGAGGCTGAGGTCGATCAGCGAGAGGACCACGAGGATCGACTTGTCGGCGCTCATCGTCATGACCTTGGGAAGGTAGTAGATGAGCTCCCGCGCGAAAATGAAGGTGAGCATGGCGAGGCAGATGGCGAGGCCAAGATACATCGGGGCCATCAGCCAGCGGGCGGCGAAGAGCGCGCCCTCGAAGCGGCGTTCGATGGGGTGGGTCTCGTCTTGGGTCGGCTCGGGCATGGGCGGCGGCTCGCGTGGCTTTGAATTCGGAAGGGTTGTAGCGGCGTGGGCGGGCGGGAGGAAGATGCGGGGTGTCGCAGTCGCATCGTGCGGGTTTGGCCGCCCGCACGGAATCAAGCCGCAGGCGCCGTGCAGCGCCGACCCGCCCCCCGGGGCGGCGCTTTGGCTAAGTTGGGACTGACCAAAAAGGTCGCGCTACCACGGCACAATAAAGTGCCACGCATCGCCGTTGCGAGCGCCACCCCACAGGTCGGCGCTGCACGCCGCGGCACGGTCAGGCTTCAGGTGGCGAGCACGTTGCGGAAGGCCCAGGGCACGCTTTCGTCGATATCCTCGGGGAAGTGCTCCCAGCGGTCCTGCAGGGGCGTCCAGTCGGTGTAATGCGCCTCGACCGGGCCGAGGTAGGGGCGCTGCACTTCGAGGCAGCGGGCGTGGTCCATCTCGTCGGCCTCGACGATGCCCGCCTCGGGGTTCTCCAGCGCCCAGACCATACCGGCGAGCACGGCGGAGGTGACCTGGAGGCCGGTGGCGTTCTGGTAAGGGGCGAGATCGCGGGTTTCTTCGTTGGAAAGACGGGAGCCGAACCACAGCGCGTTTTTCTCGTGGCCGTAGAGCAGGACGCCCAGCTCATCGATGCCTTCGACGATCTCATCCTCGGTGAGGATGTGGTGCTTGGTCTGCTGTTTGCCGGAGCCGAACATCTCGTGGAGGCTCAGAACCGCGTCATCCGCCGGGTGGTAGGCATAGTGGCAGGTCGGGCGATACTCGGGGTCGGCCCCCTGCCCCACGGTGTAGTAGTCGGAGATCGAGATGGCTTCATTGTGGGTGACGAGGAAGCCGAACTGCGGGCCGGGCGTGGGGCACCATGTGTGGACGCGGGTGATGGCACCGGGACGGTCGAGCCAGATGGCGGCCTGGCAGCCGGTCTCCTGCCGGTGGCCATTCTCGGGGAACCACGGCTCATGGGTGCCCCAGCCCAGCTCTGCCGGTTGGAAGCCCTCGGCGATGAAGCCCTCGACCGACCACGTGTTGACGAAGACGTTGCGTGGGCGGGGCACGCGGCGGGCCTGTGTGTCACGCTCGGCGATGTGGACGCCTTGAACGCCGAGGGACTGCATCAGCTTGGCCCAGCCTTCGCGGGTGGTCGGCGGGGTAGCATCGGCGCCAGTGTCTTTCGCCAGCGTCAGCAGGGCCTCCTTGACGAACCAGGAGACCATGCCGGGGTTGGCGCCGCAGCAGTTGACGGCGGTGGGGCCGCCGGGATTGGCGGCTTTCTCGTCGCGCACCGCCTGACGGAGCGCGTAGTTGGTGCGCGAGGCGTTGTCTTGCGTGTCGAAGTAGAAGCCCGCCCAAGGCTCGGCCACGGTGTCGATGTAGAGCACGCCGAGTTCGCGGCAGTGCTTGAGGATATCGAGCGAGGAGGTATCGACCGAGAGGTTGACGCAGAAGCCCTTGCCATCGGGGAAGAGGCCGGAGAGCACCTCCTTGTAGTTCTCGGGCGTCAGCGCGGTGTCGATGAAGTTGAGTTTGTGCTGGCGCAGGAAGTTGTGCTGCCGGTCATCGGGCTCGATGACGAGGAACTGGTCGGCGTCATACTCGAAGTGGCGCTCGATCAGGGGCCATGTGCCTTTGCCGATGGAGCCGAAGCCGATCATGACGATGGGGCCGTCGATACGGCCGTAAACGGGGTGGGACATGGGCAGGCTCCTTCTCTTGGCTGCCCCTGCATCGCAAATGCAGGGCGCGAGGCCAAGGTGCTGGGGGAAGTTTCATCTGAGACTCGTGTGAGATCACAGCTGCGTGATCCGGGCAGATGGGCTGAAACTTCGGGTGCCCTGCTTTCGTGTCTTCTGATGCAAACGCGGGGCAATGTCGCCCTGCTTCATAGTGACAGAGGACTTCATGACCAAATCCCTTCTGACCTCCGCCGCAGCCCTCCTTGCCCTTGGTGCTGCTCCTGCTTTCGCCGATGGCCACGCTGGCAAAACGGGTTACGCCCTTGCCAATGATGGCGGCACGCTTGTTGTCATGGCTGACATTGCTTCTCCGGGCGATGTGCAGACCTTCGACCTTGCGCAGCCGCTGCGGGCCATTGCCTACCGCCCGGTCACCGGTGACCTGCTCGGCTTTGCCGACGGCATGATCGTGACCGTGAATCCGGCGAGCGGCGAAGTGACCGACCTTGGCGCGGCCTTTGACGAGAACGCCATGATCGGCGCCGACGGCTACGTGGCCTTCGACTTCAACAACGCGATCGACGCTGTGCGGGCCGTGGGCTCGGACGGGGCAAACCTCGTGTACTTCCCCGAGGGCTTTGGCGACAATGACCCGAAGGCGAACACGGTGAAGCGCTTCACCGATGCGGCCTATGGCGAGGGCGATGCCAACGCCGGCACCACGCCGATGATCTTTGCCAACGCCTACACCAACGCGATCTCGGGCGAGACCGCGGAATCGACCGCGCAGTTCGCGCTGGATGCCGCCACCGACTCGCTGGTGACGCTGGCCAACAACGACGGCACGCTGGGCACTGTGGGCAAAGTGATGGTCGACGGCGAGGCCGTGGACCTGAGCGCCTGGGGCGGGTTTGACATTATCTCCCCCGAAGAAGGCACCGACATGGCCTATGCCGTGCTGCAGATGGAAGGCGCGGAGAGCGCCGGGCTCTACTCCATCGACCTGTCGAACGGTGCGGCCACCATGATCGCCGATCTCGGCATGGGCGGCTTCTCGGGCTTCGCCGTCAGCCCCGGCATGTGATTGCTCTGACAGATCGAGCAGGGAGGGCCGCCTGAGAGGGCGGCCCTTTTTGCTGCTGACATCTACCGTCAGGATCGCGTGGGCTCCGGGCTGGTATGGCCACGGGGCGGCTCCAGATTGAGCGGTAGAGCCGCGAAGGAGCATGCCATGACCCACCCCCTGCCCGCCCCGATTGCGGGGTATATCGAAGAAGACAACGCCGGGGGCGACACGGCCCGCTGGTTTGCCGAGAACGCCGAGGTGCGCGACGAGGGTTCCACGCACCGGGGCCGGGATGCAATTGCCACGTGGAAGCGGGCGGCCCATGCGGCATACGACTACCGCAGCGCGGTGACGGGCGTGGAGCCGGGAGAAGTGGACGGGCAGCATATCGTCACCTGCCATGTGACCGGGAGCTTTCCGGGCGGCGAGGTGATGCTGCGTTACAGGTTCACATTGGTCGATGGACTGATTGTACGGCTGGAGATTGCGCCGTGAACTTAGAGGGGAGCCGGACAAGTCCCGACTTGCCAAAGCAAAAGGGCCGCACCTTGAAGTGCGGCCCTTCCTGTCCCTCGAAGAACGTGCCTTTGCGGCTTAGTTCTGAGCGTAGAATTCGATGACGAGGTTCGGTTCCATCTGCACCGCGTAGGGCACGTCCGACAGGCCGGGGGTGCGCACGAAGGTGGCGGTCATCTTGGAGTGGTCGGCCTCGATGTACTCGGGCACGTCACGCTCGGCGAGGCCAACGGCCTCGAGCACAACGGCGAGCTGCTTGGATTTGTCGCGGACCTCGATCACGTCACCCTCTTTCACGCGGTAGGAGGGGATGTTGACGCGCTGGCCGTTCACCTTGACGTGGCCATGGTTCACGAACTGGCGGGCGGCGAAGATGGTCGGCACGAACTTGGCGCGATACACAACGGCGTCGAGGCGGCGCTCGAGCAGGCCGATGAGGTTTTCGCCAGTGTCACCCTTCACACGGGCGGCTTCGGCGAAGATGCGCTTGAACTGCTTCTCAGTCAGGTCGCCGTAGTAGCCCTTGAGCTTCTGCTTGGCGCGGAGCTGGAGGCCGAAGTCGGACAGTTTGCCCTTGCGGCGCTGGCCGTGCTGGCCGGGGCCGTATTCGCGGCGGTTGACCGGGGACTTCGGGCGGCCCCAGATGTTTTCGCCCATGCGGCGGTCGATCTTGTACTTGGCAGAGGTGCGTTTGGTCACCGTCTGATCTCCTTCTGTAAGGCGTTCCCTGCGGCGGGAACTATGAAGGGCGTTGTCCTCTCTCTTGCGAGCGACAGGGCATCCCCTTGCGGGGGCCACCAACACCAATTGAAACACCGGGGCGCGAACCCCGGTGGATGGCGGGCTTATACAGGCCCGGAGGCTCGAGTCAACAGGGGCTCAGGCCGCCAGACCCGCGTCGTGACGCAGGATTGCCGCCTCGGCCCCGGAGAGGGTGCGGCGGGCGGGGGCGCCGTAGTCGTCGGGGCGCTTCTTCAGCCATGGGAGGCCGCCGAGCAGGCGATCCCGATCACCCGCGTCGAGCGTGCCGAAATCGGCCTCGGCGGGGTGGAAGCTCTCGGTCTCGACCCCGTTGGCGAAGAGCACCTGATGCCGGTCCATCAGGATATGCACGTAGGTGGCCTCGGTCAGCCGGTGGTCGGTGGAGATGCCGCGCAGGCCGGAGAGGTCGCGGGCGCGGATAAGCACCTCGGGGGTGTTGTAGAGCGCCTGCGCGGCCAGGCCGCGCAGCAGAAGGCGGTGGTTGGGCGAGACCAGCAGGTCGCCATCGGGAATGTCGGGCCCGAGCACGCCGGCGCGGATGCGCATGGGGCGCAGGTGGGGCATGGCGAAGAGGCGCGCGCCGGTCATCCGGCGCTGACCGGCCCACATGACCGGCTGGGCGCCGTCATCGGCGGTTTGCACCATGTCGCCTTCGCCCAATTCTTCGACCAGCTTGTAGCCCTCGGGTGTGGCGATGCGGGTGCCTGCGGTGAAGCAGATCACGCCACCCTGCGGGGTTTCACCCGGTCTCGGGGGCATTTCGGAAGCGCTGGCCACGTGGCTGACCCAAAGGTCTGCGCCCTCGGGCGGCACGCCGCCTGCGAACATCAACAGGCCGGAGGCGCCCGGCACGGTCTCGATCCAGCTCGCCATCCAGGCCTGCTGGCCGTCGGTCACGGTGAAGCTGGCATGGGCCAGAAGCGCCTCGCCCTCTGCCACCTGCGCGATGGCTTCGGCCCGCGCCAGCGCCTTGCGGGCATCTGACCCGCGGGCCAGCACCGCAAGCGCCTCGCCATTGCCGGAGATCATCCGCCGCACCTTGCGTGCCGCACGTTTGTGAAGGTCTGCCACGCCCTCGGCACTGCCGAGCGATAGCACATCGCCGGGTCCATCGACCCGGGTGAGCGCCCCGCTCCAGCGCCAGGTCGCCCCCGGATGCAGGCTTTCCACGGCTGCGCCGGGGTGCCCATCTGTTTCCGTGTGCGACCAAGGGATGACAAACGTGCCGAGAAAGCCCGTTTTCATGCCTGTATGCCTGCCGATTTTCTTTTTTATTGCAGATTCGTTAACACGCGATCTCGCGCGTCACCAAGAAAAAAGTGCAGGGGAGTCAAAGGCGTGGCGCGGGGGTCACGCGCAAGGAAGGTGGCGCATGGGCGCGGGCCGGCCCCTCTTTGCGGCTGCGGTGAGGGGCCGGGGTGCAGCGCTCAGAAGAACAGCCGCAGTTGCAGCGCGCCGACCAGCTGGCCCTCGGGCTGGGTCTCGAACTCTTCGGAGAGGTAGGTCAGGCCGTAGAACAGCCCGCGGTTCTCGCCCTGCCAGTTCATGCCGGCGCGGATGCGGGTGCGGGTGTCGGTCAGCTCGATGCCATCTTCCTCGGGCAGGTAGGCCGAGGAGAAGACCTTGGCGAAGTCGCCGCCCAGCAGGAAGGAGAAGCCGGAGTCGGCGTTCGAGCGGATCACCTGGTAGCGGTGGCCGGTGGTGCTGTCGCGCGCCATCAGTGCGCCTTGGCCGTAGCTGCCGAAGGTGACGTCGGCGCCGACGCGGGCAAAGCTCTCGACGCCGTGCTGCAGCTCGACGAAGGGGCGCAGGCGGGCGTTGCCGAAGGCCAGCTCGCGCGAGAGTTCGGCGGAGACGGTGGCGTAGCTGTTGTTGGGGATCTGGTCGCCCAGAACGGTGGTTTCTTCAAGGCCGAAGGTCTTGTGGATCGAGTTCTGAAGCTCGCCCAGCCCGGTCTGGGGGCCGGTGAGGGTGAGATCGACCCCGGCGCGGAAATCGGCCGCGCCCATCTTGGAGTAGCTGTGCACGCCGAAGGTGAGTGCCCCGGCAAAGCGGCGGTCGTCGGCGGCGGGTGCGGTGAGGCTCTGCGGCGCGATCAGCTCGGAGCGCAGGCGGAACTCCAGCAGTTCGCCGAAGCGGCCCGGCGCCGCGCCCTCCCAGTCGGGGCCGTAGGCGATGCTCAGGGTGTAGGCGCCGGTGCGCCAGCGATCGTAGCCATCGCCAAGAACGTCGTTGGTGAAAAGCCGGCCCCAGCCCAGCAGCGCCCGGTCGGCAGCCTGGGCCGGTGCGGCGAGACCGGAAAGGGAGGCGAGGAGAGCGATCACTCGGAGGGCGGATTTCATCGTATAAGACCGTGTTGGAGAGCTTTTGCCCTCAATACGTGCAACCCCGGCGTGTCAGAAAGAGGAAAGGTAAAAGCTGAGTGTGAAACGCAGTGTTTCCGCAACAGCGCGGCGGCGCTAGGGTGGCGCGAACATGCAAGGGAGGCAGGATGAAACCGCTGGAAGGGCTGAAGGTTGTCGAGATGGCGCGAATCCTCGCCGGGCCGTGGATCGGGCAGGCGCTGGCCGATCTGGGCGCGGAGGTGATCAAGCTGGAGAGCCCGGAGGGGGATGACACCCGGCGCTGGGGGCCGCCTTTCGTGGAGCGGGACGGCGACGTGAGCGCGGCCTATTTCTACTCGGCCAACCGGGGCAAGGTGAGCGAGGTGGTGGATTTTCGCACGCCTGAGGGACAGGCGCGGGTGCGCGAGTTGGTTGGCGGCGCGGATATTCTGATCGAGAACTTCAAGGTCGGCGGGCTGGCGAAATACGGGCTGGATTATGCCAGCCTCGCGGAGGTGAACCCGGCGCTGATTTACTGCTCTGTCACCGGGTTCGGGCAGGACGGGCCTTATGCCAAACGGGCGGGATATGACTACCTCTTGCAGGGCATGTCCGGGTTGATGGACATCACCGGCGACCCGGAGGGCGAGCCGACGCGGTTTGGCGTGGCGGTGACGGATATCGTGACCGGGCTTTACTCTACCATCGGTATCCTCGCCGCCGTTGAGCAGCGGCACCGGACCGGGCGGGGGCAGCATATTGATATGTCCCTGCTGGACTGCGCCGTTGCAATGCTGGCGAACCAGGGGATGAACTACCTTGCCACCGGGGTGCCGCCGCAGCGGACCGGATCGTGGCATCGCAACCTCGGCCCCTATCAGGTGGTGCCGGTGAAGGACGGGCATATCATCATCGCGGTGGGCAATGACGGGCAGTTCCGGCGGTTTTGCGATGTGCTGGGGCTGGAGGGGCTGGCCGATGACCCGAGGTTCTCAACCAATCCGGGCCGGGTGACCAACCGCGAGGCACTGACGCCGCTGATCGAGGCGGTCACGGCGGGCTGGGAGAAGGCGGCGTTGCTGGCGGCCTTCGAGGCGGCCACGGTGCCGGCCGGGCCGATCAACGATGTGGGCGAGGCGCTGGCCGACCCGCAGGTGATCGCACGCGGTATGCAGATTGCGCCCGAGGGGGTGCCGGGGCTGCGCGGGCCGTGGAAGTTTTCGGACGCGGAACTGGCGCTGGAGCGCACCGCACCGGTGCTGCCGAAGGCCGAATGAGCCATCGGCCCTTGCCACCCGCGCGGCCTTGCGGCAAACCACCCCGAGCACGAAGTGGAGCCCAGCAATGACCCGTATCGACGACACCTTCGCCCGCCTCAAATCAGAGGGCAAAAAGGCCTTTGTCGCCTATGTCATGGCCGGAGATCCGGATTTCGATACCTCGCTTGAGATCGTGAAGAGCCTGCCGGGCGCGGGGGTGGACATCATCGAGCTGGGCGCGCCCTTTACCGACCCGATGGCCGATGGCCCGACCATCCAGCTGGCCGGCCAGCGCGCGCTGGAGGCCGGGATGACGATGGACCGGACGCTGGAGATGGTGCGCGCGTTCCGGGCCGAGAACACGACCACGCCAATCGTGCTGATGGGCTACTACAACCCGATCTACAGCCGGGGCGTCGACACCTTCCTCGCCGAGGCCAATGAGGCGGGCGTGGACGGGCTGATCGTGGTGGACCTTCCGCCGGAGGAGGATGACGAGCTGTGCATCCCGGCGCAGGCGGCGGGGCTCAACTTCATCCGGCTGGCGACGCCCACGACCGACGACAAGCGCCTGCCGAAGGTTCTGCAGAACACCTCCGGCTTTGTTTATTACGTGTCGATCACCGGGATCACCGGCTCGGCCGAGGCGCAGGCGGGCGATGTGGCCCCCGAGGTGGCGCGGATCAAGGCGCAGACCGATCTGCCGGTGATCGTGGGCTTTGGGATCAAGACGCCGGAAACCGCCCGTGGCATCGCCTCGGTGGCCGATGGCGCAGTGGTCGGCTCGGCGATCGTGGCGCAGATTGCAGAGGGCAAGCCTGCGGCGGAGGTGACCGCCTTTGTGAAGAGCCTTGCAGAGGGCGCGCATTCGGCCTGAGGCATGAGCGCATAGGTGCGGATTTATGGCCCGTGCCTGATGGCGCGGGCTTTTTGCATTCTGGAGCGGCGGTCAGGCGGGCTGGAACTTCTTGCGGGCGTGGTAGGTCAGCGCGCTGGCCATCAGCATCCGCAGCGCGTCGGTCGGCAGCGCCTCGCCCGCCTCGAAGAGCACGCCGCGGTTGCCGTCAAATCGGAAGCCCTCTGGGAAGAGCGCACGGAAATCGGGGATGATCCGGGTCGCGCAATGCACGAAGACCCCGAGACTGCCCTGCTTTGAGACTGCCAGCCGCAGAGGAGAGCCTGCCTTGGTTTCAGCCGTGACATAGGCGGGCTGGCCCCATTTCAGGCATTCCTCGAGGACCCCCACCCCCGGCGTGGCTTCGGCCACCTCGAAGACCAGTGCCCGCAGGCTGAGCAGCGCCTCGCGCAGGGCTTCGGGGAAGCCTTCGTAAACGGCGGCGACATCATCACTGGCAAAGGGGGGCTGGGCCTTGAGCATGGCACCACTCTTTGCCTGCCGCGGGTGTCTGGCAAGAAATTTCAGAGCTGGAGGTGGATGTGGTCGTCGTGCCGGGCGGCGCGGCAGCCCTGAAAGCGCACCTTTGGGCCTGCACCGTGCCGGGTGGCCAGATGCGGCTCGACGAAGACTTTGCCGACGCGCGGATCGGCCTCGAGCAGCGCGAGAGCGGTGGTGAGGCGCGGGCTGTCGAGCGCCATGTCGCGCCAGAGCGGCTGGAGGAGGGAGAGGTTCCAGCGGAGGCTGGGGAAGCCGGGGGTGCAGCTGGTCGGGCCGTCCTCGAACGCGAAGTAGCCCAGAGGAGAGCGGGTGCGGGCCGGGGCGTAGCGCTGCGCGTTGCGATACCAAAAGGCGAGGTCGGCCTTTTCGCCATCGTCATGGGAGAGGTGCGGCAGGAGCGGCAGGCCCGTGGCGGGAAAGCCCGCATCCAGCATCAGGGTGATGGTGCCGGGGTGGGCGCGGGCCATGTCTTCGGCGAAGCGCTCCAGCACATCGGCCAGCTCGGGGGTGACATAGGTGCGGTTCATCGCGCAGTAGAGGCCTTTCGCCCGCAGCGGCTCGCCCCAGCAGGGTACGGGCTGGCGGCCCCAGAGCGGGGCAGCGACCCAGAGGGCGGCGGAAAGCGCGAGGTAGAGCGCGGCGAACGCGAGCCAGCGGCGGCGGAAGAGGAGCGCGCCGAGCCAGGCCGCGCCGCCGGTGAAGGTGAGCGCGGTGAGCAGGAGGGCGACAGCGAGGTGGATTGGCGCGAAGGCCCAGCGGCTCACAGCCCGGCGGCCTCCGCCTGCGCGGTGATAAGGCTCTCGACGAAGACATCGAACTCCGGCCCCGGCTGCCGCTTTTCCAGTGTGTCGGCGAGCGGGTCGGGCACGCGAATGACCGAACCGGAGAGCGCCTCCAGCGTGGCGTGACCGAGGAAGGGCACGTGGGCCTCCGAGTAGCCGCCCTCGTGGACCAGCACCAGCTTGCCGCCGCAGATCTCGCCGACCAGCGCCTTCACCCGCAGGGTCATCTCGCGGAAGGTCTCGGCGGTGCAGAACATGCGGCCCAGCGGGTCCATCGCGCCGGCATCATAGCCGCAGGCGACGATGATCAGATCGGGCGCATGGGCGCGGATCGCGGGGAGCGCCAGCCTGTCGATCGCGGCGAGATAGCCCGCGTGGCCCACGCCGGGCGGCAGCGGGATGTTCAGGTTGGCCCCCTGCCCTGCCCCCTCGCCCCGGTCGGCGGCGCTGCCGGTATCGAGCGGGTAGTTGCGCTCTTGGTGGATCGAGACGGTCAGCACATCGCCCCGGTCCCAGAAGCAGGCCTCGGTGCCATTGCCGTGATGCACATCCCAGTCGAGCACGGCCACGCGCTGCGCCCGCCCCTCGGCCTGCGCGGCCTCGATAGCGATGGCGATGTTGGCCATGAGGCAAAAGCCATTGGGCCAATCGGGCTTGCAGTGGTGGCCGGGCGGGCGGGAGAGGCTGTAGGCGTTGTCCAGCTCGCCCTTGCAGACGGCGCGCACCGCCTCGGTGGCCAGCCCGGCGGAGAGCGCCGCCACCTCATAGCCGCCGCGCCCGAAGGGGGTGCGCAGGCCAAGCTCGCCGCCGCCCGCATCGGACATCGTCTTGAAGGCATCGAGGTAGGCGGCGGGATGGACGCGCAGAAGTTCCTCACGCGTGGCCTCCGCTGCGCCGCGCATGTCCAGTTCGCGATCAAGTCCGCTGACGCTCATCAGGTTCTTCAGCCGCCGTTTGGTCTCCGGCCCGTCCGGCAGGCCGCCCGCGCCGGGCTGCACGAAGCCGCCGACCGGCAGCGTGAGGGCATAGTCGCCGCCGTGGTGCCAGAAACACCGCTCATCCCAGAAAAATCCCGTTGCCATATCGCCCTCCGTCGCGGCCCGTGGCACTGAGTGCCATGGCCAAACCGCGAATGCAAAAGGGCATGCTCGCCCGGCGAGCCACCCCCGGCGCCACCTTCGCGGTGCGGGTCACACCCAATGCGCGGGCCGATGCGGTGATCGAGGAGGGCGACCGGCTGAAAATCACCTCCACGGCCGCGCCCGAGGGTGGCAAGGCCAATGCGGCGGTGGGCAAGCTGCTCGCCCATGCGCTCGGCGTCGCCCCGAGCCGCCTTATACTCACCGCGGGCGCTACAAGTCGCGACAAGACGTTCAGGCTGGACTGAGCCTGTTCATTTTCTTGCTGAAAATATTCCCGGGGGGTGTGGGGGGCTGGCCCCCCACTGAAAGGCGCGGTGTGGGGGCTGGCCCCCACTGCTTACCGGAACTTGTCCACCAGCCGTTGGAGGGGCGAGCGCGCATCGGGCTCCGGCTCAGTTGTCGCCTCAGGGGCCTTCTCCACCACCGGCTTCTTCTCCGCCTTGGTGGGCTGCATCCGCCGGGCCACGGCGTTCATGAAACGCCCGGAATCGCCCGCCGCCAGCTCGCCGGCGCCGTCGGAGATGCCGCGCAGCATGTCATCGAGCCATTCTGCGTCGTGCTTGGCGAAGTCCTTCAGCACCCAGGCCGGCACCGCCTCCTTGCGGCCGGGGTGGCCCACGCCCATGCGCACGCGGTCGTAATGCGGGCCGATGTGATCGTGGATCGAACGCAGCCCGTTGTGGCCCGCGTGGCCGCCGCCTGCCTTGCAGCGAAGCTTGCCGGGGGCGAGGTCGATCTCGTCGTGGAACACGGTCACATCGGGCGGTTCAAGTTTGAAGAAGCGCATGGCCTCGCCAACGGATTGGCCGGAGAGGTTCATGAAGGTCATCGGCTTCAGCAGCACGATCTTCTCGGAGCCGAAGCGGCCCTCGCTCATCTCGGCCTGAAACTTCGCCCGCCACGGGCCGAAGCCATGATCCGAGGCGATCCGGTCCAGCGCCATGAAGCCGATGTTGTGCCGGTTGCCTGCGTATTTCTCGCCCGGATTGCCGAGGCCGACCCAGAGTTGCATGGTTGTGCTCCCTTTGCGGGCTTCCATGCCTTGCCTGCGCGGGAAAATCCACCCTTCGCGAGGCCGGAGTGCCGCCGGTCAGCCCGGCAGGCCCGGGTCGGAGGCCTTTACCACGGGATGCTCGCGCATCCGCGCCCACCAGTCCGAGAGCGCCGGGAAGCGCCCCAGCATCTCCGCCCCGGCCTCGGCGCGGGTGAAGGCGTCGATCATCGGGACGAGGTGGCAGTCGGCGCGGCTGAGCGGGCCGGTGAGCACCATGCCCTCGGCGGCGATGGCCTCCAGAGCCGCCAGCGGACGGGGCGCCACGCGCAGCCCCTCGGCCACAACCTCGGCGCTGCCCTGATGGCCCTCGGCGGGGCGGAACACGGCGTGGGAAAACACCTGCCGGACCAGCGGCACATAGGCGTAGGCATCGACGATGCCGATGACCTGCGTGGCCCGCGCTGCGCCGCGCGCGCCCTCGGGCATCAGCGGCGGGCCAGCGAAGGCGCGGTCGACGTAGCCGGTGATCGCCGCGGTCTCGTAGAGCGTGAAGCTGCCATGCGCCAGCACCGGTACCCGGCCGAATGGGTTGAGCGCCATCAGCCCCGCGCGGCCCGCTTCGTCGAAGGGGTTCACCTCGACCTCGGCCCATTCCGCGCCCTTCAGCGCCAGCGCCATCCGGGCGGCCCGCATGTAGACGCTGAAGTGGTAGCCATGCAGGGTGAGGTCATCGGCCATTGGCAACGCTCCGTTTTGCCCTACCCTAACGCCGCGCGGGACCGCCGCGCCAGCCCCGGCGGAAGGAGCCAGAGAGATGACGATCACCCATGAAGACGAGCTGGACGGGCTGCGCGAGATCGGGAGGATCGTGGCCGAGGTGCTGCGCGACATGGGCCGGGCGCTGGAGCCGGGTATGACCACCGCCGAGCTGGACGCAATCGGCGCGGCGCATTTGGAACGGGAGGGCGCCGTCTCGGCCCCGAAGGCGGTGTACGGCTTTCCGGGCGAGACCTGCATCAGCGTGGGCGCGGAGATTGCCCACGGTATCCCAGGCAGCCGGGTGATCGGTGCGGGCGATCTGGTGAACATCGACGTGTCGGCCTCGAAGGGCGGGTTTTTCGCCGATACCGGCGCGAGTTTTACCGTGCCGCCGGTGCGGCCCTCGCTGGAGCGGCTCTGCCGGGATGGCCGGAAGGCCTGCCGGATCGGGGTAGCGCAGGTGAAGGCCGGGCGGCCATTGGCGGGCATCGGCAAGGCGGTGGGGCGGTTTGCCGAGGCGGGTGGCTACACGCTGGTGCAGAACCTCGCCAGCCACGGCACCGGGCGGGCGCTGCATGAATACCCCGAGGAGATTGCCACATGGCCCAGCCGCGACCGGCGTAGGATCACCGATGGGCTGGTGATGACGGTGGAGCCGTTCCTCTCACGCGGGGCACTCTGGGCGGAGGACGGCGGCGATGGCTGGACATTGCTGAGCCACCCCCGCGCGGAGACGGTGCAATATGAGCACACGGTGGTCGCGACGCGCGGCAAGCCGGTGGTGGTGACGCTGCCGGGGTAACCCGCACACGGTGGCCGCTCCGCTGGCCCCCTTGTGCGGACTGCGAGCCAAGGAAGCCTGACATCCCAAGCAAAAAGGGCGCTCCGAGGAGCGCCCTTTCGTATTCCGTCATCGCGGGAGGATCACTCCTCTGCGGCGGCCTCTTCACCCGCGGTGGGCACCTCGTCGGCGGCCACGTCTTCACCTTCGTCCTCGTCGTCAGCGGCACGCAGGCCGGAGGGGGCAGAGATGTTGGCGATCACGAAGTCGCGGTCGATGGTCGGCTTGGCGCCTTCGGGCAGGGTGATCGACGAGATCGTCACCGTGTCGCCGATGTCCAGACCGCTGAGGTCCACGACCAGCTTCTCGGGGATGTCACCGGCGGTCACAACCAGCTCGACCTCGGGGCGCACGGCGTTCAGCACGCCACCCTTTTTGAGGCCGGGGGCGGCGTCTTCATTCTCGAACTCGACGGGAATGAAGAGGTTGACGCGCGAGGTGCGCTTGAGGCGCATGAAGTCCACGTGGGTCGGCAGATCTTTGACAACGTCGCGCTGCACCGAACGGCAGATCACACGCACGTCTTCCTGACCTTCGACCTTCATGTTGAAGAGCGTCGACATGAAGCGGCCGGCGCGCAGCTGGGTGAGCAGCTTGTTGAAGGGAAGGTTGATCGCCAGCGGGTCGGCACCGCCGCCATAAACGATACCGGGCACCATGCCATCACGGCGTGCTTGACGAGCGGCGCCCTTGCCTGTCCCCGTCCGGGCCTCGGCGTGAAGATCAGGGATCTGTCCAGCCATTTTGAATTCTCCTAAGTTGGTGCGGACATCCTCCAAGGCTGTATGCCCGCGTGAAGGCGCTCCCTTAGAGGGGGATCGGCCGTTTGGCAAGGGGTTTCAAGCCAGTTTCAGCTTGGTTAGCCTCGCGCCATGCGTGCCCTGCTGAACCTCGCGTATCTCGCCTGCTGCGGCTGGATCACCTTCACCGGCTACTGGTGGCCCGGCCGGGCGGTTGGATTCGTGTCCGGCCCGACGGGGGGCGAGCCGTTCTACTGCAATCAGCTGATGAGCTCGGGCGGAGAGGATGACCTGATGGTGGCCCTCTTCGTGGTCTTTGCCCTGCCCTTCGTGGTGCGGGTCATCGCCATGTGGTTCTCGCGGCCGGGGCGGGTGGAGCTTGCAATCTGGGGCATTGCCGCCGCGGTTGCCTGCTTTGGCCTGTTTCTTGCCTCGCTGGATTGCGCTGCCATCTTTTACACCGCCTTCCGCCTGCCCGCGCCGGAGCTGGCCGCCGCGCTCATTGCGCTGCCGCTCTCGGGGCTTCTCCTCTGGCTCCTGCGCCGCTCCGGCACCGCGCGGAGGCACCGTTAGCCGGGCGGTTTGAAGCGGCTTTCAAACGACTTTGGAGATTGCTTTGGGCGGCGGCCCGTGCTCCCCATCGCGGCATGAGCCTGACCCATGCCATCCGCCTCTCCCGCCGGACCCTTCCGCCCTTTGCCGCGGTGGGCATCTTCTGGGGCGCTTTTGCTGCCTATACGCCGCAGTTGAAGGCCGGAATCGGCGCGGATGACGGCACGTGGGGCCTCGTGCTGCTGGGCGCAGCGGTTGGGTCGATCTCGGCGATGTGGCTGGCGCCGCGATTCGATGCGCGCTTCGGGCGGGCGGCGATGGCGCTGGGCTGCGTGATCATCGGGTTGCTGTTTCAAGCGCCGATGTGGGCGGGCAATGTGCTGGCCTTCACCGCCGCGATGGTGCTGGCGGGCGGCTCGGCAGGGCTGCTGGACGTGGTAATGAACGCGCGCCTCTCGGCGGTCGAGGCCCGGACGGGCGCGTCGCTGATGAACCTCAACCACGCGACCTTCTCGCTGGCCTATGGCACCTCGGCCCTCGTGGCCGGGCTGCTGCGCGATGTCGGCACGGCCCCCGCACTCACCTTTGCCGGGCTCGGGCTGCTCTCGGCGGGCTTTGGCGCGATTGCCCTGCAACGGGAGTTGCCGCCGCCGGTGAAGGGTGAGGCAAAGCCCGCCCGCGTGACCCTACCGCCGGTGGCGCTCTGGGGCGGGTTGATCATTTTGCTGGCCTTCCTCGCGGAACAGGCGACCGAGGCATGGTCGGCCCTGCACATTGAGCGCACTCTGGGCGGTGGCGCGGCGGAGGGGGCGATTGGCCCTGCGATGCTGGGCTTTACCATGTGCGCGGGTCGGCTGGCCGGGCAATTCGCCACCGCGCGGGTGTCGGAGGCGCGGATCACCACGCTGGCGGCACTGGTGACGGCGGCAGGCGCGGTGCTGGCGGCGATGGCCCCTACGCCGATTGTGGCCTATGCGGGCTTCGGCATTCTGGGGCTTGGCGTGTCGGTCATCGCGCCGATGGTCTTTGCCCTCGCTGGCCGCCTCTCCCCGGCGGATCTGCGGCCGGCGGTGATCAGCCGGGCGGCGGTAATCGGCTACAGCGGCTTCTTCATCGGGCCGCCCTTGCTGGGCGCCATCTCGGAGGCCGCGGGGCTGCGGATGGCCTTTGTGGCGGTGGGGCTGCTGGTGGCGGTTGCGCCGCTGCTGCTGATCCCGCTGCGCGCCTCGGCGCGGGGCACCGAGGCAGAGGCAAACTGAGCGCGGATCAGGCCTGCCAGCGTCCGCCGAAATCCTCGGGCACCAGCAGCATGTCACGCCCGAACTGGGAGGGGTTCTGCTTGCCGCAGAGGGCCATGGAGATATCCATCTCCTTTTGCAGCACTTCCAGCGCCTTCTCGACACCCGTCTGCCCCATCGCGCCAAGACCATAAACGTAAGACCGCCCGATCATCGTGCCCTTTGCACCGAGCGCGAGGGCCTTGAGGATGTCCTGCCCGGAGCGGATGCCGCTATCGAGCCAGACTTCGGTTTTGGAGCCGACGCGCTCGACGATCTCGGGCAGCATCCGAATGGAGGACAGCGCGCCGTCAAGCTGACGCCCGCCGTGGTTGGAGACCACAATGGCATCGGCGCCGAGCTTGGCGGCCTCTTCGGCATCGTCGCCGTCGAGGATGCCCTTGAGGATCACCTTGCCGCCCCATTGGTCCATCAGGCGCTTCACCTTGTCCCAGTCCAGGGTCTGGTCGAAGTTGGCGGAGGTCCAGTCGTGCAGGCTCCGGGTGTTCTCCACGCCTTTGGCGTGGCCGACGATGTTGCGGAACTCGCGGCGCTGGGTTTGCAGCATCTGAAGGCCCCAGCGCCACTTGGTGGCGAGGTCCAGCATGACCGGCACCGAGAGCTTGGGCGGGGCGGTGAGACCGTTCTTTAGGTCCTTGTGTCGCTGGCCGAGGATCTGGAGGTCAAGGGTGATCACCAGCGCCTCGCAGTTGGCCTCCTTGGCCCGGCGCACGAGGTTGTCGGTGAAGTCGGTGTCTTTCTGGGTATAGAGTTGAAACCAGAACGGCGCCGAGGTGTTCTCGGCCACGTCCTCGATGGAGCAGATCGACATGGTGGAGAGGGTGAAGGGCACGCCGAACTTTTCCGCCGCCTTGGCAGCGAGGATCTCGCCGTCGGCATGTTGCATGCCGCAAATGCCCACGGGCGCGAGCGCGGTGGGCAGCGCCACCTTGCGGCCGATCATGGTGCTCTCGGTCGAGCGGCCCGACATATCGACGGCCACGCGCTGGCGCAGGCGGATCTTGTCGAAGTCGGAGGTGTTCTCGCGGAAGGTCTGCTCTGTCCAGCTGCCGCTTTCGCAATAGTCGTAGAACATCTTCGGCGCGCGGCGCTTGTGGATGCGCTTGAGGTCGTCGATGCAGGTGATGACGGTCATGGTGCTGGCTCCCGGCGTGGTCAGGTTTGTTTACCAATCGCAAGGGAGGGAAGGCAAGCGTGCGGGGCGGGAAAGACGGCGGGGGCTGTTGCCCGGCGGCGAAGGGCGTTATCCCTCGGCGCGGACCGTGCGAAGGAGACCGGGATGAACATGCTTGCGAAATTCGTGTCGATCGTCGGGGGCTCGGTGGCCCTGCTGCGCCGCTTCGGCGCGCCGACGACACAGGCGATGGGCGGGGCACCGGAGATTCCGGAGGCGAAGAAGCAGGGGATCATGACCCTGAAGCTGCCCACCGCTGAGGGCTGGAAAAACGGGCGGCTACCGACCTGCGCGCCGGGGCTGAAGGTGAATGCCTTTGCCGAGGGGTTGGACCATCCGCGCTGGATCGAGGTGCTGCCGACAGGTGACGTGCTGGTGGCCGAGTCGAGCCAGATCGAGACGCCGCCAAAGAACTTCATGGATGCGGCGGCTCATGCCACGATGAAGGCGGTGAAGGCGATGGGCCAGAGCGCCAACCGTGTGACCCTCTGGCGCGATGCTGATGGCGACGGGGTGGCCGAGCATCGCGAGATTTTCGTGGAGAACCAGCGTCAGCCCTTCGGCATGGCTGTGGTGGGCGAGACCTTCTACCTCGGCAACACCGACGGGATCGTGGCCTTCCCTTTCCCGCCGGGCACCACGCGGCTGGATGAGGCCGCTGCGCGCAGGCTGGTAGAGTTCAAGCCCGGCGGGCATTGGACGCGCAGCCTGATCGTGTCGCCTGATGGCAGCAAGATCTATGCTGGCGTGGGTTCGCTCACCAACATTGCTGACGAGGGGATGGAGACCGAGGAAGGCCGCGCGGCGATCTGGGAGCTGGACGTGGCCAGCGAGGAGGCGCGGATCTTTGCCACCGGATTGCGCAACGCCGTGGGCACCGCCTTCGAGCCTAACACCGGCGCGCTCTGGACCGTGGTCAACGAGCGTGACGGGCTGGGTGACGAGACGCCGCCGGATTACCTGACCACAGTGGTCGATGGCGGGTTTTACGGCTGGCCCTACTCCTACTGGGACCGCATCGTGGATGACCGTGTGCCGCAGGATGCCGCGAAGGTCGCCGGTTCGATCAAGCCCGACTATGCGCTCGGCGGCCATACCGCTTCGCTGGGCCTCTGCTGGATGCCGGAAGGCACCCTGCCCGGTTTTGGCGACGGCATGGTGATCGGCCAGCATGGCTCGTGGAACCGCTCCAAGCTCTCGGGCTACAAGCTGCTCTTCGTGCCCTTCGAGAACGGCAAACCCAGCGAGACCGAGGCGCCGCGCGACATTCTCTCGGGGTTCCTGTCGGACGACGAGAAGCTGGCCTATGGCCGCCCCGTGGGCGTGTGCCTCGGGCCGGACGGCAAGTCGCTGCTGATGGCCGACGACGTGGGCGACGTGATCTGGCGCGTCACCGGGGCCTGAGGCGGCGGTGAGCCGCGATGACGCTCATTTTCTGCGCGTCGCAGGGGAGGCGATAGAAGCCTTTCCGCCGCCCCTGCGTGCGGCGGCGCGGGAGGTGGTGGTGCAGGTGGCAGAGTGGCCTACGCCGGAGATGATGGCCGAGTTTGGCATGACCGACCCGCGCGAACTGACCGGGCTGTACGAGGGCACGCCGCTGCCCGAAAAATCCGCCAGCTTTCCCTCGCCCTACCCTGATACCGTATGGCTCTTCCGCCAGCCGATCCTTGCCGAATGGCGCGACAGGCCGGGGCAGGACCTCGACGAGCTGATTGCCCATGTCACGGTGCATGAGTTTGCCCATCACTTCGGCTGGTCTGATGACGACATCGCCGAGATCGACCCTTGGTGGGAGTGAGCCGCAAAAGGCAAGGGCCGCCGGATCACCTCCGACAGCCCCTGCCCCGTTCTCGCGTGTAGCGGCTACTCGGCCGCCAGCGCCATCGCCTTGATGTCGGCCGCGCTCGGACGGTTGCCACCGATCCCCCAGTGCCCGCTCTGCACCTCCTTCACCCGGACCCAGGTGACGCCGCGCATGGCCTCACCTTCGATCGCCACCATCGCGTCGGTGACCTTCTCGATCATCTCCGCCTTCTGTTCATTGTCGAAGACACCTTCGATCAGTTCGATATCAACCAGCGGCATGTCTCTCTCCTTTTCAGTTCAGCCGTTTCGGTGAGAAAGATGTGCCACGGGGCTGCTCCACCGCTCCACTTCGGGGCGTGAAGCAAACCCGCTACAGAAACTGAAGTAGACGCGCCGGGGGTGGGGGTGAGACACTTGCCCATCAGGAGGTGCTGCCGATGACCGATCAGACCTATCCCCGTTTTTGCCCCGTCGCGATGGCCGCCAGCCTGCTGGAGCCACGCTGGACGATGCTGGTGCTCTGCGAGATGTGGAACGGCTCCACCCGCTTTTCAGAGATCCAGCGTGGGGTGCCGGGCATGTCACCCGGCCTGCTCTCCAAGCGGCTGAAGGAGATGGAGGCGAACGGGCTGGTGATGCGGCGCGAAGGCCACGGGGCGCACGCCGAGTATCTCACCACGGCGATGGCCGATGAGTTGCAGCCGCTGGTGCGGGGCTTGGGCGAGTGGGCGCACCGGCACGTGGATTGCGAGGTGTCGCTCAAGGGGCTCGATGCCCGGATGCTGATGTGGAACATCCGACGCAAGGTCGACACGCTGCAACTGCCGCGCCGCCGCAGCGTGATCCAGTTTATTCTCAAGGACACGCCCGAGGGGGTTGCGAACTACTGGTTGGTGGCACGGCCCGGCGAGGAGACGGACCTGTGCCTGACCGACCCCAAGCATGATGTCGACCTGTATCTCTCCGCCTCCCTGCGCGACCTGACCGCCGCGTGGATGGGCCATTCGAGCTTTGAGGCCGAGATTCTGGCCGACCGGATCCAGCTGACCGGCCACGAGCTGATGGCCCGGAGCCTCACTCGCTGGCTGATCCGCTCCAGCTATGCCGAGCTTGACGCGAGCGGAAGCCGGCCTGCAGCACGGCGGGTGCGCGGCTGCTAGGGCACCTGTCGCCGTTACCTGATCCTCGCCTTCGCCACCTTGAAGTTGCGCATTTCGACGTGCAGGCCCGATGCTGGCAGTCGCGGGCGGATTGATCTGCCGTTGATGAATTCGGCATCGAAGAACAGCCCGAAGCCCACATTGATCCGCTTGGGGTGCTTGACCTTGCCCGGTTCGCAGTGGCTGGCGATGTGGCAATGCGGGTTCTGGTCGGTCGGCGCTCCCTTGACCGCATAGATGGTGCGCCCGTTGCAGCGGGCCTGCATCACCCCGTCGCCCTTGGCCGACCATTTGACCAGCAGATCGAAACGAGTCCAGTTGCCAAGCTGGCCCGGCGCGGCGCAGCGGCGGCCCATGAAGGTGAGGCCGCGGGTACGGTCCAGATCGAGCCAGACCAGATGGTTCTTGATCAGCTCGCCCTGCCAGATCGCCACGGCGAGGCGGCTGTCGGCCCCGCCGGTGAAGGGCACGGCACGGGGGTTGTGAAAGGCGGCATGGGTGAGCCCGCCTGCCACGCGCACATCGAAGGCATAGAGCATGGAGCTGCCTGTTCTGACGTCGCCCGCCGCGAGGTAGGATTTGGCGTTGCGGTTGCCGCAGTCGCTCTCGCCGCGCCCGTCGCCGTAGCTGCGGGCCTGGCAGTCGCCGGGCAGGAGGCTGAAGCGGATCACCCCATCGCCCAGAACCTGCGGTGCGCGGGCGCTGTTGCGCCCCTCTGACATGCCCCTGGGGTAGCGCTGCGCCTCTGCCGGCGCAGAGGCCAGGCAGAAGCCGAGAAAAAGGGCTAATACGGCCATCGAGGTCTTGGCGACTCCGGTCATTCAAATATCTCCCGCTGCAATGGCCCCAGCATATCACGCCGTGGCCATTGCCCAAAGCCACCACCCCATTGAACCTGCGCGCAAAACACCCGACATAAGGGCCAACTGCCAAGGAGGCCCCATGACGCAGAAAAGCCCCGCCGCCCTCGAATTCCTTCTGACCCGCCGGTCGCGCCCGGCCAAGACGCTGACCGCGCCGGTGCCCACCCGCGAGGAGCTGGGGCCGATCCTTCAGGCCGCCGCCCGCACGCCGGACCACGGCAAGCTGGAGCCGTGGCGGTTTATCGTGCTGGAGGGCGCGGCGCTGGAGCGGTTGGCCGAGTTGGCGGGAGAGCGCGGCGCGGCGCTGGAGTTGGAGCCGGAGAAGGTGGAGAAGTTCCAGAACCAGCTGAAGCAGCCGGGGCTGGCGGTGGCGGTGGTGTCGTCACCGGTGGAGAGCGAGAAGGTGCCGTTTGTCGAGCAACTCTATTCGGCGGGCGCAGTCTGCCTTGCTATGCTGAACGCCGCGCTGGCCTCCGGCTGGGGCGCCAACTGGCTCTCGGGCTGGGGCAGCCATGACCGGGAGTTCGTGACCAAAGGGCTGGGCCTCGCGCTGCACGAGACGGTGGCGGGCTTCATCCACATCGGCACCGAGACGGTGCCCGCGCCCGAGCGCCCGCGCCCTGACCTGACCAAGATCACCGCCTGGGTCTCGGAATGATCTTCTCCGACTTCGGCAAGGCCGTGAACCAGATGTTCGACGGCCGGTTCCTGCGGGTTCTGGCGATGGGGCTGGGGCTGACGATCTTGCTGCTCTTCGGCGTCTACGGCGTGTTCCTGTGGTTTCTGGACTGGGTGACGCCGGACAGCTTCACCATCTTCGGGCGGGAGGTCACATGGATCGACGACCTGCTCTCATGGGCCTCGATCGCGCTGATGGCGCTGATGTCGATCTTCCTGATGGTCCCCGTCGCTTCGGCCTTCACCGGGCTCTTCCTCGAAGACGTTGCGGCGGCGGTGGAAGACAAGCACTACCCGCACCTGCCTGATGTGCCGCGGTTTCCGTTTTCGGAGGCGCTGCGGGATTCGCTCGGGTTTTTCGGCATCCTCATCGTGGTGAACGTGCTGATGCTGGTGCTCTACCTGTTTGCCGGGCCGCTGGTGCCGCTTCTGTTCTGGGGCATCAACGGGCTGCTGCTGGGCCGCGAGTATTACCAGATGGTGGCAATGCGGCGGATCGGGCGGCAGGCCGCCAATGAGTCGCGGCGCAGGCATTTTGGCAAAATCTGGTTTGCGGGCACGCTGATGGCGATTCCGCTGAGCTTTCCGCTCATCAACCTGTTCATCCCGCTGCTCGGCGTGGCGACGTTCACCCACCTGTTCCACCGGCTTGAGCCGGGGGCCTGACGCGGGGCGGCTACTGGCTCTCGGTGATTGGCCCTTTGGGGCCGAACCGCTCCAGAAGGTCGAAGTCGGAGACCCCGATGACGCCGGAGATGATGATCGCGCAGATCACCCCGGCCACGGGCAGGGCGATGAGCGTGGTGATCTTCAGCCGCTTGCCGAGCTTGAAATCGGCTGGGGCGCCGGCGTGGGTGCCGGGCACGACCTCGCCCCTGTCGCCCTGGGTTTCGAGCCGCACCGGCAGGACGATGAAGAGCACCATGAACCATGTCACGGCGAGCACGACGAGGGCGGCGGAAATGCTCATCAGACCTGCTCCAGCTCCACGAGGCAGCCGTTGAAATCCTTCGGGTGCAGGAAGAGCACCGGCTTGCCGTGGGCGCCGATCTTGGGCTCGCCGGTGCCGAGCACGCGGGCGCCTTCGGCCTTCAGCTTGTCGCGGGCGGCGAGGATATCATCGACCTCGTAGCAGATGTGGTGGATGCCGCCGGAGGGGTTCTTTTCGAGAAAGCCCGCGATGGGGCTGTTCTCGCCCAAAGGATAGAGCAGCTCGATCTTGGTGTTGGGGAGGGTGATAAAAACCACCGTGACACCGTGATCGGGCTCGTCCTGCGGCGCGCCGACATCTGCGCCGAGCGTGCCGCGATACTGGGCCGAGGCGGCCTCGAGGTCGGGCACTGCGATGGCCACGTGGTTGAGCCGTCCGATCATGTCATTCCCCTCCGTTGCCAAGTGTCGGGCGGTTTATGACGCCCGGCCAAGCGCGGCACAAGCCGCGCCTTTGTCGCATTCCGACAGCCGCGTTTACGAAGTTTTAGGGAAGGTGGTGTCTTCTCGGGGCGTAACGCCTTGAGGGAGGCCTCCATGACAGACGATCTTCCGCAGTTCGCAATCCCCGCGCAGAAGCCCACGCGCGACCGGCCCCTGCTGGGCGCAACCGTGCTGGTGGTGGAGGACAGCCGCTTTGCCTCGGAGGCGGTGCGGCTGCTGTGCCTGCGCTCCGGGGCGCGGATACGAAGGGCCGATACGCTGGCCTCGGCGCACCGGCACTTGCAGGTGTATCGCCCGACGGCGGTGATCGTGGATCTGGGCCTGCCGGACGGCTCGGGGCTGGAACTGATCGCCGAGCTGGACCATTCCGACACCCGCGTGCCCGTGCTGCTCGGCACCAGCGGCGACCCGGCGAGCGAGGATGAGGCGCTGGAGGCCGGGGCGGACGGGTTCATCCAGAAGCCGATTACCTCTCTGGCGGAGTTTCAGCAGGCGATTCTCACCCGCCTGCCGGAGGCGGCGCATCCGGTCGGGCCGCGTGCGATGTCTTCGGACGTGGTTGCGCCCGACCCGCTGGCGCTGCGCGACGACCTCGCCCATGTGGCCGACGTGCTCTCGACCGGGGAGGAAGACCCGGACATGCTGGACTACGTCGCCCAGTTCCTCGGCTCTGTGGCGCAATGCGCCTCGGACGCGCCACTGGCCGCTGCCGCGCGGGGGCTGGCAACGGCCCGGGCGGCGGGCCAGCGCGGCTTCCCTGAGGCGGCAGTGATCTCCAAGCTGGTGGCGAACCGGCTGGAGGGCAACATCGCGCTTTAGGTGGGTTGAGCTGCGGTGTGCATACGACCTAGGCGGGAAGCTTCCGGCCCATAGAGGCGAACTTTGGGCTCGTCCGGCTTTGGGCGAACCGTGCTCTTAGCAGTCCAACCACAGCTTTACGTTTATTGCAGCGTTCCCGGCGGCTCAGAGGGCCGGGTCGGAGGCGGCGCGGACGAGGGAAGTTAGGTCGCCCAAACGTTCCTTCTGTCGGCCTTCGGCATCGAAGTTCTCGGGCCGGAGCCAGGCGCGGTAAGCTTCGCGCAGGGCGGGCCATTCGCTGTCGATGGCGGCAAACCATGCGGTATCTCGGTTGCGGCCCTTTACCACCTGAGCCTGCCGGAAAGTGCCCTCGTAAGACAGGCCGAGCCGCTGGGCGGCGCGTCGGGAGGGCATGTTGAGGGCGTTGCACTTCCACTCGAAGCGGCGATAGCCGACCTCGAAGGCCCATTCGATCAGCAGCAAGAAGGCTTCGGTGGAGGTGCGGGTGCGTTGCAACTCGGGCGCCAGTGCGATGTAGCCCAGTTCGACCGATCCGGCCTCGGGCGCGATGCGCAGCAGGGCACAGGTGCCGCCCCAGCGACCGGTCTCGCGGTTCTGGATCGCGAAGTGTAGCGGGTCGGCACTGGCCTCGGCCTCGCGCGCCCAGCGGTGATACTGCGTGGCCGAGGAAAACGGGCCGTTGGGCATGTAGTCCCACAGAGCATCGTGGCCGGAGTAGGCGCGAAAGAGCGAGGCGGCGTGGGTATCGGCGGAGAGCCTCTCGAGCCGGGTCCACTGGCCCTCGAGCGCGTCGAAGGCGGGACGGGGCGGCGGGGTCCAGCCTGTCAGCTCTTCGCCCAGCATTCGCGCGTCGCTCATCAATTAACCCCTTTGCATCTCTGCCATTTTCCTAGCCCCCTGCAGGAAGGAGGAAAACCCGCAAAATGGCGCGGCCCTTCCACGCGAGCGCCGCATTTGCCCGAGAGAGTGGGCATTGAGCAGTGAAAAAAGCCTGGGAGCGGCACATGAAACGGATCGCAAACGCCTTTTGGTCGGAAGACGAGGGCAATGTCACCATCGACTGGGTGGTGCTGATGGCGGGCATCGTCTCGCTCGGCTTCGCCGTGGCGGCCACCGTGGCCACCGGGGCCAAGGACGTGACCGCCGACATGGTGGAGCAGATCGACGATATCGAGGTGGCGAGCGGGGCCTGAGCCCCGGCCCCCTGCCCTCAGAGCACCAACCGGGGCGCCTGCGACATGTCGAGCCCCGGAAATACGCTTTCTGACAGCACAGTCCCCGAGAGGCCGAAGAGCCCCTCCATCGCGCGGGCCGCATAGGCGCGCACGTCTTCCGTGGGCATCAGGTCGCGCCGGTCGTAGAGCGCGGCCTCTTCAAGGCCCGGCCAGCGGCCGTAAACCTTGCCGCCGCGCAGCGCCCCGCCTGCCATGAGCATCAGCCCACCTGTCCCGTGATCGGTGCCGCGAGAGCCGTTCTCGCGCACGGTGCGGCCAAACTCCGTCATCGCCAGAATGCCGGTTTTGCCCCAGAGCGGGCCGAGACCAACGCGCAGCAGCTCGATGGTTTCTGCCAGTTGCTTCAGCGCCTTAGGCAGCCCGCTGGCCTGATTGCCGTGGGTGTCCCAGCCCGATAGGGAGAAGGCGGCGATGCGGGTGTCGCCGCGCAGCCGCTGGGCGGCAAATTCGGCCATTTGCAGGTGCGCGGCATTGCCGGAGCTGGCCTCCATCATGGCGGCCATGTCTTCATCTTCATCCGACTCGGTGGCGGCGGCCTCGGAGGCGGCGATCTGCTCGGTAAGGTCGAGCGCTTCGAGCACGGCGGCCTGGTAGATCGGGTGCTCTTCGTAGACCAATTCGATCAGCCGCCGGGCCTGCGGAGAAAGCTCCAGCCGGGTGCCGGGAGACCAGTTGGCGACCGGGGCGCCTCCGGCGAGCATCAGCAGGTCTTCACGCCCGATGGCATAGGCGGTGTCGGCCTCGATGCCCGGCACGGCCTGAAGCATCCGGTTGAGCCAGCCGTCGCGCAGGGCGCCGGTCTTCACATCGAAGCCGGTGCCGGCCTCGAGCAGATCCTGCCCGTCGAAATGGCTGCGCTTGTCGCGGTAAGGCGTGGAGGTGGCATGGGCAAATCCCAGCTCGCCCTTGGCCCAGAGCGGGTGCAGCGGGGCGAGCGCGGGGTGGAGGGTGAAGAACCCGTCGAGCGGCAGGCCATCGCCTGCGGCCAGCGTGGGCCGGGCGGCGGCGAGATGCGGATCGCCCACCGGGCGGACCACATCGAGCCCGTCCATCGCACCGCGCAGGATGAGCACGATCAGGCGGGTGTCCCACGGAGCCTGGGCGAAGGCCATCGGGGTCATCAGCGGCGCGGCGGCCACGGAGCAGCCCGTGGAGGCAAGAAACCGGCGCCGGGTCATCAGGAGCTTGCTCATCGGGTCATCTCCGTTGGAAGGCGGGGGAGGCGAGGACGATCCCCACCCCTTCGGCGCGGCTTTCGGCGGCCTTGGCGGCGAAGAGCAGCCGCTCACCGGCCTGGCTGCCGAGCGCGGTTTCAACCAGATCGCGGGGGTCGGGCAGATCGAGCCCGTCGACCCGGCCCGCCGACATGGCCCAGTTGATCCGCACGGCGAGACCCTGCGGGGTGAGCCAGTGCTCGCCATCCTCGGGCCAGCCATCGGGACCATTGGGGCGCTCCCACTCCTGCCCCATCAGGCCCATCGGGCGGATGATGATGCGGAGGGTGGCCTTGCGGTCCAGCGCAGCGAGCTGCGACCCTGTCACCCCGAGCGCTCGGAGGGCCGAGGTGACAAAATCGAAGGGCTGCTTGATCTTGGCGAGCGGACCCCAGGCCTCGGGGTGCGAAAGCAGGGCCTCGGTCACCGCGCCGAGGTTGCCGCCGGTCTCGGTGTAGCGCAGGCGCAGGGCCTCCACGAGGGCGGGCGGCGGCGTGTCGGAGACGAAGTGGACGGCCAGCTTGCGGGCAAGGTGGGCCGCGGTATCGGGGTGCAGCGCGATGGCATCGAGCGCGGCGTGGATGTCTTCCAGCTTGGGTTCGCGGCCGCCGTAACTTTGGCCCAGCACCTCCTCCGCCCCCGGCTCGCCGCGCTTGGGCTCGAAACGAACGCCTTCACGCAGGTTCAGGGTCATCCCGGCCATGAGCTCGGCCAGTTGCCGAACGTCGGCCTGGCTGTAGGCCCCGCCAACGCCGAGAGTGTGGAGCTCGAGCACTTCGCGGGCGAGGTTCTCGTTCAGCCCGCGCCTGCGGCCCTTCTTGGCGTTGCGTTCGGCCACGGGAGAGCCGGGGCCGATGCTTTTGTCCTGATCGAGGTAGATCAGCATCATCGGGTGGGTCACCGCCGCCTTCAGCATCTCGGAGAACGGCGCGGTGATGTTCGGGCGGATCGCATCTTCGACGAAGCGCTGCACCATCCGCTGTGACACACCCTTGCCGCGCACCGTGAAATGATCGGCCCAGAAGCGAGTGAGGCGCTCGCGCAGCGCGTCGGGCGCATCGAGCGCGCGAGCGATGGTGTGGCGCAGCATCCGGGCGTGGTCGCGGCGGTTCTGGCCGCGCCAGTTGCGGTACTTTCGCTTGGCGGTTTTGTCGCCATCCAGCTCGGCCTTCTTGAGATCGCTCAGGTATTGGAAGTCGGCGTAGGTCTCTGCCATCGAGCCAATCGGGAAGGCGCGCGCCATGCTGTCATCAGCCTGAAGCGCCTCAACCATCGCCTCTGGGCTGGCCGGGGCCGGGTGGCGCGGCGAGAGCCCGTAGCCAAAGCGGATGGCGGCGATCTCGGGGATGAAACTCACGTGGGAGTGCTCCGGGTCAATGGGCGGCGCGGGACGGTCGGCGGTGCGGGGGCCTTTCCTCGAAGATAGGGGATCGCGGGCCACCTTGCGAGGCCCCCTGCGGTCACGCTTTTGCGCGGCGGCGGAGGGGCGCCGGGCGGGCGGGAACCTTCGCCCCGCGCCGGGCGTTTTCTGGCAAATCCTTACAACCCAGCCCGGAGCCACGCCGATGACCGACATCTACGCAGCCATCAAGACCGACCACGACCGCCACCGCGAGTTGCTTGCCACGCTCGAAGACACATCGGGCGACAGCGAGGCCCGCCGCCATGCATGGGAGGAGTTCTATCACGACGTGAAGGCCCATGCGGCCGCAGAGGAAGAGACATTCTACTCGGTGCTGCTCGGCAAAACATGGGGGCAGGAGCATGCCCGGCACTCGGTGCATGAGCATCAGGAGCTGGATGACATCATGGAAGAGCTGAACGAGATGGAAATGAGCTCGCCCGGTTGGCTGACGCGGTTCAAGACGCTGAAGCACGATTACGAGCACCACATCGAGGAAGAGGAACAGGAAATCTTCGAGCGCGCCCGCGCGGTGATCTCGGAGCGCGAGATCAGCGGGTTCGGCAAAAAGTTCCTCGCCCGGAAGGAAAAGGAAGCCGGGTTGATCGAGAAGAAGAAGGCGGACGCGTTGGAGGAGTGAACGCGTAGGGCGGGGCTTGTCCCGCCGTGCGGGGAGCGGGCGCGGAGCTAGGCCCCGAGGCCCTTCAGCGCCTCCCTTAGCACGCCCTCCAGCGCATCGATCGCCGCAGACACCCGCTTCGGCCGATCCCGCGCCGCGTGGCGGATCAGCCGCACCGGCTGCGGCGGCGGTCGCCGGTCCTGGAAGAGCGACACCAGCCGCCCGTCGGCGATCGCATCATGCACCTGGTAGAGGTAGAAAAAGCCCAGCCCCACGCCCGCCTCGCAGGCCGCCCGCGCCATCCGCACCTCGTTGACGTAGAGCACCGCCTTGCACCGGAACGTGCGCCGCTTGCCGTCCGCGTCGAGGTAGGGCCACAACTGCCCGGTCCGGCGCCCGGCAATGTCGACGCAGACAGCGGGCATCGCGGCCATGTCCTCCGGTCGTTCTGGCCGGCCGACCCTTTCGAGAAAGGAAGGGGCGGCGCAGTGCCGCGTGGGCATCTCCCCGATCACGGTGGCCCGCATCTCGCTGTCGGGCTGCGGCCCGATCCGGACCGCAAGGTCGTAGCCGCCCTCCACGAGGTCGAGCGGCACGTCGGTCAGCGTCACGTGCGGCACGAGGCCCGGAAACCGCTCGCGGATGTCGCGCAGGCAGGGCCAGACGAAGCGGTTGCCAAACTCCACCGGCGCGGTGATCCGCACCTCCCCCGCCGGTTCGCCCTGCTGCGCGGCAAGGTCCTGCTCGGCGGTGTCGATCTCGGAAAGCACGTGGCAACAAGTCTCGTAGTAGGAGCGCCCCTCCGGCGTCAGGTAGGATTGCCGCGTCGAACGCTCCAGCAGCCGCAGCCCCAGCGCTTCCTCCAGCCGCGCCAGAGAGCGCACCACGCTGGGCAGCGACTTTCCCAGCCGCCGCGCCGCCTCGGTCAGCGTGCCGCCATCGACGATGGCCACGAAGACCCGCATGGCCGCCAGCTTGTCCATCAGCCCTCAGTTTTCCGCAGGAATGTTCTGCCATTCGGAGCATATATCGCGGGGCCCGTGCGGCGCTACCCTAGGGTCAACGCCGGAATGAGCCGGCATGATTCCCGACATGGAGATGACCGATGACACGTGCCCTTGCGCTCGCCTTTTGCGCTGCTTTTGCCGGCCCCGCGCCACTTGCGGCGCATGATACCACGCTCGGGGAGGTGCGTTTTGAGCTTTCCTGCACGGCGGCAGCGGCAGCGCCCTTCACCGAAGGCCTGAAACTGCTGCATCACATGATGTATGTGCAGGCCCGGCAACGATTTTCCGAGGCCGCAGAGGCCGACCCGGCCTGCGCCATGGCCGAATGGGGCAAGGCGATGAGCTACTTCCACCCGGTTTGGCCCGGTGGCCCGACCCCTGCGGAGATGGAGGGCGGCGCGGCCTCGGCGGCGCGGCTGGCCACCCTCACGCCGGGCAACGCGCGGGAAGTTGCCTATGTGACGGCGGCACTGGCCTTCTGGGAGGGGGCCGACACCCCCTACCCCGCCCGGCTGGCCGCGTGGGCGGGTGCCCAGCGGGAGATTGACGAGGCCTTTCCCGGTGACATAGATGCCGCCGCCTTCGACGCGCTTGCGCAGATCGCCCTCACCCCGCCCGGGCCCGGCGCGGCTGAGAGCCTTGCCGAAGCCGGAGACAGGCTTGCCGCCCGGCTGCCCGAGGCTCCGCTGCATCCGGCGATCTTTCATTACGTGATCCACGCCTATGATCACCCGGCCTTGGCCACAAAGGCCCGCGCCTTTGCCAAGGGCTATGACCGGATCGCGCCTGAAGTGCCCCATGCGCTGCATATGCCCAGCCACATCTTCACCCGGCTCGGGGATTGGGAGGCGTCGGTGGCGTGGAATGCCCGTTCCAGCGCGGCGGCGCTAGCCCAGCCGCTGGAGGGCGGTGTGGTTTCAAACCATTACGCCCACGCTGTGGACTATGGCCTGTATGCGCTGCTGCAATTGGATCGAGTGGCAGAGGCGGAGGCGGTGCTGGCCGAGCTTCTGGCGGTTGGCGCGCTCGAGGACAGCTTTGGCTCCGCCTATGCGGTGGCGGCCAGCCCGGCCCGGGTGCCGCTGGAGCAGGGAGATTGGGCCGGGGCGGCTGCCCTGCCCGCCGAGTTGCCGGCGCTGATCGGCTGGGAGAAGTTTCCGCAGGCCGTCACCATCCATTGGTTCGCTAAGGGGTTGGGCGCAGCGCGGTCGGGCGATGCCGAGGCCGCACGGGCGGCACTGGAGGAGATCGCTGCGCGGGCGGCCACGCTGAACGAGCGCGGCATGGGCTATTGGGTCACGCTGGCCGAGGCGCAGAGCGGCACCATTCAGGCCTGGCTGGCCTGGGAGGCGGGCGAGGCCGAGGCGGCGCTGGCGCAGATGCGCGCGGCGGCGGACACCGAGGACTCGGTGGGCAAGGCCCCTGTCACGCCCAGCGCGGTGCTGCCGGCGCGGGAGCTGCTGGGTGAGATGCTGCTGCTGTCGGGCGACCGGGCCGGCGCTGCAGAAGCTTACCGCGCCGCGCTGGCGATCTCGCCGGGCCGGAAGCGCTCGGTCGAGGGGCTCGCGGCGGCGGAGGGCGGCTGAGGGCTCAGTTGCCGGCCCGCTCCATCATCATCTCGTGCACCGCTTGCATGCCGCTGTCTGCCATCCGACTGACCTCCCCGGCATGGATGTGCAGCGCCTCCACCACCTCCGGGTCGGTGGAGGTTTGCGTGACTACGATGCTGGCGTCGGTCACCTCGACATCGGAGGCGATCGCGCCGGGGCGGGCGAAGAAGATATCGAGCGTGGGGGACTGGATGAATATCTTCGGGTCGCGCCCCTGCCCCACCCGGTCGATCATGCCGACGACATGGCTCACCAGTGCGTCCATCACCTCCGGGTCGGAGGAGCGGGTGACAGTGCGGATGCCGTCCGGCAAAAGCTCGACCTCGCGGGAGAGGGTGGCGAATCTGCGGAAGAGCGTTGCCAGTTCAGCGCTCTCCTCCTCGGTGGCGTCCTCGCCGCGCAGTCCGGGCATGGTGGCCATGTCGTGGCCGGTGCCATCCGCTCCATGCCCGTGCATCCCGCCGCCCCCGTGCATCTGGGCCGTCGCCGGGGTGAAGGCGCAAAGGGCGGTGACGAGGACAAGGGTGATGCGCAGCATGGGAGACCTCCGGAGTGTTGCCGGGAGCATAGCTGAAAACACATTCAAGATCACGCATGAATGAGCTAGTGTGCCTGCGCCAAAACGCCCCGGACCTTGCGGTCACGGGGCGCGTGGTGGATCAGGCTCGGCGGCGCTTGCGCAGGAGTTTTTGCGCCAGCTTCCAGACGGCCCAGTACTTGAAGAGCTTCTTCATGGGTCGGTCCTCCATTTGCAGGATCAACCCGTCAGGGCCCGCGCGGTTCCGCGCGGGCGGGCAGGCTCAGGCCGCCTTTGCGCCCTTCTTCTCCCAAGCAAACTTCTGCATCACTTCGTCGACCGGGGTGTCGGCGAGGTGGTTGGTGTAGTTCGACATGACCTTCTGCGCGATGCCCAGCACGATCTCGAGCACGTGGCGCTTGGTGTAGCCTGCGTCGAGGAAAGTCTGCAACTGGTCGTCGCTCACCTCGCCGCGCTGGCGGACCATGGCGAGGGTGAAGGTGCGGAGGGCTTCGAGGTGCTCGGTGGGCAGCGGAGTCTCGCTGCGCAGGGCCTCGGTGATCGCGTCATCGACCTTCATCATCTTGGCGATCCCGGTGTGGGCGGGCACGCAGTAGTGGCAGGCATGCTCGACGTTGATGCTCTGCCAGACGACGGTGATCTCATCCTTATCGAAGCTGGTGGCGTTCTGGAACAGCCCGTGGAGCACCTGGTAGCCCTCCATCAGCGCCGGGGCTTCGGCCATGACCTTGTGCAGGCCCGGCAGGCGGCCAAAGGCCTGTTTGGACTTTTCGATCAGCGGCAGGCTCTCGGCGGGGGCGGTGGTTTCATCGTGCAGGGTGAAGGTGGTCATGGGCGCTCCGTTGGTTGGCATGGCGGGCCGGGGTGGCCCGTGGGGGGCAAGATGGCGCATTTGAGTGATCACTCAAGTCACAATTTGAGCAATCACTCAAACGTGAGGGAGACACGGGCCGCAAGTGCGCCTATATTCACCCCATGACCCGTGCCGCCCCCTATGACCGCGAGACCGCCCTTGATGCAGCGCTGACCCTGTTCTGGCGCAGGGGTTTTCACGCGACCTCGTTGAAGGATCTGGAGGCTGCGCTCTCGATGAAGCCCGGCTCGATCTATGCCGCTTTCACCAGCAAGGAGGCGCTGTTTCGAGAGACGCTGCGGCGCTACCGCGATCGCACGGGGGCCAAGGTGGCGACCCTTGCGAGGGAGTCTGCCTCGCCGCTTGAGGCGCTGGCCGAGCACGCCCGCCGCAGCGGCCGCCCGGAGCAGGGCCGCCCGCTCGGCTGCATTCTGGTCAAGACCGTGCTCGAACTGGCCGATTCAGAGTCGGAGGCCGGAGAGGATGCCCGCCATTACCTCGCCGAAGTGCGAAGCCTCTTCCAATCGCTCTTCGAGAAGGCCCGCGCAGCGGGCGAGTTGCCGGCGAGCGCCGATTGCCGCCGCCTCGCCCGCCGGTTTCAGGCCAATATGTTTGCCCTTGCGGTCGAGACCCTGCGCGGCTCGGACCCAGAGGAACTGGCGTCTCTTGCCGATGACATTGCGGAGGAGGTGCTGCGGCTGCGTCAGCCGCAGTAGGTGGGATCGCGGGCGGGGCCCTCTGGCCTTTCGTCAGGCCGGATCAACGGGGCCGAAGCTCTCCCAGTTCTCGCCCATCGCGACGATGCAGGCGCGCCCGTCGGTGTAGTTCTGCACCATGGTCCAATCGCCCGAGGCTTGCGTGACCCAGAACTCGATGAAGGCATCGGGACCGCGCAGACCGCGCCCGGCGAGGGTGGCGCCAAAGCGGCCCTCGAGCTTTTCGACAATGCGGGCGCGGTCATCGCAGAACACATCGCCCAATGGCCCGCCCGCCGTTGCGGTGAGGGGCGCGAGGGTGAGTGCGATGGTGAGCATGGCCCGCGTCATGGGAGAATCGTAGCACGGGGATGCAGGCCTGCGTAACAGTTTTATGACGGTCCGAGCTGTGGCCTCACCGGGCGTCAGGCGAAGAAGCCCGAGACGCCCTGCCGCGCCTGCCAGGCTGCAATGACGCGGATGGCATTGGCTTCGGCCCCGTCTTCGCTCCGCAGTTCGAGATCGTATTGCTTGCCTGCATGGATATGGGCGGCATCCTTCGCCGCATCTCCCGGCTTTCGGTCTCCGCGGGCCGCCTCACGCCGCTCCAGCTCGGCAAGGTCGCAATGGAGACCGACAAAGAAGAAATCGCGCCCGGAAAAGAGTGTGCGCAGATCGCTGTGCCACGCCGGGCTTTCGATGATGTGGTCCCAGATCACATCGGCCCCGGACGCGCCGAAGGCGGCCACGGCGCGGTGCCAGCCGTCGAACACCTTTGCGCGCACCGCTGGCCAGTCGGGGCCGCGCGGCAGTGCGCCGCTGTCGATCAGGTGGTCAAAGGTGAGGTGGGTGAAGGGCTCGGGCAGTGCCGCCTGCACCGCCCGCGCCAGAGTGGATTTGCCCGCGCTGGAGGCACCGTGGATCAGGATGACCCGCCCCGGCGCCTGCACGATCAGTCCTCTTTCACCACCCGCAGCGACAGCTCGCGGAGCTGCTCGTTGGTGGGCAGCGAGGGGGCGCCCATCATAAGGTCTTCGGCGCGCTGGTTCATCGGGAACATGACCACCTCGCGGAGGTTCTCCTCGTCGGCCAGCAGCATCACGATCCGGTCGATGCCCGCCGCGCAGCCGCCGTGGGGCGGGGCGCCGTATTGGAAGGCCGTGTAGAGGCCGCCGAAGCGCGCCTTCACCTCATCCTCGCCGTAACCGGCAATCTCGAAGGCCTTCAGCATCACCTCGGGCTTGTGGTTCCGGATTGCGCCGGAGACCAGCTCGTAGCCGTTGCATGCGAGGTCGTACTGGTAGCCCTTCACGGCGAGCGGATCGCCCGCCAGCGCCTCGGCCCCGCCTTGCGGCATGGAGAAGGGGTTGTGCTCGAAGTCGATCTCGCCGGTCTCGTCATCCTTCTCGTAGATCGGGAAATCGACGATCCATGCAAAGGCGAAGCGGTCCTTGTCGGTCAGGCCCAGCTCGTCACCGATGACGGTGCGGGCACGCCCTGCGACGGCCTCGAAGGTCTTGGGTTTGCCGCCGAGGAAGAAGGCGGCATCGCCCACGTCGAGGCCGAGCTGCTGGCGGATCGCCTCGGTGCGCTCGGGGCCGATGTTCTTGGCAAGCGGGCCTGCCGCCTCCATGCCGTTGCCCTGATCGCGCCAGAAGATATAGCCCATCCCGGGCAGCCCTTCCTTTTGCGCGAAGGCGTTCATCCGGTCGCAGAACTTGCGGGAGCCGCCGGTGGGGGCGGGGATCGCGCGGATCTCGGTGCCCTCCTGCTCCAGCAGCTTGGCGAAGATGGCAAAGCCGGACCCGGCGAAGTGCTCGGACACAACCTGCATCTCGATCGGGTTGCGCAGGTCGGGCTTGTCGGTGCCGTATTTCAGCGCGGCCTCGGCATAGGGGATCTGCGGCCAGCTCTCGGGCGTATCGACCTTGCGGCCCCCGCCGAACTCCTCGAACACGCCCGCGATCACCGGGGAGACGGTGTCGAACACGTCCTGCTGCTCAACGAAGCTCATCTCGAGGTCGAGCTGGTAGAAATCGGTGGGCGAGCGGTCGGCGCGCGGGTCTTCATCGCGGAAGCAAGGCGCGATCTGGAAGTACTTGTCGAAGCCCGAGACCATGATCAGCTGCTTGAAGAGCTGCGGCGCCTGCGGCAGGGCGTAGAACTTGCCGGGGTGCAGACGGGAAGGCACGAGGAAGTCGCGCGCGCCCTCGGGCGAGGAGGCGGTGATGATCGGGGTCTGATACTCGCGGAAACCCTTGTCCCACATCCGGCGGCGGACGGAGGCGACCACGTCGGAGCGCAGGGTCATGTTCTGCTGCATCGCCTCGCGGCGCAGGTCGAGGTAGCGGTACTTGAGGCGGGTTTCCTCAGGGTATTCCTGATCGCCGAAGACCATCAGCGGCAGCTCGCCCGCAGAGCCAAGCACTTCCATGTCGCGGATATACACTTCGATCTCGCCGGTCGGCAGCTTGGTGTTCACGAGGCTCTCGTCGCGCGCCTTCACCGTGCCGTCGATGCGGATACACCACTCGGAGCGGACCTTCTCGACCTCCGAAAACACCGGGCTGTCGGGGTCGCAGAGCACCTGGGTGACGCCGTAGTGGTCGCGCAGGTCGATGAAGAGGACGCCGCCGTGATCTCGCACCCGATGCACCCACCCGGCGAGACGCACGGTCTCCCCCACGTTCTCCTTGGTCAGCTGGGCGCAGGTGTGGCTGCGGTAGGCATGCATGGTTCGGTCCCTTCCGGTCGGACAAATCGGTTCGGGCCGATACACCGCCTTGGCTGGGCAAAGTCAACCCGGACTGGAGGGCGCGGGCCGGAAAGGCGGCGATTGGGCGGCGGGGTTGATGCGTGGCGGGGCTTGGCGCAGGCTTTGCTGGCGGGTGTGGAGGGTGCGGATGCGCGGGCTGTGGCGGAGGTTGAAAGGCGCGAGCGGGCTGCCGGAGTTGCCGGAGGCGGTGGAGCGGGCGGTGCTGCTGGTTGGCAGGCTGGCCGCCCGCTGGCCCGAGTTGCGCAGCCGGAAGCTGGCGGCGACGGTCGAGGCGATGATCGCGCGGTGTGATGCCGGGATCGCGGCGCAACTGGGCGAGATTTATGGCCATCGCGAGATGGAGCGCCTTGAGGGTGCATGGCGCGGGCTGCATTGGTTGGTGCGGGAGATGCCGCCGCGCGAGGATATCGCGCTGACGGTGATGAATGTGGCCAAGGCGGAGGTGGCGGACGCCGAGACGGAAGTGCGCCACGCGGCGTGGGCCAGGGTCTATGCCCAGCGGCAGGCACCGCCCGTCGCCGTGCTGCTGGTGGATGGCGCTTTCGACCATGCTGACACACCGGCCCTCACCGCCCTCGCCCGCCTTGGCGCCCTTGCGCAGATGCCGGTGATCGCCGGGGCCGCGCCCGCGCTTATGGGCCTTGCCGAACCGCAAGACCTCAGCGCCCTGCGTGACCCGGAGGCCGCGCTTGCTTCGCCTGCGCACGAGGGTTTCGCAGCTTTGCGCCGCGGCCCGGAGGCTCGATACCTTGGGCTTTGTATCACGCGTTTTGCCCTCACGCCGCCCGGCGCCCTGCCCCGCCAGCCCTGCCCGGTGCCGGGCCAATACGCCATCGCCGCCAACATCGCCCGGTCGGTCGCCAAATCGGGCTGGCCGCAGGATTGCCGGGGCGTGGAGGGCGGCGGGGTGGCAGGGCTGGGGCCAACGGAGGCGGCCATCGACGAGCGGCAGGAGAGCCACCTCGCGCGCGCCGGGCTGATTGCGGCATTGGGTGCCAAGACCCGGGCCTGGGCGGGGTTCTTCTCGCTCATCTCCCTGTCGCGCCGGGACGACCTTGCCGGGGATGCGGCGCGCAACTGGCGGGTCAGCACGCATCTGCCCTACCTGATGGTCGCCACCCGTTACGCCCAGCACATCCTGCGCCTCGCCGCCGACTGGCCCGGCCCACGCGATGCGGGGTTCGAGGCCCACATCCGCGACTGGCTGGAGCGCCAGACCGACCGAAGCATGCAATTGAACGAAGCTGAGATGGCGCAGCGCCCGCTCTGGGGCCACCAGTTTGACCTCACGGGAGAGGCCAGGGCCCGGCTCTCCCTCTCCCCCGGTTTCAAGCTGGAGGGCGTGCCCGGCGCTATTGAGCTGGAGCTGACCCTGCCAGAGCGAGCGCGTCAGAGGCCGCCGGGCGCACAACGGTGAATGGAATGCGCCGCAAGGCGCGCAATTGGATCGCGCGGGGTCTTAGCCGGGCTTGCGGTAGAGGGAGACGTGCATCTGGCTCGCTTCGGTGAATGGCTCACGCCGCCAGCCGCCCCAGCGGTGCTCTAACTCCAGCCCGGCGAGGCGGGCCATCAGGTCGATCTCCGGCGGGGCGGCCACCCGCATCACCAGCGGCACGAGGCGAGTGCCGGAGGCGGAGATATGGATGCGCTGCATATCGAGCCGTTGCTCCAATGCGTTCCACTTGGCGGCCTCGATGACTGCGCTCTCCATGCCCAGCGCCTTGGTCGACACCCGCTGGCCGCCCGTAAACCCGGCAAGGTCGGGTATGAAGGCCTCGATCAGGAAGCTGCCACCCGGCTCAAGGTGTCGCGCGGCATTGGCGAAGAGGCGGACCTGCGACTCCTGCGTTGTCAGGTTGAAGAGTGTGTTGAAGACGAGGAAGGCGTGAGAGAAGTGCCCCGGCACCTGCGCCTCGGCCATATCGCCCACCACCACCTCGAGCGCCGCGCCGCCGGGCTTGGCGCGCAGCTTCTCCACCATTTCGGGCGACCCTTCGATGCCCGCCACATCATGGCCGCGTGCGGCGAGCGGCAGGGCCACGCGGCCCGTGCCGATGGCAAATTCGAGCACCCTGCCCTGCCCCGCGACGGAGGAGATCAGGGCAACACTGTCGTCCAGCGTGTCGGGGAGTGTGCCTTCGTCGTAACCCTCGGCGTTCAGCGCGCCGAATGTGGCTTCGTCGAAGGTCAGGCTCACGCCCAGTCCCAGGGGCGGGTGAAGCTGCCGAGGACTTCGGCCACCTTGGCCTCATCGGTGCCGGAGGTCCTCTTCAGCTTGGCGACGAGGCCGCGCTTCTTGTCTTCGACCACCTCAGCCACCTCTGCGCCACACCCCTCAAGCGCCTCGTTGTAAATGCGGGTGATCGCCATCTTGCGCAGGTCGGGCTTGAAGACCTTGCCCACGGCGGTCTTGGGCAGCTCCGGCAGAACCTCGAGGTACTTCGGGTAGGCCGCGCGCTCGTGGATGCGGGCATTGGCGAAGTCGATCAGCTCCTGTTCGGTCACGGTCGCCCCGGCCACCAGCTCGACATAGGCGCAGGGCAACTCGCCCGCGTGGGCATCGGGCTGACCGATGGCGCCGGCGAAGGCCACCGCCTCGTGGCCCGCGAGCGCATCCTCGATCTCGGCGGGGTCGATGTTGTGTCCGCCGCGGATGATCAGGTCTTTCGCGCGACCGGTGATCCAGAGGTAGCCATCGGCGTCGATCCGGCCAAGGTCGCCGGTGCGCAGATAGACATCATGGTGGAAGAGTTTGTGGTTCTTGTCCTCCTCCGTGTAGGTCGAGCCGGGGAAGACGCCGGGGGAGGACACGCAGATCTCGCCTACCTCGTCAGTGTTGCATTCGGTCGGGCCATCTGGGCCATCACGCAGGATCTTCACCTCGGTATAGGGGAAGGGCAGGCCCACGGAGCCGATCTTCTTTTCGCCCGAGGGCGGGTTGCAGGCGACGAGGCAGGTGCATTCGGTGAGGCCGTAGCCCTCGACCACCTCGACCCCGGTTGCCTTCTCGAAGCGGTTGAACAGTTCGACGGGCAGAGGGGAGGAGCCGGAGAAGGCGGTTTTGACGCTGCTCACATCGGCATTCACCGGGCGCTGCATCAGGGCCGAGAGCGCGGTGGGCACGGTGATGATGAAGCTCACCTTCCAGCGTTCGATCAGCTTCCAGAAGTTGTCGAACACACCATCGCCCCGGTAACCGGCGGGCGTGGGGAAGATCACATGCATGCCGCTGGCGATGGCGGCCATGAAGATCACGTGACAGGCGAAGACATGGAAGAGCGGGAGCGGGCAGATCACGTTGTCCTGCTCGGTGAAGAGCAGCTCGTGGCCGATCCAGCCGTTGTAGACCATGCCGGAGACCTTGTGCTGTGCCACCTTGGGCATGCCGGTGGTGCCGCCGGTATGGAAGTAGGCCGCCACGCGGTCTTCCTTGGGGTCGTCGAAGGTGAGGGCATCCGAAGGATGCTTGGCCAGCTCGGCGTTGAAGTCGAGCACCTTGGCGTGGTGGACGGTCTCGGTCTTGGGGCGGATGAAGGGGATGATGAATTTCTTCAGGCCGGTGACGTAGCGCAGCAGGTCGATCTCGAGCACATGGGTGACGTTCGGCGCGTGCTTCACCGCCTCGGCGGCCTTCTGGGCCACATCGGACTTGGGGAAGCTCTTCATCGTCACCAGCACCTTGGCACCGGTTTGGCGCAGGATGGCCGAGATATGGTCAGGCTCGAGCAGCGGGTTGATCGGGTTCACGATCCCCGCCACGGCGCCGCCGAGGAGGGTCACGACGGTCTCATTTGCGTTAGGCAGCAGGTAGGCAACGGTATCAGTCGGGCCAACGCCGAGGGAGCGGAAGAGGTTGGCCGCCTGGGTCGTTTTGGCGTGCAGCTCGTTCCAGGTGAGGGTTTCGGCATGGGCGCCGGGATCGGAGAAGATCTGGTAGCTCAGGGCAGGACGGGCGCCGTGGTTGGCCTTGGTCTTCGAGATGAAGTCATAGATCGTGGTCGGCATGCCGCGCTCTTCCCAGGTCATCTGGTTCTCGATCGCGCGCAGGTCCGCAGTGCTCTGAAAGCTCATGGTCATTCCTCCCCTTGGCCACGGGCTGCTCTCATGGCGGCTCCGCGACGTGTTGGGAGATAGTGAGCGAGAGCCGCGCGGGGATCAAGCGGCATGGGGCTGTGACGTGGGGTTGCGAAGTGGTGGGGGAGCCGTAGTGCCGCGCGCAAGCCCGAGAACCGGGCGCGTTGAACGGCACCATCGGCCCGATGGGGTGAAGGCGCCCGGCGAGATTGCCCGCCGGGTGCCGAGGGCTCAGGCGGTATCGCCCAGCGCCTTGATGTGCTCCGGCAGCCGCGCGTTGCTGCCATACATGAAGTGGTTCTCCATCCTCTCCGAGAAGCGGCTGGCTTCTGTCACCCGACCCACGGCCTCGGCCACCTCGCGGATCAGCATGGGGTTCGCGCCGCAGCAGACGCCGAGGTAGTTCACCCCGAGCTCCTGCGCCTGCCGCGCGAAGGCGCCGACCTCATAGCGGTTGCAGAACATCGGATCGAGCGCGGTCGGGAAGGCCCGCCCATGCGGCGCCGGGCAGGTGCAGCCACTGTCATCGCTGAGATTGAAGAAGGTCGGCTCCGCCTCGGTGGTCCGATAGGGAATCGGCAGCGCGCCTACATGGCACGACACCGCCGCCCGCACGGCCCGCAGCCAGGGCATCATCGTTTCCGGGCCGCGGAAGCAGTTGAGACCGACCACATCGGCCCCGCCCTGTTCCAGCGCCTGACAGGTTTCGACGATGCCGCGCCCGTCGCGCATCTCTTCGCCCGCCATCGGGGCCAGCGTCAGGACCACCGGCAGCCCGGAGGCCTTGGCGACTTCCAGCGCGCAGAGCGCCTCCCCGGCGAAATAGAAGGTCTCGCCGATGATCATGTCAGCACCCTCCTCGACGGCCCAGCCGACCATCTCCTCGAACATCGCCCGCACCTCGGCCTGCCGCGCCGGATCGTCCGGTGCCCAGATATTGGTGTTGGAGATGTTGCCCGCCATCAGGTTGCCGGGCCGCTCGTTAGCCACCTCGCGGGCGATCCGGAGCGCCGCCCTGTTCAGCGGCTCCAGCAGATCCTCCTTGCCGATCACGCGCATCTTTTCGCGGTGGCCGTTGTAGGTGAAGGCCTCGACGATATCGCTGCCCGCGCGCTGAAAATCCACGTGCAGCGCGCGCAGGGCATCGGGATGTTCGAGCGCCACCTCGGGCACGAACTCGCCGGCGCTGAGGTATCCCCGCCGCTCCAGCTCGAAGAGGAAGCCCTCGGCGCAGATTACCGGCCCTTCGTCGAGCCGTTTTGTCAGTTGGTTCTCACTCATGGATCAGTCCTTTCCTGTCGATCCGTCCGTGACCATCGTTGGGAACGCCGAGCCTCGCGGGTCCGCCCGGGCGGCCCGCTGCAATGGTCCTCGGCCTGACCGCGCGGATGCCGCGCGGCCGGGTTCGCAAGATGTCAGAGAGGCATTCGCAAGCTGCGTTTGGCCGCCGCCCCACCGCGCCGCCGCTGTGCCGGCATCGCCAGTGGAAGCGGGGCAATCGGCCCGCAGAGCGAGGCCGTCAGCAGGGCGCAGAACTCCGCCAGTGCAGGGGAGCCTGCGGCGAAGGGCGTTGCCCGGGCGTGGGCCGCGCGCGCGGCGCTCGGGTAGTCCGCCGCGCCGGGCAGCCCCGCCAGCCATTGCATAAAGCCAAGTTGGCCAAGCTGCCGCGCCTCGTCTGGCGGCAGCGGGCCTATATCGAGTTGAATGATCGTCCGTTCCAGAAGCATCGCGCCCTCCGCGCAAGAAGGCGGGGGCTGGTGGCAGCTGGCGATGTGAAAGGCCTTGTCGGCTTCATCCCGTCTCTCCACCCCAGGGCACCCCGCCCGGGTCTCAAGGTGACTGCAACGCGTGGACCACGCGCTGGAGATGGCAGGTCTCCTGACTTGCGGGTCGTCACTTCCCCCGACCTTCCCGGGCCGTTGGCCCAGTGGTCATTTCGGGGGTCGCTCGCCGCTCACAGTTGCGGGGGCAGTCGCGGATTAGGGCTTTTCGCCCGCACCGCGTTCCCTTTTCAGCCGGCCTGTCGGGGCCGGACACCATCGGGGCGGAAGATGCGGGATGTGGCGGGCTGTGTCTAGCGGATTCGTGCGGGGGTTGCAGGGTGGAAGGGCGAGCCCCGCCCTACTCCGCCGCCAGCCCTTCGGTGAACTGGAGACGGGCCAGACGGGCATAGAGGCCTCCCTGCGCCACGAGGCTGTCATGGGTGCCGGTCGCGACGATCTGGCCTTTCTCGAACACAAAGATGCGGTCGGCCTTTTTGACCGTGGCCAGCCGGTGGGCCACGATGAGCGTGGTGCGCTCGGCGGAGAGTGCCTCGACGGCCTGCTGCACCAGCTGCTCGCTCTCGGCATCGAGCGCCGAGGTGGCCTCGTCGAGCAGCAGCACCGGGGCGTCACGCAGAATGGCGCGGGCGATGGCGATGCGCTGCTTTTGACCGCCAGAGAGCATCGCTCCGCGCTCGCCCACATAGGTCTCGTAGCCTTCGGGCAGCTCGGTGATGAACTCATGGGCGGCGGCGGCGCGGGCGGCGTCCTCGACCTCTGCCTGCGTCGCTTCGGGGCGACCGAACCGGATGTTCTCGGTCACAGTGGCGGCAAAGATCACCGGGTCTTGCGGCACCAGCGCAAGCTGGGCGCGCAGAGCCTCACGGGTGGTGGCATCGAGCCGGGTGCCATCCAGCGTGATCTCGCCCGAGGCGGGATCGTAGAAGCGCAGGAGCAGTTGGAAGATCGTGGATTTGCCCGCACCAGAGGGGCCGACGAGGGCCACGGTCTCGCCCGGCTGAACATCGAAGCTGACGCCCGAGAGCGCGGCCTCGCCGGGGCGGGTGGGATAGTGGAACACGACATCCTGAAAGCCGATGGCGCCTTTGGCCCGGCCATCCAGCGCCAGTGGCTCTGCCGGGTCTCGCACCGTATCCTCGGCCACCAGCAGCTCGATCAGTCGCTCTGTCGCCCCGGCGGCGCGTTGCAGCTCGCCCCAGATTTCGGAGAGCGCCGCCACGGCCCCGGCCATGATGCCAGCGTAGATGACGAACTGCACCAGCTCGCCCGCGCTCATCACCCCGTCGCGCACGTCGCGCGCGCCGATCCAGAGCACGCCGAGGATGCCGCAGAACACCACGAAGATGATGATCGCCGTCATCGCCGCCCGCACGGTGATGCGGGATTTCGCGCTCTCGAAGCTCTTTTCGGTGACGCCGGAAAACTGCGCCTTGGAGGGCGCCTCATGGGTGAAGGCCTGCACCGTCTGCACCGCTAGCAGCGCCTCGGAGGCATTGCCGGAAGAGGCCGCGATCCAATCCTGGTTCTCGCGGGAGAGCGTGCGGAGGCGGCGGCCGAGCACGAGGATCGGGATGATGACCACCGGGATGATGCCCAGTACCATCAGCGAGAGCTTCGGCGTGGTGAAGAACATCAGGATCAGCCCGCCGACGAAGAGCAGGATGTTCCGCAGGAACCAGCTGGCCGAGGAGCCGATCACCGAGAGGATCAGCGTGGTGTCGGTGGTGATCCGGCTCAGCACCTCGCCGGTCATCAGCTTTTCGTAATAGGCGGGCGACATGCCGATCATCCGGTCGAACACGGCCTTGCGGATGTCGGCCACCACCCGCTCGCCCAGCCGTGTGACCAGCCAGTAGCGCAGCGCCGTGCCCAGCGCGAAGATCAGCGCGATGCCGATGGCGGCAAAGAAGTAGCGGTCAAGCAAGGCCACGTCGGAGGTGCCGAAATTGTCAACCACGCGGCGGGCCGCCATTGGCAGCACCAGCGAGACGCCCGCGGTGAGCACGAGGGCGCAGAGCGCGGCCACGACCATGAGCTTGTAAGGCGCAAAGAACGGGCCCAGCGCCCGGAGTGCGCCCACGCGGCGCGAGCCGGGGCGATCGTCGGTGCTGGTCTGTGGGGCGCGTGCCATGCCGTCTCCTCTTCGCCCGAGGGGCTTACCCGGCAGGCGGACCCCTGCCAAGAGGGGCATTGTGACGCGCGACGCCCCAAACGTGATGTGCATTGCAGGACGAGGCTTGGTATAAACCCGGCGAGGCATAAAGCATGAAAACAGCAGGAGACTGATCGTGCGGACAGTGAAATTGAGCGCCCCGGGGCTGGCGGCGCTGTTTGGGTTGATACTGGCAGGCTGCGGCAACCCCCAGCTCGACGGGCCAGCCGCGCCCTCGATGCCGCGGATGGCCGAGGGCGAGAAGGCCACCCAACTCCACGTCAGCGCCAGTGCGGCGCCGGGCATCCCGCGCGGCTTCGGTGATGTGAAACCCCATGAGTGGGGCGCGATCAGCCCGGCCAACTACCAGGTGCACGGCATCGACGCTTCCCGCTATCAGGGCGAGATCGACTTTTTCGCGGCCCGCCAATCGGGCATCCGATTTGCATGGCTAAAAGCGACCGAGGGCGGCGATCACCTCGATCCGGGCTATGCGATCAACGCGCCCCGCGCCCGTGCGGCTGGTGTGCCGGTGGGGGCCTATCACTTCTACTATTTCTGCCGCACGCCCGAAGAGCAGGCGGCATGGTTCATCCAGAACGTGGGCCGCGTGGCCGGAGACCTGCCGCCAGTGCTCGACATGGAATGGAACCACCAGTCCCGCACCTGCTCGGCCCGCCCCGGCGGCGCCGATGTACGAGACCAGATTGAGCGTTTCACCGCTATCGTCGGCCGCCACTACGGCACCCGCCCGGTGATCTACACCACACCCGATTTCTACAAGGACAACGACCTCGGCCAGATGCGCGGCCAGGAGTTTTGGCTGCGCGCGGTCACCAAGCACCCGTCGGAAGGCTACCCCGACGAGCGTTGGAGCTTCTGGCAGTACTCCGGCACCGGTATCGTGCCCGGCGTGGCCGGCAAGGTGGACCTGAATGCCTTTGGCGGCAGCTTCGAAGGCTGGCAAAGCTGGCTGCTCGCGCGGCGGCAGTAGAGGCGGTGATGGCAGGAGAAAGGGCTGGAGCGGGCGGCGGGAATCGAACCCGCGTCATTAGCTTGGAAGGCTAAGGTCTTACCACTACACAACGCCCGCTCAGCAGGTGTGCGGTCTAGTTGAAGCGGCGGGCAGCGTCAAGGCGAGGCTTGGCCTGCCATCGGATGCAGCGGTGCGGGTTTGTGCCCTCATGCACCCCTGCGTGATCGGGCCGGGTTATTGCTTGTGACCCCTCCGGGGCGAGGCTAGGCTCGCCTGCACCCTCACGAAAGCCCCGCACCGGCATGACGGTTACGAGTGACGTTCCTAGGGCCGATCTGATCGGCTGCCCCAATTGCGACCTGCTGCACCGCGCGAAGCCTATCGCCGAGGGCGAGCGTGCTGTGTGCCAGCGGTGCCATACGGTTCTGATCGCGCCGCGGGCGGCGGCCTACAGCCGGGCACTGGCGCTCTCCGTGGCCAACCTCATCCTCGTCACGGCTGCCGTCTTTCATCCGTTTCTCGAGATCCACGCCGCCGGGATCGTAAACCGCGTGTCGCTGCTGGATGTGGCCACCAGCTTCGGTACCGGGGCGCTGGTCGTGGTGACCGTGACCTCGGTGGCAATGATCCTGCTGGTGCCACTCTTGCGGGCGCTCCTGCTGGCCTATGCGCTCACGCCGCTCGCGCTCCAGCACCGGGCCTATGCGGGGGCCCGCTGGGCCTTTCGGGTGGCACAGGAGCTGAAGCCTTGGGCGATGACCGAAATTTTCGTGATCGGCTGCGCGGTGGCGCTGGTGAAGGTGGCGGGGCTTGCCCGCCTCAACTTCGGGCCGGCGTTCTGGATGTTCATCGCACTCTCGGCCTTCGTGATCCTCGTCGACCGCTCGCTTTGCACATGGTCGATCTGGTCGGCGCTGGACGAAGCGGAGAAGAAGCCGCGCAGGCAGCCGGCAAGGCGGGTGCGGCAATGACCACGGCACGCGAAGAGGGGCTGGTGACCTGCCGCACCTGCGCCCGCGTCTGGCCGGGCACGGCAGAGGCCTGCGGGCGCTGCGGCGCGAGGCTCTCCTCCCGCGATGCGTTGAGCCTGCAGCGGGTCTGGGCGTGGTGGATCGCCGGGGTGGCCTGCTACATCCCCGCCAACCTCTACCCGATGCTAGTGACCGAAACGCTCACCAGCCGCTCCGAAAGCACGATCATCGGCGGCGCCATCGACATTGCAAAGCACGGCGACCTTGGCATCGCGCTCATTGTGCTGATCGCCTCGGTCTTCATTCCGGTGGTGAAATTCATCGCCATCGCCTACCTCGGCCTCTCGGTGAAGCTGCGCTCGCAGCAAACCCCGGTGGGCCGGATGCACCTGTTTGAAGTCATTGAGTTCATTGGGCGTTGGTCTATGATCGACGTTTTCGTGGTTGCCATTCTGAGTGCGCTGGTGCAGCTCTCGGTGGTGGCCTCCATCCAACCGGGGCCAGCTGCCCTCGCCTTTGCGCTGTCTGTGATCTTTACCATGTTCTCCGCCAAATCCTTCGATCCCCGCCTGATCTGGGACTACCTGCCCACCCGGGCTGGTAGCCGTGCGCCATGAGCGAGGCGATCGACGAGTTGAAGGTGCAGCCCGGCGGCGGGCGCAGGGGCATCTCCCTTGTCTGGGTCGTGCCGGTGCTGGCGCTGGTGATCGCAGTCGGGGTGGCATGGCAGAACTACGCCAACCAAGGCGCGCTGATCGAGGTGGCCTTCCCGAATGCGACCGGCGTGCACCCCGACGAAACCGAGCTGCGCTACCGTGACATTGCCGTCGGGCAGGTCGAGGAAGTGCGGTTCACCGATGCGCTCGATCAGGTCATCGTCAGCATCCGGGTGGATCAGGAGATCGCGCCTTTCGTCGATGCAGACTCGCAGTTCTGGCTGGTGCGCCCCGTGGTGACCACCCAAGGGGTCTCGGGCCTCGATACCGTGCTCTCGGGCGTTTACATCGAGGGCGATTGGGATGGCGAGGCAGGCACGCCCGCCGCCCGTTTCGATGCACTGGAGAAGGCGCCGCTGCTGACCGGTGGGCAGACCGGCACGCTCATTTCCCTGAGCTCCACCGCGGGTCTGCCGCCCACGGCCACGCCGATCCTCTACCGGGGGGTCAAGGTGGGCGAGCTTGGCGAGTCGACCATTGCCGATGACGGCCAGACCATTGTGGCCGACGCGGTGATCTTTGCGCCGCATGATCAGCTCGTCTCCACCACCACCCGGTTCTGGGATGTCTCCGGCATCAGCTTTTCGCTCGGGGCCGCCGGGGCGAAGGTGGACTTTTCCTCGCTGGCCTCGCTCATCTCGGGCGGTGTTACCTTCGAGACACTCGGCTCCGGCGGGGCGCAGATCGAGGAGGGGCGGGAATTTTCGCTTTATGCCGATGAGCAGGAGGCGCGGCAGAGCTTCCTGATCGACAACGAGGTGGGCGGCATAGAGTTTCTGGCGATCTTCGACCAGAACCTGCCGGGCCTGCGCATCGGCTCGGCGGTGCAGTTGGGCGGCGTGCAGATCGGCGAGGTGACAACCATCACCGGCGTGACCGACGAGGCCCGCTTCGGCGATGGCCGGGTGCGGCTGCTCACCACCCTGCGGCTCGTCCCCAAGCGGATCGGCTTTACCGGAAATGATGACGGCAACGACGAGGCCGCCTTTGTCGACTTTCTCGAGCGCCGGGTGAACGAGGGGCTGCGGGCGCGGCTGGCCAATGTGGCGCTGCTGACCAATGAGCTTCAGGTCGAACTCTTCATCGCGCCGGGGGCGACCTCGGCCATTCTGGACCGTTCGGCAGACCCCTTTCCGCAAATCCCGACCGTCGCGCCCAATGTGACCGACGTGACGACGACCGTGCAGGACCTGCTGAAACGGATCGACAATCTGCCGGTTGAAGATGTGATGTCGAGCGCCATCGCCTTCCTCGATGCCTCCACCAAGATCGTCGCCAGCGAAGACTCGCAAGCCATTCCGACCGAGATCGCCGCCACGCTGGCCGAGCTGCGCGAGACCATCTCCAGCACCCGCGCGCTGGTGGAATCCGAGGAGATTGCCGCGCTTCCGGGTGAGATCGCCGCGCTGTCGGCCAGCCTTCAGGACACGGCGAACCGGATCAATGCCATCGTGGTCGATGTCGAGGAAAAGGCCGTGGTCGCGCAACTGACCGAGACCATCGCCGCCGTGGGCGCTGCTGCCGATACCCTGCCCGGCCTCGCCAAGCAGGCCAGCGCGGTGCTGAGCGAGGCCGAGAAGCTCTCGCTGCAAGACCTAGCCGACCGCGCCGAGGCGCTGCTTACCTCCGCCGAGAAAGTGCTCGACCAAGACAGCACGCGGGCGCTGCCGGAGGAGCTGAACGCCACGCTCACCGAGCTGCGCAGCACGCTCGCCACCTTGCGCGAAGGCGGGCTGGTGGAGAACGCAAATGCCACGCTGGCCTCTGCCCGGGGCGCGGCCGAGTCCGTCTCCAAGGCCAGCGAGTCGCTTCCCGAGCTTTCGGCCCGGCTGAACCGGCTTGCCGGGCAGGCCGGGGCGGCGGTTGATAACTACGGTCGCGATGGCCAGGCGGGGCGCGAGCTCTCCTCGGCGCTGCGCCAGATCGAGGCCGCCGCGGCGGCGCTCGAACGGCTGGCCCGCCAGATCGCCCGAAACCCCAACTCCCTTCTGATCGGACGCTGACCCATGCCCCGTTTGCTCGCCCTGCTGGCCGCCATCGCCCTCACCGCCTGCTCCGGAGACGACATTCGCGTGGCCCCCGGCGGGCAGGTCGCCCCCGCACCGCCCAGCGAGCGCGTTGGCATCCGCTATGGCAGCGTGGAGGTGGTGCTGGTCACCATGCCCACCTATGCGACCACCGAAGAGATCATGGTCGCCGCAGAAGGCGGTACGCTGGTACCGCTGGGCGCGCTCTGGTCCGATGAACCGGCCCGCGCCATGACGCTCCAACTCGCGCGCGAGCTTGGCGTGGTGACAGGCCGCGTGGTGGCGCCAGAGCCCTGGCCCTTCCGCGACCCGGCGGATGCACGGATCGACGTGCGGGTGGAGGATTTTCATGCCACACGGCGCGGCACCTTCCGCGTGGCCGGGCAGTATTACGTGGCGCCTGAGGATCAGGGCCGCGAGGTTGCCCGCGGCTTTGCCGTGGAGGCGCCGATCCAGGGTGAGCTGACCGCCTCCACCGTGGCCGCCGCCCGCACCGCCGCCGTTGGCCGCCTCGTGGTGGCCCTTGCCCGCGACGGGCTGCGCTAGGCGCCCGTCAGGCGCCCGTGCCAAACTCCGCCCGCAGCGCCGCCGTGTGTTCGCCGAGCGCGGGCACCGGGCCGAACTCCGGCACCTGCCCGTCCGCCAGTGCGCCCGGCGACAAGAGCCGCACCGGGCCAGTGGGGGTTTCGACCTCGACGTAGCGGTTTTGCGGATGGCGAGCGAGATCCTCCATCGTGCTCACCCGCCCGTTGGCAATACCCGCCGCGTGCAGCTTGTCTGAAAGGGCGTCGCGCGGCTGCTCGGCAAAAATCTCGCGAATGAGCGCATCCAGCTCTGACCGGTTCGCCACGCGGGCGGAATTGCTGGAGAACTTCGGATCGGAGGCGATCTCCGGCCGCTCCAGCACACCCTCGCAAAACTTAACCCACTCGCGCTCGTTCTGGATCGAGAGCAGCACCAGCTTGTCATCGGCCCCGGCAAAGGCGCCGTAGGGCGCGATCGTCGGGTGGCTGAGGCCGTTCCGCGCGGGTTCCTTCCCGCCGTAGGCGTATTGCAGGTAAGGCACGTTCATCCAGTCGGTCAGGGCATGGAAGAGGCTCACCGCGATGTGCCGCCCCTTGCCGGTGATGCCGCGCCCGATCAGTGCCTGAAGCACCGCCTGATGCGCCGTCATACCGCAGGCGATATCGCAGACAGACACGCCCACACGGGCCGATCCCGCCTCGTTGCCGGTGATGGCAGAAAGCCCGCTCTCGGCCTGCACCAGCAGGTCATAGGCCTTCAACTTCGCATAAGGCCCCTCGTCGCCATAGCCCGAGATCGACACGGTGATGAGCCGGGGGTTGGCCTCGCGCAGGGCCTCTGGCGCATAGCCAAGCCGGTCGATGGCGCCGGGGGCGAGGTTTTGAACGAAGACATCCGCCTTGGCGATCATCGCCTCCAGCACCGCGCGGTCACCCTTGGCCCGCAGATCGAGGCAGATGGATTCCTTGCCCCGGTTCAGCCAGACGAAATAGGCGCTCTCGCCATGCACCAGATGATCGTAGGCGCGGGCAAAATCGCCCTCCTCGCGCTCGATCTTGATCACACGCGCCCCTGCCTCGGCCAGACGGCCCGTGAGGTAAGGCGCGGCCACCGCCTGCTCGATGGAGACGACCAGCAGGCCCTCAAGGTCTTTTGTCATGTCAGTCTCCCTGATGGCACCATCCGCATGCCCGGCACGGGCAACTGGCCCGTGTTCTGCCCGAAGCACCGGGCGCGGGCAATCTTTGCGGCTGGCTTGGGGGCCGGGGGATAGCTGCGCGGGATCGCCGGCATTGGCCGCGCCTATCGCAACAGAGGCGCCGCGTGGTTTTGACTATGACGCTCCGGCATGAGCAGCTAGGCAAAACGCAGCCGCAATCTGACCGGAAGGCGCCCCGACATGACAGACACCGCCCCCGCACTCGAAAGCTGGGTTGGCCGCACCGAAACGGCGGAAGACACGCTCGATCTGCGCCCGGCCCGGCTGATGCAGAGCATCCTGCCCCACGGCGCGCCGCTCCAGACCGGCGATGTGCTGCCGCCGCTGTGGAACTGGCTCTACTTTCACCAGCCCGCCCCGCTGGACCAGCTCGGGCGCGACGGTCACCCCAAGAAGGGCGGCTTCCTGCCCCCGGTGGACCTGCCGCGCCGCATGTGGGCGGGCGGGCGCTTCGAGTTTCCGGGTGATCTGCGGATTGGCGAGGCGGTGCAGAAGCGCTCCGAAATCCTGAAGGTCGCGCAGAAGGAAGGCCGCAGCGGCAGGCTCTGCTTTGTCACCGTCGAGCACCGCTACCTTCAGGGCGGCAAGACCCTCTGGCGCGAGGAGCATGACATCGTCTACCGCGAAGATCCCGCGCCCGGTCAGCCCAAGCCCGCCCCCGCCCCTGCGCCCGAGGTGTTCACCGAGCATGAGGTGGTGCAGCCCTCCATCGTCATGCTCTTCCGCTACTCGGCGCTCACCTTCAACGGACACCGCATTCACTACGACCGCCCCTATTGTCGCGAGGTGGAGGGCTACCCCGACCTCGTGTTCCACGGCCCGCTGACCGCCACCTTCCTCGCCGATTTTGCCCGCCGCAAATCGGAAGGGCGGATGGAGAGCTTCAGCTTTCGGGCCGTGAGCCCGCTGTTCGATACCGCTGATTTCGGCATCTATCTGAGCCGCAGCGGCGGCTTGACAGAGGCCTGGGCCTGCACGCCCGAGGGGCACCTTGCGATGAAGGCCGAGGCGCGGTTCAGCTAATCCGCTGGCCCGGTGGCCGGTTGGGCGCGGTCAGACCACCCTGCCCTGCCACAGCCCCCGCGCCACCAGCTCGCGGATGATCCGCAGGGTCACTTCCTCCACCGTGCGCCCGGCACGGGTGGAGACCCTTTCGGGGTGGTGCACCAGCTGCACCGGGCGGGTCATCACCGGCTGGCAGATTGGCACCTGCAATAGCTCGCCCCGCTCTACCTGCTTCTGCGTGGCGGCGGGGGCGAAGATGGCATAGCCGGAGCCGCGCGCCACCAGCTCGATGATCTGCTGCATCGCGTCCATCTCGATCACCACGTTCAGCGCCACGCCATGGGCCTCCTCGTAGCGCCGGATGGTGTTGCGCAGTCCGCTGGTGGGCAGGATCATGTCGACCCCGCTCAGGGCGCTGAAGGGGATCGGCTGGTCGGGCGGCTGCTCGAAAGGCCATGCATCGGGCGCGGAGTAGAAATAGAGTTCCTCGTCGATGACATGGGTGCCCTCGTATTTCTCGATGTCCTTCATGTCGTAGATCAGCGCCATATCCACCGTGCCGTCATCGAGCCACGGGGTCAGATAGCCGCTGATCGCCTCCACCACCTTCAGGCGGATGTCGGGGTATTCGAGCCGGATGGTTTCGGCCAGCGGAACGGAGAGGACCATCGAAGCCGAGGGCGGCATGCCGAATGAGACGGTGCCGCTCACCGTTTCGCTCAGGTCGCGCAAGTCCTGCACGCAGCGGTCCATGTCGGCGCAGATGCGCTTGGCGTGGGCGTGCAGCACTCGCCCCTCCTCGGTCAGCCGGATGCCGCGCGGGGAGCGGTCGAGCAGCCTGACGCCCAGCTCCTCCTCCATCTTCTGCACATTCTGCGAGAGCGAGGGCTGCGCCACGCCCAGCACCTGCGAGGCCACCGAGAGCGAGGGCGCCTCGGCAATGGCCAGAAAGTAACGCAGGTTGCGAATGTCCATGGGCGCTCCCGGCAGGGTCAGAACGAGCGTGGCATGCCGAGGATATGCTCGGCCACGTAGCTTAGGATCAGGTTGGTCGAGATCGGCGCCACTTGGTAGAGCCGGGTCTCGCGGAACTTGCGCTCGACATCATACTCGTTGGCAAAGCCGAACCCGCCATGAAACTGGATGCAGGCGTTGGCGGCCTCCCAGCTTGCCTTGGCGGCGAGATACTTGGACATGTTGGCCTCGGCGCCGCAGGGCTTGCCGGCATCATAAAGCGCGCAGGCCTTCCAGCGCATCAGGTTGGCCGCCTCGACCTCGATAAAGGCCTCCGCGATGGGAAACTGCACGCCTTGGTTCTGGCCGATGGGGCGGCCAAAGACCTTCCGCTCGTTCACGTAGGCGGTGACCTTGTCGGTGAACCAGTAGCCGTCTCCGATACACTCGGCCGCGATCAGGGTGCGCTCGGCGTTGAGGCCGGTGAGGATGTACTTGAAACCCTTGCCCTCCTCCCCGATCAGGTTTTCCTCGGGGATTTCAAGGTTGTCGAAGAACAGCTCATTGGTCTCGTGGTTGACCATGTTGGCGATGGGCTTCACCTCCATGCCGCCTTTCATCGCCTCCTTGATATCGACCAGAAAGATCGACATGCCCTCCGACTTCTTGCTCACCTCCGCCAGCGGCGCGGAGCGGGCGAGCAGGATCATCAGGTCGGAATGCTGAACGCGGCTGATCCACACCTTCTGGCCGTTGATCACGTAACGGTCGCCCTGTTTCACGGCCGTGGTCTTGAGTTGGGTCGTGTCGGTGCCGGTGGTCGGCTCGGTCACGCCCATGCTTTGCAGCCGCAACTCGCCCGAGGCCAGCTTGGGCAGGATACGCTGGCGCTGCTCCTCGGAGCCGTGCCTGACCAGCGTGTTCATGTTGTACATCTGGCCGTGGCAGGCGCCCGAGTTGCCCCCCGCGCGGTTGATTTCTTCCATGATCACAGAGGCTTCCGTCAGCCCAAGGCCGGAGCCGCCATACTCTTCGGGGATCAGCGCGGCCATCCAGCCCTCGCGGGTGAGCGCCTCGACAAACTCCTCGGGGTAGGCCTTCTGCTCGTCGACTTTGCGGTGATACTCGGGCGAGAACTGCGCACAGAGCGCCTGCACGCCTTCGCGGATGTCCTGGTAGTCGTCTTCGAGAAGATTCATCGCGGCTGGCCTCTGCTCGTCATGCGGGAGTGCCGGTGTTGTGACAGGTTTTGCCTATAGCGCAAATACTTTGGGCTGATCCTTGCTATAGGAAAACCCAATAGCTCACGCCGGGCCTGACAGCGGGCGCGAGAGGTTCAACTGACCTCCCGGTGCCTTGCGATGCAGGTTTGCAGAACCTCGTCGATGTCGCGCGTCCACCAATCGTCTTTCGAGAAGATCTCGACCTCGTGGAAGCCTGTGTAGCCCTGCGCCTCAACCCAGCCGCGAACCATTGCAATATCGGCCACCCCATCTCCCATCATCCCGCGATCAAGCAGCAAGTCTTTGGTCTCCCGCTTGAAATCGCAGATGTGCCATGCGTGGATGCGGTCCTTCCCGGCCCGCGCGATCTGGGCTTCCAGCTCCGGGTCCCACCAGATGTGATAGATATCCGCCGCCACGCCAACGCCGCCGCCGATCTCGTCGCAGAGGTCGAGCGCCTGCCCGAGCGTGCTGACAACCGAGCGGTCGCCGCAATACATCGGGTGCAATGGCTCGATGGCGAGTTTCACCCCGGCGGGGCGGGCATAGTCGTTCAGTGCCGCGATACCGTCGCGCACCTGCGCCCTGGCGGCGGCAAGGTCTCGCGAGCCTTCGGGCAACCCGCCGCAAACCAGCACGAGGCAGTCGGCGTTCAGCTCGGCGGCCTCATCCACCGCGCGGCGGTTGTCATCAAGCGCGGCGGCAAGGCCCTCTCGTGTGCCTGCCGGAAACATCCCGCCCCGACAGACGCCCGAGACCTTCAGCCCGAGGTCGCGGATCTGGCGGGAGGTTTCTGCCAGCCCGGTCTCTGCAATCTGGTCGCGCCACGGCGAGACGGCGGGGATGCCGTTACGGGCCACCGCCTCCAGAATTTCCGGCAGGCTGTAACGCGCCCGCACGGTGGCGGTGTTGATCGACAGTTGCGAGATATCGGGCATCAGGCCACCCCGCGCGTGCGCATCAGGTCCGCCATGCGGGCGCTTGCGCGGTCCGGGTCGGTCAGCAGCCCGGCCTTGTCGGCCAGACGGAACAGCTCTGCCAGATGCAGGGTCGAGCGGGTGCTCTCCTGCCCTCCGGCCATGGTGAAATGGCTCTGGTGGCCGTTGAGCCAAGCCAAGAACACCACGCCCGTTTTGTAGAACCTCGTGGGCGCTTTGAACATATGGCGTGAGAGCGGGACGGTGGGCGCGAGGATCTCGTTGAAGCGGTCCGCATCGCCCGCCGCGAGGTGCTTCAGCGCCGCAGAGGCCGCCGGGGCGATGGCGTCGAAGATGCCAAGGAGCGCGTCGGAATAGCCCTGCTCGTCCCCCTCGATCAGCTCGGCATAGTTGAAGTCATCGCCGGTATACATGCGCACCCCTTCGGGCAGGCGGCGGCGCATGTCGATCTCGGCTTCCTTGGAAAGCAGGCTGATCTTGATGCCGTCGATCTTGCTGGCGTTCTCGGCGAGGATCGCAAGGCAGGTGTTCGTCGCGGTAGGGATGTCATCCGAGCCCCAGTAGCCTCCGAGCGCCGGATCAAACATATCCCCCAGCCAATGGATGATGACAGGTTCATCCGCCTCGGCCAGCACGGCAGAGTAGACGCGGGCGTAATCCTCGGCGGATTTCGCCGCCGCCGCCAGCGCCCGGCTGGCCATGAGGATCACGCGGCCCCCTGCCCCCTGAACCGCCGCAAGCTGCTCGAGGTAGGCGGCGATGATCGCGTCGATTCCAAGCTCGGGCGATGGGGCCAGATGATCGGTGCCCACGCCGGAAAACACAGACGCCCCCGGCACGCCCTTGGCCTCGGTCACCGAGCGGCGGATGAGCTCCAGCGCCTCGTCCCAGCCCAACCCCATGCCGCGCTGCGCGGTGTCCATCGCCTCGGCCACGGCAAAGCCGTGCTCCCAAAGGTGGTGCCGATAGGCCAGCGTGGCCTCCCAGTCGATGGCGGGCGTGAGCCACGGGTCCACGTCGGCCAACGGGTCGGCAACCACATGGGCGGCGGCGAAGGCGATACGGGTCATCGGCACCTCCGGCGCGGCGAAGTCGGACGCCGCGCCGGGGGTGTAGGGGGCAAGCCCCTCCGGGCCGGGGAGGATGAGGCCCGCCATCTTAGGCCACCAGAGCCGGCACGTCGAGCCAACGCCGCTCGGCCCAGCTTTGCAGGCCCAGCTGTGCCAGTTGCACGCCGCGTGCGCCCGCCATCAGGTCAAACTCCCACGGCGCATCCTCGGCGATGTGCCGCAGGAACATCTCCCACTGCGCGCGGAAGCCGTTGGTGAAGATCTGCGTGGTCGGCACCTCGTCCCAGTTCTTGTAGAAGTCCAGCGGGTTCGGCACATCGGGGTTCCAGACCGGCTTGGGCGTGTTGACCCGGTGCTGGCTTACGCAGCTCGTGAGGCCTGCCACCGCGGAGCCGTGGGTACCATCGACATGAAAGGTCACCAGATCGTCGCGCTGCACACGGGTGCACCACGAGGAGTTCACCTGCGCGATGATCCCGCCCTCCAACTCGAAGGTGGCGTAGGCGGCATCATCGGCATCCGCCGTGTAGTGATGGCCGTTCTCGTCCCAACGGTCGGGGATATGGGTCGCGCCGAGGCAGCTCACGCTCTTCACCGCGCCGAAGGTATGGTCGAGCACGTAGCGCCAGTGGCAAAGCATATCGAGGATGATCCCGCCGCCGTCGCCCTTGCGGTAGTTCCACGAGGGCCGCTGCGCCTCGCGCCAGTCACCCTCGAAGACCCAATAGCCGAACTCGCCGCGCACCGAGAGGATGCGCCCGAAAAAGCCGCTATCAATCAGGCCCTTTAGCTTCATGATGCCGGGAAGGAAGAGCTTGTCTTGCACCACGCCGTTCTTGATGCCTTTCTCGCGGGCCAGCTTGGCCACGGCGAGCGCCTCGCCCAGATCGTCCGAGGTTGGCTTTTCGCAGTACACCGCCTTGCCCGCCTCGATCGCCTTGCGCAGCAGCCCGCCCCGCATCTGCGTGGTGCCCGCGTCGAAGAACAGCGTGTCATCGGGGTTGGCCAAGCAGGCATCCAGATCATCCGACCAGCGCTCGATGCCCTCCTCCTTCGCCAGCCGCTCGATCTTGGCAGCGTTGCGGCCCACGATGATCGGGTCGGGCACGAGCCGGGTGCCATCCTTCAGCACCACGCCGCCATCTTCCATGATCGCCTTCACGGAGCGGACGAGGTGCTGGTTGTAGCCCATGCGCCCGGTGACACCATGCATGATGATGCCGATACGTTTTTCAGTCATTTCAAACCTCTCTTGCCGCCCGCCCTCAGGCGTGACGGATGACTTTTTCATCGGCACCGAAGATGTGGAACTTGCCGCCCTCGAACCCGAGGAAGAGCCTGTCCCCGGCCTCGACGCGGGCCTGGCCCTTGATCTCGACCGTGACGGTGCCGCCGTGGGGGAGGGCCACGTAGACATAGGTTTCACCGCCGAGCTGCTCGGCGATCTGCACTTCGCCCGAAAGTACCGCCTCAGCCTCGGGCACAGGCACGAGGCTTTCGGGGCGGATGCCGAGCGTCACCACCTCGCCTTGCGCAGGCGGGTTGGGGATTTCGGTTGTAAGACTGTGCCCGCCTTCCAGCTCGATCGTGGCCGTGGTGCCGCTGACCGAGGTGATCGTGCCGGGCAGAAAGTTCATCCGGGGGCTGCCGAGGAAGCCCGCGACGAACACGTTGGCGGGTGTGTTGTAGAGCTCCAGCGGGGTGCCGACCTGCTCGATCAGCCCCTTGCGCAGCACCACGATCTTGTCGGCCAGCGTCATCGCCTCGACCTGATCGTGGGTCACAAAGATCATCGTCGCGCCGAGGCGGCGGTGCAAGCGGTTGATCTCGACCCGCATCTGCATCCGCAGCTCGGCATCGAGGTTGGAGAGCGGCTCGTCGAAGAGGAAGATCTGCGGCTCACGCACGATGGCCCGGCCAATGGCGACCCGCTGGCGTTGCCCGCCCGAGAGCTGGCCCGGCTTACGCTCGAGCAGCTCGTTGATTTGCAAAATGTCGGCGGCCTCCTGCACCTTCTGCTCGATCTCGGCCTTCGGCACCTTCATGGTCTCCAGCCCGAAGGCGAGGTTCTTGCGGACCGACATATGCGGGTAGAGCGCGTAAGACTGGAACACCATCGCCAACTCGCGCTTGGCGGCGGGCATCTCGTTGACCACGGCGCCGTCGATCAGCACGTCGCCGCCCGAAATCTCCTCAAGCCCCGCGATCATGCGCAGCAGGGTGGACTTGCCGCAGCCCGAGGGGCCGACAAAAACCACGAACTCGCCGTCTTCCACCTTCAGGTCGATCCCGTGGATCACCCGGAGGCCGCCGAATTCCTTGATGACGTTCTGAAGCTCCAGTTCAGCCATGTGCGGTGTCTTTCTTCATCGTGTCGAGCCAGCCGTTGTAGAAGGGGTGATCTGCCCCGATGGGCAGGGAAACGCTCTCGCCGCTGCGGGCAGACCAATAGGCCGCCGTGAGCAGCTCGATCGAGCGGCGCGCGTCGGCGAGAGTGACAGGCAGTTCGGTGCCTTGGGTGAGCGCCGCGTGCATCCGGTAGAACTGGCCTTCAAACCGCTCCGGCAGAGGCTCGAAGTCGGCGAGCGCGGCCTCGATCTTTGCTGCTGCCTCCGGGTCGTCATGCGGAAAGGTCCAGGGGTCGTGATCGGGATGGTAAGGGCGGCGCCCGCTCTCGGCGGCGAGGTCGTCAAAGCAGAACCGCAGGCGCGACATCTCCTCGCGCGAGCCGAGCGTGACCGACGAGGAGGCCATTGCCCCGCTTTTGAACTCGAGGCTCAGCAGCCCCATGTCCTCAGTCTCGTTGCCGTTCACCCGGCGCGAGGTGCGGGCATTGACCGATTTGATCGGGCCGAGCACCTCGCAGAGAATGTCGTGAATGTGGATTGCATGGGTGGTGAAGCAGCCGCCCGTCTCGCCATCCCAAGTGCCGCGCCACGAGGCGCGGGAGTAGTAGGTTTCACCGCGATACCAATGGGTTTCGGCGGTGGCCACGGAGGGGCGGCCAGCCAGCCCCTTGCCCACCAAATGATGCAGCTTTTGCAGCCCGTGGCCGAAGCGATACTGGAAAATCGGACAGGCGCGCTTGCCGGTTCTCTCCGCCGTCGCGATGAGCGCGTCGCATTCGGCCAGCGAGCGGGCGACGGGCTTTTCGATCACCACGTCAAAGCCCGCTTCCATCGCCGCCGTGGCTTGGTCGAAGTGCAGGCCGGAGGGCGTGCAGATGTCGATCAGGTCGAGGCCCAGATCGTAAAGCGCTTCCATGTTATCAGGGCGCTCAGGGATGCCGAACATGTCGGCCACCTTGTTCTGCCGCTCGGGCGAGATATCGGCCAGTGCCACCACTTCGTAGAGATCGGGGAACTCACAGTAACCCTCGGCATGGCTGCGGCCGATGCCAGAGCCAACGATGCCAACGCGCAGACGCTTGCTCATGCCGCACCTCCAGCCGGACGGCTGCCACCAACCCGCTCGGCCATCGCATGGGCCTGCAAGGCAAGCTCCATCGCGAGGAAGCAGTGCTTCTGCGTCATGGTGGTATCGGTCCGGTTGCGCACGTCATCACGCAGCTTCGCGCCATAGGTCAGCTCGGCATCCGATGCGTCGATGTATTGGGTGCCCTTCGCGTCGGTCAGGAACAGGTGGTTGTCCCCCGCGCGACCCTCCACATCCATGTACTTGCGCAGTTCGATCACACCCTCGGTGCCCATGATGAAGAGCCGCCCGTCCCCCCAGACGGGCGAGCCATTGGGCGTGAACCAGTCAACCCGAATGAAGCCCGTGGCCCCCTCGGCGGCCACGACGGCATGGCCGTAGTCGAGGAAGTCAGGGTGATCCGGGTTGTCGAAATTGTCCTCAACGGCATGCAATATCCGCGCCTCGGTGGCCCCGGTGATCGAGAGGAACTGCTCGAACTGGTGGCTGGCGATATCGGTCAGGATCGAGCCGTTACGGGACGGGTCCCAGAACCAGTCTGGCCGGGGGTTGTTGCCCAGCTGATGCGGTCCCAGCCCGGTGGTGGAGATCACCCGGCCAATCGCCCCGGCCCGCACCAGCTGCAGCGCGCGGGCGGTGGATTTCTGCCGGTAGTGCTCGGAGTAGAGGATCGAGCAGATGCGCCCGGTCTCGGCCTGCACCCGGCGCAGATCGTCGAGCTGCTCGAAGGTGGTGCAGCCGGGCTTGTCGATCATCACGTCCTTGCCCGCCTGCATCGCCCGCAGCGCCATCGACGCCCGGTCCACCGGGATGCCCGCGCCGACCACCAGCAGAACGGCGTCATCTTCCATGATCTGCCGCTCATCGGCCACCCGCTCGGCCTGCGGGTACTTGCCCGAGAAGATCGCGGCGAGGTCGTCTTCCACTGCGAAGAACTTGGTCAGCCGGCAGCCGGCGCCCAGCATCGCGTCCACCTGGCCGTAGATGTGGTTGTGGTTGATGCCGACAACGGCAAAGTCGAAGGGCTCTGAAGACATTGGTTTACCTCTTGAGCGCGCCGAGGGCGACGCCGCGGATGATGAGCCTCTGGAAGGCGAGGAAGACGATGAACACGGGCACGAGCGACAGCGTGGACATGGCAAAGAGTTCGCCATAGAGGCTCTCGCCGCCGGAACTGTCGACAAAGGCCCGAAGCGCCAGCGGCACGGTGTATTGGCTCATGTCGTTCAGGTAGATCAGCGGGCCGAGGAAATCGTCATAGGTCCAGATGAAGGAGAAGATCGCGGCGGTGGCCATGACCGGCGTCGAAAGCGGCAGCATGATCTTCCAGTAGATCCGCCACGGCCCGCAGCCATCCATGATCGCCGCTTCGTCGATCTCGCGCGGAATGCCACGGAAGAACTGGACCATCAGGAAGATGAAGAAGGCATCGACGGCAAGGAACTTCGGCACGATCAGCGGCAGGAAGGTGTTGACCCAACCGAGCTTGAGGAACAGCACATACTGCGGCACCAGCGTCACGTGATAGGGCAGCATGAGCGTGCCCAGCATCAGCACAAACCAGATCTTCCGGCCCCTGAACTCCAGCCGCGCGAAGGCGTAGGCCGTCATCGAGCAGGCCATCAGGTTCCCCACCACCGCGAAGAAGGCGATGATGAAGGAGTTCATGTAGAAGGTTGTGAAGCTCTCCCGAAAGGTGAACCAGCCCTGAAAGTAGCTCGTCAGGTCAAAGCTCGTGGGCAGGGCCGTGGGATCGGAAAAGATCAGCTCGTCGGGCTTGAAGCTCGACATGACCATCCACAGAAGCGGGTAGATCATGAGGATCGAGGCGAACCCGAGCACAAAGTGCCGGAGCACTTGGCGGCGGACCTTGGTGGCGCGGCTCTCGTTGAGGGCTTTCATCGCTGCTCATCCTCGTAATAGACCCAGTACTTCGAGGTGCCGAAGGCGATGGCGGTGAAGATCGCGATGATCACCAACAGGATCCACGCCAGCGCAGAGGCGTAGCCCATGCGGAAGTTCGCGAAGGCCTCAAGGTAGAGGTAAAGCGAGTAGAACATCGTGCTGTCCACCGGGCCGCCGAGACCGCCGGAGACGATGTAGGCCTGGGTGAAGGCCTTGAAGGCCTCGATGGTCTGCAGCACGAGGTTGAAAAAGATCACCGGCGCAAGCAGCGGCAGGGTGATCTTCCAGAACTGCCGCCAGCCCGAGGCGCCATCCATCGAGGCGGCCTCATAGAGGTCTTGCGGCACCTGCCGAAGCCCGGCGAGGAAGATGATCATCGGCGAGCCGAACTGCCAGATCGCCAGCACGATCAGCGTAGAGAGTGCGTAATCGGGGTGGGTGATCCAGGCTGGGCCCTGAATGCCGGTGACGAAAAACAGAAGCTGGTTGATCAGCCCGTCCGCGCCAAAAAGCTGGCGCCAGAGCACGGCAATGGCCACCGAAGCCCCCAACAATGAAGGCAGGTAGAAGGTGGCCCGGTAGAAGGCCACGCCCCGCACCGAACGGTCGAGCACCATGGCGAGCAGCAGCGCGACCGTGAGCTTGAGCGGCACGGACCAGAGCACGTAAGTAAACGTCACCTCGATCGCCTTGCCGAGGCGGCGGTCATAGAAGGCGGCGTATTCGTAGTTTTTCAGCCCCGACCAGCGCGGCGAGGTCAGCAGGTCGTAATCGGTGAACGACAGGTAGAGCGAGGCCAGCGTTGGCCCCAGCGTCAGCCCGAGGAAACCCACGAGCCACGGCAGGAGAAACAGGTAGCCCGCGCCGTTGCGGCGCCAGATGCGGGCAAACCTTCCCTCGGTGGAGGGCGCAGAACGCCCTCCCGGATTGGTGCTGACACTGGTCACTGGAGTTTACCGCTTCAGGATACGCGCGGCGTCGTCATACCAGGCGGTTGCGCCCTCTTCGGGCGTGACCTGGCCAAAGGCCACCGACTCCCAGGCCGGCCGCAGGGCGCGGTCGATCTCGCCGGCGTTGGCAGGCGGCGGGGGCGGCAGCGCACCCACGCGGGTGTCGACCATGTTGAGGAAGCGGATGATCTTCTGCTCGGTCTCGGTGAGGCCGGGGGTGATGCGCTCGCGGATGGAGGCATCGGCGGTCACACCGCGCTCGATGAGCAGAATGTCGTTTGCGCCCTCGTCGCTGACGAAGAAGCTGATGAACTTCGCCGCAGCCGCCTTGTCGCCCGCATTGGCCGACATCGAGAAGAACATCGAAGGCTTCATGTAATGCCCCGGGCTGTCGCCCGCGTTGGGGATCATCACGATATCCACCTCGTCGGTCATCAGCTGCTGGTTGCCGACAAGCTGGTTGGAATGGATGAAGCCGAACAGCGACTTGCCGTTCACATGCATCCGCTCTTCCATCTTGCCGCTGTCCTGCGCCTGCACGTCGGCAGGCTGGGTCAGCCCCTCGTCCTGCATCATCTTCCAGTAGACGAAGTAGTCGATCACATCCTGCACATCGAAGCCGAGCTCGCCTTCGGAGGTGTAAAGATCCTTGCCGCGCGACCGGACCCAGGTTTGCAGCCGCGGCTCCTGGCTGCCCATGTTCTCCGAGAAGGCCATACCATCGGGCAGCTGATCCTTCAGCTCCTTGCCGATGTTCACGAAGTCCTCGGTCGTCCACGTGGTGCTGTCGGGCAGCTCGTAGCCGATGTTGCTGAGCACGGCCTTGTTGTAGACGTGGGTCATCGAGTTGGCGCCCAGCGAGATGCCGTAGGTCTTGCCGTCGACCATGCCGCCCTTAAGCTGGTTCTCGTCGTAGTCCGACACGTCGATCTCGTTGCCGAAGTAGCCGTCAAGCGGCTCAAGCTGGCCGCGCCGCGCCCATTCGAAGATGTAGCGATAGTCCATCTGGAGCACGTCGGGCAGGCTGTTGCCCGCAGCCTGCGTGGCCAGCTTCTGCCAGTAGTCGCCCCATGCGTAGGTCTCGGGCACGACCTCGCCCATGCCGCCGCCCTCGTAGAGTTCGACCACGGCATTGGTGCGCTTGTCGCGCTCCGGGTTGCCCCACCAGATCAGGCGCACGCTGCCGTTTGCCTGTGCCAGAGCACCGGTACTGGCCAGCGCCCAGAGTGACGCGCCGCCGCCCATCAGGCGGCCGAATCCGCGACGATCCATCTTCAGTGTCATGATTTCCTCCCAAATTTCTTTTGAGCAGGCTCCTCCTCCGAGCCCGGCCGGAGGGCCCTCCCAGACCCCGGCAGAAAAAAAGGTAACTCGCTGGTTACTTTCTGGCAACTGTTTTGAAGCTGAGGTAGCTCATCGCCACGTCCACCGCGTGGGCACGGCGCTCGGCGAGGCCGACCTCAGAGTTGAGCGAGGCATCGAAAACCACTGAAAGTGTGTGGATATTCGAGAAGAAGAAGTAACTGAGCCCGGCGATGGTGATGTACATCTGAACCGGATCGACCCCGCCCCGGAACACGCCCGCAGCCTCGCCCTCGGCAAGAACATGCCGGATTTGCCCGATGATCGGAGAGTTCATCTCCTTAAGCTCCGGCATCTCCGCCACGAATCGGGCGCGCTGGATGTTCTCGGTCGCCAGCAGCCGCAAGAACCACGGGTTAGCGTGGAAGTGGTCGAAGGTGAAGCCAACGAGCTTGGCCATCGCGTCATAGGGTGGCAGCGCACCCAGATCGAGCTTGCGCTCGGCGGCGCGGATATCCTGATAGGCCTCCAGCAGGACCGCCGTATAAAGCTCGGTCTTGGAGCCGACATATTCGTAGATCAGCCGCTTGTTGGCCCCTGCCCGCTTGGCCACGCGGTCCATCCGCGCCGCCTCCAGCCCGTATTCGACAAACTCCACCCGGGCACTGTCCAGAATGTCGCGCGTGGTCTTCTCGCGGTTCCACTCCCGCTTTTTCGGCTTTGCCGTTTGATCCATGGCCAAACCCTCCTGCCGCAGCATATCCGTTGACACCCCGGATTGACCATACATAGTAACCAGCGAGTTACTTTTGGGAGGAGTAGCATGACCTCAGCCACTAACAAGCGCCGGGTCGCCATCGTGGGCACCGGGCATCGCGGCACCGGTACGTGGGGCACCGATGCTCCCGCAACCTGCGCCGACGAGATCGAACTCGTCGGCCTGTCCGACCTCAACGCCGCCCGTCTCGCCGTGGCGCGCGGGCGCACGGCGGGGGAGCCGCAGGTCTCGACCGATCTCGATGAGATGCTCTCCGCCACCAACCCGCACACACTGCTCGTCTGCACCCGCGACGACACCCACGCCGGCATCATCGTGAAGGCGCTGGAGGCGGGGATCGACGTGGTCACCGAGAAGCCCATGGCTACAACCGCCGAGGACGTGCGCGCCATCGTCGAGGCCGAAGCCCGCACCGGCCGCCGGGTGGATGTGGCCTTCAACTACCGCTTCGCGCCGACCTCGCGCAAAATCCGCGAGCTGCTCGCCTCCGGGCGCATCGGCAAGGTGACCTCCTGCGACTTTCACTGGTATCTCGACACCTCCCACGGCGCCGACTACTTTCGCCGCTGGCATGCCTACAAAAAGAACTCCGGCTCGCTCTTCGTCCACAAGGCGACCCACCATTTCGACCTGCTGAACTGGTGGATCGACAGCGACCCGAAGCGGGTCTTCGCCCAAGGCGCGCTCAACGTCTACGGCCACAACGGCCCGTTCCGCGGCACCCGCTGCAAGGGCTGCGAACATGCGTCCGAATGCCGGTTCTATTGGGATATGAGCGCCAATCCCGACCTCGATGCGCTCTACGAGGGGCCGTCGGAAGAGGATGGTTACGTGCGGGATGGCTGCGTGTTCCGCGAAGATATTGACATCTACGACACCATGTCGGCCACCCTCGAATACGAGAACGGCGTGCAGGTGAGCTACTCGCTTAACGCCGCTATGCCGATCGAAGGCTACCACCTCGCCTTCAACGGCACCCATGGCCGGATCGAGGTGCGCATGCATGAAAAGCAGGCCTTCGATGCGCCGTCCGGGCAAGATGAGATCTTGGTGCTCGGCACTGATCGTTCGGTGGAGCGGATCGTGGTGGAGCATGGGGCGGGCGGCCACTTTGGCGGCGACCCGCTACTGCATCGTGCGCTCTTCACGCCCGAAAAAGACGACCCCGCAGGCCAGCGGGCCGGCTCCCGCGCCGGTGCGCTATCGGTCCTCACAGGCGTCGCCGCGACCCGCAGCGCCGAAACCGGCCAGCCGGTGGAGATTGCGCCGCTGCTGGAAGGGGCGGAATAGGATCGCACGCGCAGGCGGGCTGACGCCTCAGCCGACCCGCCCGCGCCAAACCTCCGCATAGCGGGCCATGTCCGCCGTTCCGTGGTGAACACTGCTCGCCTGCCGCCCCGCGATGAGACCGCGGCCCACCCCGGGGTGCAGCAGGGCCGCGCCCTCGCTGGTGCCGGTGGCGCTGGTCATTGCATGCACCTCCGCCCCGCTCGCGGCGGCCAACATGTCGAGATAGCAGGCGTTGCGGGCAAAGGGGCCCTCCACATGGATCGGCCCACGATGCCCGATAAGCCGCAGGCATTCAGCGGTGACAAGGGCGAGGTAAAAGCCCGCCGCCGCGCTCCGCGCGCCCGAGCCTGCTGGCGGCTCGCCTCCCAGCCACTGCGCCTCATGCCCCTGAAACGGCCCGCTGCCCGGCACCACCGCGGGCAGCAGCATCACCGCCTCCCGCAAGACCGCCTCGCGCTCGGCAGCAGAAGGTTCAACCTGCGCCCCCGCCATCAGCAAGTCATGCTCCCGCCCTCCCATGAAGCGGGCGGAAGGCACCGGGTCGCCAAAGGCGTTCACGTTCACCAGTGTGTCGCGCGCCGGATCGAGCGCCACCGGCGCACCGCCGATGGCCATGGCGATCACCCATGTGCCGGTAGAGACCACGCTGAAGGGCGCCTCCCGCGCGAGCAGATGCGCCAGGAGTGAGGCGTTGGAATCGTGGATGCCGCAATAGACCGGTGTGCCAGCCTCCAGCCCCGTCTGTGCCGCGATCTCCGGCAGGACGGTGCCCAGCACCTCCCCCGGCTGCCGCGTCGGCGCCAGCAGCCCAGAAATGCCGAGCCGCTCAACAAGGCTCGATGGTGCGCCGCTGAAGGGGTTCCACAGGTCGGTGTGGCAGCCCAGCGAGGTCACATCGCTGGCCGCAACCCCGGTGAGCCGATAGCCCCAGTATTGCGGGTAGGTCACGATATGGCGCACCCGTGCTTTCAGCCCCGGATCCTCGCTGAACTGCCAGAAAAGCTGCGCCCCGAGGTTCAGCCCTGTTCCGAGCCGGGGCGCGCCAGTCTCGGCAAACGCAGGGCGGATCGCGTCATACTCCGCCGCCAGCCCGTCCGGGCCTGTATGCTCGTAGTCGAGGATCGGCGCGGCCAGCGCCCCGCCCTCGCCGATAAGCGCCGCCGAAGCGCCATGAGTCGTGACCGAGATCGCATCCACCCCATGCGCGGCCTGAAACTGCGCCAGCCCCTCCAGCAGAAAGGCCCAATGCCGCTCCACGTCGAAATGCGGCCAAGGCGGGCCGGGCAGCACTCTGTTGGGGCGGGTCAGCACCGCCACCTCGGCAAGGCTCTCCAGATCGACCAGCGCCAGCTTTGCGTTGGTCTTGCCAATGTCGATGACGGCGATGTGCCCGGCGGTCATGGCATGTGAAAAACGGGCGTCAGCGGCACCGCCACCGGCTCGTTGTGTGGCTTCGTTTCCATGATGTCCGCCATATGCGCCCACCACTTCTGCATAATCGCATGGCCCGGCAGTGCATCCATCCCGTGATCGTCGGTGCGCCATAGCACGCCAAAGAGCAGGCCCGTCTCCTCATCGAGATGGATTGAGTAGTCACTGACCCCGGCCTCTTTCAGCAGCGTCACCAGCTCGGGCCAGATCTCGTCATGCCGTTTCTTATACTCCTCCCGGCACCCGGGGTTGAGCTTCATCCTGAAGGCGTATTTCTCCATGTCACTCCCCCTCAGGCCCGCGCCACGCGGCGGCGCCACTTTTCCCACAGCCGGGGCAGCGCGATCACCCCGATCAGCAGCAGGCCGATCATGATCGACATCACGATGCCCGGCACGTTGAGCAGGCCCAGCCCGAAGGTGACCAGCCCCATGACGAAGGCGGCGATCACCACGCCGGGGATGCTGCCCGATCCGCCGAGGATGTTCACCCCGCCCAGCACCACCATCGTCACCACCTCCAGCTCCCAACCGAAGGCGATGGAAGGCCGGGTGGAGCCGAGCCGCGAGGTCAGGCACACCGCCGCCACCCCGGCCATCAGCCCGGTGAGCAGGAACAGAATGAACTTCACCCGCGCCACCCTTATGCCCGAAAACAGCGCGCCGGTGGGGTTGTTGCCAATGGCATAGACGGCGCGGCCAAAGTTGGTCTTGTGCAGCACCACGCCGTAGATCACCGCGAGCAGGGCAAAGAGCACCAGCTCAAAGGAGATCACCCAGAACACGTAGCCCTGCCCGAAGAAGGCAAAATCCGCCGGGTAGCCCTTGTAGACCTGATCGCCCAGAACGATGTAGCTGATCCCCCGGAACAGGCTCATGGTGCCGATCGTCACCACGATCGAGGGCAGCCCGAGCCGGGTGACGAGCACCGCGTTGAACGCGCCACAGGCCAGCCCCGTGGTCAGCCCGATCAGCACCAACCCCGGCGTGCCCACGCCAAACTGCACCGCCGCGCCCATCGCCGTGGAGGCCAGCGCGATGATCGCGGCCACGCTCAGGTCGATCTCGCCCGAGATGATGAGCAGCGCCATGGCAAAGGCGATCATCGCCTTTTCGGTGAAGTTGAAGGTCGCGTCCGAGAGGTTCCACGCGTTCAGAAAGTAGGGCGAGGCAAAGCTGTTGGCGATGAAGATCGCCACCGCCACCAGCAGCAGCAAGCTCTCCCAGCTCTTCAGCCGCGCCTCCAGCGGTGAGCGCAGCCGGTCGGGGATGTGCCGTGTCGTCGTCTCGCTCATGCCGCCTGCTCCGCCGATTTGAGGATGATCCGCCCCTTCACCCGCGCCGCGCGGGCATTGACCGCAACCGCGATGATGATCGCCGCGCCGGAGATGGCGAGCTGCCAGAACGGCGAGATATCGACCACCGGCAGCGCGTTCTTGATGACGCCGAGAAAGAGCGCGCCCAGCAGCGCCCCGCCCACCGTGCCCACACCGCCCGCAATGGAGATGCCGCCGATGACGCAGGCCGCCACCACATCGAGCTCGAAGCCCCCGGCGATATCGACATAGGCCACCGCGTAGCGCGAGACCCAGAGGTAGCCGGTGATCCCGGCCAGCGCGCCCGAGATGGTGAACGCCCAGAACTGCGTGCGGCCCACGTCCAGCCCGGTATAGACCGCCGCATGGGGGTTGCCGCCCACCGCGTAGAAGGCGCGGCCAAGCCGGGTGCGGGTCATCACCACGGCAAAGACGGCGACCGCCACCAGCGCCACCCAGCTGAGCATCGGCAGGCCCAGAAGCTCCGCCCGGGGGAAGGCCTTGAATCCTTCGCTCATCTCATGGCTGTTCACCCATTTGCCGTCCGAGATCAAAAAGATGATGCCCCGGAAAATGGTCATCGTGCCCAACGTCACCACGATGGGCGGGATTTGCAGCTTCCAGACCAGCAGGCCGTTGACCATGCCCATCAGCGTGCCCAGCGCCAGCGCTACGGCGAGGATCACCGCCACCGGCACGCCCGGGAAGCTGACGTTGATCATCGCCACCACCATACCGGTCAGCGCGAGGTTGGCGGCGACCGACAGGTCAATGCACTTGGTCAGGATCACGATCATCTGGCCGATGGCGAGCAGGATCAGCGGCGAGGTGTCGTTGAACACATGCGCAAGGTTGCCCGGCGCGATGAAGCCCGGAAAGCGCGTGGCGATCAGCGCCAGCAGCACCGCGATGGCCCCCAGAAGGAGCGCCTCGCGCGATGAAATCAGGCGTTGCAACATGGCGCCCACCTCGCTCTCAAATGCCCGCCGCGTGGCGAACAAGGGTTTCAGGGGTCAGGTCGTCGCCCTCCAACTCGGCGGCAATCCGGCCTTCGCGCATCACGATCACCCGGTCCGACATGCCGAGGATCTCGGGGATCTCGGAGCTGACCATGATCACCGCCAGCCCCTGCGCGGCCAGCTCGGCCATGAACTCATGCACCGCCGCCTTGGAGCCGATGTCGATGCCCTTGGTCGGCTCGTCGAGGATGATCACCCGTGGCTTGGTTGCGAGCCACTTGGCGATCACCACCTTCTGCTGGTTGCCGCCCGAGAGGCTGCCCACCGGGGTATCCAGCGAGGCCGCCCGTAGGTCGAGCCGCTCGGTATACTCGCGCGCCAGCCGGAACTCCTCGGCCAGCTTCAGAAAGCCCCGGCGCGAGGTGCGGCCCAGTGAAGGCAGCGTGACGTTCTGAAAGATCGGCATGGCGGTGATCGCGCCCTGCTGGCCCCGGTCCTCCGGCACGTAGACGATGCCCTGCGCAATCGCCTCGGCGGGCGAGCGCACAACGGCCAGCTCCCCCTCGATCTTCGTCACCCCCTTGGAGGGGCGGGTAATGCCGAAGAGCGCCTGCATGAACTCCGAGCGCCCCGCGCCCACCAGCCCGTAAAAGCCAAGGATCTCGCCGCGCTTGAGCGAAAAGCCGATCTCGTCAAATTCGGTCGGGTGACTGTAGCCCACGACCTGAAGCACCTCTTCGCCCGGGGCGCTCTGCCGGTCGGGGAAGACCTGACTCACATCGCGGCCGACCATCATCTTGACCAGCGCCGCCTCGTCGATCTCCGAGATCAGCCCGTCCCCGATGAACTGCCCGTCGCGGAACACGGTGTAACGGTCCGCGATGCGGAAGATCTCGTCGAACTTGTGGCTGATGAACAAGATCGCCTTGCCCTGTGCCTTCAGCTTCTCGACCAGCTCGTAAAGCTCCTCGATCTCCTTGTGAGAGAGCGCAGCGGTCGGCTCATCCATGATCACCACGCGGGCATCGACAGAGAGCGCGCGGGCGATGGCGACAAGGTGCTTGTTGGCGATGCCGAGGTCGCGCAGCCGGGTCGCCGGGTCGATCTCGGCGCCGATGCCGCGCAAGATCTCGCCCGCCCGCGCCTGCATGCTGCGCCAGTCGATCAGGCCAAACCGCCAGCGCGGGGCATGGCCCAAAAAGATGTTCTCGGCGACCGAAAGCTCGTCAAACAGCACGGTCTCCTGATGGATTGCCGTCACCCCGGAGCGGGCCGCATCCTGCGCTGTAGGGAACTGTACAGGAGCGCCATCCACCAGAATGGCGCCGCCGTCCGGCTGGTAGATACCCGTGAGGGTCTTCACCACGGTCGATTTGCCCGCCCCGTTCTCGCCCACCAGCGCCGTCACCTCGCCCGAGTAGAGCCGAAGCGACACGCCATCGAGCGCCTTCACACCGGGGAAGGCCTTGGTGATGCCCTCCAGCGCCAACACGGGGGTGCCGGCGGCGTGTGCCTGATCGGCTGGGGCTTGATCGGCCTGGAAATGCATCAGCATGCCCGCTCCATCGGGGCCCGCGCGGGAGCCCGTGTTAACCATGTGCGATTGCGCGAATGGTCCGGCGTGCAGGGCCTTGCCCCGCCGGCCAGACGGATCACCCCGGCGCAGGCCAAGCCGCGCCGGGGCTGAGCCGATCAGAAGATCGATTTGAACTCGTCGATGTTCGAGCTGTCGTAAACGAACGGGTCGGCCATCGCGCCCGAGGTCGTCTCATCCAGCGTCACCTCGCCCATGCGACCCATCGGGATGGACGCGCCCGGCTCGGCAGTGGCCGCGCCCGAGGCGAGGGCATGGGCGATCATCGTGGCCGAGTAGCCAAGGTCGATCGGGTTCCAGATCGCGAAGGACTTCGAGGCACCGCTCTCGATGGCACCAGCCATCTCGGAGGGCAGGCCAAGGCCGGTCACGTTGATCTCGCCCGCCTTGCCGGCATCCTGCACCGCCTGCGCGGCCGCCACGATGCCCACCGAGGTCGGCGCGATGATGGCGTCGAGGTCGGGGTAGGACTGCATGAGGCCCTGCGCCTCGCGGTAGGACTTGTCGGCAAGGTCATCGCCATAGACGGTGCCCACCACCTCGATGCCCGGATAGTCCGGCAGCACCTTGTTCATCTCTTCGATCCAGATGTTCTGGTTCGTCGCCGTGGCAGAGGCCGAGAGCACGGCCACCTGCCCGCCGTCCGGCAGGTGATCGGCAGCCAGCTTGATGATCATGTTGCCAATGAGCGGGTTGGACGAGGGGTTGAGGTGCATTGAGCGGCCCTCTTCGGCCACGCCGCTATCCCACGAGATCACGGTGATGCCACGCTGCTGCGCCTTTTTCAGCGCAGGCACCAGAGCGTCGGGGTCGTTGGCGGAGATCGCGATGGCATCGACGCCCTGCGCGATCAGCGCGTTGATCACCTCGATCTGGCCCTCGGCGGTGGTATCGGTGGGGCCGGTATAGATGATCTCCACATTGCCCAGCTCGCCCGCGGCCTCTTCGGCCCCCTTGGCGGCGGCCTCGAAAAAGCCGATGCCCAGCGCCTTGACCACCAGCGCGATGCGCATGTTGTCCTGCGCCATCGCGCTGGTGCCCATGAGGCTGACAGCGAGGCTGGCGCCTGCGAGAAGTTTGGTAAAGTTGCGACGGATCATGGTTTCCTCCCTGAGATCACGATGCATGTTCCGGCGGGTCAGCCCGCCTCTTCCTGCTGGGCCGCGCCACTCTGCGCGACGATCAGCGTCACCTCTGCCGCCTCAAGCATGGCGGCGGCCTTGTCGGGGATCCCCTCGTCGGTGATCACCGTGTCGATCCGGGTCAGCGGGCACAGCACAAGGCTGGACCGGTTGGCGAACTTTGAACTGTCCACCAGCACCACCAGCTCGTCGGCCTGCCCGATCAGCTTCTGTTCGGCCTGAATCAGCAGCGGGTCGGCTTCCATCAGCCCCAGCGGGCCGAGGCCTTGGGCGCCCATGAACATCCGGCGGGCATAGAAATTGCGGGTCACGTCATTGTCGAAGGGCGACAGGATGATGTTCTGCTCGCGGTAAATGACCCCGCCCGACAGCATCACCGTGTTCTTTGAGTGCTTCAGCAAGTGCTCGGCGATGGGGAACGAGTTGGTGAACACCTGACACCGGCGCGAGGCCAACGGATGCACCATCTGAAAGGTCGTCGTGCCCCCGTTGATGATGATCGAGTCGCCATCGTCGCACAGTTCCACCGCCGCGCGGGCAATCGCCTGCTTTTCGTGGCTGTGCATGGTTTCGCTGACGGCAAAGGGCCGCCCGGCCAGCCCGACGAATTGCGGCGGCGTGATCGCCTCCGCCCCGCCCCGCACCCGGCGCAGCTTCTTTTGCGCATCGAGCGCGGCGATGTCACGGCGGATCGTGGCTTCGGAGGCTTCGGTCAGGTTGCACAGGTCCACCACCGTCACGACCGGCCGGTCCTGAACGGCGGAAAGGATGATCCTGTGGCGTTCCTTCTCGTGCATTGGCACCTCCCGTTGAGCAGCGAGATTTGCCGGATTCGGTGGGCTTGTCAATCATTACCGATCACAAACAATCATTCTGCGCCGCAGCGTGATTGGTTTTGATCGTTTGAGATTGACAATCCGCCGCAGCGCCGTCAGGTTCCCGGCGAGGAACAGGCGCTGACTGCGGGCGCCCATCGGGAGGATGCCATGTTGAAGACCGCCGGAAAAACTTCGGAAAGTCAGCTTCTTGAGAACCGCTGGAACGAGGCCGATGCCGCTGGCATGAGCGAGTCGGAGTTGCTGCTTTACCGCTCCAACATCCTCGGCTCCGACAAGCGCGTCACCAACTACGGCGGCGGCAACACTTCCGCCAAGGTAATGGAGGTCGATCCGCTCACCGGCAAGGAGGTGGAGGTGCTCTGGGTCAAGGGCTCGGGCGGGGATATTGGCTCGATGAAGCTCGATGGCTTCGCCACGCTCTACATGGAGAAGCTGGAGGCCCTCAAAGCCCTCTACCGCGGCCCCGAGCATGAAGACGAGATGGTCGGCTACCTCCCCCATTGCACCTTCAATCTCAACGCCCGCGCCGCCTCCATCGACACCCCGCTGCACGCCTATGTTCCGCGCAAGCATGTCGACCACGTCCACGCCGACGCGATCATCGCCATCGCCGCCTCGAAGAACTCCAAGGCGCTGACGCAGGAGATTTTCGGCGAAAAGATCGGCTGGCTCCCGTGGAAGCGCCCGGGCTACGAGCTGGGCCTTTGGCTGGAAAAGTTCTGCGTCGAGAACCCCGAGGCCGATGGCGTCGTGCTCGAGAGCCACGGCCTCTTCACCTGGGGCGATACCGCCCGCGCCTGCTATGACAAGACGATCGAGGTCATCAACGAGGCCACCGCATGGCTGGCCCGGCGCACGGCCGATGTGCCAGCCTTCGGCGGCCCCCTGCACGAGAGCCTCGGCGAGGCCGAGCGCCGCGCCGTTGCCGCCCGGCTAATGCCCGCGATCCGCGGCTTCGTTTCCGGCAACCAGCACATGGTCGGCCACTTCAACGACGAACCCGCCGTGCTCGAGTTCGTCAACGCCCAGAACATGCGCCCGCTGGCCGCACTCGGCACCTCCTGCCCAGATCACTTCCTGCGCACCAAGATCCGCCCGCTGGTGGTGGAGTTCGACCCCGCCAAGGGCAACATCGACGAGGTGCTGGAGGGCCTGCCCGCGCAGGTCGCCGCCTACCGCGACGATTACGCCGCCTATTACGAGCGCTGCAAACACGCCAACTCCCCGGCCCTGCGCGACCCCAACGCCGTGGTCTACCTCGTGCCCGGCGTCGGCATGATCACCTTCGCCAAGGACAAGGCCACTGCCCGGATTTCCGGCGAGTTCTACGTCAACGCAATCAACGTGATGCGCGGCGCCTCCGCGGTGAGCGAATACACCGGCCTGCCTGAACAGGAGGCCTTCGATATCGAGTACTGGCTGCTCGAAGAGGCCAAGCTGCAACGCATGCCCAAGCCCAAATCCCTCGCCGGCCGTGTCGCGCTGATCACCGGCGGCGCGGGCGGCATCGGGGCGGCCACCGCGGCGCGTTACCTCGCCGAGGGCGCCTGCGTCGTGCTGGCCGACATTGCCGAGGACGGGCTTAAGGCTACCCAGGAGCAACTCGCACAGCGCCACGGGCGCGACGTGGTCCGCTCGGTCATGATGAACGTCACCGACGAGGCCGCCGTGGCCCGCGCCTATGCCGAGGCAGCGGTGGAGTTCGGCGGGATCGACATTCTGGTGTCCAACGCCGGCATCGCCTCCTCCGCGCCGGTCGAGGAGACCTCGCTGGCGCTCTGGAACAAGAACATGGACATTCTCAGCACCGGCTACTTCCTCGTCAGCCGAGAGGCCTTCCGGCTGATGCGGGTGCAAAAGATGGGCGGCGCCATCGTCTTCGTCGCCTCCAAGAACGGCCTCGCCGCCTCGCCCAATGCCTCCGCCTATTGCACCGCCAAGGCCGCCGAGATTCACCTTGCCCGGTGTCTCGCGCTCGAAGGCGCCGAGGCGGGCATCCGGGTGAACGTGGTCAACCCCGATGCAGTGCTGCGCGGCTCCAAGATCTGGGAGGGTGAATGGCTCGACCAGCGCGCCTCGACCTATGGCACCGACAAGGAGGGGCTGGAGGAGATGTATCGCAACCGCTCCATGCTCAAGCGATCGGTTCTGCCCGAAGACATTGCTGAAGCCGCCTATTTCTTCGCCGCCGAGACCTCGGCCAAGTCGACCGGCAACATCCTAAACGTGGATGCCGGCAATGTTCAGGCCTTCACGCGCTGAGGAGGAGGGAACCATGAGTTACGAAAGCGCCGAGGCCCAATTCGCCGATTGGGGCGTCGATACCGAAGCCGCCCTGAGCCGCCTCGCCACCATCCCGATCTCGATGCACTGCTGGCAGGGCGATGACGTTGTGGGTTTCGAGCCCAAGTCCGGCACCTCGGGCGGCGGCATTCAGGCCACCGGCAACCACCCCGGCCGCGCCCGCACCCCTGCCGAGCTGCGCGCCGACCTCGACTTTGCCTATTCCATGATCCCCGGCAGCCACCGGCTGAACCTTCACGCGATCTACTTGGACACCGACGAAACCCCGGGCCGCGACGAGATCGAGTTTCGCCACTTCGCCCCTTGGGTCGACTGGGCCCGCGAGGCCGGCATCGGGCTGGATTTTAACCCCACCTTCTTTGCCCACGAAAAGGCAGACGACAACCTCACCCTCTCGCACCCCGACAAAGGCATCCGCGATTTCTGGGTCGAGCACGGCTGCCGCAGCCGCGAGATTGCCGCCGAGATGGGCAAGGCGCTCGGCTCGCCCGCCGTCAACAACGTCTGGGTGCCCGACGGCTACAAGGACACCCCGATCGACCGCATGGCCGCCCGCGCCCGGCTCGAAGCCTCGCTCGATGACATGTTCTCCGAGCCGCTGAATGCCGCCAATATGCTGGACGCGGTCGAGAGCAAGCTCTTCGGCATCGGGGTAGAGGCCTGCACCGTCGGCAGCCATGAGTTCTACCTCGGGTACGCGATCCGCAAACGCACCCTTCTCTGCCTCGACATGGGCCACTTCCACCCCACCGAGAACATCGCCGACAAACTCTCGGCCTGCGCCCTCTCGCTGGGCGATATACTTCTGCACGTCTCGCGCCCCATGCGTTGGGACAGTGACCACGTGATCCTGCTGAACGACGATATCCAAGCCATGGCCAACGAACTTGTCAGCGCAGATCTGCTGGGCCGCACCCATATTGGGCTGGATTTCTTCGATGCCACCATCAGCCGCACGGCGGCTTGGGTGATCGGCACGCGCAACATGCAAAAGGCCCTGCTCCGGGCCCTGCTGCTGCCGCTGGACCGGCTCAAGCAGGCCGAAACCGCCCTCGATTTCTCCACCCGCTTCATGCTCACCGAAGAGCTGAAAGACATGCCCTATGGCGCGGTCTGGCAGGAGTTCTGCGCGCGGATGGAGCGGCCTGAGGGGATGGCGCTGATCAAGGAACTGGAAGGTTATCAGGCCAGCGTCGCGGGCCGCGGCTAGCGGTCTCAGCGCGCCTTCTGCGGGCTGTCGATGGCCCCGGCGGTGAGCACCGGCGAGGCGTCGATCTCTTCGGCGTCCAGCATCGCCGCCACCCGCTCCAGCGAGGCCACGAGCTGCGCCTGCTCCCAATCGGCCATCTCGTCGAAGGACCGCACGAACCGCTGTTGCAGCGCGTCAGGCGCCTCCCGCACAGTCTCCCGCCCGCTCTCGGTGATCACCACATTGGTTTGCCGCCGGTCGGTCTGCGAGCGCTCGCGGCTGACATGGCCGGTCGCCTGCAACTTGTCGACCAGCGCGGTGACGGTGGCCTGCACCACGCCCATCTGATCGGCCAGCGCCTTGGGCGTGGCGCTGCCCTCGGGCCTGCCCCGTAGAATCTGGAGCACCCTGAGCTGCGCCGGTGTCACCCCGGCGGCCTGCGCCAGATCCCGGTCATAGAGCCAGATCGCCCGGATGATGCGCCGCAGGGCGATCAGGCTGTCGTCAACACGGTCTGCGGGCGAGGCTGTCATGGGTGAAGTGTGCCACGGCAGCAAAAAACTCTTCAATCCCCAAAGCGTTAGCGGCAGGATGCTTCAGTAATCTAAACGAAGAGAACCCTGGATAGGCGTATAATTCACACATAAATCCGGATTTTTCTCCGGTTTCGCGAAGATTCTGTGAAACTTTCCTTCGCTTGTTGAATTACAATTCAAAGCCGCTTACTTAGCCATACGAAACAAATGAGGACACCTGCCGATGCCAAGAGATCTCGCCGAACCCCGAACTCGGACGCCCCGCCTGCGCAAACCCGATGCGACGGACGGGGCCGATATCTGGGCGCTTGTCAAAAGCTGCAAGCCTCTCGACGAGAACTCGATGTATGCCAACCTGATCCAGGCCGACCACTTCCGCGATACCTGCGTGGTGGCCGAACTGGAGGGCGATATCGTGGGCTGGATCTCCGGCCACATGGTCCCGGCGAAAGACGAACTCTTCGTCTGGCAGGTGGCGGTGAGCCCCAAGGCACGCGGGCTGGGCCTCGGCAAGAAGATGCTGGCCGAGTTGCTGGAGCGCGACGCCTGCGACGAGGCCGACCACCTCAAGACCACGATCACCAAAGACAATGCCGCCTCTTGGGCGCTGTTTCGCAGCTTTGCCCGCTCCATCGGCGGCGAACTGACCGACGAGCCGCACTTCGAACGTGACGCGCATTTCGACGGTCATCACGACACCGAACACATGGTGACGATCAGCCTGCCCTCCCCCGGTGCGCTGGCGCGCGCAGCCTGATCGACCTCTCCCTCACAGACCGGATTCAATCCTGAAAGGATTCCTCATGCCCAAGGACATGACCTTGACCGATGACATTTTCACCCGCCGCGAAAGCGCGGCCCGTTCCTACTGCCGTGGCATGCCCGCGATGTTTGCCAAGGGCCGCGGCTCCGAGCTGATCGACGCCGATGGCAACAGCTGGATCGACTTTCTTGCCGGCTGTTCCTCGCTGAACTACGGCCACAACGACCCCGACATGAAGGCCGCACTGGTGGAGCACATCACCGCCGATGGCATCGCCCACGGGCTCGACCTGCACACCGATGCCAAGGCCGGGTTCATTGAAGCCTTCGAGCGCCACATCCTCGCCCCGCGCGACATGGATCATCGCATCATGTTCACCGGCCCGACCGGTGCAAATGCGGTTGAAGCGGCGATGAAAATCGCCCGCAAGGTCACCGGCCGCACCAACATCATCGCCTTCACCAACGGCTTCCACGGCGTGACCAACGGCGCGCTGGCAGCCACAGGCAACGGCTACCACCGTGGCGGCGCCGCGATGGACCTCGCGGGCGTGACCCGGATGCCGTTCGACGGCTACTTCGGCGAGGGCGTGGACACCGCCGCGCAGCTCGAGCAGATGCTCTCCGATGCCTCCGGCGGCGTCGATGCGCCCGCCGCGATCATCCTTGAGACCGTGCAGGGCGAGGGTGGCCTCAACGCCGCCAGCCCCGAGTGGGTCCGCCACATCGAGGCGATTGCCCGCAAGCATGGCGCCCTGCTGATCATCGACGATATTCAAGCCGGTTGCGGCCGCTGCGGCACCTTCTTCTCCTTCGAGGAGATGGGCGTGACGCCCGATATCGTGACCATGGCCAAGAGCCTCTCGGGCTTCGGCCTGCCCTTCGCCGCCGTGCTGGTGCGCCCCGAGCATGACGTGTTCGGCCCCGCCGAGCACAACGGCACCTTCCGGGGCAACACCCATGCCTTCGTGACCGCCCGGGTGGCGATCGAGAAGTTCTGGGCCGATGAGGCCTTCGCCAAGGAGCTGGCCGAGAAGCAGCAGCTGATCCATGACCGGCTGGCCGACCTCGCCGCCATGGTGCCCGGCGCGACCCTCAAGGGCCGTGGCCTGATGCAGGGCGTCGATGTGGGCTCCGGCGAGCTGGCCGGGGCCATCTGCGCCCGTGCCTACGAGCTGGGCCTCGTCATCGAGACCTCGGGCAACGAAGACCAGGTGGTCAAGGTGCTCGCCCCCCTCACAACGCCTGTCGAGACCTTCTCGAAAGGCTTCGACATCCTGCTGTCCGCCGCCCGTGGCGTCCTGGACGGCCAAGCCAAGATTGCAGCGGAGTAACCCCGATGATTGTCAGAGATTTCAACGAGATCGTCAAAGACGAGCGTGACCGCGTGGTGTCCGACGCGCAATGGAGCTCGGTGCGGATGCTGCTGGCGCAGGACGGGATGGGCTTTTCTTTCCACATCACCTTCCTCGGAGCGGGCTCGGAGCACACCTTCGAGTACAAGAACCACTTCGAGAGCGTCTATTGCATGCAGGGCACCGGCTCGATCACCGATCTGGCCACCGGCGAGACCCATCACATCAAGCCCGGCGTCATGTATGCGCTCGACAAGCACGACCGGCACACGCTGAAGGCGGATGAAGAGCTGGTGATGGCCTGCTGCTTCAACCCGCCCGTGACCGGCACAGAAGTCCACCGCGAGGACGGCTCCTATGCCCCCGCGGAGGAGGCCGAGGAGGCCTGAAATGACCCATACGGTTGAAAAGATCGGCGGTACCTCGATGGACCGCATTCATGATCTGCGCGACACGCTCATCCTCGGTGGACGTGGCGCGGAGGCGCTCTATGGCCGGGTCTTCGTGGTCTCGGCCTTCGGCGGCATCACCAACCTGCTGCTTGAACACAAGAAAACCGGCGCGCCCGGTGTCTATGCCGCCTATGCCCGCGGCGACGATGCCGAGGGCGAGGGCTGGGAGGCCCGGCTGACGGCGGTGGCAGATGCCATGCGCGCGGCCAACGCCCGCGTGCTGGACGAGGGCGAGGATCGGGTGAAGGCCGATGCCTTCGTCGATGACCGCATCCAAGGTGCCCGCACCAGCCTGCTCAACCTGCGCCGCCTCTGCCGCCACGGCCACTTCCGCCTCTCGGAGAACCTCGCACACACCCGCGAGCTACTGGCCGGGCTGGGCGAGGCGCATTCGGCCTATGTCACCACCCTGCTGCTGCAACGCGCCGGGGTGAACGCCCGCTTCATCGACCTGTCGGGCTGGCGGGATGAAGGCGGCCTCGACCTGAGCGACCGGATCACCAGCGCCCTCAAGGGCGTGGACATGAGCCGCGAGATGCCCATCGTCACCGGCTACGCGCAATGCCGCGAAGGGCTGATGAACGAGTTCGACCGGGGTTACTCCGAGGTGACCTTCTCGCAACTGGCCGCCCTCACCGGCGCCCGCGAGGCGATCATCCACAAGGAGTTTCACCTCTCCTCCGCCGACCCCAAGCTGGTGGGCGAAGGCGCGGCGCGCAAGCTGGGCCGCACCAACTATGACGTGGCCGACCAGCTCTCGAACCTCGGGATGGAGGCGATCCACCCCAAGGCGGCAAAGACCCTGCGTCAGGCCGAGGTGCCCCTGCGGGTGACCAACGCCTTCGAGCCCGAAGATCCCGGCACGCTGATCGATGACCGCCCCGCCGAGACGGCGGCGGTGGAAATCGTGACCGGTCTCGATCTCTTCGCACTGGAGGTCTTCGAGCAGGATATGGTCGGCGTGAAGGGCTATGACGCGGCGATCCTCGAGGCGCTCACCCGTCACGGCGTGCGCATCGTCTCCAAGGTCTCCAACGCCAACACGATCACCCACTACGTGGACAGTTCGATGAAGGTGCTGCGCCGGGTCGAGAATGACCTCGCCAAGCTCTACCCCTCCGCCGAGATCAGCACCCGTGCCATCTCGATGGCCTCGGTGATCGGGCGTGACCTTTCGGGCCTTTCGGTGCTCACCCGCGGTCTGCAATCCATCGCGGAAGCCGGGCTGGAGGCCATCGGCGCCAGCCAGGGGCCGCGCAACGTGGATGTGCAGTTCATCCTCGACCGCGAGGCACTGGACCCGGCGATTGCCGCGCTGCATGGCGCCTTGGTCGAAGGCGTTGCCCCGCCACTTGTGCGGGCCGCCTGACCACCAACACGACCAAAGCGGCAGGGGCTCAGTTGAAATCCATCGGAAGATTGAACGACTGGGTCCCGCCGCCAAGCTGCTTCGGCGCGCGCGGCATCCGCCCCGCGCTCCGCACCGCCTGAACCGCCGCCCTGTCGAGCCGGGCATTGCCGGACGAGCGCACAATGCCCACGCCGGTCACCTGCCCCGAGGCGGCAACGCTGATCCGCATCACCACGCGCCCCCGGCCACCCGGCGAGCGCTTGCGCCGCTCGATCCGCGACCGGATCTGCGCGCCCCATTGCGCCATCAGGTTCTGCTTCTGGCTGGCCGAAAGCTGCCGCGCCCCCGCATTCTTCGCGATCCCCGCCTGAGATGATCCGCCTGACCCGGCCGACTTTGCGCCGGCACGGGCGGGCGCCGTCTCCTGCGCCGGCCTCGCCTGCTGGGTGGCCTGCTTCGGCGCTGGCTGGCCCGTGCGCTTCGGCTCTGGTTTGGGCGCTTCGGCGACCGGCTGCTCGGGCCGCTGCGGCATCTTCCGAGGCCGGATACTGCGATCGGGCGCAGTCTTCGGTTGCTGCGGTTCGGCATTGGCCGTGTCGATTTCGGGCATCTCTGCAGGCACGGGCGGCGTGGCGCGCGGTTGTTCGGGCAATGTCGGGCGCATCGTTTCGGGCAACGCGGCCACCTGCGGCAGCTCCGGCGTGGCGGGCAGTTGTGCCGGAGCCATGGCTGCGGGCGGCACCTCGACAGAGGGCGAGACCGGGCTGGCCTGCAACACAGGCTCCGTATCCATCTGCGGCGCAGCCTCCGCGGCGTCAGGCTGCACCTGCTGCGGCGCCTCCGTAGGCGGCAAGGCTTCGGCCAACGCAGCCATCTCGTGCGGGGTCGTCTCCGGCTCGACCGGCTCAGGCTGGGCTTGCGAAACAGGCTCCTCAAGCTCCGGCGGACGTTCCCACTCTTCCACCATCGCTGCCGTGGTCGCGCTGGCCGCGGTGATCGAGGCAGCATCCTCGCCGCCTTCGCCGCCGGTCATCGCGCCGCCCTCCGGCTTTGGCAACGCAAAGGCGATGGCGATGTGCAGCAGCACGGCCACGCCTACGAAAACCGGAAAATCCGCCCTCATTGCGGCACCGCCACAAGCTCGACGCGGGTCAGCCCCGCCGCCGAAAGCTGTGCCATCACCCGGGCCACAGCCGCGGCCTCCACTTTGCCGTCCGCCCGAACCTGCGCCTTGTCCGCGCCTGCCGCAACAAAAGCCGCAACGGCGGCCTCCCCGCGCAGGTCTTCAAACGCCAGAGCCCCGTCTGCGCCTATGTAGAGCGTCGCCACCCCGGTCTCCGCCTCCTCGCCCTGTGCCACTGGCGGCTCCACCTCAATCGGCTCGGGCGGGGTGAGGCTTGAGGTCATCAGGAAAAAGATCAGCAGCAGGAAGACCACGTTGATCATCGGCACCACGGATTCGCCCGAGGTGCGGCGGGGCTGATCGGAGAAATCCATCATTCGACCAGCACCAAACCAGTGTAACCCGCCGCGCGCAGCGCCTCGGCCACCGAGATCACCCGTTGCAGATCGGCGCCGTCACGCCCGCGCAGGATGATCGTGTCACCCCTCTGCTCCACCAGCCCGACCAGCGCCTCAGCCAGCACCGCCTCGCCAGTCTCCACCCCATTCAGCCGCAGCGCCTCCGGGGTAATGTCCACCAGCCGGGGCGGGCCGCTGTAGGCCGTGCCTCCGCCGCTGCCCGCCAAGGGCATCGGCAGCATCACATCGGTGCCAAAACGCGACGCCAGCATGAAGAAGACCAGCAGCAGAAAGACCACGTCGATCAGCGGGGTCAGGCTGGGCCGTCTGGGCTTTCGGGGCGCGTCGAAAAGGGTCACGCCGTTACTCCGCTGCGCGCGCCAGTTGGGTTTGGGGCGGGGCATCGGCCACAAAGAGCCGGGCGGCGATGTCTTCCATGTCTTCGCGCACGCCGTCGCGGATGGACTCGAACCACGTGAGCGCGATGGAGGCCGGGATCGCCACCGCCATGCCCGCCGCCGTGGTCAGCAGCGCCTCCCAGATACCGCCCGCCAGCATCGCCGGGTCGGCCCGGTTGCCGGATTCCTGCAAGGTCTGGAAGGCGTCGATCATGCCGAGCACCGTGCCCAGAAGGCCGAGCAGCGGGGCGATGGTGGCGATCAGCTCCAGCGCCCGAAGCCCGCCCGAGAGGCGTGACAGCTCGCGCTTGGCCACGCGTGAAACTTCTTCGCGGGCGCTCTCCTCATCCAGCTCGCGCCGCGCCAGCATCGCTGCGCGGGTCATCCGGCTACGCACCCCGCGACGCCGCGCAAGGCTGGAGAGCGCATCATCCCGCTGCCCGTCCGTCCACATCCGAACCGCCCGGAACGAATGCTTGCGAGACCACGCCCCGGCGGCGGAGAAGCGCCAGATCTTCCAGAGGATAAGCGCTAGCGTCAGCACCGAAAGCGCCGAAATCGCCCAGATCGCCGGCCCGCCTTGAATGAGAAAGTCGGTCAGACGCTCCAAAGCGCTCAACTGCGGCTCTGCGGATGCGGCAGGCTCGGCCGCGGCCGAAGTGACCTCCTCGGCAGGTGCCGCAGCATCGGTCTGCTCGGCAGCTTCGCCCGCTTCAGCATCATCCGTCCCTGCATCATCACCCGCCTCTGCATCGGAGCCACCAATAGCCGGCGGGGTTTCGCTCGCGGCACTCGGCGCCGTGTCGGCACCTCCGCTCACCGCTGGCGCCGAATCGGCAGCCTCTGGGGCTGCAGGCGCGGCGGGCGCATCTTGGGCAACATCCGGCGCCGCGTCCTGCGCCTGCAGCGCCCCGATCCCGGCTCCGGTTGAAAGAGCGGCCAAAGCCACGGCTAGAAGGGTTCGGCGCATGGCCTGTCCGCCAAGGATCATCGGCTTATTCCTTATCGGGCGCGCGCCGCATCATGCGCGGCGGTTGCCCTGAGTTTCCGTGCAGGCGCATGGGGTTGAGCTGATAGCCACACCTTCGGCACCACGCTGCACCGCCCGGCAAAGCCCCCCAAAGCGTCATTCGGGCTAAATCCTGACTATAAAAGTCGGAAATGTCCAGCCCCCGAAACCTAGCCCATGGGCCGCCCGCCAGAGACCTTGCGGACCAGCACGTAGAAGGCCGGCACAACGAAAATTCCGATGAAGGTCGCCGCCGTCATCCCGCCCAGCACGCCGATGCCGATGGCGTTCTGCGCTTTGGCCCCGGCCCCGGTGGCAATCGCCAGAGGCAGAACGCCAAGCATGAAGGCCAGCGAGGTCATCAGGATCGGGCGCAACCGCATCTTCGCCGCCTCGATCGCCGCCTGCACCGCCGTGCGCCCTGCCACCTCCAGATCGCGGGCGAATTCGACGATCAGGATCGCGTTCTTCGCCGCCAGCCCGATGGTCGTCAGGATCCCGACCTTGAAATACACATCGTTCGTCTGGCCGAAGATCAGCGCAAAGGCGAGCGCGCCCGCCAGACCGACCGGCACGGCCAGCATCACCGCAAAGGGAATCGACCAGCTCTCATAGAGCGCCGCCAGCGAAAGGAACACGACAAGGGCCGAGAGCGCGTAGAGCCACGGCGCCTGGCTGCCCGACTGCTGCTCCTGATAGCTGAGCCCGGTCCAGGCCACGCCATATCCGCCCTCCAGCCCCTCGGCCAGTTCGGCAATCGCATCCATTGCCTCGCCGGACGAGACCCCGCTGCCCGGCTGTCCCGAGATCGAGATCGCCGAGGTGCCGTCGATCCGCGCCAGCGAGGGCGTGGTCGAGACCCACTCGGTGGTGATGAAGCTGGCAAAGCTCACCATCTCGCCCGAGGCGTTGACGGCAAACCAGTCTTCCACGTTCTCCGGCTGCATCCGGTATTGCGCATCGGCCTGCACGATCACCGGGCGCAGCGAGCCGTCCTTGTCGAAGTCGTTCACCGAGCGCCCGCTGAAGATGGTCGAAAGGATGCTGTTCACCCCGCTCACCGACACGCCGAAGCTCTCTGCCTTCTGCTGGTCGATCACAAGCCGCAGCACGGCCTCGCTGTCAGTGCCCGAGGCCCGCACGTTGGACAGGCGCGCATCCTGCCCGGCCACGGCTTCCAGTTCTTCGGCAGCGGCCATCAGCGCCTCGGTGCCGCTCGCGCCATAGTCCACCAGATACATCGAAAAGCCCGAGGTGTTGCCCAGCCCCTGAATCGCCGGCGGTTGCACAAAGATCACCCGGCCCGCGCGGTTGTTGCCGAACTTGGCCGTCGCCCGCCCGATCACCGAGGCGGCAGAAAGGTCGTCCCCCTTCCGCTCCTCGAAGTCCTTCAGCTTCACGAAGAGCATCGCCACGTTCTGCCCCGAGCCGCCAAAGCCGAAGCCGAGCGAGGCAAAGGTGCTGTCCACTGCCTCGGCCTCTTCGGTCAGCAGGTAGGTCTCGATCTCATCCACCACCTGCGCCGTCTGCGCCGTGGTGGTCCCCTCGGAGAGGTTGACCATGACCATCATCACCCCCTGATCCTCCTGCGGCAGGAAAGACGATGGCAGCCGCGAGTAGGTGGCCCCCGCCGCCGCGATGATACCTGCGAGGATCAGCACCGCCACAAGCGGCGCCTTCGCCAGCCGTTTCACCACGCCGGTATAGCCATTGGTCATCCGGTCGAAGCCTCGGTTGAACCACTGCGCCGGCGCAAAGCTGGTGCCGTGGCCCCGCCGCAGCAGCGAGGCGGTGAGCGCCGGTGTCAGGATCAGCGCCACGAGGGCCGAGAGCACCATCGCCGAGATGATCGTCACCGAGAACTGCCGGTAGATCACCCCCGTCGAGCCGCCGAAAAAGGCCATCGGCAGGAACACGGCAGAGAGCACCAGCGCAATCCCGATGAGCGCGCCGGTGATCTGGCCCATGCTCTTCTCGGTCGCGGGCATCGGCTCCAGCCCGTCTTCATCCATCACCCGCTCCACGTTTTCGACCACCACGATGGCGTCATCGACCAAAAGGCCGATGGCCAGCACCATGGCGAACATGGTCAGCGTGTTGATCGAAAAACCCAGCGCGGCCAGCACCGCAAAGGTGCCCGCCAGCACCACCGGCACCGCCAGAATGGGTATCACCGTGGCCCGCCAGTTCTGCAGGAACAGCAGGATCACGATGAACACCAGCCCAATCGCCTCGGCCAGCGTGTGGTAAACCTTCTCGATCGAAAGCTCGACAAAGGGCGAGGTGTCATAGGCGGTTTCAAAATGGACGCCCTCGGGCAGCGAGGCCTCCAGCTCCGCAAGGGTCTCCCGCACCGCCTCGGCAGTATCCACCGCGTTGGCGCCGGTGGCGAGGTTCACCCCGAAACCCGAGGCGTTCTCGCCGTTGAATCGCGCATCACCGCCATAGCTCTCCTGCCCGATCTCGATGCGCGCCACGTCGCCCAGCCGCACCTGCCCGCCGCCTTCTTCCGACTTCAGCAGGATGTTCTCGAACTCCTCGACCGAGGTCAGCTGGCTCTGCGCCGTGATCGTGGCGGTAAACTGCTGCCCCTCAACCACCGGCACGGCCCCCAGCGAGCCGACCGAAACCGTGGTGTTCTGGTTCGAGATCGCAGTGGTCACGTCCGAAGGGGTCAACTGATATTCGGCCAAGCTGAGCGGGTCGAGCCAAACCCGCAGCGCGTAGCCCGAGCCGAAGATGTTGATCGAGCCCACGCCCTCCGTCCGCTGCACCGGGCCGGAGACCCGGGTATCGAGCAGATCGCCCAGCTCGACGGTGGAGTAGGAGCCGTTTTCCGAAACGATCGCGCCCACCATGAGGATCGACGAGGTCGACCGCGTCACGCTCACGCCAGAGCTTTGCACCGTATCCGGCAGCTGCCCCTCGACCTGGCTAACCTTGGATTGCACGTTGTTCTGCGCATCCACCGGGTCCACGCTCTCGTCGAAGACAAGGCTGATCGAGGAGGAACCCTCGCGCGAGGTGCTCTCCATATAGAGCACCCCGTCGAGCCCGGTCATGGCGTCTTCGATGACGGAGGTGACCGAGTTTTCAACCGCCGAAGCCGTGGCGCCGGAGTAGCTGGCCGAGACCCGCACGGTGGTGGGGGCGATGTCGGGATACTGCGACACCGGCAGCTGCGTAAAGGCAAAGAGGCCCGCCAGCATGGTGACGAGGGCGAGCACCCAGGCAAAGACCGGGCGGTGAATGAAGAATTGCGCCATGGATCAGTTGCCTTCGGCCTGTGCCTCGGAGGCGGCCTCTTCGGCCTGCTCTGCAGGGGATTCCTGGGTCGCCCCCGCAGGCGCCGCATCTTCCACCACGCCCGTCGCGCTGATGGTCACCGGCACGGGGCTGATCTCGACCCCGTCCGAAAGGTTCGAGAGCCCGTCGAGGATCACCTGATCGCCCGCCTCCACGCCCGAGGTCACCACCCACGCGTTCTCGTAGGTGCCGGAGGTTTCCAGATCCACCTGGCTGGCCTTGCCGTCCACCGCCAGAAACACCGTGAGCGTGCCATCGGCCTGCCGGGTGGTCGCCCGTTGCGGCACCAGCACCGCCCGTTGCGTGCCAACAACGATCTCAACCCGCAGGAACTGTCCCGGCAGGATCATCCGCTCGGCATTGTCGAACTCGAAGCGCACGTCGATCGAGCCGGTGGTGGTCGACACGCTCGTGCCCGGCGTCACCAGCCGCCCGATGCCCTCGTAGGTGGTGCCGCTCTCCAGCGTAAGTGTGGCCTCCAGCCGGTCGCCGGGCTGCATCGCACCGCTGTCGATCCGCTCGCGGATGCGGGTCATCCGGGCGGCGCTTTCAACCACGTCCACGTAAACAGGGTCGAGCTGGGTCACTGTGGTGAGCGCATCGGTCTGGTTGGCCGTAACGATAGCGCCGACCGAAACCGCCGCCACATCCACCACGCCCGCAATCGGGCTCTTCAGGACCGCGCGGTCAAGGTCGAGCTGGGCGGTCTGCACCGCCGCCTCGGCACTCTTGAGCGCCGCTTCGGCGGAGGCCACATTGGCCCGCGCCGTCTGCACCTCCGACACCGTGGCCCCCACACCCTCGAGCCGCTCGTAGCGCTCCACCGTGGCCCGCGCCGTGCTCAGCGCCGCCTCGGCGCTGGCCTGCTCTGCCTCGGCTGCGGCAAAGGCCGCCTCGTAGCTGTCGGGCTCAAGGCTGAACAGCGGCGTGCCCGCCTCCACCCGGCGGCCCGGCTCATAGAGGATCTCTTCCACCATGCCGCCCACGCGCGGGCGGATCTCGGTCTGTGCGCTGGCCACCGCCCGGCCCGGCAGGGTCACCGAAAAGGGTACATTGGCCTCCTCCAACTCCATCACCCCCACTTCCGTCGGCCCGCGCCCGCCTGCGCCGGGCGGCATGCCCTGTGCATTGGCAACGGCGACGGCGAGCGCGAGGATGAGCGCCGCCAAGGCGGCGGCCAGAAGGGTGGAGGGGCGGGGCGGCGCCGCTTTCGGATCGGACATGTAATCACCTGAGGGGAGGAGTATTCGAGTATATTGGATATTAAACGCTGCACCGCGGCAACTCCGTCGCAGAAATTTCATATGTGCACATTTGCCGATATTGCTGTGTTGAAACGCCTCTTTTGCGCCTGACCGAACCTATTATCCTAATGAGCCACAAGGCCTATACTGGGCCTGCACCCATTGGAGCCGCCCCATGAGCTTTGTCACCGACCTGCGCCGCCTGCGCGACAGCCTCGCCCGGTCCGACCGGATGCCCGTGGTCTTCCTCGGCCACGGCAGCCCGATGAACGCACTGGAAGACACCGACTACAGCCGCGCATGGAGCGAGCTGGGCCGCACCCTGCCCCGCCCAAAGGCGATCCTCGTGGTCTCGGCCCATTGGATGAGCAAGGGCACCACGCTGGTGGCGACCGAGGCCAAGCCCGAGACGATCCACGATTTTTACGGCTTCCCCGAACCGCTCTACGAAATGCAGTACCCCGCCCCCGGTGCGCCCGAACTAGCGCGGGAGGTTACCAGCCTGCTGGCCAGCCACCACGGCGAAAGCGATGAGAGCTGGGGCCTCGACCACGGCTCATGGGCGGTGCTGAAATTCCTCTACCCCGGCGCCGACGTGCCGGTGTTTCAGGTCTCGATCGACATGACGGCCCCGCTCACCGACCAACTCGAAATCGGCGCCCTGCTTGCCGAGTTGCGCGACCGGGGCGTGCTGATCCTCGGCTCGGGCAATGTCGTCCACAATCTGAGGGCCATGCGCCCCGGCGGCGCTCCGCTCGACTTTGCCGAAGAGTTCGACACCCTCTTCGCAGACCGGCTGGAGGCCCGCGACATGGCCACGCTGGCCGACCGCGAGAAACTCGGCAGCCTGCTCAAGATGGCCCATCCGAGCCACGACCATTACCTGCCCGCGCTCACAATCGCCGGGGCAGCAGGCGCTGGCGACGAGCTGACATGGATGACAGACGCCATCGACCTCGGCTCCGTCTCCATGCGGTCCTTTATCTTCCACGCCGCCTGAGCCACCCGGGCAGCAAAAAGCCCTCCCCCGCACCCGGCGGGAGAGGGCCGTTGATGCCGTGAGCGGCGATCAGTCGTAGAGCACAGCGGCGACCTGCGGGTCGTCCATGTTGTCCTTGTCGTACCAGTAGAAGCCGGTGTCGATCACCTCGGGCAGCTCCTCGCCCTTCATCGCCTTGGCCAGAGAGTCGACGACGCATTCGCCAATGCCCACCGGGTTCTGGGTGATCGATCCGCGCAGCGTGCCGTCAAGGATCGCGTCCTTCTGGCTCTTGCCGGAGTCAAAGCCCACGCCGACGATGTCGGAGCCGCTCTCCTTGATCGCCACCGCAAGGCCGATGGCCGCACCCTCGTTGGAGGCAAAGATGCCCTTCAGATCGGGATTGGCCTGCAGCATCGCCTTGGCCGTCTCGGTCGCCTTCAGCGCGTCGTTGGCATACTGCACGTCGACGATCTCGATGTTCGGATAGGCCGCTTCGATCTGGTTCAGGAAGCCGTCACGCCGCCCGATGCCGGTGGCCGAGGTCTGGTCGTGGATGATCGCGGCCACCTTGCCCTCACCGCCAATCGCCTCTGCCAGCCCGTCCGCGCCAGCGGCGGCGGCCGCGAGGTTGTCGGTGGTGCAGGTGGTCAGCGGCAGGTCGGATTCCACGCCCGAGTCGAAGGCCACGATCGGAATGCCCGCATCGGCCGCCTTGCGCAGCGCCGGCACCTGGGCCTGGCTGTCGAGCGCGGCAAAGCCAAGGCCCTGCGGCTTCTTGGCGATGGCAGCGTTGAGGATATCGGTCTGCTTGTCGATCTCGGCCTCGGTGTTCGGCCCCTCGAAGGTGATGCTCACGCCATTGCGCTCGGCGGCGGCATCCGCGCCAGCCTTCACCGCCTGCCAGAACTGGTGGCTGAAGCCCTTCGCGATGATCGGAAAATAGGTGTCCTGCGCGGCAGCGGGGCCGGCCAGAACGGTGGCCGCGCTGAGGGCCGCAATCAGTTTCTTCATGGTGGTTTCCTCCCAGATAACCGTTTCAACATTCGGGCGCCCGGACGCCCCGTTTCCTCCCGGGATCAGCCCTTCTTGCGGAGCATGATATCTACGTAGACGGCGGCGATGATGATGACGCCGGTGATGACGATCTTCCATTCCTCCTGCACCCCCATGACCCGCAGGCCATTGGTCAGGACAGACATGATGAAGGCGCCGATGATGGTGCCCAGCACAGTGCCGCGCCCGCCCGAAAGCGAGGTGCCCCCGATTACCGCGGCAGCAATGGCATCAAGCTCGTATCCAAGCCCGAGGGCGGGCTGCGCCGAATTGAGCCGCGACGAAATCAGCAGCCCCGCGACCCCGCAGATCATGCCGCTGACGCCATAGGTGACGATCTTCCACAGATCGACGTTCACGCCCGAGAGCCGCGCCGCCTCTTCATTGGAGCCGAGCGAAAAGATGTAGCGGCCAAGGATGGTGCGGGTCAGCACGATGGACGAGATGATGGCGACGCCGAACATGATCAGCACACCGTTCGGAATTTCCAGCCCCGGGATCAGCAGCGAAATCGAGCTTTCGGAGGCGATGTAATAATAGCTCGGCGTATCGTTGAAGTAGATCGGCTTGGCCCCCGAGAACACCAGCGCCAGCCCCCGCGCGATCTGCATCATGCCCAGCGTGGCGATGAACGGCGGGATCTTCAGCTTGGCGATCGAGAAGCCCGAGATCGAGCCCATGAACCCGCCGAACAGCACCGCGCCTGCAATGCCCAGCGGCAGCGGCAGGCCGAGGTTGGTGAGGATCAGGCCCGCAACAACCGCCGTGAGGGTCATCATCGTGCCCACCGACAGGTCGATGCCCCCGGTGATGATCACGAAGGTCACCGCCACGCCGAGCACACCGTTCACCGCCGTGGCCTGCATGATGTTCACCATGTTCGACCACTGCGCGAAGTTCGGCGCAAAGATCGAGAAGAACCCGAGCAGAAGGACGAGCACCACGAAGGCCACCGCCTTTTGCAGGGTGCCAACGGTCATCAGCCCCTTGCGGGCCTGCTCTGAGGGTGTGGCTGTTGCGGCCTCTGTCATTCTGCGTCGTCCCCTATCGCGCCCCTGTCAGGCAACCTCGTCATGGCGCACTGTCGCCAGTGTCATGATGTCTTCCTGCGTGGCCGTCCGGCCATCCAGCTCACCAGTGATCCGGCCCTCGCACATCACCAGAATGCGTTGCGAGAGCCGCAGCACCTCCTCCAGTTCCGACGAGATCACGATCACCGCTTTGCCCTGTGCCGCCAGATCCTCCAGCAGCGTGTAGATCTCGGCCTTGGCCCCCACATCGATGCCCCGCGTCGGCTCGTCGAAGATCAGGATGTCGCAATCCCGCAGCAGCCACTTGGCGATGACCACCTTCTGCTGGTTCCCGCCCGAGAGCAGCCGCGTCTCCTGATCGATGGTCGGCGTCTTGACCTTCAGCTTAGCCACGTATTCGCGGGCCACCTTGTTCATCGCCCCGTCCCGCATGAAGAACCGCCCTTTGATGAAGCGCTTCCACGAGGGCATGGTGATGTTGTCCCGCACGGTCATGCCGGTCACGAGGCCAAACTGTTTTCGGTCCTCCGAGAGATAGGCAATGCCGTTCTCCACCGCGTCCTTCGGGCTGTCGATCTGCCGGGGCGCGCCATGCACATGTATCGTGCCGCTCTCCAGTGGATCAGCGCCAAAGATCACCCGCGCTACCTCCGTCCGCCCCGCGCCCATCAGGCCGGCAAATCCAAGGATCTCGCCCTTGCGCAGCGAGAAGCTGACATTCTCCACCATCCGGCCCCGGTTCAGCCCCTCGACGCGCAGCACCTCCTCGGCCTGCGCCTCGCCGCCCGCGCGGTGCTGGCTGGCCAACTCGCGGCCCACCATCATCTGAATCACCGTATCCAGCGAGGTCTCGGCGGCAGGCAGCGTGTCGATATATTCGCCATCGCGCATCACCATGATCCGGTCGGCGATCCGTTTCACCTCGGCCATCTTGTGGGTGATGTAGATAATCCCGACGCCCTGCGCCTTCAGGTCATCCACGATGGTATGCAGGTGCTCAACCTCGCGCTCGTTCAGCGCCGAGGTCGGCTCATCCATCACCAGCACACGGGCATTGAAACTCAGCGCCTTGGCAATCTCCACCAACTGCTGGCGGGCCACCGTCAGCTCGCCCACCTCCTGCCCCGGGTCGATATCCACCTTCATCCGGGCAAAGATCTTCGCGGCATCCGCCTTCATCTTCGCCTCGTCCACGAACATCCCCATCCCCTTGCGCGGCTCGCGCCCGATGTAGATGTTCTGCGCCGCCGTCAGATGGTTCATCAGGAAGAGCTCCTGATGGATGATGCTGATGCCGAGGTCCTGCGCCGCCGTCGGCCCCGGCAGGGTCACGCGCTCGCCATCGACGCGGATCTCCCCCTCGTCGGGCTGATACACGCCGGTCATGATCTTCATCAGGGTGGATTTGCCCGCGCCGTTCTCGCCCATCAGGGCCACGACCTCGCCGGGGTAAAGATCGAGCTTCACCTCGTTGAGCGCCCGCACGCCCGGAAAGGACTTGCCGATTCCCGTCAACTCGACGATGGGCGCGCGCGCCGTTTCGCTCATTGCGATCCTCCCGTTGCACCCGCCTTCTGCTGCCGCGGTCTCCTCCTCAAGAGCCGGTCCGGCACGGCGGGTTGCCGGCTCATAGAAGCCTTTCTGCCAGCAGGAGGAAAGTGAAAATTTCAGTTTTTGGTATACCATGCACCCCTGCCCCCTGTCCGAGCCGGGCGGCCTGCGCTAGAACCGTCGGGCGCAAGGGAGGATGCGATGACCACCAGAACACTCGGCCCCGGCGGCCCCGCCGTCAGCTCCATCTGCTTCGGCACCTCGGCTCTGGGCGACATGCCCGATACCTACGGCTACGCGGTGAGCGAAGATCGCGCCGCCGCAACCCTCCGCGCCATCTTCGACGGCCCCTGCAACTTCATCGACAGCTCGCGTAATTACGGCTTCGGACGCTCCGAAGAACGGATCGGCGCAGCGATTGCAGAGCGCGGCGGCCTGCCCGAGGGCTTCGTGCTCGCCACCAAGCTCGACCGTGACATGGAATCAGGCCGGTTCGACGCCGCCCGCGTCCGCGAGTCGGTCGAGGAGAGCCTTACAGCCCTGGGCGTCGACCGGGTGGACCTGCTGCACTTGCACGACCCCGAGCACGCCCGCGACCTCGATGAAATCCGCGGCAAGGGCGGCGCGCTCGATGAGCTGTTCAAGCTGAAGGAAGAGGGCATCGCCGGTGCGGTCGGCCTCGCAATGGGCCGGCTCGACATCATGTTTCCGCTGGTCAAGGAACGCCCCTTCGACGTGATCCTCAACCACAACCGCTACACCCTGCTCAACCGCGCCGCCGACGCGATGTTCACCTGGGCGCATGAGGCTGGCATGACGGTGCTGAACGCCGCGCCCTACGCCGGCGGCGTGCTGGCCAAGGGCTCGGCGGTCATGCCGCAGATCACCTATCAGAAGGCCGATGACGACGCGCTCGCCCCCGTCCGCGCCATCGAAGAGGTCTGCGCCCGCCATCAGGTGCCCCCCGGCGCCGTGGCGCTGCAATTCTCGCTCCGCGACCCGCGCATAACCTCCACCGTCATCGGTGTGAGCAGCCCCGAGCGGGTGGCGCAAACCGTCGGCTGGGCCGAATGGGACATCCCCGCCGAGGTCTGGGACGAGTTGGAAAGCCTCGGCTACTCCACCGAAGACCCGGAGGCCAACCGCGAGTATCGCCCGGGGTGAGCTACGGCAGGTAGAACACCTGCTCCATCCCGGCCCACCACTCGCCCTCCTGCCGGCTCTCCAGCGGGCGCTGCATCGGCCCGCAAACGGCCCACCACTCCCGCGTCTTCGGGTCGGCGGCAATCGCCTCCATATCGGCCTCGAAATCCTCGCCGACATATTCCCAGTAGCCAAACATCAGGTTCTCCGGCTCGCGCAGGAAGATCGAGTAGTTGGTGATGTTGGACGCCTTGATCCGCTCGGCCACCTCCGGCCAGATCTCGGCGTGGAGCCGCTTGTACTCGGGGATATTCTCCGCCGCGATCCCGATCACAAATCCCATCCGCTGCATGCGCGCCTCCCTATCCGTCCAACCCGTAAAACCGTGTCGCCGTACCGCCGAACACATCAGCCCTCTCGGCCTCCGAAAGCCCCCGCGTGAGCACCTGAGCCGCGGCAAACCAGCCCTCGTAATCACCTGCCAGCTCCAGCACCGGCCAGTCGCTGCCCCACATCACGCGGGAGGGGCCGAAGACATCCAGCACATGGCCCGCCACCTCGCGCAAAGTCTCGGCACCCCAGCCCGGGCCGTACTCATTCGCCAGCCCCGAAAGCTTGCAATGCACCTGCGGATGCTCCGCCAGCGCCGCCATCCCCTCGCGCCACGCCGCGCCCGGATCGGTGCCGTCGAACACCGGCTTGGCGCAATGGTCGATCACCACCGGCAGCTCCGGCACATCGGCCACGAAGCGCTCCAGCATCGGCAAATGCCGAGGCGTCACCAGCGCATCAAACCGCAGCCCCGCGCGGGCCACATAGCGCAGCCCCTCCACCACGGCGGGCCGCAGCAGCCACTCCGTGTCTTCTATGTCCTGCAACATCGGGCGCAGGCTCTTCAGCGCCGGGTGGGCGATCCGGGCAAGCTGGCCCGGCACATCGCCCTCCAGATCGATCCAGCCGACCACGCCCTGCACCAGCGGGCTCTCCTCTGCGATGGCGAGCATGAACTCGGTCTCCGCCACGGTCGGCGCAGCCTGCACCAGCACCGTGCCGCCCACGCTGCAGGCCTCTGCAAATGGCGCCAGATGCTCGGGGCCATAGTCCTTCCGGATCGCGGCCACGCTCTCGTCCATCCAGCCGTAATCACCCCGGTCGATCTTCCAGAAATGCTGATGCGCGTCGATCTTCATGGCCGCCCTCCCCGGCTGAAACTTTCTGCCCGCCGCCGCGCTGTCAACCACCGTTGCCATCCCGCGCCCGCGCCGCCATGGTGCGCCGCAACGGAGGGCAGGATGAACCGATTTTCACTTGAAGGCCGCAAGGCGCTCGTCACCGGGGCAAACGCAGGCATCGGCCAAGCTATCGCCGTAGGTCTGGCCCGCGCGGGCGCCCATGTCACCTGCGCCGGACGGCGGGGCTGCGGCGAGACGCTTGAGATGATCGGCGGCGGCGACGAACTCCTGCTCGACTTCGCCGACCCGATGGCCGCCCGCGACACCTTCACCGGCGCAGGCTACGACATCCTCGTGAACAACGCCGGCATCATCCGCCGCGCCGACGCCGTCGACTTCACCGAGGCCGACTGGGATGACGTGATCGACGTGAACCTGAAGGCTCTCTTCTTCACCTGCCAATCCTTCGCCAAAGCCGCACTCGCCGAGAGCCGCCCCGCCAAGATCATCAACATCGCCTCCTTGCTGAGCTTTCAGGGCGGCATCCGGGTGCCCAGCTACACCGCCTCCAAGCACGGTGTGGCCGGGCTGACCAAGCTCATGGCCAATGAATGGGCGGCGAAGGGCGTAAACGTGAACGCCATCGCACCGGGCTACATCGAGACCGCCAACACCGAGGCCCTGCGGGCCGACACGGAGCGCAACCAGGCCATTCTGGAGCGCATCCCCGCAGGCCGCTGGGGCCAGCCCGAAGACATCGCCGATACCGCCGTCTTCCTCGCCGCCCCCGCCTCGGACTACCTGCACGGCGCAGTCATCAACGTCGACGGCGGCTGGCTCGCCCGGTGACCCGCCCGCTTCCCCTCCCCGCTCCGCCCCGCTAGGGTCGCGCTCCGAGGAGACCGCCCGAGGAGCACCCATGTATTTCAACCCGCCCCCGCTGACCCACGCCTTCGACCTGCGCGTCGAGCTGGACCCGATCATCGAGATGGGTCCGGGCCGCGCCGGGCAGCGCCGGATCATCCCGATCATCGGCGGCACCGTCACCGGCGAGCGCATTCGCGGCGAAGTCCTCAACCTCGGCGCCGACTGGCAGACCATCTTCGATGGCGGCCTTGCCGAGCTCGATACGCGCTACGCCATGCGCACCCATGATGGCGCGGTGATCGAGATCATCAACTTCGGCCTCCGCCACGGCCCGCCCGAGGTGATGGCCCGCGTCGCGGCGGGCGAAGATGTCGACCCGTCCGAATATTACATGCGCACCCACTGCCGCCTCGAAACGGGCGATCCGCGCTACGCATGGATCAACCGCCAGCTCTTCATCGGCATCGGCGGCCGCCGTGCCACCCGTGTCGAAATCTCGGTCTACGAGCTGTCATGAAAGGCCCCGGCAAGCTCCTCGCCAGAAGTGGCCCCACCGGCCCTGGCCCCGCCGATGCGCCGGGCTTTTGGCTTGAAAACGAGGCGCACCGGGATTGGCTCGCGGCAGACGCCCTCAAGCAGTTCGACTTTTTCCGCAAGGCCAAGCGCAAAGACGGCGGCTTTCATTCCCTCGACTGGAAGGGCAAGCCCCTGCGCAGCCGGCTGCAGGAGCTGCACAGCACCACCCGGATGATCCACGCTTATGCGATGGCCGAGCTCTGCGGCGCGGGCGGGGCCGACATGGTCGATCACGGCATGCAGTACCTCGCCCAAGGCCATGCCGATGGCGAGGGCTGGGCTTGGGGCGCCGAGGGCTCCGCTCCCTCCGACCGGCGGCGCATGGCCTATGGCCATGTGTTCGTGCTGCTCGCCGCCTCCTCCGCCCACCTCATCGGCCACCCCGGCGGGCAACCGTTGATCGATCAGGCCTCGCAGGTGCTGATGGACCATTTCTGGGAGGAAGAGCCCGGCCTTTTCGGCGCCGATTTCGGCCCGGACTGGACCCCGCTCGACAGCTACCGCGGCATGAACGCCAACATGCACGGGGTCGAGGCCCTGCTCGCCGCCTATGAGGCCACCGGCTGGGAAGATTACCTCAACCGCGCCGGCGGCATCCTCGGCTTCTTCCTCGGCCAGATGGCCCCGGCCTACGGCTGGCGCATCCCCGAGCACTATGGCCCCGACTGGTCAGTCGACCTTGGCTACGACGGCGACCCGATGTTCCGCCCCGCAGGCACCACGCCCGGCCACAGCCTCGAATTCGCCCGCCTCCTGCTGCAGCACTGGGATCTTTCCGGCCGCCCCGAGAACGAGGCGCCCTCCGTCGCCCACGACCTCGCGCAGCAGGCCCTCACCGACGGCTGGGCCGAAGACGGCGGGCTGATCTACACCGTCGATTTCGACGGCGCACCGCTGCTGACCGACCGCTACTGGTGGCCGGTGACCGAGGGCATCGGCGTGTTGGCCTCGCTGATCAAGCTCGACCCGCAGGAGATCTACGAAGAGTGGTACCGCAGGCTCTGGACCTTCGCCCATGAGCACTTCATCGACCACAAGCGCGGCGGCTGGTATCCGGCGCTGAACGCAAAGGGCAAGCCGGTCGAGACCCAGTTCAAGGGCAAGCCGGATATCTACCACGCCCTTCAGGCCACGCTCTACCCACTCGCGCCCGGCCTCTCCCGCCAGATCACCTCGCTGCCGCTGATCACCCCGTAGTCTGCGCCTCAGGCCACGCGCCGGCCGTGGCTCCAGACCGCGCGGATGACCGGCGTGTCCCCGAGCAGCGACACCCGCACCATATCGGCCTTCAGCCCCGGCGCGATCCGCCCCCGGTCGCTGAGGCCCGTGGCGCGGGCCGGGGTGGAGGTGACCGTGGCCACGGCGCGCGGCAGGTCGTCCCACAGCGCGGCGAGGCGGAAGGCGGAGGTCAGCAGCGCCGATGGCACGTAGTCAGAGGAGACGATGTCGAGCAGGTCCGCCTCAGCCAGCGCCTGCGCCGCCACGTTGCCGGAGTGCGAGCCGCCACGGATCAGGTTGGGCGCGCCCATCATGACCGCGATCCCATGCGCATGGCAGGCCCGCGCTGCCTCCTCTGTGGTCGGAAACTCCGCCAGCCGGATGCCATAGCCCGCCGAGGTCGCCACATGAGCCGCCGTGGTGTCGTCATGGCTGGCCAGCACCGCGCCAAAGCGCCCGGCGGCCGCCACCGTGGCCGCCTCATGCGCCTCGCCATAGGTCTCGCGCAAAGCCTTGAGCTGGGCCACATGCGCCTCGAACTCGGCATCAGAAAGCCCCCGCTTGCCTTGCACATAGGCACGCAACTGGTCGATATCGGCAAACTGGCGCTGGCCGGGCGTGTGATCCATCAGGCTGACAATGCCGACCCGGTCATCCGGGCCAAAAGCGTCAAGCTCCTCGGCCAGCGTGGCTGAGCACACCTCGGCCCGCAGGTGGAGGAAATGGCTGATCCGCAGCGCACCGGCCCCGCGCAGCTGCATCAGCTCGCTGGCGAGCCTGCGGGCATATTCGCCGTAGCCGGTCTTCGCATCCGGAATCGAACCAACCCGCAGCGCGTCGAACACCGTGGTGATGCCCACGCTGGCCAGCTCACCGTCATGGGCGAGGATCGCGGCATCATGCGGCCAGTCCACCTGCGGGCGCGGCTGGATATGCCGCTCAAGGTTGTCGGTATGCAGTTCGATCAGGCCGGGGATCAGCAGATCGCCGCCCATATCCTCCCCCATCGCTGTCGCGCTGGAAACATCGGTGATCTCGCCGCCCTGCATCCGCACGGCGCCCTGCACAACCTCACCCTCCAGCACGATCCGGGCATTGGTCAGAACGGTCTCCGCAGGGGCTTGCATATCCATCACGGGGTGGTCTCCTTGAGGTCCAGCGCGGCGAGGAGCTGGGCCACAGCCTCCTCCAGCGCGCCGGAATTGTCGATGGTGGTCACGTCGAGACCCTCTGGCAGCGGCAGGTTCGCGCGCGCCAGCCGCCCGTCGATCTGCGAGGCGCTCTCGCGGCCCCGCGCGGTGAGCCGCGCACGTAGCACCTCCTCCGAGGCGGTCACATGCAGCACCCGAAGGCCGGGAAAGGCCGCCGCGGCGGCCCCCAGCATGGCCCGCGATCCGTTGAACAGCACGGTCTCGCCCCGCGCCGCCCGCTCGGCGGCCTCACGCGGGATGCCATAGGAGAGGCCGTGGGCCGACCAGCTCAGCGCAAAGGCCCCGTCGGCCCGCAACTGGCGAAAGCTGTATTCCGTCACCGGGCGATGGTCCTCTCCGGTGGCCGCCGCGCGGGTCACGACCCGCCGCGTTAGGTGAATCTCCGGCCGCGCCGCCTTGGCCGCCGCCATCAGCGTGTCCTTCCCCGCGCCCGAGGGGCCGACGACGGCAAAAATACTCATGCGGCCCTCGCCGGGGTGAACCGCGTCACATCGACCACCCGGTCACAAACCCGGCCCCGCGCCTCCTCGTCGTGGAATATCCCCACGATCGCCGCGCCCCGCGCCTTGGCTTCCTCGATGAGCGCCAGAACGACCTCGCGGTTGGTGGCATCGAGCGAGGCAGTCGGCTCGTCGAGCAGTAGCGCCGGGAAGGCGTGGGCGAAGCCACGGGCGATGTTCACCCGCTGCTGTTCACCGCCCGAGAAGGTGGTGGGCGACAGCCCCCAAAGCGTGCGCGGAATGTTAAGCCGTTCGAGCAACGCCTCCGCCCTGCCAAGCGCCTCATCGCTGCTGCGGCCCAGCGCCAGCAGCGGCTCGGCCACCACCTCGCGCGTCGGCACCCGGGGCACCACGCGCAGGAACTGGCTGACATAGCCAAGGGTTTCCCGCCGCAACGCCAGCACCTCGCGCGGCTCAGCGCGGGCCACATCCGTTGTGCCAACCATGATGCTGCCCGAGGCCGCAAGGTAGTTGCCCCAGATCATCCGCATCAGCGTGCTCTTGCCCGCCCCGCTCTCGCCGGTCAGCGCCACGCATTCGCCCGGCGCCACCTTCAGCGAGGCCCCGCGCATCACCTCGATCACCGCACCCCCCTGATTGTGCAGGGTAAAGCTCTTTGAAACGTCCCGAAGTTCGATCATGTCACACCTGCAAAACGGAGCTGACGAGCAGCTGGGTGTAGGGATGCTGCGGGTCGTCCAGCACCTGGTCGGTCAGCCCGGTCTCGACCACGCGGCCCGATTTCATCACCATCAGCCGATGCGCCAGCAGGCGAACCACGGCGAGGTCATGGGTGACGATGAGCGCCGAAAGCCCCATCTCGCGCACGAGGCCACGCAGCAGATCGAGCAGGCGGGCCTGCACGCTCACATCCAGCCCGCCGGTTGGCTCATCCATGAACACCAGCCGCGGCCCGCTCACGAGGTTGCGGGCGATCTGGAGCCGCTGCTGCATCCCGCCCGAAAAGGCGCGTGGGCGGTCATCTATCCGGTCTTCTGTAATCTCGACCCGGCCCAGCCAGTCGGTCGCCGTCTCGCGGATCTGGCCATAGTGCCGCGCACCCACCGCCATCAGCCGCTCACCCACATTGCCACCCGCGCTCACGCTCATGCGCAGCCCGTCCCGCGGGTTCTGATGCACGAAGGCCCAATCGGTCCGCCCCAGCATCCGCCGCTCCGGCTCGCTCATCGTCACCGTATCGCGCGGCCCCTCGGCGCGGGTGTCGAACACCACACTGCCCTGATCCGGCGTCAGATGCCCTGCAAGGCAGGAGAGCAGCGTAGACTTGCCCGAGCCGCTTTCGCCCACGATCCCCATCACCTCGCCGGGGTAGAGATCGAAACCCACATCTGTGCAGCCGATACGGAAGCCGTAGGTCTTGCGGATTCCCTGAACCGAGAGAAGCGGGGTCATGCGGCTGCCTCCTGCCGGGTGGCGCAATGATCGGTGTCGGAGCAGACATACATCCGGCTGCCCGCGTCATCGGTGATGATCTCGTCGAGGTAGGTGTCGGAAGCCCCACAAAGGGCGCAGTCATGCGGCGCCTTGCCCGCGACGAAGGGATGATCCTCGAAGTCGAGGCTCACCACCCGCGTATAGGGCGGGATCGCGTAAATCCGCTGCTCGCGGCCCGCGCCGAAAAGCTGGATCGCGGCCATCTCCATCTTGGGGTTGTCGAACTTGGGGATCGGCGACGGGTCCATCACGTAGCGCCCCTCCACCTTCACCGGATAGGCATAGGCGGTGGCGATCTCACCATGGCGGGCGATGTCCTCGTAGAGCTTCACATGCATCAGCCCGTAATCTTCCAGCGCGTGCATCCGGCGCGTCTCTGTCTCACGCGGCTCCAGAAAGCGCAGCGGCTCGGGGATCGGCACCTGGTAGACAAGGATCTGCCCCTCGGTGAGCGGGGTCTCTGGAATGCGGTGGCGGGTCTGGATCACCGTGGCCTCCGCCGTGCGTTCGGTCGTCTCCACCCCCGCCGTCCGCTCGAAGAACTTGCGGATGCTTACCGCGTTCGTCGTGTCATCCGCGCCTTGGTCGATCACCTTGAAGCTGTCGTCGGGGGTGAGGCAGGCCGCGCTCACTTGCACCCCGCCGGTGCCCCAGCCGTAAGGCATGGGCATCTCGCGGGAAGCAAAGGGCACCTGGTAGCCAGGGATCGCAATGCCCTTGAGGATCGCGCGGCGGATCATCCGCTTGGTCTCCTCGTCGAGGTAGGCGAAGTTGTAGGCCCCGCCGGGAACACTCTCGTCCATGCCTGCGTTTTCCTTGCTGAACGGAGCCGCAAAATGGATATCGGCAGCTACCTCATGGGGTTGTTCTCCGGCCTCGCCGTGGCCGGCGTGCTCTGGTTTGCCTTGACGAAGACCCGCTAGGCTCATTCCGCCGCCTCCTGCTGTTGCCCGGCCATCGCCTCGGCCCGCAGCTTGCGCACCAGCTCCAGCTCGGCCTGAAAATCCACGTAATGCGGCAGCTTGATGTGCTCCAGAAAGCCGGTCGCCTGGATATTGTCGCTATGCGCGATGACGAACTCCTCGTCTTGCGCCGGAGCACCGAGGTTGTCCTCCCCAAGCTCTTCCCAGCGCAACGCCCGGTCCACGAGCGCCATCGAGATTGCCTTGCGCTCGGTCTGGCCGAAGACCAGCCCGTACCCACGGGTGAACTGGGGCGGCTCGGTCTTGCTGCCGGTGAACTGGTTCACCGTCTCGCACTCGGTCAGCACCACCTCGCCGATCTCCACCGAGAACCCCAACTCGGGGATTTCCATCTCCACCGGCACCGCGCCGATGCGCAACTCGCCCACGAAGGGGTGGTTGCGCCCGTAGCCGCGCTGGGTGGAATAGGCCATCGACAGCACGAACCCCTCGTCCCCCCGGGTCAGCGCCTGAAGCCGCAGCGGCCGCCCGGCAGGAAACTCAAGCGGCGCGCGGGTCAGGTCGGGCGGCACCTCGTCCGAGGCCTGCTCCTGCTGGATCAGCCCGTCACGGCTCAGCATCTCGGTCACGCGGGGCATCGGCGCCTCCTCGGCCAGCGCCTCTCGCGCGGCGGGCGGCTCACCCTCGGCCGCCAGGGCAAAGTCGATCAGCCGGTGGGTATAGTCGAACGTCGGCCCCAGCACCTGCCCGCCCGGCGCATCCTTGAAGGTCGCGCTGATCCGCCGGTCGCAAGCCATCTCGCCGGTCTCCACCGGCTCCGCCGAGCCGAAGCGCGGCAGCGTGGTGCGATAGGCGCGGATCAGGAAGATCGCCTCGATCAGGTCACCCCGCGCCTGCTTGATCGCCAGCGCCGCAAGGTCTGGATCGTAAAGCGAGCCCTCCGCCATCACCCGGTTGACGGCCAACGCCATCTGCTCGCGGATCTGCGCCACGCTCAGCTCGGGCACGCTCACATCGCCCCGCCGCTCCTCGGCGAGCCACTCATGCGCCGCATCAATCGCCCGCTCACCGCCCTTCACCGCAACATACATCGCCCTAGCCCTCCACCCGGGTGCTGCGCGGCAGGCCGGCCAGCCGGTCGCCCGCGCAGAAGATGAAGTCCACCCCAAGCGGAAACTGCGCCCGGTTCGCCAAGAAAGCCTCCACCTCCGGCAGGTTCAACCACGCCTCCCGCTCGATGCCCGGCCCGGTGAGCTTTGCGCCCGCGTTCTCCAGCCGCTGTACCTCCACGATCAACGTGGCCGAGCGGTCGGGGTATTCCGGCGTGCCCTGCGCATAGGCCCCGAGAGGCCCCAGCGCCGCCCAGCCGCCGAGGGCGAACATGGCCGCGCCGCGCGCCACCACCGGCGCGCCAGTATGAAAGGCCAGCCACTGCCGCAGCGCCGGGCTGTCAACGTCCTCGGCCAAAAACACCGGGGTCGTGCCGTCGATCAGCGTGAGCGCCACCACCGAGGCGGCCACCGAGAGGCCCGGTGCCTGCGCGCCGGTCACCGCCTCAATCCGTCCGGGCCGGGCCATGGCCTCCAGCACCGCGCGAAAGGCGCGGCTGGCCTCCACCGGCACATCCGCAAAGCCGCCCTCGAGCGCAATCATGCGTCCTCTCCCCTGACCATCGTGAAGAACTCCACCTTCGTGGCCGCCGCCCGGGCCGCGCGGGCCTTCCGCGCCTCCGCCCGGGCCGCAGCCAGCGGGGTCAGCACGAGGCGCCTGACATCGTCCGCCCGCCCCGTCTGCATCAGCGCATCGCAGAGCGCCGCCCGTTCGGCATGGGCCTTGTCGCGGCCTTGCACATAGGCATGCCCCACCTCGCCGCTTTCCAGCTTCAGCGCGCAGCGGGTGACAGTGATCTCACCAAGGTTGAAGGCCGCGCCCGTGCCGCCCATCCGGCCCGGCACCATCACCCCGCCCACCTCCGGTCGGCGCAGCCAGCTGAAGCCGGGCAACGCGCCCAGAGTGTCCACAGCCGCCTTCAGTGCCGCCGGTTTCGCGGTGGCCAGGGTGCCCATCCATGTCTTGCGCTCTTCGCTCATGAGACAACTTGCCGATTTGTCTAGGAATCTATACAACTAGACAAATAATACGCCCGAGTCGCCCTCCGCGTCCAGTGCCGCTTCATGAAACTTCGGTAACAAATGGCCCGCACACCCGTCTGGAAATCCATCGCCGCCACCCTCGAGGGCGAAATCGCGCAAGGTCTCTACCGCGCCGGTGACAAGCTACCGACAGAGGCAGCACTCGCCGCCCGCTTCGGGGTGAACCGCCACACTGTGCGCCACGCGCTGGCCGCCTTAGCCGAGGCCGGGGTGGTGCGCTCGCGGCGTGGCTCGGGCGTCTTCGTCGAGGCGCCCCCGACCGAGTACCCAATCGGCCGCCGCGTGCGCTTTCACCAAAACATTCGCGCCTCCGGCCGCCTGCCCGAAAAGCGCGTGCTCCGGGTCGAGACCCGCCCGCCGACCGAGGCCGAGGCCACCTCTCTCGGCCTCGCGCCCCACGCACAGGTGGTGGTTTACGAGGGCCTTTCCCTGTCCTCCGGCAGCCCCATCGCCCATTTCACCTCCACCTTCCCCGCCGCCCGCTTCCCCGGCCTCGCCGCGCGGCTGGAGGAGACCAGCTCCGTCACCGAGGCGCTCCGGCTCGAAGGCCTGTCAGATTACATCCGCGCCGAAACCCGCCTCACCGCCGAGCGCGCCAGCGCCACACAGGCCCTGCACCTCGCCGTGCGCGAAGGCGATCCGCTACTCAAGACCACTGGCCTCAACCGAGACCTCGAGGGCAACCCGGTGGAACACGGTGAAACATGGTTCGCCGGCGACCGGGTGGTGCTGACGGTCAGCCATGACGACACCCCATAGGGTTCGCAATCACGCCACGCGCTACTCGTACTTCTCCAAGAACGCCTCGGCACTCAGCCCGCGAAAATCCTCCAGCGCTGCCCGGATCGCGTCATGCGACCAATCCCACCACGCCAGCGCAATGAGCCGTTCGGCCACCGTCTCCGGCTGACGCCGCCTCAGCAGCCGCGCCGGGTTGCCCGCGACGATCTCATAGGGGCCAACGTCCTTCGTCACGAGCGCGCCCGCCGCAACCACCGCGCCGTGTCCCACCGTCACCTCAGGCTTCACCATCGCGCCGTGGCCGATCCACGTGTCATGCCCGATCACCGTGCGCCGCGCCCGACGGGCGGCGAACCACGCGGCATCGTCCTCGGCATCCTCCCAGAGCGCCGCCGAGCGATACATGAAATGGTGCAACGAGGCCCGGTCCAGCGGGTGATCGGTCGCCCCGATCCGCACATAGCTGGCGATATTGGAGAACTTGCCCACGCTCGCATTGGCAATGTCGCAATACCGGTCGCAATAGGCGTAATCGCCAAACGCCGACCACGCCACACGGCTGCCTCGCTTGACCTCGCAGAAACGGCCAAAGGTGGAGCCCTCGATATCGCACTCCGGCTCGATGACCGGCTCATGTTCAGAGAGTCTCATCGCAAACCCTTGCGCGGGGCCCCGCGCCCTCATTCACCCTTGATCAGCCGCCGCCGGAGCCAGCCCGAGAGGCCGTCCATCAGCATCACCATCAGCACCACGAGCACGATGTAATAGGTGACCTCTTCCCAGTCCTTCTGGGTGATCATCGCCTGCGTCAGCAGCAACCCGATCCCGCCGCCGGTGATCGCCCCGATGATCGTGGCGCTGCGCGTATTGGACTCCAGATAATAAAGCACTTGGCTCAGCAGAACCGGCGCCACCTGCGGGATCACTCCAAAGCGATAGCGATGCAGCCGCGCCGCGCCGGTGCTGGCCACCCCTTCGATCTGCTTCTTGTCCACGTTCTCCAGCGCCTCCGAGAACATCTTGCCGAAACTGCCGGTGTCGGTAAGCAAGATTGCGAGCGAGCCGGTCAGCGGCCCCGGCCCGAAGGCGCGGCTGAGCACGATCGTCCAGATCAGCCCGTCCACCCCGCGCAAAAAGTCGAACACCCGGCGAAAGGCAAAGCGGACGGCGGCAAAGGGCGCAAAGTTCTTTGCTGCCATGAAGGCGATGGGCAGCGAGATGATCGCCGCGCCGAAGGTGCCGAGAAAGGCCATCAGCACGGTCTCGAACATCGCCCAGGCCACCGCCGAGTGCATCCACATCGGATTCTGCCAGAAGTCATGCCACGCCCCGGCAATATTGCCCCGCTCCGGGTCGATCTGTGCGCCAAAGAGAATGCTGCCCAAACCATGCCCGTGATACGGGCTATCCAGCGTGAAGAAGAACAGCTCCCAGCCGGTGAAATAGCGGAAGGTCTCGCTGCGCGACCGGGTAAAGGTCAGCCGTGCGCCCGGCAGCGTCACCTGAAGCCGGGAGTTCGAGACCGACACGTAATCGGGGTAGGGCTCGCTGAGGTTCGTCGCCACCCGCCGCCCGTCGAGCCGCGCCTCGATGGTCCGCTCGCCCGGGATCACCAGCTCCACCGCATTACCGGGCAGAAAGGTCGCCACCCGGCCCCTGCCAAGGTCGATCATCGTGGTCTCGCCGCTGCCACTCACCCAATCGGGCCGCTCGTCCTCCGGGTATGCCCCCTTGCGCTCGCCCTCCACCGCGTAGCTCAGCTCGCCATTGCGGTTGTCTCGGGTCACATGGGTCTTGTAGCTCCACGTGTCCCGCAGAAGGATCTGCGCATTCTCGGGGCGAGCACGGTCGATCAGGCCCGGCACGTCGAAGGCAAAGAAGATGTAGATGAAGTAAAGCAGGATCAGCCCCGGCACCGCGAAGGCCAGCAGCTTCTTGCGGGAGATGGCCGTCTCGGCCTCGGCGTATCGTGCGGCAAGGTCCATCAGTGCGCTCCCGGGCCTGCGAGTTTGTGGCGGGCCATGCTGGAGAGCTGGTCGAAGAGGACGATGGTGAGAAACAGCAGGATGAAGATCGCCGCAGCCTCATCGAACTTGCCCTGCCCCCAGCTCATGGCGTTTTTCAGCTCGTAGCCAATGCCCCCTGCGCCGACGAAGCCGAGGATGGCGCTGGCGCGGATGTTGATCTCGAACCGTAGCAGCCCGTAGCTCAGCCAGTTGGGCGCCACCTGCGGGATCACCCCCAGCCACATCCGCTGGGTCCACGTGGCCCCGACCGAGGAGAGCCCCTCCACCGGCTTGAGGTCGGCATTCTCCGCCACCTCCGAGAACAGCTTGCCCAGCGCCCCGGCGGTATGAAAGGCAATCGCGATCATCGCGGGCACCGGGCCACCGCCGAGCACGAAGATCAGCATCAGCGCAATCACGATCTCCGGCACCGCCCGCATGATATCCATCATCCGTCGGAACAGGGGGATCGCGCGGGGCCAGCGGGCAAGACCGCGGGTCGAGAGGAGAGAAAACACCATCGCCGCGACCGCGCCCAGCAGGGTGGAGACGGCGGCGATGTTGATGGTTTCCAGCAGCGCCGGAAGGTAGGTCAGCAGGTGTTCGGGCAGCAGATGCAGGCGCGGCAGCGTGTCAGCCACCACGTCCGTCGGAAAGTCGAACATATGCGGCAGGCCATTCCAGAACCCGCCCGCGTTGCGCTCGTCGGCCAGCATGAAGCCGGACACCAGCAGCAGCCCGAAAATCGCCAGCGTGATCCCGCCGTAGAGGCGGCGCTTCTGCACCAGCGCAAGGTAATGCGCGCGGGTGGCGTCCAGCCCCTTGGGGCCATGCTGCGAGATATCTGCCATTGGGGTGCCCTGAAAAGGATGGCCCCGCCCGGATGTCGGGCGGGGCCGGTGCGGCGGGGCCGCTTAGTTGCTCTTCGCCTGACGGGCGGCGACGATCGACTCATATGCAGCGTGGTCGATCGGGTCGAAGCCGAGGCTCTCGCCGGCGGAGATATTGTAGGTGCACTCCTGATCCACGTCGTAGAGGCCATCGACCAGCGCGGTCATCTTGGCCTTCACCTCTTCGGGCAGCGCGGTGCGCAGCACGATCGGGCCTTCCGGGATCGGCTTGGAGCGCCAGATCTCGACCAGCTCGTTCATGTCGATTAGGCCCGCGTCCACCGCCTTGCGCAGCGCACCGGAGTTGAAGCCGTCTTCCCACTCGCCCTGGCCGTCGGCCCAGGTCACGCCGGCGTCGATGTCGCCGTTGTTCACCGCAACGATGGTCTGCTCGTGGCCACCGGTGAACTTGACCTCACCGAAATATTCGCCGCTCTCCATAGTGATGCCCTCACCGGCGGTAGGGATCTCGACCGAGGGGATCAGGTAGCCCGAGGTGGAGTTGGGGTCGCCAAAGCCAAAGGTCTTGCCCTGCATGTCGGCCAGCGAGGTGATGCCGCTGTCTTTGCGGGCAAAACCGATCGAGTGGTAGCCGTAGGAGCCGTCGAGGTTGATCTTCACCAGCACCGGGGTCACGGCCTCAGGGTCTTGCAGGTGGATGCCGGCATAGGCGGAAGCGCCGAGCCAGGCCATGTCGATGGTGCCGCCGAGCAGGCCCTGCATCACGCCGTTGTAGTCGGCCGGGGCAAAGAGCTTCACCGGCACGCCGAGCGCCTCTTCGGTGTAGTTCTTCAGGCACTCGTGGTTGTTCAGGCGGTCCTGGGCGTTTTCGCCGCCAAGGATGCCGATGTTGAATTCGGTGATGTCCTGGGCGGTGGCGGCGCCTGCGAGCGCGGTCGTGGCCAAGGCGGCAGCAATCAGGTGTTTCATCTGTCTCTCTCTTTCCGGTTTGGTCTTTGTGCCCCTTGGATTTGCCGGGGCGGGTTGGAAACTCAGGCGCGCACGGGCGGGGGCGTCATCGCCCCGCGCCTCGCGGTTTGAGGGTCGTGGTCGCGGATCTCGGTCGAGGTCGCCTCTTCGCTGAAGCTCTCGTCGGCGCCATAGATCTCGCGCGCCATGTCGGTGGTCAGCAGCTCGGGTGTGCCATCGAACACGATCCGCCCGTCGCGCATCCCGATCACCCGGTCGCAATAGCGCCGCGCGGTATCGAGCGTGTGCAGGTTGGCGATCACGGTGCGACCGTCTTCCTCGTGGATGCGGCGGAGCGACTGCATGACCACCTGCGCATTCATCGGGTCGAGCGAGGCAATGGGCTCATCGGCAAGGATGATCTTGGGGTCCTGCATCAGCGCCCGGGCGATGGCGACGCGCTGCTGCTGGCCGCCGCTCAGGGCTTCGGCCCGCTTAGGGGCCTGTTCGGCGATGCCGAGCCGGTCGAGGATATCGATGGCACGGTGGATGTCATCGCGCGGGTAGAGGTTGAAAAAGGTGGACAGCGTCGAGCGGCGACCAAGCGTGCCGTGCAGCACGTTGGAGACAACGTCCATTCGCGGCACGAGGTTGAACTGTTGAAAGATCATCGCGCAATCGGCTTGCCATCCCCGGCGGGCCGCGCCGCTGAGCCCCAGCACATCGCGCCCCTCGAAGCGAATCGCGCCCTCCGAGGCATCTGTCAGACGGTTCAGCATCCGCAGCAGCGTCGACTTGCCTGCGCCCGACCGGCCAATGATGCCGATCATCATCGGCTGGTCCACGGTGAAGCTGGCGGCACATACGGCCGTGTTTGCGCCAAAGCGCTTGGTCAGCTTGTCGGTGACGAGCATGCAGAGCGGTCCCCCGGTTTTTTCGGGGGCAGCTAGCAGGGGTGCCACAAAGGATCTGTGACGTTTGGAACAAACTTTCATGACAACGCGGTCTATGCCGAGGCCTTTCGGAACGGCCCGCGCGGCGTGCGTATCATAAACGCGCCTGGCTCCCCTCCGGGCACACGGCTTAGGCGCTAAGCGCGAATGGCACGGCCTGGGCCTCGGCTTCGCCGAGTTCCTCATCGCCGCCTAAGGCGGCTTGGGGCAGAGGCGCCTCCGGCGCCGTGGCGCGGCCTGCGGCCGCGCGGCTCTCGGTGGCCGCGCCTTCCGGCGCGGCGGTGTCACGGGTGCGGAACCGTGCGGAGAGGTCGAACAGAGTTCTGGCTTCCTCGGTCAGCAATTGGCTGGAGGCTGCGGACTGCTCGAACATCGCCGCGTTGTCCTGCGTGGCCCGGTCAAGCTGGGCCACGGCTAGGCTGATCTCGCGCACACCCGAAGACTGCTCGTTGGCCGCCCCTGCAATTGCCGTGATCTGCTCCGAGACCGAGCTGACCAATTCGAGGATGCCATCCAGCGCATCGCCCGCCTCGCCCACCTGCGACACCCCCCGGGTGATCCTGTCTCGGGTGGAATTGATGAGGTCGTTGATCTCCTTGGCGGCATCGGAGGACCGATGTGCCAGCGAGCGAACTTCCATCGCCACCACGGCAAACCCCCGGCCTTGCTCGCCTGCGCGCGCCGCCTCGACGCCCGCATTGAGGGCCAGCAGGTTGGTCTGGAAGGCAATGTCGTCGATCAGGTCGACGATCTTGGAAATCGCCGCCGAGGAGGCCTCCACCTCGGTCATGGTCTCGACCGCATTGCGCACTGTGCCTTGGCTGGCCACCGCGTTTTCGCGGGTGACCTGCATGATCCGGTCCGCCTCCTTCGCGCGCTCGGCGGTGGAGCCAGCGCTCTCGCTCAACTCCGTCACCGCGGCAGAGGTCTGCTCGAGGGTGGCAGCGCTGCTCTCGGTCCTGCGGGCCAGGTCCTTAGCCGCCGCGCTGATATCCTGCGAGGTGGTCCGGACCGTGCCTGCGCTTCCGGCCAGCGCGGTGATGAGGTCTTCCAGCGTTGCCACCGCGGCGTTGAAATTCTGGCGCAGGCTCTCGTAGGTGCCTGCGAACTCAGTGTCGATCGCCACGGTCAGGTCGCCCGCGGCAAGCTGATCGAGGGCAGCGGCAAGGCGGTCGACGACCTCCTGCTGCTCTGCGGCCCGGGCCTGGCGCTCTTCCTCCGCCGCCGCGCGAATCTTCTCGCGCTCCTCCGCCTCGGCAGCCTCGCGCGCGCGTTCGTCCGCCTCGCGGCGGCGCTCGGCCTCGCGGGCCTCCGCCTCGCGGACCTGCTTCTCCGCCTCTTCCTTGCGCTTGCGCTCCAGATCCCGCGCCTCGCGCTCGCGCTCGGCGGCCTGCATCTCCTCACGTTCGATCATGCCATCGCGGAACACCTTCAAGGCACCCGCCATCCGGCCGATCTCGCCGCGGGTCCGCTCGAAGCCCTCCACGGGCGAGAGGTCGCCGCGTGAGAGCCGTTCAGTCGCTGCCGTGACCCGCGCCATCGGGCGGAGGATGAGCGCCCATGTCACCACAGGCGCGATGAGCAGCAGAGCGAGGCCGGCGATCGCGATCTGCTGAAACTGGCTGCGGGCACGATCCGTCCGGCCCAGGATCGCCTCGCTCCCGCCGACAACCTCGGTCACGGCGCGGCTCGCATTGAGGCGGGCCGCCTCGGAAATGCGCGCAATCGCCTCGCCGGACACCGCCGAGCGCTGCGCGGCGGCGATCTGGCTCTCGAGCATACTGCGGCGCGCGCGCACAACGCCGTCTTCGGGCGAGACGATCCGATGCATCTCGTCGAGAATGGGCACAAGCTGTTCAGGCAGGTCGAACCCTTCGAGCAGGTCGTCCAGATGCTGCAGCGCGCCATCAACCGTGGCCTGCGCGCCCGCAGCCGTGCCCGGATCCTGCGAAGCCACCCCCAGAAGCGCTTGCGCCAACACTGCCTTGATCGCGATGCCAATCTCGCCAGACAGCCGCATGCGGTTGACCGGCACATCCATCAGATGACGGATCGCCGCCTCATTGCCGTTGGCCGCCTCCTGCGCGCGGATCGCTAGGGCAAAACTCATGTCATCGATGGCGCTGTTCACCGCCGCCGCGCTCGATTGCCGACGCCCGAGAACATCCTGCCTAAGGTTGGGCGCGGCGTAGTCCTTGAGCTCCTGCCGCTCCCGGAAAAAGGCTACCACGTCGCGGATCTGGCCCATCTGCTCTGCATCCACCACGTCCGGTGGCAGTTTGGCAAGCGCCGCGTCGAGCTGGCCAAGGCTCGAACTGGCCAGATCCCCGAGGATCGCCTCAATGAACATGTCTGGCTCATCCGCCAGCACCAGCGTCAGCCCGGTCAGGAGGTTGATCTCGCCGCGCACCTCCATCAGCGCGACCATCTGCGCAAACTCGCGCTCGACAAGTGCGCCGAGGGTGGTGGTGACCGTCTCCACGGTTTCCTCGCCACCGATCTGCAGCTCGAAATAGGCATCGTCGGCCATGCTCACCAGCGCCCCGTTGGCCTGATCGGACAGGCGGACGAAGGCGGTGATCAGCGAAGTCACCCGCGCCTGCTCGGCAAAGCGCCGCTCCAGCGCGCGCACCATCGCCGCATTGGCGACATCCAGCTCGGCAAGCAGCGGCTCGATCTCGTCTCGCGCGGCGACCGGCAATGTACGGGCCGCGGTCTTCAGCGCCACCACGCCATCACTCAATTCCACTCCTGCGGCCTTCAGCGCCTCTGGGTCCTGCGCCAAGAGCACATCCGTCAGGGCGCCCTGCACTTCGCCGGTCCGCGCGGTCACATCCACGCTGGCCTCGATGCCCGGCAGGTTCTCTTCGATGAAGGCCTCCAGCCCGTCCGAGAGCGCGCCGAAGACCAGCAGGCCGATCACGATGGCCGCGGTCGTCATCGCGCCCAGCGCCACGAGGATGATCGCGAATTTCGCCGCGATGCTGCCGAAGATGGAGTTGATACGGGTCACGCTGTGTCTCCGCTGCTGGGCAAGGGATGGGGAGTGGGCGAGACACGCGGCCCCGCCCGGATGAATGCCAGCGGCGTTACGAGCCGCCGCCGCTCACGACCGTTTCAAAGCCGCCGTCCGCCGTGATCCGGGTCAGAAACACCGTGTCGAGCCCCTGGTTGTCCCCCGCGCCGTAGGTGAAGGCGAGACCGCCGAGGTCGAAGGTGCCAATGTCGTTCAGCGCGGCCAGAAAGCGCTCGCGGGTCAGATCGGGCCCAGCGGCCTCCAGTGCCCGCAGGGCAACGCGGCCGGTCAGATAGCCCTCAAGCGTGACGAAGCCGGGGTGCGCCGCCGGGTCCATCGCCATCATCGCAGCTTGGTACTCGGCCACGATCGGAAGCGAGGCATCCCATGGGAAGGGGACCACTTGGCTGATGATCACCCCCTCGCCCGCATCTCCCAGCTCCCCGGCCAGCGCCTCGGAGCCGACGAAGGAGATGTTCACGAAGGTCGGCTCGAACTTCAGCGTCTTCGACAGCCGGATGAACTCGGAAATCGGCTTGTAGGCCCCCACCATCACCACCGCATCCGGCTTGGCCTTGCGGATGTCGAGCAGCGCCGACTTCACCGCCACCGTATTGCGCGTGTATTTGCCCGTGGCGGCAAGGCTCATCCCGCGCTTCTCCAGCGCGGCAGTCACCCCATCAAGGCCGACCCGGCCAAACCCGTCATCCTGATAGAGGATCGCGATGTTTTTCATGCCCAGCTCGTCCACCAGATGGGCGATCCAGGCCTCGGTCTCGGCGCCATAGGTGGCCCGCACGTTGACCACGTTGGTCAGCTCCGGCGCCCGCAAAAATCCCGCCCCCGTGAAGGGGCCGACATAGGGCATGCCCGCCGCCGTCGCCTCGGGCTGGGTCGCCAGCGCCGTTGGGGTGCCGACCGGGCCGATAAAGCCAATGTGGGCACGCCCCTCGATCACATGGAGCACATGAGCGACCGACCGATCCGGCTCGTAGCCATCATCGAAGGCCTCCAGCATCACCTTGCGGCCATGCACGCCGCCCGCCCGGTTGGCCTCCTCGAAGGCGGCGGTGATCCCCGCCCGCATGCCCTGCCCCAGTGCGGCGGCGGGGCCCTCGAGCGCGGCCACCTGAGCAAAGGTCACGGCATCGGCCTCAACCCCGTCGGCGGCCGCAAGCGGGCTGGCGAAGAGGAGGGCGGCCAGCGGCGCGGCGAATCTGCGGAAGGCTCTCATCTCTGTCTCCATGGCTGGATGATTTCTCCGCCCCCGTAACACCCGCCACCTTAAGGAAGGGTTCACCGGCGCCTAAAATCCGCGCGGATTGCCTTTGCCGCCGCGCCGCGCTACCCCTCTGGCAGGGCAGGCTGCTGCCCAGGCGTCGCCGTGCCCTCCGGGGCAAGCTGAAAGCAGCCTCTGATCTTCGCGTGCCTGACATCCCCAGCGCCGCGTCGGAAGCCGGCGACCACCGACAGCAACCCGGCGCGCCCGAGGATATGTCATGCCCAAAACCCCCGTTTCGCTCACCGTGCCGGACCTCTCGGCCTTTGCCCGCGCCCTCTCTCGCCAGCTGGACCCAGCCCCGGGCCACCAGAGCCTGCTCAACATGCTGGCCCGCGCGTCGGGCTTCCGGAATTACCAGCACCTGACTGCCGCCAACACCGCCCGCGCCCGGCTCGACGCCCCGCCCGAGCCGCCCGCCGACCACGCCCGCGTGGAGCGTGCACTCGCCCAATGGGATGACGCCGCTCGCCTGCGCCAATGGCCCGCCCGCCGCGCAGTTCAGGAGCTGTGCCTCTGGGCGCTCTGGGCCCGCCTGCCCGCCGCGACCACCCTGCACGAGCGCGAGGTGAACGGAGCGCTCAACAAGGCCCACCTCTTCGACGATGCCGCGATCCTGCGGCGCTCGCTGATCGGGATGGGCCTGCTCACCCGCAATCCCGACGGCAGCGACTACCGCCGCGCCGAAACCGCACCGCCGCCCGAGGCACGGGCGCTGATCGCGCGGCTCTCGGCGCGAGCGAAACCCGGTTAGCGGTTGCAGCGCGGCGCGGCAGGGCCGACAACGGGGCCAATGAGCAGCGCGCCTCACACCAACACCGATAGCCCACCGCCCCGCCGCAAGATCATCGACGGCGGGTTCATCGTGCTGCTCGCCGTCACCCTGCTGGCCGCCGCGCTGGTCACCGCCAAATACGGCGCCGCCCATGCGCTCGCCACTGCCCTCGGGGCGCTCGGCTTCATCGCCGTGCTTCTGCCCAAGGTCGGTGCGGGCCTCTTCGTGGCCGCAGCCATCCCGCTGCTGCTCCCACGAGAGAAGGTCTCGGCACTGATCGGGCAAGAGAGCGGCTGGCGCGGCCTGCTGCTCGCCTCCGCCGCCGGTGCGCTTCTGCCCGGCGGGCCGGGCATGACCTTTCCGCTCGCCGCCGCGCTCTTTGCCGCCGGGGCCGACATTGGCGCAACGCTGGCCTTCGTCACAGGCTGGTCGCTGCTGTCGCTGAACCGCACCCTGATCTGGGAGCTGTCCTTTCTCGACTGGCACCTCGTCGCCCTGCGCATCGCGCTCTGCCTGCCCGCACCGCTGGCGGTGGGTCTGGCCGCGCGCGCGCTGACCCTGCGGCGCCGGAGGGCCGGGCCATGAACATCGTCATCGGCACAGTCCTGCTCTTCGCCCTCGCCGCGCTGACGTGGCACAAGCTGGCCACGCCATCGAGCCGCCGCGCCGCCCTCACCGGCGCGGCCAACCTCGCGGCCTTCACCCTGCCTCGGCTTTTCACTGCCATGATCGGCGCGGCCCTGCTGGCCGAGTTGATGCCCGCCGACCAGATCCGCGCTCTCTTCGGCGCTGGCGCGGGCCTCACCGCCCTGCTGCTGGCCACCCTGCTCGGCCCGGTCACCCCCGGCGGCGCCTTCGTCAGCTTCGCACTGGCCGCCGCCGCGCTGAAACTCGGAGCAACCCCCGCCGCGGCGCTCACCTATGTCACCTCGTGGAGCCTCTTCTCGCTGACCAAGCTGCTGGCCTACGAGCTGCCGTTCATGGGTGGCCGCACGATGGCGCTGCGGCTGGCCATCTCGCTGCCGATCCCGCTGGTGGTCGGCGGGTTGGTCATGGCATTCCGGCTCGGCTGACCCCAACGCCACAAGCCACGCGGAAGTGACCGCAACACCGTAGCCGCAGCCTGCGCGCCTGCCGTATAAGCGGCCCAAGCCAAACCGGAGCCGCCATGTCCCCGCGCCCTCTTGCCATCTGTCTCGCCACCTCCGCCGTGGCCCTCCTCCTGCTTACGGGCTGCGAGACCAGCGGCAATCAGGGCATCTCGCAAGAAACCGAGGAGACGGTGCAAACCAAGCTGACCGAGGGGGTCACCACCCAGGCCGAGGTCCGGCAGATGTTCGGCGCCCCCGGCAATATTTCCTTCACCTCCGGCGGGCATGACATCTGGTCCTACGACTACGCCGAGATGAAGCAGAGCGCGCTCAATTACATCCCCTACCTCAATCAGCTCGGCAGCTCGGCCAAGGGCACCCGCAAGCAGCTGGTGATCCTGTTCAACGCCCGCAAGGTGGTGCGGCGCTACGCCCTGATGGAATCCGAGGTGATCGAGCGGACGGGCCTGTTTCCCTGAGCCGCGCTTGCTCACCCCGGCCCAGCTGCTAGAACCGCGCGACCTCGGGAGGAGACCACGCGCATGACACATCCCCACGTTCTCATTGCAGGCGGCGGCATCGGCGGGCTGGCCACGGCGCTGACGCTGCACCAGATCGGCGTGCCCTGCACCGTCTTCGAGAGCACCCGCGAGCTGAAGCCGCTCGGCGTGGGCATCAACCTGCAGCCCAATGCGGTGCGCGAGCTCTACGATCTCGGCATCGGCGCGGAGCAGCTCGATACCGTTGGCCTGCCCGCCCGCGAGTGGGCGCTCGTCGGGCTGAACGGCAAGGAAATCTACGCCGAGCCGCGCGGGCTGGATGCCGGGTACAAATGGCCGCAATACGCCGCCCATCGCGGGCAGCTCCACATGCTGCTCGCCAACACGCTGATCGCGCGAGCAGGCCCCGAGGCCCTGCGCCTCGGCAGCCGCATCACCGGCTACAGCAAAACCGAGGGCGGCGTGACCGCCCATGTCGAGCACACCGACAACACCACCTCCGAGGCGCACGGCACCCTGCTCATCGGCGCCGATGGCATCCACTCCGCCGTGCGCGCCCAGATGCACCCCGGCCAGCCCCCGATCCACTGGGGCGGCGCGTTGATGTGGCGCGGCACCACGCTGGCCAAGCCGATCCGCACCGGCTCCTCCTTCATCGGGCTCGGCACCCACCGCCAGCGCATGGTGATCTACCCGATCTCCCACCCCGATCCGGAGACCGGCCTCGCCCTGATCAACTGGATCGCCGAGGTCACCTTCGACGAGGCCGAGGCGCGCAAGTCCGGCTGGTTCCGCCCCGCCCCGATCTCCGACTTCATCCATCACTTCGAAGATTGGCGCTACGACTGGCTCGATGTGCCCGCCCTGATCTCGGGCGCCGACACCGCCTTCGAAAACCCGATGATCGACCGTGACCCGGTCGACACATGGGTCGATGGCCCGGTGGCCCTGATGGGCGATGCCGCCCACGCGATGTATCCCACCGGCTCCAACGGCGCGAGCCAGGCCGTGGTCGATGCCCGCGAGATCGGCGCGGCGATGGTCGCCCACGGCGTCACGCAAGAGGCGCTCGCCGCCTACAACGCCAAGCTCTGCGGCCCAATCTCCGAGGTGATCCTGCGCAACCGCGGCGCCGGCCCCTTCGGCCTGTTGAACATGGTGAACGACCGCTGCGGCGGCCATTTCGACAAGATCGACGCGGTGATCCCGCCTGCCGAGCGCGCCGAGTTCATGGCCCGCTACCAATCCGCCGCCGGTTTTGCCCGCGACGCGCTCAACGCGGCACCGCCCACCATCGCCCCCGGCGCCCAGCTTGCCTGATCGGCCCAGCCGCCGCCAATTATCGACAATCCGCCTTTGCGCGATGTTGCCCGGCTCCATCGTTGATCGCTCAACTCAGCGCTGCTAGCGTCGCACAAAAGCACAGGCCGCCCGATGAACATCGCTCAGGAAACCCTCTCAGACCGTGCACATGCGATGCTGCGCGGCGATATTGTCTCCGGCCGCCTCGCCCCCGAATCCCGCCTCCGCATCGCCCAGCTCTCCGAGACCTACGGCATCGGCGCCAGCCCGCTGCGCGAGGCGCTCTCCAAGCTGACCTCCGAGTTTCTGGTGCTGTTCGAGCCCCAGCGCGGCTTCTCAGTCGCGCCCGTCTCCGCCGACGAGTTGCGCGACATCTCCCGCGTGCGCTGCGAGTTGGAGAGCGAGGCACTGCACCGTGCCATCGAAGCCGGGGATGATGCATGGGAGGCCGGGATCGTCGCCGCCTACTACGCGCTGAGCAAGGCCGACACCCGCCGCAAGAGCGACCCCTCCGAAGGCTCCGACAGCTGGGAAGACAAGAACCGCACCTTCCACGAGGCCCTCGTCGCCGCCTGCGACAGCCCGTGGCTCAAGCGCCTGCGCAGCCTGATCTACTACCAGCATGAACGGTATCGCCGGATCTCACTTACCAACCCCGACCCGGCCCGCGACCTTCAGGCCGAGCACGCCGCGATCATGGAGGCTACCCTCGCCCGACAGGCCCCCGAGGCGATCCGCCTCTCGAAAGACCACATCGACCGGACCACCCAGGCCGTGCTGAAAGTGCTGCCCGCGTAGGTCGGGACTTGTCCCGACTCACCGCAAACCACACGCCTCACAGATACTTCTTGAACCCCACGTGGCTGGCCTCAAACCCCAGCCCCTCGTAAAACCTGTGGCTGTCCACCCGGCTCGCGTTCATCGTGAGCTGCACAAGGCTGCACCCCGCCGCCTTCGCGCGCGCCTCGACATCGGCAAACATCTGTTGCCCCACGCCCTGCCCGCGCATCCGGCTCGCCACCCGCACGCTCTCCACTTGCGCCCGCCGGGCCGCTGCCAGCGACAGACCCGAGATAACGGTGAGCTGGTAGGTCGCCACCACCTCGCCGCCCTCTTCGCCCACGATCACGAGGTTTCCGCCCTCCTCGGCCATCGCGTCGAACGCGGCATAGTAGATCGAAAGATCGGCCTTCTCGCGGCCCTGCCCAAGCATGTCATCCGCCAGCATCGCCACCACGGCCGGCACATCCTCGCGCCGTGCCTCGCGGAAGCTCACGCTCACGCAGGCACCCCGGCGACGGCCTCCATGAAGGCGCGGATCAGGCCCGCGTCCTTCACCCCCTTCTCGCGCTCCACGCCAGAAGAGAGATCCACCTGCCGCGCGCCCGTCCGGGCCACCGCCTCGACCACGTTGCCCGCATGCAGCCCACCCGCCAGCATCCACGGCACCGGCCAGCGCCGCCCGGCAATGAGCCGCCAGTCAAACGGCAACCCGTTCCCGCCCGGCAACTCGTCTCCCGGTGCGGGCTTCGCGTCCACCAGCAGCATGTCGGCGACCCGGCCATAGTCGTCGAGCAGCGGCAAGTCGGCCTCCGTGGCCACGCCGACCGCCTTCATCACCGGCAATCCGTAACGGTCCCGCACCTGCTGCACCCGCTCGGGGCTCTCCTTGCCATGAAGCTGGATGATATCCAGCGGCACCGCGCCCACGATCTCGTCGAGCAGCGCGTCACCCGCATCCACCACGAGGCCGACCTTCGCCAGCCCCTCGGGCGCCAGAAGCGCCAGATCACGCGCCTCTTCCGGGCTCACATAACGCGGACTCGGCTCGAAAAAGTTCAGCCCCACATAGGCCGCCCCGGCTTCCGCCACGGCAGCCATGTCCTCCGGGCGTTTCAGCCCGCAGATCTTTACCCGGATGTCAGCCATCTCAGCCCGCCTTGCGGTCGTCCAGCAGCGCCAGAACCTCGTCCTGCTCCTGCCCTGTCTCCCGCTTCACCGCGTCGAGCTCTTTCTTCGCCCGCCGCGCTTCCTTCGCCTGCCGCGCCGCCTCGGCCCGGTGCTTGTGCTCGCGGAACCACTCCCAGACAAAGCCGATCAGGATGCCCAGCGCGATCATCGCAAAGAGCGAGACGAACAGCGGCAGCGTGATCTGATAGGGCAGCCCCAGCAGATCGGCCAGTTCGCCGGGCAACAGCTTCAGCGTCACCGGCTCACGGTTGGCCAGTGCAAGGGTGATGAGAACAATGGCGAGGAGGGCCAGAAAGCCCCAGCGAAGATAACGGATCATGCGGGCAGATTACTTGCCGTTCAGCCGGTCGCGCAAGAGCTTGCCTGTCTTGAAGAAGGGCACATGCTTCTCTTCCACGTCCACCGCCTCTCCGGTGCGCGGATTGCGGCCCACGCGGGCATCGCGTTTCTTGACCGAGAACGCCCCGAAGCCCCGAAGCTCCACACGGTCGCCGCTGGCCATCGCGCCAATGATCTCTTCGAAGATGGTGTTCACGATCCGCTCGACGTCACGCTGATAGAGATGCGGATTCTCGTCAGCGACTTTCTGAATCAATTCCGATCGGATCATGCTTCCCCCCTAAAGGACGCTTTTTCGGCCACGATTCCATGTCTGGCTTCTGCCCCGACTATAGGCACAAATTTCAGCATCCGAAACGGGGCGATTGCGTCAATTCACGTCTTTTCCGCGCCCATGCTCCATTTTCCGCCTGAAAAACCAAGGCTTTGGCGGCGCAGCATGACCCGCGCACACGTGCCGCAATGCAGCATTGCCCGAATCGGAGGCGGCTAAAATCGCAGCCGTGCGATGCCGTAGAGCGCCAGCGCCAGCATGCCCGCGCCGCCCAGAACATAGGGCATCCGCAGCGCCATTTCACGGCCCAGCCCAGGCTCCGCCACCGCCACCAACGCCCCGCCCGCAAGCGCGCCCAGCGGCATCATGCCCCAGCCAAAGAACCGGTAGAGCGCGTTCACCCGGCCCAGCAGCGCATCGGGGATGATCCGCTGACGCCAACTCACCGTGACGATGTTCCACAGCATCGCGGCCACCGCCTCCAGCACCAGCGCCAGCCCTGCGAGCAGCGGTGAAGCGCCAAGCCCGAGCATGAAAAACGGCAGCGGCATCAGGCAAAGCGCCAGCCGCACCGTGGCCGTCGCCCCAAAGCGCGCACTGACTCGCGGCCCGAGCACCCCGCCCAGCACTGCCCCGCCCGCGCCCACCGCCAGCAACACCCCATGCCCCGCGGCCGAGAGCCCCAGAATCTCCTGACTAAAGAGCACCAGCACCGTGAGAGACGCCATGTGGACAAAGTTGATCAGCCCCAGCATCACCGCCAGCCGAAAGAGCAGCGCCTGCCCGCGCAGCCAGCGCCAGCCCTCGCCCAGTTCCTCCCAGAGTCGCCGCCGCACCGGCGCCACCCGCCGCGGCACCGAGATCGCCCATACAAGCCAAGCGGCCAGCGCGAATGTCACCGCGTCGAGCAAAAACGGCGCAGGCACGGCCCAGGCAATGAGCAGCCCCGCCAGCGGCGGCCCCACGAAATGCCCGGCCACCTGCTCGGCACTCCAGAGCTGCCCGTTCGCCGCCTCCAGATCGCCCGGCTCCACCACGGCGGGCAAAAAGGTCTGCGCCGCATTGTCCCGCACCACCTCGGCGCTGCCGAGCAAAAACGCCAGCCCCGCCAGCGCCATCACCGGCAAGGTGCCACCGCCCTCGGGCATCCGCAGCGCCAGCGCCACGATTCCCATGGTCAGCAGCACCCTCAGCACATCGGCCCGCACCATCAGCGCCCGCCGGTCCGACCGGTCCACCACCGCCCCCGCCGGGATCGCAAACAGCATCCACGGCAGCGAGCCGGCAAAGGGAACCAGCGCGATCAGCAGCGGGTCGCGGGTCAGCAGCGTCGCCAGCCACGGCACCGCCAGTGCCGAGACCCCGTCTCCGAGGTTCGAGACCGAGGTGGCAGAAAACAGCAGGCGGAAATTTCGGTTGCGGGCCAGAAGCATGGCGCCAGCCAGCCATGAAACTGCCCGAGCCGCAAGCCTTGCCGCAAACGCACGGCGCCGCTACACAGCCCTCATCAATGGAGATTTGATGCACTGATGGTTCTGTCGGCACCCCTCTGAGGTGCCACCCCGGGCACCCGCCCACGCGCAGCCCGCCCTCGCGGCGGCAGCTGGCCCTGTGCCTCCATGGCACCCAACATCACGGGATCAAACCATTGATACGACCCTACTCTCCTGGCGTCGACGACGGCGCCATTGTGCGCATCTTCACCCAAGCCAGCCGCCTCGCGCATGGCTTTCTGGGCGAAGAGTTCATCCTCAAGGCCGCAGAAGAGGTGCGCAGCCTTTACCTGCCCAATGCCGAAACCCATGTCTGGGATGATCGCTTCGGGCCACGCGGCTTCATCGCCCTCATCCCCAGCACACCCGCCGAGGTCGGCGGTTTTTTCATGGACCCCGCCCACCGCGGCCAGGGTCACGGCAGGGCGCTGATGGACGACGCGCTCCGCCGCAAGGGCACACTCGAACTCGACGTGTTCAAGCGCAACGAGATCGGCCGCCGCTTCTACGCCCGCTACGGCTTCACCGAACTGTCCGAGCGGCACGACCCGCGCTTCGACCAGCCGGTCCTCCGCCTGCGCTCCCCGGGCTGACCAAAACCCCGTGGCGCCTGCCCATCGGGTGGGCGCCACCCTCCTGCATTTTCTTGCTGAAAACACTCCAACCCGTCCCCGCCACCCATGCACCGCCCGAAAGCCGGGCATCACGGTGCCATTCTGCGTGGGGGCGGCGCGGGGTGGGCGGGCGGGAGCGCCGCCCCCGCGCCCGGTCCAACACAAGACCGGACCAACAAAAAAAGGGCCCCCGCCAGCAGCGGAGGCCCCAATTCTTTCAGGCTTTACGCCCGGCTGAAGGATCAGTCGTCCTTGTTCAGCGCGGCGCCCAGAATGTCGCCCAGCGAGGCACCGGAGTCCGACGAGCCATACTGCTCCACGGCTTCCTTCTCCTCGGCGATCTCGCGTGCCTTGATCGACAGGCCCAGACGGCGGGTCTTGCTGTCCACGTTGGTCACGCGTACATCCACCTTGTCGCCCACGCCAAAGCGCTCGGGGCGCTGCTCGGCACGGTCGCGGCTCAGGTCGGAGCGGCGGATGAAGGACTTCATGCCCTCGTACTCCACCTCAACGCCACCATCCTCGATCGCGGTCACTTCCACGGTGATGATGTCGCCACGCTTCACGCCACCAACGGCCTCGGCAAACTTGTCACCGCCCAGCGCTTTGATGGAGAGCGAGATGCGCTCCTTGTCCACGTCGGTCTCGGTGACAACGGCCTTGACCACGTCGCCCTTGCGGTACGACTGGATCGCATCCTCGCCACGCTCGTCCCAGCTGATGTCGGAGAGGTGAACCATGCCGTCGATGTCGCCCGGCAGGCCGATGAACAGACCGAACTCGGTGATGTTCTTGACCTCGCCCTCGACCTCGGTGCCCTCGGGATGGGTCTCGGAGAAGACCTCCCACGGGTTGCGCATGGTCTGCTTGAGACCCAGCGACACACGACGCTTGGCGCTATCGATCTCCAGCACCATGACTTCCACTTCCTGCGAGGTGGAGACGATCTTGCCGGGATGCACGTTCTTCTTGGTCCAGGACATTTCGGACACGTGAACAAGGCCCTCGACGCCCGGCTCCAGCTCGACGAACGCACCGTAGTCGGTGATGTTGGTCACGCGGCCGGTGTGCACCGAATCCAGCGGGAACTTGGCTTCCACGGTATCCCACGGATCGTCCTGCAACTGCTTCATGCCGAGGCTGATGCGGTGAGTCTCTTTGTTGATCTTGATGACCTGCACCTTGATCGTCTCGCCGATCGAGAGGATCTCGGAGGGGTGGTTCACACGGCGCCACGCCATGTCGGTCACGTGGAGCAGGCCGTCGACACCGCCGAGGTCCACGAAGGCACCGTATTCGGTGATGTTCTTCACCACGCCGTCGACCGTCTGGCCTTCGGAGAGGTTGCCGATCACTTCGGCGCGCTGCTCGGCGCGGGACTCTTCGAGGATCGCACGGCGCGACACCACGATGTTGCCACGGCGACGGTCCATCTTCAGAATCTGGAACGGCTGCTTGAGGCCCATCAGCGGGCCGGCGTCGCGCACGGGGCGCACGTCAACCTGGGAGCCGGGCAGGAAGGCCACGGCGCCGCCGAGATCGACGGTAAAGCCACCCTTCACGCGGCCAAAGATGGCACCTTCGACGCGCTCTTCGTCGGCATAGGCCTTCTCCAGACGGTCCCATGCCTCTTCGCGGCGGGCCTTGTCACGGGAGATCGAAGCCTCGCCGCGGGCGTTCTCGACGCGATCGAGGAACACCTCGACCTCGTCACCGACGGCCAGCTCGGGGGCTTCACCGGGGTTGGCGAATTCTTTCAGATCAACGCGGCCTTCCATTTTGTAGCCCACGTCGATGATGGCCTGGCCCGCCTCGATGGCGATGACCTTGCCTTTGACAACAGAGCCCTCGTCGGGCGTGTCAATCTCGAAGCTTTCGGAGAGGAGGGCTTCGAATTCCTCCATGGATGCGTTCTGAGCCATGTGGCGTGTATATCCTTACTAGTGGTTTCTGGCCGTGCGGTTGTCTCCGCCGGTCTTGGGGTTGGTCTGATGCCGTTCGGCGCTGCCGGAAAAGAACAGGGGCAAAAACAATACAGGGCCGGAAGGCTCCGACCCTGCCCGAGTTCTCTGCCAGCAGCTCTCACGGCGGCTTGACGAAGGGGCGTTTAGCCGCTCAAACGCCGCATGGCAAGGGGTTTCACCGCTTTTCGGCGGCCCCGCGCCGCCCTAAGGTCGCGCCCATGCGTGCCCTCCTCGCCCCCCTCCTCCTGCTCGCCGCCTGCGCCGCGCCGCCCGCCCTGCCCGAGGGCGAGAGCCCGCTGGCGATCAACCCGGCCCGATCCGCCCAGATCGAGGCCGCGCCGCGGCTCACCGTGATGATTCCCGGCGCGCTTGCCTCGGTCGATATCTTCGCCCCCACCAACCACTGGGCCGCGCGCGGCCACGGCCTCGCCTATTACCGCTTTCCGGGGATGGACGGCCTGCCGCTCGACCACCAGCTCTCGATCACCGGCGCGGCAGAGGAAATCGCCCGCTTCGCCCGCCGCTACCCCGACAAGGATCTCACCCTCGTCGGCTACTCCGCCGGCGGCGCCATTGCGCTGGAGGCCGCCGCCCTGCTCGCGCCCCGCCCCGTCACCGTGGCCGCCATCTCACCCTCTCCCGAGCACGCGGGCGGGATGGAGACCATCCTGCGCGGCGCGGGCGACGTGATCTCGGCCGCCACCCGTGCCGAGCGCTTCACCCGCAAAGCCATCTGGGACGAATACTGGAAGACCCTGCTCTACGGCCGCAACAACCGCGCCGACCCCGGCTTTTCGGAGCAGATCGCAACCCTTTCCGCCGAGCACGCCCCGCAAATCTCCAATCCGAGCCCGGCACTGGTGCGCGCCCATTCCGCCAGCCTGCGCCGCTGGGAGTTGTCCGAAGGGGCCGACCTGAGCCACGCCCGCATCGGCTTCTTCGTCGGCCTCGAAGACCCGGTGTTCTCGACCCGCCAGACAGACGCCCTCCGCCGCCGCGCAGGCGGCGGGCGGCTCATCGGCTTTGCGGATGACGGGCACCTGCTCCTGCTGACCCGCAAGAGTCTCTTCGCCCATGTGCTGAGGTTCGTCGAGGCCGCGCCCTAGCCTTGCGGCCCTACCGGCCCCGCGCCGCCGAAAGCCGCTTGATCCACGCGTCCATGCTCTCGGTCGGCTTGCGGCTGTAGGGCGAGGCACCGCCCCACTCGGCCTCGCTGTGCGACTGCTCGATCATCTTGCCCCAGATCTCCCGCGCCTTCGCCGGGCTGATCATCGGGCGGCTGTTGTCTTCCTCGAGGGAGATGCCCAGCACGTCCTCGGCCACGTAGTCGTAGCCCATCGCCCACTCGGCAAAGGGCGAGGGCGCATCGCCATCTTCCGAGATCAGCACCTCCACCTCGCTATGGCGCGGGTCGGTGCTGATCCGTTCCATCAGCGGCAGCACCTCGACACGCGGCCCATGCAGCGCTTGAAAGAACTGCCCGCGTCCGCGCCACAGGTAGCCCGTGATGCCCTTTGCGGCGTTGAACTCCAGCGCCTTGAGGAGAATGTCGAGATCGGAATCGCCAAATTCCTCTTCATTTGCGATCGAACGATAGAGCAGCTGATGCATGTCCGGTGTGGTCCTTCTGCCTTTCTTCCTCCCGGTCTCCCCCGGTTTTGGGGGCCAAGAACAGAAAAGGGATTCTGCCCTCAGGGGCAATATTCTTTGTTCATGTCTGGTTAACTTTTTCGCGTCACCCGGCGCGAGGATGTCAACTGACACTCCCTCGCATGGTTAACCCCGCGCGCGCTGCGTCTTTTGACATATGCATAAGATGTGCATGGAATGTGCATCAGTTGTGCATGGCGGATTTCCGCCTGCCGATTTACGCAACACCAGCGTTAACCCTGAATTTTCTAGTTTAGTTTCAGCCGGATAGCCGCACGCGCCCGGTCAAGCGCCTCGTCTATGCTCAGTTCCGTGGTATCCAGCTCCACGGCATCCGCCGCCGCCACCATTGGCGCCGCATCCCGGCTCGCATCCCGCTCGTCCCGCGCCTTCACATCGGCCAGAACCTGCTCCCGCGTCACCGCGTGGCCCTTGCCCTGAAGCTCCAGAAACCGCCGTTCCGCACGGGCCTCGGCGCTGGCAGTGACAAAGAGCTTCACCTCCGCCTCTGGGCAGATCACCGTGCCAATATCGCGCCCGTCCAGCACCGCGCCGCCCTCCCGGCGGGCGAAATTTCTCTGAAATTCCAGCAGCTTCTCCCGCACCTCCGGGTCGGCGGCCACACGGCTCGCGGCCTGGGCCACCTCGGGCGTGCGCAGCGCATCTTCCGGGGTCAGATCGTCGGGGGTGAGCGCCTCGGCCGCCTCGACCGGGTCGGCCCCGGCCAGCACCTTCGCCCCCACCGCACGGTAGAGCAGGCCGGTATCAAGATGCGCGAGGCCAAACTCCTTGGCGACGGCCTTCGAGATCGTCCCCTTCCCCGCCGCAGCCGGCCCGTCGATGGCCACAGTGATTTTCATCGCGCCCTCTTTCATGCAGATGCAGACCGGTCGACCGGTTAATCTTTCGCTTACCCTGCCCGCTCCCGGCGGCTCAATCCACCCGTGTCGTCAGGTCAGGGTCATAGCCCTCCGCCCGCCGCACACCCTCCGGGATCTCGTAGTAATCGCCCTTGTCGGCGCAAAAGATATGGCCCTTGGTCTCCAGCCCCGTCGGACCGTCCAGCGTGCCGGCCATGATCGAGATATTGGCCCCCGCCCCATCCCAAAACAGCTGGCTCCCGCAAGTGCCGCAAAACCCGCGCCGGGCGTCGTCCGACGAGGTGAACCACTTCGGTTCGCCCATGATTTCAAGGCTTTCGCGCGGCACCGAGGTGGCCGAAACATAGTGCCCCGTGGTCTTGCGGCACTGGCTGCAATGGCAGGCAATCACCGGTCGCCACGGCCCTTCCGAGGCATAGGTCACCGCCCCGCAAAGGCACCCGCCCGTCAGCCTCATGCAATCGCCTTTTCCAGCTTCGCACCGAGGTTGCCCATCAGGTCCATGAAGATCGGGAAGGAGGTCGCAATCGGCCCCGCGTCATCCACCTCGACAGGCTTTTGCGCGGCCATTCCGCAGATCAGGAAGCTCATGGCGATCCGGTGATCCAGCCGCGCCTCCGCTCGCGCCCCGCCGGGCACGCCCTCCGGCCCCAAGCCTTTGACCGCAAACCAGTCTTCGCCCTCGTCAACCTCCACGCCGCAGGCCCGCAGCCCCACCGCCATGGCGTCGATCCGGTCAGATTCCTTCACCCGCAGCTCTTTCACGCCCGGGCATTTGGTGACGCCCTCGGCAAAGCTCGCCACCACCGAAAGCACCGGGTACTCGTCTATCATCGAGGCCGCCCGCTCCGCCGGCACTTCTATCCCCTTCATGTCGGGCGAGAATTTCGCCCGCAGGTCCGCCACCGGCTCCCCGCCCTCCTCACGTTCGTTCTCATAGGTCAGGTCCGCGCCCATCTCGCGCAGCGTAGTGAAGAGCCCCGCCCGCGTCGGGTTCAGCCCGATCCCCGGCACCAGCACGTCCGACCCCGGCACCACCAGCGCGGCGCAAACCGGGAAAGCCGCGGACGACGGGTCGCGCGGCACGGCGATCACCTGCGGCTTCAATTCTGGCTGTCCGGTCAAGGAGATAACCCGCCCCTCCGGCGTATCCTCCACCGTCACCTCGGCCCCGAACCCGGCCAGCATCCGCTCGGTATGGTCGCGCGTTGCCTCCTTCTCGGTCACCACCGTCATGCCCGGCGCGTTCAGCCCGGCCAGCAGCACCGCAGACTTTACCTGCGCCGAGGGGACGGGCGTGGTGTAGCTCACCGGCACCGGGCTTTCGGCCCCCACCATCGTCAGCGGCAACCGCCCGCCCGTACGGCCGTAAGATGCTGTTCCAAAGAGCGAAAGCGGCTCCGTCACCCGCCCCATCGGGCGCGAGCGCAGGGAGGCATCGCCAGTGAAAGTCACCGCAAACGGATGGGTCGCCACCGCCCCCATGATCAGCCGAACCCCGGTGCCCGAGTTGCCGCAATCGATCACGTCTTCCGGCTCACCGAACCCGCCAACGCCCATGCCGTGAACCGACCAGTCTCCGGCCCCATACTGCACCACATCGGCCCCCAGCGCCCGCATCGCCTTGGCCGTATCAAGCACGTCCTCGCCCTCCAGCAGCCCCGTGATCTTCGTCTCCCCCACGGCCATTGCGCCAAGGATCAACGAGCGGTGGCTGATCGACTTGTCGCCCGGCACCTCCGCCACGCCCTTCAGCGGCGCAGCCTTGCGGGAGATCATCGGGGTGGGCGTGCCGTGAGACGACATGGGCGGGCTCCTCTGAATTGCCGGAACCGCATAGCCGCTTTCGGGGGCGGCTTAAACCCTGCGGAAGGTCAGATAATGCGGCACCCGGCCCTCTCGGAGCGCCTTCTGCTCATAGCGGGTAGAAATCCAGTCACTCCACGGCTTGCGCCAGTCGTCCGGCCCCTCGGCCAGCCACTCGAAGCCGTGGCGCGGCACCTGCTCCAGCGTCTGGCGCACGTAGTCCGGAATATCCGTCGCCACCCGAAACTCCGCGCCCGGCTTCAACACGCCCGCCAGCGCTTCGAGGTAGTCGGGAGTCACAAAACGGCGACGGTGATGGCGCTTCTTCGGCCAGGGGTCGGGATAGAGCAGGAAGGCCTTGGCCACTGAGCCTGTTGGCAGAACATCGAAGAGGTCGCGCACATCACCCGGATGCACGCGCAGGTTCTCCACCCCCGCCTTGCGGATCTTGCCCAGCAGCATCGCCACGCCATTGATGTAGGGCTCGGCCCCGATGATCCCCACGCCGGAGTTCTGCGCCGCCTGATGCACCATGTGCTCGCCGCCGCCAAAGCCCACCTCCAGCCAGACCTCCTTGCCGGGAAACAGCGCCTCAAGGTCCAGCGGCGTGCGGTCGGGGTTCTCCTCCCAACCCACCGCACCCGGCGACAGGGCGGCCAGATCCTCGTCGAGGTAGGTCTCCTGACTTGCCCGCAGGCCCTTGCCCTTGAGACGGCCATAGAAGTTGCGCCACGGGGCGCCGCTGCGGTGCTTGCTGGGATGGTTCTCGCTCATGGGGCGGCGGTTTAGAGCCGCGCAGCCCTCAGGGCAAGGTGCGCCAAGTCTGCGCTGTACCTGCCCCTAGTGAAACTCGCTCTCGTCCAGCTCCTGCCGGGTGATCTCACGGATGCCCTCATAGGGCGTGCCCGCCACCGCATTGCGGATGATCTCCTCGGCCATGTCGAAATCCTGCACATCGAAGCCGAAGTTCACCTCCGGCTCGCCGGTCCGCGCGCAAGAGCCAATCTCGGCCCCGGCCCACTCGCCCGCTCGCGCCTCGATCAGCGCGTTCTCGATGAGTTCCATGGCAGCGTTGCGAAAGTCGAGGGCGGCATCCCAGTCGCCGGGGTAGAGACCCGGGATGCGATTCACATTGTAAAAAACTTCGACCGACTTGATCGCCATGCCAAGCCCTCCATACCCTTCTGGGTAAAAGGAAAACATGAAAGTTCGGCTAATTTGCGGCCAATTTTCACCTGACCCCGGCAAATTGCGGCGAATGCGACCTATCGGGCACAGGAGTCAGCGGGTGTGCGGGCCGCGGCAACCCCTCTCGAGCGCCGCGATCCGCCAATTGTCACGCCAGTCAGACCGCCGCCTTGAGGGCGTCCACCAGATCGGTCTTTTCCCACGAAAATCCGCCATCCGCCTCCGGTGCCCGGCCAAAGTGGCCGTAGGCCGCGGTGCGCTGGTAGATCGGCTTGTTCATCTCCAGATGGGTCCGGATGCCGCGCGGAGTGAGGTCCATCGCCTTGGCCACCGCCTTCTCGATCTGCGCCTCAGGCACTTCGCCGGTGCCGTGGGTATCCACGTAGATCGAGAGCGGCTTGCTGACCCCGATCGCGTAGGAAAGCTGGAGCGTGCAACGCTGTGCCATGCCGGCGGCCACCACGTTCTTGGCCAGATAGCGGGCCGCATAGGCCGCAGAGCGGTCCACCTTGGTCGGGTCTTTCCCCGAGAAGGCGCCGCCGCCATGAGGCGCCGCGCCGCCATAGGTATCCACGATGATCTTGCGGCCCGTCAGGCCCGCGTCACCATCCGGCCCGCCGATCACGAACTTGCCGGTCGGGTTGATCCACCATTCGGTCGCATTGGTCAGCCAGCCCTCAGGCAGAATGCCGCGGATGTAAGGCTCCACGATGCCCCGCACGTCTTCCGACGACAGGCTCGGATCGAGGTGTTGGGTGGAGAGCACCAGCGAGGTGGCCTCCACCGGCTTGCCGCCCTCGTAGCGCAGCGAGAGCTGGCTCTTCATGTCGGGGCCGAGCTTGGGCTCGGTGCCATTCTTGCGCACCTCTGCCAGCTTCTTCAGAATCGCATGTGCATAGTGGATCGGGGCCGGCATGAGCTCTTCGGTCTCGTCGACCGCATAGCCGAACATGATCCCCTGATCGCCGGCTCCCTCATCCTTGTTGCCCGCAGCATCGACGCCCTGGGCAATGTCAGCCGACTGGGCATGAAGGTAGCTGTCGACCTTCATGTTGGCCCAGTGAAAGCCCTCCTGCTCGTAGCCGATATCCTGCACGCAATCCCGCGCGATCTCTTCGACCCGCTTGATCACCCTGCCCGGCCCCCGGACCTCACCGCCAATCACCACGCGGTCGGTGGTGGCAAAGGTTTCACACGCAACGCGGCTCTGCGGATCTTCGGCAAGGAAGGCATCCAGCACGGCATCGGAAATTCGGTCACAGACCTTGTCGGGGTGACCCTCGGAAACGGACTCCGAGGTGAAGGTATATTCGCTACGAGACATTTTGGGATAGTGCTCCATTGGGTTTTCACCGCCACGCCAGGAAGCCGTTGTGGCAGCAGGTGTGTTCTTGGCTAGTCTGTTGCGCCCTTGGGGTCAACCTGCACCGCACGTGGGCGGATGGCGGCCAGCACCAAGCCAAGCAGGATCAGAAGGCCCATCACGCCCCAATCGCCCCAAATTCGGTAGGGCGGCGCGGCGGCGAGCCTCGGCGGCAGGGCCACGTCGATGAACCCGGTTTCCCCCAGCGCAAGGCTGTCCAGCACACGGCCCTGCGCATCGATCACAGCGGATACCCCGGTATTGGCAGAGCGCAGCACCGGCACCCCCTGCTCCACTGCCCTGAGCCGGGCCTGCGCGAGGTGCTGATAGGGGCCAGAGACGGTGCCGAACCACGCATCATTGGTGATGTGCAGTACCCAATCCGGGCGCGGCGCGGCGATGATCTCTTCGGCAAAGATCGCCTCATAGCAAATCAGCGGCAGCACCTCGCCAAGCCCCTCGCCAAGGTCGATCAATCGCAACCCGTTGCCGGGCACAAACCCCGACAGCGCTGCTTCGGCCAGCCCCTTCGGCGCCCATCGCCCAAGCCAACTGGCGCCGGGCATATATTCACCGAACGGCACGAGGTGGGACTTGTTGTAGATGTCGGTCACATCGGCGCCAGGGGTCACAACGGCCAGCGAATTGCGCGCGTCATCCCCTTCCAGCCGCTGGATGCCCACGACCACCATCGCCCCCCGCGCGGCATCGGCCAGCACTTCTGCCGTGCCATTGCCCGGTGCGAGGAAATAGGCCACCGAGGTCTCGGGCCAAACCACGAGGTCCGGCTGCGGCCCCTCGGGCACCTCCGCCGACAAAGCCAGCCCGCGGTTGAAAAAGGTCTCTCGCATCTCCGGCTGCCATTTCAGGTGCTGCGGCGCATTCGGCTGCACCAAGCGCACGGTGGCAGGCGCGCGGACCTCAAGCTCCTGCCCAAGCCGCCAGAGGCCGTAGGGCACCGGCAGCGCGAGCAGCGCGATGGCAGTGATCACCCCAAGCGCCGCCCGCCGCAGGCCAAAGACCGTGGGCAGAGCCACGGCCAGCGTGGTGAAGAGCGTCAGCGCATGTGGCCCGCCGAGCGCGGCAAGATGCATCTGTGGCTGCCCGATCCAGATGTGGCCCAGCAGCGCCCAAGGAAAGCCCGTCCACAGATGGGCGCGCAGCATCTCCGTCGCCGCCAGCAGCACTGCACCCCAGAGCGCCCGGTGCCAGCGGCCCCGCCCGAGTGCCGCCGCCGCGCCAAAGGCCAGCCCCCAGAACAGAGCAAATCCGCCCGCATGTGCGGCCAGCGCAAAGGGGGCCATCCAGCCATGCCGCCACGGGTCCACGAAAAACGGCTCGACGATCCAGAACATGGTCGCCGCCACATAGCCCACGCCCATCGCCCAGCCCCGCCAAGCCGCTGCTTTGGGCCGCGGCACGAGTGCGAAGAGCGCGAAGGCCAGCGCCAAAGCCGCAACCGCGAGCCAGACAAAGCCCAGCGGCGCCTGCCCAGTGCCCACCAGGGCCCCAAGCAGCGCGAAGAGCGCAAAGCTCGACCACCGCCCAGCCAGCCACCCGGCCATCCGTTCTGTCAGGTCAATCGGCCTCGGCACCTGCGTCCTGCCGTGCGCTGGCCTCGGGCAGCCGTACCCGCAGCCGCTTCACGCGGCGTGGATCGGCATCGAGCACCTCGAACTCTGCCCCGCCGGGATGCGGCACCACCTCGCCCCGGGTCGGCACCCGCCCCGTCAGCATGAACACGAGCCCGCCCAAGGTATCGACCTCTTCGAGATCCTCGGCATCGGCCAGCGCCACGCCGGTCTCTTCCTCGAAATCCTCGAGCGGAGTACGGGCCATCGCAAGGTATTGCCCGGGCTTCTCCTCGGTCCAGAGGTCGCCCTCCTCGATGTCGTGCTCGTCTTCGATCTCGCCGATCACCTGTTCGATCAGATCCTCGATGGTCACGAGCCCGTCGGTGCCGCCGTACTCGTCTATCACCAGCGCCATGTGCATCCGGTCGCTCTGCATCTTCTGCAGCAGCACGCCAATCGGCATTGAGGGCGGCGCATAGAGCAACGGCCGCAGCATCGGCTTGAGGTCGAAGTCAGAGCCATTGCCGTTGAAGCCGTATTTCAGCGCAAGGTCCTTGAGGTGCACCATGCCCACCGGGCTATCGAGTGTGCCCTCGAATACCGGCAAGCGGCTCATGCCGCTGTCACGGAAAACCGCTACAAGGTCATCCTTGCCGATATCGAGCGGCACGGCGACGATCTCCACCTTGGGAATCGCCACGTCCTCCACCCGCATCCGGTGCAGGTTGCCCAGCCCAAGCATGGCGACAGACTCGCGCCCGCCACTCCTGCGTGGTTCGGCCCCTTCTTCGGCGCCGGTCTCATCCTGCGGAAAAATCGCCTCGGCAAGCCGGCCCCAAAGGCCCTTGCCCTCACTACTGTCGGTCTCCAGCGCGCCCTGCGCGGCGCTAGAAGACCCGTCCGAACTTTCGCCCATCGGTCCTTTCCATCAAACGCCCCATCGCCGGGGCTGTCAGTCATATGGGTTCTTCACACCCAACTTGGCAAGTATTTCCGCTTCACGGGCCTCCATCAGCTCCGCGTCTGCATCATTAATGTGATCGTAACCCAAAAGATGCATCATCCCGTGAACGACGAGGTGCGTCAGATGGTCCCGCAGCGCAATCCCGCCCGCCTCCGCTTCCCGGGCACAGGTCTCAAAGGCGAGCGCGATGTCGCCAAGCGGCAGGGTGCCATCCGGGTCGGGCTCCGGCGCAAGAGGGTCATCGCCGGGCGTGTCAGCCGCCAGATCTTCGGCGGGCCAACTCAACACGTTGGTCGGTTGCGGCTTGCCCCGGAAGTCACCGTTGAGCTCTGCAATGCGCGCGTCATCCGCGCCGAGCACAGAGAGCTCGATGTCAGGCGGCAGATTATGAAAGGCCAGCACCGCGGGCGCGGCAGCCTCTACAATGGCTTGCAACCCCGCCCCCTCCCAGCGGTCGTCTTCCAGAACGACGTCCAGTTCCATTTTCTTGCTTCAAGTATCTCCGGGGGTTTGGGGGCAGCGCCCCCAATCACCAATAAATCATGTGCGCCGCAGGCGCGCGATTAACCAATGGTTAACCTGAAACCTACCCCTGCGCCTCAGCCTTGTCATAGGCCTCGATGATCCGCGCCACCAGCGGGTGCCGCACCACGTCCTTGGCGGTGAAGTAGTTGAAGGAAATGCCCTTCACCCCGTCGAGCAGTTTCTCCGCCTCACGCAGCCCCGACTGCACGCCGCGCGGCAGGTCCACCTGGCTGCGGTCGCCGGTGATCACCATGCGGCTGCCCTCGCCCAGACGGGTCAGGAACATCTTCATCTGCATGGTCGTCGCGTTCTGTGCCTCGTCGAGCACGCAGAACGCATTGGCCAGCGTCCGCCCCCGCATGAAGGCCAAGGGCGCGATTTCAATGCGTTTTTCCTCGATCAGCTTCTGCACCTGCTTGGCGGGCAAAAAGTCGTTCAGCGCGTCGTAGAGCGGCTGCATGTAGGGGTCGACCTTGTCCTTCATGTCGCCCGGCAGATAGCCCAGCTTCTCGCCCGCCTCCACAGCCGGTCGGCTCAGGATGATCCGGTCGACATGGCCAGCGAGGAACATGTTCACGCCCACCGCCACGGCCAGATAGGTCTTGCCGGTGCCCGCAGGCCCGATCCCGAAGCCCAGCTCGTTCTCGAACAGCGCGCGCACATAGGCCTTCTGCGCTTCGGTGCGCGGCTCCACGATCTTCTTGCGGGTCTTGATCTCCACCCGGCCGCCCTGGAACATCTCGAGCTGGTCGCCATCGCGCGCGGTCGCGGCATCCCCGGCCGTCTCGCGGCCCATCCGGATCGCCCCGTCCACATCACCGGGCTCGATCGGGCGGCCCGCCTCCAGCTTGGCATAAAGCTCCTGAAGGATCACCGCCGCCTCGCTCCGCGGCCCGGCTTCGCCGATGATGGCCAGTTGGTTGCCGCGCCGCAAAATCTGCACACCCACTGCGTGCTCGATCTGCGCGAGGTTGCGATCAAACTCACCGCACAGCTCGATGAGCAACATGTTGTCGGGGAATTCCAGCGGAGTTTCCAGAATATCCTTGGGGTTTGGCGGGGCGGTCAGGGCACTGATTCCCAAAAAGCGCTTCTCCATAAGCTGGCTAGCAACACGCTAGATATAGTGTCTCACAAGGTCAGGTTGCCAAGAGCGCGGCCATCGCGCAAGCGGCCTATGCAAAGATTTCACGCAATTGACACGAAAAGAGGCCGCGTGAGCGTGTCTCGCGGCCTCGGGCTGCATAAAGCGGCAATCGCCAAACGGCGCGACTCAGATCGGATCGGGGAAGCCGGAGCCTCGTTTGAAATCACCGGTGGCGGTGCTCGAAGGCCCTGCACCCGAGCACACCGGCTTGCCGAACTTGTCGAGCCGCTGGCTGAGGTAGCCCTCCACCCCGTCGTCGATAATCCAGTGGTCGCAACCGTTCGGGTCGATCCAGACACCGGCCTTCAGCTGGGTCAGATCCTTGCTGTCGAACCCGCGGTCCACGGTCTTGTCGATCTTCTCGCTACAGGCGCTGAGCCCAACGGCAACAGCGAGGAGCGCGGTGATCTTGAGGATGTTCATGGCGCTTCTCCCGGTCACTGGATGCAGATGATTTCGACACGGCGGTTCTTCTGCATGCCCCCGGCCGTGCGGTTGGAGGCCACCGGCATCCGCTCACCATAGCCGCGCACGTCGACGATCATGGCGCCAGTCGCCTTGCCGATCTTCGCCACACTGGCCGCCCGGCGGTAGCTGAGGTTCATGTTGTACTCGTCGCTCGCCCGCGCATCGGTGTGGCCCGCGATGATGTAGGCGCGTGCCTTGGAGGAGCGGAAGAACCCCGCAAGGCGCTTCTTGCCCGATGCCGAGATCGCCGCGCTGTCGGTCGCAAAGAGCTGGTCGGAATTCATAACCCCGCAGACATTGCCCCGCCGGCACACCGGAATGCCCTGCCGGGTGACGTGCGGGGTCATGTAGCCCTCCGCCCCATCATCCATCACCCAATGCTCGCAACCATCCGGGTCTACCCAGACGCCGGGAATGTAATCTTCACCGGCCTTCCGCGATTGTGCGGCAGCCTCACTGGCAAATAACCCGACCGCCACCATCAGCGCCGCGACGCAGCAGGCGAGGGTTCGGAACGGCTTCAGAAATCTCTGGGTCACGAGCATCCGTCCTTTCCATTCTTGAAATGCGGAGCCACGGTGAGAGGTCCGGCAAAAGCTCCTGCCTTATTGTTGGCAAATTTAGCATTTTCCCGGGGCCGTCAAAGCGTTATTCCCGTTATATTGTAAAGCGTTAGGCAACAGGAATCGCCGCGCACGCCCATTGTTGCGCAATCGCCGATCAATTGCGGCGAAATTCTGGCAGGGTCAGAGCAGCGCGCCTGCGAGGGAGTTGGGGCCAGAATCGGTGATGCGCACTTTCACCAGGTCGCCGACCGAGAGGTTTTCTCCGGTGATATGCACGGCATGCAGGTGGTCCGACTTGCCCACCATCTGCCCCGGCAGGCGCCCCGGTTTCTCGATCAGCACATGCACCTCGCGACCCACCATTGCATCCTGCGCCGCGCGTTGCTGGCGGGTGATCAGCGCCTGCAACCGCTGGAGCCGTTCATCGGCCACGGCGGCCTCCACTTCTGCCCGTTCCGCGGCCGGCGTGCCGGGGCGGGAGGAGTATTTGAACGAATAGGCCGCGCCGTAGCGCACCCGTTCGATCAGATCGAGCGTGGCCTGAAAGTCCTCCTCGGTCTCCTCGGGAAAGCCGACAATGAAATCGCCCGAGAGCAGCAGATCGGGCCGGGCGCCGCGAATGCGGTCGATGAGCTCAACATAGCTCGCCGCCGTATGCTTGCGGTTCATCCGCTTGAGGATCCGGTCGGAGCCCGACTGCACCGGCAAGTGCAGGTAGGGCATCAGTTTTTCGCAATCGCCGTGCGCTGCGATCAGGTCATCTTCCATGTCGTTCGGGTGCGAAGTGGTGAAGCGGATGCGCTTCAACTCGTCGATCTCGGCAAGCCGCCGGATCAGCCGGGCCAGCCCCCATGTCTCGCCGCCGTCCTCGCCGTGATAGGCGTTCACATTCTGGCCCAGCAGGGTGATTTCGCGCACCCCGCGCGACACCAACTCCTCGGCCTCCGCCAGCACCCGTGCCACCGGGCGGCTCACCTCGGCCCCGCGCGTGTAGGGCACAACGCAGAAGGCGCAGAACTTGTCGCAGCCTTCCTGCACCGTCAAGAACGCGGTCGGCCCGCGCTGTGCCTTGGGGCGTCCCTTGAGTTTCTCGAACTTGTCCTCTTCCGGGAAATCGGTGTCGAGCGCCTTCTCGCCACTACGTGCCTTCGCCTCCAGCTCCGGCAGGCGGTGGTAGCTTTGCGGGCCGACCACCAGGTCGACCATCGGCTGCCGCCGCATGATCTCTTCGCCCTCGGCCTGCGCCACGCAGCCTGCCACGCCGATCTTGAGGTCGGGCTTGGCCGCCTTCAGATCCTTGTAGCGCCCCAGTTCGGAATAGACCTTCTCCGCCGCCTTCTCGCGGATGTGGCAGGTGTTGAGCAGGATCATGTCGGCCCCGTCCGGGCTTTGCACCTGCTCATACCCCTCCAGCGCCTCGGCCATGCGCTCGCTGTCATAGACGTTCATCTGACAGCCATAGGTCTTGATATAGAGCTTCTTGGTCATCGCGCGTTTCCCGGAAAGATCGGGCGGTGTCTACCTCATGCCCCCTGCCCTCGCAACGGTTGCGCTCAAGGCTCCGTTAACTCACAAATGGCACAACAACGGGCATGGGCAGCCGGTGGCATGAAATACAGTTCTCTCAGTGACTTCCTCGAACAGGGCAAGGCCGCGCTCGCAAAGGGCCCGATTGCGGTGATCTGCGTCGAAGATCTGCGCGAGGTCGATACGACCATTCGCCATCACCGGATGATCGGCTTTCGCGAGATCATCCTGCTCGCGCCGGACATGCTGGAACTGACCGAAACGCTGGAAGCCCTCGTCCACCGGGTTCCCTACGACATGCACGCCGATGATGCCCTCGCGCTCGCGATGAACCAGATCATCGATGCAACCGCACCCGGCCAGTGGCTCTATTACTGCTACAACGCCGAATACCTGTTCTTCCCCTTCTGTGAAAACCGCACCATCGGCGAGATGCTGGCCTTCCACCTAGAAGAGCGGCGCGATGCGATGCTGACCTATGTCGTCGACCTCTACGCCGACGATCTGGACCGTTTCCCCGATGCCGTTTCGATCGAGGAGGCGCATCTCGACAAGTCCGGCTACTACGCCCTCGCGCGGCCCGATCCGGCCAACCACAACCACCCCAAGGAGCGGCAGCTGGATTTCTTTGGCGGGCTCCGGTGGCGGTTCGAGGAGCATGTGGACAGGGAGCGGCGGCGGATCGACCGGATCGCGCTGTTCCGCACCAAACCCGGGTTGAGATTGCTGCCCACTCACACCTTCTCGGACGAGGAATACAACACCTACGCCTGCCCGTGGCATCACAACCTGACGGCCACCATCTGCTCGTTCCGCACCGCAAAGGCGCTCAAGGCCAACCCCGGCAGCCGTTACGACATCGATACCTTCAAATGGCACAACTCGACCAAGTTCGAGTGGCATTCACAGCAATTGCTGGACCTCGGCCTGATGGAACCGGGGCAGTGGTTTTGACGGATATGTAAGGTGCAACGGGCGGGTCGAACCCGCCTAGCTGATCAAACCCGGCGGAGGCGGATCACCACATCAACCTTGGCGATCTCGGTGCCTTCAGGCGCATCGGGGATGCTTGCCAAGCGCAACTGCTCGGTCGGCGCATCGGTCAGCTTCTGGCTGTCTTCCCAGTAGAAGTGCGGGTGATCGTCGGTGCGGGTATCGAAGTAGCTCTTCGAGCCGTCGACCGTGATCTCCTGCATCAGACCCACGTCGCAGAAAGCGCGGAGGGTGTTGTAGACGGTTGCCAGAGAAACCTTCTCGCCAGAGGCACGGGCCGCATCGAAGAGGCTCTCTGCGGTGACGTGGCGGTTGTGACCGTCGCCCACCAGCAGGGTCGCCAAGGCAAGGCGCTGGCGCGTAGGCCGCAAGCCACCTGTTTCGAGCCATGTCGAGCCGCGCTGTTGCGCTTGGGTTTTCATCCGGTTGGGTTCCATCGTCCTGCCTGACTTGCCTTATATCCGTGCATCCGCACTGAATTCAAATGAAAATGGTTCGCAACTGCGTGCTCTGGTCGCGCCGCGGCGCTATTGCGCCCGCGTCCGGGCGGGTGCTAGAGGGGGCGCGACCAAGGGCACACCAGAAGGGGGAGCAGAGCCGCATGGCGGAGCATCCGAATACATTCGACAAGGAAGGCCTGCTGAAATGCGCCCGGGGCGAACTTTTCGGGCCGGGCAATCCGCAGCTCCCCGAGCCGCCCATGCTGATGATGGACCGGGTCACCGAGATTTCCGCTGATGGCGGCGAGAACGGCAAGGGCCATGTGGTGGCGGAATTCGACATCACGCCTGACCTCTGGTTCTTCTCATGCCACTTCCCCGGCGACCCCGTGATGCCCGGCTGCCTTGGCCTCGATGGCCTCTGGCAGTTGACCGGTTTCAACCTCGGCTGGCGCGGCATGTTGGGCCGTGGCCGTGCGCTTGGCGTGGGTGAGGTAAAGTTCACCGACATGATCACCCCCAAGAACAGCCAGATCGTCTATCACGTCGATTTCACCCGCGTCATGGACCGGAAGTTGAAACTCGGCATCGCCAACGGCAAGATATTCGCGGATGGAAAGCTCGTCTTCACCGCCGAAGGCATGAAGGTCGGGCTGTTCTCCGACGAATAACCGGGGCACCGCCCCCGCAACACACGAGGTTTCATGCGTCGCGTCGTCATCACCGGGATCGGAATTGTCTCACCCATCGGGATCACCGCCGATGAGGTGACTGAGAGCCTTAAGACCGGGCGGTCTGGGATCACCGCCGCGCCGGAATACACGGAGCATGGGTTCCGCTCCTGCATTCACGGCAAGCCGGACATCGACGTTGCCGAGCATATCGACAAGCGTAACCTGCGCTTCATGGGCGCGGGCGCGGCCTACAACTTCATCGCGATGGAACAGGCGGTGAAGGACAGCGGGCTGGAGCAATCCGACGTGTCGAACGTGCGTACCGGCCTCATCATGGGCTCCGGCGGCCCCTCGACCTCCAACTTCTTCACCGCCCATTCGATCGTGAAGGAAAAGGGCTCGCCCAAGCGGATGGGGCCTTTCATGGTCACCCGCTGCATGAGCTCGACCAACTCGGCCTGCCTGGCCACCCCCTTCGGGATCAAGGGCATCAACTACTCGATCACCTCAGCCTGCTCGACCTCGCTTCACTGCGTCGGCAATGCGGTGGAACAGATCCAGATGGGCAAGCAGGACGTGGTCTTCGCCGGCGGCGGCGAAGAAGTGGACTGGACCCTGAGTTGCCTGTTCGATGCGATGGGCGCGATGAGCAGCAAGTACAACGACACGCCCGAGCTGGCCTCCCGCCCCTATGACGCCACCCGCGACGGCTTCGTTATTTCTGGCGGCGGCGGCGTGGTGGTGGTCGAGGAACTCGAACACGCCAAGGCCCGCGGTGCCAAGATCTATGCCGAAGTGACCGGCTACGGTGCCACTTCGGACGGCGAAGACATGGTCGCCCCCTCCGGCGAGGGCGGCGAGCGGGCGATGAAGCTGGCCCTCTCCACCATCGGCGACCGCAAGGTGGATTACATCAACGCCCACGGCACCGCGACGCCGGTGGGCGACGTGGTGGAGGTCGAGGCGATCCGGCGGGTCTTTGGCGAGGGCAACACCCCGCCGATCTCATCGTCCAAGTCGCTGGCGGGCCACAGCCAGGGCGCAACCGGCGTGCTGGAGATCATCTATTCCATCCTGATGATGGAGAACCGCTTTATTCAGGCTTCGGCCAATGTCACCGAGCTCGATCCGGGCTTGAACCCCGGCGAGATCGTGACCGAAACCCGGTTGGATGTTGATCTGGACTCCGTGCTCTCCAACAGCTTCGGCTTCGGCGGCACCAACGGGTCGCTTATTTTGAGCAAGTATCACGGATAGTTACTATGGCTGATTTGATGCGGGGCAAGCGCGGCCTCATCATGGGCGTGGCGAATGACCGGTCCATTGCCTGGGGCATCGCAAAGGCGATGGCCGCAGAGGGCGCGGAACTGGCGTTCAGCTACCAAGGCGATGCCTTCGGCAAGCGCGTGGAACCTCTGGCCGAGAGCCTTGGCTCCGACTTCCTGCTCGATGTCGACGTGATGAACGATGAGAGCATGGATGCCGCCTTCGGCCTGATCGGCGACCGCTGGGGCACGCTGGATTTTGTCGTCCACGCCATCGCCTACTCCGACAAGAACGAGCTGACCGGGCGGTTCATCAACACCACGCGAGATAACTTTCGGAATTCGCTCAGCATTTCCTGCTTCTCCTTCATCGACGTGGCCCGCCGTGCGGCTCCACTGATGAAGAATGGCGGCACCCTTCTGACCCTCACCTACCAAGGCTCCAACCGCGTGACGCCCTATTACAACGTGATGGGCGTGGCCAAGGCGGCGCTGGAAAGCTCGGTGCGCTACCTCGCCGATGACCTTGGGCCAGATGGCATCCGGGTCAACGCGATCTCCCCCGGACCGATGAAAACCCTCGCAGGGGCGGCGATTGGCGGCGCGCGCAAGACCTTCCGCTTTACCGGTGCCAATGCTCCGCTGCGCGAGAATGCGACGCTGGAGGCCGTGGGCGGCACCGCCGTTTACCTCGCCTCAGACTACGGGGCCTGCACCACGGGCGAGATCGTGCGGGTGGACGGGGGCTTTCATGTGCTCTCCATGCCGCAGCCGGAGAACCTCTAGCCAATTCCCACTCAGCGCCAAATTGAGGCCTGATTTCAGAGCCATGCCTGCCGCATGACGTTGCTATTGTTCGCCCTCGCGCTCTGCGCCTTCACAGCGTTCTCGCTGCGCGGCGGCCTCGTGGCCCCGCGCGGGCTGGTGGTGCACAGCCTCGACACGCAGGGGCTGATGCTGGGCCTTGCCGCCTTTGGCCTCGCCGCGTGGTTTCTCGGGCCGCTCTATGGCATCGCGCTGACGCTGTCGGTCGTCGTGCATGAGTTTGGCCATGTCGCGGCCTATCGCGTGGCCGGCCACAGTGATGCCCGGTTTCGCCTCGTGCCGCTGATGGGCGGTGTAGCGATCTCCAACCGGCTGCCGGATACACAGGCAGAGAGCTTCTTCATCACGCTGATGGGGCCGGGCATCTGCATTGCGCCGATGGTGCTGGGCTTCGCCGTCTCGGAGTATTTCACGTGGCGGGCACCCGAAATCGCCCATGCGGCGTGGGTCTTTGCCATCGTCACCGGGGCGTTGAACTTCTTCAACCTGCTGCCCTTCTGGCCGCTCGACGGCGGGCGCTGCGTGAAGATTCTCGCGCAAACCTTCTGGCCCCCGCTGGGCCGGGTGGTGGCAATGGGCATGAGCGCGGCCTTCGCCGCCACGGCGCTTTGGCTACAATCGACCATGCTCTTTTTCTTCGCCTTGCTCTCCTCCCAATCGCTGTTCACCGGGCAGGACGAAGCGCGGTATCAGCGGCCGATGACCAAAGCGCAGGGCGGGTTGGCCGCTGCGGCCTATCTCTTTACCGCGGCGGCGCATTTCTGGGGCGGGTGGGCGCTGCTAGAGCGGTACGTCCTCTAGCGGCGGGTCGCCATCCGGCTCGCCCTTCACCGCGCCGATGCGCGCCTCGACCGGAGTCATCAGCCCCACCGTTGCGCCAGACGGGTCCTTGACGATGGCAATGCGGCCCGCCTCAGGCACATCGAACGGCGGGCGCACGACCTCTCCGCCCAGATCGCCGATCGCCGCCACGCTGGCATCCACGTCATCGACCGCCAGATAGGTGAACCAATGCGGCGGGACCCCGGCCATGCTACCCGGCAAGTCCATGATCCCGGCCACCGCGGCGCCGTGCACGTGGGCGACGTGATAGTCGCCCTCTAACATGCGAACGGTCTCGAACCGCCAGCCGCAGGTCTGCTCGTAAAACGCCCGTGCCGCTGCCGCGTCATGGGTCATCAACTCACTCCACCAGACCTTTCCGTGATTGAGTGACATCTGCCTCTCCTCTGTGGTCCGCGCGAATCCCTCCCCAGCCTACCACAAGGCCTTCCGCCCCGGACGGGGCTGTGCCAGTCTGCCGCGGGAAAGGGAGGCTCCATGACAATCAAGGCCTGTGTTTTCGACGCTTACGGCACGCTCTTCGATGTCTCCGCTGCCGCACGCGAGGCCGCTGCCGAGCCGGGCCGGGAGGCGCTGGCGGGGTGCTGGCAGGCGCTGGCAGAGACATGGCGGCAGAAGCAGTTGGGCTATAGCTGGTTGCGGGCGATCACCGGGGCGCATTGCGATTTCTGGCAGGTCACCGGCGAGGCGCTGGATTATGCCCTGGCCGAGCAAAAGCTGGTGGATCCGGAGCTGCGCGAACGGCTGATGGCGCTTTACTTCGAGCTGACGTCATATGCGGAAGTGCCTGAAATGCTTTCCGAATTGAAGGCGGCCGGCTTCGCCACGGCGATCCTCTCAAACGGCTCGCCCGAGATGCTCGTGGGCGCGGTTACCTCTGCCGGGGTTGGCGGGGTGCTGGACGCGGTGATCTCGGTCGAAGACGTGGGGGTCTTCAAACCCGACCGCCGCGTTTACGATCTGGTAGGGACCACGCTGAAGGTGGAGCCCGCCGAGGTGCTCTTCGTCTCTTCCAACGGCTGGGATGCCGCCGCCGCTGCGGGCTACGGCTTTCAGACCGCATGGGTCAACCGCGCCGGTCTGCCGTTGGACCGTCTGCCCTGGCGCCCGGCCCATGAACTCACCGACCTTACCCCCATCCCCGACCTCGCAGGGAGGCTCTGATGCCCAGCTTCACCGCCTCGGACGGCACCCGCATTCACTACCGCGACGAGGGCGAAGGCCTGCCGCTGCTTTGCCTTGCCGGCCTTACCCGCAACGCCAGCGACTTCGACTACGTCGCGCCGCACCTCACCGGCTGCCGCATGATCTGCCCCGACTATCGCGGGCGCGGCGGCTCCGGCTGGTCGGGCGCGGAGACCTATACGGTGCCGGTCGAGGCGCGGGACCAGCTGGAGCTGCTGGAACATCTCGGCCTGAACCAGATTGCCATCCTCGGCACGTCGCGGGGCGGGCTGATCGGCATGGGGCTGGCGGCCATGCAGCGCGACAAGGTGATGGGCCTTTGCCTCAACGATGTGGGCCCGACGCTCAGCCGGGACGGGCTGGAGCGCATTTTTGACTACGTGGGCCGCAACCCGGCGGCCAAGACCCACGCCGACCTAGCCGCCGCCCTGCCCGGCGCGTTGCCGGGTTTTGAAGGTGTGCCGCCCGAGCGTTGGCTCGAGGAGGCGCGGAAACACTATGATGAGACCTCAGAAGGGTTAAAAATCAATTACGACCCGGCGCTTCGGCAGGCGTTTCTGGCGGCATTCGAGGGTGATATCCCCGACGCCTGGCCGCTGTTCGAGAAGCTGAAGGAGCTGCCGCTGGCGCTGATCAGGGGCGAAAACTCCGACCTGCTGACGCCGGAGGCCGCCCGGAAGATGCGCGAGATGATCCCCGAGATGGTCTATGCCGAGGTGCCCGGTCGGGCACATATCCCCTTCCTCGACGAGCCGGAGGCGCTGAAGGCGCTGGACCAGTGGCTGGAGAAAATGCGTTGAATTTCGAGATGATAGAGGCCGCCGCAGGGCGGCTCAAAGGCCATGCGCGGGTCACCCCGCTGCTGAACTCCCCGTTTCTCGACGAGATCGCGGGCCGCCGGGTGTGGGTGAAGGCCGAGTGCCTTCAGGTGACCGGCAGCTTCAAGTTTCGCGGCGGCTGGTCGGCGGTGTCGGCGATGGAGGGCGAAGGCGGCGTGCTGGCCTACTCCTCGGGCAACCACGCGCAAGGGATCGCCGCGGCGGCACAGGCGCACGGGCGCGAGGCGGTGATCGTGATGCCTGCCGATGCGCCCGCGATCAAGGTCGCGAATACAAGGGCTTACGGCGCCGAGGTGGTGCACTACGACCGCGCGAACGAGAGCCGCGAGGAGATTGGCAAAAGGCTGGCCGAGGAGCGCGGACTGACGCTGATCCGGCCCTATGACGAGCCTCTGGTGATTGCCGGGCAAGGCACCACAGGGCTGGAGATCGCACGCCAGACGGCGGAGGTGGGCGTGGACGGCGGCGATGTGATCGTGTGCTGCGGCGGAGGCGGCCTGACCTCGGGCATCGCGCTGGCGCTGGAAGAGGCCGCGCCGAGCTTTCGGGTGCGGACGGCGGAGCCAGAGCGGTTTGACGATGTCGCGCGGTCGCTCTCGGCCGGGGTTATCCAGCGAAACGAAGCCCTTAGCGGCTCGATCTGCGATGCGATCGTCACTCCGCAGCCGGGGGAACTGACTTTTCCGATCATGCACCGCCTCTGCGGGCCGGGCATGACAGCGAGCGACGAAGAGGCCCTGCGGACCATGGCGCTGGCCTTCCTGCGGCTGAAGATCGTGGTGGAACCCGGCGGCGCGGTGGCGCTGGCGGCGGCGCTGTTTCATGGCGGCGACATCGCGGGCGAGGATGTTGTGGTCGTGGTCAGCGGCGGCAATGTGGACCCGGGCGTTTTTGCCGACGCCATAAGCACTTACGGAGATGCGGCATGACCGATTGGACGGTGGCGAGCTTCAACGTGAAAAACCTGATCGGGGCGGAGAAAGAATATTACCGCTTCGAGAAATACACGCCGGAGGAATACGCTTGGAAGGCCAATTGGCTGGCCGATCAGGTTGCCTCGCTGAATGCCGATCTCATTGGATTTCAAGAGATTTTCGAAGAGGAGGCGTTGCGGGCCGTGGTGGCGCAGGCCGACCGGATGGGCGAGGCTTCCAACGCGGTTTCGGTGCCGGACAAGGGCAAGCCCTATCACCGCAAGGCGATATTCCGGAAGCTGGCCTATGAGCCCTATGGCGATGCCGCGCTGGCCTTTGCGCCCAATGCGCAGGACGGCGGGCCGGGGGAGCGGCGGCCGGGGGTTGCGGTACTGTCCCGCAACGGGTTTGTGGGCGCGCCGGAGGTGATCCAGGTGCTTGATAAGCCGCTGGAAATTCCGCTGCGCGACCTCGGCGGAGAGGGGGCCGGGAGCTTTACTCTGAAGCGGACCTCGCGCCCCATTTTGAAGGTGAAAGTGCCCGTGGGGGAGCGTGTGGTGACGGTCTTCAACTGCCACCTGAAGAGCAAGTTGGGCGAGTTCATCGCCCCGCCGGGCGCGGACTTTGCCAAGGAAGCCAACCTCTTGGACTACGATGCCGTGGGCCGCTCGATGGGCTCTCTGCGGTCTGCACTCCGGCGGATGGCGGAGGCCTGGGTGCTGCGGCGCGAGGTGGTGGCAGAGCTGAAAAAGGGCAACCCGGTCATCGTGATGGGCGATCTGAACGATGGCGAACATGCCGTCAGCAGCGAGATCATCACCGGGGAGGCGCCGTTCAAGAATTACGCGTGGATGCGGCGGCATGATGCGGAGCATCAGGGTGACCGTTACAGCGTGGAAGAGGCGGCGCAGATCACCGAAAGCGTCGACTCCATGCGCCTTCATTCCGCCGAAAAACTCTTTGTGCGCAAAAGCTTGCGCGACATGGTCTATACGGCGGCCTTTGGCGGGGTTTATGAGAGCATCGACCAGATCCTGCTCTCCCGTCACTTCCACCCCGACTTCGGCGGGGCCATCGGGAGGATGGAGTATTTCAGCGTGTTCAACGACCACCTGACCGATGGCTCGCACCCCGAAGCGCCCTACAACAAACTGGCCTCGGACCACGGGCAAATCATGGCGCATTTGCGGCTTGGCGGGGACGCTATTCAATAATGTTTGAATGCCTCCGGAAAACGAAGATTTCTTCAGGAAAACTGGAAACACGCCCAATGCACATCTTATGCACATCCGATGCACATTCCATGCATATCCGGTTTTTGAATAGGGCCGCGGCATGACCCGCGTCAGGGCCGCCGTGGCGCGGGACTTCGGAGCGCCTCTGGCGATCGAAGAGGTCGAGCTGATCGCTCCGCGCGATGGCGAGGTGGAGGTGGTGCTGGAGGCGGTCGCGATCTGCCATTCGGACATCCACTTTGCCGAGGGCGCATGGGGCGGCGGCTTGCCGGCGGTTTACGGCCACGAGGCCGTGGGGCGGGTGGCCGCGACCGGGCCGGGGGTGCGCGGGGTGGCGGAAGGCGACCGGGTGCTGGTGACGATGCTGCGGGCCTGCGGACAATGCGGCTGCTGCGCGGGCGGTGCGCCGGTGTATTGCGAAACGGGATATGACCGGCAGGCGGGCAGCCCGATCCGGCAGGGGGAGGCGGTGGTGAACCACGGGCTCTCGACCGGGGCGTTCGCCGAGCGGGTGGTGGTGGACCAGAGCCAGTTGGCGCCCCTGCCCGAAGACATACCGGCCACATCGGCCTGCCTGCTGGCCTGCGGGGTGATCACCGGGGTCGGCGCGGTGGTGAACACCGCGAAGGTGCGGCCCGGCGAGACGGTGGTGGTGATCGGCGCGGGCGGCGTGGGGCTGAACGCGGTGCAGGGCGCCCGGATCGCCGGGGCGGCGCGGATCGTGGCGGTGGACATGAGCGCGGAGAAGCTGGAGGCGGCCCGCGAGTTTGGCGCGACAGACGGGATCTTGGCCAGCGAAGAGGCGCCCTGGGGCAAGCTGCGGGAAATCGCGCCCAAGGGGGCGGATGCGGTGTTTGTGACCGTCGGGGCGACGCCGGTTTATGCCACGGCGCTGAACTATGCGGGCAGCCGGGGGCGGGTGTTTGCGGTGGGTATGCCGCACCTTGGCGAGACGGCACCCTGGGAGCCGGTGATGGTGGCGGCGATGGGCCAGAAGATCGAAGGGTCGCTGCTGGGCGAGGTGGTGCTGAAGCGGGACATTCCGTGGATGGTGGACCTCTACCGGCAGGGGCGGCTGAAGCTGGATGAGCTGGTCAGCGGCACATGGGCGCTTGAGCAGATCAACGAGGCGATTGCGGATACGCGGGGCGGTGGCGCGCGGCGGAACGTGATTGTTTTTTGACCGTGCTGATGGGTGGAAAAATCTTCACGAAGATTTTTTGGGGCCAAAGAATTTTCGTTAAAATTCTTCGGGCTGCCGCATAGGGTAGCGCCATGAAACTCGCCGATCTCGACATCATCGTCACCTCGCCCCCTGCCCCCGGCTGGGGCGGGCGCTACTGGATTCTCGTCAAGGTCACCACCGCCTGCGGTATCGTGGGATGGGGCGAGGTTTATGCTGCCTCGGTCGGGCCTGAGGCAATGCGGACAGTGATCGCGGATGTGTTCGCGCGGCACATGGAGGGGGAGAGCCCGGAGAACATCGAGCTGATGTTCCGGCGCGCCTATTCGGCGGGCTTCACCCAGCGGCCCGACCTGACGGTGATGGGGGCCTTTAGCGGGCTGGAGATGGCCTGTTGGGATATCATCGGCAAGGCGCGGGAGCGGCCGGTTTGGGCGATGATCGGCGGGCGGACAAATGACCGGTTGAGGGCTTACACCTACCTCTATCCCGAGGAGGGGATGCCGCTGCCGGAGTTCTGGAACAGCCCGGAGATGGCCGCCGAGGTGGCGCTCAAGCGGGCCGAGGAAGGCTGGACGGCGGTGAAGTTTGACCCGGCGGGCCCCTACACGGTGCGCGGCGGGCATGAGCCTTCGGTGAGCGATATCAGCCGGTCAGTGGCGTTTTGCGAGCAGATCCGGGCGGCGGTGTGCGACCGGGCGGACCTGCTCTTTGGCACCCACGGGCAATTCAGCGTGTCTGGCGCGCTCAGGATGGGGCGGGCGATTGCGCATACCGGGCCGCTCTGGTTCGAGGAGCCGGTGCCGCCGGACAACGTGGGCGCGATGGCCAAGGTGGCGAGCGGCCAACCTGTACCGGTGGCCACGGGCGAGCGGCTCACGACCAAGGCGGAGTTTGCCCCGGTGCTGCGCGAAGGCGCGGCGCAGATCCTGCAACCGGCGCTGGGGCGCGTGGGCGGGATCGGCGAGGCGCGGAAGGTCGCGGCGATGGCCGAGGTGTATAACGTGACGGTGGCGCCGCATCTCTATGCCGGGCCGGTGGAGTTTGCCGCCAATATCGCGTTGGGCGTGGCGATCCCGAATTTGCTCATGGTCGAATGCATCGAAACGGCGTTTCACCGCGACTTGGTGAAGGGCGCGATCCGGGTGGAAGATGGCCATGTGATCCCGCCTGAGGGGCCGGGGCTGGGGATCGAGGTGGATGAAGAGTTGGCGCGGGCGCATCCGTGGGAGGGCGAAGGGTTGCATCTGGAGATGCAGGATGGGCCGTGCCGCTATGACGCGCCGAATGCCTTTGAAGGCGGGGCGCCGCGGTGAAGCCGTTCCTTGTGTTGCAACTGAGGCCCGAGACCGAGGCCAGCGATGACGAGTTTGCCGCTATTCTCGCCAAGGGCGGACTGGCGGAGGGCGAGGTGCGCCGGGTGCGGCTGGACTGCGAAGAGCTACGCGATGTGCGGCTGGAAGAGTATTCGGGCGTGATTGTGGGCGGGGGCCCCGGCTGCGTGAGCGATGCGCCGGAGGACAAGACCCCGGTGGAGACCCGGATCGAGGCGGCGGTGCTGGGGCTGATGCCCGAGGTGGCGGCGCGGGACTTTCCGTTTTTGGGCTGCTGCTACGGGATCGGGATTCTGGGCAAGGCGCTGGGGGGCGTGGTGGCCAAGGGGCGCTACGGCGAGGCAGTGGGGACAAGTGCCTGCCGGGTGGTGCAGGACGATCCATTGCTGGAGGGGGTTGCAGGGGCGTTCGATGCCTTCGTCGGCCACAAGGAGGCGATGGAGGTGCTGCCGGAGGGCTGCGTGCGGCTGGTGGAGAGCGCCCCCTGCCCCAACCAGATGGTGCGCTATGGCGCGAATGTTTATGCCACGCAGTTCCACCCCGAGGCGGATGCGGCGGGGTTCGAAACCCGGATCAGGGTGTATCGCAACAAGGGCTATTTTGCGCCGGAGGAGGCCGATGGGCTGATCGCGATGTGCCGGGCAGCGGAGGTGACCGAGCCGGAGAAGATCTTGCGGAATTTCGTGGCGCGGTATCGGGGGTAGCTGAGGCCAGCGCCCGTCCCGCGCGGGGCGCCTCTCCGCAAGCGTTGCGCTCTTCGTCGCGCGCTCCGGCGCCGTTCAGGGAAACTTCACTAAAGCGCCCGCCCCGTGGGGGGCGGGACGGGCGCTGGCCGCCGTGGGCGGCCGGGTCCTCCGTTGGAGTGGCGCGCTATTTCAACTTGATGTCGGCGTAGACGGGGTAATGGTCAGACGGCCATTCGCCCATGAATTTCTCACGCAGGACCAGAGGCTTGCTGACCATGATACCGCGGGAGGCGGCGATGTGGTCGATGGCGCCGAGCAGGTTGATGCCGGCGTTCAGGTGGTAGGTCGCGCCGCGGGTGGGGGCGAAGGTGAGGCCGGCCTCTTCGAGCGTGCGGAGGGTGTGGGCGCCGTGCATGGCGTTGAGGTCGCCCAGCAGGATGACGGGCGTTCCGGCGGCGATGACGGGGGAGAGGCGGTCGCGCACGAGGGCGGCGGACAGGCGGCGGTTGGAGAGGCTCTTGTACTCGAAGTGGACGTTGACGACGCGCAGGCGCTGGCCTTCGGGCGTGGCGAACTCGGCCCATGAGGCGAAGGCGGGCCATGAGCCGTTGAAGGTGCGCGAATAGATCACGTCGGGCGTGTCGGAGAAGAAGAACCAGCCTTCGTCGACCGGGGTCAGGCGGGAGGCGCGGTAGAAGATGGGTTGGGTGGCCGGAAACGTGCGCCAAGGGCCCGCGGCGGCGGCACGATAGGCGGAGAGTTCGGCCAGGAGATAGTCGCGGGCGAGGTTGGTGGAGCCATCGTCGCCGCGCTGGAAGCTCTCCATTTCCTGAAAGGCGATGATGTCGGCGTCTATCTCACGAAGGGCCGCGGCCATGGGGGCCTTTCGGCGCTCCCAGTCGGCCACGGACCAGTCGCCCTCGTCGCGGTTCAGCACGATGTAATGGACGTTGTAGCTGGCGACGCGGAGGGTGCCCTCGGGGCGCGGCGGCACTGGGGCGGAGCCGGAATGGGCGACGTGGAGGGCGCAGGCCAGAAGCGGCAGGGCCAGCAGGAGGAGGGCGGTGAGGCGGAGGGCGCGGCGCATGTGCGGAGGGTAGCTTGCGGGGCGGGCGCGTCCATCTTTCATTGCCGGGGCGGCGTGGGCGAGTCATATTCAGATAAATGGATATGGGAGAGTGAGATGCGGATCACGCGGCGGAGTTTTGTGGCCGGAGCGGCGGCGGGCGTGGCGGCGGGCGGCCTGCTGCCAGTGCGCGGCATGGCGGAGATTATGCTGGGCGAGGCCCGGCTGACGGTGGTGAGCGACGGCAACCTGATGCTGCCCGGCTCCTTCACCTTCGCGGGGCTGCCGGAGGCGGAGGTGGCCGAGATCGTGGCACCACTCGGCGTGTCGACCGAGGCGCTGGAGCCGCCCTGCAACGTGACGCTGCTGCGGATGGACGACCGGGTGGTGCTGTTCGACGTGGGCGCGGGCCCGGACTTCATGCCGTCGGCCGGGGAACTGGCGGAAAATCTGGGGGCCGCCGGGGTGGCGCCGGAGGATGTGACCGATGTGATCTTCACCCATGCGCACCCGGATCACATCTGGGGGCTGCTGGACGATTTCGATGAGCCGCTGTTTCCGGATGCCCGCTATGCGATGGGCCGGGGCGAGTGGGACTATTGGTGGAACCCGGAGACGGTCGACACCATCGGCGCGGAGCGACAGGCCTTTGCGGTGGGGGCGAAGCGGCGGATGGAGGCGATCGAGGACCGGGTTGAGTTTTTCGACGATGGCGACGAGGTGCTGCCCGGCGTCGCGGCGGTGGCCTGCGTGGGGCACACGCCGGGGCACATGGGGTTCGAGGTACGGTCTGGTGGCGAGGCGGTAATGGTAGTGGGCGATGCGATCGGCAACCACCACGTGGCTTTTGCGCGGCCCGGGTGGGAGGTGAACTCCGACCAAAACCCGGAGGTGGGCGCGGCGACGCGGGTGGCGTTGATGGACCGGATCGTGGCCGATGGCCTGGGGATCGTGGGGTTCCATCTGCCGGGCGGGATGGGCCGGGTTGAGCGGGATGGTGAGGGGTATCGCTGGGTGGCGATGTAGCGGTGGGGGGCCAGCCCCCCACACCCCCCGGAGATTTTTGCAGCAAGAAAATGGGGCGGGCCGGGTGCTTAGGCTGTTGGTGGGGGCAATTTTAGTCGAATTGGAAAAGGTAATTGGGGGTGGAGTGTGCCGATTTGGGGGCAGTTTGGATTTGATTTGAATTTTAGGCGGTGGCGGGTGACGGCACTCGGTTCAGCAGGCGGTGGGTGGCCATGGCGGAGAGCCACATGGCGGTGAGGGCGAGCCATGCGGTGGAGCTGAGGGCGGAGCCGCCGGAGACGCCCGCGCCGACCGCACAACCACCTGCGAGCATGGCGCCGAAGCCCATGAGAGCCCCGCCGATCAGGTAGCGCTCCATCGGAGTGTCAGGCTGGAAACGCTGGATGGTAAATTCGCGAGCGGCGAGGGCTGCGGCGAAGGAGCCGAGGAAGACACCGGGCACGAGGCCTAGGCCGAAGGAGAGTGGCAGGGAGGGGGTGCCAACGAGGCCCATCAGCGTGTCGGTCGCCGGGCCGGTGAAGCTGATGGAGCTGACGGAGACCGGCTCGAAGGCGATCTGGCTGGCGTGGTAGGTGACGAACCAGCCTGCCGCGACCGCCACGCCGACGAGAGCGGAGGCGAGGATTTGCCCGAGGCTTTTGCGGGCGGCGGCGCGCACCCAGATCAGCGCAGCAGCGAGAGCGGCGAGCGAGAGGGTGGCGGCGGCGGCGGGCGTGAGGCCCGCGAGGGCGCCGAGGTCGCGGGCCGGGCCGGGCAGGACTTGCCAGAGGGAGAAGAGCCAGAGCCGGGCGGGGCCGAGGATGCCGGTGAGCGAGGCCTGGGCCACGAGGGTGAGCACGAGGCCGGTGATGAGGGCGCGCAGGTTGCCGGTGGCGGAGAGCACCAGCAGGCGGGAGGCGCAGCCGCGGGCGAGGATCATGCCTGCGCCGAACATCGCCCCGCCGATCAGCGCGCCCGAGATTGAGCCGGGCTGGGCGAACTGGCGGGCGTCTGACAGGTCGAGCCAGCTGAGCGCAAGGCCGCCCTGCACCAGCGCGAGCGCGGTGGTGAAGACGATCAGCCATGTGGCCAGCTTTGGGCCGGGGCGCAGGGTGGCGACCTCGATGGTGGCGGCGCGCAGGCAGAAAGCCGAGCGCTGCGCCGCCGCGCCGAAAAGGAGGCCCACGGCCAGCCCGAGCAGGGCGACGGCAGGGGCCTCACCGAGGGTGTCGAAGAGCCAGATCATCGGGCAATGCCTCCGGTTTTGACCGGGGTATCAGGCCACCGCGCAGAGGGCTTTGACCGGGATCAAGCGGGCGCGCGGTTCAGCCGCCGATGGCTTCGGCGACGATGCCTTCGAGCAGCTCCTCGACGGCATCCATCGGGCCATCTGGGTAGTCACGGTGGCCGATCTGCACCTTGCCCTCTTTCTCGGTGACGAAGATGCCATAGGGGCAGTGTTGGATATTCATCGGGTCCGCCTCCATCACCTGGCGGGAGACGACGGCGGAGCAGAAGATGAAGATATCAGCGGCATCGAAGATCTTCACATCGGAGCCGACATCCTCGCCGGTGCGGTTGAGCATGTCGCCGACGTGGCTGGTGTAGTCGATCACGAGGCCCTGGCCGACGATGGCGGATTCGACCGCGAAGGTGGCATCATCGAAGCTGCCTTCGAAGTCGTGCAGCACGGCATCCTGCGCCAGCGCGGGGGTGGCGAGGGTCAGGGCGGCGGCGAGGGTGAGGTGTTTCATGGCGGGTCTCCTCCGTGGGTGTGCCTTCAGAATGGAGATAGGGCGGCGGGGCGCCATGACATGTGTCAAACGCCCCGCCGGGGTGGCTTAGCCGAACATGTCGGCAGTGATGCCGGAGTACCAGCCGATGCTCTCTTCGAAGGTGGCCTTGCGAAGGGCGGCATCTTCGCCTGTCTGGCTTATGAAGCTGTCGGTGGAGGCGATCTTCTCCTCGGTGGGCTCGTAGTTGGCCCCGACCTTCACGCCGTCATCGGTGGCGATGAGCGACCAGCAGGTGTTGGAGAACTTGGCGGGGAAGACCCGGCTGCCGGTCAGTGCGCCGCGGATGGCGTTGGCGGCCACCTTGGCTTGGCTGTTGGCGGAGAAGCCGGATTTGGGCATGTCGCCCTGCGCGGAGGCATCGCCCAGCACGTGGATGTCGGCATCCATCTTCGAGCTCATGTCGGTGGGGTTCACCGGGGCCCAGTTGCCATCGGTCAGCCCGGCGGCCTCGGCGATGAGGCCCGCCTTCTGGGCAGGGATGACATTGCAGACATCGACCTTTTCAACCGAGCCGTCGATGCTGACGGTCATCTCGTCGGGGTTCACCTCAACCTTGTCGCCGCCGAAATCGGGGCCGATGCGCTCGACCATGCCGGTGTAGTGGTTTTGCCAGCCTTCCTCGAAGAGACCCTGCTTGGAGAACTTCTCCTTGGGGTCGACGATGAGGATCTTGGCGGTCGGGTTCCGCTCCTTCAGCACGTGGGCGACCATCGAGATGCGCTCGTAGGGGCCGGGCGGGCAGCGGTAGGGGTTGGGCGGGGCGACCATGCAGTAGGTGCCGCCCTCGGGCATGGCCTCGATCTGGGCCTTCAGCAGCTCCGACTGGGAGCCGGCCTTGTAGGCGTGGGGCATCTTGTTCTGGCTCAGCAGGGACCAACCGGGTACCGAGCCATCGATGAAGTCGATTCCGGGGGAGATCACTAGCTTGTCGTAGGGCACCGAGCCGCCGCCGGCGAGGGCGACGGTTTTGGCATCCCGGTCGACGCCGGTGGCCCAGTCGTGGACGACGTTGATGCCATACTCCGAGGCCAGCGTGCCGTAGCTGTGGGCGATGCTGGCGAGGTCGCGGAAGCCGCCGATGTAGAGGTTGGAGAAGAAGCAGGTATAATAGGTGCGGGTCGGCTCGATGAGGGTCACGTCGATGGCGCCTTCGCTGTCTTTCGCGATGTAGCGGGCGGCGGTGGCGCCCCCTGCCCCGCCGCCGATCACCACGACGCGGGGCATGCCATGCGAGGCGGCCCGGACCATGGGCGCGGAGAGCGCAGCGGTGCCTGCGGCAGCGGTGCCGAGGAATTTCCGTCGGTTCAGTTTCATGCTGGTGTCCTCCCTGTTCTGCGCGACCCGTTCACTCCTCCAGGGTCGCAAAATACGCGGCCAGCGCCGCGATTTCTTCGTCGCCGAGCCGCCCGGCGACCATGTTCATCACCGGGTGCTCGCGTTTCTTTTGTTTGTAGGCGTGCATGGCCACCACGAAATCCTCCTCGGGCCAGAGCACGATGGAGGGGATGCCGTCATCCCCGCCGGTGGCCTGGTGGCAGGTGGTGCATTCGGAGGCGAGATATTCGCCGTATTCTGGGTCGCCCACGAGGGCGAGGATCGCCGGGTCGAGATCGTGATCGGTGCCTTGGGCCGTGGGGTCGGCCTCGGGGATGTTGGCGGGCGAGGCAGAGAAGGTGCGCAGGTAGGCGATGAGATCAGCGCGCACCTGCGGGTCATCCTCGCCGCGATAGCTCATGCGGGTGCCCGGCACGATCTGCTTTGGGGTCACGAGAAAGGCGTCGAGCGTATCGGCGTGCCACTCAAGCCCTTTCTCGCCCGCGCGGGTGAAGGCCTTGGAATAGCGAAACCCGTCGATCGAGCCAGCGCGGCGGCCAAAGAGGCCGTTGAGCGCCGGGCCGATGCGGTTTTTGGCCTCGGCGCCGACCTGATGGCAGCCCTTGCACTTGGCGAAGGCCTTCTCGCCGCGCGCCACGTCGCCCGCTTCCGATGCTGCGCCCGCGCCCGGCAGGAGGCCGAGCGCGGTGAGCAGGAGAGCGGTGCGGAGCGACCTCATTCGGCGAAAGACCCGAGGTAGGCCTCGACTGCCGCGATGTCATCCTCCTTGCGGAGACCGTTGAACGACATCTTGGTGCCTTTCAGGTAGGCCTTGGGCTTGGCGAGGAAGCCTGCGAGCGTTTCAGTATTCCAGACGAGCCCGCCCTCGCCCGCTTCGCTCATGGCCTTGGAGTATTTGAACCCTTCGACGGTGCCGGCGGTGCGGCCCATGATGCCATTGAGTTGGGGGCCGGTCTTGTTTTCAGCACCTGCGCCGACCTGATGGCAGGCCTTGCACTTCTTGAAGACCTTCTCGCCTGCCGCGATCAGCTCGGGGTCGGCGGCGGCCATTGTGTCTTCGGCGGCGGGGTCCTCGGGGGCGGCCTCTTGGGTGGCAGGTTCCTCGGCGGCGACTGTTTCGACGGTTGCCTCTTCGGCCTGCGCCTCTTCGGCAGGGGCGGCCGCTTCGGTGACTTGTGCCACCTCTTCGGCTGCGCCCTCCTCCTCGGGGGTCACATCGAGCACGGTGGCGCGCATGGTGATCTCGACGCTGTCCTTGCAGTTTTCCATGCAGGGTTCGGCGCGCCATTGCGGATATTCCGTTTCTGCGCGGTCATCGACGATGAAGCCCTCGGCGTTGGGCATCTCGACCTCAAGGAAGTTCTCCCGTGTGAGCACGAAGTCCTCATCCACCATGAAGTTCGAATACAGAATGTAGGCCGTGATGGCGTAGGTGTCATCTGCCGAGAGGGTCTGTGCCGCGCCGAAGGGCATGGAGCGGTGGATGTAGTCGAAGGTGGTGGAGAGGTAGGGCCAGTAGGAGCCGACCGTCTTGAGCGGGTCTTCGTCGGCAAGGGTACCGTCGCCGCCCGCGAGCTTGGGCCAGTTGCCGGAGCCTTCGGCGAATTCACCGTGGCAGACGGCGCAGTTTTCGGAAAAGAGCGCCTCGCCATCTTCGACGGAACCGGAGCCTTCGGGGAGGCCGCGACCGTCGGGCATGACCTTCACGTCCCACGCGGCGATTTCATCGTCGGTCGCCGGGCGGCCAAGGCCGAATTTGGCGAGGACAACCGGGGCAGCCTCGGCGGGAGCCTGGGGCTGGCTTTCCGCGGCCTCGGGTGCCACTTCGGCGGGGGCCGCATCGGTAGCTTGCGCTGCTTCTTCGGCCACGGGCTCGGGCGTGGTTTGCGCTTCGGCGGCGGGGATCGCCTGACCGCGCAGGGGCGCGGGTACATCGACCACGAACTGGTCGGCGGCAATGTAGGCCGCGCCGAGCAGGGTGGCGGTGCCACCCAGAGCGGGGGCGAAGATATTAAGAAACTTCGACATTTTCAGCGCTCCCGTCTGTGTTCACATGCCAGGTCTGGATGCAGTTGTTGTGATAGACCGAGTTGAGGCCGCGCACTTCGCGCAGTTGAGCCTTGGTCGGCTGGACATAGCCGGTTTCATCCATCGCGCGGCTTTGCAGCAGCATCTCGGAGCCGTCCCACTCGGTATCGAGGTAGAAGCGGGTCAGGGCCTTGGTGTCGCCCTGGGTGCGCCCCAAGCGGGCCGTCTCCCATGTTTTGCCGCCGTCCTTGGACACGTCGACACGGGTGATCCGCCCGTGGCCGGACCATGCCATGCCGGTGATGACCAGCGGGCCGGGGCCGTGGGTGATGGGGGCTTGCGGGCTGGGCGAGGTGACGACCGACTTGGCATCCATCACCCATGTCCACTTGCGGGAGGTGCCGTCTGCCAGCGTGTCGGTGTACTTGGAGGTTTCCTCGCGGCTCTCCACGGCGGCATCGGTCACCTCGATGCGGCGGAGCCATTTGACCCACATGTTGCCTTCCCAGCCGGGAACGACGAGGCGCACCGGGTACCCGTGCTCTTTACGCAAAGCCTCGCCGTTTGCCTTGAAGGCCACGAGCACATCGTCGAGCGCCTTTTCCATCGGGATCGAGCGGCCATTGGAGGAGGCGTCAGCTCCTTCAACATAAACCCAGCGGCCCTCGGTGGCGCCATCATACCCAGCCTCAGCCAGCAGGGTCCGCAGGGGGATGCCGGTGTATTCCATGTTGTGGATCATGCCGTGGGTGAACTGCGCGCCGTTCAGCTGCGCGCCAGCCCATTCCATGCCGGTGTTGGCCGCGCATTCGCAGAAATAGACGTGGTTCTCGCGCGGGAAGCGCTCGAGATCGGCATAGGTGAAGACCAGCGGCTGAAGATCGAGGCCGTTGATCATCAGGCGGTAATCTTCCTTGCGCAGCTCGATGGCGCCGGAGTGGTGGCGCTCGAAGGCACAGCCTTGGGGCGTGATGGTACCGTCGAGCGCGTGGATGGGCGTGAAGTTGATCGAGGAGATCGGATCGGCGGTGAGCCAGGGCACGTTGCGACGGATTACGTCACCCTCATACTCGATCGGCATGCCGTAGGGGGTGGCATCGACGCCTTCGCCGAGGCTCATGGCCCAATCCTGCGGCTCGGTGATCAGCGGATCACCTTCGGCGCGGGCCTGCGTGGCCAGCGTGCCTGCCGCGGCGGCGGCGGAGCCGGCCAGAACGGCGCGGCGGGAGATTTTGAGATCGTCGCTCATGGGGGTGTGCTCCTCATTCACGGGGGTGTGGGTGGTGGTCAGTCGACCACCACTTTCACGTTGTCATGGTCACCTGCGGTGACCGTGCCGAGTTTCTTGATATGGCTTTCGACCACGTCCCAGATGGGCGGGCCTTCGGTGCCCTCGTTGACCGAGGCCCAGCCGGCGACGGTGTAGTTTTTGGCAGGGTCGATGGGCTCGCCGGAGGAAAGCAGGGTCATACCCGAGATGCGCTCGCCCTGCGGCTTGTTGATGTCGATCTGGTAGCCCATGCCGCCTATGCGGACCATGTCGCCGCCCTGCTGGTAGTAGGGGTCGGGGTTGAAGATATTGTCGGCCACGTCTTCGAGGATGACCTTGATGAATTCGCCCGTCATTTCAGTGCGGTAGGCGTTGGGGTAGGTCATGGAAGTGACGTTGAAGATATCTTCGCGGGTGATGTCCTGCCCCGGGATCATCGAGGCGCCCCAGCGGACACCGGGGGACATGGCGATCTGCGCGTCACGCTCGGAGAGCAGGGCGTCGCAGATCAGGTCGTCCCACGTGCCGTTGAAGTTGCCACGGCGGTAGAGCGTGGTGTCGGTCTGACCGATAACCTCGGACATTTCAGCCTCGTAGGGGGCGCGCTGCTCGTCGATGAGGGCGGCGATCTCGGCGTCGGGGGCGATGACATCGGAGAAGATCGGGATGAGCTTGTGGCGGTAGCCCATCATCCGGCCGTCGCGCACGTCGAGATCCACGCGGGAGACGAACTTGCCGTGGGAGCCGGAGGCGACGACGATGGTGTCGCCCACCACCACCGGCTCGGGGAGCGCGTCGTGGGTGTGGCCGGAGAGGATGACGTCGATCCCGGGCACGACGGAGGCCATCTTCTTGTCCACGTCGAAGCCGTTGTGGGAGAGGACGACGACCACCTCGGCGCCTTGGCTGCGGACCTCCTCGACCATTTCGGCCATGTGCTCGTCGCGGATGCCGAAGGAGTATTCGGGGAACATCCAGCCGGGGTTGGCGATGGGCATGTACGGGAAGGCCTGACCGATGACGGCGATCTTGGTGCCGCCGCGCTCGAAGAACTCGTAGGGCGGGAAGAGCTCTGCCGGTTCATCCCACTCGGCGTCGAAGATGTTTTGGCCCAGCGCGGCGAAGGGGAGGCCTTCGACGATTTCGTTCACCCGGTCGGAGCCGAGGGTGAACTCCCAGTGGAAGGTCATGGCATCGGGCTTGAGCGCGTTCATCACGTTGACCATGTCCTGCCCCTGCGTTTGCAGGCAGGTGTAGGAGCCGTGCCACGTGTCGCCGCCATCGAGCAGAAGAGCATCGGGGCGGTCGGCGCGGATGGAATTGATGACGGTGGCGACGCGGTCGAGCCCGCCGACGCGGCCGTATTGCGCGGCCAGCGCGGCGAAGTCGCCGGAGGAGAGGGCATAATGGGAGGGCGAGCCGTCTTCGATGCCGTAGAGCTTGCGGAAGTCGGCGCCGGTGATGTGGGGCACGACGCCCTTGTTCTCGCCCACGCCGAGGTTGACCGACGGCTCGCGGAAGTAGACGGGCTTCAGCTGGGCGTGGATATCGGTGACGTGGATGAGCGAGACGTTTCCGAAGGTGTCGAACTCCAGCAGCTGATCCTGCGTGAGCGCCTGCTGCGCGGCCAGACGCGCCCAGTTGCCGAAACCGGAGGTGCCGTAGAGGGCGGAGGCGGCCATGCCGACCTGAAGGAAATCGCGGCGGGAGATCATTGTAAGCTCATCCTGTATTTATATGCGCATGTGTGCATCTGTCAGGGACAGAAAACCCGCGCCGGATTGCTCCGACGCGGGCCTAGCTTACTGGCGAACTGCCGGGGTTTCGACCGAAAGGCCGTTGCCGCGGGAGGCGACGTAAAGCTCCAGCGCGCGGAACTCGTCGGAGCCTTCGGCGAAGGTCTCGGCGCGGGTGTCGCGGATGCAGCCCCGGAAGCGGTTATGCTTGGAGATCAGCTTGGCCTGCTTCAGCCGGTAGGTTGGGAAGCCGTTGGTCTGCCCCTGGCTGAGGTGGTCGGCGCGGATCATGTTGCCGTAGTTGTCTTCGTGGCAGTTGGCACAGGACAGCTCGAGCTGGCCGTAGCGGGTGTAATACATCTCCTTTCCCTGCTCCCAGAAGGGGGCGGCGGGCCCGTCGATGGCCACGTTCATCGGCATGCCGCGCGATTGCAGGCCGATCAGGGCGACCATGCCCTGCATGTCGTCGCCCGACCACTTCCACGCATCAGCGCCCATGCGCTCGGTGCGGCAATCGTTGATGGCGTCTTCCATCGTCACCAGCTTGCCGGTCTCTTCATCAACCTTGGGCATGGTGGGGGTGAGACCTGCGAAGGTTTCGACGCCCTCGTGGCAGCCCTGACAGCTTTCGCCCACGGTGCCCTCGGCGGTGGCGTAGGCCTCCATCGCGGCATCCACGGTCAGCATGCCGGGGTTGTCGAAATCGTCCATCTCCAGCGACTGGGTCTCGTCGGTGCGGAAGCGCCAGCCGGAGTAGATGGTATCGAACACGTCCGACAGGTGATCGGGCGCGGCGGTTTCGGTGACGATCTCGGTCTCGCCGTTGATGGTGAGGCTGTCCTCATCCGGCCCGGCGTGGGCAGCCACCGCGAAGGCGGATGCCGCAACCAGTGCGATGTAGCTTGCGCTCTTGCTTGCTTTGTTCACGCGTCCCTCCCTGAACGTGTGCGGCGTGGGATCAGCCGACGGTGATTTCCTTGGTCTCGGTGTAGGTCGAGCCGTCATCATCTTGCCAGGTGAACTCGAAGGTCCCGCTCTCGGGCACGGTGGCCTCGAATTCGAAATACGGGTTGGTCGAGATCGCCGGTTCCATCTTCACGTCGATCACGGTCTCGCCGTTGAAGGTGCAGGTGAAGTGATTGATGATCGAGCGCGGAATGGGGTTGCCGTCGCCATCCTTGCGCTGGCCGCTCTCCATGGGGTGCGAGATCAGGGTCTTGATCGTGATCGCCTCGCCGGCAGAGGCCGACTTGGGGACTTTGACGCGGGGTTTGACACCAGATGCCATTGTTTTCGTCTCCTCTATCTCTGCCTCAGCCGCCGCAGCCGCCGATGGTGACTTTCACGGTTGCGGACGCCTGCTTGAAGCTGCCGTCGGCCATTTTGGCCACCGCGATCACGTCTTGCGTTTTGGCGAGGCGGATGCGGGTGGAACCGGACTGCGACGCGGCGAGCGCACCGAAGGTGAAGGTGGCGACAGCGGGCGTGGGGTTGCCCGTGGCCAGCACCATGATGCTCTCGGCGCCTTCGGCCGACACGCCGACCGGCACGGTGTTGCCGTTCTCGGCAATCTCGGGTGCGTCGATGGTGACGCCGCCTTCGGCCACATCGGCCCCGCCGGTGAAGGCGGAGATCGCATCGGCCACGGCGTCGGCCATGGCGGGCATCGGCAGGGCGGCGGCCAGAGCGGCGCCGGCACCGAGGAAGAGGGTGTCTCGTCTGCTAAGGGTCATTGAAGCCTCCTTGGCGGCCCGCAGATCGGGCCGGTGAGCAATGGGTTATTCGTCTTTCAGGGTCATCAGGAAGGCGACGACATCCTCGACATCCTGAGCGGTCAGAAGCGGGGCGACATCGCCCTCATGGGCCTTGCCGGTGTAGGCGTTGCCGAGCCGGACGAAGCCCTCGGTCTTGTAGAACGACGGCATCATGGTGCCCTCGAAGGTTTTCTTGGCGTTCGCCACGATCCCGCGCAGCTCGGCCTCGGTCCAGCGGCTGCCGGCTCCGTCGAGGGCCGGGCCGATCTCGCCCTGGAAGGCCAGCTCGGGCAGCGCGCCGATCTGGTGGCAGGCGACGCAGTTGCCCGCGCCCTTGTTCATCAGCACCGCGCCATTCTCGACATCACCGGGGGTGCCGGTGAGCGAGGCTTCGACTGCGCCGTAATCATCGTAGGCAACGGCGGTGGGGGCGACGGTTTCGGCCCAGGCTGCCGTGCCGAGCACGGTTGCGGCGGCGATCGCTCCAAGCGTTTTGTTCATGATCCCTCCCTTGGGTGGCCGGGCCGCTGCGGACCCGCTACCTTTGTCGGCATACGGTAGCGCACAACCGGGCACCACCGCAATAACAAATTCAGTTACCTGAATTATTGATTATGTTGCAGCGCAGCATTGGCCTCAGCCCTGCTGCTCGGCGAACTTGCGGGCGTGGTATTTTTGAAAGGGTTCATCGCCCTCGTAGCCCTTTTCGAGCACCCAGGTGAGCAGGTTCATGGTGGTCCATTTGCCAAAGGCGCCGGGCATGGTGACCACGGCGGCCTGCGCCCCGGTTTTGCCTTCCTCCACCTCTTCGGGGAAGAAGAGAATCGTCGGGGTGAAGAGCGCGTTCCAGCGTTTGACCATGTCTTTCTCGGCCATCGCCTCGCCATCGAAGTCGGTCACTTCGATATCGCCGAACATGTTCAGACGGACGACGAAGAAGTTCTCTTCGATCAGCTGTTTCACCGCCGGGTCGGAGAAAACCTCTTCGTGCATCTTGGTGCAGTAGATGCAGCCGCGCTGCTCGATGATGACCATGAAGCGTTTGCCCTCGGCCCCGGCCTCGGCCAGATCCTCGGGCATGTCCTTGAAAGTATCGCGGAACCACGGCTCGATGTGCAGCCCGTCGTCGCCGATTTCGGCGGCATGGCTCGCAGTGGCCATGAGGGCGGCGGCGAGGAAGGTGAGCAGGCGTTTCATGGGTGCCTCCTTGGTCAGTTGGTGAAGGCCGGGAACTTCTCGATCAGCCACCATGCGATGGCGTTGACGGTCCCGGTGAGAATTAGGACGGCGAAGAGGATGAGCAAGGCGCCCATGACCTTCTCCATCTTGCCGAGGTGCTTTCGGAAGGCCCCGGCGAACTGCATGAAGGGCGCGGTGAAGAGCGCGGCGAGGATGAAGGGCAGCACCATGCCCGCGCCGAAGACGTTGACCATCAGGAGCCCCCGCCATGCGGTCTCATCCGTGGATGCCATCATGAAGACGCCGGTGAGCACGCCGCCGACGCAGGGCGTCCACCCAGCCATGAAGGCGAGGCCGACGAGGTAGCTCGACCAGATGGTCATGTTGGAAGTGTCGCCCGCGTCGATCTGGAGCGTTCGGTCGAGGAAGCCGATGCGGTAGAGGCCGAGGAAGTGCAGGCCCATGATCAGCACCAGCGCCCCGGCGGCGTAACGGAAGTAGTCGATATAGGTTTTGAACAGCTCCGAGATGGCAAAGGCCCCTGCCCCGAGGATGGCGAAGACGGTCATCATGCCGAGCGAAAACATGATGGCGGAGGCGATCAGGCGCAGGCGGGCGCCACGGGCGAGGGTGCCATCGGCGGAGATCTCGGACATGCCGACCCCGGCCATGTAGCTGAGGTAGAACGGCACGATGGGCAGCACGCAGGGCGAGAAGAACACGATGAGCCCGCCGATGAAGGCGCTCCAGATGCCGACGTCGAGCAGCATGGCCGCCTCCTCCTGATTACGGGCTGTCATTTTGGGCCATCCGCGCGCGGGCAGCGCACTGACGGCGGGCCTTGTTTCGGACCCATTATCATATTATGTTTGTTGAATGGAACGTCAATCGGGATCGGCGCCCTTGCGGCTTGCGGCTCTCCTCCTGACCTTCACCCTCGCGGTCCTGCCCCTTGCGGCACGGGCCGAGACGGTGCTTGTCATGGTGGAAGAGGCGGGCTGCGCGTGGTGTGCGCGGTGGAACAAGGAGATCGGCCCGATCTACGGCAAGACACCCGAAGGCGAGGCTGCGCCGCTGCAGCGTGTGGATATTGCCGCGCCACCCAGTGATATCGACTTTGACCGTGGTCTGCACTTCACGCCCACCTTCGTTCTGGTCCGCGATGGCGCGGAGCTTGCGCGGATCGAGGGCTATCCGGGCGAGGACTTTTTCTGGGGGCTGCTGGGGCAGATGCTGGAGCAGAACGGGGTGGCTCTGACGGCGAGCGCCGGGGCTGAAGGATGAGAGGCGAGGGAACGCGAGAGATGCTTGACGACAAACCCAACCTTCCGGTGTTCGACAAGAACATGTGCGCCGAGGACATGGAGCGGATGGTGGCCAATGCGACCGCCGCCGCCAACTTTCTGAAGGCGATCAGCCATGAGGGTCGCCTGATGATCCTGTGCCACCTCGCCACGGGCGAGAAGACGGTGACCGAGCTGGAGGAGCTGCTGAGCGCCCGGCAGGCCGCCGTGTCGCAACAGCTTTCGCGGCTGCGGCTGGAGGGGCTTGTGACCCCGCGCCGGGACGGCAAGGCGATTTACTACAGCCTCGCGGATGACCGCCCGAAGAAGATGATGGAAGTCGTCTACGAGATGTTCTGCAAGGAGGGCTGACGCGCCCTTTGCGGATGTCCGGGCCTTTGGGAGGAGAGCCGGGTGTTCGACACCATTCTTGACCGGATCGGAGATGCCAACGCCGTCGCCCTCGTGGGGCTGGCGGGCGGCCTGCTGCTGGGCCTCGCGGCCCGGATGGGGCGGTTCTGCACGCTGGGGGCCATCGAAGACCAGCTCTATGCCGGGGACAGCCGCCGCCTGAGGATGTGGGCGCTGGCCATCGGCACCGCCGTCATCGGCGCGGCACTGGCCCGCGCGGGCGGCAGCTTTGACCCCACCGAAACGCTCTATCTCAGCCGCGTCTGGTCTCCGCTGGGCAGCATCATTGGCGGGCTGCTCTTTGGCTACGGCATGGCGATTGCGGGCAACTGCGGCTATGGCGCGCTGGCGCGGCTGGGCGGCGGCGATTTGCGTGGGTTCATCATTGTGCTGGTGATGGGCCTTTCTGCCTATGCGGTGCTGTCCGGCCCGCTGGCCCATGTGCGGGTCTGGCTCTTTCCGGTGGATGACATGGCAGTGGCGCCGCAGGGGTTTGCCGAAAGCCTCGGCGGGGCCACGGGCCTCTCGCCCGTGGCGGTGGCGCTGGCCATCGGCGGGGCGATATTGCTGCTGGGACTCGCCAGCCGGGACATGCTGCGCTCGCCGGGCCATGTGCTCTGGGGCATCGCGGTGGGCCTTGCGGTGCTCTCGGGCTGGATCGGGACGTGGTGGGTGGCGCACACCGGGTTCGATGGCGAGCGGATCACCACGCACAGCTTTTCGCAGCCCCTCGGCGACACGATCTTCTGGCTGATGACGGCGAGCGGCAACACGCTGAGCTTTAGCGTGGGCTCGGTGGCGGGGGTGCTGATCGGCGCCTTTGCCGGGTCGCTGATCAAGGGGCACTTTCGCTGGGAGGCCTGCGAAGACCCGCGCGAGCTGAGGCGCCAGATGATCGGCGCGGCGCTGATGGGGCCCGGCGCTGTGCTGGCGGTGGGTTGCTCGGTGGGGCAAGGGATCAGCGCCTTCTCGGTGCTGGCGTGGTCCGCCCCGCTGACCTTTGCCGCGATCTACGCGGGCGCGGCACTGGGGCTGCGGCAGCTCATTTCGGGCTTCCACACGGCGCGGGGATAGCCGACAGTCGCGCCCATGAGTGAGACGAAGGGCGGCAGCCGGATTGCGATCATCGGAATGGGGCCGCGCGGCCTTGGCGCGGCGGAGGCGCTGGCCAAGCGGGCCGATGCCCCGCGGCTGGAACTGTTTGACCCGGTGCGGCCCTGCGGTGCGGGACCGAATTTTTCACCCGATGAAAGCCCGCTGTGCCTGCTGAACCTGCCTGTCCGCGAGGTGCGGATCGACGGCGGGGCCTTTGGCGCGTGGCTTGGCGGCGACCCGGAGGATTTTCCGCCGCGGGCCGCGCTCGGGCGGTTCTTTGCGGAAAAGTTCGACGAATTGGAGGCGCGGCTGCGCCCGGTGATGCACCGCGAGAAGGTGGCGCGGATCGAGCGGCGCGACGATGGCTGGTGGCTGGAGGCGGGCGGCGCGCGGGGGCCGTTTGACGAGGTGCTGCTGACGCAAGGCCAGGCCGAGTCCGCGCCGGACCCGCAGCTTGCCGACTGGCAGGATCATTCAGAGCGGCACGGCTTGCCGCTGCGGCCCGCCTACCCCGGCACGGCGCTGGAAGAGGCCGCCCGCGACTGGGCGGGCAAGGTGGTGGGGGTGCGCGGGCTCGGCCTCTCGACCCTCGATGTGCTGCGGCTGATGACGCTTGGGCAGGGCGGCCGGTTTGAGGGCGACGCTTACATTCGCTCAGGGCGCGAGCCTGCGCGGATCGTGCCCTTTTCGCTGGATGGGCAGGCGCCCGCGCCGAAGCCAGCCAATGCAGAGGTGGACGCTGGTTTTGAGCCGCTGGAAGCGGAGACCGAGGCGTTCGAGGCCGGGCTGGCGGAAGCCGTGAGCATGGCGGCGGAGGCGGCGCTGGAGCGGGTTTGCGCCACGCTGGAGGCCCCGGTGGTGCGGCTGGCGGGCGTGGAGGAGCGCGCGGTGCGTGACTGGCTGGCGCAGGAGCGCGAAGCCCCGGGCAGCCAAGAGACGCGCGGCGCGGTGGAGGCGCTGGAGGCTCATGTGGAGATGGCACAGGGCGCGGCGCCCGATGTGGGCTATGCGCTGGGGCAGATCTGGCGGAAGTGGCAGAACGCGCTCAGGCAAGGCTTCAACCCCGCGCGGATGGCCCCGGAGACCGCTGCTGCGCTGCTGAAATTCGACGATGCGCTGAAGCGCTACTCCTACGGGCCGCCGCTGCGCTCCGCCGAGGAACTGCTGGCCTTGATCGCGGCGGGTGTGGTGGACCTGCGGGCGGTGGAAGACCCCGACATCCGGCTGGTGCCGGAGGGCTGGGTGCTGGATGGCGACGCGGCGGAACTGACCGCCGGGGCGATGGTGGATGCGGTGCTGCCCTCCCCTGCCCTCGCCCCGGTGACCGACCCGGCGCTGGCGGGCCTCCGCGATGCGGGCTGGCTGCACGAGGTGGCAGAGGGGCTGGGCGCCGCCGTGGCCGCAGATGGCAGCGCACTTGCCCGCGATGGCCGCCCGGCGGAGGGGCTGGCGGTGCTGGGGCGGATGGCCTCGGGCAGCGTGATCGCAGTGGATTCGGTGCATGACTGCTTCGGCGCCGCCGCCGACCGCTGGGCCGAGGGGGTGCTGGCGCGGCAAAGCTGAGCGGTTGTCTTGAGATGGCCGCACCGCGCCCCACCTAAACTGTCTGACACGCGCGACCGCAGGAGAGACCCAGATGGCCCCGACGCTTGCAAAGCCCTTCGACGCCGAGCGCGACATTCTGCTGGGCGCGGGCACCGGGCGGGTCAAGACGGTGTGGTTTGTCGATTACGCCTGCCCGCACACCCGCCGCATTCGCGATATCGTGCAGCGCTCGCCGGGGCGGTTTGGCGCGCAGAACGCCTCGACCGCGGTACGGTTCATCGAGCCTGAAAACGATACTGACGGATCGCGGCATGCCGCCCGCGCCGCCATTGCCGCCCATCGGCAGGGCCGGTTCATCGAGATGCATCAGGCGCTGTTCGAAAGCCCGCCGAAGTTTACGCCCGCCAAGGTGGAGCGGCTGGCCGAGAAGCTGGGGCTCGATATGGCGCGTTTTCGGGCCGATTTTGCCGCCGACGAGACCCGCGCCCGGATCGACGAGGACCGTGAGAGCCTTGGCGCGGTGGACGACATCATGATGCCGCTGATCTTCATCGACGGGCGGTTTTATGAGGGCGCGTGGGACGAGGACTCGCTGATCGAGGCGGTGGAAAAGCCGCTGGGGCTGCGGCTGGCGCTGGCGAGCGAGGATTTCTTCCACTGGGCGGCCTCGGCGGGGCTGGTGCTGATCCTTGCCACGCTCGCCGCCCTGACGATCGCCAACATCGGCTGGCACGACTGGTATGAAGAGTTCCGCGAGACGGAGTTTGCCCTGAGCTTTGGTGGCGCCAGCTTTGGGCTGTCGCTGGAGGCCTGGATCAACGACGGGCTGATGGCGCTGTTCTTCTTGCTGGTCGGGATCGAGATCAAGCGGGAGATCGTTTTTGGCGAGTTGTCCACCCGCGACCGGGCGATCCTGCCGATCCTCGGCGCGTTGGGCGGGATGGTGGTGCCGGCGCTGATTTATGCGGGCATCAACTGGGGCGAGGACACGGCGCATGGCTGGGGCGTGCCGATGGCGACGGATATCGCCTTTACCCTCGGGATCATGGCGCTGCTGGGCGACAAGGTGCCGACCTCGCTGAAGGTCTTCGTTTCGGCGCTGGCGATTGCCGATGACCTTGGCGCGATCCTGGTCATCGCGGTGTTCTACGGCCACGGGTTTCACATGGCGGAGTTCCTTGTGGCCGTGCTTGTGCTGGCGCTGATGATCGGGCTGGCGGTGGGCCGGGTCTACAACCGGGCGCCCTACCTGATCCTTGGCGTGGTGCTGTGGTACTTCGTCCACGAGTCGGGGCTGCACGCCACGCTGGCGGGGGTGCTGACCGCCGCCGCGATCCCTTCGCGCCGTCCGGCGGACCCAGAGGGTATTGCCGCGCAAGCCGCCGCGATCGTGGAGGCGGACACGGCGGAGGACGGGTTGGGCGATGCCGCGGTGCACCGGCTGCAGAACGCGGTGGAGCGGCTGCGGGAGCCGGGGTTTCACCTACAGAACGCGCTGGAGAACTGGTCGAACTTCCTGATCCTGCCGCTCTTTGCCTTCTTCAACACCGGGCTGCTGATCTTCGGCTCCAGCTTTTCACCGATGGCGCCCGAGGCGCTGGGGGTGATGCTGGGGCTTTTGATCGGCAAGCCGCTGGGCATTGTCGGGATCGTGTTCATCGCGACGAAGCTGGGCCTTGCGCGGCTGTCCTCCGAGATCGGCTGGCAGCAGATGATCGGGGCGGGATTTCTGGCCGGTGTGGGCTTCACCATGTCGATCTTCATCAGCTCGGCGGCCTTCGAGGGCGCGCAGTTGGAGAGCGTGAAGCTGGCGGTGCTGCTCGCCTCCTCGGTGGCGGCCATCACCGGTTCGGTGCTGATCGCCCGCGCGCCTGCCATCGGCGGGCGGCGCGGCGACTGAGCGGGCCTTCGGCGGCAGAGGTCAGACGACGAGACCGGGCAGGCGGCGGGCATCCACGAGGTCGTGGCAATGGTCGATGAAGGCCTGCACCCGGCGTGACACATGCACCGCGCGGGTGGTGGCGATACCCAGATTGAGCGGCTCGGGATTGCCTGAAAGTGGCAGGAAGATCAGCGGCTTGCCGTCGGGCGCGGTGTCGGACACCGTGCGGATGTTGGCCAGCCCGAAGCCGAAGCCGTTGGCCACGAGGCTGCGCTGCACCGCCATTTCGCGGGTGCGCTCGATTACCTGAGGCCGCCGCCCGAGGCTGCGGAAGAGCGACAGGAAGTAATCGGAGCTGTGCGGCAGGTCGAGCAGGACCATCGGGTGATCGACGAGGTCGGCCAGCTCCAGCGTGCTGCGGCTGGCGAGCGGGTGCTCGGGCGGGAGCATCACGTAGGGCGGCAGCTTGACCAACGGCTCGAAGGCAATGTCGCTCACGAGGGCAAGATCGTAGGTCAGCGCGATGTCGATCCGGGCGCTGCGCAGACCTTCGAATATCTCGGCCTGGTCGAGTTCGAGCTGGGTGAAGTCGACATCGGCATATTTGTCTTCGAACTGGCGGCGGAGCTGGGGGATGAGGATTTGCGCGAAGGTGCGCAGGCAGCCCACCCGGAGCGAGCCGCGCACGGTGTCGGAGACGATGTGGGCGAGGTCGTTGAGCTTGTCGGCCTCGGCGAGAATCTTGAGGGCCTGCTCCATGAAGGCCTGCCCCGGTTCTGTCAGAACCGAGCCCTGCGCGTGGCGGCGGGTAAAGAGCTGCACGCCGAAGCCTGCCTCGAGCTGGGCGATGGCGGAGGACATGGAAGGGGCGGAGACATTCACCTTTTCGGAGGCCAGCGAGATGCTGCCCGCCTCGCCGACGGCCACGAAGTATTCGAGCTGTCGCAGGGTGAAACGCAGGGGCATGGCGGGTCTTTCTGGCGCGGTGTGTGAGTGGTGCGCCCAGCCTAGCGCGGGCGGGCGCAAAGCGCGATGGGCGCTTTGCACCGGGCGCGTGGCGTCACTCGTCGCCGGGAACGCCGTAGGAGGGGGCGGCGGAGGGGTCGAGCGCGCGGGCGACGTAATCGGCCATCTGCGGCTTGTAGATGGCCCATGCGGCTTCGAGCGCGGTGATCGGGCAATCCTCCGTCCAGTCGATGCGCAGCTCGGCCAGTGGCCAGCTTTGCTTGTCGACGAGCAGGAGGCCGGCGGAATGGACTGGCCCGGCCTCGCCGCCGCCGTCGAGCCCGGCGCGGAGGGCCTGCATGAGGCGGTCGCCCAGATGGCCCGTGCTGTGGAGGAAGTTGCCGACCATCACCTCGGGCACGCCGCTGTCGGCCAGCAGGTTGCCCGCTGCGGCCACGTCATTGCCCTGCGCTGAGGACCAGAGGCCGAGCACGTTTTCGCCGGAATAGACGGCGCTTTGGCCGGATTTGCCGACGGCGAGCACCTGCCGGTATTCCATGTGTGATCCCGTGCGTTCGAGGATCGAGACCGCCTCGCGGGCGGTGGCGCCGCGCTCCATCAGATCCAGCGCATGGGCGCCGAGGCGCGGGTCGGTCACGTTTTGGGAGGCGACCACGCCGACACCCGCGCGGGCGTGGGCGCAGCGGGCGGCCACGGCGGGGGAGGAGGACGAGACGACCATGCCGAACTGACCGGTCTGCGCGCAATGGGCAACGAGGGAGAAGGTCATGCGGGCCTCGCTCAGTCGGGGATGACGGCGGTGCCGTCAATCTCGACCAGCCACTCGGGGCGGGCCAGCGCCTGCACGACGAGGCCGGTGGAGACGGGGTGCACGCCTTTGATGTATTCGCCCATCGTTCGGTAAACGGCTTCGCGGTGGCGCACGTCGGTGATGTAGACCACCACCTTGACGAGGTGCTCCATGGTGCCGCCCGCCTCCTCGATCAGCTGCTTGATGTTCTGCATGACCTTGTGGGTCTGCTCCACCGGGTCGTGGCTGGGGATGTTGACGGCGGTATCCAGCTCTTGCGGGCATTGGCCGCGCAGCCAGACGATCTTGCCGCCTGTGGTCACGACACCCTGGGCGAGGTCATTGTCGAGCTTCTGCTCGGGGTAGGTGTCGGCCGTGTTGAAGGGGCGGATGCGGTGGTGTTCCATTTGGTTCCGTTCGGGCTTGGGTTAGTCGGTGGGCGCGATCTGGAGGGCGATCTTGCCGAAGTTCTGGCCGCTTTCGAGGAAGCGATGAGCCTCGGCGGCTTGCGTCAGCGGGAAGCTGCGGGAGAGCACCGGGGCCACCTTGCCGGGGCCGAGGAGCGGCAGCAGGTGCTGGCGGACGGCGCGGGCGAGGCGGGCCTTTTCGTGCGCGGGCTTGGGGCGCAGGGTGGAGGAGGTGAGCCAGAGGCCCTTGCGCATGACGTTCGACAGATCGACCTGTGCCTGCGGCCCGGCCATGAATGAGAGGCTCACGTGGCGGCCCTCAGGGGCGAGGCAATCGAGGTTCTGGACCAGCGCCTCGCCGCCGGTGATATCGAGCACCACATTGACACCCTCGCCTTGGGTGAGGTCGAGCACCGCCTCGGCGTGGGGGCCTTTGCGGTAGTCAATGGCGCGGGCGCCAATCGCCTCGAGCCGGGCGCATTTTTCAGGCCCGCCGGCGGTGGTGATGACCTGGGCGCCGGTGGCCAGCGCGAGTTGGATGCCTAGCGTGCCGATGCCGCTGGAGCCGCCGTGGATGAGCACGGTCTCGCCCGGCGCGAGGCGACCGCGCTCGAAGAGGTTGTGCCAGAGGGTGAAGAGGCCCTCGGGGAGCACGGCGGCCTCGGTGGGGCTGAGGCCCTCGGGGACGGGGAGGCAGAGGTCGGCGGTGGCGAGGGCACATTCGGAATAGCCACCGCCGTTCAGCAGGGCCATGACGTTGGCGCCCACGGCGGGGGATTGCACGCCCTCGCCCACGGCGAGAACGGTGCCGGAGACTTCGAGGCCGAGAATGTCGGTGACGCCGGGGGGCGCGGGCAAGGCGCCGGAGCGCTGCATGATGTCGGGGCGGTTCACCCCGGCGGCGGCGACTTCGATGAGCACTTCGCCCGGGCCGGGTTGCGGCTGCGGGCGATCGGTGAGTTGAAGCACCTCGGGGCCGCCGGGCTGGGATGCGGTGATGGCCTTCATTGTGCCTCTCCGGTGAAGATGACGGGGGCCTCGGGCAGGGCCACGGCAACGGCGGCGCCGACTTTTGGCACATTGGCCACGGGGACGCGCAGCATGATCGGCCCCTCGGCGGCGGCGGGGCAGGCAAGGTGCAGCTCGACGTGGGCGCCCTGATAGACGGCAAAGCTGACCGTGGCAGGCACCGCGCCGGGGGTGCCGGGGGCGACGAGTTGGCAGGCCTCGGGGCGGGCGAAGAGCTCGACCGTCTCGCCTGCAGCGGCCTCGGGGGCGGCGCTTTGGGGGAGGGTCAGGGCGGTGCCTGCGAGGTCGAGCGTGAGGGTGCCGGACTCGCTGGTGGTGACGGTGCCGGTGAGCAGGTTGGCATCGCCCACGAAAGTGCCGACGAAGCGGTCTGCCGGGCTGGCGTAGATCTCTTCGGGCGAGCCGATCTGACGGACGCGGCCCTTGGACATCACGGCGATCCGGTCTGACATGCTCAGGGCCTCGCCCTGATCGTGGGTGACGAAGATGGTGGTGACGCCAAGGCTATGCTGGATTTCCTTCAACTCGATCTGCATGGCGGCGCGCAGGTTGCGGTCGAGCGCGGAGAAGGGCTCATCGAGCAGGAGCACCTTGGGGCGGATCACCAGTGCCCGGGCCAATGCGACGCGCTGCTGCTGGCCGCCGGAGAGCTGCTTGGGGCGCCGGTCGGCGAACTGGTCGAGCTTGACGAGGCGGAGGGTTTCCATCGCCCGGTCGCGGGCCTCGGCAGCCGGGACGCCACGGGTGCGCAGACCGTATTCGACGTTCTTCAGAACGTTCATGTGCGGGAAGAGCGCATAGTTCTGAAAGACGATGCCGATCTCGCGCTTGTGGACGGGCACTTGGGTGACAAGCGCGTCGTCGATGAAAAGCTCGCCCTTGTCGGGCTCCAGAAAGCCCGCGACGAGGTTGAGGAGCGTGGTCTTGCCGCAGCCGGAGGGGCCGAGGAGCGTAAGAAACTCGCCCTTGCGGATCTTCAGCCATGTGGGCTCCAGCGCCAGCGTGCCGTCGAAGCTCTTGGACACGCCGTCGATCTTGACGGCGGGGCGGGCGGGAGGCTGCCCGGGCACGGCCTCGGCGGGCTGCTGCAGCTTGGGATCAATCAACATTCAAGACCTTTTCGAGCCGGAAGAAGATGTGCGCGAGGATCAGCATGGCGGCGACGGCGACCACGTAGATCACCGAGACGGCGGCGAGCGTGGGGTCGGCGTATTCGCGCACGTAGTTGTACATGGCCACGGGCAGCGTTTGGGTGCGCTGGTTGACCAGAAAGAGCGAGGCGGTGAACTCGTTGAACGAGAGGATCGCGGCGAAGAGCCAACCGGCGGCGAGGCCGGGCAGCAGCAGCGGCAGGGTGATGGTGAAGAGCACCCGGCGCGGCGCGGCACCGAGGCTTTCGGCCGCGGCCTCGAGCTGGCGCTCGAAGTTTTGCAGGCTAACGTAGACCGAGCGCACCACGAAGGGCAGGACGATGGTGATGTGCAGGAACACCAGCAGCCCCATGCTCCGCGGGATCGAGACCGAGGCCGCGAGGATCAGCAGGCCGAGGCCGATGGTGAAATTGGGGATGACCAGCGACGACATGAGCACAGCATGGAGCGTGGCCTTGCCGCGAAACTCGTAGCGGTTGAGCACATAGGCAAAGCCGGTGCCTGCGACCAGCGCGAGCGTCGAGCCGAAGGCGGCGATGATCAGGGAGTTTTTCACCCCGTCGGCGAAGTCATCATACTCGAAGGCATGGGCATACCAGCGCAGCGACCAGTCCTGCGGCGGGAAGGTGAGGATACTGGAGTGGTTGAAGGAGGCGATGAGCACCACCACGAAGGGCAGCAGCACGAAGCCGAGGATCAGCGCCACGAGGATGCGGCCGGACCATGTGAGCAAATGGTCGAGAGGTGTGCAGTTCATGTCAGTAGGCTCCCTGCCGCTCGATCCGGCGCATGCCGAGGTTGAAGATGCTCAGCACCGCGATGGTGAAGAGCAGGCCCGCGAGGGAGAGCGAGGCGGCGAGTGGAAAGTTGAAGGAGGCGAAGCCGACCTGGTAGACCAGCGTCGAGATCGTGACGACCTGCCCGCCGCCGATCATCTGGGGCGTGGCGAAGGCTGAAAAGGTCCATGCGAAGGCGGTGGAACTTGCGGCGACGATGCCGGGGACCGAGAGCGGCAGGGTGACGGTGAGAAACACCCGCACCCGCCCTGCCCCGAGGCTGAAAGCGGCCTGCTCGAGCTTGCGGTCGATATGGGCGATGGCGGCAGCCAGCATGATCACGACGATGGGCAGGGTGAAGTGCACCAGTGCGATGACCACGCCCATGGTGGTGAACATGAAGGATATGGGCTCGTCTATCAGCCCCAGCCCCAGGAGGGCCGAGTTGAGAAAGCCCTGATTGCCCAGAACGATGATCCACGAATAGGTGCGCACCACCTCGCCCAGAAAGAGCGGCGTGAGGGTGATGATGAGCATCGCCCCACGGACCCAGCCGGAGCGGGTGCGCAGCATGGCAAAGGCCAGCGGGTAGCCGATGAGCAGGGTGAAGAGCGCCGTCCAGAAGCAGAGCAGCACGGTGGTGATGAAAGCCTTGCCGTAGGCGGGCTTCAGCAGCGTGGTGAAGTTGTCGAAGGTGAAGCCGCCGGGATCGAGCATGCCCGGCACATGGGCGCGCAGGCTGTATTGCAGGATCGCCAGAAACGACGCGGCGATGCCGATGGCGATGAGCCCGGCGGGGGTGACGAACCAGCCCAGGAACGGTCGTTTGGTCATGGTACTCTTCAGGTCATTCAAGGTGCCGGGCCGGGGGGTGAGGGCCCCGGCCCGGCGGGGGATATCAGTTGGCGATCATGTTCTCGGAGAACCATTTGCGCCATTCGGCGGTCTTTTCGGCGCGCAGGGCGTGGGGGATGATCAGCGTCTGGCTGTCCCACTGCTCGGCGGTGGTGAAGACGCCCGGAAGCTCGGAGACCTCGGCGGGAAGCTCGACGCCGGTGACGACCGGGCTGCCCTTCTTGATCTTGGCGATCTCGGCCTGCACCTCGGGGTCGAGGGCCGCGTTGATGAACTGGTAGGCCAACTCGGCCTTCTCGGTGCCGGCGGTGATGCCCATGGTATCGACACCCAGAACCGCGCCCTCGGAGGGGATGGCCAGCTGGATATCAACGCCCTCGTTCTGCATGTGGTAGGCGTTCATCGAGAGCAGGATCTGAACCGGCGTTTCGCCTGTGGAGATCAGCTGCTGGGAGTTGGCGTCATTGGTGTAGAAGGCCTTGAAGTTGGGCTTGAGCGCCATCAGCTTTTCCTGCCCGGCTTCCCAGTTCTCGGCATCGGCGCCCGCCAGCATGGCGGAGACGGCGATGATGTGGGAAGGGTCGAAATCGGGCGCTGCGATGGAGGCCTCGAGCTCGGGCGACCACAGATCCTCCCAGCTGTCGAAGTCGATGCCTTCGGGCAGCATGTCGGGGCGGTAGCCGATGGTGTAGACATAGGCCCATGCGCCGATGTGGCCGGGGCTGATCTTGGCCTGCTCCACAAGGTTGGCGGCGTTGGGGATCTTGCTCATGTCGAGCTCTTCGAAGAGCTCCGCGTTCTGGTAGAGCCAGCCGATGTGCGAGGTGGTGAAGGTCACGTCGCTCTCGGGGCTGTCGGCGTTCATCCGGGCGGCGTTGAGCCGGTCGATGGTGCCGCCGGTGATATACTCCACCTCGACGCCGGTCTCTTCGGTGAACTTCTTGGCGATGGTGGCGTCGATCAGGTCGCGGAACGAGCCGCCCCAAGTGCTGACGGTGAGGGTTTCGGCCCCGGCGGATGTGCCGAGAACGGTGAGCGCCAGAGCGGCGACGAGAGGATGTTTCATGTGGGTCTCCATGTTGTCGGTCTGCGGCGGCGGGGCCGCCTTTGGGTCAGGGGGTGGAGGCTTGGGGGCGGCTCAGCGATGCGACGGTCCTGCACCGCTCCCCTCGTCGATCCATCATGCTGCCCCTTTCCGTGGTGCCTGTTCCAATGCCTAAGAAGTTTGCAGACCGGCGCGGCGGGGGACATTTCAATAATCCTTCGCGCTGGCAAGGTTTCTCCGAAGGCACGGGGCATGGCGTTGAATTTACTGGTGTTTGGCGCAAGGAGGGACGTTGCCTGCTGGACCGCCCGAATGCACGTGATGGATTTTTGGGCGGTCGCCGGGGTGCTCTGCCCAAGATTTCCGCCCTGCAGGAGTGGCCCGAAGTGGCGGTTTGCAGACAGCAGAAGGGGCACCCCCGGAAGGGTGCCCCTGCGTTCTGGCTGCGTGAGTGGTGGCGGGGCCGTTACATCAGGAAGCCCGGCAGCCAGAGCGAGAGTTGCGGGACCAGCACCAGCAGCAGCAGGAGGCCGATGAGGGCGAGGAGGAAGGGCATGTTGGCGCGGGTCACGGCCAGCACCTCCTCCTGCCCTATTCGGGCGGCCACCAGCAGGGCGAGCGCCACGGGGGGCGTTACCTGTCCGATCGCGACTGTCACTACCATCAGCACGCCGAAGTGGACGAGGTCGACATCGAGCGTGAGCAGCGAGGGCAGCAGGACCGGCATGATCATGGGGATCAGCGGGTCGAGCACCATGCCTGCGACGAGGGCGAGCAGGAGCAGCACGAGGATTTGCAGCACGTCGCTCTCGAAGGGGAACATGACCTGCATCAGCTCGGCCAGTGCCATCGGCACGCGGGCCTGGCTGAGCGCCCAGCCGAGCGCGGTGGAAAGGCCCACCACCATGAGCACCTCGCCGGTGAGCACGGCGGCATCGACGGCGACGCGGTAGAGGCCGCGCAGGTCGAGGCTGCGGTAGACACCCATCGACAGGAAGAGCGCGTAGGCCACGGCGAAGGCGCCTGCCTCGGAGGGGGTGAAGAGGCCAAAGACAAGGCCGCCGAGGATCAGCCCGGGCATGCCCATCGGAAGGATCGCGGCGCGGCCGGTGCGCATCAGCTCGGTCCATTCGAAGCTCTGCGCGGGCTTCCAGCCGTGCTTGCGGGCGAGCAGGCCGACGGTGAGCATGAGGACGAGCGCCATCAGCAGGCCGGGCACTGCGCCCGCGAGGAACATCGCGCCGAGCGAGGTGCCGGTCACGGCGGAGTAGAGGATCATCGGCGAGGAGGGCGGCACCAGCACGCCGATGCCCGAGGAGGTGGCGGTGAGGGCGGCGGAGAACGGGCCGGGGTAGCCGGCCTGCTTCATCTTGGGGATGACCACCGAGCCGCTGCCTGCGAGGTCGGCCACCGAGGTGCCGATCATGCCGCCGAACATCAGGCTGACGCCGACGTTCACATGGGCCAGACCGCCGCGCATCCAGCCCAGCAGGGCCCCGGCGAAGGCAAACAGCCGGTCGGCGATGCCGCCCGCGTTCATGATGCCGCCCGCGAGGATGAAGAGCGGGAGGGTCACGAGGATGGGGTCGGAGAGGCCAGCGAGGGTTTGCTGCGGCATGGCCAGCATCCAGCCGCCGGAGAAGGTGAGGAAGACCACCACCGAGGCCGCGAGCGCGACGATGATCGGGAAGCCCGCAATCGCCAGACCGCAGAGGGTGAGGATGGTGGCGGCGGCGAGGCCCATCATGGCCGCGCCCCCCGTGCCAAGAGCTGTGCCGCGCGGAAGAAGAGCACCGCGCCCATGCCTGCCATTGCCACCATCAGGGCCGAGATGCCGAGGCCCTTGGGCATGCGGAGGATCGGGGTCACGTCACCGCCGAAGAGGCCGAGGTAGGCCTTTATTTGCCATGCGAAGAAGCCCAACGCGCCCGCGCCGATCACCCCGCAGGCCACGGCCAGAAGGCGGCAGGCGCGGGGCGGGAGGCGGACGACGAGCACGTCGCAGGTGATGAGGGAGCCGCGGATCGCGCCGAGCAGCAGGCCCGCGGAAGCGACCCAGATCATGCCGGTGATGACCAGCTCCTCGCTCCAGGGCAGCGGCTTGTCGAAGAGGTAGCGGCCGAGTGCGTTGGCCAGCACCAGAAGGGCAATGCCGCCCATCAGCGCGGCGGCCAGCGCCTCAAGCCCGCGCGTGGCCCAGCGGCCCGCAGCGCCGCCGGGAGGCGGCGCATCGGTTTGTTGACTCGCGCCGATCATGCACGCGGCTCCGGCAGGGGCTGTTTGAAGAGCTGGCCGTAGCCGGGGCAGTCATCTTCAATCCCTGCGAGGCGCAGGGCATGCCAGAAGGAGGATTGCACCGCACTCACCACCGGCTTGCCCAGTTCCTTTTCCAGCGCGTCGATCACGCCTGCACTGCGGAAGTTGGTGCAGCTGATGAAGACGGCCTCGGCCTCGGGCGTGTCCATCTCGCAGATCATGTCGAAAATCTTCTCCAGCGGGACTTCGGCCAGCGCCTGATCCTCGCTGATCCGCAGGTTGTCGCTCGCCAGCACCTTGTGGCCGTTCTCCTCGAGGAACCGGATGGCGCGGGCGTGGACTTCATCCACGTAGGGCGTGGCGAGAACCACTGGACCGGCGCCCACGGCGGCGAGCCCAGCAAGCGAGGCGGTGGAGGCGGTGTTGACGGGGATGCCCGGCGCCCAGTCCTTCATCTTCTCGATCAGCGCCTTGTCGTATGCGGTGCCGTGCAGAAAGGAGGCCGAGGTGCCACCGAAGCAGAGCACATCGAGCGGGGCGGAGGCGAGCAGGCGCGCGGATTGCTCCAGCTCGGGGGCGTCCATCATCGCCTGAATGCCCTCGACTGTGACCTTGGGCAGCTTGATCCGGTTGGTGTGGACCGAGACGCCCTCGGGCGCCATCGCCCACATCTCGTTTTCCATCACCACAGAGGAGGCCATGAAGATCAGGCCGATGCGGGCGCGGTATCCGTCGCCGTCATACACGAACGCGGGGGCCTTGCGGCCCCCGGTCTTGAGGTCTGTTGCGCCGGTCACTTCAGGCTGCCTTCCACTTCGGTGAGGAACTCTTCGCCGACGATGGCGGCGAACTCGGCACGCAGCGGGGCGGCGGCCTCCTTGAAGGCGGCCAGGTCGGGGGTGTTGACCTTCATGCCTGCGGCTTCGAATTCGGCGACGAGCGAGGCGTCGCTTTCATCCGACTTCACCCGCGTGGCCTCGGCACCGGCCTTGGCGGCGGCAGTCACGGCGGCTTGCTCCTCGGGGGAGAGCGCATCCCATGCCGAACCGGCCATCGCGAGGGTGATGGGGGTGTAGACGTGGTTGGTGAGCGAGACGAACTCCTGCACCTCGTCGAAGGAGAACTCCTGCACGACCGAGAGCGGGTTTTCCTGCCCGTCGATCACGCCTTGGCGCAGGGCCACGTAGACCTCGCCCAGCGGCATCGGGGTGGGCGCGGCGCCCAGCGCGGTGAAGGCCATGATACGGGTCTGCGAGCCCGGGGTGCGGAGCTTGAGGCCTGCAAGGTCGGCGGGCGTTTCGATCGGGCGGACCGAGTTGGAGATGGCGCGGAAGCCCAGCTCACCGAAGGCCAGCACCTGAAGGCCGGTGGTCTCGCGCAGGGAGGCGGCGAGCTTTTCGCCCAGAGCGCCGTCGAGCGCGGCGCGGGCGGTGGCCTTGTCATCGAAGAGGAAGGGCAGATCGAAGACGGCGAACTTGCTGTCGAGCTCCACCACGTCGGAGCCGAGCGGCACCACGTCAACTTGGCCTGCGCGGAGCAGCTCAGTCAGCGCGGCCTCGTCGCCCAGCGCGCCGCTTTCGTAGAAGTCGGGGGTGAAGCCGCCGCCCTCGGTGAGCGTGTCGCGGAAGGTGGTAAGCATCAGGTTAAGCGGATCGCCCGGCGGGGTTTCGACCGCCATCTTGATCGGCGTCTCGGCCATCGCGTTGCCCATGGGCAGCGCGGCGAGGGCCGTGGCGAGGGCAAAGGAAAGAAGTTTCATCGTGGTCTCCCGTTGGTGCGCTCTGGGCGCGTGGTCCGCTTTGGGGGCGGGTTATGGTGGAGACCGGGCGCAGGGCGCATCTGGACAGGAAGGGGTTGGCCCGGCGTCCGGTCATGGCTCAAGGCTGCGGAGCGGCGCGAATTCCAACAACTTGTATATTCCTTTTCGCTGCTTAGGCTTTTCCGTTCCCGGCGATAAGACCCTGTAAAACAAAGAAAAACGCGGCCCGAGGAGGGCCGCGTTGCGAGAGCGAAAAATCGGGCCGCCCAATCTTTGGTCAGCCGTGCACGAAAATCAGTAGCCGCGCGCAGGGTCCACCCGGTTCTCGACCGGCCTGCCCTCGGCCATCGCATTGATGTTGGCAGCGATCTGGGCAGCGGCGGTTTGGGGGATGGCGACGGAGGCGAGGTGCGGTGTGACGAGGACGCCGGGCATTTGCCAGAGCGGGCTGGTCTCAGGCAGCGGCTCGGCGGCGAAGACATCGAGCGTGGCGCTGCCGATCTGGCCGCTTTGGAGCGCCGAAACCAGCGCCGGTTCATCCACGATTTCGCCCCGCGAAACGTTGACGAAAGCGGCGCCCGGTTTGAAGGCGGCGAGCAGATCGGCACCGATCATGCCGCGAGTGCCGGGCGTGAGGGGGAGCATGCAGACCACGATATCGGCGCGGGCAAGCAGCGGGTGCAGGGCCTCGGGGCCGTGGTGGGCGGTAACGCCGGGAATGTCCTTGGGGCGAGTGGCCCAGCCGTGGGTGTCGAAGCCCTGCCGCGCGACCTCTTCGGCGGCGAGGCGACCGAGTTCGCCCAGCCCGAGGATGGCCACGCAGGTTTCGGCGGCGCGCTTGGGGTGGCGGTAGGACCAGCGGCTCTCGCGCTGCGCCACCTCGAAATGCGGGATCTCGCGGGCGTGGCGGAGGACGGAGAAGAGCACGAAGCCGGCCATCATCCGGCCCATCTCAGGGTCGGAGAGGCGGGTGACGGGCACGCTCGGCAGGTCATCGCGGGCGACGAGTTGATCGACGCCCGCGCCGAGGTTGATGACCATCGAAAGGTTGGGGAAGCGGGCGAAGAAGCCTGCGGGGGGTTTCCAGACGAGGGTGTAGCGGACGCGCTCGGGCTCGGTGATATCTTCGGCGCGGGCGATCTCGACGTCTGGCAGGTGGGGCGCCAGCGCATCGCGCCACGGCTCGAAGGGATCGACGGCGGAATAAAAGGCGAGGATGTCGCGGCTCATGCCCCCTCCCCCACCATCTCGCCCATCGCGGTGAGCGCCAGCAGGTAGCCGCGCACGCCGAGGCCCGCGATGATGCCGGTGGCGACCTTGGAGATGTAGGAGTGGTGCCGGAAGGGCTCGCGCTTGTGGATGTTGCTCATGTGACATTCGAGGATTGGGCCATCGAAGGCCATGAGCGCGTCGAGAATGGCGATGGAGGTATAGGTCAGCCCGGCGGCATTGATGATGATGCCCTGCGCATCGAGCCGCGCGGCCTGAATCCAGTCGATAAGCTGGCCCTCGTGGTTGCTTTGCAGAAAGTCCAGTTCGAACCCGAGTGCGGCGGCCTTCTCGCGGCACTTCTGCTCAATCACCGGAAAGCTGTCGGACCCGTAGGTGCCACTGGGGTCGAGGCCGTAGAGGTTGGCGTTGGGGCCGTTGAGAAAGACGATCTTGGGCATGGCTTCCCTTTCGGAGTGGGTCAGAAATGCGTTGACCGGCGCGGGGCGGCACCGGTCATGAAGGGGTGGTTTGTGCAGGGCTTCACCCGGCGCGGCGGGCTGCGAGGGTGCCCGGCACCGGCATGTCCTTTTCATAGGCCGTGTAGTTGCGCTGCACCATCACGTGGGTGGCGAGATACTTGGCATCATACCAGCAACCGTAGATGAAGGAGGACGCCCGGTTGGTCAGCTCGGGCAGGCCGAGGAAGTAGATGCCCGGCTCGGCGGAGATGCCGCGCTTGTGGAAGGGCATGCCATCGCGGAAGGCGCCGGGCACGTCGAGCCACGAGAAGTCGAACTTGAAGCCGGTGGCCCAGAGGATCGAGGTGATGCCGGCCTCTTGCACATCAAGTTCGAGGACCGGGTTGGTCACGCAGTCCGGGTCGGGCTGGATCTCCCACGCTTCGGGCTCTTCGGGCAGGTCGATGCCGTTGCGGGCCACGTATTCATCGGCCTCGCGGAGCACGTCGAGATAGGCGCGGTCGCCTTCGGCGAGGTTTTGCACCAGATCGTCGGCGAAGGTGAGCTTGCCGTTCTCGTAGGTCTGGGTCAGGCCGAGAACGGTGATGCCCATGTTGCCGAGGCGGCGGAAGTCGATGGTCTTGCCGCCGTCGTAGCCGCTGACGGCGAAGGCGACGTGCTTCTTCTTGGCGTCGATCTTGATCTCGTCCCATTTGCCGAGGACGCCGAGCCACCAGCAGTAGTCGCGGGCGCGGTAGCTGCGCGGGGGGCGGTAGTGCTCGCCGATGGAGAGGTAGACCTTGCGGCCAGCGCGGTGCAGCTCTTCGGCGATCTGCGAACCGGATGCGCCGCCGCCGACAACCAGCACGGCGCCCTCGGGCAGTTGGCCGGGGTTCTTGTAGGCGGAGGAGTGGAGCTGGGTCAGACCGGCGCTCTCGGGCACGATCTGCGGCATGGCTGGGGCCTGGAAGGGGCCGGTGGCGGCGACCACACGCTGCGCCTCGATCACGCCTTGGGAGGTTTCGACCCGGTAGCCCGGCTTGCCCTCGGCGCGGCGCACATGCTTGACCTCGACGCCGGTGCGGATCGGCGCGTCGATCATCGAGGCGTAGTCCTCGAAGTAGCGGGCCATCCGCTCCTTGGCGGGGAAGCTGTCGGGCTCGACATCGTTGAATTCCATGTTCGGGAAGCGGTCATGCCAGGCGGGGCCGTTGGCCACCAGAGAGTCCCACCGCTCCGACCGCCAGCGCTCGGCGACCCGGTTGCGCTCCAGCACGAGGTGCGGAATGCCCAGATCGCGCAGGTGCTCGCTCATCGCGATGCCCGACTGTCCGGCGCCCACGATCAGCGTATCGGTGGTTTCAACTGTCATGTCACGTCCTTGAAATGGCTCTTCACACCCGGGGGCCACGGCGGCCGCCCGGCAAAGTTTTCCTTTCGCAAAACGTGGCGTTTGGTGCTGAAAGTGGAAAGTAGAATATTCCTTGGCAACGGAGAGGAAAATCATTGTGTGCAGAGCGGGCGATCCGGATCAGCTATGCTGAAACCCGATCACGCCACAGGAGGCCCATGATGCTGAGCGTTCTTGCCGACCGGACCTATCGCCACCTGTTCCTTGCCCAGGTGGTGGCCCTGCTCGGCACCGGGCTGGCCACGGTGGCGCTGGGGCTGCTGGCCTTCGACCTTGCCGGAGAGGGCGCGGCGATGGTGCTGGGCACGGTGTTTGCGATCAAGATGGTGGCCTATGTCGGCATCGCGCCCATCGCCGGGGCCTTTGCCGAGCGGGTGAACCGCCGCCGCCTGCTGGTGTCGCTCGATCTGGTGCGGGCGGCCTGTGCGGTGGCGCTGCCCTTCGTCACCGAGGTCTGGCAGATCTACCTGCTGATCTTCGTGCTGCAGGCAGCCTCCGCCGCCTTCACCCCGACGTTTCAAGCCACCATCCCCGATGTGCTGCCCGAGGAGGCGCGCTACACCCGGGCGCTCTCGCTCTCGCGGCTGGCCTATGACCTCGAGAACATCATCTCCCCCACCCTCGCGGCGCTGCTGCTGGCGGTGATGGCGGGGAGCACGCTCTTTGTTGGCACGGCGCTGGGGTTTGTCGGCTCGGCGCTGCTGGTCGGCTCGGTGATCCTGCCCAGCCCGAAGCCAGCCGCGCCGCGCGGGATCTACGACCGCACCACGCGGGGCATAAGGATTTACCTCGCCACCCCGCGCCTCCGCGGGCTGCTGGCGCTCAACCTCGTGGTGTCGGCGGCGGGGGCGATGGTGCTGGTGAACTCCGTGGTGCTGGTGGTGGGGCTGCTGGGGCGGACCGAGACCGCGCTGGCATGGACAATGTTCGCTTTCGGCGCGGGGTCGATGGTGGGGGCGCTGCTGCTGCCTCGCCTGCTCGACCGGCTGGCCGACCGGGCGGTGATGCTTGCGGGCGCAGTCGCGATGGTGGCGGCGCTCATCGGGCTGGCGGCGCTGGTGCTGGCCGCAGGGCTGCACTGGGGCGTGCTGCTGGGCACATGGGTGCTGGTGGGGCTGGGCTATGCCGCCGTGCTGACCCCCTCGGGCCGGTTGCTGCGCCGCTCGGCCCATGCCGAAGACCGCCCTGCCCTCTTTGCCGCGCAATTCGCCCTGAGCCACGCCTGCTGGCTGCTGACTTATCCGCTTGCGGGCTGGCTGATGACGGCCCTCGGCACGGTGCCCACGCTGCTCGTGCTCGCGGTGCTGGCGGGCGCGGGGCTGCTGACCTGCCTGCTGCAATGGCCCGCGGGCGACACTGGCGCGGAAGCGATGGAGCATACCCATGACAACTTGCCGCTCGATCACCCGCATTTGCAGGGTCACCGCACCCACAGCCACGCGCTCGTCATCGACGATATCCACCCCCGCTGGGCCTCACGGTTCTGACAGGGTTCAGGCGCCGGGGCGGCGCTTGGTGATCAGCCGTGCCACGATCGGCGCGCCAAGGATCACCAGCAGGATGCGGGTGAGGTGGTGGGTGATGACAAAGCCGAGGTCGGCCCCGGTGACGATGGCGAGAACGGTCATCTCGGCCTGTCCGCCGGGGGAGAAGGCGAGGAAGGCCTCGACCGGATGGCCAAGGCCCAAAGCGGTGACGACCACGGTGAAGAGCGCCGCCAGCACCGCGAGCAGCATCACGTAAGCCACGCCTGCGGCCACGACCTTTCGGATTTCGGCCAAGGTGATGCCGGTGAACTGCACGCCGATGCCGCAGCCGATGAAGAACTGCGCGAAGAGGATCGCCTCGCGCGGTGGGCGGGTGTGGATGAGGTCGGTCAGGGATAGCGCTGCGGTCACGATCAGGGGGCCGAGGATGGAGGCGCCGAAAAGACCGATGCGCTCGCCGCCCTTCCAGCCGATGAAGGCCGCCGCCACCATCAGGCCCAGCTCCTGAAGCGGCAGGCTCGCCGCCGGAGCGCCGATCGGGTTGGTCAGCCCGGCGCCGTAGACCAGCGTGAGGAAGACAGGCGCGAGCGTGACGATGATCAGGATGCGGGTGCCGTGGATCAGCGCCAGCGCGCGCGGGTTGCCCCCCGCCTCGGTGCCGAAGATCACCATGTCCTGCAGGCCGCCCGGCATGGCCGAATAGTAGGCGGTGGGCGCATCGAACCCCCAGACCCGGCGGAAGAAGGGCACCCCGATCAGGCCGATGAGCGCGATGTAGAGTGGCACCAGTGCGACAGAGGCCGCCATGGCGGGAAGCTGGGCAAAGAGCGCGGGCGTGATCGAGGCGCCGACCGCCACGCCAAGGATCGTTCGCGCGCCGACCGAGACCTGCCCAAAGCCCTTGAGTGGCGCGCCGAGCAGTGCCGCGATGAGGCAGGCCGACATTGGGCCGAAGAGGAAGGGCAGCGGCAGGTCGGCCAGCCAGAACACTGCCGTGCCGAGCGCCGCAAGGCCGAGGGTCAGCAGTCGTTGGCGCAGGGGAGAGGAGAAGGCGGCAAAGGTCACGGAGGCTCCGGATTCGGGCAGTTGATCTGCCTTGGGTGCGACTGTATACACCTGGATACATTATCTGCAATCCGATTGTGACCGGAGCCGAGATGGACGAAACCGACGATCTTCCGCAGCCCGGCTCGCAGGGCGAAACGACTTATCAGCGCCTGCTCGACGAGGTTCGCGCCGGACGCCTGAACCCCGGCGACCGGTTGCGCGAGACCGAGCTTGCCGAGCGGCTGGGGGTCTCGCGGACGCCGGTGCGCGAGGCGATCCGGCAGTTGGAGGCCGATGGTATCGTGACCCATCTGCCGCGCCGGGGTGCCGCGATCCGCACGCTGGGCTATGCGGAGGTGATGGAGCTTTACGAGATGCGCACGGTGCTGGAGGGTACGGCGGCGCGGCTAGCGGCGCGCGCGGCCTCGGATATAGAGATCGAGGAACTCATCGACATGAACCGCGCGTTGGAAACGCTCGGCCCCGGCCCGGAGGCTTTTGTGCTGAACCGCCAGTTCCATGCCGCCCTGCTCGATGCCGCGAAGAACCGGTTTCTGGCCCGCTCCATCGCCGGGCTGCACAAATCGCTGATGATCCTCGGCCCGACCACGCTTACCGAGCCTGCCCGTGCCACAGAGGCGGTGAAGGAGCATGAAGAGGTGCTGGAGGCGCTTCAGGCGCGGGACGGTATCCGGGCCGAGGCCGCCATGCGTGCCCATATCGAGATGGCCCAGCGCGTGCGCGTGCGCGCCCTGCGCGCCCGCCCGCCGGTGGAGGACGAGGGGCTATAGCGGGCGCTGATCGGCATCAGGGCAGGGCGCGGGCGAAGGCGAGTTGCAACTGCGTGCCACGAGGGCGTGGCATGGGTTGCGCTCAGAACTGAACCCGGAAGGTCGTACCCTTGCCGGTGGCCGTCTCGAAATCAAGGCTGGCGCCGTGGCTCTCGACGATGGCCTTGGCGATGCCGAGGCCGAGGCCGGTGCCAGAATGGCCGTTGGAGTAGCTTTCGGGCGCGCGGGAGAACCGCTCGAAGAGCCTCGGGCGAAGCTCCTCGGGGATGCCCCGGCCATGATCCCTCACCCAGAAGCCGGGCCGCGTGGCACTGGTGCCCAGCACGACGGATGCACCCGCCTCCGAGGCTTTGACGGCGTTGGAGACGAGGTTGGTCAGCACCTGAAGCAGGCGGATCTTGTCTCCGACAACCTGGCCCGGTTCGGGGCCTTCGGCGTCGAGCTTCAACTCGACACCGTGCTGGCGGGCGAAGGGGCCGAGATCTTCGATTGCGCTGGCAAGCAAGGGCTCCAGATCGACGGGCCGCATATCTGATGGCACCCGGCCAGCAGAGAGGCGCTCGAAGTCGAGCAGATCGCCGACAAGGCTGGCGACCTGATCGAGATTGCGGTCGGCAATATCGAGGGTCGGCTGAAGCGGAGGAGAGAGCCTTTGCCGTTCGGCGTTGAGCAGCTTTACCGCGGCATGGGCTGCGGTGATCGGCTGGCGCAATTCGTGCGATACGGTCGAGATCAGCTCGGCGCGGGCTTTGTCGAGCGCCTTGCGGTGGGTGATGTCTCTCAAAACGCCGAGAAGCCCGAGGCGCTGCCCGCCCGGCTGGCGGAGCGGGGCCATGAAGAGCTCACCGGGGAACAACTCGCCATTCCGGCGCTTCACCTCCAGTTCGATCCGGCCGTCGCCTGACTCTCTGACCTTTTTGTAGATGTCCTCCCCCTGCCGGTCGAAAGAGTCCTGATCGGCGAAGAACATCGAGGTGGTCTGTCCGATCATTTCTCCTTTGGTGAAGCCGAAGGTCGCCTCTGTCGCGCGGTTCACGAGCGTCAGGCGGCGGTTTTCATCGACGGCGATGATCGCGTCCGGCACGGTTTCGATGATGGCGTTGAGCACCATCGTCTTTTCGGCCAGTTCCTGCGTCCGCTTCTCCTTGAGCCATTCCTGCCCGAGCCAGCGGCCGAAGAGGTCGACGAGGTCTTTCTCTTTGTCGGAAAAGGGCGTTCTGGCATCCGGGCCGGAGAAATTGAGCGTGCCGACGCGCTCGTGGCCGACCCGAAGCGGGACGCCGATGTAGCTCTCGAGACCGAAGGAAGTGTAGCAGGGGTGCTCGGCGATTTCGGACTGCCCGGCGTGGTGGAAGTAGCGCACGGCATCAGCCGCGAGGGTGTGCGTGCAGTAGGTCTCTGCCAGATCGAACTCTGTGCCTGCGGCGGGCGCCCAATCTTCGCCCTCGACGTGGTCAATCCGGTAGCTGGCATCTTCGATCCGGCTGACGATGCCGAGGGGCAACTGAAGGGCCTCGCACCCGAGCGCGAGCAGCTCCGACACTTTCTTGGAGAAGGCGAGGTCAGGGTCCAGCGAAAGGTAGAACAACTGGCGGAGGGCATGATCATGCCTCGCGTCCGCAGGCAGATCGCCCTCGGGCGCGCTATCGACTTGTTTTAGCACCGCAACTCCTCGCCTCATCGCTCTTTTTTGCGCGCAAAGCTGGGTGAGGCGGCGGTATCTGTCAATGGCCGCCTCCCCTGTTGGTTGTGGGGCCGGCGGAACGTTGTGGAAGTGTCACGTGAAGAACGATGAATGCGGCCACCACGAGGGCAGCCGCATCCATCCGGTGCCTTTCGGTCCGGCTATCCTTCCTCGGAGGGGAGAGGAATGGGGGTCAGGCGTGGAGGGCTTGGCGCATCTCCGAGACGAAGTTGGTCACAAGCCCGTCGAGCGCGCCGATTTCGGTGCGGGCGCCGAGTTTGATTTCGAGGTCGAGGGCGCTGCGGCCAAGCTTCGGGAAGCTGAGAGTTTCGGCGACGCCGAAAATGCGATGTGCCCGGCGCGCGAGGCCACCTGCCAGCTCGAGCCGGTCTTCGTCGCGCTCCAGCTCGCAGAACTCTTCGAAGGCGGCGATGTGATCGGGAAGGGAGGCAAGGAAGGCCGAGCGCACCGGCGCCAGCATGGCGGCAAAGGCCTTTGCTGGCTCGTCTCGCTGCGAAGCGTTGTTGCTGAAACCGTCCATCAGGCAGATCTCGCTCTGGAATACCCGTGCATGGTCGGCCGGGCGCGCGCAGAGAGCAAGGCCTCGTCGATCCCCTCGTCGATCGAACGGCGGGCGAAGATGGAGCCGCGCATCGCCTTGCCGACCCGGACGATTGGCACGGCGTCGATCAGATAGGCCTCCTGATAGGCCTCGAGCGCGGTGTTGATCTGGCTTTCCAGCTGTTCGGGCGAGGCGAGGTAGATCGCGGAGGAGACGGCGATGAACTCGCCGCTGCCTGCGTAGGCGACCATGAGGTTTTGCGATTTCAGGGTCTCGACGATGACTTCGCCCACGTCGGCCATGATATCGAGGAAGTCTTCATCGTTGGTGCGCACGAAGATGTTGGCGGCGTTCTCAACGCAAATACCGATGCGCTGGCTGAGGGCATAGCGCGGGCGGCCGATGGCCTTGAGGTAGTTGCGGAGCGCCATGTAGGAGATCAGGCCCTTCACGTCGGGTGGCGTGAGCGCATCTTCATAGTCGATCTGGTGCTGCAGGTTGGTGGCGGCGGCGAGTTGCTCCTGCACGGCATTCGCGCGCAGGCGGCTCTCGTGAACCCGCTGGATCGACGACAGCCGCGCCTTGAATTCGAGCGCATCGAGCGGCTTGGTGATGTAATCGACCGCGCCGGCCATGAAGGCCTGGTCGATGTATTGCCGGTCCGACAGGCCGGTGACCATAACGATCTGGGTGCGCCCCTCCGGGTCCATTGCCCGCAGGATGCCCGCGAGCTCGATCCCGTTCATCTCGGGCATCTGGATATCGACGAAGATGCAGTCGAACGGAACGGTCTGCGTGCTGACGAGCCGCAGTGCCTCCTGTCCGGAAGCGGCCATATCGAGATCGGCGATATCGTGGTGGCGGAGAACGGCCTCGAATGCCGCTCTGAAAATTGGATCGTCGTCAACTGCGAGGACTTTCATTCGGTCCCTCCTTCTACTTAAGGGATTCTTAAAAACGGATTGCGGCAGAAATGGGTTCACGCTTGGGTTGTGGGAAGTTTTTCTCAATTTCCCTAAGGTCAGCTTGGCGCGGCCCTTCAGGGACAGGATTTCTTGCTCAAACGGCGAGGTTGGAAACGGCTGATGCAGGAGCCTGCGGCGCATCTGCGCCCTCGTCCGATTCGGCGTTGAGGCTGGCTGCGCCGGACGGCTCAAGGTTCATCTCAAAGTAGAACGTGGCCCCCTTTCCGGGGTTGTTCTGGTAATCGATGCGCCCGTCATGGGCCTGCATGATCTGCTTGGAGATGTTCATGCCCAGCCCGGTGCCGCCGATCTTGCGGGTGTCGGACGAATCGACCTGGCTGAATTTGTCGAAGACGCGCTCGCGGTCTTGGTCGGTGAGGCCCGGCCCCTGATCGGTGACCGAGACCCGGGCGATATCGCCCTCGGTCTCCACCACGACACGGACGGTGCTGCCCTCGGGGCTGAACTTGGCGGCGTTGGACACGATGTTGGTCAGAACCTGCTCGATCCGCGCCGCATCGCCAACGACCGGCACAGGCCTGTCGTCGTGGCTACAGTCGAGCCGCACCCCGAGACGGGCGGCATAGGGCCCGTTGGAATCGACCGATTGCTCAACCAACTCGCGCAGGTCGAAAGGCTTCATCCGGAAGGGCATGCGCCCGGCTTCGATCTTCTGGATATCCAGAATCTCATCGATGAGTTCGATCAGGCGGCTGCAATTGCGCTTGGCGATACCCATGACCTGCTGCGCCTGATCGCCAATCGGGCCGAGATGGCCCGCATGGGCGAGGTCGATTGACCCTTTGATCGAGGTCAGCGGCGTGCGCAGCTCGTGGCTCATGGTCGATATGAACTCGCTCTTGGCCTTGTAGGCCTGCTGCGCCTTCTGGTTCTCGACTTTCAGCGCGTCCACCTGATCGAGGCTGCCGCGGTAGAACGACAGGTAGACACGGGAGCAATCGATCACAAAGTACAGCACGAAGAGGCTGGTGAAGAGTTGCGCCCAAAGCTCCGATGTGACCGGCGCGGCGGTGATCCAGATGTCGTAGACCGGAATGAAGATGAAGGTGGCGGCGTAGAGCCCGAGGCGGAGGATGAGGATGGGCAGCACATGGTGGTTGTTCATTGCCGCGAAGAGGGCCGCGGCAAAGAGGAAGAACAGCGACATGAAGTGCGCCCCCGGCCCCTGCGCCTGGGCGATGGCGATCGAGTAGAACACGATGACCGAGGCGCTCAGCGCGGTGCCGAAGTAGAGCTGGCTCAGCAGGCTCTTGGCGACCACGGCGTCGCGCCCGTTCCATGCGAGGACGCGCCGGAACACCATGAAGTCGTAGATTTCAGACAGGGCGATCAGGATGCCCGTCGTAACTGCGAGAGCGATGCTGTAGTAGTAACCCGCAAGCCCGAGAGCCGCCGCGAAGATCATCTGACGCTGCCAGACGAGCTTGCGCCCGACCTCAGCATAGTCCTTCATCTGCTCGGCCCGCACGACGTTCCATCGTTTGCCAAGCTCGGGAACCAGTCGGTTCATACCCTTGTCCTACTCGCCTCTTCGGGTCCGTTGCGCGAGACTGCTATCGCCGCGCGACCGGTGCCTTTGCGACACACTCATAAGTCGAGTACGCGGCTTACGTGGCGAGAATGTGGCAAAAGCTTGCAACCAGCTAGATGACTGGTTTGCGAGGGAATCTACCAAGGGTTGGCGCAACATGGGGCGAATACACGGTTTTCAACACGCGAAGGCCGAACGAGTATTTCCGGAACTGTTAACACCGGGCGTTGTAAGACACTTCACACACAAAGAGCAGGTGCCGCGCCGCGTGCCCCCTGCAAAGCCGGTGGAAACCCCGGCGCAAACCGGCCTGAAGGCCACATCCATGTCTCTGGAGACCATGCACCTGCATGGAGACCTGATGGTCAAATACCTTCAGGCCCGGCGGCAGGTGTTTATTGTTTCGAAAGGCTGGCGCCTCTCGGAAACGCGGGGCATGGAGTTTGACCAGTACGATACGCCCGAGGCCCGGTGGATCGCGGTTCATCAGGACGGGGAGGTGCTAGCCGGTATCCGGATTGCGCCCACTACAGCGCGCTGCGGGCTTCATTCCTACATGATCAGAGATGCGCAGCTTGGCCTGTTGCAGGGCTTGCCGCTCGACCCGCTCTTTGCCGAAGCGCCGGTCTCCGACACGATCTGGGAGGCCACCCGGCTGTTCCTGCTCGATACCGTGCCCGCCGAGCGACGGGCCGAGGTTCAGCGCGTTCTGATGCTCAAGATGGCCGCCGCCGCGCGCGAAGAGGGCGCGGACAGCGTGATCGGGATCGTGCCGGCGGTGTTTCAACGCTGGCTGAAGAGAATCGGGATGGATGCGGTGCCAGTTGGCCCCCGGTTCGAGCTGGACGGCGACCGCTCTCAGGCGGCCATGTTCAACGTCAGCAATGCCACAGCGCCGCAAATCTGACGCGGCGAGTCAGCTTTCGAGCTTTTGTTAATAGCGGTTTTCCACTACCCTCAGTTGCACGCCCGCAACACATGGAGTGCCACACAGCACACTGACAATCGGAATGACTGAAGGTGAACTGAAACAGCCCCGCGTTCTGCACGTGGACGATGACGACGACATCAGGGCGATCACCCAGATCGCGCTGTCGGTGGTGGGCGGGCTCGACGTTTTGCAATGCGCGAGCGGCGAGGAGGCTCTGGAGGTCGCCGAGGATTATCGGCCGGACCTGCTGTTGCTGGATGTGATGATGCCGGACATGAGCGGCGAGGAAACGCTTGCGAAGCTCCGGCTCTTGTCAGGCCTTGAAGCCACGCCGGTCGTCTTCATGACGGCGAAGACCCATTCGGATGACGTGGATCATCTGATGGAACTGGGCACGAAAAAGGTCATCTCCAAGCCGTTTGACCCGCTGTCGCTGGCCAATGAGGTCGTCGATGTGTGGAAGGACAGCCAGAGCAACGCCTGAGCTTCGGCGCGCTTGCCCCCTGCCCTAGCGTTCTGATGCCACGCTTGTGCGTGGCGAGTACTTCTTATGAGGCTTGGCTGGCCACAGGCCGCGGGCGCCGACGCGCCCCCAGCCGGGGGCGTTTGGGCACGATGTGGCCGGGCCGAGGCTTGGAGAGATCGGGCAGCGCCTTCAGCCGCAGCACCAACCTGTCTTCGCTGGCCGTGGCGATGGCCGTTCTGAGGGTATCGACACAGGTCTTGCCGCTCTCGACCTTCGGGCGGCCGACACGGGTCATCGAAAGTTGCACCACGCGGGGACCATCCCCCAGAGCCGGTGTTTCGACATTCCAGAAGAACGGCTCGTAGAGGTTGCGGTTGAGGTCCTGCCGGCCGCGCCCCACCACTACACAGCCAAAAACGCCGTCTCCGGCGTGGGCGATGAAGTGCTGGCTCGGCGCGAGCTTGCGCGACACGCTTTGCACAACGTCCCTTATCAGGGCGTCGTAGCTCACAGCGTCGGCATCTTCATAGAGGCTCTCGATGCCCTCGATCCGCAGGGCAAAGGTTTCGATCGCGAAGAGGTTGGCCGGCAGGAGCGAGAGAACCCGCTCGAGATCCTTCTCCGACAGACAGGCCGGCACATCCTCCACCACGAAGGCCTCTTCCAACGGCCTGCGGGCGGATGCGCCAAGGCGGGAGGCAAGTTGCGCCGCGGAACGTTCGAGCCCCACCGAGATCCGCATTTGCTCCGTCAAAAGCCGGGCCGTGCGGATGCGGGCGCCAAGCTCCAGCCCCCGGAGCGGTTTGGTCACGTAATCCGTGGCGCCCGCCTCGAAAGCGCCTTCGATGGAAGCATCGTCAAGCTTGGCGGTCAGCATCAGAATCGGGGTGATCTCATAGCCCGCCACCGCGCGGATCTGGCGGCAGAGCTCGATCCCGTCGATGCCCGGCATGTCGATGTCGAGCAGAACGCAATCGAAGGCGCTCTCGGCCTCATCGATGCGCTTCTTGGCCTCCGGCGCAGAGAGCGCGGTTTCCAGCGCGTCATAGCCCGCAGCCGCCAGAACAGACTGCAGAAGCTGCAGGAAGGTTTTGTCGTCATCGACTGCGAGGATCTGCAATTTTGGCTCCTTTGTTTCCATTGGCCCTGCCAGAAGCATCCGACAGATGACCGACGCGACCACCGCACAATCTATGCGGGTTCGCTAACGCAGAAGTTGTTTAATGATTATGTCAGAAGCTTGGCCCGTTTGGGCTCTTTATCCGCCCTGACGCTTGGTTAACCGGGTGGGCTTGCCATGTTTCGGGGTGTCGATGGAGCGGCGGGTGTCAGGCAAGCCCTCGCTTGATGTGGCGCTTGCATAGGCATCCTGGTGCTCATTGTTGAGCTCTGGCGATCCCACGAGGACTCGAACCCCGAACCTGCTGATTAGAAGTCAGCTGCTCTATCCAGTTGAGCTATGGGACCGCTCGCGATGTGGTAGCCCGGCGGCGGGGGCCGGTCAACGTGGGGCGGGTGGGGCTGTCATGGAAGTGTCACTTGGCCTCAGCGCCTATTTCGAATATTCGTGAAATATGGAAACATTGATTCCCGACCGTCTGACCACCTTGGGCCACCCGCAGCGGCTGGCGCTCTTCCGGCTGTTGATGCGCCGCTATCCCGACAGCCTGCCTGCCGGGGAGATCGCGGCGGCGCTGGGGCTGAAGGCCAGCACGCTCAGCGCCTATCTTTCGGCGCTCCAGTCCGTGGGCCTCATCTCGCAGTCGCGGGCGGGCACCTCGCTGCTCTACGCGATCAACATGGCAGGCGTGCGACAGACCTTCGAATACCTGCTGCTCGACTGCTGCCGGGGCCGCCCCGAGCTTTGCGCCACCTTCCCCGACCTCCTCACCGAAGGACATGCTCCCATGACCGACCGCACCTACAACGTGCTTTTCATCTGCACCGGCAATTCCGCCCGCTCGATCTTTGCCGAGACGCTGCTGCGTTCTATTGGCGGCGACCGCTTCAACGCCTATTCCGCCGGCACCCGGCCCAGCTCGGAGCTGAACCCCTTTGCGGTGCGGCTGCTGGAAGACAAGGGGCATGACATTTCGCATCTGCGGGCCAAGAACGTGAGCGAGTTCACCGGCGCGGAGGCCCCGCATCTCGATTTCGTCTTCACCGTCTGCAACCAGGCCGCCAATGAGGAATGCCCGGCTTGGGAGGGCCAGCCGATTAGCGGGCATTGGGGCATGGAAGACCCGGTGAAGGTGGAGGGCACGGATGCGCAGAAGAGCCTCGCCTTTCAGCAGGCCTATGGCGCGCTGAAGCACCGGATCACCGCTTTCACCGCCCTGCCGCTCGAAACGCTGGACCGGATCGCGCTGCAATCTGCCGTGGATGAGATCGGCCGCACCCAATCGGAGGCCCCAGCATGACCACCTATGCGCTCAACGGCCTTGGCCGGATCGGAAAGCTCGCCCTGAAGCCGCTGCTGGCGCAGGGCGCGAAGATTGCATGGATCAACGATGCGGTGGGCGATGCGGCGATGCATGCCCACCTGCTGGAGTTCGACACGGTGCATGGCCGCTGGGATGCGGCGTTTGAGAGCGACGCTGAGAGCGTGACGATTGATGGTAGTCGCCTGCCGTTCATCGGCACCCGCGACCTCGGCGCGCTGCCGCTGGAGGGCGTCGACGTAGTGATCGACTGCACCGGGGTATTCAAGAGCGAGGCGGCGCTTGCGCCATACTTCGCGGCGGGTGTTAAGAAGGTGGTGGTTTCAGCTCCGGTGAAGGACGGGCCGACGGCGAATATCGTGATGGGGGTGAATGATGCGAGTTATGACGCCGCCGCGCACAGCATCGTCACCGCCGCCTCCTGCACCACCAATTGCCTCGCGCCGGTGGTGAAGGTGATCCACGAGGGGCTGGGCATCAAGCACGGGTCAATCACCACAATCCATGACGTGACCAACACGCAAACCATAGTGGACCGCCCGGCGAAAGACCTGCGGCGGGCGCGGTCGGCGCTCAACTCGCTGATCCCCACGACCACGGGCAGCGCCACGGCGATCACGCTGATCTATCCTGAGCTGAAGGGGCGATTGAACGGCCATGCGGTGCGGGTGCCGCTGCTCAATGCCTCGCTGACCGACTGCGTCTTCGAGGTGGAGCGGGAGACCACCGTGGAGGAGGTGAACGAGATGTTCCGGGTCGCCTCGGAGGGGCCGTTGAAGGGCATTCTGGGCTATGAAACGCGCCCGCTGGTCTCGACCGATTACACCAATGACCGGAGGTCGAGCATCGTGGACGCGCCCTCGACCATGGTGGTGAACGGCACGCAGGTGAAGGTCTACGCGTGGTACGATAACGAGATGGGCTATGCGCACCGGCTGGTGGATGTGGCAATGATGGTGGGAGCCTCCTTGTGAGCAAGCCAAAGGGGCTTTCGGCCTATATCGCCGTCACGGCGGCCTATTGGGCCTTCATGCTGACGGATGGCGCGCTGCGGATGCTGGTGCTGTTGCACTTTCACACGCTGGGGTTTTCGCCCGTGCAACTGGCCTATCTCTTCGTGCTCTACGAGGTGGCCGGGATGGTGACCAATCTCTCAGCCGGGTGGATCGCGGCGCGCTTCGGGCTGGTGAGCACGCTTTACGCGGGCCTCGGATTGCAGGTTGTGGCACTGCTGGCGTTGACGCTGCTCGATCCGGGCTGGGCGGTGGGGGCCTCGGTGGCCTTCGTGATGTGCGTGCAGGGGGCTTCGGGCGTGGCGAAGGATTTGGCGAAGATGTCGTCCAAATCTGCGGTGAAGCTGCTGGCGCCTGCAGAGAAGGGCGGGCTTTTCAGGTGGGTGGCGGTGCTGACCGGCTCGAAGAACGCGGTGAAGGGCCTTGGCTTTCTGCTCGGCGCGGCGCTGTTGGCGGGTGTCGGCTTCACCGGGGCGGTACTGGCGATGGCCGTGGTGCTGGCGGCGATCTTGGCTGCGATCGTGGTGCTGATGCCGAGCGGGCTGCCCACTGGCCGGAAGGGCGCGAAGTTCTCGGAGGTTTTCTCGAAATCGGCCAACGTCAACTGGCTCTCCGCCGCGCGGGTGTTCCTGTTCGGCGCGCGGGATGTTTGGTTTGTGGTCGGCATTCCGATCTACTTCTACGCCGTGTTGTCCGACGGGACGGAGGCGGGCAACCGGGCCGCATTCTTCATGATCGGCACGTTCATGGCGGTCTGGGTGATCCTCTATGGCGCGGTGCAGGCCGCTGCGCCGAGGCTGCTGCGCGCGGCCGCGCGGGATGAGGCGGATTTGGTGCGGGCGGCCCGAAGCTTGGCCGGTGCGCTGACCCTCGTGCCCGCTGCGCTGACCGCCGCCGTGCTGGCCGCGCCCGGGCCGCAGCCGTGGCTGACGGGCACGCTGGTGGCCGGGCTGCTGGTGTTCGGGGCGCTGTTTGCCGTCAACTCTTCGCTCCACAGCTATCTGATCCTCGCCTTCACCAAGTCGGAGCGGGTGACGATGGACGTGGGCTTCTACTACATGGCCAACGCGGGCGGGCGGCTCTTGGGCACGGTGCTTTCGGGGCTGACCTACCAGATCGGCGGGCTGGCGCTGGTGCTCGGCACTGCTGCCGCGATGGTGGCGCTAGCTGCCCTGCTCTCTGGCCGGTTGGATTCAGAGGCGGTGGCGGCATGAGCGTTTTCGAGCGGTATTTGACCCTTTGGGTCGCGCTGGCCATGGCGGGCGGCATTGCCCTTGGCGCAGCCTTGCCGGGGCTGGTGGATCTCGTCGCGGCGGCGGAGGTAGCGCGTGTCAACCTCGTGGTGGCCGTACTGATCTGGGCGATGGTCTACCCGATGATGGTTGGCGTGGACCCTGCGGCGCTGAAGACGGCGGTGAAGCAGCCCAAGGGGCTGGCGATCACCCTGGCGGTGAACTGGCTGATCAAGCCCTTCACGATGGCATTGCTGGCGGTGCTGTTCTTCGACCATGCCTTTGCCCCGTGGATCGCGCCGGAGGACGCGGCGCAATACACCGCCGGGCTGATCCTGCTGGGCGCGGCGCCCTGCACGGCGATGGTTTTCCTGTGGTCGCAACTGACCCGGGGCGACGAGAACTACACGCTGCTGCAGGTCAGCGTGAACGATGTGGTGATGGTCTTCGCCTTTGCCCCCATCGTCGCCTTCTTGCTCGGCGTAACCGATATCGAGGTACCGTGGGAGACCCTGCTGCTCTCGGTGCTGCTCTTCGTGCTCCTGCCGCTTGTGGCCGGGGTATTCACGCGCAAGCGGCTGGCCACAGAGGCGCGGATTGCCGGGTTTCAGGCGCGGGTGAAGCCGTGGTCGGTGATCGGGCTGATCGCCACCGTGGCGATCCTCTTCGCCCTGCAGGGCAGCACCATCCTCGAGCGGCCGCAGGTGATTGCGCTGATCGCGGTGCCCATCGTGATCCAGAGTTACGGGATCTTTGTGGTGGCCTATGCTGCCGCCTTCGCGCTGAAGGTGCCGCATCGGATCGCCGCGCCCTGCGCACTCATCGGCACCTCGAACTTCTTCGAGCTGGCGGTGGCGGTGGCGATCTCGCTCTTCGGGCTCAACTCAGGCGCGGCACTGGCCACGGTGGTGGGTGTGCTGGTGGAGGTGCCGGTGATGCTCTCGCTGGTGGGGTTTGCCAACCGGACGCGAGCGCGCTTCGCCTAGTGCGACCAGGGCTCGCGGCGGGCGGTGGCGAAGTTTTCGCCGTAGCCGCCCGGGCGGATCTTGGGCTTGCGCTTTTGCGGCTCGGTCACCTGCACCTCGATGCCGTGCTCCTTAGCATAGTCCAGCGCCTCCTCCTTGGAGGAAAACCGCAGCCGCACCTGAGCTTGCGTGTCACCCGAGCCGGTCCAGCCCATGAGCGGGTCAATCTCACGGCTCTCGGCGGGGGCATAATCGAGCACCCAGCCCTTGGTCTTGGCGGTGCCGGATTGCATTGCCGTCTTGGCGGGCTGGTAGATGCGGGCGCGCATGGGCGGATCTCCTGGCTCTGTGCGCCTGACATATGGGCGAAAATCCCTGTGCCGTGCAAGGAGAAAGCCGGGAAAATGCCCCAGAGCGCCACCCTGACAGGCTCCTGACATGAAGGTGTCAGGAGCGGGGGTTGAACCTTTGGCCTGAGGACGCACATTGGGAGCAAAGGAGCGCCGCCCCATGCCCTATGCCCATAACGATGGCTCCGAGAGCCAGCCGCCGATCCTGCACTCCCCTGCCACCGACGTGAAGACGCGGGAGAAGCTGGAGGGCGGGAAGGCCTTTGTCATGCACACAGAGTTCGCCCCGGCGGGCGACCAGCCGACGGCGATCGTGGAGCTTTCGGAGGGTGTGAAGGGTGGCGAGCGCGACCAGGTGCTGCTGGGCGCGACCGGCACGGGCAAGACCTTCACCATGGCGAAGGTCATCGAAGAGACCCAGCGCCCCGCGATCATCCTCGCGCCCAACAAGACGCTGGCGGCCCAGCTCTACGGCGAGTTCAAAGGGTTCTTCCCCGACAATGCAGTGGAGTACTTCGTTTCCTACTACGACTACTATCAGCCCGAGGCCTACGTGCCGCGCAGCGACACCTATATCGAGAAGGAATCGCAGATCAACGAGCAGATCGACCGGATGCGCCACTCGGCCACCCGGGCGCTGCTGGAGCGCGACGATGTGATCATCGTGGCCTCGGTCTCCTGCATCTACGGCATCGGCTCGGTCGAGACCTATGGCGCGATGACGCAGGATCTGCATGTCGGCAAGGACTACGACCAGCGCAAGGTGATCGCCGATCTGGTGGCCCAGCAGTACCGCCGCAACGATCAGGCGTTTCAGCGCGGCAGCTTCCGGGTGCGGGGCGATGCGCTGGAGATCTGGCCCGCCCACCTCGAAGACCGGGCATGGCGGCTCTCGTTCTTCGGCGAAGAGCTGGAGGCGATGGTGGAGTTCGACCCGCTGACCGGCGAGAAGGCGGGCAGCATGGACCGGGTGCGGATTTACGCCAACTCGCATTACGTGACGCCGAAGCCGACGATGCAACAGGCGGTGAACTCGATCAAGAAGGAGCTGCGCCAACGGCTCGACCAACTGGTGGGCGAAGGCAAGCTGCTGGAAGCGCAGCGGCTGGAGCAGCGCACCAATTTCGACATCGAGATGCTCGAGGCCACCGGCGTCTGCAACGGGATCGAGAACTACTCGCGCTACCTGACGGGCCGCGCGCCGGGTGAGCCGCCCCCCACCCTCTTCGAGTTCATCCCTGACCATGCCATTGTTTTCGCGGATGAAAGCCACGTTTCGGTGCCGCAGATCGGGGCCATGTACAAGGGCGACTACCGGCGCAAGTTCACGCTGGCCGAACATGGCTTCCGCCTGCCGAGTTGCATGGACAACCGCCCGCTGAAGTTCGAGGAATGGGACGCGATGCGGCCCCAGTCGGTCTTCGTTTCGGCCACGCCCGCGGCATGGGAGATCGAGCAGTCAGGCGGGGTCTTCGTGGAGCAGGTGATCCGGCCCACGGGGCTCTTGGACCCGGTGATCGAGATCAGGCCGGTGGATACGCAGGTGGATGATGTGATGGACGAGATCCGTCAGGTCTCGGCCAAGGGCTTCCGCACGCTGGTAACGACACTGACCAAGCGGATGGCGGAAGACCTCACGGAATACCTGCACGAGCAGGGCATCAAGGTGCGCTACATGCACTCCGACATCGACACCATCGAACGCATCGAGATCCTCCGCGACCTGCGGCTCGGGGCTTTCGATGTGCTGGTCGGCATCAACCTGCTGCGCGAAGGGCTCGATATTCCGGAGTGCGGGCTGGTGGCCATTCTGGACGCCGACAAGGAGGGCTTTCTGCGGTCGGAGACCTCGCTGATCCAGACGGTGGGCCGCGCCGCACGAAACGCCGAGGGCCGGGTGATCATGTATGCCGACAAGGTGACCGGGAGCATGGAACGCGCGATCCGCGAGACCAACCGGCGGCGGGCCAAGCAGATGGAATACAACGAGGAGCACGGGATCACCCCGGAGACGGTGAAGAAGAACGTCGAGGACGTGCTGGCCGGGCTCTACAAGGGCGACGTGGACATGAACCGGGTGACGGCGAAGGTGGATTCGGTCGGGACCGGCGCGAACCTTCAGGCGCACCTCGATGCGCTGCGGGTGCAGATGCGCAAGGCGGCGGAGAACCTCGAGTTCGAGGAGGCCGCGCGGCTGCGGGACGAGGTGAAGCGGCTGGAGGCGGTTGATCTGGTGGTGTCGTCGGACCCGCTGGCGCGACAGTCGGCGGTGGAGGCGGCTGTGGAAGCGGGGAAGATGGCTTCGGGGCGGTCGACGGCGGGGCGGCCGGGGCAGCGTGGGGGGAATGTTAAGAGGCGGGGGAGGTAGCTAGCTCGCTATGCTTCCACAATTCTCACGACCAACGGCACTCGGAGTTTGGAAGATATCTCTTCCAGAGTTCGTTTCTTTTGGCTAGTGCTCGAATGAGTTTTGATAAAAGTGTCACCAATTTGAAAATCGGAATACCGCTCTGATGGTGTTTGCGAGACCAACGGTTCTTTGTTCACGACCAAGCCCAAACGGGCCACTCGACTAAACCCGACCCTCTCGATCGTTCGAGCAAACGTCTCCAGCGCCTTTGGTTCAGAGATCACGGCACCATCCTCAAACCTAACCATCAGGAGAGTTTTTGCCGACTTTGAAGCACTCAGAATTGTTTTGCGAGCTTCAACAACGTTGTTTTCCATCGTCTCGTCGGGAAACGTTTCAGAAAACACATCCTTCCATTCATTCGATAGTGCTCTCACTCGTTCGCAGAATTCTTGTAGTGACTTACCTTCCGCAATCAGGCGTTCCGCTTGTCCGTAGTCAGAATTCTGAAAGCACTGAGCCCCTCGAGCGTTAAGCCTATCAACTTCAGACTCAAGCTCGACCTCCATCAGATCGAAGGCAGTAGTGACACTATCCATCTAGCTTCCTCAGCAAGACCGCGATTTCGACTTCTTGGAAGAAGAGTCCTATTACGCCGACACCAGAATAGTCATTTCAGGCTAAAAATCAAAGATATCCCCCAGCATCGCGCTCATGCCCTTTTTCTTGCGCTTGCCGTGATACTTGCCGTCCCGGTCCTTGCCGTAGCGGCGGTAGTCGTCGTCCCAATCGCGGGTCCGGCGGTCTTCGTAGGGCTCGCGGCGGGGGTCTTCGCAGCGGGGGGCGGCTTCGGCTGAGCTGCGCTCGATGATCTTGTCGAGTTCACCCCGGTCGAGCCAGACGCCGCGGCAGGTGGGGCAGAAATCGATCTCGATGCCGGAGCGGTCGGCCATGGAGAGAGGCGTTTTGCAGTGCGGGCAGTCCATTGAATTATCCTTGTAGCGCGATGCGTTACAGGACACGTAGGCACCGTCCGCGCGGTCTTGAAGAGGCGTGGCGAGAGGTCGCGGGGCGATCAGGGGAAAACCGCCGCCACCTCCATCATCACCGGCTCGAAGCTCTTTACCTCGGCATGGATCGCGCGGTTGCGCTGGCGCATTTCGGGCGTGCGGAGCATGGCCTGAAAGTCCTCCCGCCGCTGCCACTGGCTGTAGTTGGCGATGCGGGTCTGGGCGTCGTTCACATGGAGCGCGGCGGCGATGAAGCCGGGCTGGCGGCTGATCACGTTGGCGTAGGCATCGCGCAGCGCGTCGAGCACATCTTCGCAGGTGCCGGGCGTGACTTCGAAGGTGGTCAGCACGGTCTGGCGGGTGGTGTCTGTGGTGATGGTTGGCATGGGGTCCTCCTCCCTGGCTGGTTTGAGGGTAGCGCAAGGAGGAGGCGCGACAAAGCCCGGCGCCGTTGAACTTGGCACCGGATCACATCAGCGGATCACGTGGACGCAGCACTTGGCGTGGCGCACGACGCGGGCGGCGGTGGAGCCGAGGAAGTAATCCTGCAGGCCGGGGCGGTGGGAGGCGATGACGATGAGATCGGCGCCCATGCTTTCGGCCTCCTCGAGAATCGTGCGGCCGGAGTGGCCGGTGACGACCTTCGGGGTCACGGTGGAATGGCTGCCCAGCTTGACGGCGAGCGCCTCGACCACGCTCTTGCGGGCCTCGGTCATCAGCGCCTCGTCGACGTAGGTGGAGGCGTAGCTCGGCACCTCCTCGATCACATGCAGCGCGGTGATGCTGCCGCCAGGCGCAAGCAGGGCCTCGGCAATGTCGAGCGCGCCGCTGCTGTTGCGCCCCTCCTCGAAGGCGATGGGGACGAGAATGTTGGAATACATGGGGTGGTCCTCCTGTCCATGTCTGCTGGTTTCAGGATAGGTTGTCCGGGCCGCAGCCACCTTGACCTGAATCATGACAGACCCGATCCGCCCTACCGATGACGAAGCCCGAGCCATGGCACGAGGGCTGCTGGATGAGGCGCGGTTCGGGGCGCTTGGCGTGCTGGAGGGCGGCGTGCCGGTGGTGAGCCGGATCGCGGTGGGGACCGATGCAGGCGGCGGGCCGGTGACGCTGGTGTCTTCGCTCTCAGCCCATACGAGCGCGCTGAGGGCTGAGCCGGCCTGCTCGCTGATGGTGGGCGAACCGGGAGATAAGGGAGACCCGCTGACCCACCCGCGCCTGTCGTTGCAATGCAAGGCCCGGTTTGTGGCGCGGGAGAGCGAAGCGCACGCCGCGCTGCGCACCCGCTGGCTGGAAAGCCACCCGAAGTCGAAGCTCTACATCGACTTCGGCGATTTCGGCTTTGTGGCGCTCGAGGCGCAGGAGGCCTTTTTGAACGGCGGTTTCGGCAAGGCGTTCAAACTCACGCCTGCCGATCTGGGCCTCTAAAGCCCCGCGGCGTTTCGCGGGGCTCCGGCTTGCCGGTCAGTTCGGGTTGTCGACCCGCCCGGTGACATGGACGCGGCCCGTGCAGGCGCTCTCCCACTCCAGATCCACCTCCTGCTGCGTCGCGCCCCGTTCGACCCGCACATAGGGCATGGACCAGAGCTTGCCGCCGCCGGAGAGGTCGATGGAGTTTTCGGCCACCACGCTCATCACGTTCCGCACCCGCCCGCCGAAGGGCATGTAGTCGCCAAAGTTCAGCGTCCACGTGCTGGCGGCGGTGTTCTGATCGAATTGCAGCATCACCGGGCTCACGGTCATCTGATTCACCCCGTTGAAAGTGTTGGAGTGGAACTGGATGTTGCGGAAGCGGCCATAGTCGAAGCCTGCGTAGCTTTCATCGACGTTCTCCACCCGGTCGATCGAGCCGTTCACGGTTTTGAACACGTTGTCGGTGCAGGTGAGCCCGTGGATGAAGTGATCGGCCCCGAAGGGTTTGATCACGAAGAAGCTGAACCAGGGCGCGGCGTTGGTGCAGAAGAAGATGTTGTTCTGTACCGAGAGCGCGCCGAAGGAGTAGCCCGAGTTGTAATCAGGCGTGGCGTCATGCTCGTTGGTCCACTCGATGAAGCTGTTATCGACATAGTTGGAGTTGACGGTGGACGACACGTTGACGCCGGTAAAGACGATCCCCGCAGAGCGCAGGCCCTGGTTAACGCTGTCGCCCTGGAACCAGTGGTTGGACTGGATGATGTAGTTGCTGCCACCGAGCACGAGGAAGTGCAGGAAGCGAACGGCACGGCAATCGCGGATCTTGGCATCGTTGGCGTTGATGTTGACCGCGATTGTGGTGCGGTCCTGCACGTCCTGGCTGCCCTCCTTGGAGAGAAACTGGCAGCGGTCGATCTGCATGCCCTGGCAGGCCCCGCCGATGGAGGTGATGCCGCGGTCTTTGGGCGAGGTGATGTAGCAATCCCGGATCGCAAAGTTCAGCCCGTCCTGCGGCAGCATGATCGCGGAGGCCTTGGAGGAGCACTGAAACTCGATGTCGGAGAAGATGAACTTGTCCATGTTCACCATGCCGGAGAAATCGAGCATGTATTTGAACCGGGTGAAGGTGAAGTTCTGCGTGCCCGCCGCGCCGTAGAGCGACTTGTTGAGCGTCACCGTCTGGGCGCCGACGTTCTTGGCCTTCACATAGACTTCTCGGCCCACGCCCGCGCCGGTGACGAGGCTGCCGACCTCGATATTGGCCACATTGGCCACGCCCGTCAGGGTCTTGTTGTCGGACGTGCTGTAAGTCGCCTGCGAGGTGACCACCGTGTCATCCCAGGCCGTCGAGGTGGAGGCCTGAAACTGGCCGTTGCGGATAACCCGGCGGATCAGGAAGGCATCCTGATTGTCGATGGCGGCGTGAATGTCTATCGGTTCGGTGAGGTCCACCTTGCGGCCGCCCATGTCGAGGCTGTCGTGATCGTTGAAGTTGAATAGTGACTGCACCGCCTTCTTGAAGGCCACCAACTCGTCGCCAAAGGCCGAGATGTAGGTGGGCAGGTCGAAATTTTTCTTCAGCGACAGGCGCTTGTTGTCGGGCATGGTGACAGTGCCGACAAAGCGGATGGGGTTGTCGATCGTGATGGTGCTGCCGAGGAAATAGGTCCCCTCGGGGACCAGAACCGAGCGGCCGTTCGCGGCATCGTCGGCGGCATTGAAGGCGGCGGCATCATCGGTCACCCCATCGCCCATTGCGCCGTAGTCCCGCACATCGACCCAATCCATCAGGTGGCGCAGGAAGGCGGAGGTGATGTCTTCAACGATCAGGTCGTCAATGCGGATGGTGCCGCCGTTGGGGCCGGTCAGGTCGAGGCCGACGTGGGCGTAGAGCACCTCGGGCGTCCACGGCATGTTCACGCCCGTCCGGGCCGTGGTGCCGATGATGGCGGAGACCTCGACCACCTCGCCGTAGGACGTGAGGCTGACGGAGGGGCCGACCTCGTCGAGCCCGGTCACATGGGCGCTGCCCGCGCCGCCGGCCCATGCGGCGATGCGGACGGCAGGCAGGTTGCCGGCCACGGCTTTCACCCGCGCCGTGACCCGCAGGTAGCAGCCCGGTAGAACAGGGGTTTCGCCCATGTAACGCAGCTTCTGCGTGCCGCTGGTCTTGATCAGCTCAAGGCATCCGGCGAAATCGGCATCCGAGGGCACCAGCGCCGCACTCGGGTCGCCATCATAGGTGGCGCTGCCCGGCGTGCCGTCTTCCTTGGACCACACGTCCAGCCCGCCCGCGAAGGCCGGTGGCATGAAGACGATCCCGTCGGTGATTGCCTTGTTCATCGCAAAACCCCTTTGTCTGCTCTGGGCCGCCTTCGGCATGCGGCCACCACCTGGCACCCGCCGCGCGCGGGCGAGGCAGGTCTCGATTGTGTGTCGATAGGCGGAATGGTCCGGCGCGTGGCCGGTGCGCAGATGTGTTTACGGGGGAACGTTAAAGGGTTGGTAACCCTGCCGTGCGTTGCTCAGGCAGACACGTCAGGCGCGGGGATGAAGCTGACGCCATCAATCAGCCAGCCGCCCTCGCCGCCCGGGATCATCTCGTACTCCAGCGCGTGATAGCGTCCCTCGGCATCGCGGATGGTGACCGTCTGGTAGGTGCTGCCGCCCTCTGTCCGCTGGGTGCCGAAGGTGACCGCACCGGGCCGATGCACCATCGGGTAGCCCTCGCGCACCATCGCGCCAAAGTTCTCCGGCGTGCGGAACATGCCCTGGATCATCGGGGAGGCGAAGGTGAAGGCACGGGCAAAATCATCGGCCTCGAAGGCCTCGAGCTGGCTGCCGATCACATCTGGGATCGCGCTGGCCTCTTGGGCCTGCGCCGCCGGGGCGGCCAGCAGAAGGGCGAGTGAAAGACCGATGAAACGCATGAGGCTACCTCCCTTGACTTGAAGGAAGGTAGCCCAGCGTGTGGGTTCGGCAAATCACGCCAGTTCGCCGGCGAGGCCTTTGTCGATCAGCGTCACGGTTTCCTCCACGCCGTAGAGCGCGATGAAACCGCCGAACCGCGGGCCCTGATCGGCCCCGAGGAGCACTTGGTAGAGCGCCTTGAACCAGTCGCGCATCGGGTCGAACCGCTCGCGGCCGACCTCGTAGACCACGCCTTGCAGGCCCTCGGCATCCTGCCCGCCACCCCAGGCCTTCAGCTTGTCGCGGAGTTCCTCCAGCGCCGCGCGCTCGGGCTCGGTCGGCGCGCGGAACTCGCGGGTGGGGGCGACGAAGTCCTTGAAGTACTTCACCGCGAAGCCCGCAGCGGCGTCGAGGTCTGGGTGGGTCTCCGGCTCGGCGCCCGGCGCATAGCGGCGGATGAAGCCCCAGAGGGTCTCCTTGTCGGTCGCGCCCGACACGCTGGCGAGGTTCAGCAGCATCGAGAACGGCACCACCATGTTCGACGCGGGCACCTTGCCCTCGTGGATGTGCCAGACCGGATTGGCGAACTGCGCCTTGGCGTCCTGATCGGGGAAGGCGCGGAGCTGCTGGTGGTACTCGTCCACCATCTTGGGGATCACGTCCCAATGCAGGCGCTTCGCCGTCTTCGGCTTTTGATACATGAAATAGCTGAGGCTCTCGGTGGAGGCGTAGGTCAGCCACTCGTCGATGCTGATGCCGTTGCCCGACGACTTCGAGATCTTCTGCCCCTTGTCATCGAGGAACAGCTCGTAGGTGAAGTGTTCGGGCTTGCGGCCGCCGAGAATCTCGCAGATCCGGTCGTAGATTGGCGTGTTGGTGCTGTGGTCCTTGCCATACATCTCGAAGTCCACGTCAAGCGCGGCCCAGCGGGCGCCGAAATCGGGCTTCCATTGCAGCTTCACGTTGCCGCCGGTCACCGGCAAGGTCCACTCGCGGCCATCCTCATCGTCGAAGGTGATGGTGTGGTTCTGCGCATCCACATGCTTCATCGGCACGTAGAGCACCCGGCCGGTCTCGGGGTGGATCGGCAGGAAGATCGAGTAGGTCTGCTGGCGCTCCTCGCGGAGGCTCTTGAGCATGACCTTCATCACGTCGTCATAGCGCTCGCAGGCGCGTTTCAGCACCTCGTCGAACCGGCCTTCCTTATAGAACTCGGTGGCGCTGATGAACTCGTAGTCGAAGCCGAAGGTATCGAGGAACCGGCGCAGCATGGCGTTGTTGTGGTGCCCGAAGCTCTCGTGGGTCTCGAAGGGGTCGTACACGGAGGTCAGCGGGCGCTGCAGATCCTCGCGCAAGCGGTCCTGATTGGGCACGTTGCCGGGCACCTTGCGCATGCCGTCCATGTCATCGGAAAAGCAGATGAGCTTGGTCGGCATATCCGAGATCACCTCGAAGGCGCGGCGGATCATGGTGGTGCGCAGAACCTCGCCAAAGGTGCCGATATGCGGCAGGCCGGAGGGGCCATAGCCGGTTTCGAACAGCACGTAGCCCTTTTCCGGCGGGTTCTTCTCGATGCGTTTGAGCACGGCCCGTGCCTCCTCGAAGGGCCAGGCTTTGCTTTCCATCGCGATGCTCCGCAGGTCGGACATGAGTTTGTGCTTTCTCGTATCAGGTCTGGTCCGGGGTGCGCCCCATGCGCCACCCGCCGCCCGCTCCCTATTGCGGCGTTGCGGCAAGGTCAATAAAACAGGCGCATTGCAGCGGATAAGCAGACGAAAGAGGCCAGACGTGAGCGAAGATACCTCCTCGATGACATCGCAGGACTGCCTCGTGGCGGTGATGATCGCGGTTTCGGCCTCGGACGAGGCGATCCGGACGACAGAACTGCTCACCATCGAGCGGATCGTGAATCATCTTCCGGTCTTTGCGGACTATGACCTCGACCGGGTGCGCGGCGTGTCGGCTACCGTTTTCGATCTCTTCGAAGCGGAAGACGGGCTGGATGCGCTCTTCGGTCTGATCCGGGACGGGCTGCCTGCGCGGCTCTATGAAACCGCCTATGCGCTGGCCTGCGATGTGGCGGCTTCCGACGGCAAGCTGCAGGAGGCCGAATTGGCCTTCCTTCAGGAGATGCGCTACGAGCTGAACATCGACCGGCTGCATGGCGCCGCGATCGAACGCGGCGCACGGGCGCGGCACCTCACCATCTGATCATCCGGGCCTGCGGCGGGCAGGCCATTGGCTATCAGGCCGCCTCGGTCCTCGCGCCGGATGGAAGCTGCACCGCCTCGGTGCCGCCGATTTCGAGGCTGCGCGCGGCGGTCAGCACGGTGCTGGTGATCGAGCCGATCTTGTCGAGCCGGTCTTCCAGCTCAGACTGGAACTTGTCGAGCTGGTCGATGATCGCAAGGAGGCTCTCGTTATGGTCCGGCAGGCGGGCGCTCTCGATCTTGCACATCATCCGGGTGGTGGAGAGGCCGGCGATCAGGCGCTTCATGTCGCCTACGGCGCGACCAAAGACGATCGCCTCGCGTTCGACGGTGTGCAGGTAATCGTCAGCCAGCTTGCGGTAGATCTGCGAAATCTCTTGGAGCAGCGCCTTTTCGGCTGAGCGATCAAGGCCAGCGGGCATCTCTCCGGTCTCGCCGTCGAACTGCACCCGCGCCTCCTCCATTACCCGGGCCGTGGCGCTGAGCATGCGGCTGCGGCTGACGGCATCGCGCAGGGTGGCAAAGGCGCTCTCCTCCCCGAGGATGAACTTGTCGACCCAGTCGGAAATCTCCTTCGACATCGAACCGTAATTGGAGGAAATCGCCGCAATCGGCCCGCCCGAGGCCTCAAGCCGGGAGGCGAGGATCCGCATGTTGTGCGGCACCGCCTCGATGGCGTTGAAGGTCTCGCACAGCGCGTTGGTGTGGGCGATGGCCTCGTTCACCGACTTGGCCACCTGCGAGAAGCGCAGCCCGCGCTCGCTGGCCTTGCGACCCAGCTTTACATCCCGCGCCGCGAGTTCCTCGGCAAGGCTTGATGCCATAAAGTGCTCGTAATCGGCGTAGCCCAGTGTCTTGAGCCGGGTAACGATCAACTCGGCACTCTCTTCGGGGGTGATCTTCTGCTCTGCCTCGAGCTTGAGAACCTCAGCATAAGCCTTCGCCACATGGTCGAAGGTCTCGCCCGAAGGCTTGATCCTGACAGACAGGAACCCTCCCCCGGGCAGCGGCGAGGCCAGCGCGTAGACCCAGTAGTGCAGCCCGTCGGCAGAGCGGTTCTTCACGTAGCCCGAGACCATGCGCTCGGCCTTCAACCGCTCCCAGAACAGGTGGAAGAAGCCCTTTGGCATGTCAGGGTGGCGGATCACCTTGTGGGGTGCGCCGATCAGCTTTTCCCACGAGTACTCAGACACCCTTTGAAAGATCGAGTTGCCGGACTGGATGACGCCCCGGTCATCGGTGCGCGAAAAGAAGATGTCGTCAAATTCGAATGGCGCCTCGCCCTTGCTGGGACGCTGCTTGTGACCTTCGGGTTCGGACATGGGGCCTCCACCGCTGCAACGTGGGCGAGCGGACTCGCCCCTTCGCATCAGCCTTACGCGACGAGGCTTTTTGAAAGGTTAACCGCAGGCCGGTCAGCCGGAATAAAGCGCTCCCCATCGCTCGATGAGCCGCAATTGCAGGTTCTTGGCGCGCTTGTTCCACGCGCTGGCCCCTTGCGGGCTCTCGCGTTCGGCCTTGCTCAGGCGATTGCGGCGCGGCTCGTCAGCCATAAACATCGCAAAGGCCAGATCGGTGCCATCGGGCGCCCGCACGAAGCCTGCCAGTGCGGAGACGAAGTTGAGCGTGCCGGTTTTGGCGACGATCTCCAGCGGGTGGCCATCGAGCACGTTTCCGGAGGCATTGCGCATCGGGATCGGCTTGAGCATCGGGCGCAGGGCCAGCTTGGGCGCGAGGGTCGTGAGCGCATCGACCATCTCGCGGCAGGAGATTTCGGAGGCATCGCCAAGGCCCGAATGGTCGACGAACCGCGCCTTGCGGCTGCCGGTGCGGGACGAGAGCCAGCGGCTCATGTCGCCCGCCGAATCGCGCAGGCTGCGCGGCATGTTCCCGCCCCGCGCAGAGGCGGCCATGCCCACCACCTCGGCGGTGATGTTGGTGGAGAACTTCAGCATGTCGCGCATCACGGTCGAAAGCTCGTCGGAGAGCACGCGGGCCAGCACATCGCCGCCCGGACGGCGTGAGACCGGGTCACCAAGCTCCAGCCGGACCCCTTGTGCGGCGGCGAGGGCCTGAAACACCTCGCCCGCATAGGCACCCGGGTTGCGCACCGGCAGCCAGCGCGAGCCGCCCTTGCCCAGCGCGCGGTTGGCAACGGTCCAGCGGTCCACCCCGCCGCGCTGCTCGTAGGTGTAAACCGGCAGGCTGCGGTTGGCGACTTCCATCCGGGCGGAGCGCACCGTGGGACGATACTTGTCGGAGCGGGCATCCATGGCCACCGAATAGCCGCTGCCCGCGCGCTTCCACTCGAAGTGGACGCGGTTGAAATTGAGGTTCAGCCCCGAAATGCCGGGCGAATAGCCCACGTGGTCGGGCTGCTCGGGGTCGATGGTGCGCAGGTGGGGCAGCGCGCCGTCGTAAATGCGGAGCCGCCCGGTGGCGCCGGTCACGCCCGCCTGCCGCATCCGCGCGGCAAGGTCGGCGAGGCGGTTGGTGTCGAGCGTTGGATCGCCGGAGCCGGCCAGCACGATATCGCCCTGCACCACCCCACCCGAGACCGGGCCAGTGGCAATGACATCGGTGGCAAAGCGGAAGCCGGGGCCGAGCCGCTCCATCGCGTAGAGCGCGGTGATCGCCTTGGCGGTGGAGGCGGGCGGCAGGGGCAGCAGCGGGTTGTGCGCCTCCAGCACCTGCCCGGTGCGGGCATCGGCCACCACGTAGCCCACCTTTCCATCGAGCTTGGCGGCCTCGATCAGCGCCTCGGCGGCGGTGGAATGTCGCGCCTGCCCGTTCGAGCCTGACGGCTTGGACACGGGCCGGAGCGAGCGCTCGGGCGCCTCGGCAAGCGAACAGGATGCGGCGGAGGTCAGCAGACCGGCCAGAACGAAACGGCGGGAGAGGGTGGGGGCAGCACTCATGGCGGCGACAAAAGCAAATGCCACGCCGGGGCTCAAGCCTCCGCGCGCTGCGGCGTGATCACTTCTTTGCAGCCGCCCCGGCAGAGGCGCGGGCCGCGCGGATGGCGGTGGACGACTGATGGCTCATCGGGATGTTGATAAAGCACCATGCGGGCGGCGCGGCATGGGGCAGCAGGTGCGAGGCGGCGGCCGGCAGGCGGTAAGAGGCAAAGCGCTCCGCCGTCTTCGACATCCGGGCAGAGAGCCGCTGGCCGGGCCGCGCGATGACCCCCACCGGAACGGTGGCCATGATATCCTGCCAGCGGTCCCAGCGGTGAAACTGGGCCAGATTGTCGGCCCCCATCAGCCAAGTGAACCGCACGCGCGGATAGAGCCGCTGCAACCCGGCGAGGGTTTCGGCGGTGTAGCGGGTGCCGAGGCGGGCCTCGATGCCGCTGACTGTCACGCGCGGATGGCGCACCAGCGCCTGCGCCTCGGCTATCCGGTTCTCAAGCGGCGCGGGGCCACGGGCCTTGAGCGGGTTACCCGGGCTCACCAGCCACCAGACGGCATCCAGCCCGAAGCGCTTCAGCGCTTCGCGGGTCACATGCACGTGGCCGTCATGCGCCGGGTCGAAGCTGCCGCCCAGAAGCCCCACCGTCTGCCCCGGTGCCGCATATGGAATATCCCATCTCATCCGGAGCTTGTTGAGGGGTGGCGCGGGGCCAAGTCAATGGAGATCAGGCGTTTTCCGGCTTGACCGGGCAATTTGCCTGACCTAAGTCAGCGACCATGCTTACCGATATTGCCCGTATCCGCCGCTTCAACCGCGCCGTTACCACCGAGACCGGCGCGCTGGATGACAGCTTTCTTGGCCGGGGCCGCCCGCTGGGTGCCGCACGTGTGCTCAATGCGATCGGCCAGGCCGGCGCGGCCGGACGGGAGGTGGGCGATATTCGCGACTTTCTGGGGCTCGACAGCGGGCTGCTCTCGCGGCTGCTGCGCGGGCTTGAAGGTGAAGGGCTAATCGAGGTCGGGCCGCACCCGGACGACGGGCGCAAACGGCTGGCCCGGCTGACCGCACAGGGGCAAACCGAGTTCGCAGCCTACGAGCAGCTCTCTGACGACCGCGCCGCGGGGCTTTTGGCGCACCACCCCCGCCCCCGCGCCTTGCTCGACGCAATGGACCTTGTGGCCTCTGCCCTCGGGCAGCACCGGATCGAGATCACGGTGGAGGACCCGCAGGCCGAAGACAGCCGGTATTGCCTTGAGGAATACTACGCCGAACTCGGCCGCCGCTTTGACACCGGGTTCGACGTGAACCTCTCGCGCGACCCGGATGCGGCCTCCATGCGTGCGCCGATCGGCAGCTTCCTCGTGGCCCGGTCCGACGGGTTGCCGGTGGGCTGCGTGGGGCTGAAGGGCGGGCAGGCCTTTGGCGAGGTCAAGCGGCTCTGGGTCGCCCCCGCCGCCCGTGGCCTTCGGCTGGCCACCCGGCTGATGGACGCGCTCGAAGACCACGCCCGCCGCCTGAACATGACGGTGCTTCGGCTCGATACCAACTCCGCCCTGCCCGAGGCTGTCGCGATGTATCGCAACGCTGGCTGGGCCGAGATCGACCGGTTCAACGACGACCCCTACCCCGACCACTTCTTCGAGAAGGTGCTGTGAGCGCAGTCACCACGCGGCCCGCCACGGAAGCGGATGCCCCGGTCATCGCGGCGCTCCACCGGGCCACCCACGCCGAACACCTCGCGATGATCGAAGGCTACGAGGACGAGCCGTGGGACGCGCAGATTACCGCGCATCTGACGGACCCCGAGGCCGAAGCCCCGCCCTTCACCGTGCTGGTCGCAGAACTGGGCGGGCATTTTGCCGGCCACATCGCGATGCACCCGATGCCCAACGTCACTGGCGGCCCGGCGACGCATATCTCGGATATCTCGGTGCGGGCGGGCGACCGGGGCTACGGTGTGGGCCGTGCGCTGGTGACCGCCGCTGAGGCCGAGGCGGAGCGGCAGGGATTTTCGGCGGCGCTGGCGATGATCTGGCCCGATAACAAAGCCTCGCAGGCCTTCTTCACGGCGATGGGCTATGCCGCGCAGCCCGACAAGGCCCGCGGGATGGTGATCGCGGCAAAACGCATCGGACCGTCCCCACAAGCGGCCAATCTCGAACGGCTCATGCTGGTCGGCGTCTTCGGCCTTTTGGCCTTCATCGCCGCCGCTTTGGGCTTTGGCTGGCTCTCTTAGGGCCAGATACCCCCACATTTCCCGCGCTAATCACGCTGCCGTAACGGCAAGCAGGTGGCGACTCATGCTACCCTTGCGTGCATTGACCCCTCGCCATTTCTCCCCGGGAGCACGACCATGAACCCGATTGACGCCTTCTCGCAGACCCTCAAGATCAACCCCAATGCCGCCAAGCTCATCTCGGCCGGACTCGGCGTGATGGCCGCAGCGGCCATTCTCATCAGTTGGGGCAGCAACCTCGAAGACCTCCGGCTTGCCGCCACCTATGTGCTGGCCTTCGCCTGCGTCGTCACGCTGCTGGCCTTCATCGCCCGCAACAACCGGATGACCACAGTGCTCTCGTGGATCCTCGTTGCGGGCTTCGGCATGTTCGTGCTGGGGCTGGTGGGCTCGGTCTTCCGGGTGCCGCCCTCGCTGCCGCCCACGCCCTGCTACCTGCGCATCCTTTTCGAGCTGCCGGAGACCTGCATCGAGAGCCTGCGCAACACCGACAATGACCTGCGCATCGGCAGTGCCGCACCGGTGCTCGCCCCCATCGAAGGCCCGGAAAGGCTGTGGCACGCGCAGGAGGGCGTGACACCGGTGGCCACCGATCACGCGGGCCACGTGTTCTTGCAGTTCTCCACTCCGATCGACCGTGGCACGGCAACCGGCCTCGCATCGGCCCTCCTCGGCCTCGACTGGAACGTGCAGGGCGCGGACAAGGGCGGCGAGTTGGTCGACAAGGGGCCCGCCACCAACGAGGTGCGTTACTTCAAGGCCGTTGACCGGCAGGCCGCCATTGAGTTGGCACAAACCATCCACGGGCTGCACCCCGACACTCCGATCTACGTGCGCGATTTCACCCGGCTCGGCGCCTTCGTGAAAGACGGCACGCTGGAGGTCTGGCTGTCGCAGCCGCTCGACCCGGCGGCCTGAGCGGCACCCCGCCCCGCGCATGGCGGGACGGGGCCTTGGCTTCAGAGGAAGGTCACCCTGTCGGGTGCCGGATATGGGGGCGCCTCTGGTGGCAACAGCCCCAGATCGCGCCTCAGATAGTCCGGCACCTCGGCGGCATCTGCGCTTGGCAGATTTGGCTTGCCGCGCCAGAGGCTCAGGTTCAGGCGGCTCCAGGCCTGCACCGGCCCGGTCAGAAATGTTGCAAAACTCAAAGTCATTGCGTTGCTCTCCTTTGGTCAGGAAAGCCGCTCACCGAGACCGACAGATGACATGAACGAAAGATGGGCGCGCATGAAAAAGGCCGCGTCGGAAAGCGGCCTTCGGGTCATGCGATGATGCACTGAACGAGCCGCTAGAAGGGGGCTACCCCTGCGAGATATGCGGATCGGTTCATCATCGGTCGCTCCTTGGTCCGATAGGATTCGGTGCGCGCTTGGTAGCGGGCCGGGTGAGTCGAAGCAATATGCGCGGCGCATGTATTTGCCACCCGTGGCACCTTTCCGCCCGATTGCCCTTTGCCGCCGCCTCCCCTATCTGTGCCGCAACACCAGTTTCGCGGAGGATTCCATGGCCAGCTATCAATACGTCTACCACATGGATGGCGTCTCCAAGACCTATCCGGGCGGCAAGAAATGCTTCGAGAACATCCGCCTCTCGTTCCTGCCGGGCGTGAAGATCGGCGTTGTCGGCGTCAACGGCGCGGGTAAGTCCACGCTGATGCGGATCATGGCCGGGATCGACAAAGATTTCACCGGCGAGGCCTGGGCCGCCGAGGGCGCCAAGGTGGGCTACCTGCCGCAGGAGCCGCAGCTCGACGAGAGCCGTACGGTCCGCGAGAACGTGATGGATGGCGTGGCCGAGAAGAAGGCCATTCTCGACCGCTACAACGAACTCGCCATGAACTACTCCGACGAGACCGCCGACGAGATGGCGAAGCTTCAGGACGAGATCGACAGCAACAACCTGTGGGATCTCGACAGCCAGATCGACGTGGCGATGGAGGCCCTGCGCTGCCCGCCTGACGAGGCGATGCCCGAGAACCTCTCGGGCGGTGAGCGCCGCCGCGTGGCGCTCTGCAAGCTGCTGCTCGAAGCGCCCGACATGCTGCTGCTCGACGAACCGACCAACCACCTCGACGCAGAGACCATCGCGTGGCTGCAGCAGCACCTGATCGACTACAAAGGCACGATCCTGATCGTCACCCACGACCGTTATTTCCTTGATGACATCACCGGCTGGATCCTTGAGCTGGATCGCGGGCGGGGCATCCCCTACGAGGGCAACTACTCGGCCTGGCTGGAGCAAAAGGCCAAGCGGCTGGAGCAGGAAGCGCGCGAGGACAAGTCGCGCCAGAAGACGCTGGAGCGCGAGCTGGAATGGATTCGCGCCGGCGCCAAGGCCCGGCAGGCCAAGCAGAAGGCCCGGATCAACGCCTACGAAGACCTCGCCGCGCAGTCCGAGCGCGAGAAGATCAGTCGCGCCCAGATCGTTATCCCCAACGGCCCGCGCCTTGGCAGCAAGGTGATCGAGGTCGACGGGCTGCAAAAGGCCTATGGCGACAAGCTGCTGATCGAAGACCTCGAATTTGCCCTGCCCCCCGGCGGCATCGTCGGCGTGATCGGCCCGAACGGCGCCGGTAAGTCCACCCTCTTCCGCATGCTGACCGGGCAGGAACAGCCCGATGAGGGCAGCGTGGAATACGGCGACACAGTGAAGCTGAGCTACGTCGACCAGTCGCGCGATGCGCTTGACGCCGGCAAGACCGTCTGGGAGGAAATCTCCGGCGGGGCCGAGGTGATCGAACTGGGCGATGCGAGCATGAACTCCCGCGCCTATTGCTCCGCTTTCAACTTCAAGGGCGGCGACCAGCAGAAGAAGGTTGGCCTGCTCTCAGGCGGTGAGCGCAACCGGGTCCACATGGCCAAGCTGCTGAAATCCGGCGGCAACGTGCTGCTGCTCGACGAACCGACCAACGATTTGGACGTGGAAACCCTGCGGGCGCTGGAAGACGCGCTGGAAGACTTCGCCGGCTGCGCCGTGATCATCTCCCACGACCGCTTCTTCCTCGACCGCCTCTGCACCCACATCCTCGCCTTCGAGGGCGAGGCCCATGTCGAATGGTTCGAAGGCAACTTCGAGGCCTATGAGGAAGACAAAGCGCGTAGGCTGGGGCCGGACGCGCTGGAGCCGAAGCGGGTGAAGTATAAGAAGTTTGTGAGGTGATCCTTGCGCTTCACGGCGTCTCTGAAGCGTAAGATCGGCGGCGGCATCGCCCTCACCGGCCTTGGTGGGTTGTTCCTCACGGGCAGCACGTTCGACCTGTTTGGCAAGCCGATCGATCCGCGGGAACCGGCGATCTACCTGTTCTTCGGTTGTATTCTTCTCGGAGTTTTTGGCGCGGCGTTCACCAGCCTGTCCGTTCGGTCGTCCCTCATTGCCACATTCTGCGTCGGTCTTGTCTTCGGTGGAGTCTTTCTGCTCGGGAAGCTCTCCCGCGGAGAGTTTTGAAGGATCGGACGACGATCATTCTGGATAGCCCCTGCTCCACGAGCGTGCAAGTTTTCAGGTGCCGTATCGTCGACGCGACCCGTTGCGAGTTGGGACAAGCCTCGGCCTACGCCGCCTCTCCGAGATTTCCGTTTAAGAACGCCGCGCTCCAGTCTGGTTGAACCCGCCCCAAACGCACCTCCCGGTGGATCGACGACGCCTCCCAATCCGTCGCCCTCTGCACCAGCCCATGCTTCACCGGGTCCGCCCAGCAATAGCGCACCTGCGCCTCCACTTCCGCCTCGTCCCCGCAGTGATGCTCCCGGAAACGCTTCTGCCACAAGCCGGCCTCGCGCTTCCGGAACAGTCCTCGCTGCGCCTCGGCGTCCGCCACCGGCCAGGGCGGCACCAGCCCGGCCCTGCGGGCATCCCGCGAGAACCGGGCTTTGATACTCCCCCACCATTGCGAATAGTTCGGGTCGTCTTCGGGGAAGCGCAGCACCGCGTGGAGGTGATCGGGCAGGACGACGAAGGCGAGGATGTCAAAGGGGCGGTGGCTCTTTACGTGGGCGACGGCGGCGCGGAGCACGTCGAGCCCGTCGATCAGCAGGGTGGAGCCGCGCTCGGCGAGGCAGACAGTGAAGAACACGGGGGCGTCCGGATTGCGGGGGCGGATGTAGGCAGGCATGCCAACAGACTGCCGCATGCCGGTTAACGCCCGGTTACCTGCCCGCCGGAACCACCCCAGCCCCACCCGCGTTCTCCTCTCAACCAGCGACAACCCGGAGAACCGCCATGAAAGGCATCCTTGCCTGGGCGATCGGCATCCCGATCCCCATCATCATTATCCTGTATCTGATCGACGTGTTTTGAGCGCCTCGGCGGGGCGGCCCCGTGCCGCCCTGCCCGCCTACAGCCGGATCACGTAGTCCTTCCGGGTGGTCTCGATCACCTCCCATGTGCCGTTGAAGCCCGGACGCAAAACAAAGCTGTCGCCCGGGCCGACCTCCACCGCCGCGCCGCCCTCTTCGGTGATGACTGACCGGCCCGAGAGGATTCGGCAGTACTCCCATTCATCGTAGGAAATGCGCCACTTGCCCGGCGTCGCCTCCCAAACCCCGGCATAGAGCCCGTCGCGCTCCTCGATGTTCCACGTGCGGAACCGGGGCGCGCCGGAAATCACGCGGTCGGGCGCCGGCGCATCCTCTTCGGGGGCGATGCCATCGGTGGTGATCGGAACCAGCAAATCCATTGGTCTCTCCCTGCTGCACGGCCCGAGTCTAGCGCCTCGCGGCCCGCACTCCCAGCCCGGCGATCACGGCGAATTTTCTTGAGTTCTCACGGGTCTGCGGCTACACGCACTCCCGCTACCTTCTACTCGACCCACTGTCTCCCTTACCGGCCAGTCTCGATCTAGACGCTCTGGCCAGGCCGCCGCAACACCGTGGGCGGCACCCATTGGAGAAGACAGATGCCCAACGGCACCGTGAAATGGTTCAACCCCACCAAAGGCTTCGGCTTTATCGCGCCCGACGAGGGCGGCAAAGACGTGTTCGTGCACATCTCCGCTGTCGAGCGTGCTGGCCTGACCGGCCTGAAAGACGATCAGAAGGTTTCGTTCGACCTCGAATCCGGCCGTGACGGCCGCCAGAGCGCGACCAACCTGACCCTGATCTGAGCCGCCGGCCAGATGACAAATCCGGAAGGGCGCCCCCGTGGCGCCCTTTTTTCTTTGGTCACCGTGCCCGCGCTGCTAAGCTCCGTGCATTCATTTTGGAAGCACAAGGAATTGCACAATGACCACCCAAGGAGGGTTCTCGATCGCCGTTTCGGGCGATGGCATCATGTTCGGCATGTTCATCACCGATGGCATGGCCCGGTGGGGCGATGAGGTGACGATGTATGACCACTCCGCCGCCGTTCAGGGCTTCCGGCAGGCGGAGGCCAAGCTGGGTGAGAGCGGATTTGGCGACAAAGGCTCGCAGGAGCTGGCCAAGAAGATCCGCGCCCACGACGCCAACCCGCCCAAGATCGACATCAAGGTGCATTTCGCCAAGTTCGGCGAGACCGAGATTTGCATCATTGCCGGCAACGGCCAGACGCGGGTGGTGAAACTCGACAAGTCGAAGCAGGATTGGCAGACGCTGGAGCACGCGCTCGAAGAGTGCTTCAAAGCGGTCGACGAGATCCGCGGCAAGAAGCCGGCACGGCCCCGGTTCATCCAGCGCCCGAAGGCTCCGGCAGTCTCGTAACGGTCAGTCGTCGAGCACGAAGGTCACCATCAGGCCGACCCGGTACTCCGAGATCTTGCCGCCGTCGACGGTGACTTTCATGTCCTTCACCCATGCGCCCTGAACGTTCTTCAGGGTCTCGGCTGCGCGGGCGATGCCCTTTTCGGTGGCGTCGTCGAAGGAGGTGGGGGACGACGAAATGATCTCGGTGACACGTGCGACAGACATGGCTCTCTCCCTTTGTTGCAAGGGATAGGACCTAGCCCGGATCAGCCAGCGGACCAGTCGACCCCTTCGGCATGGGCGACCTCCAGCCGACCATCGGGCCAGGGATGGCAGAGGGCCTGAGCCTCGGAAGTGTTGCCGCCGCACCAGAGCGGCCACTCGTGGGGCGCAAGGATTACCCCCATGCGGTGATGGATCGGCGCCACATCGCCATTGGGCGCGCAGGTGACGGTGGCGACCTGCGCCAGTTCCGCCCCGTTCGGCGCCGTCCAGAGATCCCAGATCGCGGCAAAGCCCAGCAGGCTGCCGTCTTTCGGGGCAATCCGCCACGGCTGCTTGCGGCGGGCCTGCCCTGTCCATTCATACCAGCCGTCGCAGGGCACAACGCCGCGCCGGGTGTTCTCGAAGGCGGACTTGGCGAAGACCGTCTCCGAGCGGGCGTTAACAATCGTTTCCATCACCGGGCGACCGCGCGCGTTAACCCGGCCCACCGGGATCATCCCCCAGCGCATCATCCGCAGCGCCGCGCCATCCCAGACCACCACCTGCTGCCCCGGTGCGATGTTGGCCCTCGGCACCTGCCCTTCCGGCCAGTCAGCGCCGAAGGCCTCGGCCACCTCGGCCCCCGGACGGGTCAGAAAGAGCCGCCCCGGCATCGGCCTCAGTCCAGCGGTTTCAGAACGTAATGCCCAGGTGCTACTTCATCGTAAACGGAGGGTGCAGGCTCATGCCCGACCGGGAAGACCGGCGAGGGGATGGGCTTGAAGTTGAGGTCCCGCTCGCTCTTGCGCTGGCGCGGATCGGCGACCGGCACGGCCTTCATCAGGTCGCGGGTGTAGGGGTGCTGCGGGTCTTCGAAGATCGCCGCACGCGGGCCGATCTCGACGATCCGGCCCAGATACATCACGCCCACCTGATGGCTCACCCGCTCGACCACGGCCATATCGTGGCTGATGAACAGCAGCGAGATGCCAAGCTCGGCCTGAAGCTCAATCAGCAGGTTCAGCACCTGCGCCTGAATGCTCACATCGAGGGCCGAAACTGCCTCGTCCGCGATGATGAGCTTGGGGTTGAGCGCGAGGGCGCGGGCGATGGCGACGCGCTGGCGCTGACCGCCCGACATCTCATGCGGATAGCGGCGCAGGAAGCTGCGGGGCAGTTCCACCCGGTCGAAGAGCGCGGCCACACGGTCCTGCACCTCGGAGCCCTTGGCGAGGTTGTAGTTGAGGATCGGCTCGGCGACCTGATCCATCAGCCGCATCTGCGGGTTGAGCGAGGCGAAGGGGTCCTGAAAGACCATCTGCATATCGGCCCGCGCCCGGCGCAGCTCGCGCGGGTTCATCGCGAGCACGTCCTTGCCGCCAAGGGTCACAGAGCCCGATTGCGGCTCCACCAGCCGCAGGATCGACCGCCCGCAGGTGGACTTGCCGCAGCCGGATTCACCAACGAGCGAGAGGGTCTCAGAGGTCTTGAGGCTGAAGGACACATCCTCCACTGCATGCACATTGGCCTGCGTGCGGCGCAGCAGCCCGCCCTTGACCGGGAAGCGGGTGGTGAGGTGCTGCACATCGAGCAGAACCTTGCGCTCGGAGGCGGGCACGACCGGGTGCGCCTCGATCTCGCGGCCCATGATCTTGAGCGGCTCCGGCTCGCTCTTGCCCTCCATTTCGCCCAGTTTCGGCACAGCCGAGAGCAGGGCTTGCGTGTAGGGGTGCTGGGGTGCCTCGAAGATCTGCTCGACCGGTCCTTCCTCGACCTTGTTTCCCTTGAGCATGACAACCACGCGATCCGCCACCTGCGCAACCACGGCCATGTCGTGGGTAATGAAAAGCACGGCGGTGCCGGTCTCGCGCTTGAGGCGGTCGATCAGCGCGAGGATCTCGGCCTGAATGGTCACATCGAGCGCCGTGGTGGGCTCATCGGCGATGAGCAGGCGGGGCTTGCAGGCCAGCGCCATGGCGATCACCACGCGCTGGCGCATGCCGCCGGAAAGCTCGTGCGGATACTGCTTGAGCCGCCGCTCCGGCTCGGGGATGCGCACGCGCTTCAGCAGCTCCAGCGCCTCGGCGGCGGCGGCCTTCTTGCTGAGGTTCTTGTGAACCCGCAGCCCCTCGGAGAGTTGCCGCTCGATGGTGAACACCGGGTTCAGCGCGCTCATCGGCTCCTGAAAGATCATCGCGATCTCGTTGCCGCGAATATCGCGCATCAGCTTGTTCTCGGCCTCGGAGACATCGAGCGCCTTGCCGTTCTCGCAGCGGAACTTGAGCGCCCCATTGGCGATGCGCCCGCCGCCGAACTCCACCAGCCGCATCAGCGACAGCGAGGAGATCGACTTGCCCGAGCCGCTCTCCCCCACGACACAAAGGGTCTCGCCGGGATCGATGTGGAAGGACACGTCTTCCACCCCCACAACGAGACCGTCGTTGGTGTCGAACTCCACGCGCAGGTGGCTGATATCCACCAGTGGCTGCTTTTCGGTTTCGTCGAGCATGATCTGTCCCCTGTTTGGGTCAACTCTATGCCATGACGCGCAATTCTCAATGCCCCGCGCATCCGCCGTGGCGGCAGGTGCTTGCCATTCCCCGGGCAGGGGTAAAAACTTGGGCGGAGAGGCCGCGCGATTGGGCCGGAAAAGGATTGGAGAGCCAGATGGACCGTTACGACCGCGACATGCGAGGCTATGGCCCCCGCCCGCCCAACGCAGCATGGCCGAACGGCGCCAAGGTCGCGGTGCAGTTCGTGCTGAACTACGAGGAAGGCGGTGAGAACAATATCCTGCATGGCGATGAGGCCTCGGAGGCCTTTCTGAGCGACGTGATCGGCGCGGTACCCTGGCCGAACCAGCGGCATTGGAACATCGAATCGATGTATGAATACGGCGCCCGCGCGGGCTTCTGGCGGCTGCACCGGCTGTTCACTGCGATGAAGATTCCGCTCACCGTTTACGGCGTTGCCACTGCGCTGGCCCGCTCGCCCGATCAGGTTGCGGCGATGCGCGAGGCTCGGTGGGAGATTGCCAGCCACGGCTACAAGTGGATTGATTACAAAGACTTCTACGAAGCCGAGGAGAAGGAGCACCTTGAGAAGGCGATTGCTTTGCACCGCGAGGTGGTGGGCGCGAGGCCGCGCGGGCTCTATGTTGGGCGCTGCTCAGAAAACACTGTGCAGATCGCAACCGAATTGGGCGGTTTTGCCTATTTGTCAGACAGTTACGCCGACGACCTGCCCTACTGGGTGCATATCTCCGGCAAGGACCAACTGATCATCCCCTACACGCTCGAAGCCAATGACATGCGCTTCACCACAGCCTCGGGCTTTGGCGATGGCGAGCAGTTCGAGCGCTACCTGAAAGACACCTTCGACGTGCTCTATGCCGAGGGCGCGGCGGGGGCACCGAAGATGATGAACATCGGCCTGCACTGCCGCCTCGCGGGCCGCCCCGGACGCCTGATGGCGCTGAAACGTTTCATCGACCACGCGATGGCCAAGGAGGGCGTGTGGTTTGCCCGCCGGATCGACATTGCCCGGCACTGGACGATGACCCACCCACCCAAGAAGATGTCGGCCCGCCCGAGCCAGATGGACCTGACAACTTTCACCAACCGCTTCGGCTCGATCTTCGAGCATTCTCAATGGGTTGCCGAACGCGCCCACAAGCTTGAACTCGGCCCGGCGCATGACACGCCGGAGGGCATTCACAACGCAATGGCCCGGGTCTTCCGCCGCGCCAGCGAGGACGAGCGGCTCGGCGTTCTGCGTGCGCACCCCGACCTCGGGGATGCGATCACCAAGGCCGACCGGCTGACCGAGCATTCCAACGCCGAACAGCAGGGCGCAGGCCTGACCGCGCTGACCGACGAAGAACGCCGCGAGTTGACCGACCTCAACGAGCGCTACGTGGCGAAAAACGGCTTTCCGTTCATCATCGCGGTGAAGGACCACGACAAGGCAGGCATCATCCGCAAATTCCATGAACGAATGAATAACAGCAAGGGCGAGGAGATGGCCGAGGCCTGCTACCAGGTCGAGCGGATCGCCCTGCACCGGCTCTACGGGATGGATTGGACGTGACTCGCGCCACGGCCTTGGCGCTCTGCGCGGTCGCTACGTTTCCGGGCGTCGCTGTCGCAGATTTGCCGATAGCGGGCACCTGTGTGCGGAACGTTACTTCCGCTACGGGATACGTGGAGCGGACCACGCTGGCGTGGTCCGATCAGGGTGCTGTGATCGGGCTGACGATTGGCGAGGTCGAGGGGCGTTTGCATGGGCTGCGCGCCCATGACGAAGGCTTCAAGCTCTCGGTGCTTTTCGAGCATGAAAACCTCGGGCCCTCGGAGATGGTGCTCTTCTCGGTCTTCCTGCGCGGGAAGCAGCGTTATCGGATTGGGTGGATCAGCTATGACGAGCTGGAGGGCGGCGGAAGGGCGGTTGCGACGATGAACGCCTTTGCCGACGCGGACTGCGCGGTCACGTTCTAGACCCGGCGCAACACACTGCCGCACAACGAAAAATCGGCCGGGCAGCGGTGCTGCCACACCGGCCCGGCCTCCCCTCGCACCTATCGCGCACCGCTCAAAGGCGGGTGGGACACCCTTTTTTGGCCCGGGGCTGGCCGATGTGATGGGGGTTGATGATGAGATACCAATGGACCGGCTCGCCGGGGGCCTGCGCCTTGGAATAGGAGCAGCCCGCGGGCGTGGTGTACCACTGGCCCTGATAGCCGGCCGGGGGGCGCGGGTTGGACTTGGCCTTGCCGAAGGCCGAGGCGCTGCCGGAGAAGGCGAGGGCGCCGGCAACGGCGAGGGCTGCGATCTTGGCGGGACTCTTCATGCAAGCGGCTCCGATGGCTGGTTCTGCGTTGCCCCCGGGTATGGCCCGCAACCGCGATGAAGAGCGGGCAAGAATGCGGCATCAATGCGCCGCTGCGCTAAGGTTTTAAGGGTATCGGAGAGTTTTGGTGGAGCCGATCGGGATCGAACCGACGACCTCGTCATTGCGAACGACGCGCTCTCCCAACTGAGCTACGGCCCCACTGGCGCGGTATTTGGGATATGCCGCCCGGCGTGTCAAGCCGGGGCGTGCTGGCGGGCGAAGGCGATGATGTCGGCGGCGGGGCGGGCACCGGCGAGGCGGGCGACCTCGCGGCCGCCGGAAAAGAGGATCAGCGCGGGGATGCCGCGGATGGCGTAGGCGCCTGAGGCCTCGGGAAAATCCTGCGTGTTCACCTTGGCCAGGCGGGCGCTGCCCGCGAGCGCCTGTGCCGCCTTCTCGAACTCGGGGGCCATCACTCGGCAGGGGCCGCACCAGGGCGCCCAAAAATCGACCAGCAGGGGCAATGTATCTGTTTTCACAGCCTTTTTCAGGCCCGCCGGGTCGAGCGTGAAGGCCTTGGCCGGGGCCAGCCGCGCGCCGCAGGTGCCGCATTTGGGACCGGCAGAAAGCTTGCTGGCCGGAAGGCGGTTTCCGGCGGTGCAGGACGGGCAGACAAGGGTGTGGGTGGCGGGCATTTCAGGGGCCTCAAAACATATTCTGTATGTCGAATATATGTGCCGCGCGGAGCGGTTCAAGAGCGGCGCACGGTGGGGTCAGAAAGGGGCGTTAACCGTGGCGGAGGGGCGATGCACAAGTGATGCACAACCGATGCACATTCCATGCATACGCACGTATGGGCGGGGCGGCGTTAACTAATGCAGCGTACGGTGGGCCGTTTTGCGGGCTGTCTGTCGTCCTCGGGCGAACCCGAGGACGGTGCAGATGGACCGGCGCGAAGCCGGGAAAACCCCACCCTACTCGGCGGCCTCGGCGTAGCTTTCGACCGGCGGGCAGGTGCAGATCAGGTTGCGGTCGCCGGCCACGTTGTCGACCCGGCCCACGGGGGGCCAGTACTTGTCGACCCGGAAGCTGCCCGGCGGGAAGCAGCCCTGCTCGCGCGGATAGGGGCGCTCCCACTCGGCGACGAGGTCGTTCACCGTGTGAGGGGCGTGCTTGAGCGGGTTGTCATCGGCCGGCAGGTCGCCCGCCTCGACCGCCGCGATCTCGTCACGGATGGCGAGCATGGCGGTGATGAAGCGGTCGAGCTCGGCCTTGGTCTCCGACTCGGTGGGCTCCACCATCAGCGTGCCCGCGACGGGCCAGCTCATGGTGGGGGCGTGGAAGCCGCAATCCATCAGCCGCTTGGCGATGTCGTCGACTGTCACGCCAGCTTCGGCGAAGGGGCGGGTGTCGAGGATGCACTCGTGGGCGACGCGGTTGTTGCGGCCTTTGAAGAGCACATCGTAGGCACCGTTGAGGCGGGCGGCGATGTAGTTGGCCGAGAGAATCGCGACCTTGGTGGCCTGCGTCAGCCCAGCGCCGCCCATCAGCAGGCAGTAGGCGTAGCTAATGGGGAGGATCGAGGCGGAGCCGAAGGGGGCCGCCGAAACCGGGCCGGTCTGGCCGCCGGTTTCGGGGTGGCCGGGCAGATAGGGCGCGAGGTGCGATTTGACGCCGATGGGGCCCATGCCGGGGCCGCCACCGCCGTGGGGGATGCAGAAGGTCTTGTGCAGGTTGAGGTGCGAGACATCGGAGCCGATCTCGCCGGGCTTCACGAGGCCGACCATCGCGTTGAGGTTGGCGCCGTCGAGATAGACCTGCCCGCCGTGCTGGTGGGTGATGTCGCAGACCTCGCGCACGGTGTCCTCGAAGACGCCGTGAGTGGAGGGATAGGTGATCATCACTGCGGCGAGCTTGTCACCGGCGGCCTCGGCCTTGGCGGTGAAATCCTCAAGGTCGATGTCGCCGTTCTCGGCGCTCTTCACCACCACCACCTTCATCCCCGCCATCTGTGCGGAGGCGGGGTTGGTGCCGTGGGCGGAGGTGGGGATGAGGCAGATGTCACGATCTTCGCCATTGGCCTCGTGGTAGGCGGCGATGGTGAGAAGGCCCGCGTATTCGCCCTGAGCGCCGGAGTTGGGCTGGAGCGACATGGCGTCGTAGCCGGTGATCTGGCAAAGGCGGCCCGAGAGCGACTCCAGCATCTCGGTGTAGCCTGCGGCCTGTTCCTTGGGGGCGAAGGGGTGCATGGCGGCGAAGGCGGGCCAGCTGATCGGGTCCATCTCGACCGCCGCATTGAGCTTCATGGTGCAGGAACCGAGCGGGATCATGGCGCGGTCGAGCGCGAGGTCGCGGTCGGCGAGGCGGCGCATGTAGCGCATCATCTCGGCCTCGGCCCGGTTCATCTGGAAGATGGGGTGGGTGAGGTAGTCGGAGGTCCGCAGGAGGTCTTCGGGCAGCGCGGGGGTGCCGCCCTTGGCGGTTTCGTTGATGCCGAAGGCGCGCCAGACGCCCTCGATGATCTCGAGGGTGACGGTCTCATCGGCGCTGATGCCGATGCGGCCCTCGGGCAGCTTGCGCAGGTTGATGCCCTCGGTCTCGGCGGCGCGGAGGATGGCGCCCTGCAGCGGGCCGGCCTCGACGGTGATGGTATCGAAGGGGTTCTCGGGCGTGACGGTAAAGCCAGCCTCGCGGAGGCCGCTGGCGAGTTCGGCGCAGCCAAGGTGAACGCGCTCAGCGATGGCGCGCAGGCCTTTGGGGCCGTGGAATACGGCATAGAAGCTGGCCATGACGGCGAGCAGGGCTTGCGCGGTGCAGACGTTGGAGGTGGCCTTCTCGCGGCGAATGTGCTGCTCGCGGGTTTGCAGGCTGAGGCGGTAGGCCTTGTTGCCGCGGCTGTCGACCGAGACGCCGACGATGCGGCCGGGCATCTGGCGCTTGAAGCCGTCCTTGCAGGACATGAAGGCAGCGTGGGGGCCGCCGTAGCCGAGCGGCACGCCGAAGCGTTGGGCGGAGCCGACGGCGATGTCGGCGCCCATCTCGCCGGGGGCTTTGAGAAGCGTCAGGGCGAGCAGATCGGTGGCGATGACGGAGACGGCCTTGGCCTCGGTCAGGGCGGCGCATTCGGGCGAGAAGTCGCGCAGGCCGCCGGTGGTGCCGGGGTATTGGAAGAGCGCGCCGAAGACTTCGGCGGGCTTCAGATCATCGGGCGCGCCGACCACCACCTCGATATCGAGCGGTTTGGCGCGGGTCTGCACCACGGCGATGGTTTGCGGGTGGCAGTTTTCATCGACGAAGAAGGCGGTGGCCTTGGACTTGGCGACCCGCTGAGCCATTACCATCGCTTCCGCCGCGGCAGTGCCTTCATCCAGCAGGGAAGCGTTGGCGACCTCGAGCCCGGTGAGGTCAGTCACCATGGTCTGGAAGTTCAGCAGGGCTTCGAGACGGCCTTGGGCGATTTCGGGCTGGTAGGGGGTGTAGGCGGTGTACCACGCCGGGTTTTCAAGAATGTTCCGCTGGATCGCCGGGGGCGTGATGGTGCCGTAGTAGCCCTGCCCGATGAGGTTTGTCATCACCCGGTTCTTGGCGGCGATCTTGCGCATCTTCACCAGCAGGTCGCCCTCGGTCATCGGCTCCCATGGCAGCGGGTCGGACTGGCGCAGGCGCTTCGGCACGGTCTGGTCGATCAGCTCGTCGAGGGAGCCCACGCCCAGCACCTCCAGCATCTCGGCCATCTCCTCGGGCGAGGGGCCGATGTGGCGCCGGTTGGCGAAGTCGTAGGGATCGTAGGCGGTGGGGGTGAAGGGCATGTGGGCCTCGGCGTTCGGGTCAGGGGGCAGCTCATGGGGCGCGCGTGCGCCCGCTAAGCATCTGCTGTGCGGATCGGGGGGGCCGAAGAGCCGCCCCCGGTCCGATGCGTCAGGAGATCAGATCCTGATAGGCGTCTTCATCCATGTAGGCGTCATACTCGGCCATGTCGGCCGGCTTGATCTTGAAGAACCAGGCCTCGCCCATCGGGTCTTCGTTCACCAGTGCGGGGTTGTCGGTGAGGGCGTCGTTGACGGCCACGATCTCGCCGTCGAGCGGGGCGACGATATCGGAGGCGGCCTTGACGCTCTCGATCACCACCACCTCGTCGCCCTTGGCGACCTGGGTTTCGAGCTCGGGGAGTTCGACGAACACCACGTCGCCCAGCTGGGTCGAGGCGTGTTCGGTGATGCCGACGACGATGAGGTCATCTTCGGGGCGGAGCCATTCGTGGTCTTCAGTGAATTTCATGGGCGTGGTCCTGTTGGTCAGCGTTTGTAGGTGGAAGGTTGGAAGGGCATCGGCGCGCAGGCAAGGGGCATGCGCTTGCCGCGCAGCTCTGCGGTGATCTGCGTGCCGGGTTTTGCCAGCTCGGTGGGCAGGTAGCCCATGGCGACGGGGCGCTGGAGGCTGGGGGCGAAGGCGCCGGAGGTGATGGCGCCTGCCGACTCGGTGGCCGCTTCGGAGGCGAAAAGCTGGACGCCCTCGCGCATCGGGGCGCGACCTTCAGGCAAGAGGCCGGTGCGCAGGCGCTCGGGGCCGTGCTCGAGCTGGGCCGCGATGATCTCTGCCCCCGGATAGCCGCCCGCGCGGGCGCCGCCGGGGCGGCGGGCCTTGGAGAGGGCGAAGGTGAGCGCGGCCTCGACGGGGGTGGTGCCCTCGTCGATGTCATGGCCGTGGAGCGGCAGCCCGGCTTCCAGGCGCAGCGAATCGCGCGCGCCGAGGCCGATGGGCTCGCAGGCCTCGTGAGAGAGCAGCTTGGCCGCGAAGGCCTCGGCCTGAGAGGCAGGCACGGAGACCTCGAAGCCATCCTCGCCGGTGTAGCCGGAGCGGGAGATCCAGAGATCGCCGTAGGAGGTTTCAACCTCGGCCACATCCATGAAGCGGGCAGGCACGGCGCCGGTGGCGGCCTCCAGCACCGCCTCGGCAGCGGGGCCTTGCACGGCGAGAAGGGCGCGGTCTTCCAGCGGCTCGATCTCGAGCCCGGCGCGCCGCATGTGGGCGATGTCGGCCTCGGCGTTGGCGGCGTTGACCACCAGCAGCAGGCGGTCGCCGTAGTTGGCCACCATCAGGTCATCGAGGATGCCGCCCGCGTCGTTGGTGAAGAGCGCATAGCGCTGGCGGCCGGGCTTGAGACCGGCGATATCGACCGGCACGAGGGCCTCGAGCGCCTCGGCGGCCCCTGCCCCGCGCAGGATGACTTGCCCCATATGGCTCACGTCGAACAACCCGCAGGCGGCGCGGGTATGGAGGTGCTCCTTCATCACGCCGGGGGCGAATTGCACCGGCATCTCCCAGCCAGCGAAGGGCACCATCTTGCCGCCCAACTCCTCGTTCAGCGCGTAGAGCGGTGTGCGTTTCAGATCCGTCAATGTTGCCCCCTTCAAGACACAGTCCGGCACGGCGCCCGCCGTGCGTTTCGGTGCCCCCTCTGTCCTTTCGCCTGAGATCGCTATCCCTTCGGCGGGCCTTGCGGCCTCTCTCCAGAGTCCTTTTCTCCGTCCGGTCCTTGGGCCTGAGAGTTTACCGGGGCGGTTGCTCCTTCGGCACCGGCGCGAGGCCGGATTCTCCTCGGACGGGGTGGTGCATGGTTAGCGCGGCGCGGGCGGCTGGACAAGATGGCTTGAGACCGACAGGTTGCACAGCATGAGCGACGCCTATTTTTTCGGCTATGGAAGCCTTGTGAACCGCGCCACGCATATTCACGCGCCGTCTTTTCCCGCACGACTGCGGGGTTGGCGGCGGGTCTGGAAGAGCACAGTGCTGCGGGATGTGGCCTTTTTGAGCGCGGAGCCGTGGGACGGCTCGGTGCTGGAGGGGTTGGTGGCCCATGTGCCGGGCGGCGACTGGGCGGCGCTGGATGTGCGCGAGCGGGCCTATGGGCGGCACGAGGTTTCGGCGCATTGCGAGCATGAGGCCGGGGAAGTCCGGGTGGAGGTGTATGCCGTTGCGCCCGAACACATGGCGGCGGATGCGGCCCACCCGGTGCTGCTGAGCTATGTGGATACGGTGGTGCAGGGCTTTGCCGATGTGTTCGGCGAGGCGGGGGCGCTGCGGTTCTTCGAGACCACGGCGGGCTGGCCCCCGGTGGTGGTGGATGACCGCGCCGCGCCGATCTACCCGCGGGCAACCGAGGTGAGCGCGCAGGAGCGCGACTTCGTGGATGCGGGGCTGCGGCGGTTGGGCGTGGAGAAGGTCGCGGCCCCCGTCAGGGCGTGACGACGCCGTTCTCCTCACCATCCCAGTAGTGGATCTGCTCGGCGTCCACCCGGATCAGCAGCAGGCCGGGGGTGTCGATACCCTGTTTGAACCAGTATTCGAGGTCGGGCACCCAGTGTTCTCGCAGCGCGGCGCGGTCACTGGTGAGCGTGGCGCGGCCCTGAACGTGGACCATCGCGCCCGGCTTGCCGACCAGCCCGAGCACACCACCGGTTCCTTGGAAGGCGAGGCCAACGCGGGGATCGGCGCGGATGTGGCGGGTCTTGCGGGTGTCGTCGAGGCTGTAGAACCAGCTTTGGCCGCGATACGCGACATCGCCGTTCGAGCTCATCGGTCGGGCGGCGATGCGACCGTCTTCGGCGAGGGTTTCCATCATGCAGAAATCGATCTTCGCCATCAGTTCGGCGACTTCGGGCAGGGTCTTGGTGGCCATATCGGGGTTCCTCGGGGCGCGGGATGCGCCGGTTGAGGGAGGAACGCGCGACGGGGGCGAAGGTTGCCATGAGGCACAACGCGCGCCTTGCAGCGCCGGCCCGCGGGGTGGCGCCCGCAACGGCTGTGCGTGGCACTTTATCGTGCCGTGGTAGCTCAAGTTTCGTGGTCAGCCACAAGCGCACCAAAGCGCCGCCCCGGGGGGCGGGTCGGCGCTGCACGGCGCCTTCGGCTTGATTCCGTGCAGGCTTCTTTGATCAGCCCGGCTTGCGGGCCAGCAGCGGCATCACATCGGCCATCTCGGGGCCGCGCTCACGGCCCGTTACGGCCTTGCGGAGCGGCATGAAGAGGCCCTTGCCCTTGCGGCCGGTGGCCTCTTTCACGGCGGAGGTCCACTCGCCCCAGGTGGTGTCGGTGTAGGGCGGCTCGCCGAGCATGGCGAAGGCCTCGCGCACGAAATCGGCGTCTTCTTCGGCGATGAGCGGGGTCGCGCCCTCGGAGAAGAGCTTCCACCAATCCTGAAGGTCGGCCTTCACGGTGATGTTCTCGCGGGCCACAGCCCAGAAGCGCTCGGCCTGATCGGCGGGCACGCCCAGTGCCTCGATCTCGCCCGCCACGGCAGAGAGCGGCTGGGCGGCAAGGTGGCGGTGGGTGAGCGGAAAGAGATCTTCGACGTCGAACTTGGTGGGGGCGGAGCCGAACTTGGTGAGGTCGAAGCCCTCGATCAGCTCGTCATGGCTGGCGCGCAGCTCGACCGGGTCGGCGGAGCCGAGACGGGCCATCAGCGACAGCAGCGCCATCGGCTCGACGCCGCGCTCGCGAAGATCGCGCAGGGCCAGCGTGCCGAGCCGCTTGGAGAGCGCCTCGCCCTGCGGGCCGGTGAGCAGCGAGTGGTGGGCGAAGCTGGGGACGGAGCCGCCAAGCGCCTCGATGATCTGGATCTGGGTCGCGGTGTTGGTCACGTGGTCGGAGCCGCGCACGACGTTGGTGATGCCCATCTCGGTATCGTCGACCACGGAGGCCAGCGTGTAGAGCACCTGCCCGTCGCCGCGGATCAGCACCGGGTCGGAGACGGAGGCGGCGTCGATGGAAATGTCGCCAAGGATGCCATCATTCCACTCGATGCGCGCGTGGTCGAGCTTGAAGCGCCAGTGGCCAGTGCGGCCCTCGTCACGGTAGGCCTGCTTTTGTGCCTCGGTCAGATCGAGCGCGGCGCGGTCGTAGACCGGCGGCTTGCCCATGTTGAGCTGCTTCTTACGCTTGAGGTCCAGCTCGGTGGGCGTTTCGAAGCACTCGTAGAAGCGACCGATCTCGCGCAGCTTGTCGGCGGCGGCTTCGTAGCGGTCGAGCCGGGAGGATTGAGTTTCGACCCGGTCCCACGTGAGGCCCAGCCACTCGAGATCCTGCTGGATAGCGTCGGCGAACTCGGGCTTGGAGCGCTCCGGGTCGGTATCATCCAGACGGAGGATGAAGGTGCCGCCGGACTTGCGGGCGATCAGCCAGTTGAACAGCGCGGTACGCAGGTTGCCGACATGCAGGTAGCCGGTGGGGGACGGGGCAAAACGGGTGGTGGTCATGGGATATCCTCGGGCGTCAGGGCCGCGATTTACACGGGGCGCGGGCGCGGGGCAAGTTCAGCGGCGGCGCGGCGTCAGGCGGAGACGGGCCAGCGGGTGGCGAGGTCGTCCAGCCCGGCGCGGATCAGCTCGGCCAGAACCGCCTCGTCGATCTTGCCGAGGCGGCCGAGGTAGAGGCAGGACTTGCCGATCTTGTGCGGACCGAGGCGGGCGAGGATGTGGGAGAAGTCGGTGTAGCCCGGCATGATGTAGATGACCATGTTGGCCTTGCGGGGCGAGAAGCCGGTGGCGAGCCAGTCGCCGGTGCGGCCGGAGGCGTAGGTGTAGTGATACTGGCCGAAGCCGACGATGGTCGGCCCCCACATGCGCGGGGCGTAGCCGCTGGTTTGACCGAAGAGATCGAGCAGGCGCAGGGCATCTTCGCGGCGACCGGGGTGGGCCACGGCCTCGCAAAAGGCGCGCGGGTCGGTATCGGTGGGCTGGGTGGCATTGGCCATGAGGAGAGGATGGCGGAGGGGGGCGTGCTGCGTCAACGGGGGGCTTGGCTTGTGGGCGCGGTGGTGGGCTGCACCTGCTCTGCGGGTACACGCAGGCCCCGCAGCGCGGGGGCCTTTTGTAGGGTGGGTTCTGCCGACCGTTCGGGGCCCGTGCCTTGGGGAGCGCGTGATGCGGTGTGCACGGCGGTGGGTTTCACCCACCCTACTTGAGGGGGCGCGGGAGGAGGGAAACCCCGCGCCGCTGCGGCTCGAATGGACCTCGGGGGAAAGGTGCGAACCGTTGCAGCATGTCTAGGCGCGGAGCGTAAAGATTCGGTTCACGCGTAAGAGATCACCTCATATTCCACCCCGTCCCAATCCTCGAAGTAGAACCGGCGGCCCGGTTCGTAATCGGCGTGGGAGCGGGGCTTGAGACCGTAGTCCTTGACCCGCTGTTCCACTGCGTCGAGATCGTCGACCACCACACCGACATGGTTGAGCCCGCCGGTGACATGGTAGGTGGATTGCTTGGCCGCCTCCTGATCGTGGTGGCGGTAGAGCGCGAGGTAGCTCTCCGCCCCGCCGACATGGGCGGTTTCGCCGCCGTAGATCGAGCTGCCGCGCCAGCGGAGCTTCCAGTCGAAGAGATCATCGAGCAGCGCAATAGCGCGGTCGAGATCGGAAACGGTGACGTTGACGTGTTCAAGTTGGGCGGACATCTGCGAATCTCCTTGAGCTGCGATGGCACCTGTGTAATTGCTAAAGCTAACTTTAGCTCAAGGATTTTCTGACATGGCTGATCGCAGCGCGAAACTCAGGGCAAATGACGTGCTCTCCATCGGGCAATTCGCCGAGCGGGCCGGGCTGGCGGTGAGTGCGCTGCGCTACTACGAGGCGGAGGGGCTGATCGCGCCGATGCGGGCGCCCTCGGGCCAAAGGCGGTTTCGGCGGGCCGACATCAGGCGGGTCAGCTTTATCCGTATTGCCCAGCAGTTCGGCTATACCCTGCCCCAGATCAAGGCGCTGATGGCCGGGCTGCCAGAGGGGCGGACGCCCACGGCGAAGGACTGGCGGGAGATCTCGGAGCAGTTCCGCGACACGCTCGACCAGCGCATCCAGACGCTGAAGAAGATGCGCGACGACCTCGACGGCTGCATCGGTTGCGGTTGTCTCAGCCTCGAAAAGTGCAGGCTCTACAACAAGGAAGACAAGGCCGCGACGCGGGGCGCGGGGCCGCGCTACCTGATGGGCGACCGCTCGGACGAAATCCGCGAGGCGGGCGAGTAACAATCATGCTCGCACGATAGTTGCGACATAAGTGTCATTTGCGGAATTATCTTTCTCCGGCATATTGCCGCAATGCAGCGGTGGCGCTATACCCGCCCCATGACGGAGGAGACCGAGATGCTCGACAACATGCCCCGCGGGACGATCTGCATCGAAGATATCGAGATCGGCATGATCCGCAGCCTGCGCAAGCAGGTGACCGACCGGGACATCGAGATGTTCGCCGAGGTCTCCACCGACCGGAACCCGGTGCATCTGGATGACGCCTATGCGCAGGACACCATCTTCGAGGGGCGTATTGCCCACGGGATGCTGACGGCCGGGCTGATCTCCGCGGTGATCGGGGAGCAACTGCCGGGCCACGGCACGGTTTACCTTGGGCAGACGCTCAAGTTCATGGCCCCGGTGCGGCCCGGAGACATGGTTCTGGCCGAGGTGGAGGTGCTGGAGATCGACCACCGCAAACGCCGGGTGCAGCTTGATACCCGCTGTCTGGTGGACGGGAAGGTTGTGCTGAAGGGCGAGGCCACGGTGCTCGCCCCTTCGGCCAAGTTCGACTGAGCGGGGGTTTCGCCGAACCCTGTAGCCCTCAGCCGATCAGACCCCGGCGGATCAGGTTGAGGCCGGCGATGAGTAGCACGGCAAGGGTAGCCTTGCGGAAGGTGGCCTGATCGATCCGATCCTGTATCTGGAAGCCGATCCACATGCCCGCAAGCGCGGGCAGAAGCAGCAGGGCCGAGAACCAGACGGTCTCGCTGTTCATCACGCCGCTCTTGAGGTGGCCCGCCAGCAGCATGATCGAACCGAGGCCGTAGATCACCCCTTGCACCACGATCTGCCGCGCCTTGGGGGTTTCGATCGCCACGAGATAGAGCACCGTGGTCGGGCCCCAGGTGCCCGCCAGCCCGCCGAGCAGGCCGGAGAGGATGCCCGCCACCACCGAGGCCACCGGGCGGCGGGCCTCGGGAATCACAAGCTTCAACCCAAGCAGCTGGATTGCGCAGAGCAGGGTCACTGGGATGCCGAGCACCAGATACATCACCCCGGTCGAGATCACCGTGACGAGTTGGGCAGACAGCAGGATCAGGACGCAGACGATAAGGATATAGACCTTGTAGTCGCGCAGCGCGGCCTTGGCCTCGCCCCAGCCGCAGCGGGCGACCTGCAGCAGGTTGGTGAGCACGATGGGCAGGATGATGCCCGCAATGACCAGCTTTGGATCAAGCAGGATGCCCATGCCGGAAATCATGATCAGCGGCATGGCAAAGCCCACCGCCCCCTTCACCACGCCCGCCAGCAGGGTCACGCCCAGCGCGAAGGCGATGAGGCCGGGAGTCAAAAGATCGGGCAGAAAGCTCATACTGCCTCATATCGCGCCGCTCCCACTGCCGCAGCAGGAATCGACCGCGACATTTTTATGCACCAAAGTCTATTCTCGCGAAATTAAGTTGCGCTGCACCTGCGAAGGGATTATGCCGACCGGGCACGACAACGAGGACCGAATCCATGCCCCATGACGGACAGGACATGACCGCCCAAGCCATCATTCTCCCCGATCTGCTCAACCTCACCGGTGCCGCCGTGGCCCCGGCGGAAGCGCTGCTGGAGGCGGCGAAAGCCGGGTTGAAGGCCGAGTTGGCGGTAGAGGGCCGGGTCTCTGGCGGGGCGGTGGACGCCAACCAGACCGCCACCCACGGGCTGGCGTGGTTTGCCACCTATGTGCAGGCGCTCAAGCAGATGCAGGCCTGGGCCGAGAAGCTGGAGGGCGAAGGCAAGTTTGGCGAGGTGGAGCAACTGCTGCACCAGATCGCCTTTGGCGAATACCTCGCGCAGATGTCCGGGGGCATCCCGATGAGCCAGGGCGAGATCGTGCGGCCCGCCGACCTTGGGCTGGAGAGCACCGAGGCGCTGATGACCGATGCGGTGCGCCAGCTGATCGCGCGGGGCAACAGCCAGGCGGCGCGGCTGCGGCTGGTGGAGTTGATGCAGGAGCGCTCGGCCGAGATCACCGTGGGTGCCAGCGGGCTGGATGACGAGCTGGAGATGATCCGCGAGCAATTCCGCCGGTTCTCGGTGGACCGCATCGAGCCGCACGCCCATGAGTGGCACCTGAAGGACGAGCTGATCCCGATGGAGGTGATCGAGGAACTGGCGGAGATGGGGGTCTTTGGGCTGACCATCCCCGAGAACCTCGGTGGCCTTGGCCTGTCCAAAGCCTCGATGGTGGTGGTCTCCGAAGAGCTTTCACGCGGGTATATCGGTGTGGGCAGCCTTGGCACCCGCTCCGAGATCGCCGCCGAGCTGATCCTTTGCGGCGGCACCGATGAGCAGAAGGAAAGCTGGCTGCCCCGGATCGCCAGCGGTGAGATTCTGCCCACCGCCGTCTTTACCGAGCCGAACACCGGCTCCGACCTCGGCGCCCTGCGCACCCGCGCGGTGAAGGAGGGCGATACCTACAAGGTGACCGGCAACAAGACGTGGATCACCCATGCGGCCCGGACCCACGTGATGACCCTGTTGGCGCGGACCGACCCTTCGACGAGCGATTACAAGGGCTTGTCGATGTTTCTGGCCGAGAAGACGCCGGGCACCGATGAGGCACCCTTCCCCACCCCCGGCATGACCGGCGGGGAGATCGAGGTGCTGGGCTATCGCGGCATGAAAGAATACGAGCTGGGCTTCGACGGCTTCGAGGTGAAGGAAGAGAACCTTCTGGGCGGCGAAGAGGGCAAGGGCTTCAAGCAGTTGATGGAGACCTTCGAGAGCGCCCGGATTCAGACGGCGGCGCGTGCGATTGGCGTGGCGCAATCGGCGCTGGATATCGCGATGCGTTACGCGCAGGACCGCAAGCAGTTTGGCAAGAGCCTGATCGAGTTTCCGCGCGTGGCCAGCAAGCTGGCGATGATGGCGGTGGAGATCATGATCGCCCGGCAGCTCACCTATTTTTCCGCATGGGAGAAGGATCACGGCGTGCGATGTGACCTCGAAGCCGGGATGGCCAAGCTGCTCGGCGCCCGGGTTGCATGGGCTGCGGCGGACAACGGGTTGCAGATTCACGGCGGCAACGGGTTTGCGCTGGAATACAGCATCAGCCGGGTGCTCTGCGATGCGCGGATCCTGAATATCTTCGAGGGGGCCGCCGAGATTCAGGCGCAGGTGATCGCGCGGCGTCTGCTGGCCTAGAGGCCCGGCCTAGCGGAGCGCCCAGACGACCCGGCAGGCGGTGTCAGCACGGCGCGTCTGTTGGGCCGCGATACAATCGGCCATCGCGGCTTGTCCGGCGTCATGGCGATTTGGGTAACCCCAGGCGCTGCCCCAGTGTCCCCGCGCGTCGACCGCCAGCGCACGCCCGCCCTCCCTGCTGCTCCGCAGAGTGGCAAGCTCTCGCGCTTGCGGCCCGGAGAGCCCGGCCACCTGCGGCTCGGCGGGGGTGATGGTGGCGACCACCCGGCAGTCGGCAGCCCAATCGGCGCAGAGAGCAAGCGCGTCTGCCTCGGCCAGCGCGGCATCGGCATAGCCCGAGACGGCGCCGAAGGCCTCCTGCCCGCCCACCGAGAAGGCGCCGTACCAATCCGGCCCGTTGTGGAACTCATCGTAGGCCTGGTGCATCGCCCAGGCCTGCGGATGCGCCCGCGCCAGCTCGGCCTGACTCGGGCCGGTCACCACGGCACCGGGCACCCCCCCATCGTGCCGTGCCAACCCCGAAACGCCCGAGTAGGACAGGGCGGCGATGGCGACGACGGCCATGAAGAGGCTGGCTCTTTGCAACATGGGCTACAGATTGCCGGTGCAGCATGGCAGCAACGTGGCAGCTTGGCGGCGCGGGACGGGCGACCTATGTGTGAGCCATGAAAACGCTTGCCCTCGCCACCCTGCTCGCCCTCCCCCCAATGGTCGCCGCCTGCGCGGATGAAACCCTGACAGGCTATGCCGAGGGCACCTACCAGCTGGAAGAGATCGACGGCGTGGCCTTTCAGTGGGGCGCGACGCTGGAGCTGGGCGAGGAGGGCCGGATCTCTGGCCGGGCGCCCTGCAACGGCTACTCGGCGGAGCAGACCGCGCCCTACCCGTGGTTCAAGCCGGGGCCGATCATGGCGACCAAGATGGCCTGCCTGCACATGAACGGCGAGGCGGAGTTCTTCGAGGCTTTGGGCGCGATGACATTGGCCGAGGCCAACGGGCCGGTGCTGATCCTGTCCAACGAAGACGGGCGGGAGATGGTGTTTCGGCGGGAGCCGTAGGGGCTAGGGCTTGGCCAGCACCCGCACCAAGCGCGCCCGCGCGGCGGGCAGGGGCTTTTCGCCCAGTGACGCACGCAACTGATGATCCAGAAAATAGCCTGTGGTCTCGAACCCCTGCGCGAGTTCGCCGGGGCTTTCTGGCGGCTCGCCCATGAGGCAGGGCGGCAGTGGCAGGAGCTTGGGCGCCCACTCCCCTGCCCCTTCAGCGCTGACCGCACGCCCGGTTTTGGGCGACACGTAGACCAGCCCCTCGGTGGCGCCGGTGGCGGCGCAGCAGGTGAGATCGAGGCCGAAGCCCATCTCGTCGAGCAGGGCCAACTCCCAGCGCAGGTAGGCCAGCGGCCAGTGCTCAGAGCCTTCCTCGATCAGGTCCAGCACGGTGAGGCTGCGGGCGTAGAGGCGCGGATAGGCGGCGCGTTCGGGCAGGACGAAGGAGAGCAGCGCGGTGACGGAGCCGAGGCCCGCCAGTGCCCGGCGGTCGCCCAGCACGCCCGCCGCCCGGGCGCGGATCGGCTCGACGGTGAAGGCGCCGAGGTGATCCTCCAGCCGGGCGCGCCACGAAAGGTCAAGCTGGGCGCCGGGTTGCAGAATGGGGGCCATGCGCCGCCCGGTGCCGCCGCGTACCACGCCGGCATGGCGCCCGCGCCCCTCGGTGAAAACCTCGATGATGGCGGCGTTCTCGCCGTGGGGGCGGGATGTGAGCAGCACGCCCTCCTCGCGCCACTCCATCAACCCAGCCCTTCCTCATCCAGCAGATGGCGGCCGTCGCGGTCTTCGACCTCGATCACCCAGAGGTCGGGATCGAAGCGGCGCTGGTCGCGCAGGGCGGCATCGACCTCGGCCTCCGGCCCTTCGGCCAGCACATCCCACGGGCGGGAGCCGTCCATTGCCATGATGCGCTGGAAGGCCCGTGCGGTGCCATCGAGCGGGCTTTGCTTGATGAGGATGTTCCCCGCCGTCTCATCGCCCTTGGCGACGACGAAGGCGGGAATGTCGGCCAGCCGCAGGCGGGTGAGGTAGGCCTGCACCCAGAAGCCGCTGGTCAGGCGGGTCAAGCGTTACCGTCCTTGAAATCAAGGCCCATCTCGTCGTAGCGCTCGCTCTCTTCGAGCCAGTTCGGTCGGACCTTCACCTGCAGGAAGAGGTGGACCTTGTGGCCGAGGAACTCCTCCAGCTCCTCGCGCGCCGCCTTGCCGATGGCCTTGATCGTCTCGCCCCGATTGCCCAGAACGATGCCCTTGTGGCCGTCGCGCATGACATAGACGATCTGGTCGATCTTGGCGGAGCCGTCCTTGCGGTTTTCCCAGGCCTCCGTCTCGACGGTGAGCTGGTAGGGCAGCTCCTGATGCAGCCGCAGGGTGAGCTTTTCACGGGTCATCTCGGCGGCGATCATGCGCAGGGGCAGGTCGGCGATCTGGTCTTCGGGGTAGAGCCAGGGCCCCTCGGGCAGCTCACCGGCGAGCCATTTGCGCAGGTCATCGACGCCGTGGCCCTTTTCGGCGGAGATCATGAAGGTCTCGGCAAAGGCGTGGGCCTCGTTCAGCTTGGCGGTCAGCTCCAGCAGTACCTCGGATTTGACCCGGTCGATCTTGTTGATCGCCAGCGCCACCTTTTGCCCCTCGACCGAGCGCTCTTTCAGAGCGTCGAGGATCGCCTGCACGCCCTCGGTCAGCCCGCGATGGGCCTCGACCAGAAGCACGACGATATCGGCGTCGGCCGCCCCGCCCCAGGCTGCGGCGACCATCGCCCGGTCGAGCCGGCGGCGGGGGCGGAAGAGGCCGGGGGTGTCGACGAAGACGATCTGGCTCTCGCCCTCGATCGCCACGCCGCGGATGCGGGCGCGGGTGGTTTGGACCTTGTGGGTGACGATGCTCACCTTGGCGCCGACCATGCGGTTGGTGAGCGTCGATTTGCCCGCGTTGGGCTCTCCGATGAGGGCGACGAAACCGGCGCGTGTGGTCATGGGGCTTGGCCTTGTTGGTTGAACGCGCCGGGAATAGAGGATTTGCGCGGGTTTCGCCAGCAAAAGCCTGCGCGGGCCTTGCGGGCCGGGGCTGGCCGCCGCAGGGTTGCGCAAAGCCTCAGACGGAGCCCTCCCCATGCCGCAATCGCCCGATCTTGGCGCCCTCTTCGGTGCGCCGGACACCAAGACCTTTCTTGGCCTCGACCCCTGCCCCGATTTTAGCCCGCAAGGGGCCTCGGCGGCGCTCTTCGGGGCGCCCTGCGCCACGCCCTACGGCTCGGTCGGGGCCTATTGCCAGGGCGCGCCCGCGGCGCTGCGGCGGGCTTCGGGGCAGCTTGCGGCGAACATCGACCGGATGAACTTTGACCTCGGCGGCCCGACCTTTCCGCCCGGCGCGCGGGCGGCGGTGGATTGCGGCGATCTGGATTGGAGCGAGAGCGACTTTGCCGCCAACCGTGACGCGATCCGCGAGGCGACGGGCAAGGTGCTGGCGGCGGGGGCGGTGCCGGTGGTGCTGGGGGGCGACGATTCGATTCCGATCCCGATGCTGGAGGCGTTGGACGCGCTGGGGCAGCCGGTGACGGTGCTGCAGATCGATGCCCATATCGACTGGCGGCAGGAGCATATGGGCGAGCGGATGGGCCTGTCGTCCACCATGCGGCGGGCCTCGGAGATGGCCCATGTGGAGCGGATCATTCAGGTAGGCGCGCGGGGCGTGGGCTCGGGCCACCCGGACGACCATGCCGATGCGCGGGACTGGGGCGCGCAGATCATACCGGCGCGGCAGTTCCACGCCGAGGGGGTGGCGGCGGCGCTGGCGGGCATCCCCGAAGGGGCGGCGGTGGTGATCTGCCTCGATGCCGATGCGCTGGACCCTTCGATCGTGCCGGGCGTCATCGGGCGCTCGCCCGGGGGCCTCAGCTACTATCAGGTGCTGGACCTCGTGGAGGGCGTGGCCGCGCGGGGGCGGATCGTGGCGATGGACCTCGTGGAATACGTGCCGGAGATGGATGTGGACAGTCTGGGGGCGCTCACTCTGTCACGGCTGCTCACCGCCTGCCTCGGGGTGATCGCGCGGGCCGAGGGCTAGGGCAGCGTCAGCAGCAGCGGACAGTGGTCGGAGACCTCGGGGTGGTGCAGCACGTCGAAGCTGGTGAAGGCGAGGGTTTCGCTGACCATCATGTAATCGGCGTAGCGCCCGGGCTTGGGGTAAAGGCTGTTGCGGGTGCCGGGATGGCCGCCCTCGGTGACCAGCTCGCGGGGGGCGAGGCGGGAGAGGATGCGCAGGGTCTCGCTGCCGGGTAGCACGTTGAAATCGCCGCAGATAATCGCCTCGTCGCCGGGCTGGCGAATGCTCTCGACAAGCCCGGCCAGCCGCTCGGCCTGAGCGGCGCGGGCGGGCGTGTCGGCCTTGCCGGCCTTGGGGTCGCGCAGCCCGTGCATATGGGCGATGACGACGGCGCCCTCTGGCCGCCAGAGGCGCAGGGCGTGGCCGGTACGGGAGCGCGGATGGGGGCCGAAGCCCTCGGCGCCGAACTCTCCATGCACGAAGCCCTGCGCCTGATGGGTGACGGGCAGGCCGCGCCGGGTGCAGGTGGCGAGGCCCCATTGCGACCAGACCTGAGTTTGCTCATGCCAGAGCGGGCCACGGGCGGCGGGGCAGAAGGTGATGTCGTGCCCCGGAAGAGCCTCGGCCAGATCGGCCAGCATATCGGCCCGCTGCGGCAGGTTGCGGCCATCATCGCGGTAATCGAGCCAGGGCGCGGGGGTGTTTGGAACGTGGACAACCTCTTGAATGCAAAAGATATCAGGGTCGTTCTGCGCCAGCCACTCGGCGAGCTCGGCGTGCATGCGCCCGCCCCAGGCGTTGAGGCAGGTAAGGCGCATCAGCCCTCCAGCCGAGTCAGCAGCGCCCGGGCGGCCTCATGCTCGGCCAGCTTCTTGCGGCGGGCCTTGCCGACGGCCTCCTTGCCGTTGGCCAGCACGGCGGCCATGTGGAAGATGAACTCGTGGCCATCCCCCTCCTGCTTGCGCAGCTCGTAGCTGGGCGGCGGCAACCCACGCGCCTGCGCCCACTCCTGCAGGGCCGTCTTGGCATCCTTGGCATCGGCCTCGACCGACTTCACCCTGCCCAGCCAGTGCTTGCGGATCACCGTGCGGGCGACATCGAACCCGGCATCTCGGTAGACGGCGGCGATCACGGCCTCCATCGCATCGCCCAGCAGCGCCTCCTTGCGGCGCCCGCCCGATTGCATCTCGGAGCGGCCCAGCTTGAGCACATCGCCCAGCGCGATCTCGCGGGCGACCTCGGCGCAGGTCTCCTTGTTGACCAGCACGTGAAACCGGGGCGAAAGCTGGCCCTCGGGCGCGTGGGGGTCTGCCTCCATCAGCGCCTCTGCGATCACCAGACCGAGCACACGGTCGCCAAGAAACTCCAAGCGCTGGTTGTTCTCCTGCCCCGTGGTGGTGAAGGAGGGGTGGGTGAGCGCGCGGATCAGCAGCGCCGGATCGGTGAACCCGTGGCCGAGCCGGGCGGCGAAGGCCTGAACATCTGCCGAGAGCTTCATTCGATCACTTTCCCGTATCTATCACCGCGCCAGTTACGAAAATCATAAAGCCACGACCCGGCGGCTGAAAAGATCACCCTGTCGGCATGGCCGCGGACGCTTTCGAGTGGGACGAAACCGAGGCCGCCCTGCGCCTGGGGCACGCGGCTGTCGAGGCTGTTGTCGCGGTTGTCGCCCATCACGAACATATGGCCCGCCGGCACGGTGACCTCGGGCGTGGTGTCCATCGGGCCGCCATCGGAGAGGTTGAGCACGTGGTGGCTGCGGCCGGAGGGGAAGCTCTCTCGCAACAGAGATTTGAGGCAGATCGCCCCCTCGCCCACCGGTTCATTGGCGCAGCGCGGGCGGTGGCGGCGCGGCCCCTGCCCTTCCATGATCTCTTCGAAATCACCGAGCGGCTCCTGCGTCAGAGCAACGCCGTTGAGCACCGGCACGCCGCCCTGCACGGCGATGGTGTCGCCCTCCAGCGCGATGACCCGTTTGACGAAATCGGCCCCGGTTACGGGGTGGCGGAACACCACCACATCGCCGCGCTCGACGGGGCGCGGGAGGCGCTCGTTCACGAAGAAATAGTCGCCCACCAGCAGGGTGGGCTTCATCGAACCGGCGGGGATGTAGAAGGGTGCCCAGATCAACCGCAGGGCCAGCGCGAAAGCGGGGAGGCCCAGCACGATGGCGACGCCTACCCCGATGAAAAGCCAGTAGAAAACCCGGCGCACCGGATCAGTCGACCTTGTGGAAGAAGCGGTCGCTGCGCCATGTCCAGAAGTAGAAGAGCGAGCGCCCCGCGGAAGAGAACATCACCCGGTCGACGCGGCCGATCAGGTTTTCGTAGGGCACGTAGCCGACGCCGCCGATCTGCTGCGACACGCGGCTGTCCTGGCTGTTGTCGCGGTTGTCGCCCATGAAGAAATAGTGGCCTTCCGGGACGTTGTAGACGTTGGTTTCATCCTGATGGCGGTTCGGGAAGTAGTTAACGTCGAGCGTGCCGTAGCTCTTGCCGTTCAGGTCAGTCTCGATCAGGCGCTGCTTCTCGCAGGTGCCGCCTTGCCCCACCGGGGCGTTGGAGCAGGCGGGCTCGGTGCCCTGGCTGCCCTGGGGTTCCTTGATCTCGGTGAAGAGGCCGCCGTCTTCCTGCTTGTAGGGGGTGCCGTTGACGGTGAGCTGGCCCTTGGTGACCTGAATCCGGTCGCCCGGCATACCCACCAGACGCTTGACGAAATCGGCCCCGGTGACGGGATGGCGGAACACCACCACATCGCCGCGCTCTGGCTCGCTGCCCCAGATCCGGCCCGAGACCGGGCAGGCGGAGAAGGGGCAGGAATGGCGCGAATAGCCGTAGGCCATTTTGTTCACGAAGAGGAAATCGCCGATCAGCAGCGTGTCTTTCATCGAGCCGGTGGGAATCCAGAACGGCTGGAAGAACAGGGTGCGGAAGACGCCGGCGATGATCAGGGCCCAGAAGATGGTCTTGATCGTTTCCATAAAGCTCTCGCCGGCTTTGGATTTTTCGGCCATGCGGCTCCCTCGCCTGTCTCTGCGCTCGGCAGCTACATGGCGGGCGCGCAGGGGGGAGTCAAGGCGGGCTGACGGCACCGTGCATTGGGGTTAACGGCAGGGTTAACCGTTGCCACAGGGCCATGCACAACTGATGCACATCCGATGCACATTCCATGCGCATGTCGGATGACATAGCCGCGCGGCGTTAACACAGCTTACCCCTCCGCGCGGCGCGGCAGGGCCTCGATCACGACGAAGGCCTGCGCCCAGGGGTGATCGTCGGTCAGGGTGACGTGGATCACCGCCTCGTGGTCCGGCGGGGTCATCGACGCCAGCCGCTCGGCGGCCCAGCCGGTGACCTCCATCACCGGCTGCCCGGTGTGCAGGTTGCGGACCGACATGTCCTTCCAGGCGATGCCCATGCGCAGGCCGGTGCCCAGCGCCTTGGAGCAGGCCTCCTTGGCGGCCCAGCGCTTGGCGTAGGTGCCCGGCGTATCGGCCCGGCGCTCGGCCTTGGCCTGCTCGACCGGCGTGAAGACGCGATTGCGGAAGCGGTCACCAAACCGCTCCAGCGTGGCGGCGATGCGCTCGATGTTGGCCAGATCGGTGCCGATGCCCAAGATCATCAGCGGATCACTCGTTGCCGAGTTGCTGGCTGACGGTGATCGCGCCGGTGGATTGGTTGAGGGTGATCGTGAGCACGGTGGAATTGACGAAATTCTTCTCCGGCAGCCAGATCATGGCAGGCAAGGTGAAGGTGAGGCCGAGGGCCGGGTCGTAGCCTGCTTCGAGCTGATCAAAATCCATCCCCGCCCAGCCGGACTGGTTCTCACGGGAGAGCACCTTGCACTGGCGGCCGCCGACCTCGTCATAGGGCGGTGAGAGGATCATCAGGTGATAGGGCGCGGCGGCGGGTTCGATGGTGTCGAGCAGCACGAGGCGCACATCGTCATTGGCAAAGCTGCGGGTGCTGGCCTCCCACGGCTCGGGGATGTTGCGGGCATCGGTGCGGTAGTCGCCACAGTCGGAGACCTCCTGCGCGGCGGCGGGGAGCGTGAAGGCCAGAAGGGCGAGCGCGGCGCGGATCACTTGCGGGACTCCAGCGCCTTCAGCTGGCTCCGGGCGCCCATGCCGAGGAAGATGCGGTTGACCAGCAGGACCACGACCAGAAGGACAAGGAAGACCACACCCACGATGGTGAGCACCTCGGGGTTGGTCAGCTCGGGCGTGAAGAGCAGCACGCCGCCGAGGATGATTGCGTTGATGACTGCCACCACGAGGGTCATCCGAAAGGCGGCAGACCAGGCCTCGTCATTGAGGAGCGGTTCGCGAGTTTCACGCGCGAAGGCCTGCCCTTCGAGCAGCGCCGCGAGCATCGGCGGCAGGGCGGTGGAGAGGCCGGTGGGCAGGCGCACCCCGGCGAAGCTGGCGAGCACCCATGTGAGCAGGGCGAGGCCGAGGGCCGTGGCGATGTAAATGCCCGCGTAGCGCAACAGGCTGATCCGCATAGCTTTCCTCTCCGGCCATCTGCGTTTGGTGAGGCGCAGACTAGCGGGCGGGGCGCGGCAGGGGAAGGTCGGCCAACTCGCGCGGGGTCATGCGGCGGACGGCGGGATGGGCGAGCGGGTCTGACGGGTTGAGCGCGGGGTGCGGTGTGAAGAGAGTGCGAATGAGGCGGAACATGGGGTGGCTCCTTTTAGCTATGATGAAATTAACCCCGCGCACGCCGCCTGCATATTGCGGCTGATCTGCATATGTATTTAGATTTGCTATATGGCTGACCTGAACGACATTCCGCTCAATGCGCTGCGCGCCGCCGAGGCGGTGGCGCGACTGGGCTCGCTTTCGCGGGCGGGGGCAGAGCTTGGGGTTTCGCCCGGTGCGGTTAGCCAGCAGGTGGCGCGGGCAGAGGCGGCGCTGGGGCGCGGGCTGTTCGAGCGGCGGCCGGGCGGGATGGTGCCGCTGGAGGGGACGGAGGAGGTGTTTGCCAACCTGCGCGAAGGCTTCGCCCGGCTGAGCCGCGCCGCAGAGGCCGCGCGGCGGGACCGGTCGCATGTGCTGACGGTTTCGGTTGCGCCGATCTTTGCCGCGCGGTTCCTCATTTGGCGGCTGAGCGACTTCACCCGCGCGCATCCGGACATTCAGGTGCGGATCGACTCCACGCCCGGGCTGATCGACTTTGCCGCCTCCGACATCGACCTTGCGGTGCGGATCGGGCCGGGCGGCTACAGCGGCGTGAGCTGCGAGCGGCTCTTCGGGCAGAGGATCGTGCCTGTGTGCTCGGCGGAACTGGCGGCGCGGGTTGCCGGGCCAGAGGATTTTGCGCGCCTGCCGATCATCCGCGACACCAGCGCGATGTTCGGCTGGGTGGCGTGGCTCGGGCCGGAAGGCGCGGAGGTGACGCTGGGGGGCGGGCCGGAATTTTCGGAAGCCTCTCTGTGCTTTGATGCGGCAATGGCCGGGCAAGGGGTGTTCTTGGCCTTCGAGGTGCTGGCGCATGATCCGCTGGCGCGCGGACAGGTGGTGGCGCCGGTGCCGCGCTGGCATGATACCGAGCACGCCTATTGGCTGCTCCATGCGGAGGGGCGGAGCCTTTCAAACCCCGCGCGGCTGTTCCGGCGGTGGTTGAAGGGGGCGGTGAAGGCCGAGGGGCTGGGTGGCGCCGACGGGTGAGAATGGCGTGTGAAAATTCTTCTCGAAGATTTTTCGGGCCGGAAAAATTTCGTGAAAATTTTTCTAGCTGCGGGCTTCGTCCATCAGGCGGCGCATTTCATGGATCGCCGGGGTGAGGCCGCGGAAAATGGCTTCGCCGATGATGAAGTGGCCGATGTTCAGTTCGCGCACTTCGGGGAAGGCGGCGATAGGCTGGACGGTGTCGTAGGTGAGGCCGTGGCCGGCGTGGACCTCCAGCCCGAGGGAGTGGGCGAAGGTGGACATCTCGCGCAGGCGCTCCAGCTCGGCATCGCGCTCATTGAACCGGCCCTCGGCGTGTGCATCGCAATAGGCGCCGGTGTGCAGCTCGACGACCGCGGCGCCGATGCGATGGGCGGCCTCGATCTGGCGTTGGTCGGCGGCGATGAAGATGGACACGCGGCAGCCGGCCTCGGCCAGTGGGGCGATAAAATGGGCGAGCTTGTTCTCTTCACGCGCGACCTCAAGCCCGCCCTCGGTGGTGCGCTCCTCGCGCTTTTCGGGCACGATGCAGACAGCGTGGGGCTTGTGGCGCAGGGCGATGGCCTGCATCTCGGCGGTGGCGGCCATCTCGAAGTTGAGCGGCACGGTGAGCGCCTCCATCAGCGCCTCGATGTCGGCGTCGGAGATATGGCGGCGGTCTTCGCGCAGGTGGGCAGTGATGCCATCGGCCCCCGCCTCCTCGGCCAGCTTGGCGGCGCGGAGCGGGTCGGGATAGGCCGAGCCGCGCGCGTTGCGGACGGTGGCGACGTGGTCGATGTTGACGCCGAGGCGGAGTTGGTCGGTCATAAGCGGGCCCTCTGTTGCGGCGGACCTTAGGGCGGGTTTGGCCGGGTTGGAAGGGGCGCGCCGCAGGGTCGAACGGTTGCGCGGGGGAGCCTGCACGGAATCAAGCCGAAGGCGCCGTGCAGCGCCGTCCCGTCCGTCGCACCGGTGGTGCGCCGTCGAACGATGGCCCGCCTTTGGCGGGACGGGGCGGCGCTTGGGTGAGGCAATCCCTCCCCTCAGAGGTCAGATGACCACTGCACCATAAAGTGCCCCGGACCTCCGTTGCATGCGCCACCCCGCGGGACGGCGCGGCCCGGCTCGCGTTGGGAGGAGGTTGCTCCCCAGAGCCAGCGCGGCAAGTTACTCGCCCGCGACCTCGCTTTCCTGTTTCTTTCGCTTGGCGGCGATCTCCTGTAGCTTGGCTTTCAGCTGGCCTTTGCGGCGCTGCTGGTAGGCGGTCAGGATAGGCACCGAGACGTAGTAGCAGATCGTGGCGGCGATCACGCCGGGGATCAGGCCGCCGACGAGATAGGGCAGGAAGACATCGTCGAAGAACCCGGCCAGCTTGCCCCAATGGGCGTGGTCGGGGGTGAAGATCGACAGGAAGTTGTGCCAGAGGTCCGACATCGCCCCGGAGAACGCCTTCATCAGTCCGTGGCTGTCATCGGGGTTGGGGCCGCGCCCGAAGACGGGGCGGGTGCCGAGCATGCCGTGGCCGAGCCGCAGCGAGAGCGCAGCGATGATCGGGAAGGTGATGGGGTTGCCGAAGAAGGTGCCGAGGATGGCGGCGAGGATGTTGCCGCGCATCACCTTGGCGACGAGAAAGGCGGTGAGAAAGTGCAGCCCGTAGAACGGTGTGAAGCTGACGAAGACCCCGGCCCAGATGCCACGGGCGATGCGGTTGGGTGAGTCGGGCAGCCGCCGCAGCCGGTGGCGGACGTATTGCGCCGCCCGATACCAACCGCCGCGCGGGTAGAAGAACTCGAGCACGATCCGTGCCCAGCTTCGTCTGTCCCTGCGCCTGAAAACCAAGCCTCTTCCCCTGCTCTGCGGCCCCTCTCCGGGGGCCGCTGGTTCATGGTTTGCGGTCCGTGTTCTTCACCCGGGCGATCTCGGCCACGTCGCTGTCGGCCTCGAGCGCGGTCTGGACCATGTGCAGATGCTCCACATCGCGCAAGTCCACATCTATCAAGAGACGATAAAAATCCTGTTTCCGGTCGATGAAGTGCAGATCCGAGATATTGGCCTTCTGCTCGCCGATCAGGGTGCAGATGCGCCCGAGCACGCCTGCGTCGTTGGAGATGGTGATCTCGACGGTCACGGTGTTGACCGCGCCGTGCTGGCCGGAGTGCCAGTGCAGATCGACCCAGCGGTCGGGCTCGTCTTCGAACTCGACCAGAACCGGGCAGTCGATGGCGTGAACTATCACGCCCTTGCCGCGATAGGTGATGCCGACGATCCGCTCGCCGGGCACCGGCTGGCAGCATTGGGCGCGGGTCGAGATCTGCCCTTCGGGCAGGCCGACGACCGAGCGAGCCTCGTCGACCACCTCGCCGCGATGAGCTTCGGCAAGGTCGGGATAGAGCGCGCTCACCACGTCGCGCGCGGTCAGCTCCGCCGAGCCGAGGCGGGCCAGAAGCTCTTCATGCGTCGGCAGGCCGAGGGTGCGGGCCGCGGTGGTCAGCGCCTTTTCGGTCGCGCGCTTGCCGACATGCTCGAAGGCCACGCGGGCCAGCTCGCGGCCCAACTTGATGAAGCGCTCGCGGTCTTCCTCGCGCAGGCTGCGGCGGATGGCCGACTTTGCCCGGCCCGTGACCACGATATCGAGCCACGTGGGTTGGGGCCGCTGGCCCTCTGCGGTGATGATCTCGACCTGCTGGCCGTTCTTCAGCCGGGTCCAGAGCGGGACACGCAGCCCGTCGATCTTGGCGCCGACGCAACTGTCGCCGATGCGGGTGTGGATGCCGTAGGCGTAATCGATCGGCGTGGCGCCGCGGGGCAGCTTGATGACCTCGCCCTTGGGGGTGAAGCAGAAGACCTGATCCTGATACATCTCGAGCTTCACGTGCTCGAGAAACTCGTCGTGGTCCTCTTCGTCGAGCCGCTCGGTGAGCGCCCTGATCCAGTGGGCGGGGTCGACGGCGAAGGGGTTCTCGGCACGCACGCCGTCGCGGTAGCTCCAGTGCGCGGCCACCCCGGCCTCGGCGACCTCGTGCATCTGGCGGGTGCGGATCTGCACCTCGACCTGCTTGCCGTCGCGCCCGGCGACGGTGGTGTGGATCGAGCGGTAGCCGTTGTTCTTGGGGTTGGAGATATAGTCCTTGAACCGCCCCGGCACCGCCGACCAGCGGGAGTGGATGGCGCCGAGCACGCGGTAGCAATCCTCCTCCGAGCCGACGATCACGCGGAAGCCGTAGATATCGGCGAGGCGGGAGAAGCTCTTTTGCTTTTCCTGCATCTTGCGCCAGACGGAGAACGGCTTTTTGGCGCGGCCATAGACCTCGCCCTTGATGCTGGATTTCTTCAGCACCTTCTGGATGTCGCGGGTGATGCTGTCGATCACGTCGCCGCTCTCGCGCTGGAGCAGGATGAAGCGGCGGATGATGGAGTTGCGGGCCTCGGGGTTGAGCACCTTGAAGGACAGGTCCTCAAGCTCTTCGCGCATCCACTGCATACCCATGCGGCCGGCGAGGGGCGCGAAGATATCCATCGTCTCGCGAGCTTTCTGGGCCTGCTTCTCGGGGCGCTGGAACTTGATGGTGCGCATGTTGTGCAGACGGTCGGCCAGCTTGACCAGCAGCACGCGGGGGTCGCGGCTGACGGCCATGATCAGCTTGCGGAAGTTCTCGGCCTGCTTGGTCTCGGAGGACGAAAGCTGGAGGTTGGTCAGCTTGGTGACGCCATCGACCAGTTCGGCCACCTCGCGCCCGAAGCGCTCGGAGACATCGGTATAGCTGGCCTTGGTATCCTCCACCGTGTCGTGCAGCAGGGCGGTGATGACGGTGTCATCATCGAGTTGCTGGCGGGCCAGAAGCTCGGCCACGGCGACGGGGTGGGTAAAGTAGGGCTCGCCGGACTGGCGAAGCTGCCCCTCATGCATGTGCTCACCGAAGGCAAAGGCCTCGGCGATCCGCTTGGCATTGCAGTTGGGGTTGTAGGAAGAAACGAGGGCGACGAGACCGTCGGAGTCCATGCCTGCCGCCCTTTGCTCGCGTTTACTTCTGTTCCTGGGCTTCCATCAGGGCGCGGAGGAGCTTTTCTTCGGACATGTCGTCATCGGCCGGCTTGTCCTGCTCGGCGCCCATCAGCAGGGCCATTGCATCATCTTCGGGCTCGTCGACCTCGATCTGGGTCTGGTAGCTCTCGATCATGCGCTCGCGCAGATCCTCGGCCTGCTGGGTCTCCTCGGCGATCTCGCGGAGGGAGACGACCGGGTTCTTGTCGTTGTCGCGGTCGACGGTGAGCGCCCCACCCGAGGCGATCTCGCGGGCCCGGTGCGCGGCGAGCATGACAAGCTCGAAGCGGTTGGGGACTTTATCGACGCAATCTTCAACGGTGACGCGGGCCATGGATGTCTCCTGCAGGGAGGGTTGGGCGGTGAAGGCCGCTATGTAGCGGGGGGTGGGCAGGTTGGCAAGGGGTCCGGCCCCGGTTTTGCTGGCCCTTGCGGCACTATGACAGGGGTTTGACCGCTGCACGCTCCGATGCGGGCAGGGCAGCGGCCATTTGGGCCACGGTGAGGCCGGTGACGGGATGCGCCCAATCGGGGGCCACCTCGGCCAGCGGAACGAGCACGAAAGCGCGCTCGGCCAGCCGGGGATGGGGCAGGATCAGCTCGCCCGGCGTCTCCCGCGCCGCGCTGACGGGCGAAAGACGGGCCCAACGGCGCCATGTGGGGCGGTCAGGCCGGACGGCATCGCCCCAGCCGATCAGGTCCAGATCCAGCGTGCGCGGCCCCCAGCGCTCGGCCCGCGCCCGGCCGAAGGCGGCCTCGACCTCATGGAGACGGGCCAGAACCGCTTCGGGCGAGAGTGTGGTTTCGGCCACAATCGCCGCGTTCACAAAGTCAGGCCCGGCGCCTTTTGGGTACGCAGGGGTCTCAAAGAGGCGGCTTTTTGCCAAGATGGTTAACGAATCGGTGTTTACGGCGGAAATCGCCGACAAGACCGTTACATTTGAGAAACCGGCTTGTGACGCCGCGTTTGACCCGACGGCAATGAGTGCTTTTGTAACCATGATATGACGTTTGGAGGGTTGCGACCCAACTTTTTTACACTATTTTCCGCCACGCTCTCGGGGCAAGACCACTCACTCCCTACCGACCACCACCACCGCGCGGGGAGCTCCGGAGCCATATACAGAAAGGGTATTTGATGTTCTACCGTGATGAGCGCCTCGCTCTGTTCATTGACGGATCGAATTTATACGCGGCCGCCAAGGCCTTGGGCTTCGATATCGACTACAAGCTGCTCCGTCAGGAGTTCATGCGCCGGGGCAAGCTGCTGCGGGCCTTCTACTACACTGCGCTGCTGGAGAACGACGAGTACTCGCCGATCCGCCCGCTGGTGGACTGGCTGCACTACAACGGCTTCTCGATGGTCACCAAGCCCGCGAAGGAATACGTCGACAGCCAGGGCCGCCGGAAGGTGAAGGGCAACATGGACATCGAGCTGACGGTCGATGCGATGGAGCTGGCCCCGCATGTGGACCATGTCGTGCTGTTCTCCGGCGATGGCGACTTCCGCCCGCTGGTGGAGAGCCTGCAACGGCAGGGCGTGCGGGTTTCGGTGGTTTCGACCATTCGCTCGCAGCCGCCGATGATCGCCGATGAGCTGCGCCGTCAGGCTGACAACTTCATCGAGCTCGACGAGCTGAAGGAAGTGATCGGCCGCCCGCCGCGTGAGCCGCGCCCCGAGCCTGCGGGCGCCGAGGAGCTTTCGGCCCGCGATTGATCGGGACGGTGGGCGGATGACCTGCCGTAAGGAATTTGAAAGGCCCGCCGGGAATGGCGGGCCTTTTTAGTTCCGGGTGGCCTCGTATTGAGCGTTCATGCCGTTGTGCGCCTCGATGATCGCGGCGGGCCATGTGCTTTTGATGAAGGCGAGGGTGGCGAGGATCTCGGCGTCGGATAGCACGCCCTCGAAGCCGCCCATGTTGCTCTGGTAGCCCTGCCCCACCACGGCCTCGGTGCCGTATTTGGTGATGGCGAAGAGCATCGCATCGGGGTGGTGCCACGTGTGGCCGGTCTCGTCATGCGGCGGGGCGGGCATGAGGCCGTCTTCGTCACGCTCGCGCCAGTTGGCGACCTGCCCTTGCAGCGCGGCGCCGTGGCAGGCGGCGCAGTTCTCGGCATAGAGCGCTTCGCCCAGCGCGAGGGCGTCCGGGTCTTCATAGGGCAGCAGGCCAGCGGCGGTTTCGGCCTGGCCGGGCCATGCCAACCAGAGGCCGGTGGCGGCGGCTGCGGCGGCAAGGGCGATGAGCGGGGTCTTCATGGCGGGGGCCTCCTCTTTGAAGGTCGGTCTGCCAGCTTCCAGCAGGGGGAAGGCAAGCCCCCATGTGCTCACGCCTGCGTCAACGCCCCGCGCTTTACGCGGGCGGCCTGAGGCACTACCTCTCAGGCCATGAGCAAACCTCCCCTCACCCTCCTCCTCGCCGCCCCGCGCGGGTTTTGCGCCGGTGTCGACCGGGCGATCAAGATCGTCGAGATGGCGCTGGAGAAATGGGGGGCGCCGGTATTCGTGCGGCATGAGATCGTCCACAACAAATACGTGGTGGACGGGCTGCGCGAGAAGGGTGCGGTGTTCGTGGAGGAGCTGGAGGAGTGCCCGGACGACCGGCCGGTGATCTTTTCGGCCCACGGGGTGCCCAAGGCGGTGCCCGCCGAGGCAGCCAAGCGCGAGATGGTCTATGTGGATGCCACCTGCCCGCTGGTGAGCAAGGTGCATATCGAGGCCGAGCGGCACGCGGAGAACGGGTTGCAGATGGTGATGATCGGCCATGCCGGCCACCCCGAGACCGTGGGCACAATGGGGCAATTGCCCGAGGGCGAGGTGCTGCTGGTCGAGGTGCCGGAGGATGTGGCCGGGCTGGAGGTGCGCGATGCGGAGAAGCTGGCGTTTTTGACCCAGACGACGCTTTCGATCGATGACACCGCCGAGATCGTGGCGGCGTTGAAGGCGCGGTTCCCGGCCATCGTGGGGCCGCACAAGGAAGACATCTGCTACGCCACCACCAATCGGCAGGAGGCGGTGAAGGCGATTGCCCCGCGCGTGGATGCGCTGCTGGTGGTGGGTGCGCCGAATTCGTCGAACTCCAAGCGACTGGTCGAGGTCGCCTCCCGCGCGGGCTGCTCTTATGCGCAGCTGGTGCAGCGGGCGGCGGACATCGACTGGCGGGCGCTGGGGCAGATCGGCACCGTGGGCGTGACTGCGGGGGCGAGCGCGCCGGAGGTGCTGATCGAAGAGGTGATCGACGCCTTCCGCGACCGCTACGAGGTGGCGGTGGAGCTGGTCGAGACCGCGCAGGAGCGGGTCGAGTTCAAGGTGCCACGGGTGCTGCGCGAGCCGGCCTGAGGCAGAAATTCGGCACGCGCCGAATCCCAGCGCGAATTTTCATGTGACAGCGCCGGATTGTGCCGCCAATCTGCGCCGCATGAGACATGTCACGCTCTTGATGGCCTTTTGCGCCACCGCGGCCTGCGTATCGGCCGAGCCTGAGGGGCCGCAGGGCACCGTGTTTGCCACCTATGGCTATGACAACGGCAGCCTGCCCCCGCCCTACCGCGAGGAATTTCGTGCCGCGTTCAGCCATGAGGGGCAGGTGCGGCTCACCGCCTGCCGGGGCTATGGCGAGGAGGGCTGTGTGAGCCTTGAGGCGGAGATGCGGCCCGGCGCGGCAGAGCGGATTGCGGCGGCGGCAAGGGCCTCGGGGCTGGCGGAGAAACCCGCGCAGAAAGACCCGGAGCCCCCCATCGGCGGCGGGCTGGCATGGGGCGAGGTGGTGCTGGGCGGCGCGACCTACGATGCCATCGCCCTGCCCGCCCCGGAAGATGCCGCGCGGGTCGAGGCGTTGCTGGCCGCGCTCGATGCCGAATTGCCCGACGATGCCCGCAAGGCAGTGAACGCCGCGGCCGACAAGAAGGCCGGGCAGTAGGGAATTTTCTTTTCAGACACAGCGGGCTGAGGCAGGGTTAAGCATGGCCCTCTCTCGTGCTCTCCTGCTCTGCCTGCTGATGCTCGCGCCCGCCGCCGCGCGGGCCGAGTCGCCTGCCATGGTTGCGAGTTATTTCCACGAGACCGGACCGACCGGCACCCCGGGCTTCCGGGGCTTTTATGTTGAGTTCTTCGTCGATGGCTCGGCCATGCTGGTCGCCTGCCGAGGCGCGGCGGAGGACGAGGACTGCGTGACCCGGATGGGCCGGACCGACTCGGCCAAGCTGGACGCGATCGAGGCCGCCGTGGCTCTGGCCGGGTTTGACCAGCGCCCGCCGCGCGCCCTCCCGCCCCCCGATAGTTACGGCGAGGCGCGGGCCGGATGGGTTTGGGGCGTGAATGCGGAGGGCGTGACCCTGCCGCCCTTCGTCAGCCCGGCGGATGCCGCCCGGATGAAACCCGTGTACGATGCCATCCGCGCTGCCGTGCCGATCCGGGACTTTCGCCGGGTGAACCGCGATGCCGACCGGCTGGCGGAGAAGAAGAAAAGGAACTGACCGCATGAGTATTGCCTTTCTCGTCACCACCTTTCTGGTGTGCCTCGCGCCGGGGATCGGCGTGGTTTACACGCTGTCGATGACGCTGGGCGGCGGTTGGCGGGCGGGTGGCCTTGCGGTGGTGGGCTGCACGCTGGCGACGGTGGTCCACCTTGCCGCCGCGATGGCCGGGCTGGCGGCGGTGCTGCACACCTCGGCGCTGCTGTTTCAGGCGATCAAATGGGCGGGCGTGGCCTATCTGCTGTGGATGGCATGGGGCACGCTGCGCGGCAAAGGCACGCTCGATGTGAAGGCGGAAACGCCCGGCGCAGCGCTCAGGATCGTGCGGCGGGGGATCACGCTGAACATCCTGAACCCGAAGATCCCGATTTTCTTCGTGGCCTTCCTGCCGCAGTTCATCACCCCCGGCGCGGATGCCACGGCGCAGCTCGTGGGCCTTGGCCTTGCCTTTGTGGCGATGACCTTTGCCGTCTTCGCGGGCTATGCGCTGCTGGCAGGCACGATGCGGGCGCGGGTGCTGGCGAGCGAGCGGGCGATGGCATGGCTGCGGCGGGCCTTTGCAGCCAGCTTCGCCGCGCTCGGCCTGCGGCTCGCCTTCGAGCGGGCATGAGGCCGGAAGACACGCTCGCCGTCTATGACGCGCGGGTGGAGGATTACGTGGCGATGAGTGCCGCGGTGAAGGAACGGCGCGATTTGCAGGCCTTCATGGCGCATCTGCCCGCGGGCGCGCGGGTGCTGGACCTCGGCTGCGGCCCCGGCGCCTCTGCCGCCGTGATGGCGGAACAGGGCTTTGCGGTAGAGGCTGTGGACGGCTCGGCGGAGATGGTCGCACGGGCGGGCGCGATCCCGGGTGTGGAGGCGCGGCAGGCGCTGTTCGAGGAGGTGGAGGGCGAGGCCTGCTACGCGGGCGTCTGGGCCAATTTCTCGCTGCTGCACGCGCCGCGCGAGGCCTTCCTCGGCCATCTGGTGCGGCTGCACCGGGCGTTGGTGCCCGGCGGCTGGCTGCACTTGGGCATGAAACTGGGCGAGGGCGAAGGGCCGGACAGCATCGGGCGGTTCTACACCTATTATAGCGAGGCGGAGCTGGAAGGGCTGCTGGAGGCGGCTGGGTTTGCGCCACGGGCCAAGCGGGTGTCACGCGGCAAGGGGCTTTCGGGAGACAGCTCGGAGTTCATCGTGCTGCTGTCACAGGTCATTCCCGAAGGCGGGGCGAAGGGTTAACCTCGCTGCATGATACGCCTCAAGACAGCCGCCCGCGCCTTTGCCGCCAAGACCATGGGCCATGCGATCGTGTTCTTCGCATGGCTAGTGACCGCCGTGCGCGGCATCTGGGAGGGCAGCGAGCCGGTGCCTGTGCAGCGGGTCTACTTTGCCAATCACACCTCGAACGGAGATTTCGTGCTGATCTGGACGGCCCTGCCCTCTCGCCTGCGCCGCCGCACGCGGGCGGTAGCAGCGGCGGATTACTGGCTGACGAATGGCTGGCGGAGCTTCATCGGGCGCGACGTGTTCAACACCGTGCTGATCTATCGCGGCGAAGAGGGCCGCGACGTGGACCCGATGGAGAAGATCCTCGAGGCGGTGGATGGCGGCGACAGCCTGATCATCTTTCCCGAAGGCAAGCGCAACATGGACCCGGAGGTGCCGCTGCTGCCGCTGAAATCGGGGATCTACAACATCTCGGCCAAGCGGCCGGAGGTGGAGATGGTGCCGGTCTGGATCGAGAACCTGAACCGAGTGCTGCCCAAGGGCAAGCTGGTGCCGGTGCCTCTGCTCTGCACGGTCACTTTCGGGCGGCCGATGGCGGTACGGGCGGGGGAGACGCGCGAAGACTTTCTGGCCCGCGCGGGGGAGGCGCTGCTGGCGCTGCGCCCGCAAGCCGGGCCGCAGGCGACGGCGGGGCAGGCCCCCGGTGAGGTGCAGGGATGAGCGCGGCGGCGGTGGACCTGATCAAGCTGCTCTTCGGCGTGCTCGGCGTGCTGGTGCTGGCCACGGCTGTGGGCCGGGTGCTGCGTGAGCAGGTCGCGCCCGACCGCTCCAACCCCGGCATCGAGAACCTGAACGCCCGGATCGACGCATGGTGGGGCATGGCCGCCCTGCTCGGCCTCGCCTTTCTGGCCGGAAAGACCGGGGTGATCGTGCTCTTCGGCTTCATCTCTTTCGCGGCGCTGCGCGAGGTGCTGACCCTCACCACCAAGCGCGAGGCCGACCACTGGGCGCTGTTCGGCGCCTTCTTCGTCGTGCTGCCGGTGCAGTTCTGGCTGGTCTGGGACGAGTGGTATGGCTTCTACTCGATCTTCGTGCCGGTCTACGCCTTCTTGCTCCTGCCGGTGGTCTCGGTGCTCTCGGGCGACACGCGGGATGCCTTTGTGCGGATCGCCGAAACGCAATGGGCGCTGATGATCTGCGTTTACTGCGTGAGCCATGTTCCCGCGTTGCTGACGCTGAGGATCGAGGGTTACGAGGGCCGCGAGGTGCTGCTCATCGCGTGGCTGGTGATCGTGGTGCAGATCTCGGACGTGCTGCAATACACGTGGGGCAAGCTGCTGGGGCGGACCAAGGTGGCGCCCACCGTATCGCCCTCGAAGACATGGGAAGGGCTGGTGGGCGGCGTTGTTTCGGCCTCGCTCATTGGCACGGCGCTCTACTGGATCACCCCGTTCAGCCCGTGGCAGGCGCTGGGGATGGCGCTGGCGGTCACGGCGATGGGGTTCTTCGGCGGGCTGGTGCTTTCGGCCATCAAGCGGGACCGGGGGGTGAAGGACTGGGGGCACCTGATCGCGGGGCATGGCGGGTTCATCGACCGGATGGATTCGGTCGTGTTCGCGGCGCCGATCTTCTTTCACCTCACGCGCTACTTCTGGTCGGCGGTCTGATGGGGCTGGCGGAGTCGTCTGTGGCCCATGGCGCGGCGGGGGCGGCGCTGATGGGCGGCTGGGCGTTTTACGCCAACAGCGGCCATGCGATGCCCGCGCCGCTCTGGGCGGCGCTTGTGCAGGGGGCGTTGACCGCCGGGATCACGGTTGTGCTGAAGCGGGTGCAGGAGGCGCTGGTGCCCCGGCTGCCGGGGGCGCTCGGGCTGGTGGGGCCGCCGGTGGTCTGCGCGGCAATCTCGTTTTGCCTGCTCTACACGATCCATTCGCTCGCGGGCACGCCGGAAGTGCTGGTCACGCTGGCGGTGCCGGTGAGCGTGGCGACGCTCTATGCCTGCGCCTACACGTGGCGGCTCTGGTCCCTTGGCTGAGCGTCGCCCCATCAAGGCGCGCGGGGCGGGCTGGGCGCAGGCGGCGGCGCGGTGGCTAGCGGCCTCGCGGGTGACGCCGAACCAGATTTCGGCCTCTTCCATGGGGTTCGCGGCGCTGGCCTTTGGGTGCTTTTGGCTCACACGCCCCGCCGGGCCCGGCGTGGCGGCGGCGCTGCTCATTGGCGCCGCGCTGTTCTGCCAGCTGCGGCTGGTGGCGAACCTGCTGGACGGGATGGTGGCGCTGGAGGGCGGCAAGGCCAGCCCGAGCGGGCCGTTCTGGAACGAGGCGCCCGACCGGGTGGCGGATGTGCTGATCCTCGCCGGGCTCGGGTTGGCCGCCGGGCCGCTCTGGCTGGGCTGCCTTGCGGGGGCGCTGGCGGTTGGCACGGCCTATCTCCGCGAGTTGGGCCGGGCCGAGGGGCTGGCGGCGGACTTCTCCGGGCCGATGGCCAAGCCGCACCGGATGGCGGCGGTGACGCTGGGCTGCGTGGCGGGGGCGGTGGAGGCGGCTCTGTGGGGGTCGGCAGTGGCACTGCGGGTGACGCTCTGGGCGGTGGCCCTCGGCGCCGCGCTCACCGCGATCCGCCGGTCGGTGCGGCTGGTTCGGGGCTTGTCTCTGCCGCGCGGGGCGGGCAAGTAGCGCCCATGCCAGACCTTTATGCCTATACCGACGGAGCCTGCTCCGGAAATCCCGGCCCCGGTGGCTGGGGCGTGCTGCTTCAGGCGAAGGAGGGCGCGACGGTGGTGAAGGAACGCGAGCTGAAGGGCGGCGAGGCAGCAACCACGAACAACCGGATGGAGCTGATGGCGGCGATCTCGGCGCTGGAATCGCTCAACCGCGACACCGAGATCACGGTGGTCACCGACTCGGCCTATGTGAAGAACGGCGTGACCGGCTGGATCCACGGATGGAAGCGCAATGGCTGGAAGACCGCCTCGAAGAAGCCGGTGAAGAACGTGGAGCTCTGGCAGCGGCTGGATGCGGCGAATGCGCGGCACCGGGTGACGTGGAAATGGGTCAAGGGCCACGCCGGGCACCCCGAGAACGAGCGGGCCGACGAGCTGGCACGGGCGGGGATGAAGCCGTTCAAGTAGGCGCGTTTGGCTGGTCGCTGCGGGTTTCACTCCCCAGACCCGAGTGACCCTTGAGGGTTTCACACCCCCAGAACCGTAGCATTGCTGGGGGTTTCACACCCCCAGACCCCCGTGGAGATATTTCTGCCAAGATGAAGGGCGGGCGTTAGCGGGAAATTAACCTTAACGCGAGATTGTCGAGGGGCGGTACAGGCTGGAGAGCCGATGACCGCCCAAGGTGAAGCCCCGCCCGCCTCTCGCTGGATGGCGCGCGGGTGGGGTGGACCTGGGGCCTGTCTTCATCTTGGTGACAAATACTCATCAAAACAAAGTCGTGCGCCGCAGGGCGCGCAATTTGGCAGCGGGCTATTTCTTGCGGACGATGAAGTAGAGCGCGGCGGCGGCGCCAGCGATGACGGCGAGGATGAGGGCGTATTTCACCAGGCCAAGGATCAGCGGCAGCATGCGCAGCCCGATCCAGCAGATAGCGACGACGCCTGCGCCCAGCACGGCGGCGATCTCGTCATCGAAGCGGCGGTCGGTGCCGCGGTTGATGGCGAAGCCTGCGGCGGCGCCGGCGATGAGGAGAAAGACGAAGACCATCAGGCCCCGAGCCTGCCCGGAAGCGTGAGGCCGCGCAAGAGTTCTGCGGCGTCCATCGGGCGTTTGCCAGGGCGCTGGGCCTGGGTGATTTCGACGGCACCGCTGCCGCAGGCAATGGTCAGGCCGGTGAGCACCTCTCCCGGCGTGCCGCTGCCGGGCGCCGCGCGGGAGCGGAGGAGTTTGAGGCGTTCACCTGCCACCTCCGTCCACGCGCCGGGGAAGGGGGAGAGGCCGCGGATGTGGCGGTCGACCTCTTCGGCCGGGCGGGACCAGTCGACCCGCGCCTCGGCCTTGTCGATCTTTTCGGCATAGGTGACGCCGGTCTCAGGTTGGGGCATAGGCTCCAGCGCCCCTGCCCGCTCGGCGGCGGTTACGATGAGGCGCGCGCCCATCTCGGAGAGGCGGTCGTGCAGGTCGCCGGTGGATTCCTCGGCGCCGATGGCGGTGCTTTCGCGCAGCAGGACGGGGCCGGTATCGAGCCCGGCCTCCATCTGCATGATGCAGACGCCCGTCTCGGCATCGCCCGCCATCACCGCGCGGTGGATCGGGGCGGCGCCGCGCCAGCGGGGCAGCAGCGAGGCATGGATGTTCATGCAGCCGAAGCGGGGGGCATCCAGCACCGGCTGGGGCAGGATGAGGCCGTAGGCGACGACCACGGCAAGGTCGGCCTCGAGCGCGGCGAAGGCCTCTTGCTCCTCGGCACCTTTCAGCCGCGCGGGGTGGCGGACCGGCAGGCCGAGCGCCTCGGCGCGGGCCTGCACCGGGGAGGGCCGATCCTTTTTGCCGCGCCCGGCGGGGCGGGGTGGCTGGGTGTAGACGCAGGCGATCTCATGGCCCGCCGCGTGCAGGGCCTCCAGCGCGGGGACGGAGAAATCGGGGGTTCCCATGAAGATGATGCGCATCGCGGCCTCCTGCCGTGGGGCGGGACGTGGCCCGCCGGTCTGTCAGCCCTTCTTGGCCGCCTTCTTCAACAGCATCTGCCGTTTCATCCGGCTGAGATTGTCGAAGAACATGCGGCCATTCAGGTGGTCGATCTGGTGCTGCACGGAGGTGGCCCAGAGATCCTCGAACTTCTTCTCGACCCGTGCGCCGGTTTCGTCGGTGTAGGCAACGGCGACGCGGGAGGGGCGGGTGATCTTGGCGGAGGCGCCGGGGAGGTTGGGGCTGGCCTCCTCCCAGGTGAAGCTCTGCTCGCCGAGCATGGTGATCTCGGGGTCGGCCAACCGCACGACCTGGCCGCGGGACTTGGAGCAATCGACCACCGCGAGGCGCAGCATCACCCCGATCTGGGGCGCGGCGAGGCCGTAGCCGGGCATCGCCTCCATCGTGTCGACCATGTCATCCCAGATGGCGCGGATCTCGTCAGTGATCTCGCCCACCGGAGCGGCGGCGGTTTGCAGGCGCTTGTCAGGCCATGGGATGAAGGGGCGCGGGCTCATGCAGGCGCCTCCTCCAAACCATCGATGATGAGCTTGCCGTCGAGGTGATCGGCCTCGTGCTGGGCGATGGTGGCCTCGGCGCCCTCAAGCTCGACGCTTTGTGCGGCGCCGGTCTCATCGGTGTAGGCGAGGCGGATGCGGGCGGGGCGGGTGACCTCTACCGGACGATCCGGGATGGAGAGGCAGCCCTCCTCCACGGTGCTGGTCTCGGAGCCCAGCGGGGTCACGACCGGGTCGATGCAGATGCGCGGCGTGGGGGTGCCGGACTTCCAGCCCGCGTCCATCACGAAGATCCGGCGGAGCACGCCGACCTGCGGGCCGGCGAGGCCGCGGCCGGGGGCGGCATACATGGTTTCAAGCATGTCTGCGGGAAGCGTGCCCATGTCTTCGCCCGCGACCGGCGTGCAGCGGGCCTTCAGCCGCGCATCGGGCCAGAGGACGATCGGCAGGATGCTCAAGCGCGCGCCTTCTCGCGCTTCAACTTCTGCATCTTGCGGGTGATCATCTGGCGCTTCATCGGGCCGAGATAGTCGATGAAGAGCTTGCCGTTCAGGTGATCTATCTCGTGCTGAACGCAGGTGGCCCAGAGGCCGGAGAACTGCTCTTCGACCGTCGCGCCGTCGAGACCCTGCCAGCGCACCTTGACCTCGGCGGGGCGGGTAACATCGGCGTATTGCTCGGGGATCGAGAGGCAGCCCTCTTCGTAGGTGCTGGTCTCCTCCGAGGTCCAGACGACCTCGGGGTTGATCAGCACCATCGGGCGCGGTGCTTCGTCATCGTCCTTCACGCAGTCCATCACCAGCAGTCGGCTCATCTCGCCGATCTGGGGCGCGGCCAGCCCGATGCCGGGGGCCTCGTACATGGTTTCGAGCATGTCGTCGGCCAGCCGGTGCAGCTCGCGGTCGAACGCGGACACCGGGTCGGCGGGCTTTTTGAGCCGGGGGTCGGGGTGGATGAGGATGTCTCTGAGCGCCATGGGGAGGGATTTAGGGCAGAGCCGGGCGGGGCGCAACTGGGGTTGCAGCCGGGGCGGGTGGCGCTAGGGTCTGCGCAAAGAAGGAGCCACCCCATGAGTTTTGACGAGATCATCGACCGCCGCGGCACCCATTCGGTGAAATGGGACATGATGGAGAAGATCTATGGCGTGCCCGCCGAGGGCGGTTTGCCGATGTGGGTGGCCGACATGGACTTTCGCCCGCCTGCCTGCGTGCAGGGCGCGGTGGAGAAGATGGCGGCGCATGGGGTCTATGGCTACTACGGCGACGACACCGGCTACACCGATGCGATCCGCTGGTGGATGGCCGAGCGCCACGGCTGGCAGGTGGAGGCGGGGTCGATCTTTACCACCCACGGTCTGGTGAATGGCACGGCACTTTGCGTGGATGCCTTCACCGCGCCGGGCGACGGGGTGGTGCTGATGACGCCTGTTTACCACGCCTTTGCGCGGGTCATCAAAGCGGCGGGCCGCGAGGTGGTGGAATGCGCGCTGGCGCTGAAGGACGGCCGCTACGAGATGGACTTCGACGCGTGGGACGCGCAGATGACCGGCAGCGAGACCATGCTGGTGCTCTGCTCGCCGCACAATCCGGGCGGGCGGGTTTGGTCCCGCGCCGAGCTGGACGGTGTGGCCGCCTTTGCCAAGCGGCATGATCTGGTTCTGGTGTCGGACGAGATCCACCATGACCTGCTGATGCCGGGGCAGGCCCATGTGCCGATGGCGCTGGTCGAAGGCATCGAGGACCGGCTGGTGATGATGACGGCGACCACCAAGACCTTCAACATCGCGGGCTCGCACACCGGCAACGTGATCATCGCCGACGAGGCGCTGCGGGCGAAGTTTGCCCAGCGGATGGCGGCGATGGGGCTTTCGCCCAACTCCTTCGGGCTGTTCATGGCGGAGGCGGCCTATTCCCCTGAGGGCGCGGCATGGGTCGATGAGCTGTGCGCCTATCTCGACGGCAACCGGAAGGTCTTTGACGAGGGGATCAATGCGATCCCCGGGCTTGCCTCGATGCCGCTGGAGGCGACCTATCTGAGCTGGGTGGATTTTGCCGGGACCGGGATGGCGAAGGCGGAGTTTGCCGGGCGGGTGGAGAAGACCGCGAAGATCGCGGTGAACCACGGCGAGACCTTCGGCAAGGGCGGCGAGAGCTTCTTGCGGTTCAACATTGCCACGCCTCGGGCGCGGGTGGTGGAGGCCGTGGAGCGGATGCAGGCGGCCTTCGGCGATTTGCAGTAAGCGTCAGCTGCTGGGCAGGTAACCCACGGGCGCGTCGCTGGCGCGCTCGAAATCCAGCGGCGCCTTGTCGCTCGCGGCGGTGGAGCGCTTGAACTCGAAGATCCGCTCGCCCTCTTCCTCGCGGCTGTTCACGATCAGGCACTGGTAGAGGTGGCGCTCGCCCTCGAAGAGGTCGACCAGACCGCGCAGGTTGGGCGCGGGGTCGGCAGCGAGGGCAAAGCCCTTGGACCAGAACCGCAGCACCGGGTAACTCTCGTCGCCGTCGCGCACCTTCAGGCGGCTTTTGCGGCGCTCCGCATCGCGGCGCGCGGCCTCCAGCCCTTCGCGGACCGATTGTGGCAGGAAATCAGACATTTGGCAGCTCCACTCCTGTTGCCGGAGCATTGTGACCGAATCGGGTTCCGTCAAGGTTAACCTTTGACAGGTCATATGCTGCCGTATCGATGCAACTCCGGTGCAACGGCTTTCGTTCCGCGCGGAAATGCACAGAAGCCCCTTCTGGCGCGCCGGTATCTTGCACCGCGCACATCCCCTATATTTCGCCGTGACTTGAGACACAGGAGAGCGACATGGGCCGTTTGGTAGAAGGCGTCTGGAAGGACGAATGGTACGATACGAAGGAGAGCGGCGGGAAGTTCGTGCGCTCGACCTCGGGCTTTCGCAACTGGGTCACCGCCGATGGCTCTGCCGGGCCGAGCGGAGAAGGCGGGTTTGAGGCGGAGAGCGGGCGCTATCACCTGTTCGTTTCGCTGGCCTGCCCGTGGGCGCATCGCACACTGATCTTTCGGGCCCTGAAGGGACTAGAGGAGCATATCGCGGTTTCGGTGGTGCACCCCGACATGCTGGAAAACGGCTGGGAGTTCCGGCAGGACTTTGCTGGTACCACGGGCGACCGGCTCTTCGGCAAGGATTACCTGTGGCAGGTCTATACCCATGTGGACCCGAAGATGAGCGGGCGCGTCACCGTGCCGGTGCTCTATGACACCAAGCGCGACACCATCGTGAGCAACGAGAGCGCGGAGATCATCCGCATGCTCAACAGCGCCTTCGACGGGATCACCGGCAACAGCGATGATTACTGGCCGGAGCACCTGCGCGGCGAAATCGAAGAGGTGAACGCCCGGATTTACGACACGGTGAACAACGGGGTCTACAAGGCGGGCTTCGCCACCAGCCAGGAGGCCTATGACGCCGCGGTGCACCCGCTGTTCGAGAGCCTCGACTGGCTGGAAGACCGGCTGTCGCGCCAGCGCTACCTTGTAGGCGGGCAGATCACCGAGGCCGACTGGCGGCTCTTCACCACGCTGGTGCGGTTTGACGAGGTGTATCACACCCACTTCAAGTGCAACCGCAACTTCCTGCGGGAGATGCCGAACCTCTGGGCCTACAGCCGCGAGCTTTACCAGCAGCCCGGTGTGGCGGCGACCTGCGTGCCCGCGCATTACGTGCGGCACTACCACTACAGCCACGACATGGTGAACCCGAACCGGATCATCCCGCTGAACCCGGTGCTGGACTGGACCGAGCCGCACGGGCGGGATGCGCTGAAAGCGGCGTGACGGCAGGAGCCGGACCGGCGCGGTGGGCTCAGAAGCCCTCTGCGCCGGGGCGCGGGTAGTTGCGGAAATACTCGGTCATCTGCCAGCGGATCAGACGGTTTTCGTCGATCACCTCGTAGGGCACTCCTGCGCGGGCGGCGACGGTGCGGACTTGAAACTCGTGGGCATCTTCGCGGCCATCGGTGTCGATCATCACGACCTTGGGGGCGAGGCCTGTCTGGCTGGCGGCGAAGAGCGCCTGATGGACGCTGTCGATGGAGCTTCGCGTGTCGAGGCCGAGTTCGATGACCTCGGTTTCGGTGCGGCAGTCCACCTTAATGTAGTGGGTATCGTAGCCCACTTGGTAAGTTACATACTGTTCGCTGTCGCCGTTTGCGAACATCGAACAAAAAATGAGTGCCAGCTCCACTTCTTTCATTGGGCCTCCTGAATTGAAGCTACAGCGGCATTAACCTTTTGTTAACGAATTTCTTGCGCGCCCTACAGGCTGTCTTCAACCCGGAAGCCCTGCGGGATGCTGTCGCGGTCGTCGAGCACGAGGTCGGCCATGACGCGGGCCACGCCGGGGGCCATGCCGAAGCCGATCTTGAAGCCGCCGTTGGCGATGTAATGCCCGTCGCGGCCCGGCCATGCACCGAGCATGGGCGCGCGGGAGCGGGCGCGGGGGCGCAGGCCGGCCCAGCGTTTGACCACCGGCGCGCCGTGCAGGAGCGGCACGAGGGTGGCGGCCTTTTCGATCAGAGCGTCGAGTTGGGCGTCCGTCTCCAGCCCGTCGAACTCCCGCTCGGAGGTGGAGCCGACCGCGACGGTGCCATCGGCGTGGGGCACCACGTGGAGGCCGTCGGCGAAGAGTTGGGCGGCCTCGGGGGCGGAGAAGTGCAACAGCGCGGCCTGGCCCTTGATCGGTGCGCCGACGGTTTTGCCGAGATCAGCAGAGAGGGCGGCGAGGCCCTCGGCACCGTTGGCCCAGACCACCCTGCCCTTTTCCTCGACCTCGCCCGTCAGCACCTCGCCGCCCGCCGCCGTGATCGCGGCGGCCAGCGCGGCGCAGGCGCGAGCGGGGTGGAGCCGGGCGGTGAGGGTATCGTGGACCCAGAGGCCGGTTTCGGAGAGCGGGGCGAAGGCGGGGGCGTGATCGACCACCTGCCAGATGGCGCGGCCCTGCCAGAGGTCGGCAGCTCCGGCCTCTCGCGCGCGGGCCAGCGCCTCGCCGCCCGGCACCACGGGCTGGACGCGCCCGGTGCGGGCATAGCCGGGATCGACCCCGCCTGCGGTTTTGACCCCGGCCCAGAACGCCTCTGCCGCCAGAAGGCTCTCGAGCTGAAACGCCTTCTTGGGGTTCCAGTTTTCAGGCACATGGGGAGCCAGCGCGCCGACGACCCCGCCGGAGGAGCCTGCACCGACGCCGCGCGTGTCGATCACCCGCACCTTGGCGCCGCGGCGGAGGCACTCCCACGCCACCGAGAGGCCAAAGACCCCTGCCCCGCGCACTGTGATGTCTGCCATGGACATTCCCTCGCCCCGCCGCCATTTTCCGCCCGAACACATAGGCCATCCCCCGATGCATCACCATCCCGCCCGGCTCGCATGGCGCGACAACGGCACCCCTGTTTCGACGCGGTTCGACGACCCCTATTTCTCCCTGGAGAACGGGCTGGCCGAAACGCGCCACGTGTTCCTTGCGGGCAACGGGCTACCTGAGCGGCTGCGCGCGGGCTTTCACGTGGCGGAACTGGGGTTTGGCACCGGGCTGAACCTGCTGGCGCTCTGGGCCGCCGCGCGGGAGGCGGGGGTGGCGGTGCGCTACACCGGGTTCGAGGCCTTTCCGATGACGGCGGAGGAAGCGGGCCGCGCGCTGGCGCCCTTTGCCGGGGCCTTCCCCGATCTGGTTGCCGCGCTGGTGGACCAGTGGCCCGAGGCGGGCGGGCGGATGCGCGGCGAGGCGCTGGAGGCCGAGGTGATCACCGGAGACGCGCGGGAGCGCCTGCCCGGCTGGAACGGCGCGGCGGATGCGTGGTTTCTCGACGGGTTCTCGCCTGCGAAGAACCCCGAGCTCTGGGAGCCGGAGTTGATGGCCGAGGTCGCCCGGCACACCGCGCCCGGCGGCACATTTGCCACCTACACAGCCGCAGGCCACGTGCGCCGGGCGCTGGAGGCGGCAGGCTTTGCCGTGACCCGCCAGCCCGGCTTTGGCCGCAAACGCCACATGAGCACCGGAACTCTGGCATGACCCAACAGACCCTCGGCATCCTGCTGATGATCGCGACCACATTCGTGTTCGCCGTGCAGGACGGGCTCTCGCGCCACCTGTCGGAGACCTATCCGGTGATGATGGTGGTGATGATCCGCTATTGGTTCTTCGCGCTCTTCGTGCTGACCATCGCCGCCCGCGCCAAGGGCGGGCTGAAGGCGGCGGCTCGCTCCAACCGGCCATTCCTTCAGATTTTCCGGGGCGTCCTGCTGGCCGCCGAGATCTGCGTGGCGGTGCAGAGCTTTGTGTGGCTGGGGCTGGTGGAGGCCCATGCGATCTTCGCCTGCTACCCGCTGATCATCGCCGCCCTCTCCGGCCCGGTGCTGGGCGAAAAGGTGGGCTGGCGGCGGTGGACGGCGGTGGGTGTGGGGTTTTGCGGCATCCTCGTGATCCTGCGGCCCGGCTTTGGCGTGTTCACGCCCGCCTCGCTGATGGCGCTGGCCAGCGCGCTGATGTTCGCACTTTACGGGCTGCTGACGCGCTACGTTTCACGCTACGACACCACGGCCACGAGTTTCTTTTATACCGGCACCACGGGGGCGGTGGTGATGACCGCCGCCGCGCTTTGGCAATGGACCCCGATGACCGGGACCGACTGGCTCTGGATGGGAAGCCTGTGCCTGACCGGGGTGACCGGGCATTGGTTGCTGATCAAGACCTACGAGGTGGCCGAGGCGAGCGCGGTGCAGCCATTTGCCTATTTCCAGCTGGTCTTCTCATCGATCATCGGGGTTCTGTTCTGGAGCGATATCCTGCCGCCCGCGACGGTAGTCGGCGCGGCCATCGTGGTGAGCGCGGGGCTCTTCACGCTCTGGCGCGAGCGGCAGGCCTGAGGGCGGCAAGGCGCCGGATCGGGGCTTTTCCCCGGCCTGCGGCTTGCCTACGATGGGCCGGAATTGACGCTCCACGGATTTGACTGATGATCTTTGCCCTGCGCTGCTTCCTGCTTGCCCTCTGCCTCAGCCTCACCCTGCCCGCCGCCCCGGCCCGCGCGCAGGACAGCGGCGAGAGCCAGCCGACCGGCACCATCGGGGTGGAGGAGAGCCGCGAGCAGGATGCCGCGATTGCCCAGCGCATCCGCACCATCCTGAGCGAGCTTGAGGGCTACGAGGATGTCACCGTTGCGGTGAAATCGGGCATCGTCACCCTGCGCGGCACCACGCTGGATGCCGCCAAGGCGCGGACGCTGAACGACCTCGTGAGCCGGGTCGACGGGGTGGTGGCCATCGAGAACGAGGTGGTCGAGAGCACCGATGTGGTGGAGCGGCTGAACCCGGCGGTGAAGCGGTTTCAGGAGCGGATCACCCAGATGATCGCGTGGGCGCCGCTGCTGATCATCGCGCTCTGCGCATTTCTGATCGTGGCCTTCCTCGGCGTGCTGCTGGCGCGGATGAAACAGCCGTGGGACCGGCTCGCGCCCAATGCCTTCATCGCCGATATCTACCGGATGCTGCTGCGGCTGGCCTTCGTGATTGCAGGCATCGTGGTGGCGCTGGATATCCTCAACGCCACCGCGCTCTTGGGCACCATTCTGGGTGCTGCCGGTATCATCGGTCTGGCCATCGGCTTTGCGGTGAAGGACACGGTGGAGAACTTCATCGCCTCGATCATGCTGTCGATCCGCCAGCCGTTCCGGCCCAATGACGCGATCGAGATCAACGGCGACGAGGGCAAGGTGATCCGCCTGACCAGCCGCGCGACGATCATCCTGAGCTGGGACGGCAACCATATTCGGATCCCCAACTCGACGGTGTTCAAGAGCCGGATCGTGAACTTTTCGCGCAACCGGGAGCGGCGGTTTCTGTTCGATATCGGCTTCGAGGGGCCGGTCGACATGGAGGCCGCCCGCGCCATTGCGCAGGAGACGGTGCAGGCCCTGCCCTTCACGCTGGAGACCCCGGCGGCGAGTGTCTGGATCGACAGCATCAGCGACGCCGGGATCATCCTGAAGGTGGCCGGCTGGATCGACCAGACGGAGACCTCGCTGCTGCTGGCCAAGGGCGAAGCGCTGCGGCAAGTGAAGGCGGCGCTGGAGGCGGCGGGCCTGTCGATCCCCGATACGACCTACCGGCTGCGGCTCGACCCGCCCTTCGGCGCCCTGCCCGCCCCGGCTCCCACCGCCGAGGAGGCGCCCGAGACCGCCCCGGCGCCCAGCGCACCCGAGCCCGCCACGCCGGCCCCGACCCCAATCACCGAAACCGCCGATGTGGGCGCGACCGAGGAGAAGGAACTGGAAGCGATGGTCGAAGCCGAGCGCGCCGAAGAGGGCCACGAGGACGACCTGCTCGACAACACGACCAAAGTGGAATAGCGGCGCGGCGGCACGCCCGCATTTTTCGGCGCATTTCCCGCGCCGGGGGGCTTGCACAGCCGCCCGAGACTCAGTAGGAAGCCCCTCGCCGTTGGGGTGTAGCCAAGTGGTAAGGCAGCGGTTTTTGGTACCGTGTACCGTAGGTTCGAATCCTACCACCCCAGCCAGGCACTTTCCGGAAATCATGCGGTACGAGTTTGGCTCCACTATGTGGCGTGAGTTCAAAGGCTTGCGCTTACGCGGCTCTTCCTGAGACCGGAGGACAGGGCCGAATAGGCGCCAATTCTGGCCCCGGTCTCAGATCGGCATTTCCATGGTAGCAGGTAGGATTTTTGAGGAGTCAGAGCGCCGCGATGATGGCGCGCTGCTCGACCCAATCGGACGGAAGGATGTTCCGCTTGCACCAGTCCGAGGTGAAGTCAGCCGGCTGATCTCCATCCATGACCATGCGGACGATGTCCGGCGCGAGGAACGCCAAGCCGATCATCTGCTGGATTCGGCGCTTCGAGGTGTCGCTAGTCTTCGCGATGTCGCCGAAGGTCTCGCCGGCGCGCACTCGCTCGAACCAGGCCTGTGCCCGCGCGATGTTGCGGATGAGGGTGTCGTCGGTGTGCGGCGGAGCATCGGCCAGAATGATCCGCGTCTCGACGCCACGCTTCCGAAGCTGGAACGGGAAGGCGCGATTGATCGGTTCGGGCTGAATGTCATCTCCCACGACCCCGAGTTGGGTCGCGATGGCCGAGGTGTCCAGCGCGAGGTGCAAGGTGCCCGGCGCGATCTCGACACGTTGCGCGAGTTCAAGCAAAGCAGCGGTGTCGCCATCAGCCTTCAGCGCATCGAGCCGTGGCGCAATCTTCCCGATGGCGTCTGCCGTCGGATTGGCCGTTATCTCGCTGGGCAAGCTCGGTTCTATGAGTATCGTCCGGACCAGGCCTGCAACCCTGCGCTCCAACTCCTCGGCCGGCAGGCGCCAGGCGTCGGGATGCTGCTCGGTCCTGCCCGCGACCAGCCGGTTGGAGATGTAATAACGCAGGCGGGTGCCGGACCGGGTCTTTGTGTGCGAGGGCGTAAGCCGATCCCCGGTCTCATCGAAGATCCTGCCGCAGAGCAGGCTGGTGCGCGCCGCCCTGCCCTGCCCGCGTCGGCGCGCGGCTCCCTGTTGCAGCGAGACCTGGACCTGGTCCCAACGCTCCGGATCGATGATCGCAGGATGGGCACCGTCGTAGACCTGTCTGCGGTGCCGGATCCGACCGGCATAGAGCGGGTTTGTCAGGATGTGATGGATGTGGCCGCGGTCGAAGGGGCGCCCGCCGGTGGTGGTGCCGTCTGGCTTGCGTCTGAGGCGGCTCCGAAGCCCCAGGCCCGAGGCCGCATCGCGCACCGCGACCACGGTGCGATGCTCCTCGTAGAGCTCGTAGAGCCGCCGGATGGTGCGGGCCTCGTCTTCTTCGATTTTCAGCGTCCGCCGATCCGCCTGGTAGCCCATCGGCAACTGTCCGCCCATCCAGAGCCCCTTGCGCTTGGAGGCGGCGATCTTGTCCCGGATGCGCTCGGCCGTCACCTCGCGTTCGAACTGGGCGAAGCTGAGCAGCATGTTCAGCGTCAGCCGCCCCATGCTGGTGGCGGTGTTGAAGGACTGGGTCACCGAGACAAAGGAGGCGCCGGCCGCGTCAAGTGTGTCGACGATCTTCGCGAAGTCGGCGAGCGAGCGGGTCAGCCGGTCGATCTTGTAGACGACGATCTGGTCGATCCGGCCCTGCCGCATGTCCTCCAGAAGTTGCTGCAACGCCGGGCGCTCGAGGCTTCCGCCGGACAGGCCACCATCATCATAGTGATCCGGCAGCGCTACCCAGCCCTCGTGCTTCTGGCTGGCGATATAGGCCGCGCAGGCCTCCCGCTGGGCATGCAGCGAGTTGAACGTCTGCTCTAGCCCGTCTTCGGAACTCTTCCGGGTGTAGATGGCGCAACGGATCTTCTTCATTGTTTCGCCCCTCCCCTACCCTTCAACCCGAAGAACCGCGGGCCTGACCAGGCGGTGCCGGTGATATGCTTTGCGACCGCCGAGAGCGACGTCCAGGTCTTGCCGTCGAGCCGGTAGCCGCCCTCGACCACCTCCACCTGATAGGTCCGCCCGTTCCATTCCCGCACGAGATGGGCGCCCGCGCGGACCCGCTTACCGACTGCCTTCGCGACACTCTGACCTTCCGCGATGCGGCGCAGGTCTCGCCGGAACTTGTCTGGCAACCCGCCGTGGCTCCGGCATTGCTCTTCATGCGCGATGGCTCGCGCCATGAAGTCAACCGACAGGTAGGCAGGCGGAGGAGACCCGAAGGTCTCCTCCCAAATCGCGATGTTGGCTTGCCGGTTCGGGTCCGCCTTACCCATTGGCCACCTCCGGATCGGCGGTGATGCGGTAGCGCGGCGGCTTGCCCTCGGGGCGGTTCATGCCGATCTCGTAGCCGGCCTTCCGCAGTCCCGAGAGCGCCGCCCGGGTTGTGTGCCGCTGCCACTCCAGCCGGGTGCTGAGGCTCGCGATATCGGCGCCCGCTTTCGCCTTCAATAGGCGGATCAGCTGCGCCTTCTTGGTCGTGCGAGGTTTGGTCTTGGGGTTGTCCGGGTTGGACGCCTTGTTAGCCAGAGTCATTTGGCTCTCCTGTGTTCAACGCAGGAGCACCGCGCCCCTGCTACCAGGGTGAGCCCGGAAGGCCGGGCGGAGTGCCTAACGACAGATGTGTCGCGGACCTCAGAGGCACTACCGCTCTACTTGCCGCTGAAGTCCAGCGAGTTATTCGAATTTGGGCGTAAGACTCTCACTTAGGCCGAATTGCTACCCGTCGAAATGGGCGGAGAGCAGACCTTTGCCGCGATGCCGCGGGAAAGTGCTCAGTCTAAGTGAAGCCGACCTTCAACACGTTCAAACTATGCAGCGCTCTTTCAGGTCACGCAGAGCGAGCGTTCAAAGCTGCACGAGGATAAACTCGCACCGCCCCGTCCATTCGGTGAATTACTGGGTCTTGAAGCTGGCGCCGCGCGACGACGACGCCTGTGCCTTGCCATACACGATGATCTGCTCGGCTCCGCAGGCCGACCCGCGAATTGACCTTGCGGCGTGGTAATGGGAGAGCACCACATGGGAATTCGGCTTAATGGTCACGGTAGGCACGCTGTCATCTCCGATGATCACACCGGAGTTGGGATTCCCCTAGGCGGTGAAGGCATAGAGCCCTCGCCGACTTCGGTGAATGGCCTCTTCATTTCGGGAAAATCCCCTTGGGATGCCAAGACCCTGTCACTGGTGGGGCGTCTCTCGATATTCGGTATCTCAGCCGTGGGATGCAAATCCGGCAGCGAGCGCGTTCAGGATCGTGGTGACGTCCACTTCGGTCAGAACGAGCGGCGGCGACAAGATGATGTTGTTGCCAGACACCCGCACCATCGCGCCATTCTCATAGGTGGTGCGGTGGATTGACCCGATGGTTTTCTTGTCGATCGGGGTTTTGGTGACGGGGTCCGAAACAAGCTCGAGCGCGCACATGAGCCCATGTCCACCGCGCACGTCGCCGATCAAGGCATGTGTTTCCTGCAGGGCCAACAGCCCTTCATGAAGCTGCTTGCCGCGTGCGGCTGCGTTGTCCTTGACCGACAGGCGCTCGGTTTCCTTCAGGCAGGCGATGGCGGCTGCAGCACCTACGGGGTGCCCGGAATAGGTATAGCCGGAACCGATGGCCCCCTTGCCGCTGGTGTCGGCTTCGAACACTTCCGCGACAGCGTCAGAGATCATGACTGCACCGAAGGGGAAGTACCCGTTGGTGATGGCCTTGGCGGTGCACATCATATCCGGCTGCACGCCCCAGTGGCGCGACCCGCTCCAGCTGCCGGCACGACCAAAGGCGGTGATGACCTCGTCGGCGATCAGGAGAATACCGTGGCGGTTGCAGATCTCGCGCACGCCGGGCATGAAACTTTCATGGGGTGGGATCACCCCACCGGCCCCGAGGATCGGCTCCATTATGAAGGCTGCGATGGTGTCAGCCCCCTGAAACTTGATCTCATCCTCCAGCGCGGCAAGGCACAACTGGGCAAGGCGCTCCGGATCGGTTTCGTTGAAGGGGTTGCGATAGGTGTAAGGCGCGGGGATATGGTAGCAGCCCGCCATCAGCGGTTCGTATTGTGTGCGGAAATTCGCGTTGCCATTGACAGAAGCCCCGAGGGTATGGGTCCCGTGATAGCCCTTCTTGAGACTCAGGAACTTCACCCGGCCCGCCTCTCCGCGCACCTTGTGGTACTGGCGCGTCAGCCGCAGCGCGACCTCAACGGAATCCGATCCGCCAGAAGTAAAGAACGCGCGGCCAAGCCCATCGGGCGCAAAGAAATCTCTGAGCATCCAGCTGAGCTCGATCACCGCGTCGTTCGATGTTCCGCGGAAAATCGAGTAGTAGGGCAACTTTTCCAGCTGCCCGGCGATCGCCGCTTTCACGGGCACGCAAGAATAACCAAGGTTCACGTTCCAGAGGCCGCCAACGGCATCCACTGTACGGTGGCCATCCACGTCGATGATCTCGACCCCTTCGCCTTCTGTGATGATATCAGGCGGGTTGGCGAGGCTGTCAGCGGGATGCGCCATCGGGTGCCACAGATGGCGGGCGTTGTTTTCCTTGAGAAAATTCATGTCTTTCATGGCAGCACCTTGTCGGCTTGCAGCATCCCCAGCGCGGTTGCATAGCTCTCGCCTGGACGGGTTACATCGAAGTGGACGAAGGGCATGCCAACCGCTTCGGCACCCTTCAGGTTCTTTTTCTGGTCATCGACAAAGACGCAGTCCGCAGCGGGCATCCCAAGGCCATCCGTGACAAAGTCAAAGGCCCGCGTGTCGGGCTTCAGGATGCCCGTATAGGTCGCATCCACGATCAAGTTGAAATCGGCCAGGAACGGCAGCTTCTTGCGAAAGTCTTCGCCATAGAAGAGGTCGAGCTCATTCGACAGGATCGCAAGACGGTGACCTTCGGCCTTGGCCTGCGCGATGGCGTCCAGCGCCTCGGGACGGATCACTGCGGCCGGATCGGCCCCGCGCACCCGGGCGATGAATTGCGGAAATTCCGTCCACGTCTCGCCGATCAGCGCCCCGGTCTCGGACATGCGCAAGGTCCAATAGTCACGCTCGGTCATCTCGCCGGCCTGCATTGCCCGCCAAGGGGCGTCAGCCTCTGGTGCAAACGGCCCGCGCCAGTCCAAGGTTCCGGGCGCAAGGCCGAGGGCGGCCTCGGACAGGGCGTGGGTTTCGAACAGGGTCTTCGAGATCACCCCGCCAAAGTCGAGAACAAGGGCCTTTGTCATAGCTTGATCCACGCCGTCTTGAGGTCAAAGAACTTGTCAAAGGCGTGCAGAGACTTGTCATGCCCGTTGCCGGATTGCTTGACACCGCCCAGTGGCACGGTGACGTCCGCGCCGCCATAGGTGTTCACATGGACGACGCCCGCCCTGATCGCCTGCACCATCCTGTGAGCGCGTGACAGATCGGCGGTCCAGACCGCTGCGGCCAGGCCAAACTCCGTATCGTTGGCGATGCGAACGGCCTCTTCCTCCGTGTCGAAGGGTATGACCGCCAAAACAGGACCGAACACCTCGTGCTGAGCAACGGCATCCCCCGGCTGCACCCCCGCAACGATCGTCGGCGCCATGAAGAAGCCGCCAGTCTCTTGAAGGATGCGCTCACCGCCCGTCACGATCTGCCGACCGGCGGCCCGCGCCTCAGCGACGAACCGCAGGTTCTGTTCCAACTGGCGTTCGGAGTTGATCGCGCCTGCCGAGGTTTCGGGATCCAGCGGATCACCGACCTTCATCGCCTCGGCATGCACTTTCAGCTTTTCGACAAAGGCGTCGTGGATGCTGCGTTCGACCAGCAGGCGCGAGCCCGCAACGCAAACCTGCCCGGAATTGCGGAAGATGCCATGGGCCGAAACCTTGGCCGCCTCGTCGAGATCGGGTGCGTCAGAAAAGACCACGTTAGGCGACTTGCCACCAAGCTCGAGATAAACCCGTTTGAAGTTCGACCGCGCGGACGCCTCAAGCAAACGCCGCCCAGTTCCGCCGGACCCGGTGAACACCAGAACATCCACATCCATGCTTTCGGCAATGGCTGCGCCGACCACGGCGCCCTCTCCGGTGACGACGTTTAGCACGCCCGGCGGCAGCCCTGCCTCCAACGCCAGTTCGGCAATCCGGAGAAGGGTGAGAGACGCGGTCTCGGCAGGCTTGAGCACCACGCTGCACCCGGCGGCCAAGGCAGGACCCAGCTTCCATGCCCCGATCATCAACGGGAAGTTCCAGGGCACGATGGCCCCGACCACACCCACCGGCTCCTTGTGGATCAAACCCAGCGTGCCCGGCGCTGTTGGCGCGATCTCACCGTAAACCTTATCAATGGCCTCGGCGAAGAAGCGGATCGTTCCGGCGGCGGACATCGGCTCGGCCTTCAGCGCCATGGAGATTTCCGTGCCGTTGTTGCGCACGCCAAGAACCGCCAGTTCGACCGCATTTGCCTCGATCAGGTCGGCCCATTTCAGCAGGATTTTCTTGCGCGTGGCGGGTGCCAGACCAGCCCAGCGACCGTCATCGAAGGCGCGGCGGGCTGCAGATATCGCAGCTTTTGCATCGTTTGGCGTACCGCGTGCCATTGTCGTCAGCACAGCGCCGTCCAGGGGCGATATCACATCCATGGCGGTGCCATCGCTGGCAGCGCGCGCCTCTCCATCGATCAGGTGGAGAGCGGGCGGAACGGGCGCCCCGGACAGATCTTGCATTTGGGCTTTGCTTATCATTGGTTTATTTATATCACCGGTGGTCCATATATCGTTCCAGAGTGCCGAGTGCTTGTCAATCTTGAATTGGCACGCAGCATCGAAACCCAAGGGTTGGCGCGCCGGCCCTTGGGAAAGCTGCAAACGAGAATGTTCGATTTTCGGAGACTTAGGCGTCGCCCATCAAAGCCGTGACCAAGTCGGAATACTTCCGGGGCCGCTGGCCGCCCAGCCCGTCAGTGATGGTATAGGCGGCACGCAGGACCGCGCCCATAGTCAGCTGTCGCTGCTCGTCGGTCATTCTGTGAGATGGCGTAGACACCGACACAGCGCCACAAGCTATGCCGGTTCGGTCGAAGACGGGTGCCGCGATGCCGTGCACATCTTCCTCGTTGGTCTGGTCGGATTCGGAGAATCCTAGTTGCTGCACAGCTTCCACCCGCGCGCGCAACTGCGAGGTCTCGGTCACCGTGAACCGCGTTTTGGCCCTGAGCGAGGAAGACAGCACGCGCTTTAGCAGCGCATCGCCGCCAAAGGCTAGGACGGCCAAGCCCGACGCGGTGCTGTGATAGGGCAAGACCTCGCCCGCGATCAGCGAGACGCGACTGCCCTTTTTGCTTTCGCAGGTGGCAATGTTGGCAAGCGCACGACCGGAGATGAGCGAGGCATGAGCCGTCTCACCAGTCTCGGCAGACAAGGTATCCAGAATGGGCTGTACGATGGAACTGATTGGAAAGGCGGTCTCTCGCACGCGCGCCAGCCGCAAGACACCGGCCCCGAGCCGATATAGTCGGGAATCAGCCTGTTGCTCGACCAGCCCGCTTTCCGCCATCGCCCCCAGCATCCGGTGAACGGCCGCCTTGTCGACGCCTGACCTGCGCGCCAATTCCGACAAACCCAGCTCCGGCTCATCCTCGGAAAAATGCTCTAGCAACATCAAAGCTTTCACAACGGTGGATGACATCAGCTCTCCTTTAGACAGTGGCGGCGCACCTGTGGTGGGTACTGAATAATTGACAAGAAACAGTCCATTGCGTTAGCATCACCAGCGTTGTCAATATATCACCGACAGGGAAATCGTCAATGACCAAAGCAAAAACCATCCTCGCCGGCGCACTGCTTGCGGCAGTCGCGGTACCCGCTTTCGCAGAGTATCCCGAGAAACCTGTCAGCTTTGTTGTGCCCTTCCCTCCGGGCGATCTCGAAGACGTGCTGACCCGCATGATCGCCGAAGACTTCGAAGCCGAATACGGCGTTGCGGCTGCGGTTGTGAACCGCCCGTCTGATGGCGGGCCCTTCCCCGGTGCGGCGTCGGTCGCCAATGCCCCGGCCGATGGCTACACAATCGGGTCGTTCGTGGTCGATGTGCCGGTCGTCGGCCCGCATGTAGGTGTTCCGGGGCTGAACCCTGACCCATTCGAACCGCTTGGGATTTTCCTGACCTATCCGTTCTTGATCGCCGCCAGCAAAGAAAAGCCCTACTCGACCCTCGAGGAGCTGGCTGCCCACTCCGCCGACAACCCGCAGATCCTTGGCCATTTCGGATCATTCCTGCTGCCGACGCAGGCGACGTTCGCCGCCGCGAAAGAGTTGGGGTTCGAATGGGGCGGCGAAGCCTCATCCGGGGCTTTGGATTGCAACTCGCTGGCTTCGGGCGACTTTGACGTGATCAACACCACGATCCAACAGGTGCTGCCATGCCTGGACGATCTGAACATCCTCGCCACCATCACCGAAACGCCGATCCCTGTGGTGCCCGATGCGCCAACCCTGACCTCGATCGCGCCGAGCCTGAATATTTCGTTGTGGAACGGACTGTTCGTTCACAAAGACACCCCTGCCGATGTGCGCGAGAAGATCGTCGCTGTCGCGAAAAAGACGATGGCTTCGGACCGGGCGATGGAGCTGGCCGCGCAGACCGGCGCGATCATCTACTGGCAAGATGCCGACGCCTCCACAGCTCGGATCGCATCAGACATTGCCGTATCGAGTGCGATCAACGCGATCCTCGAAGAGTAGATAATCCGCATTCAGGCGCGCCACACTCGGCGCGCCTGAATCATTCTGGGAGGGAAGATGAGCACCTACGCACAAGACGAACCCCATGTTTTTCCGGAGGGCCGGAAGCGCGGTGAATTATTGTTCAGCTTCCTCCTGCTCTTTACCGCTCTTGCACTGCTAGCCGCGCTGCCTTGGCAGACCACATGGTTGGACGGCAAGGACCTTGCCGCGCAGCCGAGGTTCTGGCCTGCCCTGTCGCTTGGCGGCGTCGTCGTCTTTGCGGTTCTTCACGCGGTTCTGCGCGGCAAGCTGGACCGGACCCCTGGCCGCTGGCTTGAAGGGCTGACCTGGATCCGTTCGCTGGAATTCATTGGCTGGTACATGCTCTATGTCGCGGCGATCCCGGTGATCGGCTACCTGCTGGCGACGGTGACTTTCTGCACCTTCCTGGCGCTTCGGGTCGGGTATCGCGGAAAAACGCTGCTTTGGGCCGCGCTCTTTGGCCTTTGCGTGGTGCTGTTTTTCAAATCGGCCATGAACGTCAAGATCCCCGGCGGAGCGATCTATGAACTCGCCCCCGACAGTCTTCGCTACATTCTTCTGCGCTATTTCTGAGGCTCCAATGGAATTGCTTTCCTCCAGCATTGAAATCATTGCGCGGTGGGATGTGCTGCTTGCACTGCTCATCGGCGCGATCGGCGGTGTGATCGTCGGCGGCATGCCTGGTGTTGGGGCCGCTGTCGCCATCGCCATCGTCCTCCCCGCCACCTTTTCGCTGGAACCCATCGTGGGGCTGACGCTGCTCTTAGGCATCTATGGCTCCTCCATGTTCGGCGGCGCAATCCCTGCCATTCTGGTCAACACGCCCGGCACGCCAGTGAACGCGCTGACCACCTACGACGGCTATCCGATGACGAAACGCGGTGAGGCGCGGCGCGCCCTCAGCCTTGCCTATTCTGCGTCCTTCTTTGGTGCGCTGTTCTCGATCTTCGCGCTGATGCTGCTTGCGCCGGTTCTGGCCAAGATCGCACCGATGTTTGGCGCACGAGAGATCTTTCTTGCCGCTCTCTTGGGCATCCTGCTGGTCATCGTCACCCATCGCGGTCAGGTCCTGGCCGCAGCCATGCTCGCTTGCGTCGGGATTTTCCTGCAGACCATCGGCATCGAGAGCGCCGCCTACACCCAGCGCTACACCTTCGGCATGGGCTGGCTGCAATCCGGTGTCGACCTGATCGTCGTGGTGCTAGGGCTCTTTGCCATCAGCCAGGCGTTGATCCTGTTCATGGATAAAGACAGCAAGATCAAACTGCCCGAGGTGGAGAAAGTCGGCTTCATCGCCCAGATGAAGGACCTCTGGGTCTACCGCCGGATCGCCACTGTCGGTTCATCCTTCGGGGTGTTCTGCGGGATGATCCCTGGCGTGGGCGAGTTCATGTCACAATTCATGTCCTACTCCTACGCTCAGCGAACCTCTAAAACCCCAGAGCTCTTCGGCAAGGGCAACCCGGAGGGGATCGTTGCCTCCGAGGCCGCAAACAACTCCGTCCCCGCCGCTGCGATGATCCCGCTCCTGGCGCTTGGCATCCCGGGCGAGGAACTGACCGCGATGATGCTCGCGGTGTTCTATGTTCACAACGTGATCCCCGGCCCGCAGCTTTTCTCCGGGCAGATGGACTTCGTACTGGCGCTTTATCTCTGCCTTTTGCTGCTCAATATCATCGTCGTCGTGTTCCTATTCTTCGCGACGGGCAAGTTGATGAAGGCCATGACGATCCCGAACCGCTTCCTCGGCATGATGGTCCTGACCTTCAGCCTGATCGGGGTCTACAGCTTGCGCAATTCGCTGACCGATGTCGCGATTGCCAGCGGCTTCGGAGTTTTCGGCTTCATGCTGAAACGGCTCGACTACCCGACGTCGCCCATCATCTTGGGCATCGTTCTGGGAAAACTGATGGAAGACAAGCTGCGTACCGCCATGGCCCGTGTTCAGGATCCTTGGGATTTCATTGACCGGCCCATCGCGTTCATTCTCTTCTTGATGATCGTGGTCGCACTGGTCGTGCAGGCAAGAACGGTCTGGAGGGACCGCAAGGCCGCAAAAGCCGACACACAAAATTCACGCGAGGCTCAGGATGCATGATCTCATTGACCGCCGTCGCGCCCTGCTCGGGCCCAACGTTTCCACCTTTTACGACGATCCAGTCCATATCGTGCGGGGCGAAGGTGTCTGGATGTGGGACGCCGAGGGCAACAAGTACCTCGACTGTTACAACAACGTGCCGCATGTGGGACATTGCAACCCGCGCGTGGTGGATGCGATCTGCGAGCAGGCGCGCACCCTGAACGTGCATACCCGCTATCTGCACGAGGGCATCGTGAACTATGTTGAACGGCTGACCGCAACGTTCGACGATCCACTGGACACTGCGATCCTGACCTGCACCGGATCCGAAGCCAATGACATCGCGCTCCGCATGGCCGAAGCGATGACCGGCAAGCGTGGGATCGTGGCAACCGACGCTACATACCACGGCAACACCACGCTGGTCTCGCATCTGTCCAAGTCGAATGTGCCAGAGGTGGGCTTTGGGCTCGGCGGCTACTTGCGCCATGTGGAGGCGCCCGACAGCTACCGCATCCCCGACCCGGACGGGCAGCGCTTTGCCGCCAAGGTGCAGGAGGCGATTGACGATCTGGAAGCATCGGGCATCGGATTTGCGGCCCTGATCGTCTGCCCTCTCTTCCTGAACGAGGGCTTTCCGACCCAAGCCGAAGGCTGGCTGAAACCTGCCGCCGAGGCCGCGCGCCGCGCCGGGGGGCTCTTGATCTGCGACGAGGTGCAGTCGGGTTTTGGCCGCTGCGGCTCCCATTTCTGGGCCCATCAGCGGCAGGGCGTGACCCCGGATATCGTCTGTATGGGCAAACCCATGGGCAATGGCCACCCGGTCGCGGGCCTCGTGACCACGACCGAGATCATGGCCCGGTTCCGGGGTTCGTTCCGCTATTTCAATACCTTCGGCGGCAATCCCGTTTCCTGCGCGGCCGCCATGGCGGTGCTGGAGGAGTTGGAGGCCCAGGACCTGCAAGCCAATGCCTTGAAGATCGGCAAGCTCGCAGCAGAGCGCCTGCACGCCCTGGCCGAGAAATACGAGGTTATCGGCGACGTGCGCCAATCCGGAATGGTCTTTGGAGCGGAGTTCGTGCTGGACCGCGCCAACAAGGAGCCGGCCAGCGCCTATGCCGACCGCATCATCAACGCCATGCGACATCGCGGCGTGATCCTGTCCAAGCTGGGGCGCCACAAGAACACGCTCAAGATCCGCCCACCCATGCCCTTCGGCGAAGACCATCTGGACCTGTTGATCGACACGCTCGACGGCGTTCTGGCCGACCACCCCGTTGCCGCATGACCGACCCCGTCGAAAAGGCGCTGGCCCTTTGGGGCATGACGGGCGCAAGCTGCGATTTCGTCGCCGGACGCGAGAACCGTATCTACAAGGTGATGCATGAGGGTGCGACCTATGCCCTGCGCTTCAAACGTCCGGGCTATCGCGACCTTTCGGAATTGACCTCCGAACTGGACTGGCTGGCCGAAATGGCCCGCGCGGGCCTTGGCGTCCCTGCCCCCCGCCCCAGCCGCAAGGGAAAACTGCTGGAGAGCATCGACGGCCACTATGCCGATCTGATCACATGGCTGGGCGGCTCCCCGCTGGGCCGCAGCCGCGAACCCTTGACCTTGGGTTCCCCCCTGCGGACCTTCACTGACCTCGGCGCGGAAATGGCGCGGCTGCATCTGGCCTGCGACAGTTGGACCGCGCCGGAGGGCTTCACTCGCTGCCACTGGGATGCCGAGGGTCTGCTGGGGGACGCACCGCTTTGGGGCCGGTTCTGGGAAAACCCCACGCTCGATGCCCCGACCGCTGCGATGCTGCGCGACTTTCGCAGCCAGGCCGCGCGTGCGCTGGCCGCGCTCGAGCTCGACACCGGGCTGATCCACGCTGATCTTGTGCGCGAGAATGTGATGATCGACGGCACCGATCTCTATCTCATCGACTTCGACGATGGCGGCTATGGCTACCGGCTCTTCGACGTGGCCACGGCGCTGCTGAAGAACCGGGCCGAGCCGAACTACCCTGCACTGAAACAAGCGCTACTCGACGGCTACCTCAGCATCCGCCCTCTCGACATGAGCCATCTCGATCTGTTCCTCGCGCTGCGCGCCGTCACCTATGTCGGCTGGATCGTACCCCGCATGGGAGAGCCGGGGTCGTCCGCGCGCAACACCCGGTTCATCAAGGATGCGCGTGACCTTTGCGGCGCATGGCTCGCCCAAAGCGCGGCACATCAGGGAGGCTGACACATGAGCAAAACCATTCTGGTCATCGGCACTTTCGACACCAAGGACGCTGAGCTTGGCTACCTGATTGGCAAGATCAAAGGGCAAGGCGGGAATGTGCTGGCCATGGATGTCAGCGTTTTGGGCGATACTGCGCAGCCCATCGATATCACCAAACATGAGGTGGCCGCCTCCGCCGGTGAGACCATAGACAGCCTCATCGCTCTCGGCGAAGAGGGTGAGGCCTTCGAGAAGATGAGCGCCGGGGCCGCCGCGACCACGCTAAGGCTCTACAAGGAGGGCCGCATCGACGGGATGATCTGCCTTGGCGGCACGATGGGCACCGATCTGGCGCTGGACTGCGCCCAGGCTCTGCCCATTGGCGTGCCGAAATACATTGTCTCGACGGTCGCGGGGTCCCCCCTCATCTGTGCAGAGCGTATGGCGGCGGATGTGCAGTTCATCCTCTGGGCCGGCGGGCTCTATGGTCTCAATCCGCTGTGCAAATCCTCGCTCAGCCAAGCCGCAGGCGCAGTTCTTGGCGCGGCCGAGGCGGTCGAGCCGCCCGCCTTCGACCGGCCCGTGATCGGCATGACCTCGCTCGGCTCATCCTGCCTGAAATACATGAAACGCCTGCATCCCGAGCTGAGCAAGCGCGGGTATGACGTGGCGGTGTTCCACACGACCGGCATGGGCGGCATGGCATTCGAGCGACTGGCCGCAGACGGGGCCTTCGCCTGTGTCATGGACTTCTCCCTGCAGGAACTGGTGAACGTTCTGCACGCTTCGCTCGTTTCGGCAGGGGCGGACCGGCTGACAGGCGCAGGCCGCTCGGGCACACCGCAGATGGTCGCCCCCGGGGCATCGGACATCCTCGATCTGGCGGGCTGGCAGGAGATCCCCGCGCGGTTCACCGACCGCCCCTTCCACCAGCACAACCGGCTGATCAAGAACGTCGCTTTCAACGCCGGGGAGCGCGCTGTGCTGGCCGACGCGATTGTCGAACGCCTCGCGGGCGCAGCCGGCCCCACCGAATACTTCCTACCCCTGCACGGCATTGAGGAATGGGACAAACCCGGCGAACCCGCCCATGACCCCGAAGGCCTCGCAGCCTTCATCGCCGCCAGCAAGAGCGCCGCAAGCGGGCGGGTACAGATGACCGAGCTGCACTGCCATATCAACGACACGGCCTTCTGCGACGCGGTTCTGGCCAAGCTTGACGCCTGGGTCGCAGAGGGCATCGTGCCAAGCGGCGTAAGGGCATGAGGCGTTCTGCAGGCAAGGTCGCTCGCATCACCGGCGCAGGTACAGGGATTACGGCCGCAGTGGCTCAGTGATTGGCGGAGAACGGCGCAAAAGCGCTTGCCATGAGCCGACGCGCGGAGCCCCTCGAAGCCGTCACACCCCTCAAGAAACGGGTTTGACGGAATTGCCGCGCTCACATCAAGCGACAGGTCCAGACGGTCCTGCTATTCGGCATCGATGTTGTAGCCAATACCCAGCCTGGCCGCCCCATGCGGGACTTCCAGAGCGCGGTTCACTGCCGTCCGCTCGCACGTTCGCGCGGTTTTAGGGCGACAGCCTGCCTTGCGCTGAAAACGATCGGACAAGCCGGCTTCATTAGCAAAGTATTCGGCGCCCATGGCCGCGCGCATTTGGTTCAGGGCAAGGTCGATTTCAGTCGTGGTACGAGGTACGCATTTTGCCCAGAGCGCCCGCCCTGCGCTAGGTTTGGGATGTATCCTCCGTTACGTCTTTGACGCTTCGAACGAGCCATGGGAGGTCCGTTTCACCGAGGCGCGCGACGTTCACCCGGCCGCCCTTCACGACGTGGATGCCATGATCGCGGGTCAGCGCTTCCTCTTGTGCATTCGTCAATGGCAATAGCGAGAACATGCCCGATTGTTCTGCGATGTAGGCGAGCTGCCCATTGCCGAGCAGGTCACGCTCGGTATCGACAATCTGTTGGCGCACCTTGGCGACGCGTGCGCGCATTTGATCGAGCTCGGCCAACCAGAGCCGTTTGAAGCTCGCATCCTGCAAGATCGTGCGCACCACCGATGGGCCGTGATCCGGGGCGTGGGACGCGCCAGAGCGGACAATTGCCGACACGGCACGGTGTGTCTTGTCCCGGTCGCGCGCTCGCGTTTTCACAAACAGTGCCCCGGCCCGGTCGCGGTAGATGCCGAAGGATTTGGATAGGGTGATACAGACAATGCACTCAGGGAACCGGGCAGCGATCTTGCGGGCCATAGCGCAATCAGCGTCCCAGCTTTGAGCGAAGCCCAGATAGGCGAGGTCGATCCAGGGGATGACTCCGTGCGCCTCGATCGCGTCGAGCAAGGCGTCGAACTGCTCCGCGTTCATGTCCGCGCCGGTCGGGTTGTGGCACACGCCCTGCATGAGAAAGACATCGCCGGCTTTGGCGGCTTTCAACCCGTCCAGCATTTGGTCAAAGGTAATCTGGGCCTTGAGCCGGTCGTAATACGGCACTTGGGCAAACCGCGCATGGGCTGCCTTCAGGATCGGGACGTAGTTGCCATAGGTCGGTGTCTGCAGCCAGACGGTGGGAGGCTTTGGCATCTGAGCCAAAAGGTCCGCCATGACCCGGAGGGCCACGGCCCCACCGGATGTCTGAGCGGACACCCAGCCGTCGTCGAAAGCATCGCCCATGATCTCGTGCCCGAGCACGCGGCAATAGTCGGCATTCCCTGTCAGGGCGAGGTAGGACTTGCTGGTCTGGGTCTCGACCAGCTTTTGTTCGGCCAGTTTCACGGCATTCAGGACAGGTGTTTGGCCAAACTCGTCCTGATAGATACCCACCGTCAGGTTGAGTTTATCTTCGCGGGGATCAGCCGCGAAGTAGTCGGCCCCGATCATGATGGGGTCGACGGGATAATCCTCAACCTGTTCAAACATCCTGCGTCAGCCCTTTTCCAAGATACCTGTCGTGACCAGCGTCTCGAAGTACTCAACCTTCAGGTCGAAGGATTTCAGAAGCTTCTGGGTGCTCGGCTTGACCACCGCATCGTCGAATGCCCCCTGTTCGAAATGCCCCGCCGAGGCAAGATCTGACCAAAGGCTGGTCACGACCAGCTCGCAATCGGTTCCATTCACCTTGACGGCAAGAGACGCGCCGAGATGACCGGGCAATCCAGCCATCTCCTGGAATGTGCTTCGCTCCAGATGGTCCGCGTATTGTTGAAGCACCTCCTGAGAGCCCGCAACGGCCCGCCACCATCGAATGATCATTGTTATGCCTTCCCTAATTCGACGGCCCGGTCGCGGCAGGCCGTCATTGCTTTTGCGATCACGGCCCCAAAGCCGTTCTCCTGCATCGAAACAATGGCCGCATGGGTCGTCCCGTTGGGCGATGTGACACGGGCCCGGAGGTCTTCTGGCGCGTCTCCCTTGGTGGCCATGTTGGCCGCGCCAAGTGCCGTCTGCAGGGTAAGCGCCTTGGCATCCTCCGGGCTCAGGCCCAGGGCGGTTCCGGCCCGGATCATTTCTTCGATCATCAGAAAATAGTATGCAGGGCCGCTGCCTGATACTGCCGTGACAGCGTCCAGAAGGTCTTCGCGCTCTACGGTGACGCAAATGCCGAAGGCCTCGATGATCTCCGCGGCAGCTTTTCGTTGCGCTTCGGTCGCATGGTCGTTCACGTAAAGCCCCGTCGCCCCCAGACCGAGCAGGGCTGGCGTGTTGGGCATGGTGCGTGCGACGGCCACCGGCCCGAAGAGAGCTTCAAGCGTTGCAGTTGTGACCCCGGCCGCAATGCTCAGGATGAGCTTGCCAGATAGGTCTGCGCGCATCTGCTCGGCAACGGCAGGAATGACCTGAGGTTTGACGGCCAGCACGACGATGTCAGCGGCAGTGGCGTCGGCTACATCGTCCGTCGTGTGAACGTTGTGGTCACTTTCCAGACGGTCTCTCTGGTCGGCGTTCGGGTCGATAACCGTGATCCGCGTCGGCTCCCAACCGCTGGCGATCATGCCTCCGATGATGGCCGACGCCATGTTGCCGCCCCCGATGAATGCAATCTTTTCCATGGCTCAGAACATCGTGTTGTCGTGCCCGATGTGCTCAGGGATAGGCTGAATGACATCCCAGTGCTCCACGATACGACCATTCTCCAGCCGGAAGATATCCATGACCGCAGACCCGCGATCATCCTTGTCTTGCGTCCAATGGGCGTGAACGGTCACGTGGTCGCCCTCGCAAAACATGCGCTTGATGTCGAAGTACGACTCAGGGTTCTTGGCGAACGTCTCCTTGAAGTTCTCTCTGAATGCCTCCACCCCATCGGCGACGCCGGGATTGTGCTGAGTGTAGGTTTCCCCGACATAGGCGTCCATGCCCTCGTCGACCTTATGCTCGTTGAAAACGGTCTCAAGAAACCCCCTGACGACGCGCTTGTTTTCTTCCGGTGTGCTCATGATAGGCCTTCCGATCTGCTTTTGGCGTTGAAGTCTCTTTGCCCGTGCTCCGGCTAAAGAGCAGGGGCGGTGATCAGTCCTGGATTGGCATTTTTTGCGCCCCTCTGCCCGGGTGATGGACACGGCAAGTGGATGCAACGTTGTCCAAGGTTCAGAAGCTCGTGATCACGGTTGCGCCGACCGACTGGAACTTGTCCATGTTCATAAGCGCCTCGGGGGCGGCGTCGATGCCGATCTTGTCGCCGACCAGCCGGGCCGGGTTAAGCTTGCCGCTCTCGACCATATCGAGCATTGCGCCATAGCGGTGCGCCTGCATCCCGTGGGAGCCAAGCAACTCGATCTCCTGGCCCACGATCTTGGGCATCGGAATCGCAGGGGCCGCGTGATCGCCCAGCATCAGACCCACCTGAATGTGTTTGCCCCGTGGGCGAAGGCACAGGATCGAGTTGGTCATCGTCGCCGGGTGTCCAAGCGCATCGAGCGAGACATGTGCGCCGCCCTTGGTGATCTCCTTGACGGCCTCGACCACGTCACCCTTGCCATCAATGGCCGCAACCGCGCCAAGCTCCTTGGCCAGAGCCAGTTTTGCCGGGTCGAGATCGACGCCGATCACGTTTGCCCCCGCCGCGCTGGCGATCATCACTGCCGAAAGGCCGACGCCGCCGCAGCCATGCACGGCGACCCACTGGCCCGAGCTGACCTTGCCTTGGTCGATCACGGCGCGGAACGATGTGGCGAACCGGCAACCAAGGCTCGCCGCAGTGGCGAAATCCATCGTCTCGGGCAATGCGACCACATTCAGATCAGCCTGATGGATCGGCACGTATTCGGCAAAGCTGCCCCAATGGGTAAAGCCCGGCTGCTCCTGATGCAGACAGACCTGCTGGTGACCGGCATGACATTCGCTGCATGATCCACAGCCGCAGATGAACGGCACAGTGACCCGATCGCCCACCTTCCAGTTCTTCACGTCCTTGCCGACCGCCTCGACCACGCCGGCCAGTTCGTGGCCGGGGATATGCGGAAGGTCGATGTCGCTATCGTGACCCATCCAGCCGTGCCAGTCGCTGCGGCACACCCCCGTGGCTTCGACCTTCAGGACGACCCCATGCGCTTCGGGCACAGGGTCCGACACGTTGACAACTTTGGGAGCCTCTTGGAATTTCTCGAACAGGACAGCTTTCATGGCAGGGCCTTTCGGTTGGATCGACTGTTTGGGTGGAAGCTATCAGCCCTAGATGAAATTGCCTTGCCGTTCTGCCCCATAATTCACATAATCAGGGCAGAAAACCCTCACCATGAGGAAAATTTGAGGGAGCTCTTCCATTGTCGGATATCGACGCAGTCAGTGCACAAATTCTCGGACTTCTTCAAAGCGACGGGCGCATGACCAACGCCAAACTGGCTTCGCACCTGAACATGAGCGAAACCCCCTGCTGGCGACGGCTCAAAAAACTGGAGGAGACGGGCATCATTGAGGGCTATCAGGCCCAGCTCAATCGCCGCAAGCTGGGGCTGGGTGTCATGGCTTTCGTTCAACTGAGCTGCTCAGAACACGATCAGTCCGCCACTGCCGAATTCCAGCGTATTATCGAGGTCACACCCAATATACTCGCTTGCCACAACACCACGGGCGAGGACGACTTCCTATTGATCGTGGTCGCACGTGATTTGGACGACTACAGCGCCTTTGTTGACAGCACATTGCGGCGTCTACCTGGAGTAACCAGCATTCGTTCGAACCTGTCACTCAAGGAGATGAAGGCCTCGAGCAAGCTGCCTGTGCGCGGTTCGGAGCGATAATCATTACGCGTTCTCAGATGCGAACAATCGGGCCAATCCATCCAAAGGCAGATTTGTCCGCGCACCGGGCGTCGGGCTGGAAGACGATGCTGCTCGGACAGTGGATCGCCGCCTGACATGCGAGGCCATCCGCACGATCAAGACGTCAGATATGCATCGGTTCGCCCTCATCTTGTTACACAAACAACCGGGACTACAGAACTTGCCGAGACCGTTTCTATTTGGTCGGTCTGGACCTCTCATCGGCGCACGCAAAAGCCCCTACCGGAACTTGGCTTTTTCCAGGGCTTCCATCACGTGCTCGATATGCGCATGCATCGCGGACTGGGCCGCGTCCGGGCTACCACTTCGCAGGGCGGCAACGATGACTTCATGGTCTTCGATCCATTTCAGTCTCATCAGCGGAGTGCGGATGTGCCTTTGGAGAGCCTGCCACATTGGCCCCGTCATTTCGTCCCAGACCCGTTGCAGGAATTCTAACAGCATTGGGTTTTGAGCGGCGCGCGCGATGGCAAAGTGAAACTCGCGGTCGCCGTTTTCGGTTTCTGTGGCCATTCGGTGTTCTTCGCGCATCTTCTGAACATAGCCGTCGATCGTGTCGAGATCTTCCGCGCTCGCTGCAGATGCCGCTAGGCGGCAGATGTGCGGCTCGAGCGCAAGGCGCGATTGCAGGATGTCGCTCGGGCTGTTCTGGTCGGGCATCGCCGCGGGCACGGCCGCTATCTGGTCGGGTGCCTGAGGGGGTAGCACGAACACCCCCGAACCGACCTTGATCGTCACCAGCCCGGCAATCTCCAGCGCAAGCAGCGCCTCGCGGATGCACGTTCGTGATACGCCGTACTCGCGCGAGAGATCGCGCTCTGTGGTAAGTCGCTGGCCGGGCTCGAATTCTCCATCTGCGATGCGCGCCTCAAGGCTGTCGGCAACCTGCCGGTACACCCGGACTGGCTTGATCGTCCGGTTCACGGGCGGGCGGCCTGCATCACTTTCCGGCATAGTAGGCTGCCGGGTCGGGCAGCGGAACATGATCGCCGGGGGACGCTGCGTGATCGGCCAGTGCTGCGCGGTCGAACTCGACACCAAGGCCGGGGGCCTCGGAAAGAATGACACGGCCACGTTCCGGTTTTGCGGCCACCTGTGCGATGCCCTGTTCCAAGAAACTCCCTCCTTCGATGTTCTCGACGGGGTAGCACCCGGGTATGGCCCCAGCAACAATTATCGAGGCTTCGAGCGCGCCGTGCGGGGCGATGGTCAGGTTGGCGCAATTGCCCAGGTGGGCGATCTTCAGCCATTCCGAGATACCGCCAACCTTCAACACGTTCGGTTGGAGGTAGTGGACCGCGCCTGAAGAAACATAGCGCCAGAAGCTGGACCGGGTGGAGACCTCCTCGCCCAGTGCGATGGGGGTGGGGGACACCGCGGCAAGACGCGCGTGGCCATCCACGTCGCTGGGCGCCAATGGCTCTTCCATCCAGACCGGATCGAAGCGCGCGTAAGCCGTCACCCGGCGCAGGGCGTCGCCGGGCTTGAAGCGCTGGTTGGCATCGAGCATCAGGGGTCGGCTTCCAATCACCTTCCGGACGGCGGCAATGCGCGAAAGGTCATCCTCTAGGTCCGGGCGGCCCACCTTGATCTTGAAAAGCCGGTTGCCGGCATCGAGAAACGCCCGGGTCTGCTCGACGAGCGCGGCCTCGCTCAGGTGCAGGTTCACCGCACTGGCATAGACTTCGAGGCTGTCGGCGGCGCTCCCGATCAGCCTGCGCACCGGAAGTTCAGCCAACTTTCCACGCAGATCCCACAGGGCAAGGTCGAAGCCGGCAACCGCGAGCGCGGCGATGCCACCCGGCCCCGGTTGATGGCTTCGCTTCCAAAGGGCCTGCCACAGGGCCTCATGGTCGTGCACATCTTGCCCAATGAGCATCGGGCCGAGATAGCTCTGTGCGAGGGCGGCGATGGCGATCCCGGCATTGCCCATGGTCGAGCTCCAGCCCGCCCCCGACAGGCCGTTCTCCAGCGTCAAGGTAACTAGGATGTGCTCGTGGTGGGTGATGGCGTGCGCGGCGGAGACCCAGGGGGCTGGGAGCGGCACGCGGAAAACCGAGACATTGAAGCCAGCGATCCGTGAAGACATGTCGTGGCTCATGGCCGGCTCCTCCTTAGGCAATGCTTGGGTCCGCATGGTCTAGCGGTCCAATGGTCCAACCAATCTGTTGACACGCGCAAAATTGGCTGTCAAGTCTCGGGCATCGCTCTAAGCCAGAGCCAACAACATGGGAGGAACCGAAATGCTGTTATCCGGAAAGACCGGACCGACCCGCCGAACCATTCTGAAATCTGGCCTCGCAGGGGCGGCCCTGTTGGGCGCACCGACCCTCGCCAGGGCCCAGGCGTCGACCACGCTGCGCGCCGCCCACATCGAATCCACCGACAGTGCGACCCACAAGGGGTACGTCGACTTTGCGGAGCGCGTTGCCGAGACAACCGATGGCGCTGTCGAGGTGAAGGTCTTCCCCGCCGGCCAGCTCGGCAACCTGCGCGACCTCTACGAGGGTATCAAGCTCGGATCGGTCGACATGACGTCCTCCGGGCCCGACTACACCGCCAACATAGCGCCCATCATGGTAACGGCAGCGCTCTACTTCTCCTATCGGGACGAAGCGCACGCGGACTCTCTGCTCGACGGTGCCTTCTCCGCAAAACTGTCGGAAGCCCTTGCCGCGCAAGCCGGCATGCGGATCCTCGCGTGGGGTGAGCTGGGTTGGCGCTCTGTCTTCAATACAGTTCGTCCCATCGAGACGGCGGAAGACTTCAACGGCCTCAAGCTCCGGGTGCCGGAGGCGCAGCTGCACCTGCTGCCGATGGCGGCGCTCGGCGCTGCGCCCACACCCATCCCCTATTCCGACGTGTATACTTCGATGCAGACCGGGGTCGTCGACGGGGCCGAGGGCACGCCCGCAGCGGTCACACAGCAGAAGTTCAACGAAGTCTCGAAGTTCTACTCGCTGACCCGGCATCTTTATAACCCGCTGCATCTCGTCATCGGAGATCGCGCCTTTGGCAACATGAGCGCCGAACAGCAGGAAGCGGTCCAAGCGGCTGCAGTCGCTGCTTTCCAAGGGCAACGTGCCCAGGCGCGGGAAGACAACGCAGCGGCCTTGAAGGCCCTCGAGGAGGGTGGTCTTCCGGTGAACACGCCCGATGTGAGCGAGATTCGGAAGATCGTGATCCCCACATGGGATCCGCTGGTGGAGAACCTGGGCGAAGAGGGTCAAGCCCTTGTGGACATGCTGCTCGCCTGAGCCGACACGATAAGTGCACAAGTCAGGTCAGCGGTGCCGCCATGCATCGCTGGCCATTTGTCTCAAGGGGGAGAGGATGCAGGTACTGGAACGCATGATCGGCTGGATCGTCGCGGGCATTTTCGGGTTGTTCGTCGCCCTGACATTCCTCCAGGTCGTGCTGCGCTACGCTTTTTCCAATTCGTTGGGGTGGATCGACGAACTCTGCCGCTATGGCTTCATCTGGATGGTCGCACTTGCAGCGGCCATCGCGACGAGGCAGGGCGCCCACATGTCGATCACTCTGCTGGAAGAACTGATCGGTGCGCGGTTCAGAAGGCCGCTCCGGATACTGGGCGACCTCGGGCTGATCGTCTTCGCGGCCCTTCTGGGCATCGGCGGCTGGCAGTTGATGCAATTGAACTGGACCTCCCTCTCACCTGCCATGCAATTGCCCATCGCCTACGTCGAAACGATCCTGCCGATCTTCGGCGTGCTGACATCCCTCTTCGCGGGAGAGCACGCGCTGCGCTTGATCCTTGGCAAGGAGACAGACGAGCCGGGCGCGGAGGAAACCTGACATGCTCACGCCTTTGTTGATCTCATTCGCAGTGCTGCTCATTCTACGCATCCCGGTCGCCGCCGCGATGGGAATCTCCGGCGCCATCGCTCTGCTCAGCTCCGACATGAACCTGCCCGTGGCCGTGGTACCGCAGCGCGTGTTCGTTATGCTCGACAGCACCTCCCTGCTTGCGATCCCCTTCTTCATTCTCGCAGGTGCAATCATGGAGCGGGGCGGCATGGCGCGCCGGATGATCCACTTTGCTCAGACCATGGTCGGGCATTGGCGTGGCGGCCTGGCGCAGGTCGACGTGCTGGCCAGCACGATCTTCTCATCCCTCACCGGCTCCAGCGCGGCCAGCGCTTCTGCAACCGGTTCGATTCTCATCCCCGCCATGAAGCGCGCTGGATACCCGGCCGGATATGCCGCCGCGCTGGAAGCCTCGAGCGCCGCGATCGGCCCGATCATCCCACCCTCGATCATCATGGTGATCTACGGCTCGCTGGCGGGGGTCTCTGTCGGGGCGATGTTTCTTGCCGGCATCATTCCCGGACTTCTCATCACGCTTGGCCTGTTCATCGTGAACGCGATCATGGCGCGCCGCCACGGATGGGGCGGGGGAGACCGCGTGCCGATACGGGCCCGGCTGATCGCCGGACGGGATGCCGGCGCCGCCCTGCTCGCACCTGTCATTATTATCGGTGGCATTCTCGGCGGTGTCTTCACGCCGACAGAAGCCGGCGCCGTCGCCGTTGTCTACTCGGCCGCGGTGGGGGTGCTGGTCTACCGGGAGGTCCGTCTGAGGGAGCTGGTCGGCGTCATGCGGGAGGCCGCCGTGACCACCGGGATCATCGGCCTTATCATCGCGTCCGCCGGCATTTTCGGCTGGGTGCTCGCGCTGGAGCAGGTGCCACAGGCCATCGTGGCCTGGGTGCAGGCCGTCACGGACAGCCCGACCATCGCGGTGCTGCTGGTGATCGGATGCGTTCTCGTTATCGGCTGCGTCGTCGATGTTACCGCCGCCGTCATCATACTTGTGCCCGTCTTTGCGCCGCTGGGACTGAGCTACGGGTTCGATCCGGTGCACTTCGGGGTCATCATCTGCATTGCGCTGGTCTACGGAAACGTCACCCCGCCCGTCGGCCTGCTCTTGTTCCTGACCGCTGCGATTGCGAAATGTTCGGTGAACGAAGTCATGCGATACCAGCTGCCTTTCTACATGGTTCTTACCGCCGCGTTGGGTATTACCGTTGCTTTTCCCGGTTTGATCCTATTGCTTGCGAAATAGGTTTCTATGGTGCAGCCGAACTGCGGGCTTTCCTTGAGTTCGGAAGAAAGTTGAGCCTCAGATCCATCACCAAACGACAACTTCGTTCTCGGTCCTAACCTGGCCCCTTCGTCAGATCATTCATCTGCAGCGAATGCCGGCTCTGGCGGGCCGCACCGCGGCGTGCTGAACGTTCGGCGAACGACAGCTTCGGGCCGAAAGCGTCCTTAGCGACCAGCATAATCGGGGGATAGCTTGCTGCGTCACGGCCTCATCGGCGGGACTGATCAAAACTTAGACCGGCTACTTCCTTGAGATGGGCTTCGAAGAAGTCCGTGAAGGTCGCCACCAATGGCGGCAAGACTTCGTAGGGTGGATAGAACAGCGTCATCCAGAGGGGCGGTGCGGACCAGTCGCTTAGGACGGTTTCGACTTCGCCGTTTGCTATACCGTCGCTGACGATGAAATCCGGCAGCAGCGCTATTCCGTTTCCGGCCTTGGCCATGGCGTAGAGAAAGTCGCCGTTGTTGCTGAGGATCGAAGCGCCTGCGGTCACGTTGCGCGATCGCCCTCCATGGCTGAGCTTCCAGGTTTCCGCCCGGCCCGAGGCTGAATAGGACATGCAGACCGCCGGATCGAGACCCTCGGGCGTTTCGGGCTTCGGGGTCCGGTTGAAGAGGTCCGGGGCTGCCACGAGGTGCCGAGGGACTTCGCAGATCTTGCGCCAGATGGTCGACTTGTCGGCAGGCGGGCCTGAGATGCGGATGGCGAGATCGCACCGTTCCTGGACGATGTCGATGAAGGCATCGGTCAATTGCACATCCAGCGTGATGTTCGGATAGGCCAGCCGAAACCTGTCGATCAGGCTTGGCATCAGCCGCAGGCCAAGCGACATCGGCGCGTTGATGGAGAGCCGCCCCCGGTCGGGGCGGGCGGATCGGGTGATTTCCTCGGTGATCCGGTCGAAATCGGCAACGACAGGCGCATAGCGGGCGGCCATGGTCGCCCCGGCTGTCGTGAGCGAAACCTGCCGGGTTGTACGGACCAGAAGCTGCTGGCCAAGGTCCTCTTCGAGCCGCGCGACGATGCGCGTGACAGAGGCCGGTGCCATCTTGAGGGCGCGGGCTGCGGCGGCGAAACTGCTGAGCTCGACCACCTTCAAAAACACCCGGATCGGTTTGATGTCCTGCATTCTGGATTATTGCAATCATAGCAATAGTGAGTGCAATGCCATTTCGATTAATGTGAATGGCGCCATGTCCTATGTTGGGATCAAGACACAGGGATCGCTTGAAAGGCACAGCCATGATTACAGAGATCAAAGGCCTGCATCACGTTACATCGATGGCAGGAGATGCAAATGCAAACAACGCGTTCTTTACCAATACCCTCGGCCTTCGCCGGGTCAAGAAGACCGTCAACTTCGATGCGCCGGAGGTGTATCACCTCTATTACGGGGACGAGGTGGGCACGCCCGGATCGGTGATGACCTACTTCCCGTTCGGGAACATGCCAAAGGGCCGCCGGGGCACCGGCGAGGTGGGAACGACCGAGTTTGCCGTGCCCAGGGGTGCGCTGGGATACTGGAAGGAGCGCCTCGCCGCGCGCGGCGTGACCGGGCTGCGCGAAAGCACATTTCTGGGCGAGAGCAGGCTGGGCTTTGACGGGCCGGACGGGGACGGGTTTGCGCTGGTGGAAAGCGATCTGCGCGGCCGCACGCCGTGGACCGGAAGCGATGTGCCTGAAGAGGCGGGCATCCTGGGATTTCACGGCGCGCGCTTCAGCCTGCGGGATGCGGCGGCGACCGGCGAGCTCTTGAGCTTCATGGGGTATCAGAAAGACGAGAGCGACGGAGGGATCACCCGCTATCGGATCGAAGGAGGCAATGCCGCCGACACCATCGACCTTGAGGAAGTGCCGGATGCGCGCACGGCTGGGCAAGGCGCTGGATCGGTTCATCACCTCGCCTTCGCGGTGGAGAACCGGGCAGCGCAGCTTGAGGTGCGCCGCGCCCTGATGGACACCGGTTACCAGGTGACGCCGGTGATCGACCGGGACTACTTTTGGGCGATCTACTTCCGCACGCCGGGCGGGGTGCTGTTTGAAGTGGCGACCAATGAGCCCGGGTTCGATCGGGACGAGGATACGGCGCATCTGGGGGAGGCGCTGAAGCTGCCCACGCGCTACGAGCCTCATCGCGCCGAGATCGAGGGGCTTCTGCCCCCGATCTCTGGATAAGGAGCCGATCCATGGGAACGGAAAGCTATCAGGCATTGACGAGACCGCCGGAGCCGGGGGCGCCGCTGATCTTTGCCTTCCACGGCACCGGCGGGGATGAAACCCAGTTCTTCGAGCTTGCCGGACAGCTCCTGCCCGCCGCGGGCATCGTTTCACCGCGCGGCGATGTCTCCGAGTTGGGGGCCGCGCGTTTCTTTCGCCGGACGGGCGAGGGTGTTTACGACATGGAGGATCTGGGACGCCGGACCGAGGCGCTGGCCTCATATGTCGCGGAGCACAAGGCGCAGCATCCGGGCAGCCCGGTATACGGGTTCGGTTACTCGAATGGCGCCAACATCCTTGCGTCGGTGACGATGGCGCAGCCCGCTCTGTTTGATCGGGTCGGGCTGCTTCACCCGCTGATCCCCTGGGCGCCAGATGCTGCTCCGGGCCTCGCGGGAACCCGAGTTCTGATCACCGCAGGCCGGCGCGACCCGATCTGCCCTTGGCCGCTGACCGAGCGGCTGATCGGCTGGTACGCTGAGCAGGGGGCCGAGGTTGCGACAGAAGTCCATGACGGCGGGCATGAGGTGCGCCAGTCGGAGCTTGTGGCGCTGCAGCGCCTCGTGACAACGGACTGACCTCGCCGGGACACGCCCTGCTGCGCCGCCCTGCCTCAGATGAAGAAAGGAGCCCGGATCGTGGCCGACGTTGAGATCACTTACACCGAAACCGAGAGCAAGGGACGTTACGTGGCGACCACGCCGGAGTCGGAGGGCGAAGCGGAGCTGACCACCTCCAAGGTCACGCCCACGCTGATCATCGCTGACCATACCTTCGTGCCCGACAGCATGAGGGGCATGGGGGTGGCGCGGAAGCTGGCCGATCGCCTGATCGCCGATGCCCGACGGCGCGGTGAGAGGATCGTGCCGCTATGCCCCTTTGTGCGGGCCCATGCGCTGAAGCATCGGGAAGAGCTGGCAGATGTCATCCAGTGGTGAGGCTGCCCGGCAAGAGAGACACCATCGAGAGAGAGGACAACCATGAGCTGGAACCCCACGCACAACCCCGAATGCCCGTTGGAGCACGCCGGGGAGATCGACACGCTCATCATTCCGCGCGCCCGTGATATCGGCGGATTCGAGGTGCGGCGCGCCTTGCCCGCCCCGGCGCGGCAGATGGTGGGGCCTTTCATCTTTTTCGACCAGATGGGCCCGGCGGAGTTCATCACCGATGGCGGTATCGACGTGCGCCCGCATCCGCATATCGGCCTCGGCACAGTGACCTATCTCTACCAGGGCGAGTTCGAGCATCGGGACAGCCTCGGCACGCATCAGATGATCTATCCCGGCGAGGTCAACTGGATGGTGGCCGGGCGCGGCGTGACCCATTCGGAGCGCACCAGCGAGGAGACCCGCGCAACCCGGCACAAGCTGTTCGGCATCCAGACCTGGATTGCCCTGCCCGAAGACCGCGAAGAGATGGCGCCGGATTTCGAGCATCACAAGGAGGCCACCTTGCCGCAGTTTCAGGACGGCGGGGCTAGGGCCCGGCTGATCCTCGGCGCGGCCTATGGCAAGGCGAGCCCTGTGACCATGCAATCGGAAACCTTCTATCTCGATGTCGTGCTCCGGCCCGGCGCCGCCTTCCCGCTGCCCGACGATCACGAGGATCGCGGCATCTATGTTTCTGAAGGCAGCATCGAGGTGAGTGGTGACACATTCGAGGCCGGTCGCATGATGGTGTTTCGGCCCGGTGACCGGATTTCGGTCAAGGCGGGTCCGCAGGGGGCGCGGCTCATGGCGCTTGGCGGGGCGACGCTCAATGAGAAGCGCTACATCTGGTGGAACTTCGTCTCCTCCTCGAAGGATCGGATCGAGCAGGCCAAGGAGGATTGGAAGGCGGCAGATTGGGCAAACGGGCCTTTCCGGCTGCCGCCGGGAGATGAAGAGGAGTTCATTCCGATCAGCGCCGAGCTCGAGCGCACCCGGCCCCGCGACTGGTAGGGCCGGGCGGTAATGGGGGCGGTCAGGCCTTTGGTCGCCCGAGATAAAGGACTGACAGGACGAGCCAGAGACCGGCGATCATGGCGGTCTGCGCCCAGTAGGGCCAGGTGGACTGGTCCTCCGAGAGCACCGAAGCCAGGGCCTCCGACATATTGACGGACGCGAGGCCGAGGGCGGTTGCCCCCAGGACGGCCAGGGCGATGGGGACGAGTTTGATATCCCGGGAGGCCGCGTAAAACAGGCCGACGTAGCTCAGGACTGCGAAGGAGATGATCTTGTCCTGGTAGGCGTAGAAGGGCGTATCGTAATAGACGAAGAGAACGGGCACTTTGAGACCGAAGAAATGCGCAATCGCCATGCAGACGAAGTAGGCGACAAGGGCAAGGAGGCCGAAACGCAGGCTTTGGGGCATGAATGGTTCCGTGGGTTCGAGATTTGCGGTCAGGGCAGCGAGGCACGGCTGCCGGAGGGATGGGGTTGAAGGCTGACGGGCGGCGCCTCGAAGGGTAGCGTGGCTCCGACGCGCTCAGGTCCGCGCTTTCTCGAAGGCGGACCATGCGGCCTCGAAGCTTTCGAAGTCGAAGCCGGGAGCGCGGGCGGCATCCAGGACGATGGCTTCGGTTTTCTGCATCTTGGCGATCGCGGCGGCGATGGAGGCGATGTAGGGCTCGGGAATGACCAGCGCGCCGTGACGGTCGGCGTGGACAAGGTCGCCATCGGCGATGGTCAGGCCGAAGACGGTGACGGGCGTGCCGATCTCACGGACATGGACGAAGGCGTGCGAGGGGCCGACGGAGCCAGCCAGGACTGGGTAGCCCTCGGGCAGGTCGCCGAGGTCGCGCATCACGCCATTTGTCAGCGTGCCGGCGAGCCCGAAGCCCTTGTGGACGTTGGTGTTGATCTCGCCCCAGAAGGCGCCGACCGCGTTTTCACCATCGAGATCTTCGACCACGGCCAAGGCCGGGCGCGGGCCAGTGGCCATGTGCCGGTAATAGTCCATCCGGCGGGCCTTGATCACCTCCGGCGCCTCCTCGGGTGGGGCGATGGCGGCGATCTTGGCGGTGCGGGCACGGCCAACAAGGGCACCGGCGGCGGGGTCGCTGCTAAGCACGGTTCCACGAGTGAAACGGTCGAACCCGCGCTTGCCTTCAATGACTTCGATGGCGTTGCAGACGGTGGGGGTATCGACGTTGCGCAGCAGGTCCAGGGTCTCGGGGGTCATAGGGTCTCCAGCCAGCGGGCAAGGGCCGCGTTGGTCTCGTTGGGGCGTTCGAGGGTGGTGAGGTGTCCGGCGTTTTCGACGATCTCGAGTATCGAGCCGGGAATGAGCGCGTGCATCAGTTGGTGGCGCTCGACGGGGCAGAGCCTGTCATGCCGGCCGCAGAGCACGAGCGCGGGCATGGAGAGCGCCTGCAGCGTGTCGGTCTGGTCTGGACGGTCGCGGAGCGCGATGGACTGGTTGGCGAAGGTCTCCTGCCCGAGATCCAGCGCCATGCGCAGGCAGAGGTCGGGCAGGTCGGGCGTGGCCGCTTCATCCGCGAGATAATGGGGGATCATCTCCTCTGTCATCACCGCGGCGAGGCCGTTGTTATGAACCCGCTCGATCTGTGGCGCCCGGCCTGCCTGCTTCTCCGGCAGTTCGGCCAGCGGGTTGGTATCGAGCAGCGCCAGCCCTGCCAGCCGCTCAGGGGCTTGGCGGGCCACCTCCATGGCGACGATCCCGCCCATCGAGAGGCCGCCGAGCGCAAACCGCTCCGGGGCCTCGGAGAGAACTGCGGCGGCGAGGGCCTGCATGGTGCAGGCCCCCGTCAGATCAGGCACGATCACCGCGCGTGCCTCGCCGAACGCCGCGATTTGCGGCGCGAAGAGGCGCGCATCGCACATCATTCCGGGCAGGAACACGAGAGGTGTGGCGGACATGGGAGGCGTCAGCCTTTCCAGCTCGGGCCAGCCGGATCAGCGGTGCCGATGATGTGGTAGAGTGCGGCCTCGCCGGTCATCGACGGCACGGCGGAATGGGCGAGGTTCTCGGGCACCGACATGGTATCGCCCGGTGCCAGCGTGGCCGAACCGCCCTCCCAGCTTACCTTCCAATGGCCGGTGACAGGCATCAGGACCGAGGGCTTGTCATGGCTGTGTTTGCGCTCTGTCGCCGAACCGCGGGTGATGAAATCGACCTCGAAGCCCGGCTTGTCGCGCAGGAGGCCGGTTTCGCCGATCACCTTGCAAGGCTTGCGGTCGGCCAGCGCGACCATGTCCCAGTAGCGGGCGACGTGGTTGGGCAGCACCTCTGCCGTGGTCGGCTCGGGGCGCTTGGCCAGCTCGGCCTCGCTCATCAGCGGCATCGGCTTGACGCCCTCGGGCAGGCGCTGCTGTTTCTTGTTGTCGTAGAGCTTGCCGTTGTCGCCCAGCACGAGGCCGTGGTCGGCGGCGTCTTCGATTACTTGCGGCGCCCACATGACGCCGCCGCCGGCATCATCGCCGCCGAGGATGGCCATGATCATCCCGTAGTCCGTGCCGATGTTCTCGAAGCCGCGGAAGATGCCGGTGGGGATGTTGAAGATATCGCCCGGCTCCAGCGTGACCTCGCCGGCGTCGCCCCAGCGGCCCCAGAAGAACCGCCAGCGGCCGGAGAGCACGAAGAAGGCCTCTGCCGTGTGGTGATCGTGCAGCGAGTTGCGGCACTTGGGCGGCTGGCCTGCGGCGCCGATGTTGAAGCCGTGCGGGATGGAGATGTGCACGTGCTGGTCGGGGCTTTCGGACACCCCGCCGCCGATGATGGTGAAGTTCTCCTTCTGGTCGGAGCCGGGCGTGTGGGCGTCGATGAAGGCGGTCTTGCAGGGTTGCAGGTCGCCGTAGCGGACGATGCGGGTTTCGATCTCTTGCGGGGTCATCTGTGTGGTCCTTCTGTCTGTATCCGTGGGGTGAGGGGGCGTGGCCCCTGCCCCGGCGGATGCAGGTTGAGCCGCCGCGCCCGCAGCCCGGCGCGATGCGCGTGAAAGCGCCGCGCGGTCTCTTGCGGGCAAGGCAGCATCAGAGGTCGCCCGTCTGGAGCAGGATCTGCTTCCAGATCGAGGTTTCGTCGTAGAGCGTCCATTCGCGGCGGATGCGGGGGTCACCGCCCACGAGCGCGCCCCATTCGATGTGGCTGATGCCCAGCACGAAGACCTCCGCGCCGGTGGGCGTGCCGAAGCCGCCCCAGCCCTCATGCTTGCCGTGCATGGTCCAGCGCAGGGCCGAGCGGGGCGGCATCATGGGATCATCGCGGCCGATGGTGTGGTGGAGGGTGAATTTCGCGTTGGGGAAGGAGGCGCGGAGGCCCATCCAGAAGCGGTCTGCCCCATCGAAGGACAGCGTATAGAGCCCGCCGGGGTAGTAGAGGTTGGCGCCCCGGTCGTAGGCCTCGGGGATCACGGTGAAATCGGCATTCATGATGCGGGTGAGCACATCGGCGTGGCGCTCGCCCCATTCGCTTTGATTGCCGGTGCCCTTGTAGGGGCCTTCGACATCATTGGCGGGGGTGTAGGGTTTGACGCAATGCTCCGGCCCGCCTTCGCGGGCGATCAGATCGCGGGCGTAGTCCTTGGGCTCCCAGCCGAGCTGGCGCACGATGGCACCCTGGTCGCGGATCAGCCACTCGTCGTCGATTGCGTTGTTCCGGGCGTGGCAGTCGGCGAGGATGCGGTAGTGCAACTGCTTGCCGGTGGGCGCGCCGTAAACGCCCGGGTTGATATGGGTGGCGGTGGAATGCAGCCGGTGGCTGGAGAGCATGCCCTCCTCCGGGGTGCCGGACCAGATCACGTCTTCACCATAGAGAGTCCGATCGGGAAACTCGGCCAGCGTGGCCATCGTGGCCGCGATGACGCCCTGGTTGCCGACGACCACGGAGGCGGGCGAGCGCACCACGATCTCTGGCGCGTAGTAATCGTGCAGCGTGGCGATGCCACGGTCTTCCCAGATCTCCTTGGTGATCCCGATGATGTAATCAGGGAAGTCACGGAACTTGGGGTCGAAGCCTTGCATCGGGGCAGTCATGTGCGGGTCCATCCTTGGGGTATTCGGGCCGAGCCGCGCACGATGAGCGGCGCGTCGATGGCGACCATGCGGGCCTCGGCTGTGTCGGGTGTGTCGATATGGGCGAGCAGCGCCTTGACGGTCTCTTCAACCATCAGGTTGGCGCGCTGGCGCACGGTGGTGAGGTTGTAGGCGAGCCATGCGGCGGGGGGCACGTCATCGTAACCCACCACCGAGACATCGCCGGGCACGGAGAGGCCCAGCTCGAAGCGGATCACATCCATCACGGCGAAGGCCATGTGGTCGTTGGCGATGAACACGGCGTCGGGGCGCTTGCCCGGGTCGGCGAACATGTCGCGCGCAGCGGCGCGGGCGGTGTCGACCTCGTAATTGCCGACGGCGCGGGTGAAGAGCGCCTGCCCGCCCGCCTTCAGCCCCTCGAGAAAGCCCTGCTCACGGTCACGCTGGGTGGAGGCGCCTTCCCATCCGGCGATGTAGCTGATCCGCGTGTGCCCGCCGGCCAGAAGGAACTCGGCCACCTGACGCCCGCCCGAGAGATTGTCGGAGGTGACTGCGCTCAGGCCCTCGCCCTCCTCGTAGCGGTTGAAGAGCACCACCGGCACGCCAGCTTTCTCGCAGCGTTCGGCAAGGTCGGAGGACATGGCGATGGAGGCCAGCACGATGCCATCGACCTGATAGTCGAGGATCTCTTCGACCACGCTGTCGATGTTGCCCTTGGTCTGCGAGGCCATGAAGACCAGCACGTGATAGCCTTGGGCCTGAAGTGCGTTGGAGAGCTTTTCGAGCGCCTCGGGGTAGAAGTAGTTCTCGAGATAGGCGACCACGAGACCGATGATCCGGCTCTTGCCGGAGACCATCGCACGGGCGAGCACGTTGGGCCGGTATCCGAGTTCATCCGCAGCCTTCCGCACCTTGTCAATGGTCTTTTGCGAGGCGGAGGCGCCGGGTGTGAACACCCGGCTCACCGCCGACTGGCTCACGCCCGCCTTGCGGGCCACGTCGAGTGAGGTCACCTTGCTATCTGTCATTGCCCGCCCTCAACCTGTCTGCCAGTTCCATTGCCACGCCGACGCCTATGGCAAAGCCGTCGCCTGCAGGAAAGGGCGTGATCGACCAGTGGCCGTTCTGCCAGTGCCGCCCGATCAGCGTGATCGCCTTCAGAAGGTCCAGCTCGGCCACCCGGCGGCGCAGCACGTAGCGCACCTCGGAGGGCATTTGCTGCCAGAGGCGTTCTGCGGTGGACTCGACCTCGGTCGGAGTCTGCTGTGGCTGGGGCTGGTTCATCGCGTGCATCATCAGTCCGCCGTCCAGCCGCCGTCGACCATCAGCGCCGTACCGGTGATGAGGCTGGCGGCATCGGAGGCCAGAAACACGGCGGCGCCCATGATGTCTTCAACCTCGCCCACGCGGCCCAGCTTGATCTTCTCTTCCACCCATGCGCGGCGTTCGGGACGATCGAAGGTTTGCCGGGTGAGCGGGGTGACGATGAAGGTGGGGCAGATGGTGTTGACGCGGATACCCTTTGGCCCCCACTCGATTGCCATCGACTTGGTGAAGCCCTCCACCGCGTGCTTGGTGGCGGAATAGACCGCGCGGTCGATCCCGCCCACCTTGGCCATCTGGCTGGAGATATTAATCAGCGAGCCGGGGCGGCCCGCCTCTGCCAGCCCGCGCGCCACCGCGCGGGTCAGAAAGTAGGCGCCCTTCACGTTGAGGCCCGTGGCTGCATCAAAATCCGCCTCGGTGGTCTCGAGCGCGGGGCTATGAATCGCGAGGCCTGCGGAGTTGACCAGAATGTCGAAGGGGCCGTTTGCGGCCACGGCGGCCTCGGTCGCCGGGACATCGGCAACGTCGAGGCTCAGGGCCGTGGCCGCGTGGCCGCGGGCCTTCAGCGCGTCCTCCAGCGCTTCCAGCTTTGCGGCCGTTCTTGCGGCCAGCACCACCTCGGCCCCGTGCTCGGCCAACGCCACAGCGCAGGCCTGCCCGATGCCCGAGGAGGCGCCCGCCACGAGCGCGCGCTTTCCGTCCAGCCGGAAGGAGGGCGTGCGCGGCAGGTCCATCACACGTCTCCCACCGGAAAGGCGATGCGGCCGGGGACCCGCACCTTGTTGAATTCACGCAGGCGGGCGAACACGTCGACCCCGAGCTGGCGGTAGGCGTCGAGGATATCGACCATCACCCAGTTCTCGCGGATCTTTCCGTTTTCGAGCCGCCAGAAATCGAGCGAGCGCATGGTGATCTTCTTGCCGGAGGGGGCAATGCCCATCCAGCCATCGTGGGTGACGGTCTGGATCATGTCGGGCCAGCCGGTGACAGCGGCGTAATCGCCATCGCCGAAGAAGTGGTAGGTGATCTCATCCACGTATTGGCCGCGGTCGGGCATGCCGTTGAGAAACGGGATCTGGTGCCAGTTGCGAAAGCCCGCGATACCCCGGCCGGTGCCGATGCCTGCGGGGCCATACCAGTTCATCCGGTCGTGCCAGAAACGCGGCATCTCCATCACCTCCGGCCCGCCTTTGGACGGGTGGCGCTTCATGTGCTCCAGCATGGTGATGATGTGCTGCTGCGAGGCGCGGGATTTTTCCGCGTTCCACGGGCCGGGCACCATGCCATCGAGTGTGGCGGGGCCGGGGATGCAGAACTCGAGGCCGAGCGAGGGCGCCATCGGCCAGGCGTTGGCCTGCATCATCACCTCTGGGATGTCCCAAAGCGTCTGGATCTCCACGACCTTGCCGCCCTCGAATCGGTAGAACTCGTGAAAGCGCATGTGGGTGAGGTGGCCGGTCGGAGGAATGTCGAGCCAAGGCCCGACGAAGGTGCCGAAGTAGTGACCGCCGCAACCGACCCAGTTGGCACCATCTTCATCCGGCCCGCCCATAACGATCCAGTCCCGGCGCTCGAGGTCGGGCATGGCATCGAAAAGGGGCGCGTAGCAGGCATCGTAAAAGGCCTGCGGGCCGGTGAAGTCGCCGAAAGGATGCGGCATGTGAATGACCGCATCCGGGGCGATCACTGCGTCCAGCGCGGCGCGCACCTTGGCCTCGTCGAACTCCGACATGGCCGCGCGGAGCGGCGCGAGGGCCGCCTTGTTGGAGGTGTGGGTATCGGTCATTCTGCGGCCACTCCGTAGGGCACGTTTTGCCCGCCGTAGCGGCGGACGCGGATGTTGCATTGTTCGGCATGGCCGACGAAGCCCTCGAGCATGCAGAGGCGAGAGCCATAGGCGCCGACCATGGCTGCGGCCTCATCCGTTGTGACCCGCTGATAGCTGTGGGTTTTCAGGAACTTGCCCACCCAAAGACCGCCGGTGTAGCGGCCGGCCTTCTTGGTGGGGAGGGTGTGGTTGGTGCCGATCACCTTGTCGCCGTTGGCCACGTTGGTGCGCGGACCGAGAAACAGCGCGCCGTAGCTGTGCATGTTCTCGAGATACCAGTCGTCACGGTCGGTCATCACCTGCACGTGCTCGTAGGCCATGTCGTTGGCGACGCGCAACATCTCGTCGTGGTCTTCGCAGAGGATGATGTCGCCATAGTCGCGCCAGGAGGCGGCGGCGGTTTCGGCGGTGGGCAGGATCTGTAGCAGCCGGTCGATCTCGGCCAGCGTCGCGTCGGCCAGCTTGCGCGAGGTGGTCAGCATCGCGGCAGGGGAATTGTAGCCGTGCTCGGCCTGACCCAGCAGGTCTGTGGCGCAAAGCTCGGCGTCGACTGTTTCGTCGGCAATCACCATCGTCTCGGTCGGGCCGGCGAAGAGGTCGATCCCGACGCGGCCGTAGAGCTGGCGCTTGGCCTCGGCCACGAAAGCGTTGCCGGGGCCGACGAGCATGTGCACCGGGTCGATCGTTTCGGTGCCCAGCGCCATCGCGCCGATCGCCTGAATGCCGCCCAGCGCGTAGATCTCATGGGCCCCACCTAGGTGCATGGCCGCGATGACCGCCGGATTGGGCTCGCCCTTGAACGGCGCGGTGGCGGCCACGATGCGCGGCACGCCGGCGACGGTGGCGGTGGCGACCGACATATGCGCCGAGGCGACCATCGGGAACTTGCCGGCGGGCACGTAACAGCCGACGGACTGCACGGGGATGTTCTTGTGGCCGAGAACGACGCCCGGCAGGGTCTCAACCTCGATATCGGTCATCGAGGCCCGCTGGGCGCGGGCGAAGTTCATCACCTGCTCCTGGGCGAACTTGATGTCTTCCATGTCGCGTGCCGAGACCTTGGACATCAGCCCCTCGATCTGACCATCGGTCAGGCGGAAGGCCTCGGGGCTATAGTTGTCGAACTTCTGGCTCATCTCGCGGACGGCGGTATCGCCCCGCGTTTCAATATCCTTCAGCGCGGCCTCGACCACGCCGCGCACCTTGGCATCATCCTCCGCCCTGTCGGCCTCGGGCTTGCCTCGCTTGAGATATTCCACGGTCATCTCTCTTTTCCTTCAGTTTGCGGGCCGGGGCGGAACCTTGTCGCCCCGGTCGTAGGCTTCCCAGCCCTCACCGCCGAACACATCGGTGCCGAGCTGGGCCAGAACATGGGGAAAATCGACCATCACCCAGTTGTCGGTGATCTTGCCGCCTTCCACTTTCCAGAAATCCATGTACCTGATTTCAATACGCTTTCCGGTGGGCGCCACACCCATGAAGGGGCCGGAATGGGTGGCCTCCTGCCGCCCGAAGGCGGCGGCCCACTCGCCCATGTAGAGGCGCGCCTCGTCGATGCAGGTCTTGTCGCTGAACGCCGCCTGAAACGGGCGCTGCCAGTTATCCTGAAACTCCTGCAGCCCGGTCTTGGTGCCGCAGCCCTCGTTGCCCATCCAGCGGAAGCCCTCGGCAAAGAACTGGCCGATATCGTCGATCCGGTGGTCATTGAGCCCGTCGACCATGCCCTCGATCACGGCGCGGGTCTCGGCTGTTTTGCTCATGTCGGTGTCTCTGCTGAGCACCGCCTGTTCGGGTCTGGAACCCTTCATCTGTCTGATCCGTCAAGTCTGCGTCGGGAAATGCGGTGAAGCGGGGTGGGCCGCTTCAGAAAGTCCCGGGGCATCCGGTTCAACGCGGGGTGGCGCGACAGGACGGAATGGCGGGCGGAGGCGCTCATGCGGCGAGCCTTCCGCCCGAGAGGCGGCCCATGAGGGCCAGCACGTCGATGCCGAGTTGGCGGTAGAGGTCGAGCATGTCGACCATGACCCAGCACTCCCGCACGAGGCCATCCTCAACGCGCCAGAAATCGAGGCTGCGGCGGGTGATCTGCTTGCCGGTGGGCGCGAGGCCAAGGAACCCGTCGCCCGTGTGCAGCGCGGTGCCCGAGGGCCAGCCTGTGAAGGCCACGAGGTTGCCGTCGCCAAAGAACACGCCCTCGTCGAGACGGCGGGTATTGTCGGAGAGGCCCTCGCGGAACTGCCGGAAGATCAGCTCCGCAATCGCGGCGTGGCCGCGCGCGGTGCCGAGACCGGTGGGGCCATACCAGACCGCGTTGGCGTGCCAGTAGCCGCCCAAACCGCGCTCGGGGTCGTTCGCGGTGCCCTGCTTGAGATCGTGGAGCATATCCCACACCGCCTGCACCGAGGCGTCACCCTGCGCGGCATCATGCGGGGCGGTCAGCACCCCCTGCCCGTCTGCCGGGCCGGGGCACATCCACTCGACGCCGAGTTGCGGGGCCATCGGCCAGACGCCCGATTGGAGCATGAGTTGCGGGATGTCCCACAGCCCTTCCATCTCGACCACGCGGCCCGCCTCGATGCGCAGGTACTCCTGATAGCGGAAGAAGGCGGGGCGCTGGGTGGGCGGGATACCGAGCCAGGGCGCGCGCAGGGTGCCGACGATATTGCCGCCGAGGCCGACCCAGTTGCCGCTCTTGCCCGCGCCCCAGCGCGGCCCGGCCATCATGATGAACTCGGTGCGCTCCATGTCGGGCATCGCCGCCATGAGCGGAGCATAGACCTGCTCCCACAGCGCCTCCGGCCCCACGATCGGCCCATGCGGATGGCCGAGCCGGATCTGCGCATCGGGTGCGAAAGCCGCGATGAGCGCGGCGCGCACCGCCGCCCCATCGCCCGAGCGCAGGGCCCGGCGCAAGGGCGCAAGCAGCGCCTTGTTGTCGTCGTGCAGGCTCACCCTTTCACCGCCCCTGCGGTCAGGCCGCTGACGATCTGGCGCTGGAAGAACATCACCAGCAGGAAGAGCGGCGCGGTGGCCGAGACCACGGCGGCGACGGCAAACATCACGTTGCCCTCCACCTGAGTGGTGCCGAGGAAGCTGGCGATGGCCGGGATCATGGTTTCATTCTCCGACGACAGCAGCATCGAGGTGACCGCGAAGTCGTTGTAGGCCAGAAGAAAGCTGAACAGGCCAGTGGTGATGACGCCGGGCCACATGACCGGGATGATCACGTGCCGGAAGGCCTGAAACCGGGTGCATCCGTCGACCATGGCGCTCTCGTCCATGTCCTTTGGAATGTTCAGGAAGAAGCTGTGCAGCATCCAGAGCGTGAAGGGCTGATTGATGGCCACGAGCACGATGATGGTAGTGGGCAGGATGCCCCAGACGTTCCACTCGAAGAACGGCAGCAGGTAGCCCGAGACCAGCGTGATGTGCGGCATGGCGCGAAAGACCAGCGCGGCCATCAGGATCCAGAAGGCATAGCGTTTGCCGGAGCGCGCCAGAGCGTAGCCGCCCAGCGTGCCGAAGGTGAGCGAGATGATCACGGTGAAGAACACCACGATCAGCGTATTCAGGACCGGGCGCCAGAACTCCTCTTGCACCCATGCGCCGTAGTAGCCGCGGGCGGTGAAGGCCGCGCCGGTCTCGCGGATGGTTTCGGCGCCGGTGAGCGCGTTGGTCCAGTCGGCCTTCGAGAAGAAGTCGGCCTGAACTTTGAAGCTGCCCCAGAGGGTCCAGAAGAACGGGAAGGCGGCGATGACCAGCCATGCGGCGACGAGGGCCAGCGAGATGATCTTCAGCGGGGTGGTGCGGGAGAGGGCCTGTGTGCTCATGGTCGTCTCCTCAGTGGGCTGCTTTGCGGGTGTAGTCGCGCCAGGTGCGGATCAGCACCGGCATCAGAAGGATCGCCACGCCGATGATGGTCATCATCGAGGTCGCCCCTGCGGAGCCGTAGAGCGGGTTTCCGCTTTCGCGCAGGTCGTTGTAGATGATCCACGACAGCGTCGGCGCATGGGCCTGGGCTTGGAAGCTGACCACCGGTTCGAAGACCCGGAAGTTGTCCATCAGCTGGATCAGGGTAACGAAAGTGACCAGCGGCATCAGGTGCGGGATCGTGACGTAGCGCATGCGCTGCCAGGTGGTGGCGCCGTCGATCATGGCGGCTTCCATCGTGTCTTTCGGCTGGGTCTGGAGACCGGCATAGAAGACGATGAAGCTGAAGGGCAGCGAGTGCCAAACGCCATAGACCATGAGCATCATCCAGGTCAGCGCGGGCGAGGCCTTGAGGCTGAGCGAGGGGTCGTCGAAGAGCGATTGCAGCGAGTTGCCGATGATCCCGTCGCCATCGACCATCCAGAACAGGATCAGCGCGCCGACCAGAGGGGTCACGATCATCGGCAGCAGCGAGAAGAAGATGGTGGGGCCCTTCAGGAGCTTGGGCAGGTTGTTCACGCCCGTCGCCACAGCGAGGCCCAGCACCAGCACGCAGGGGGTGACGATGGCGGTGTAGGCCATGGTGAAGAGGAGCGCCTTGTAGAACGGCAGGTTGAACATGCGGTTCAGGAAGGCGAGGAAGCTATCGGTGGTGCGCCACGCTTCCGCCACCTCGGCAAAGGCGAGGTGGGAGCGGTTGGTGTAGGTCTTCAGCCCGTTGAAGCGCCCAAGCGGCTGTGCCTCGCGCAGGGCCTCGGTGGCGGCGGCATCGACGGCGGTGGTTTCGGAGCAGCCAAAGGGGCCGCAGCTTTCGGAGACGACGAGCACCTGTTCGTGCTCGATGTGCAGCGACTGGATGAAGACCGAGACGATCGGCAGGGCGATGAAGAGGACCATCGCCGAGAGCGTCGGCAGGATGAACCAGAAGAAGGTACGGTTTTTCATCGGCGCGCGCTCCGGCTGCGTGGAAAAGGTGGGAGGGGCCGCTGGAGCCGGCCCCTCCCCTGGGGAGAGACTTACTGGAGGAAGCCTGCTTCCTTGGCAGCTGTGGTGTAGGCCGCCTCGACATCGGCCAGCGCCTGTTCGGCGCTTTCGGCGCCTTTCAGGAAGTCGACCAGCTCGTTGCCCAGCGCGTTGTGCATGATCCCGATCTGCGGGATCATCGGGTAGGGCTTGGCCCCGCCCTGCGCGGTGGCGGCAACGCCAGCGGCGGCCGGGCCGGGGGTGAAGCCATCGAGCAGCCAGACGGCATCATCGTTGTTGGCGGCCACCATCTCGGGGGTCATGCCGGAGACGAGCGCCGCGAAGGTGGCCTCGGCCTCTTCGTCGGAGACGTTGCGGGAGATGGTGATGCCATCCCACCAGAGCGTGGCGCCGGGGATGCCGCCGGGCTCGACCGAGGGGGCCTTGGCGAGCACAGTGCTGCCCGTCACCTCGGGGGTGGAGCCCTCATCATCGAGAATGGCAGCGCCGCGCGAGCCCCACATGATGCCGAGAGCGGCCTGACCGGCCTCCCACAGACCTTGGGTCTCGTTGGAGGCCTGGGTCAGATAGTCGGGGTGGGCGTATTCGACCAGTTTCTTCAGGGTCTCCAGCGCGGCGACACCGGCCTCGCTGTTGACTGTGGGCTCGGCGGTGCCGGGCTTGAAGAACTCTCCACCATGGGCAAGGAACACGAGGTTGAAGCTTTCACCGATGTTCCAGCCAACCTGCATGTTCATCACCAGCGGATGCTCCATGATCCCGGCGGCGCGAATGGCCTCGGCGGCAGCCAGCAGCTCGTCGTAGGTTTCAGGAACCTTGGTCACGCCGGCCTGCTTGAGAATGTCCTGCCGAACGAAGAGGTGCTGGGCATTGGCCATGAAGGCCACGGCCATCACGTCACCACCGATGGTGATGAGCTGGTTCGGCTTCACGTTGTCGCTGTATTTTTCGACGAGGTCGTTCAGCGGGCGCACGAGGTCGTCGTTCATCAGCTGAGTGAGGGTCGAGTTGGCGAGAATGACCGAGGTGTACTCGGCCGGGTTGGGCGTGAGGGCGGCGTTCATGATCTGGCGCGCCTCGGTGGTGTGGTTGCGGGCAAACTCGCTCGCCGCCGCGCCGCAATTGGCCTCGCCTTGATCGACAACGGCATGGATCGCCGGGAAATCGCTGGCGAGGATGCGGATCGACTGGCCTTCGGGCCCGCACATGGCGCCGTGGCCTTCTGCAAAGGCCGCCGAACCCATCAGGCCAGCCACGGCCCCGGTAATGGCTATCTTCTTCAGGAACATGTCTCTCTCCCAGACTGTTGCTACGGACCGCGTCATTGGGTGGCGGCCCCTGATGATGAGGGCCTCAGGCCCCGATACGCTGGCCGGTCTGGCCATCGAAGAGGTGGCAGGCGGTGGCAGGCACCGCGATGGAGACCGGATCGTCGATCTCGGCCCGGAAAGACTTGTCGGCGCGCACGGACACGAGGGTTTTGCCGATGCGGACCGTGACCATCGTGGCATCGCCCAGAAGTTCGAGGGTGTAGATCGGCGCGTTGATCTGGCCGCCGCTCTCGACCACCTGTGCGTCCTCCGCGCGGAAGCCGAGCGTGACCTTGCCATCGGGACCGGTGAGGCCCGGAATGTCGGCATTTGGCGCGGTGAACCGCCCGCCAGAGAGCGTGCCCTCGATCAGATTCATCGCGGGCGACCCGATGAAGCTGGCGACGAAGGTGTTGGCCGGGTTGTCATAGATCTCGGTGGGGCTGCCCACCTGCTGGACGATGCCCTTCTCCATCACCACCACGCGGTCGGCCAGGGTCATGGCCTCGATCTGGTCGTGGGTCACGTAGATGGTGGTGACGGAAAGCTCGTGGCTGAGGTTCTTGATCTGCGCGCGGGTCGAGACCCGCAGCTTGGCGTCGAGGTTCGAGAGCGGCTCGTCCATCAGGAAGACGTTGGGCTCGCGGACGATGGCCCGGGCCAGCGCCACGCGCTGCCGCTGGCCGCCCGAAAGCTCGGCGGGTTTGCGGTGCAGAAACTCGTCAAGCTCCACCATCGCCGAGGCGCGCCGCACCTTCTCGTCATGGGTTGCAGGGTCAATGCCGCGCACCTTGAGCGGAAAGCGGATGTTCTCGTAGACGTTGAGGTTGGGGTAGAGTGCGTAACTCTGGAACACCATCGCCACGTCACGGTCTTTTGGCTCAAGATCGTTGACCACGCGGTCGCCGATCTTGATCTCGCCGACGGACGGGTCTTCGAGGCCCGCGATCATCCGCATGGTGGTGGTCTTGCCGCAGCCGGACGGGCCGAGAAGAACCAGAAACTCACGGTCCGGGATGGTCAGGTTGAAGTCTTTGACGCCAACGAAACTGCCCCATTTCTTGGACACGTTGTTCAGCTGGATCTCGGCCATTCCGGCTCCCCCATGTGGCCTCGCGATGCGAGATTGCATACGATTGCAAAAACCCTAGACAGGAGCCTGCCGTTTGGGCAAGCCTTTTTTGCAAGCGTATGCAAATTTCGGAGAAAGCCGTGAGTTTCAAGGAAGAAAAGCAAGTCGTGCGGGCGTTCTACAAGGCCCTCGATGCTGCCGCGCCTGAGCGAATCAGCGAGGTCGCCGCGCAGCACATGGCGCCCGACTCGCTCTGGCGCGGGTTTCACCCGTTTGGCGAGCTGACTGGCCCTGCCGAAGTTGCAGAAAAATTCTGGCAACCGCTGCGCCAGTCGCTCACGCGAATGCAGCGCCGGGAGGACATCTTTTTTGCCGGCAAGAACGAGATGGACGGCTTCGGTTCGACATGGGTTGTCTCGATGGGGCACCTCATGGGCCTCTTCGACCAGCCGTGGCTTGGCATCGCCCCCACCGGCAAGATGGCCTTCCTGCGCTACTGCGAATTCAACCGGGTGGAGGCGGGCCACATCGTGGAAACCGCGATGTATTTCGATCTTCCGCACCTGATGATGCAGGCTGGCTTGCAACCCTTTCCGCCGCAGACCGCGGCACATCTGGTTCAGCCAGGCCCGATCACACATGATGGATTGCTGTTTGAGGACCGCCCGGAGGAGGAAGGCCGTGCCACCCTAGCAGCGATCAACGCGATGATCGGCGACCTCGGCACATGGCAGCTTGGCCTGCCGCTGGAAGAAGAGCTGGCCCGCACATGGCATGACGACATGATCTGGTGGGGCCCTGCAGGGATTGGCGCGACCTACACGATCGAGCGCTATGCCAAGCAACACTCAGGGCCGTTTCGCGCCGGGTTCAAGGACCGCTCGAAGACCAAGCACCTCGCCAGGCTGGCCGAGGGCAACTACGGCGGCTTCTTCGGCTGGCCCAACTTTACCGCTGTTCCCACTGGCGGGTTCATGGGGATGCCCGGATGCGACCGGCCCGGCGAGATGCGCGTGATCGATATCTACCGCCGGGACGGCGACAAGCTGGCAGAAAACTGGATCTTCATCGACCTGCTGCACTTCTGGAAAACGCTGGGCGTCGACATTCTCGCCCGGATGGCAACCGTGCCGCGCAGCTGACTGTCAGGCAGGCTCCAGCCCGGCGGGGAGGCTCTCGGTCCATTCTCGCAGGGAGTCGAGAAAACCCAGTGCAGTGCGGCCGAGGTCGGTGATCTCGTAATGTACTGAGACAGGAGCGGTTTCCATGACCTGTCGGGTCACCAGCCCCTGCGCCTCGAGCTGGCGGAGGCGCTCGGAGATCATCTTTTTCGAGGCGCCACCGATCATGCGGGACAGGTCGTTGAACCGTACAGGCCCGTCTTTGAGGTGCCAAAGGATCGACCCTGTCCACTTGCCGCCGATGATCCGCATGCCGCGCTCTATCGGGCAGGGCTCAGCACAGGCATTTGCCACCACACGCCGCCCCTTGGCGTCTTGCTGCACTGTTGCGTCCATCTGCCACCTGCCTCGGCTGATTTATAGGTTACAAAAAGTATACTGGTTGATTTTGGTTCTCTGGCTTCACAATTTGCCCTGAACCCGCCGCGAGTCAAGCGGCACAGGCTTTGCAGACAAGGACAGCAGATATGACCAAAATCCTCATTCTCAACGGCGCACAGCCCTATGCCTTCTCCCCCGGCGGGCTCAACGCCGCCCTTGCCGAGCGCGCCCGCACCCGGCTGGAAGGCATGGGCCATGAGGTGCGGCTCACCACCGTTGCCGAGGGCTACGATGTGGAAACGGAGGTGGCGCGCCACCAATGGGCCGACGTGGTGCTGATGCAATTTCCGGTGAACTGGATGGGCGCGCCCTGGTCGTTCAAGAAGTACATGGACGAGGTCTATACCGCCGGGATGGACGGGCGCCTTTGCGCCGGGGACGGCCGCACCAAGGAGGCCCCCACGGCCAACTACGGCACCGGCGGCACGCTGACCGGCAAGCGCTACATGCTGTCGGCCACCTTCAACGCCCCGGGTGAGGCCTTTGACGCCCCTGACGAGCCGTTCTTTCAGGGCATGTCGGTCGACGACCTGCTGCGCCCGCTGCACCTCAATGCGCGGTTCTTCGGCATGAGCCCCCTGCCCACCTTTGCCGCCTTCGACGTGATGAAGAACCCCGAGATCGAAGCCGACTTTGCCCGGTTTGATGACCTGCTCGACACCCAGTTCCGCGAGGCCGCCCATGCCGCAGCCTGATATCCTGCTCTACACCGCCAACACGATGAATGGCTGGAAGCCGCTGATCTTCCTCCATGAAGCCGAAATCGACTACGAGCTGCGGCCCATCGACTTTGGAGAGAAGGAGCAGAAGGAGCCGTGGTATCTGGAGCTCAACCCCAATGGCCGCATCCCCACCATCGTCGACCGTGGCAACGATGACTTCGCGGTTTTCGAGAGCGGGGCGATCCTGTGGTATCTCGCCGAGAAATACGGGCGCTTTCTCCCGGACGATCCGAAGCTGCGCTCAGAGACCCTGCAATGGGTCATGTTCCAGATGGGCGGCATTGGCCCGATGATGGGGCAGGCGATGTTCTTTCAACGGATCGCCAAGCCGAACGGCGACGAGGTACCCTATGCGATCAGGCGCTACGTCAACGAAAGCCGCCGCCTGCTGGAGGTGCTCGACACCCGCCTGAAGGGGCGTGACTGGCTGGTGGGTAATGAGATGACCATCGCCGACATTGCCACCTACCCCTGGGCGCGCACATACTTCTGGGCGACCGTCAGCGTGGAGGGCCTGCCGCATCTGAACCGCTGGTTCGAGCGGATCGATGCCATGCCCCGCGTGCAGGAGGCCCTGCAACTGCCCGAGCCCCGGCCTGCGGCTTTTGGCAAGGGTGACATCGACGCCGCCGCGAGCGCCAATGCGGCGCGGTTCAAGGAGTGACACAATGAGCAACATCACCATCCGCGTGGATATCGTCTCCGATGTCGTCTGCCCGTGGTGCGTAATCGGCTACCATCAGCTGGCGCGCGCATCGGAGCAGACCGGCATCGCCATCGAGGTGCATTGGCACCCGTTCGAGCTGAACCCGGGCATGGCGGAGGAAGGCGAGAACCTGCGTGAGCATCTCGCGGCAACGGCTGACCGAGCTTGGCGCATCGCTCGGCTTCGAGTTCAACTATGCCGACGACAGCCGGATGGTGAACACCTTTCGCGCCCACCGGTTGATCGACTGGGCCGCAGGTCAGGGCCGCCAGCACGAGATCAAGCAGGCTCTCTTTCGGGCCTTCTTCACCCGACGCGAGGACGTGAACGCGCGCGCGGTGCTGGGCGACTTGGCCGAGGAGGTCGGGCTGGACCGTGCCGGGGCGCTGGCGATGTTGGAGAGCGGCGAGTTGGCCGGGACCGTGCGGCAGAAGCAACGGTTCTGGACAGAGCGCGGGATCTCCGGTGTGCCCGCGATGATCTTCGCGCGGCAGCATCTCGTGACCGGGGCGCAGGGCGAGGAGAACTACGCGCGGGTCTTGCAGCATTGCGTTGAGTCAGAGGCGGCGGAGCGCGCGGGCTGATGCGGTAGCGAGGGGTGCTGTCTCGGGCGCTCGACTAGCTGTGATCCGGTATGGCGCCGCCTCGTCTCAGGCGGCGCCTTCTGGCCCGGCTGTCAGCCCCAGGGGGTGACGAGATACTTCTCGCCCGTGCGCATGGCACGGTAGTCGAGAACGGCATCCTTGGCCAACATCTCCTCCAGCGTGACACGCGCCTTATAGCTGCTGGCGAAGGTGGCGGTGAGGTTGTCGCGTACGCGTTGGCGCATCCGCCCCATGACCTCCGCCCCGACCGACTGAAGGAAGGGGAACAGCAGCCAGCCCGAGAGGGTCCAGCCGAAGCCGTAGCTTGGCGTCAGGATGGTTGGGCTGGTGTCCAGCCGGCCGTAGATGAACATGCGTTTGGGCTGGTTGGAGCCGTAGCGCGAGTATTCGGTCATCTTCTCCTTGGCGACCTGCTCCATCGCGCGGAAAGCGGTATCGACCAGTTTTCCGCCGCCGACCGGATCGAAACCGTAGAAGGCGCCGGTTTCGCTGATGGCCGAAGTCAGTTGCGCGAAGAAATCATCATCCGAGGAGTTCACCACGTGGCTCGCGCCAAGCCCCTTCAGCAGGTCCACCTGATCAGGTTTGCGCACGATGTTCACCAAATCGATTCCGTCCTCCTGGCAGATGCGGGTCAGCATCTGGCCGAGGTTTGAGGCACCAACGGTGTGGAGGATGGCGGTCTGCCCGTCTGCCTTGGCATTCTCGACGAAGCCGAGCGCGGTCATGGGGTTTACGAAGGCGCTGGCGCCCTCCTCGGCGGAATGGTCGCCCAGCGGCAGGCACATGGCCGCATCGGCAAGGCAGTACTGGCTGTAGGCGTTGCCCGGCACGCAGGACACACGCTGGCCGATCAGCGCCTGGGCGGCATCGCTCTCGCCAGCGGCAACAACCGTGCCGGCGCCCTCGTTACCGGCGGGGAGCTTCAGCCCGTGGCGCGCCTTTGAGGCCGCGTTGACGGCCTCGGGCATGCGGGCCACGAACTTGCCGGGCGTGAACTCCGCGGTTTCCATGTCGGCACCACCGACAAGAATGGCGAGGTCTGACGGGTTGATCGGCGCGGCTTCCATCCGCACCAGCACTTGGGTGCCGGTCGGATCGTCGAACGACACGTCCTCCAGGGCGACAGTCAGCGTGCCGTCGGCCTCGAGCGTGGTGAACAGCTGTTTTCCGGTAGTGGCCATGCTGGCCCTCCTTTCTACGATGTCAGGTCAGGCGGCGATGTAGGCCAGAGGCGTGGAATGTCACCCATCGGGGGCGCAGATGGGCGAAGGATGGGGGTGTGCGATGGGTGTTGATGGCGATGGGCTGCCGAGGCGCGCAAATAGACAGAGGGACTCGCGCGCCTCGGGTCACTACAGGGGAGTGTCGATCAAGACATGACCTATATCCGAAACCGCCTTGGTCATGCGCCTGCGAGGTCCTCGGGGAGGATCGCGTCGGGCATGTTCTGGTAGCAGACCGGGCGCAGGAAGCGGCGGATCGAGAGGGTGCCAACGGAGGTTGCGCCGAAGTTGGTGGAGGCCGGGTAGGGGCCGCCGTGGACCATGGTGTCGGCCACTTCGACGCCGGTCGGGTAGCCGTTCACCAGGATGCGGCCGGCCTTGCGCTCGAGGATCGGCATGAGGCCCTTCGCACGCTCGGTGTCACCCTTATCCATGTGGATGGTGGCGGTGAGCTGGCCCTCGAAGCCCTTCGCGAGCGTCTCCATCTCTTCTTTACCATTCACCCGTACAACCAGCCCGAGGGGGCCGAAGACCTCCTCGCCCAGCGCGTGGTCCTGCAGGTAGGCCGCGGCGTCGGTTTCATAGAGATTGGGGCTGGCATTGCGGCCCTCGTCGGCGTTGGTCAGCAGCGGCTGCACGGCATTGCGGCCATCGAAGCGGGCCTTGCCGTCTCGATACGCCTTGGCGATGCCGTCGGTGAGCATGGTCTGCGGCGCGGCCTTGGAGAGCGCCTCCTTGGCGGCGGAGACGAAGGCGTCGCCGTCGGCGCCCTTCTCGACCACGGCGATGCCGGGGTTGGTGCAGAACTGGCCTGCGCCCATGGTGAGCGAGCCGGCCCAGCCTTCGCCCATTGCGGCACCGCGCGCCTTGGCGGCCTCGGGGAGCACGAACATGGGGTTCACGGAGCCCAGTTCACCGAAGAAGGGGATCGGCTCGGGGCGGGCGGCGCAGAGGTTGAAGAGCGCGCGCCCCCCGCCGAGGGAGCCGGTGAAGCCCACGGCCTTGATCAGCGGGTGCTCGACGAGGGTGGTGCCCACGTCGCGCTTGCCGCCCTGGATCAGGGAGAACACGCCGGGGTGGATGCCGCACTTCTTGATGGCGGCGTCGATGGCCTGGGCGACGATCTCGCCGGTGCCGGGGTGGGCGGAGTGGCCCTTGACCACCACGGGGCAGCCCGCGGCCAGCGCGGCAGCGGTGTCGCCGCCTGCGGTGGAGAAGGCGAGCGGGAAGTTGGAGGCGCCGAAAACGGCCACGGGGCCAATCGGGCGTTGGACCATCTTCAGGTCGGGCCGGGGCAGCGGCGCGCGGTCGGGCAGCGCCTCGTCATGGCGCACGTCGAGGTAGCCGCCATCGCGGATATGCGACGCGAAGAGACGAAGCTGGCCGGTGGTGCGGCCGCGCTCGCCCTGCAGGCGGGCCTCGGGCAGGCCGGTCTCGGAGGTGCCGATCTCGGTGATCTCGTCACCGCGCGCCTCGATCTCGTCGGCGATGGCGTCGAGAAACTTCGCCCGGGTCTCGCGCGAGCTGTAACCATAGGTCCAGAAAGCCTCTTCCGCCGCCTCGCAGGCCTTGTTCACCAGATCAGGCGTGCCGACCGAGAACGCGCGTGCGGCGCCATGGGCCGGCTCTGAAGAAAAAACCTCAGTCGCCGCAACCCAGTTGCCTGCGATCAGATGTTTGCCAGTCAGCATGTGAGTAGTCCTCATTGTTTCAGGCCTTGCGAGCCACTTCGGCGGATCTGGAAACCGCTCTGCGTGGCGAGCGATCGCGCACCTCGGTGATTCCTCATTTTGGGTTATTTGGCATTCCAAACTTCCGCACGCAAGGCGGACCCATGATGTTTCAGTGATTTATTACGCTATATTGCCTATTGAAGTCCGAATGATTCGGAAATTATGGTATGCCAAAATCAAATCAGGGCAGTTTGCCCGCGCAAGGGAGACCCCATGGAATGCTGAAGATCGTGAACGCCAAAGTGTCGGCCTATGGGGGCGAGGCGGGGGATGCCTACATTGGCGAGGTCGTGGTGGTGGAGCTTGAAACCGAGAGCGGGCTGGTCGGCACGGGCTTTGCCAGCGCGCCACGTGGCGTGGGGCACATCTTTCGCGATCTGATCGCAAATGTGCTCGCCCCTCAGATCATCGGCGCCAACGCCATGCTGCACCGTGACCTCTGGGAGCGCATGTTCCGGACGATCCCGCGCAGGGGCGGCGAAGGCATCGTGCGCGTCTGCATCTCGGCGCTCGACTTCGCGATCTGGGATCTGCGCGCCAAAGCCGCCAACTGCACGCTCTCGGAGCTTGTAGGCGGACAGCGCGACAAGGTGCCGACCTACATCAACTGCGCCCACCACATGCCCCCCGCCGAACTGGCCGAGCGCGCGGCCTCCTACGTGGCCGACGGCCACCGCGCTTTGAAGATCCGGGGTGCGCGCAGCCATGTGACCATCCAGGAGGCCGATGCCCGGGTCGCCGCCGTGCGCGAGGCAATCGGGGAGGACGTTCTGCTGATGGTCGATGTGAACGGAACCTGGGACGTGGACACGGCACTACAGCAGCTCCGCAAATGGGAACGGCACAATATCTACTGGCTGGAGGAGCCGGTGCAGCCAGAGGACTTTGCCGGCTACCGCGCAGTGCGGGCCCGGGCCGGTGACGTGCATATCGCCGGCGGAGAGCAGCATACCTCGCTCCACGAATACCAAGCCCTGATCGAGTACGGCGGCATTGATATTGCCCAACCCAACGCAGCCATTTGTGGCGGGATCACCGAGTGGATGCGGATCCACGATCATGCCGTGGCCCATGGACGCGTCGTCTCGCCGTGGAACCTTCAGCCGATACACATTCATCTCGCTTGCGGGCTGCAAAGCGTGAAGTGGCTTGAGTACTTCAAATTGGACAATGCCCTGCTGGGCATCCAGACGATGCTCTTTAGCGGTCCGAGAATTTCGGAGCGTGTCGAGGCCGACGGGGTCTATCTCGAGCCGCCCACGGCGCCGGGCCTCGGGCTGGAGATCAACCCCGAGGCGGCAGAGAAATACAAGCTCGCTTAAGCTCACGGGCTGCAAGGACAATCAAGAAAACATAGGGAGGGCCGGGATTTGGCCACTATCAACTATCTCACCCAGATCGAGTTCGGCGCCGGTGAGCTCGACCGGATTGACGAGCTACGCGCGAGCATTGGGGCAAAGCGGCCTTTGATCGTGACCGACAAAGGCATTGTAGCTGCCGGCTTGCTGGATCGGCTGAACGCCGCGCTCTCAGAGCCGCTGCCGGTGTTCGACGGCACGCCTGGCAACCCGACGGAGGAGGCCGCACGTGAGGCAGCTGCGCAGTTTCGCGCCGAGGGCTGCGACAGCATCATCGCGATGGGCGGCGGCTCGCCCATCGACCTTGCCAAGGCGGTCGGCCTGCTTGTGACCCACGAAGGGGCGCTGGCGACCTACGCCGCCATCGAAGGAGGTATTGCGCGGATAAAGTCGATCGTGCCGATCATTGCGATCCCGACCACCTCCGGCACCGGCAGCGAGGTAGGCCGTGCTTCGCTGATGACGCTGGCGGATGGGCGTAAGGTGGGCCTCATCTCGCCACACCTCATTCCGCGACTGGCGCTCTGCGACCCGGAGCTGACCTACGGATTGCCCGCCGGACTGACCGCCGCCACCGGCATCGATGCGATCAGCCATTGCGTCGAAACTTATCTCAGCCCGCGCGACAACCCGGTGGCCGACGCCATTGCGCTCGACGGGTTGCAGCGCGCCGTGACCCACATCGAGCGCGCGGTCACCAACCCGGAGGATGCTGAGGCACGGAGCGGCATGATGATGGCGTCACTGCAGGGCGGTCTGTGCTTTCAGAAGGGGCTGGGGGCCATCCATGCGCTCTCGCATCCGCTGGGTGCCTACAAGGACATCAACCCGCACCACGGCACGCTGAATGGGATTCTTCTGGCGCCGGTCCTGCGGCGAAATGCGGCGGCGGCGGCAGACAAATTTGCAGCGATGAGCGCGCGGCTCGGGATCGCCGGTGGCGATGTGGCGGCCCATTTCGCGGCGCTCTGCGCCCGGCTGAACCTGCCGCAGACCCTCGGCGAGATCGGCTTCGATGGCAGCCAGTGGCAGGACGTGGCCGATGCGGCACTGAAGGATCACTCGGCGGCTACGAACCCGGTACCGCTGACCCATGCCGACTATGTGGCGCTCCTCGAAGAGGCTGCCTGAAGACTGCTCCGGACGGCGCTACTGCGCCGCCCGGGAAACCTCAGGCCTTTTTGCAATAGTAGGCGCTGATGGCCGCCGCATCCGACATGGCGTTGCCGTCTTCGGCGTAGCTCACGTAGGTTTCGACCGCGCGGTCGATCAGCGGCATTCCCCCACCCTGCTCCACCACGAAGTCTGCCAGCGCCTTCATGTCTTTGGATAGCTGGCGGGCATAGGCCTTGGGTGGATCGAAATCATCCGATGCCATCTGCTTGTAGGTGCGTTGAAGGATTTGGCTATCGGCCAAGCCGCCGGCGAGGGCGTCGGGTAACAAGGCGGGGTCGATACCGGCGCGGCGCGCCAGCGTGATGACCTCTGCCATGAGAACATAGTTGGTGCCGACGATGGCCTGATTCAAAGTCTTGGCCACCTGCCCTGCCCCGAGCGGACCGAGATGCGTGGCGGCGCGCGTCACGGCTCCCAGCACAGGGGCGGCGCGCTCTACGTCTGCCGGGGCGCCACCGATCATCGCGGTGAGGGTTCCGGCCTCCGCCGGGTCCGGGCCTCCGGAGACGGGCGCGTCGACCCAGGCCACGCCCTTCTCTTTGATGCGGGCGGCGATCTCCAGCGTCAGATCACGGGCGACAGTGGAGAAATCCACGATCAGCTCCGCGCCGCCGCTGGCCTTGTCGAACCCCTGCGGCCCGAAGCAACAGTTGCGGACAGCCTCTGCGTGAAGCACGCACAAGGCGAGGATGTCGCTGGCCTCCCGCACGGCTGCGGGGCTCTCCGCCCAGGTCGCGCCATGCGGCACCACCTCGGAGGCACGCTCTGGCTCGAGGTTCCAGACGGTGACCTGAAAGCCCTGCGACAGCAGGCGGCGGACCATCGGCGCGCCCATGATGCCCAGCCCGACAAAGCCGATCCGGGGAAGGTTGGCATTTGCAGTCATAAGTTCTCCATGCGGTAGATGCGGCGGGCGTTGTCGCGGAACATGGCCGCGCGCTGGGCTTCGGAAAAGCCCGAGGTGATCTCGGCGAACCCGTCGAATATGGTCTCGAAGCTGGCGACGAGGGAGTCGACGGGAAAGTTGGAAGCGAACATGACGCGCTCGGGCGAGAAGGCCTCGATGGCTGTCAGAACGATGTTGCGGTTGTCGTCCACTCGCCAGGGCTGACCAGGCAGCCCGAGGCCGGAGATCTTGAGCGTAACATTGGGGTGCTCGGCCATGCCGTGCAGAGCCTCCCGCCAGCGCGCGAGCGGCTCTGGCGCCCGGTCAGCGGGCAGGCCGGTGTGGTTGAGGATGATGCGGGTTTCGGGGAAGTCACGGGCAAGGTCGGCGGCGGCATCGAGGTGCCACCACGGCGTTTGCAGGTCGAACGACAGGCCATTAGGCGCAAGCAGCGCATAGCCCTCGCGCCAGGCCGGATCGTCCATCGAACCGGGCGCTCCGCGCGCGGCCTTCTCCGCCGCCGGAGCAGAGGCCGGCTTGTGGCGAATGCCGCGAACCAGCGGGTGCGCGCCGTGGGCCGCCAGCACTTCTTCACGGTCTGCCCGGTCGAGCCAGGCCTGCGCCACCACGACCGTCGGCAAGCCCGCGTCACGGCTGATGGACGTGATCCACTCTACCTCGCCCAGCGGGTCTGCCGGGTCATACTCGGTTTCGACGTAGACCGACCCGACAACCTCGTACTTCCCGGCGTCGGCCCGGTAATCCGCAGGCAGGTAGGGACGCCTCAGGGCGGAGTAATCACCGTAGCGGAAGGGTATCGGCGCGTCATCACACAGCCAGGGATGGTAATTTTGCGTCGGGTCCCAGATGTGGTGGTGGCCGTCGATGATCTGCATTGCCCTCAGGCTCCGCGGGTGCGGTCGAGCTCGTGAAGCATTTCCACCCGGCGCACATGGTCGTCGGTCGCGTTGAACTCGGCTTCGACATAGGCCTTGACCAGATCACGCGCCAGCCAAGGGCCGACGATCTGGGCGCCGATGCACATCACGTTCACATCGTCATGTTCGACGCCTTGGTGGGCGCAGTGCACATCGTGCCCGATGGAGGCGCGGATGCCGGCACGCTTGTTGGCCGCGATCACCGCGCCCACGCCGGTGCCGCAGATGAGCAGCCCACGATCGGCCGAACCATCGAGCACCGCATCGCAGACCTTGCCGGAGATTACCGGAAAATCCACGGGTGCGGGATTGTAGGAGCCGACATCGGTGATTTCGTGACCGAGTTCTTGAAGGTACTCGACAACCGAGGCCTTGAGCGGAAAGCCCGCATGGTCGGATCCGACGACGAGTTTCATGGTAGTCTCCTTTTCGGGTGTTAACGGATCATCTTGGGCAGGAACAGCGACAGTTCCGGCACAAGGGTGAGCAGAAGAAGTGTTGCGACGAGCGGGATGTAGAAGGGCATCATAGCCTTCAGGATCGCACGCATCGACACTTGGGCAATATCAGTGATGAGGAAGAGTGAGAGCCCCATCGGCGGCGTCACCAGCCCCAGCATCAGGTTGAAGATCGCCACGATACCAAGGTGCACCGGATCGACACCTGCCGCGTGCAACGGGCCGGCGATGATGGGGATGATGAGCAGCGTGGCCGTCGTGCTGTCGAGGAACATGCCGGCGATCAGCAGGATCAGGTTGACGATCATCAGCAGCATTACAGGATCCTGCGATATCGAGGTGAGCGTGGCGGCAAAGCTCTGCGGGATCTGCTCGATGGCAAGAATCCAGCCGAAGAGCGCGGCCGCCGAGACGATTATGAGGATCGCGGCGGTGCTCTTGATGGTCTCGTAGGCGGCATAGAGGATGTGGCCGATCGTCAGCTCACGGTAAACGATGCTGCTGATGAAGATCACATAGAACACAGTGACGGAGGCTGCTTCGGTGGGTGTGAACCAGCCCAGAAGCATGCCGCCCACCAACAACACAGGCGTGAGCAGTGCCGGGATTGCTGGCCACAGAGCGGCTTGGATCTCGGAGGGGCGCGCCCAGCGTTCCGCGCGGGGCAGGTTCTTGCGATAGGCGATGATGACCGTAGCGATCATCAGCATCAGCACGCAAACGATCGCCGGAATGATGCCGGCCAGCAGGAGCTGCACGATAGAGACGCCGGTGACCGAGCCGTAGATGATGAGCGGTATCGACGGCGGAAAGATCGGGCCGACAACAGCAGATGAGGCGGTGACAGCGCCCGCGAAGGCACGCGAAAAGCCGCGCTCGGCCATCGCCTTGATCTCGATCTTGCCGAGGCCGCCCACATCGGCCAGCGCCGCGCCGCTCATGCCCGAAAAGATAAGGCTGGAGAAGATGTTGACCTGCGCCAGCCCGCCCGGCACCCGGCCCACCAACGTATCGGCGAAGCGGAAGATACGGGCCGTGACGCCGGCCTGATTCATCAGGTTGCCGACGAAGATAAAAACAGGCACCGCGACGAGAGGAAAGCTGTCGAGCGCGTAGGTCATCCGCTGGCCGATCAACTCGATCGGGAAGCCATTGAGCGCGATGTAGAGCGCCGATGGCACGAGGATGGACAGGACGATGGGAAAGCCCATCAGGAACATGCCGGCGAACACGGCGAGGATCAGGTAGCCCACGTCGGACCTCGAAGATTTGCATTCTGGAAACGGGGGCTCACAGCGAGAGCTCCTCGGTGGGTTGCTCGGCGGCGAATGTCACGTACATCGGCAGCCCCATGAGCGCTTTCCAGGCCAGTAGGGCAAACTCCAGCGCGGCGCAGAAGAAGCCGACCGCCGTGGCCGAAAAGAAGATGTAGTAGGGGATGCCGAGTGTGGGCGTCGCGTTATTCAGGTTTTTCAGCGTCGCGGTCAGCACCGACCAAGAGGCGAAGGTGAAGGCGGCTAGGCCCAGTAGTGCGATCATCACCCGCAGAGCGCGCTGCACCCATTCGGGGAACACGTGCTGGACTTCCTCCATTCGGACGCTCGCTCCCGAGGAGACGGTATAGGGAATGGTCAACATCACGACACTGATGAGCATGAAGCGCGAGAGCTCGTCAGCCCCGATCAGCGGGATGCTGAAAAACTGCCGCATGATGACCTGTGCCATTGGCGTTGCGATCATGACGGCCAGGATCACGAGCCCCGCCAACCGCAGGATCTTGCGCACCGGGTTCAGGATGCGGTCGGCCAGAAGGGCGTTGGTCGGGAGCGCGGCGGCTTGCGCGCCGGCTTCGGGATCATGCGACACAGGGCATGCCTCTCCGTCGAACTTGGGTTTGAAACTTTGGGGGAGGGAGAGCGGGCTCCCCCTCCCCGCTGGGGATCACTCGATCGCTGCGATCTGTTCGATGTAGGGCGCCCAGGTCGGGAAATCCTCGTTCACTTGTGCAACCACGCCGGCACGGAACTCGTCGAGTTTGAGTCCGTCTTCAGCTGTGATGAAGGTCATGCCCTTTTCGGTCAGCTCACCCACCAGATCCTGCTCGGCCTGCTGGGCCGTCGCGAGAGTTTCATAGGCCAGCTCGTCGAGCGCATCCAAAACCTTCTCCCGGTTCTCTTCGGAGATCGACTGCCATGCATCCTCGTTGATGAAGACGGGCAGCACGTTCTGCATGTGGCCGGTCAGCATGACATGGCTCTGCACTTCGTAGAGCTTGTTGGCATTGATCATGGTGAGCGGGTTCTCCTGCCCCACGACCATGCCGGTCATAAGGGCAGTTGGCAGCTCACTCACCTCGACTGGCGTCGGGATGGCTCCGAAGCCCTTGATCATCGTCGTCCAGAGCTGGAGCGGCACGCCGCGGAACGGCTGCCCCTCGAGATCGGCGGGCGAGTAGACCGGCATCTTGGCGGTCATCTGGCGGGCGCCGCGGAACAGGCGGCCGATGACACGCATGTTGCCGTTCTCGATCAGCTGTTCGTTGAATGACTGAAGCACCGGCGATGTGCGCGGATCGGTGGCCTTCAACGCGTGCTCGCCGTCGCGGTAGATGAACGGGGCGTTGAACACAGCGATATCTTCAACCAGCTGCGCCAGCGAGGCGAACTCGTGGTGCGCCATAGTAATCGAGCCGGAACGGACGCCGTCGATGGTTTCCTGCACGCCGCCGAGTTGCGAGTTTGGGAACACGGTGACGGTGACATCGCCACCGGTGGCCTCGGGAATGCGGGTCGCAGTTTCGGCGGCGAACCAGTGCTGGATGTCACCTTCGGAACCGACGTGAGCGTAACGCAGACTTTGTGCGCCAGCGGTGGACGCGGCGAATGCAGCCGTGACGACGAGCGCCGCAGACGCCAGCCGGATGGAACTGAGCTTCATGGTATTCCTCCCAATTGATTGTCTGGCCGAGCCAGGGAGACGCCTCCCGTGGTCGCCTCTGATGCGCATTCTTGTATGCAAGATTTTTGCTCGTCAATAGGCGAAGAGAAAGAAATCTGGCTTGATTGGAGAAGTAACGCCTTCAGTGCAGGGAACTCAGCCCGCCAAGCAGACCTTCATTCCTGCGCCATCTGCTCCCGCGCATGGCGCTGAGAAAAGGACAGGCCGTTCATGAAGTGCTCGCGCGTCATCTGCGCCAGCTTGGCCCCATCGCGCGCGCCAAGCGCCGCCAGCATCCGGGAGTGTTCCGACACCGCGGCAAGCCAACGCTTGCGGTCAAGGTTGGCAACGGCACGCGCCCGCTCCACGCGCGGCACCAGCACCTCCCAGCTCGCCAGCAGCACCGGATTGCGAGCGAACTCTACGACACGACGATGGATCAAGTGGTTGATCGCCAGGTACTCGCTGCGGTCGCCGTGCTCATAAGCCTCGAGCATCTTACTATGTAAATCAACGACTTCAGCGAATTCGCCTTGTGTCATCAAGTTGCAGGCAATCTCACCCGCCGTGGCTTCGAGCGCGGCGACGACCACGTAGATATGCTCCAGATCCTCAGCGCTCAACTTGGCGACGACCGGGGATTTGTTAGGGGAGAGTTCGATGAGCCCCTCGGCCGCCAGCCCCTTCACCGCCTCGCGGAACGGTGTGCGCGACACACCGAAGAGCTGGCAATAGTGCGATTCGCGAAGCCGTTCGCCCGGCGCCAGCTCACCCGACACGATCATGTCGCGCAGCTTCTGCGTGGTCGCCACATGCAGCGCGCCCTTGCGGCGGTTCGCCTCTGCATTCTCGGGTAGCTTGGCCATGACACCTTTTCCTCCGCACAGGTTGAACCGACCTACTGATTTCACGCCGCCACGGCAATCTTTCCGGCGACAGGAGTGCCGCAGCGGTTGACCTCAGACGAATCTTGCATACAAGAATGCCAAGTTGAAGCGACATGTGATGGCAGGGAGGCAGCACGCGCAAGATGACCACCTCAAGACAAGACCAGACCGGAAGCACCCCCCTTCCGCTCGCGGGGCTTCGAATCATCGACCTGACGCAGGTCATGGCCGGGCCTTTCTGCTGCATGATGCTGGGAGACATGGGCGCCGACGTCATCAAGATCGAACCACCCAAGGGGGACCAGACCCGCGCCTCGATGGGCTTTCGAATGAAGGGCACCGACAGCCCGGGCTTTCTGGCGCTGAACCGCAACAAGCGCTCAGTCACGCTCGACCTGAAGACGGACGGCGGCAGGAAGATGCTGCTCGAACTGGTCAAGACCGCCGATGTGGTGGTGGAGAACTACCGCCCCGGAGTGACCAAGCGTCTGGGAATTGACTATGACACGCTGTCCGCCCTCAATCCAAAGCTGGTCTATGCTAGCATCTCCGGGTTCGGGCAGACCGGGCCTTGGTCTCAACGACCGGGTTTTGACCTGATCGCACAGGCCATGTCGGGTGTGATGAGCGCGATGGGGCACCCTGATACCGGACCGGTGAAGTCTGGCGTGTCGGTTGGCGACTTGGGTGCTGGATTGTTCTGCCTTTATGGCATTCTCAGCGCTGTCATTGGCCGCGGCACCACTGGCAGGGGGCAATATGTGGACGCTTCGCTCTTCGAAGCGGCCTTGTCGCTCTCGATCTGGGAGACCACCGAGTTCTGGGCGACGGGGCAATCCCCCAAGCCGCTGGGCACCGCCAACCGGATGAGCGCCCCCTACCAGGCGTTCACCGCGAGCGACGGGATGTTCGTGGTGGGCGCCGCCAACCAGAAGCTCTGGGACCTGTTCTGCGAAGTGATCGAACGGCCTGACATCCACGAAGACCCACGCTTCGTGACCAACAAGGACCGCGTGGCCAACCGCCATGCATTGGTTGATACGCTCGCCCCTGTCTTCATCGAACGGACGGCCACGGACTGGGTCGACGCTTTTCTCGACAGAGGCGTGCCTGCCGGGCCCATCAACGATTTCGGCCAGGTCTTCGAAGCGGATCACACGAAGGCACGGGAGATGATCATGAAGATCGAGCACCCGACCGAAGGTGAGATGAACGCGCTCGGCTTTCCGGTAAAGCTGCGCGGCACGCCGCAGCAGGTCCGCTATGCACCGCCGCTTCTGGGCCAGCACACCGACGAGCTTGCGGACGAACTCGGGTTCGATGCCGCCAAGCTGCGCGCGGAAGGAGCCTTCGGATGAGCGCGGGAGAAGTTCGGCTGGAGTTGGAAGGCCCGGTTGCCCGCATCTGGTTTGACCGGCCCGAGGCGATGAATGCCATGACATGGAAGATGTATGGCGAGTTCGAGGAGATCAGCCAAAAGCTGGCGGACACCGAAGGGCTGAGCGCTGTCGTGCTGCGGGGCGTCGGCGGGCGGGCCTTTGTGGCCGGGTCCGACATTGCGCAGTTTGCCGAGTTTGAGAGTGGCGAAGACGGCATTGCCTACGAGCGCAAGATGGATCGCATCCTCGACACCTTCGCCGCTATCCCTGCCCCGACCCTTGCGGTGATCGACGGGCTGGCGATTGGGGGTGGGCTCAACATTGCAGGAGGCTGCGACCTGAGGATCGCAACAGCGGGCGCTCGTTTTGGTGTGCCAATCGCCCGGACGCTCGGCAATTGCCTGTCGATCCGAAACTATGCCCGCATGTCGGGCGCATTGGGCGATGCCATCGCAAAGCGCATGTTGCTGCTGGCGGAGTTGCTGACCGCCGAGGAGCTTGCCGGCACCGGCTTTTTGGCACGGATCGTAGCGGAAGGTGAGATCGACGAGGCGGCCGACAAGCTCGTGGCGAAGCTCTGCTCCGGCGCGCCGCTCTCGATGGCGGCCAGCAAGGCGGCGCTTGGCCGACTGACGCAGGGGAGCCTGCCCGATATCGACGACCTCATCTCCTCTTGCTACGGCAGCAAGGATTTTCGGGAGGGCATCCGGGCCTTCGGAGAGAAGCGCAAACCTGACTGGACAGGCAGCTAGCCCTCGGCGGTTTCTTCTGCGTCGGGGCCGACTTCGCCCCGGCGCAACCGATCGAAGGCCTTGAGCACGTGGTCCTCAAGGACCGTGGCAAGGCGCGCACCATCCCGCGCCTCCAGCGCCTCCATGATGACCTCATGGTCGCGGATCGCATCTCCCCAGCGGTTGGTCTTGAGGTTCAACTCGTAGCGCACGCGATAGAGCCGTGCATTCACCATGCGGTAGTGCTCTTCGAGTACCGAGTTGCCGGCGCTGCGCACCAGCGTGAGGTGAATTTTCTGGTTCAGATGGAAGTAAGTGATCCGGTCACTGCGCCAATAAGCGGCGATCATCTCGTGGTGCAGGGCCTGCAACTCGCGCAGCGTCGCGTCCGTGATGTTTTCGCAGGCCAGGCGGCTGGCAAATGCCTCAAGACCGCCCAACAATTGGAGCAACTCGCGCACTTCGTCGTCGTCCAGCACTGCGACGGTGGCGCCGCGCCGGGGATTGAGCACGAGGAGCCCTTCATTGGCGAGAATCTTCAACGCCTCACGAAGCGGGGTGCGGGAGACCTGTAGCTCCTCGGCCAGCGCACGTTCGCGCACCGGGCTTCCGGGCGCGAAGCGGTTGGTGATGATCATCTCCCGGAGCTTGGCCGCCACCACGGCGGCCTTGTGCTCTTCGGTGGCTGCCGGTTGCGCCGCGGTCACGTTGTCGACTTCCGCGGCTTCACTCGTCCCGTTCTCTTCCATCCTGTCGCGGTACCCCCTGAGTCTGCGCCCCCGCGCAGGGAGCCGACAGGCCAATCTTACGTTCTGGCGGTGCGAACTCTGACCCGGCTCACCACCGCACCGGCGACGCCCATCACAACCAGGGCGCAGATCACCGAAATTAGCGTTACGCTAATCGGGCTAGAAAGGAAAATCCACGGATCGCCGTTTGAGATATCGAACGAACGGCGGATGCTGCTTTCGAGCCTCGGGGTGAGCACAAATGCGAGCACAAGGGGTGCGATGGGGTATTCGGCCACCTTGAGGTAATAGGCGGCGATGCCAACGGTCAGCATGAGCCAGACATCGAACATGCTGCCGTTAACGCTATAGGCCCCGAACACGCAGACAGTGGCGATGACCGGGATCAGCACCGAGATCGGAATGCGCAGGATCTGCATCAGGAAGGGGATGATTAGCATCGCGGCGATCACTGCCATGACGGTGCCAATATACATCGACGAGATCAGCCCCCAGACAAAATCCGGCCGGGTGGTAAAGAGCAGTGGGCCCGGTTGAAGGCCCCACATCATCAGGCCACCGAGAAGCACCGCCGACGTCCCCGAGCCCGGAATGCCGAGCGACAGGAGCGGCGCGAAGGAGCCGGCGGCGGCACCGTTGTTGCCCGCCTCCGAAGCCGCCACGCCCTCGACTACGCCCGCGCCCATCTGGTCGCCGTTGCGGCCGATCTTGCGCTGAAAAACGTAAGAGAGGAAGGCGCCGGTTGTGGCCCCTGCCCCCGGCAGGATGCCGACAAAGGTGCCAATCAGGCCCGAGCGCAGGCTGAGCGGCACGAGGCGCGCCACCTGTTTGCGCCCCGGGATCGACTCTCGCAGCGGGATTTGCTTCGGCCCTTCACCCGGCTGCGGACGATCTGTCATCATCTCAAGCAGCTGGCTGAAGCCGAACATGCCTATGACAAGTGGAATGAAGGACACCCCGTTGAGCAGGTGCATGGAGCCGCCGGTAAAGCGCGCGTGCCCGAAGGTGGAGCCGATACCCACGACCGCCAGCAGGATGCCCAGCATTGTGGCGATCAGCCCCTTGGCCACGTTGTCGCCTAGCATCCAGCCGATCGAGCACAGGGCCAGCAGGATGAGTGCTGCAGTTTCGGGCGGGCCGAACATCAGCCCGATCTCGGCGAGCAGCGGCCCCATGAAAGAGAGCGCGATGATCCCCACCGTGCCGCCGATGAAGGAGGCGAGATTGGCCGCGAAGAGCGCCTGCCCGCCCTCGCCGCGCTTGGCCATCGGGTAGCCATCCAGCGCGGTCATCACAGCCGGCGCGTCACCCGGAATGTTCAACAGGATGGCGCTGTAGGCGCCGCCGAACATGCACCCGTAGTAGAGCGCCGCCAGCAGGATGACGGCGGTGGTCGGATCCATCCCGAAGGTGAGTGGCAGCAGGAGCGCGATACCGGTCACCGAGCCGAGCCCCGGAATGGCGCCTACGATGATGCCCAAGGCCGCCCCAATAAGGGCCGCACTCAGGTTTCCGAGCGACAGGGAGGTGGCGAAGCCGTTCTGTAGTGCAATCAGCGTGTCCATGTCGGGAACCTCAGAGGAGTTTGTCGAGAAGGCTTGGCGGGAATTGCACCCGCAGCCACATGTTGAAGATCAGCGTGGTCAGCACAGCCGTTACCGCGGCGACCAGCAGCGAGCGCAGCCATGGCGCGCCCTCGACCAGCTTCAGCCATCCGAGCACGAACAGCGCCATGGCGGGGATCATCCCTATGAGCGGGATGCAAAGGATTGCGGCGAGCATGGCGATGATCGGCGCGTGGTTTCTGAGCTGGACCCGGCCCTTGATCTGGCCGGGGCGCATCAGCTCGAAGGCGGCAAGCAGCATTGTACCCGAGCCGAATACGGCCGGGAAGAAGCCGGCACCGGGGCCACGGTCCATCCAGAAGCCGTACTTGAACACGCCGAACCCGAAGAAGAGGGCCCCGAAGCAGAGGCAGGCGAGAGCCACGGCGGACGCGAAGAGAGGCCGCGGTGCGCGCGGTTCGTCGGAAGTCGACACGATCTGTCTCCTGGAAAATGGTCAGCGCCCGTTGCGACGACGGGCGGTGTGTTGGCGGGCGGCAATGGTTGGCTTGCCGCCCGCCTCAGGGGTCAGTTGACGAAGCCCACGGCCTCGAGGAGGCGCTGATACTTCTCTGCCTCGCGGGCATAGAACTCTGCGCTGTCGGCAGCACCGATGAAGCGCCCGATCAAGCCTTTGTCGGCAATGTACTCTTGCTGCCAAGTCTCGGTTTCATAGGCCTCTTTCAAGGCGTTCTCCCAATAGGCGACGGCTTCTGCAGGCATGTTGGGCGGGCCGACGTAGCCGCGGAACAGGCTGATGGCCACATCTGCATAGCCCATCTCACCGAAAGTTTCGGTGGCTTCAAATGGGGCAGCGAGGCGCTCCTCGGAGAAGGCGCCGAGGGGATGCGCCCGCCCGGCCTCGACCTGTTGGCCGATTTCGCTGGGGTTGAAGATCGCTGCATCGACGTGACCGCCGAGAAGCGCCGACAGAACGTCACCGCCGCCATCGAAGGGCACGTATTGCAGCTCGGCATCGACGCTGTCGTTCAGCATGGTGAAGACGAGGTGATCCTCGCTGCCGCGCGACACACCGCCGATGGTGACGCTGTTGGGCTCCTTGGCGGCTGCCTCGACGAGCGCCGCGAAATCGGCGTAGTCGTCTGCGCTGCGAGTTACGAGCAGCAGCGTGTCGAGGGTCAGGGTGCCGAGTGGCGTGAGGTGCTCGAGCTTGACCGCCGCGTTGTTTGAGATCGAGCTCATCATCTGGCCGGACACATAGGTCTGGATTGTATTTGGGTCGCCATCTTTGCTGAAGGTGTAGGTGTTACCCACCGCGCCGGAGCCGCCGGACTTGTTCAGTACAACGACGTTGGCATCCACGATGTCATGCTTCCGCCAGGCTTCGACAAGCAAGCGGGCGTTCACATCGCTCCCGCCACCGGCGCTGTAGGGCACCACGAATTCAACGGTACCCTCAGGCTCCCACGCCTGCGCCTGGGTGCCCATCATCAGTGCGACGGATGCCGCGAAGAGCGTTTTGAAGTGTTTCAAGCTTTCCTCCCTTGCTTGAGACCGAACAGGGGCTCTGTTGGTTTTGCATACCATATTTTTGCAGTAACGATCAGGTCAATCTAAATAAACACAATACTTTCAGATCTTTAGTTTTTAGTTGCAAATTATGGCATTCCAAAATGACGTGACACACTAACCTAGAGGAGCGCGCGCCGCGCGAGGTTGCGCATCAGGTGGCTCGGCCCGAACGTCCAAGGTGGGCACTCGGTGGAAAGGTTCACTGTGTTGCGCAAGACGCCGAGCCTCTCCGACCGAATCTGAACAACATCTCCGAGCTTGTGAGTGAAACCCTGCCCCGGCGCGTCACGGTCCTCAGTTGGGGCAAAGAGTGTCCCCAAAAACAGCACGAAACCGTCGGGGTACTGGTGATGCGGCCCCACCGTTTGGCGCACCAGATCGAGAGGGTCGCGGCTGATGAGGGTCATGTCGGAGCGGCCCTCAAGGACGAAGCCATCGGTTCCGGTCACCCTCAGTCCCACCTCGGCCTTACGTACGTCTTCTATCCCGAAAGCGCCATCAAACAGCCGCAGCATCGGGCCGATCGCGCAGGAGCAGTTGTTATCCTTTGCCTTCGAAAGCAGCAGGGCCGAGCGGCCCTCCACGTCGCGCAGGTTCACGTCGTTGCCCAAGGTCGCACCCACTACGCGCCCGGTGGAGGCGACGGCGAGAACCACCTCGGGCTCAGGGTTGTTCCAGCGTGACACCGGGTGCAGGCCGATCTCGGCCAGATGCCCGACCGAAGAGAGCACCTGGGCCTTGGAGAAGACTTCGGCATCCGGCCCGATACCTACTTCGAGGTATTGGCTCCAGAGTCCCTCGGCGATCAGGGCTTCCTTGATCCGGACCGCTTCGGCGGAGCCGGGCGCGATGTTGCGCAAGGAGTTTCCGATTGTCTCACCCACGCGGCGCCGGATGGCCTCGGCGCGGCTCGGGTCGCCTGCAGCCTTCTCTTCGATGACGCGCTCTACCATCGAGCCCGCGAACGTGACGCCACAGGCTTTCACGGCCTGAAGGTCTATGGGTGCAAGGGGTCGCCAGGCCGAGCTTTCGGCAAAGATCTGATCCAGCGCCCCGATGTCAGTGCCAGATGCTCCCCTGACATACTCCGCCGGGTCTTCCATTTCACAGATGTCACGCACGGTGGGCGCGGCGCGAGAAGTTATATCAAGAACCCTGCCCTCACGAACAGTTACTACGGATGGACCGGAAACCTCTGGATTCCAGACACGGCCAAGCCAGCAGCCAGCGCCTTCGAGTTCAAACGTCATGCGTGCTCTCCTTCATGATCTCGCCGCACCGGAAAGAGGCAGCCCGGGTTAAGCCGACCTTCCGGATCGAGCAGCGCTTTTACAGCTTCGGCCAACCGCAGCACCTCGGGCGCGCGATCCGCGTAGAGCGCGGAAAGGCGCTCGCGTCCGATGCCGTGTTCGGCGCTAAGCGACCCGTCAAAACTGCGGACGACCTCGTACATGCGCGTTCGCGCCTTGCCGACAGCCGTGGTGAAGGCGGCCTGCCCTGTTCCCTCGGGAGGCAAGACGTTGAAATGCACATTGCCGTCGCCCATGTGGCCGTAAGCCAGCGAGGTCCAGCCCGGTAGTTCGCGCTCCACAACCAGCTCCAGCGCCTTGACCAACTGGGCCACGCGCGACAGCGGCACCGAGAAATCCGTTCGCATGTGGCGACCCTGCGCCGCCTGCGCCTCGACCATCGCCTCGCGCAGCAACCACAACTCCTGCCGCTGGCTATCGCTTGTGGCAACCACGCCGTCCAGCACCCGGCCGTCACCCATTGCACCTTCCAGCAGGCCCATGAGGAGCGCATCAAGGTCGATCGGCCCGGACGCCGCGATCTCCAGCAATACGTAATAGGGGTGCCGTGCTTCAAGGGGGTCGCGCAGGCTTTCGACATGTTCGGTGGCCAAGTCGATGGCGGCACCGGGTATGAATTCGAAGGCAGAGAGCAAGTCAGAGCAATGTGCTCGCGCATCGGAGGCGAAGGCCACGATCTCGGTGAGGCCCTCGAAGGCGAGGAGCGCGGTCTGGCGTCGGGTGTTGCTCGGGGAGAGGCGCAGGCTGGCGGCTGTCACCACGCCGAGCGTGCCCTCTGTTCCGATGAAGAGCTGATGCAGCGCGAGGCCCCGGTTGTCTTTGGCGAGTGAAGAGAGCGTGTCAACAACCGTCCCATCGGCCAGCACCACCTCAAGGCCGATCACGAGGTTCCGGGTCATGCCGTAGCGCAGCACGTTCAACCCGCCCGCATTGGCCGCGATTGCCCCACCGATCTGCGCCGTGCCTTGCGCCCCGAAAGCGAGCGGGAACAGGCGGCCCACCTCTTCGGCAGCACTGCGCGCTTCCTCAACGGTCAGGCCGGCCTCGACCTGCATGACCATGTCTGTCGGCTCGATGCTACGGATCGCTCGCATCCGACCGAGGTTCAGCAAGATATCGCGCCCGCCAGTCGCGCTGGTGCCCGCAACGAGGCCGGTGTTGCCGCCTTGGGGGACCACGGCCAGCCCGTGCGCCCGGGCGAAACGGATCACGGCGGAGACCTCGGCCGTTGATGCTGGGCGCACCACGCAGAGCGGGTCGGCGAGGTTGTCACCCGACCAATCGCGCACGTAGCGCGCCGTATCCGCCGGTTCGACCAGCACGTGAAGGTCGCCCACCAGCTCCGCCAGTCCGTCAACGATTCCACGCTTATCCATAGGGCTCCTCCGCAGTTCACCGGAGGCGCTGATATCAGCTTTGCCCTATTTGTCCAACAATCATATTATCGGAAAACAGTATCCTGCCCGTGGGCGGGTCTGCTATCCCTCCCCAAACGCCCCGCCGGGCGGACCAAAAAACGCAGGACGTGGAAGAGTTGAGCACCAAGTTTGTCGTAGAACGCCCCACCGGGCTGCCGGACCGCATTGCAGACAAGCTCATGGAGCAGATCGCATCGGGCGCGCTGGCGGAGGGGCAGGTATTGCCCACAGAGACTGAGCTTGCCCGGAGTTTCGGCGTCAGCCGGAATGTGGTGCGCGAGGCCATCGCAAGGCTCCGATATGAAGGCATCCTTGATAGCCGGCAGGGACGCGGCGCGGTGGTGTGCCCGCAAAACGAGCGCCTGACCTTTCGGATCGACGGCAACAGGCTGGGCGACAGCGAAAACCTCGGTGACCTCTTCGAACTGCGTGGGGTGCTGGAAATCGAGATCGCCGGGATCGCCGCGATGCGCCGGACCGACGCCGACCTTGCCGAACTGCACTCGGCACTCTCTGACCTCGCCGAAACACCGTTTTTCGATGAGGCCAAGCTCGAGGCCGATGCGCGCTTTCACCGGGCCCTCGCGAGTGCGACCGGCAACACCTATCTGATGGGACTTTCCACCTACATATCCTTCCGGCTGAAAGGAACGACGCGCGACACTGCGGCGGTTTACACCTCCGACGATTTGGCCAAGCGCACGCTCGACGAACATCGCAGCATTCTCGGCCATGTCGAAGCACAGGACCGATCCGGCGCGCGTAATGCCATGCGCCATCACATTCGCAGTGCCGCTGAACGCCTCGGCGTCACCCTGCGCGATGGTGGGCTTGGGCAGTAGCCGGACCAGATACAGGTTTGGCCAAGACAGCGGTAGCGAGGCCAAGAGTGCCTGGGGAAAAACGCATTTCCACCGCCGGAACATTTCCCCAGTGCATCAGGGCGCTGCCCACTAGATAAGCGTCAGTTACAACAGGCCGCCGACCCAATCGAGGAATACGGCGAGGCGGCGTAGGCCAGCGGTTGGGGTGAGATAGAGGGCGGTGATGTCGAGGGGTTCGGCATCTAGCTCCTGCGGGAACAACTCGACGAGACGGCCCGCTGCGAGATCTTCGGCGACCATGAAGTCGGAGAAGCGGGCGATCCCGAGGCCGCCCAGCACGAGGCGCCGAGCCGCCTCGCCATTGCCCGCGACAACCGAGGCCGGAAGAGAAAGTGGCCCGGTGAGCCCCTTGAACCGCAGGCTGTTGATGTGGTCGGGCGCCGCAAAGCGCACTTGTTCGAGCTTTTTCAGATCCTGCGGGGACGACGGCCAGCCAATGCGGTCGAGATACTCCGGCGCTGCCACCAGTTTCCACGGAGTGCGGCCCAGCTTGCGATGCAGCATGTCACTGTCTGGAAGCGGGCCGAAGCGGATCGCAACATCGGCATGGGAGCCGATCAGGTCCACGAGGCTGTCGGTCATGTCGAGCGTCAACTGCACCTCGGGATAGGCCGCGTGAAACTCGGAGAGCCGCGGGGCGATGGCATGCAGCACGAAGGGCACCGGTGCGTTGACCCGCAGCGGCCCGCGCGGCCGGCGGCTGCTGGCGGCAAGGTCGCTGAGCGCCTCGGTGCGGGCGAGGATTCCGCGCGCGGCATCCAGAAGATCGCGCCCCTCGGGGGTCAGCTCGATCGACCGGGTGGTGCGGCGCAGAAGCGTAAGGCCAAGCATATCCTCCAGCCGCGTCACCGTGCGGCTGAGGGTCGAAGGGGCCATGCCGAGGCGCCGCCCCGCTTCGGCAAAGCCGCCGTCCTCCACCACGGCGACAAAGGCGGCAAGATCGCGGGTTTGGGGCAATTCGTGCGTGCGGCGCAAAAGTCCATTCCGAAACCGTTCATTCACGCAAAGGCTAAGACCTGCCATCTGGGCTGTCGACCCCAAACGCCCAACCGCAGGAGACCGGGCCATGCCACTTGCTTTGTGGGCGCTGACCATCAGCGCCTTTGCCGTCGGAACCACCGAATTCGTGATCGTCGGCCTCATCCCCACCATTGCCACCGACCTTGGCGTTTCGTTGCCAAGTGCAGGGCTGCTTGTCAGTCTCTATGCGCTTGGCGTGACCATCGGCGCGCCAGTGTTGACCGCGCTTGCCGGACGGATGCCGCGCAAAACGCTGCTGCTGGCGCTTCTGACGCTATTCATTGCCGGCAACGCCTTTGCGGCTTTTGCGCCGGGCTACGGCAGCCTGATCGCCGCACGCTTTGCTACGGGCCTCGCCCATGGCGTCTTTTTTGCCATCGCATCGACCATCGCAACCGATCTGGTTGACCGCGAGAAGGAGAACTCGGCCATTGCCACGGTTTTCCTTGGCCTCACGGTCGCGCTTGTGACCGGCGTGCCCCTTGGCACATGGATCGGACAGACCTTTGGCTGGAAGTCGACCTTCCTCGGCGTGGTGGCCCTTGGGCTCATCGGCCTTGTCGCCAGCGCGTTGCTGGTGCCCGGAAATCTCAGCCGCCCTGCACCAGCCAGCCTGAGCGCCCAGGCCCGCGTGCTGACCTCGCCACGGCTTCTGCTGGTCTACTTGATCACGGCGGTGGGCTACGGCGGCAACTTCATTGCCTTCACCTACTTGGCCCCGATGCTGACGGATGTGACCGGCCTGTCTGCCGGATCGGTCGGCCTTGTCATCCTGCTATACGGAGCCTCCGTGGCGGCGGGCAACATTCTGGGCGGCAAGCTGGCCGACCGGACCGGGCCCATCCCGGCTCTGACACTGATCTTCGCCGGCCTTGCAGTGCTACTGGCGGTGCTCGGGCTGGCGATAAGCTCTCCTCTCTGGGCGATTGCGGTGGTCGCGCTTTGGGGTGGCTTCGCCTTTGCCAACGTGCCGCCATTGCAGGCCTACACGGTCGCTACGGCACGTCAGGTTGCGCCTGAAGCGGTTGCGGTGGCCTCGGGGCTGAACATTGGTGCCTTCAACCTTGGCATCGCGCTCGGCTCGTGGGGCGGCGGCCATGTGGTTGAGGAAATGGGCCTTGCCGCCACGCCTTTCGTGGGGGCCGCCGTTGTTGGCTTCGGCATCCTGCTGACCCGTCTGGCAGCTCGCCTCGACGCGCCGAAAACCGACCCTGTTCCGGCAGAGTAATCGCTAACACCGGGGGCCAAGGCTCCCGGACACAACCTCAAGGAAACGCATACCATGACCATCCGAAACATCGGCCCCGCCGGCATTCCGAACCTCGGCCTTGGCACCTTCCGCATGGAGCCGGGCGAGGCGCGCGACATCGTTGCCGCAGCATTGTCCGAGGGCTATCGCCACATCGACACCGCGCAGGCCTATGGCAATGAAGCCGAGGTCGGCGAAGGCATCCGCGCCTCGGGCGTGCCGCGCGATCAGATCTTTCTCACCACCAAGATCCTGCCACGGGATTTTGCCGCAGCCGATTTTCGCAAGGCGACAGAAGCCTCGCTGATCGCGCTTGGGCTCGACCATATTGACCTGATACTGCTTCATTGGCCGTCGAAAGAGGTGCCGCTTTCCGAGACCCTGCCGGTGCTGGACGCCCTGATCGACCAAGGTAAGGTGCGGTTTGGCGGCGTGTCGAACTTCACCATCGCTCAGGTAGAGGAGGCGCGCGGCATCCTGCGCGCACCTATTGCCGCGAACCAGGTGGAGTTGCACCCATTCATCGACCAGTCGAAGCTGCTGCCCTACCTCGAGGCGCAGGGCATCCCGGTCGAGGCCTATGCGCCGCTGGCGCAGGGGGGCGTGATGACCGAGCCTGTGTTGCAGGAGATCGCCGAAGCCCACGACACCACACCCGCCGCCATTGCGGTGGCCTGGGTGCTGCACAAACCGAAGGGGATCGCGATACCGAAGACCGCGAAGGCGGAGCGACTTGCTGGCAACCTCGCGGCGACGGAGATCACCCTGACAGCGGAAGAGATCGGTCGGATCGATGGCCTGTCGCGGCGCGATGGCCGCATCGTTTCTCCCGAGGGCCTTGCCCCCGAATGGGACTGAACCCGGCGGGGGTGCATTGGTGCGCCCCCGCCTTTCGCTTTGTTGTGTCTGGCGAATGGCCGGACATGCGGTTTCGTGAGTGCCGCATACCACTGTCTCAATGCGACCGTGGCTATCCGGCGTTGATGCTTACGTTGGACCAATCAGGCGGGGCGGACGGCAACCAATATGGTCACGATCTAATCATGCTCTCCGTATGGCCAACGGCGCGCCTAGCCTTTCACACCTGCGGAAATCATCACGGCCTCGGTCACGCGCTTCTGGAAGATCAGATAGCCGATGATAACCGGTGCCGCGGCGAGCAGGGCCAGCGCCATCATGCGGGCATAGAACACGCCGAAGGCATCATTCACCTGGGTGATCCCGACGGGGATGGTCATCATGCTTTCGCTGGTGACGACGAGGAACGGCCAGAAGAAGTTGTTCCAGACGCTGATGAAGGTGATGATCGCCAGCGCGGCGGTGATGCCCCAGTTCAGTGGCAGGTAGAGCTTGAACAGCAGGGTGAATTCGCCACCGCCATCGAGCAGGACCGCCTCGCGCATCTCCTTGGGAATGGCGTCGAAGAACTGCTTGTAGACGATCACGACCACCGGAACGATCAACTGCGGCAGGATGATACCCCACCACGTGTTGACGAGCCCCAGGTCGCTCATCAGCACGAATTGCGCCACGTAGAGCGCGGGCACCGGCACCATGAAGCTGGCGACCACCAGCAGGTAGAGCGCCCGCCGGCCGGGAAACCGCAGCTGTGACAGCGCATAGGCGCACATCATGCCGGTCAGCAGCACGATGAAGGTGGAGATCAGGGAGGTGCCGACCGAGTTGAGGTACCAGATCGGCAGTTTGGAGGTGGAGAGAACCTCGATGTAGGCCGACAGGTTGAATTCGTCGATCAGCACGCCCGCGTCCGAGACGATGCGGTTCTCGCTCCTGAGCGAGGTGGTGAGCGCCCAGTAGAGCGGGAAGACCCAGATCGCGGCGGCGATCAGCACGATGGCGGTGAAGGCAATGTTACGGCCCTGCTTGGCGGTCATTTGCGGCGCCCTCCAATGCGCAGAAGCTGGAATTGGAGCACCGAGACCACAACGATGATCATGAACAGCACCATCGCGATGGCCGAGGCATAACCGCCGTTGTTGAGCTGGAAAGCCTCACGATACATCTGCATCAGCACCACGTAGGACGAGTTGAAGGGGCCGCCGTTGGAGAGCAGGTAAACCTGGTCGAAGAGCTTGAGTTGCAGGATCAGTTGAAGCGTCAGCACCAGCGCGGTGACCGGCCAGAGCAGCGGCCAGGTGACCCGCCAGAAGCGCTGCCACGGCGTGGCGCCGTCGAGCGCGGCGGCCTCGTAGAGATCTTCTGGGATGTTGCGCAGACCGGCGATCAGCAGCAGGACGTTAAAGCCGTTGGTCCACCAGATCGTGACCACCGCGATCATCGGCATGACCCAGTAGGGGTTCTTGAATACCGGCACAGGTTTGCCGGTGATGGCGGCGATCAGGGGCTGGAGCACACCGAACTGGAAGTCCAGCATCCATGCCCAGATCATCGTTACCACAGAGACCGGCAGCACATAGGGCAGGAAGAACAGCGTCAGGACCAAGGCCTGCGTTCTGCCTTTCAGCTTGCTGACCGCAAGCGCGATGAGCATGGCGATGATGGTCGTCGGGATGACGGTGAGCAGTACGAAGTAGAAGTTGTTCCAGACAGAGGTGTAGAACAGCTTGTCACCCAAGAGCTTGGTGTAGTTGGCCAGCCCGACCCAGTTGCCCTCTCCGATCAGCGGGGCATCGGTGAAGCTCATCGCGATGACCTTGTAGGTCGGATAGAGGAAGAACAGCGTAAAGACGAAGAGGAAGGGTGCGATCAAAAGGATCGCTGCGCGCAATTCGCGGCGGCGGCGGTTCGTTTTTGACATCACGGCCTCCCTCGTGGCGTGTTGATGGGTGCAAGGGGCGGAAACAGTCAACTGCGCCCCTTGCATGATCTCGGACCGGTTCAGCCGATCAGTTCAGCAGACCTTGGAGTTGTTCCTTCATCTGCTGGGCGGCGTCTTCAGCACTGAGGAACCCGTGAACGGCCGGGGCGATCAGGTTGTCGACTGCGTCGTAGATGGGCGATGCGACACCGGCAATTTTAGAACGCGGGTCGAAAGCCGCGTTGTCGGCCAGAGAAGCATAGGTCGAGTTCGGTTGCAGCGCGGCGTAGTCATCGCTCTCGACGGTTGGCTTGTAGGCCGGGATGTGGCCGGCGCCCGCCCAGGCGAGCGAATGCTTCTCCATCCAGCCGATCACGGTGAGAACGGCAGCGCGGCTCTCTTCGCTCATTTCCGGGTCGTTGGGAATGGCGAAGGCGTGGGAGTCGGCCCAAGTGGCGGGCTGGTCCATCATCTGCGGCACCTCGTTGGCAAACCACTCGAAGCCAAGCGTACCGGCCTCTGACTGATCCTTGAACGTGGGGACCTCCCAGACGCCGTTGATGTGGAGCACCGATTTGGCACCGGAGAACAGCGCCACTGAGGCCTCGTAGGCGGCCTGCTCGGGGATCAGGCCAGCGGCGCGCCAGTCGGCCAGGGTCTGGATCGCGGTCACGGCCTTGTCCATGTTGTCACCGGCCAGCACTTCGCCATCGGTCAGCATCTCGCCACCCTGCTGCTTGAACAGCGTGTAGAACATCCGCCAGGTGCCGCCGCCGCCTTCGGACTGGAAGCTGAGCGGATCGGAGTAGCCCTGCTCCTTGGCCCATGTCAAAAGCGCCGTCATGTTCTCGATGGAATCGAGCCCGGTGAGGTTGCCGTCAGCGTCCAGCCACTCGGTGCCCTCGAGCGCGGTACGATTGTAGTGCACCACCACGGCGTGGATATCGAAGGGAATGGCCATGAGCTGGCCATCATCGGTGGAGGCCGCCGTGATCGAGGACTCGAAGAAATCTGCCGTCGCGAGACCGGCTGTTTCGAGATCCTCGGCGGTGATCGGCGAGAGCACGTCTTCCTCCAGCGCGAGCGGCAGGCGGGAGAGGTGATAGGTCATGATGTCGGGGCCCTCGCCCACGGCGACCGAGGTGCGGACCTTGGTGTAGAACGGCAGACCCCACTCCAGCGTGGTGCCGTTGATCTGGATGTCGGGATGCTCCTCGTTGAATTGCTCGATCAGAGCCTTCATGCGCACGCCGTCACCGCCGGCGAGGAAGTCCCACCATTCGATCTGGACCTGCGCCAAGGCAGGGCTGGACAGGCCGAAGGCAAGGGCCGTGGCGCCTATGAGTTTTCCGAAACGTGTCGTCATCTTTGGGTCTCCTCCATTTTATCTGTCGCGTATTGGTGCATCGCCGTGCGTCAGCGGATGCGATCGCCTTCCGTGTCGAAGACGAAGATCCTCCCGTCTTCGGGGGTGAGTGTCTGGGTGGTGCCGTGCATCTGGTGCCGGGCGCCGATTTGCTGGAAGACGACCGGATCGCCACCCTCCAGAGTGCCGTGCTGGTAGGAGACGCCGCCAAGCTCTTCAGCCACATCGACGGTGACCCGCATCCCCTGCCCGTCCGTCAAGGTCAGATGCTCCGGCCGGATGCCCAGAGACAGCGCCGTGCCCGGTGCGGGGCGACTCTCGAGCGGGATGTGAAGCGCAAGATCAGGCTGTCCGTCCAGCCGGATGCTGACACCATCGGTGGCCACGGCATCAACAGTTGCGGGGAAGAAGTTCATCGAAGGCGACCCGATGAACCCCGCCACGAACCGGTTGAAGGGATCTTCGTAAAGGTCGAGTGGCGCGCCGGACTGCTGAACGTGACCGCCCTGCAGAACGAAGATCTTGTCTGCCAAGGTCATTGCCTCGACCTGGTCATGGGTGACGTAGATCATCGTCGCACCAAGGGCTTTGTGGAGCCGGGCGAGCTCCAGCCGCATGGCAACACGCAGCTCGGCGTCGAGGTTGGAGAGCGGCTCGTCGAACAGGAAAACTTCGGGCGCCCGGACGATGGCCCGCCCGATCGCGACGCGCTGGCGTTGCCCGCCCGACAGTTGCGCGGGCTTCTTGTCCAGATGGTCGGTGAGTTGCAGGATGCCCGCCGCCTCGCGGACCTTTTCGTTCACCTCGGCCTTGGGGCGCCGTGCGAGGCGCAGGGAGAAGGCCATGTTCTCGAACACCGACAGGTGCGGGTAGAGCGCGTAGGACTGGAACACCATCGCGACGCCACGGTCGGCCGGATCGGCGTCGGTCACGTCTCGGTCGCCGATCTGGATGGTGCCAGCGCTGGTTTCTTCCAGCCCCGCCATCATCCGCAAGAGCGTGGACTTGCCGCAGCCGGACGGGCCGACGAACACGGCGAACTCGCCGCGGTGGATGTCCATGTCGACACCCTTGATGACTTCGACCGCGCCAAAGGTCTTGGCAACGCCTTCGAGATGAACGCCCTTGTCCTTCATCGTTGCTCCCCCCTCGTTATTCTCCAAGTGTCTCTCCCCCAGCTCTGCGACCTAGCTCACAGAGAACCGGGCCATTGTGTAGGAGAAGGCAGGCAGTTCGCCTTTAACCGCACCGTCCACGATGGCGAGCTTGTCTCCGTCTCGCGGCAACACCTTGTCGGGGGCTTCGGAGGTGTTGGCGATCCGGGCATCGGCGCTGTTGCCCCCCATCACCTTGTGCTCCACGAGGGTCAGACCGTCGAAGCCATGCAGCGAGAGATCGAGCTCCATCGCCTCGTCCGGATTGCGGTTTATCGCGAATACGGTGATGGACTGCCCGTCTGGTGCGAGGACGGCGGCGACATCGAGGTAGCTCACGTCCTGAGCGGCATCAGCATCATAGCGTGGTGCATCGACTGCGACATTCAGCGCCGTCCCCCGACCATAGAGGCTGGCGAACTGGTAAGGGTAGTAGATCGAAGTTGCCCAGGCCGGACCGCCCTTGAGGGTGCGGATCGGCGCGATCACGTTCACGAGCTGCGCGATGCAGGCGATTTTCACCCGGTCGGAACGGCGGATGAACTCGTTCAGCAGACCACCGACGAAGATTGCGTCTTCGAGGTTGTAGTCTTCCTCAAGCAACGCTGGCGCCTCTGGCCAGTCCCACGAATGCCAGTTTTTGCTGTCCTGCTCGCGGTTGTGATACCAGACGTTCCACTCGTCGAAGCAGATGTAGATGTCGTTCTTCGCGCGCTTCTTGGCCTTCACGTAGTCGATCGCCCCGGCGATGGACTGGATGTAGCGCCCGGTCTCCTCGATCTTGGCAAAGTAGTTGAGGCTGTTGCGGCTGGAGTTGCCGAAATACTTGTGCAGCGAGATATAATCGACGTTCTCATAGCACTCCTCCAGCACCTGCCGCTCCCAATTTGGGTAGGTCGGCATCTGGTCGTTCGACGAGCCGCAGACGACAGTTTCGATGCCACCGCCGAAGGCCTTGACGGCTTTAGAGGTTTCGTTGGCCAGCCGGCCGTATTCGGTGGCTTCCATGTGGCCGATCTGCCAAGGGCCATCCATCTCGTTGCCAAGGCACCACATCTTCACGCCGTAGGGGTCCTCGACGCCGTGGCTGCGGCGCAGGTCGCTCCAATGAGTGCCGGAGGGGTGGTTGCAGTACTCAACGAAGTTGCGGGCCTCCTCAATGCCGCGGGTGCCGAGATTGACCGCGAGCATCATCTCGATATCGGCATCCTTGGCCCATTGGGCGAATTCGTTGATGCCGACCTGGTTCGTCTCCTTGGAGCGCCACGCGAGGTCGAGGCGGACCGGGCGCTCATCCTGCGGGCCAATCCCGTCTTCCCACTTGTAGGCGGACACGAAATTGCCACCGGGGTAACGGATCGCGGGGATCTTCAGACCGCGCACCAGATCGAGCACATCCTGACGGAAGCCCTGGGCGTTGGCGGTGGGATGGTCCGGCTCGTAGATGCCGGAGTAGATCGCTCGCCCCATGTGTTCGATGAAGGCCGAATAGAGTCGGTCGTCGATGCGCGCGATGGTGTAATCGCGGTGAATTGTAGCGCGGGCCTTCATGTCCCCTCCCGGTGCGAATCTCGTTGGTCGGGAAGCTATTTCGTCAGCGCGTTAACAGAAATTTACATTTCTCTCTCTCGCGTTGACAGTATCGGTAACGGGCTATCGGGCGTTGTTGGAGGCCAGGCGGTCTTTGACCAGCTCAAGCAGACGGCGCGCAGCCGGTGACGCGATCCGGTCGCGCGGGCTCAACACGCAATATGGTTCGATCGTGATTGGGGTGCGCACGTCGAGCAGCACCAGGTCGGCGCTGTAGGGCGGTGAGAGGAGGAGATCTGCGACTTCCTGCGTGATCACCGCGATAACGTCAGAGTCGCGCAGAAGGGCCATGATCGCGACGACCGAGGCCGTCTTGATCAGGTTTTCGGGCAGGTCGATCCCCTCTTCGTGGAAGGCGATTTCGAGTGCATGGCGGATCGGCGCGCCACGGTCCTGCATCGTCCAGAGCGCGCCTTGCAGGTCGGCCAGCGCAACAGGCCCGGCTTCGGCCATGGGGTGGCCGCGGCGGACCATGAGCAAGACCGACTCCGTCTGCGCCGGGAAGATATCGAACTGGCGTGTGTAGTCGTGCGGGCCGATGCGGCTGAGCGTGAAGTCGAACTCGCCGCGCTCGAGCCCGTGCATAAGTTGCGCCGAGGAGGACACATCCAGCGACACATCCACCAGAGGTGCCTGCCGTTTCATCTCGAGAACCGCCGGGATCACGACCGCCAATGCACCGCCGGTCACCGCACCAACGCGCACCGATCCGCCCTCGCCACCGAGATGTGCATCGAACTCTGCCGACATCGCGTCGGCCCCGCGGACGAGCTGGGCCGCATGGCGAACCAGCACCTCACCCGCCGGGGTTGGCACCATGCCTTTGGGCCTGCGCTCGAAAAGCTCCGTGGTGAGCTGGGTTTCGAGATCAGCCAGCATGCGCGAAGCAGCGGGTGTGGTCATGCCACACGCTTCCGCCGCGAGCCGCAGCTTGCCGAGCCGGGCAATGGCCGCCACGAGACGCAGCTGCACCAGACGGAGGGAGCGAAGATAAAGTCCCAATGTAGATGGCCCCTCCATGTTGCCGGGCGCTTGCCGACGGTCGTTTGATGTCAGTGTGCACCGATACCCGCAAGATGCCGACCCTGCTGTGACAGGAGGGGCTTAGCTGGAAGCGGTTCCGGTCGGGTGGCCTAGCGGAGTTCCGGGCGCGCTAATGCGACGTGTTGTGCAGGGAGCACCGGCCGACGAAAGCGGAACTCCACGCTATTCCCGGCCCTCAAACGCTGTTCTTCACGCGGTCCCAGGTATTCATCAGGTGACCGGCCATGATGTCGCCGAGGGCGGGGCCGTCGCGGCGGGAGAGGCATTCGGCCATTTTCTCGTGTTCGTCCACGGCGGCGGCCCAGTATTCCGGTTTGCGATTGCCCATGAAGCGGATGCGCTTCAGCCGGGCCTGAATGTTGCGCTGCATTTCCTGCAGGGTCTCATTGCCCGACAGTTCGGAGAGCATGGTGTGGAAGTCCTGGTTGAGCTTGTAGTAGGCCAGCCGCTCGCGCTTTTCATAGAGCGCCAACATCTCGCGGTGCAGGCTCAGGAGGGCCTCGATCTCTTCGTCGCTGGCGCGCTCGCAGGTGAGGTTGCCGGCGAGCTTTTCGAGGTGAGCGAGCACTTCGAGCATGGAAAAGACGTCTTGCGCAGTCAGCTTGCGCACCACCGCCCCGCGTGAGGGACGGATGATCACAAGCCCTTCGGCGGCCAAGGTGCGCAGAGCCTCGCGGAAGGGCGTGCGCGACACTTCGAGCTGCTCGATCAGGCGGGTTTCGTCAATTCGACTGCCCGGCTCGAGGTAGCCCTCGATGATCAGATCTCGAATGCCGTCGGCAACCTGATCGTGAAGGGTCCGCTTTCGGATCGCGACGGGGCCGCCCGTCGTGACACCACCATTATCCATTCCACTGTGCTCCCGGCTTACGTCGTCTCGGCAACTATAGAACCTCTTGCCAACTGCGGCGAGGCCATGCAATGTATTTCGTATACAAAATGAGGAAATACATGAATCACCAACAGCGAGTGGCCTTCGCCATAGGCGATGCAGGGGGAATCAGCCCGGAGCTGAGCGCCCGCGTGATTGCGGATGCCGAGGCCAACCGCGGCGACATGGTCGTGATCGGGGACGCACGGGTGCTCGCCATGGGGGCGCGGCACGCCGGCCTAGAGATCGACCTGCCGGTGCTGACGCCGGAGCAGGCGGCAGACGGCCTGCCGGAGGGCACGGTTCTGGTGGACATGGCCAATTGCGACCCGGAGACGCTCACGCTTGGGGAATCCTGCCGCGAAACCGGGGCCGCCTCATTGCAGAACTTTGCGGCCGCGCTGCGGCTGGCCAACGCCGGGCTTGCCGGTTGCGCCTTTTTCACCCCGTTCAACAAGCACGGGATGCGACTGGCCCGGCCCGATTACGTTGATGAGATCGGCTTCATCAATGCCACCATCGACGCGAAGCGAAGCGGGCGCGAGTTCAACGTGCTGGACGAGGTCTGGAACGCGCGGGTCACATCGCACATTCCGCTGCGCGAGGTGGCCGATGCGCTCAACACCGACCGGATCTACCACGCGCTCTGCCTGACGGTGGAAACCATGGAGAACGCCGGGTTCGAACGGCCGCGCATTGGGGTGGCGGCGCTCAACCCACACGCGGGCGACGGGCGCAACTTTGGCACCGAAGACGAGGACATGCTGCTTCCGGCGGTGCAGAGGGCGCAGGCGCGCCAGATGGCCGTGACCGGGCCGATCCCTTCGGATACCGTCTTCGTGCGGGCGTTGAAGGGCGAGTTCGACGCGGTGCTCACCATGTTCCACGATCAGGGCCAGATCGCGATGAAGTTGATCGGCTTCGACCGCGGCGTGACGCTGATCGCGGGCTACCCGTTTCCGATCGTCACCCCGGCACATGGCACCGCCTATGACATCGCCGGTCATGGCGTGGCCGATACCGGGGCAACCTTCAACGCCGTTGCGCTCGGGCGCAAGCTGGCCGCGCGCGCCGCGCGGGCCGAAGCACCGGCGGACCTGTCGCCAGAAGAGATGACCGCCCTGTTCAGAGGCCCGGCACTAGAGGACGCGACACAGAGCTGAACACAGGCCCGGAAGGGCCTGACCGGCGGCAGCACCGCCACCAACCAAAGGGAGGAAGACCATTGAAACTCAAGGCCGCAATCTTCGGCGCCGCATCGCTCGCCATGATGGCCGGCACGGCCGTGGCGCAGGAAGAGATCATCTTCGGCATCAGCGCCGCCACCGGCTCGCTTCAGCAACAGAGCGCAAGCGAGTTTGCCCGCCGTGCCAACGAAAAACTGGGCGACACCGCTGTCGTCAAGGTCTTTGACAGCTCGCAGCTGGGCAAGGACAAGGACATGCTCCAGAAGATCAAGCTGGGCACCATGCACCTGACGCTGCCCTCCTCGATCATGCCCGAGATCGCCGCCGAGTACGCGATCTTCGACCTGCCGTTCCTCGTGGCCGACCGCGATCACCTCGCCCGGATCGACGAGACTTTCTTCAAGGACGTGCTGGTGCCTGCCGCCGAGGCGCAGGGCTATCGCCCGCTTGCCGTCTGGGAAAACGGCTTTCGCCAGATCACCAACAACGAGCGCCCGATCAACACCCCCGCCGACCTCGAAGGGCTGAAGATCCGGACGCCCAACTCGTCGTGGCGGGTGGCCATGTTCAGCGAATACGGCGCCAACCCGACGCCGATGTCGTTCTCCGAGGTCTTCGTCGCCTTGCAGACCGGCGTGATCGACGGGCAGGAAAACCCGCTGACCAACATCGCGGGCGGCAAGCTGAACGAAGTGCAGAAATACCTGTCGATGTCGGGCCACGTTTACTCGCCCGCCTATCCGACGGTGGGTGTGGCAGCCTTCGAGAAGCTCGACCCGGAAATCCAGCAGGTGCTGACCGAAACCGCGCAGGAAGTTGCGCTCTGGGCGCGCGAACAGGGGGCGGAGCAGGACGGTGCGCTGCTGAAGGAACTTGAAGAGGGCGGCATGGAGGTCAACGTGGCCGACCGTGATGCCTTTGTCGAAGCCTCCGCGCCGCTCTACGAGAAATTCGCCGCAGAGGTCGAAGGCGGCCAGGCTATGATCGACCAGGTCCTATCGCTCGCGGACGGCGACTCCTGACCTGACCAGACCTGATCCGACCCAGTCGGACCGGGGCGCATCGCAACCGTGGTGCGCCCCACGTTCCTCCCCCTCATTCTCGCAAACGGACCGTGCAATGCTCGACCGCGTCATTCATTGGCTCGATATCCTCCTGCAAGTCTTCACCGTCACGCTGATCGTCATCCTTGCGGTGATCGTCCTGCTGGCGGTCGGCTTTCGTTACTCGGGCAACTCGCTGATCTGGTATGACGAGGTCGCGGTACTGCTCTTGGCCTGGATCACATTCAGCGGTGCGGCCCTTGCGGTGTTGCGCGATGCGCACCTCGGGTTCTCGGGGCTCATGTTCGGCCTGCCGCTGCCGGGCCGCATAGCGCTTTTCTGGCTGGTGGAGGCGATCTTCTTCGCCATCTTCGCCATCGTCCTCTGGGCCGGTTGGACCATCCTTGGCATCTTCGGCAACGAAACCATGACCACCCTGCGCTTTGTGCCGCGCAGCGTTGTGCAGGGCATCCTGCCGGTGAGTGCGGCGCTGATCCTGCTTGGCCGGGGGCTGACGGTGCCCAAGCGCTTGGCCCTTGTTCGCTCGGGCGTTGACCCGGAAACCCGCGAAATCCAGCACGAGATTGCCCGCGCCGAGGCAGAGCTTGCCCGCACCCGCGCCGCTACGGAGACAGACAGATGACCGAAGCCCTTATCCTTCTGTCGATGTTCCTGATGATCGGCTTTGGTGTGCCCATCGCCGTGGCGATCCTCGGCAGCGCCCTGATGGGGGTGTTCATCCTCAACGGCCACCTTGGCTTTCTGAACGCGGCGCTCTCGCTCTACGACGGGGCGACCAGCTTTCCGCTGATCGCCATTCCGCTCTTCATCCTCGCCGGGGCGCTGATGAACACCGGCGGCATCTCGACCCGGCTGATCGCCTTTGTCTCGGCGCTGATCGGCTTCGTGCGCGGCGGGTTGGCCATGGTCAACGTGGGGGTCTCGCTGTTCTTTGCCGAAATCTCCGGCTCCGCCGTGGCGGATGTGGCGGCTACCGGCTCGGTGCTGATCCCGGCGATGAAGAAGAAGGGTTACACTCCGCGGTTCGCCGCGGCGCTGACCTCCTCCACCGCCTCGCTGGCGATCATCATTCCGCCCTCGATCCCGATGATCCTCTATGGCGCCCTGTCGGACACCTCGATCGTCAAGCTCTTCGTCGCGGGTATCGTGCCCGGCCTGCTGGGCGCGGCGCTGCTGATGGGGCTCAGCTACTACTTCGCCGTCCGCTACGACCTGCCGCGTGAGGAGAGCTTCAGCCTCTGCCGCCTGTGGCAGGCGACCAAGGACGCGATCTGGGCGCTGATCCTGCCGGTCATCATTCTCGGCGGCATCTTCGGCGGCATCGTCACCGCGACCGAGGGCGCGGGGCTGGCCGTGCTGGCTGCACTTCTGATCGGCGGGTTCATCTACCGCGAACTGAGCTTTCGCAAGCTCTACGATGCGCTGGTCGACGGGGTGAACCAGACCTCGGTGGTGATGCTGCTCGTTGCCTCCTCCGCGGTACTGGGCCTTTACCTGACCGAAACCGAGCTGCCGCAGCGGCTGGCGCAGGGCATCACCGGGATCACCACCAATCCGCTGGCTGTGTTGATGATCATCAACGTCTTCCTGCTCTTCGTGGGCATGGTGCTGCATGGTGCGGCAGCGATCATTCTGACGGTGCCGATCTTCATGCCGTTGGTGAATCAGCTGGGCATCGACCCGATCCAGTTCGGCATCCTGCTGACGCTGAACATCGCGCTTGGCCAGCAAACGCCGCCGGTGGCCAGCGTGCTGGTTACCGCCTGCTCGATTGCCAAGACCGATGTGTGGAGCACCACCCGGACCAACCTGCCCTTCATCGGCGTGCTGGTGCTGGTGTTGCTGCTGGTCACCTACGTGCCTGCCGTGTCACTCTCGCTGGTGAACGCATTGTATGGGCCGTAACGAGATGACCGATAGCAAACCCTCGATCGGCGTGATCGGCGCCGGAATGATGGGCGGGGGTATGGCCGCCAGCCTGCTGCGCACCGGCCACGCTGTAACAATTCTGGCGCATCGAAAACGCGAGACCGTGGATCGGCTGATTGCCGAGGGCGCAACAGAGGCGAGCTCCGCCGCAGACCTTGCCGCATCGGTCGACGTGGTGCTCACCTGCCTGCCCGATGGCCCGGCGGTGGAAGCCTGCGCCGAGGAGATCCTGCCATCCCTCTCGCCCGGGGCGCTCTGGATCGACACCACCACATCGGACCCTGAAGTCACCCGCCGCGTTGCAGCACAGTTGGACGCGCAGGGTGTGACATTTTCTGACGCGCCTGTAACCGGCAGCCCCGCGCAAGCCGAGGCGGGTGAGCTGGCCTCGCTGGTGGGGTGCCGAGAGGATGCGTTTGAGCGGGTGAAGGCCGTTGTTTCGCACTACTCGCGCGTTGTGCGCAGGTTTGGCGAAGTCGGCACCGGCCACACCGCCAAGCTGATGAACAACCTCGTGACGCAAGGCACCATGACGCTGCTCGCGGAATCCTACACCGCCGCTCGCAGGCTGGGCGTGGACTGGCAGGCGCTATACGATGTGATGTGCACAGGGGCCGCCCGCTCGGGGACGCTGGAGAAGGCGGTGGGCCCGGCGCTGCAAGGCGACTTCGATGGCGCGCGGTTTACCATCCGAAATGGTGAAAAAGACCTGCGGTATGCCTTGGCAACCCTCGGCCCCGAGGCGGAGGTGGGCCGCGCCGCCCATGCCGTGATGCTGCGACACGTGGAAGAGGGCCGCGGCGACGAATTCATCAGCCGCATGCTGCAACCAGCGTCGAAGAAACAGGGCTGAACGGCCTCGTCCGTCTGGGCCCTGAGGGGCGTCGGACGTGTGCCTTTTGGTTTCTCGCGCACGACCGCCAAAAGCGGTTTCAGGCAAGCTCTGCCGTGAAGCGGGCGGAGCGGGAAAATCCGCGATCACTCTCATCCCAACCCGGACTTTTTCTGCGCCTGCAAAGGGGATGCGGCTCTGACGTTTGCATGAGCCCGAAAGCTTTTTCTTGAGACGTTGTCGCGATGAGTTAACATGACAAGCGCACAGATCGGGCTGCTGCAACCATGAGGTTGCGCATTCGAGATGTGTTCTCAGGGAGGAGAAAAGATGAAACCACAAAAGTATGACCGTCGCTCGTTTTTGAAGAAAAGCGCCTTGGCGGGCACGGCGGCCACGGGTGCCGTGCTGGCGGCCCCGGCCGTTCTGGCCCAGTCGCCGATCGTCGTGAAGATGCAGACATCCTGGCCCGCGTCCGACATCTGGGACGAGTTCGCCAAGGACTACGCCATGCGCGTGGACGAAATGTCTGGCGGGCGGCTCAAGGTCGATGTTCTGCCTGCGGGCGCCGTTGTTGCCGCGTTCCAGGTTCTGGACGCCGTGAACGACGGGCTGCTCGACGCCGCGCACTCGGTACCGGTCTACTGGTACGGCAAGAACAAGGCGGCCTCGCTCTTCGGCACTGGCCCGGTGTTCGGCGGCTCGGCCACAACGATGCTGAGCTGGTTCTACGAGGGCGGTGGCGCGGAGCTTTACCGCGAACTGACCCAGGATATCATGGGCCTCGATATCGTCGGCTACATGGGCTTTCCGATGTTCGCGCAGCCGTTTGGCTGGTTCAAGGGCGAGGTCAACACGGTGGCCGACCTTCAGGGCTTCAAGTATCGCACCGTCGGCCTGGCCGCGGACCTGATGCAGAAGCTCGGCATGTCGGTGGCACAGTTGCCCGGCGGCGAGATCGTTCCGGCGATGGAGCGCGGCGTGATCGACGCCTTCGAGTTCAACAACCCGACCTCGGACCGCCGCTTTGGGGCGCAGGACGTGGCGACGAACTACTACCTGTCGTCCTATCACCAGGCCTCGGAGAGCTTTGAGTTCCTGTTCTCGCGGACCTTCCTCGAAGACCTCGACCCGGACCTTCAGGCGATCATGAAATACGCCGTGGAAGCCGCCTCGACCGCGAACACCGCCAAGGCGATGCGCCAGTACTCGACCGACCTGGCCGAGTTGCAGGAGGCAGGCGTGACCGTGAAGCGGACATCGAAGGAAATCCTCGATGCCCAGCTGAAGGCATGGGACGAGCTGATCCCCGAGCTGGAGCAGGACGAGTTCATGAAGCGCTGCCTCGACAGCCAGCGTGAGTGGGTCGAGAAGGTGGCCTACTACGAGCTGATGAACGCGCCCGACTACGCCCTCGCTTTCGAGCACTACTTCCCGGGCAAGCTGGCCCTCTGAGCCAATTGGCCTGACAAAACTCCCCGGCGCGGCGGCTCCGCGCCGGGGAAATTGACTGTGGGGAGGGGACAACCTTGATCGGGTTCATTCGGTTTGCCGACAACCTGTCGGCTTGGTTCGGCAAGGCTTTTGCCTGGCTCATCATCCTGATGGCCGTGGGCACGGGCTACGAGGTATTCGTGCGATACGTATTGAACGCGCCGACGGCATGGGCGCTCGACGTGAGTTTCATCATGTATGGCACCATGTTCATGATGGCGGGGGCCTACACGCTTTCACGCGGGGGGCATGTGCGGGGCGACTTTTTGTATCGGCTGTGGCAGCCGAAGACCCAGGCCAAGCTCGACCTTGTGCTCTACTTCCTGTTCTTCTTTCCCGGCGTGTTGGCCCTGATCATCTCGGGCTGGAAATACGCCGCCCGCTCCTGGCAATACGGCGAGGTCAGCATCAACAGCCCGGCAGGCGTGCCGATCTACCAGTTCAAAACGGTGATCGTGGCGGCCGGTATCCTGCTGTTTATCCAAGGCATCGCGCAGGTCTGCCGCTGCCTGCTGGCAATCCGCACCAATGAATGGCTTCAGGCCGAGGAAGATGTCTTCGAGACCGAAGACCTCCTGATGAAACAGGCCGCAGAGGCCGAAAAGGATGCCCATCCATGACGGACCCGCAAATCGCCCTGATGATGCTGGGGCTGTTCATCGTCTTCGTGTTCCTCGGCTTTCCCATCGCCTTCACTCTGATGGCCATGGGCATCGGCTTTGGTTACTACGCCTACTTCGATGCCCGCCGGATGTGGCGCAGCTTCGACCGGTTGGACGAGACCGCCTCGACCTGGGATTCGTGGTCGACATGGCTGGAGGGGTTCATTAACAACCGAATATTCGACCTCTTCGTGAACCAGACCTACACGGTCATGTCGAACGAGGTGCTGACGGCTGTGCCGCTCTTTCTGTTCATGGGCTACATCGTGGAGCGGGCCAACATCGTCGACCGGCTGTTCTCGACCCTCAACATCGCCTCAAAGGACTTACCCGGCTCGATGGGCGTGGCGGCGCTGATCACCTGTGCGCTTTTTGCCACTGCCACCGGGATCGTGGGCGCGGTGGTGACGCTGATGGGGCTGCTGGCGCTGCCGCAGATGCTGAAGGCGCGCTACAACCCCTCCTTCGCGAGCGGCATCATCTGCGCGGGCGGGACGCTGGGCATCCTGATCCCGCCGTCGATCATGCTGATCGTCTATGCGGCGGCCTCGGGCGTTTCGATCGTGCGGCTCTACGCGGCGGCGCTGCTGCCGGGGCTGGTTCTGGTGGGGCTCTACCTCGTCTACGTCATCGGCCGCTCGGTCCTGCAGCCCTCGGTCGCCCCGCGCCCGAGCAAGGACGAAGTGCCCGACATGCCGCTTGGCAAGCTCTGGATGATGATCGTCACGTCCTTTTTGCCGCTGGCCTTCCTCATCCTCGCGGTGCTCGGCTCGATCCTCTTTGGCCTCGCCACACCGACCGAGGCAGCCTCCATCGGCGCTCTGGGCGGCATCCTTCTGGCCTTCCTCTACCGCGCGATGACGTGGCAGCGGTTGCGCGAGAGCGTCTATCTGACAGTGCGCACCACGGCGATGGTTTGCTGGCTCTTCGTTGGCTCCTACGTGTTCTCGGCGGTGTTCTCCTACCTCGGCGGCGAGCATGTGATCTCGGAGTTCGTGCAGTCGCTGAACCTCTCGCCGCTGATGTTCCTGATCCTAGCGCAGCTCATCATCTTCCTGCTCGGCTGGCCGCTGGAATGGTCGGAGATCATCATCATCTTCGTGCCGATCTTCCTGCCGCTGCTGGCGATCTTCGAGGTCGATCCGCTGTTCTTCGGCATCCTCGTGGCGCTGAACCTGCAGACCAGCTTCTTGACGCCACCAATGGCGATGTCGGCCTATTACCTCAAGGGCATCGCCCCGCCGGAGGTGCGGCTGACGCAGATCTTCTCTGGGGTGATGCCCTTCTTGTTCTGTGTCCTCGTGTCGATGGTGCTGATGTATGTCTTCCCGCAGGTCGTCTTTTATCTGCCGGAGTTGTTCTATGGCCGCTGACGGGGCGAGTGCGACCAACCTGATGGCCCTTGGCGCGGTGGCGCTGAGGGACCGGCTGGCCTCTGGGGCGCTCGATGCGATCACGCTGGTGGAAGCCTGCATCGCGCAGATCGAGGCGCGCGAGGCGGAGGTGGGGGCCTGGGCCTTTTTTGACGCGGGCTTCGCCCGGCATCAGGCCAAGGTGATGGACGAGATGCGCCGCTCGGGCCGCCCGATCGGGCCACTCCACGGGCTGCCGGTGGGGCTGAAGGACGTGATCGACACCGCCCGGATGCCGACCGAGAACGGTTGCGCGCTCGATGCGGGCCGGGTGCCGCTGCAGGACGCCGCGATTGTCGAGAAGCTGAAGGCGGCGGGGGCGATCATCATGGGCAAGACGGTTTCGACCGAGTTGGCCTTCATGCACCCCGGCCGCACGCGCAACCCGCACAACCTTGCCCACACGCCCGGCGGCTCCTCTTCCGGCTCGGCGGCAGCGGTGGCGGACGGCATGGTGCCGCTGGCGGTGGGCACCCAGACCGGTGGCTCGGTGATCCGGCCTGCCTCGTTCTGCGGGATCACCGGGTTCAAGCCGACGTTCGGGGCGATCTCGCGGCGGGGCGTGCTGATGCAGTCGCAGACGCTGGACACGCTCGGCGTGTTCGCCACCGACCCGACTGGCGCGGCGATGCTGGCCGATGTGCTCTGCGGCTACGACCCGGCAGACACTGCCACTCGCCCCGCGCCGCACCCGGCGATGGAACGCACCGCCCTCTCGGCCCCGCCCATGCCCCCGGTTTTTGCCGTGGTGCGCCCGCCCGGCTGGGACGGGGCGCATGACGACCTCAAGGAGGCCTTTCTGGCGCTGGAAGAAGAGCTGGGCGAGCAGGCCTTTGCGGTGGAGTTGCCCCCGATCTTCGACGAGGCCGCGGCTCAGCGGGCGCGGATCAACTTTGCCGAGATGTCGCGCAACTACTATCGCTATGAGCGCGACGGAGCCGAGACGTTGAGCGCTGTGACACTGGACGCAATCCGCGAGGGCGCCGCCACCCCGGCGCGCGACTACCTCGCGGCGCTCGACTGGCCGGGCATCCTGAACGCCGGGCTGGATGAGATTTTCACGCGCTGTGATGCGATCCTTTGCCCCGCAGCCCCCGGCCCCGCGCCCGAGGGCCTTGGCTCGACCGGGGACGCGATCTTCAACGGGCTGTGGACGCTCTGCGGCACGCCCGCCGTCACCCTGCCCCTGCTGACCGCCTCGAACGGGCTACCAATGGGCGTGCAACTGGTGGGGCGGCGCGGAGAGGACGGACGCCTGCTGCGCTCGGCGCGCTGGCTCTATGAACGAATGAGTGAGTGAAAGGACCAACGGAACATGAATGCAATTCTCGCCTTCCTCGCCTTTGCGGTCTTCGCCGCCTTTGCCGGTATCCTGGCCTTTGAAGTGCCCAGCCCTGATCTGGTCGTGGTCATCCTGCTGACACTGGGGCTGGTCGCCTATGACTTCATCACCACGATCTTCAATCGGCGAGATTAGGGAGACCGTTCATCGAGATGGCCTGGCGACGCGCTCTGGCGCGCCGCCGCTGCGACACCCTTCAGGCGGCCTGCCCCGCCGCGTGCTTCTGCCAGAAGAAGGCCAGCGCCGCGACACCGAGGCCGATGCCGTCGGTGAGCCAGCCGCCCGCGATCATGCTCAGGCCGCCGATGGCCAGCGCGACCCGCACGGCTGCGCCTGCCCGGCCGACGAACCAGCCCTGCACCGCGCAGGACAGCAGGTAGACGCCCACCACCGCGGTCGCGGCGATATGGGCGATCTCGAACCAGCTGCCCTGAAGCAGCATCGCCGGGGAGAAGAAGAACATGTAGGGCACCACGAAGGCCGCGAGGCCGATGCGGAAGCTCTCGACGCTGGTCTTAACCGGGTCTGAGCCCGCCAGCGCGGAGCCTGCATAGGAGGCGAGCGCCACGGGCGGGGTGATGGCGGACATGACCGCGAAGTAGAAGATGAAGAGATGGGCGATCAGCGGCTCGACCCCGAGGTTGACCACCCCGGGAGCGATCACGCTGGCCGCCACGGCATAGGCGGCAGTAGTCGGCATGCCCATGCCCAGCACGATCGAGACGACCATGGCGAAGAACAGCGCGAGGATCTGGCTCTGGTCGGCCAGCGCCAGCAGCACGGTAGAGAACCGCGAGCCGATGCCGGTGAGGGCGATGACGCCCACGATGATGCCCGCCGTGGCGCAGACGGCGACCAGTTGCAGCACCATCCGCGCCCCGCTGTCTAGCGCGTGAAACAGCTGCTTCGGCCCCATCCTGTGTGGTGTGAGCCAAGAGACGACAGCAGCGGTTATCATTGCCAGAGTGCCGCAGCGGATCACGGAGTACCCGGCGAAGAGCGCGTAGATCAGCACCACGATGGGCGTGAGCAGGTAGATCTGGCGGATCAGCACACCGAGCTTGGGCAGCTGGTCGCGCGGCAGGCCTTTCATGTCGGCCTTCAGCGCGGCGAGATCGACCATGAAGTAGACCGAGATGAAGTAGAGCGCGGCGGGGATGATCGCGGCGGCGACGATGTCCATGTAGGCGATGCCGGTGATCTCGGCCATGATGAAGGCCCCTGCCCCCATGATCGGCGGCATAATCTGCCCACCGGTGGAGGCGGCGGCCTCGACCGACGCGGCGGTTTGCGGGCGGTAGCCGACCTTCTTCATCATCGGGATGGTCAGCGAGCCGGTGGCGACCACGTTGCCCGCCGATGTGCCGTTGATCATGCCCATGAGGCCGGAGGCGAAGATCGCCACCTTGGCCGGACCGCCGCGCCTGTGGCCTGCGGCGGCGAAGGCGAGGTTGACGAAATATTCGCCCACCCGCGTGGTCTGCAGGAAGGCCGCGAAGATCACGAAGAGGATGATATAGGTCGAGCTGATGGCGATGGGCGCGGAGAGGATACCGTTGTCGGTGAAGATGTAGGAGAAGAAGCGCTTTGCGTCATAGCCGCGGTGCTCGAAGATGCCCGGCAGCCATGGCCCGAGGAAGGCATAGGCCACGAAGATCGAGGCGATGATGACCAGCGCCATGCCTGCGAGGCGGCGGGTCAGCTCGATGATGAGCAACACGCCGGTCACTGCCGACCACATGTCGCCCGGCAGGGCCATGGGCATGCCGGCGCGCAGCTGAAGCTGGCGCGAGAAGAAGATGAGGTAGGCCGTTGCGGTGAGCGCGGCGAGGGCCAGCAGAACATCGGCGGGGGCGAAGCGGGTGCGGTCACCCTGCGGAAAGACCCAGCTGTGCAGGATGGCCGCTGCGGTGCCGAGGGTGAGCGGGATACCAAAGCTGGACATCGCCCATGCGGGGGGCAGCATCTCGCCCATGACGGTGCCGTTGATCCAGACGGCTGTGACGCCGATCAGTCCGTAGAGGATGCCAGCCGCAGCGAGCGCCAGCAGGGCGAGGCCGAGCGGGTTGCGGCGCTGCGCCTCGGGCGGCGTCAGGGTCATGGCCGTGGAGCCGAACAGCAGGAAGCCGAGGATCAGGCCGCCGCCCACATGGCTGAGGCGGTAGGCCCATGTCTCCAACGGATAGACGTTCATCACCAGCAGGTGGAACACCGAGTAGGCAACACAGGCAGCCGCGATGGCCCAGTGCCGCGTGCCGGAGAAGTCGCGCTGGTTGCCCGCGAGCGGCTCCGCATCGACATTGGCCCGCGCGGTCTCCTGCTCGATCATCGAGAGGTCATCGGATGTGTGGTCGGTGTCGGAGGGGTGGCTCATTGCAGATTACCCGGTGTCGGCGGTTGATAAAAAGAGGGCGCGGACGGAGGTAAACTCGGCCATCCGCGCCCGGAAGCAGGCTGGGGAGCAGCCTTACTTCAGGTTATCCGGGATCGTGTGACCGTTCTCCTCGAACCATTTGACCGCGCCCGGATGGAAGGGGATCACCTGGTTCTTCAGCACGTTCTCGGCCAGCGTTTCCTTGGCGGCTGCGTGAACGCTGACCATGCGATCAGGGTTCTCCATGGCGAGCTTGGTGATCTCGTAGGCGAGGCTCTCCGGCATGTCCTGATGCGCGATGGCGAAGTTCCAGAGCGAGACAGTTTGCAGATCGTCCGGCTGATCCTCGTAGGTGTTTGCCGGGATGGTGAAATCGGCCATGGCGGGCACGATCTCTTTCATCGTGGCGAGCGTCTCGTCATCCATCGAGATGAAGCGCACGTCATTCTCGACAGCGAGCTGGGCATAAGCACCGGTGGGCAGGCCTGCGGCATAGACGAAGGCGTCGATGAGCCCGTCCTTGAGCTGGCCCGCGGTATCGGAGCCGCCCGCGTTGGAGATGGTCACGCCATCGTAGCCCTCGGCGTTTTCGAAGAAACGGGTCCAGTAGGTGGCCGAGGTGCCGCCCGCCGGGCCGACGCCGACGCGCTTGCCGGCCATGTCTTGAAAGCTCTGGATATCGGAGCTGGCCAGAACGGCGGCCTGAAGCGGGGTCTGATACATGGGAAAGAGAGCGCGCACGTTTTCATGCGGCGTGCCGGGCATTAGCGGGCTCTCGCCGCGGCGGGCCTCGTCGGCCGGGCCGAGGGTGACGAAGCCGAGCTGGTGCTCGCCGGTCTCTACCAGCGTGACGTTCTGTACCGGGCCGCCGGTGATCTCGACGCCAGCGTTGAGCTCGAGGTCTTCGCTCAGCATTGCGCCGAAGCCGGAGCCATAGGTGAAGTAGGTGCCGCCTTGGCTGCCGGTGCCAATGGTCACGCTCGAGGGCCAGCCCTCGCGATCCTGCGCGGCGAGCGGAAGGGTGGTGGTGATGGCAGCCAGTGCCACCACCGCTGTGAGGGTGCGGTAGTTCATGGGGTCTCCTCCGTGATGTCCTCCCGGGCCTCGTTTGGACGCGGGCCCGAATGGGAGGAGTGTGTGGAGAAGGGTCGCGCCGCGCTACGCGCCAAAGATTATATTATATTGCGATACAATCAGGCAGTGGCTTCGATGGCGTCGAGGTTGCGCTCCAGCACGTCCATGAAGGCCTCGCGCAACGGATCGCGCGTGCCCCGCGCCCAGGCCGCGGCGAGGATGAGCTTGGAGCGGGTCGTGCCGGAGGGCACCGAAAGCGCGACAAAGGTGACGCCCGGCACCTGCAGGCGCGCGGTCCAGCGGGGCACGATGGCAAGTCCGGTGCCCGCGGAGACGAGGTTGACGATAGTCTGCTTCTCTTCGGCGACCTGAGCGATGCGCGCGGTGAGCCCGGCCTCGACGAAGAGCTTGATCGTGAGGTCGTGGGAATGCGGGCGCGAGCGCCGGTCGGGGACGATGAGCGGCTCGTCGGCAAGGTCGGAGATGTTGATTTCATCCTGCCCGGCCAGCCGATGGCCATCGGGCAGCGCCACAACGGCGGTTTCAAAGAACAGTGTGCGGAAATTGATGCGCGGGTCGCGCACATCGGGGGTGCGGCAGAAGGCGATATCGAGCGAGCCGCTCAGGAGACGGGGGAGCATGTGGATGGTTTTCTGCTCGACCAGTTGCACCTCCAGCCCCGGCTGGGCCTCGCGCACCAGCTTGAGCAATTGCGGCATCAGCCCCGCTGCCGCGCTGTCGATCGCGCCGACCTTCAGCACCGGCGCCTCCGACTTGCGCACGAAGCGGACCTTGGCCTCGAAGGCATCGGCCGAGGCGACCAGCGCGCGGGCATCCTCGATCAACGCCGCGCCAGCCTCGGTGATTGAGACGGCGCGGGTGGTGCGCAGGAACAGGCGGGTCTCGAGCCGGTCTTCCAGCAGGCGGATCTGCCGCCCGAGCGAAGCGGGCAGCATATCGAGCGATTGCGCGGCCCGCCCGAAGTGCAGGGTTTCGGCAACGGCGAGGAAGCATCGGAGTTGCTTGATGTCCATGAGGTGCCCTTTCGACTATTGCCGATTTGTATATAATCAATTGCCGATTGAGAAGCTGCGATGCATGCGGGTAGCGTCCGGACCACGCCACCAAGCGGCGTTGGAGGAGTTACACCCATGTCCGTCACTGATTTGGCGCCTGCTGAGCGCGCCCGGGCCGAAGCCGAACCGAAAGGGAGCACCCCGTTGAAAACCTACAAGATCGCTTCCATTCCGGCGGATGGGATTGGCCCCGAAGTCATCGCCGCGGGCCTTCAGGCGCTGGAGGCTCTGGCCCGGCGTGACGGCGGCTTCGAGCTCGACGTGACCGAGTTCGACTGGTCCTCGGAGCGCTACCGCAAGACCGGCGCGCTGATGCCGGAGGACGGGGCCGAGCAGCTCAAGAGCTTCGATGCCATCTTCTTCGGCGCAGTCGGCGCGCCCGATGTGCCCGACCACGTGACCCTTTGGGGCCTGCGCCTGCCGATCTGCCAAGGGTTCGACCAGTATGCCAACGTGCGGCCCACGAAGATTTTGCCGGGCATCACCTCGCCGCTGGCCGGCGTTGGCCCGAAGGATCTGGATTGGGTGATCGTGCGGGAGAACTCCGAAGGGGAATATTCCGGCATCGGGGGACGGGCTCACAAGGGCCTGCCCGAGGAGGTGGCAACCGAGGTTGCGATTTTCACCCGTGTCGGCGTGGAGCGGATCATGCGCTATTCGTTCAAGCTCGCCCAGTCGCGCCCGCGGAAGCTGCTGACAGTGGTGACCAAGTCCAACGCCCAGCGCCACGGGCTGGTGATGTGGGACGAGATCGCCGCCGAGGTCAGCAAGGACTTTCCCGATGTGACGTGGGACAAGATGCTGGTGGATGCGATGACCGTACGGATGGTGAAAAACCCCGAGAGCCTCGACACCATCGTTGCGACCAATCTGCATGCCGACATTCTGAGCGACCTTGCGGGTGCGCTGGCCGGATCGCTCGGCGTGGCGCCTACGGGCAACATTGATCCCGAGCGGCGCTACCCCTCGATGTTCGAGCCGATCCACGGCTCGGCCTTCGACATCACCGGCAAGGGCATTGCCAACCCGGTCGCGACCTTCTGGACTGCAAGCCAAATGCTGGAGCACCTGGGCGAGGCCGACGCCGCGCGGCGGCTGATGCGGGCGGTGGAGAAGGTTTGCGCCGATGGTGTGCTGACGCCCGATGTGGGCGGCAAGGCGACCACGCAGCAGGTGACCGACGCGGTCTGCGAAGCGATCCGCGGCGAGAACATCTGAGGAAACTCCATGACCGATGAGGACGCGGCGGCGCTTTTGCGCCGGATGATGACGGCTGCCATATCGGCAGCCGACCCGGCGCATGTGCTGGCGCACCACCTGCCGCCGCGCCCGGAGGGGCGTTGCATCGTGGTCGGCGCGGGCAAGGCGGCGGCCTCGATGGCGCGGGCGGTGGAACGGGCGTGGCCTGACGTGGACCTCGGCGGCGTTGTCGTCACCCGCTATGGCCACGCGGTGCCGACCGAGCGGATCACGGTGCGCGAGGCCGCCCATCCGGTGCCGGATGCGGCGGGGATGGAGGCGGCGAAGGAGATCCTGAGGGTGGTGCGCGCGGCCCGCGAGGGTGACTTGGTGCTGGCGCTGATCTCGGGCGGTGGCTCGGCGCTGATGCCCCTGCCCGTGCCGCCGCTGACGCTGGAGGATGAGCAGGCCATCAACCGCCTGCTGCTCCGCTCGGGGCTGGCGATTGGTGACATGAACCGCATTCGCCGCCGTCTCTCGATGCTCAAGGGCGGCGGGCTGGCGCTTGCCGCCGCCCCTGCCCGGCTGGTGACGCTGGCGATCTCGGATGTACCCGGCGATGACCCGGCCAGCATCGCCTCCGGCCCGACCGTGCCAGACCCGACTGCGGGCGACGACCTTTCGGCCCTCGCCTTGCGGCTTGGCCCAGACCTGCCCGACGCCGCCCGCGAGATATTGCTAGAGCCGCCCTGCCCCGGCCCTGCCTTTGAAACGGATTATCGCCTGATCGCCAGCCCTTTGATGTCACTCGAGGTGGCGGCAGAGGTGGCACGGCTGGCCGGGGTCGCGCCGGTGGTGCTGGGCGATGCGCTGGAGAGCGAGGCGCGCGACCTTGGCACCGCGATGGCGGGCATCGCGAAATCGGTCGCCCGGCACGGGCACCCGGCGAAGGCGCCTGCGGTTCTGCTCTCTGGCGGCGAGACCACGGTTTCGATCGGCGATGCGGCACCGGGGCGCGGCGGGCGCAACATGGAGTTCGCGCTCAGCCTTGGCATCGCGCTCGACGGGCACCCCGGCGTGCATGCGATTGCCGTGGACACGGACGGCATTGATGGAACCGAGGAGGCCGCAGGGGCGATTATCGGGCCGGGGCTCTTGGGGAGGGCCGCCGAAATGGGCTTTGATGCGCAGGACTGCCTGCTGAGGCACGACAGCCATGCGGTGTTTGACGCGACCGGAGACCTTGTTGTGACCGGGCCGACGTTAACGAACGTGAACGATTTTCGGGCGGTGCTGATCACCTGACGCGCTGCGCCGCCCGGCTTGCGCCGGCGGCCCTGTCAGGCGCCGGAGAGTTCGGCGGCGAAGCGGGCGCAGATGGCAGCGGCGAGGATGGCCGGTTTGCCGTGGATCTTAGCGGCGAGTTGGCGGCTGGCGCGTGTGTAGCTGATGCAATCGTGGATCACGAGATCGGGCGCGGCGGCGGCCATTGCGTCGGCGGCGGGTGCGATGGTGGTATCATCCGCGTCGGGCTGGAGCGGGATGGCGTGGCACTCCCGGCCCGCACGGCTCCAGCGGGCAACGCAGGCCTCGGCCTGGCTTGGCGTCGGGATGAACACCCCGAGCTTGCCGCTGCGGGGCAGGCAGGCTTCGACCGCGCCGCTGACCAGATCCGAGGCGAAGTGAACGCCCTGGCGCTCCAGCGAGGGGAAACGACCGGTGCAGGCCACAATGGCCACGTCGATGCTTTCGGCTGCGAGATCGTCCAGCCGCTTGCCCATGCCCTCGGTCACGGCCTTCTTGCTGAGCAGCATGGAGCGGCCGCTGGGCAGGGTGGTGTAGAGCGTGTCGCCGTCGCCGGTGGGGGCGGCGGCGGCGAGGCCCGCGTCATCGAGATGGTCGAGCGCGCCCATCACCCGGATGTCCGCCGCTGCCTCCGGCAACACGTGGCGGAACTCGGCCAGCAAGGCCGGGCGGGGGGCCTGCCCGACGACGAGCAGGCCGATGCTGGGGCGGGTCATGCCGGCACGGGTTCGTTGAGGGCGGCAGCCTCGCCCACCACCCGCACCCGCGTGCGGATGGCACGACCGGGCAGATAGGAGAGCGGCAGGTCTTCAACGTCGATCACCTTGATGGTGCTCTCTTCCGCTCCGGCCTCGACCGCAGCTGCAATCGCGGCGCGGCGGGCCTCGGCGATGGCTTCGTCGCGGTCCATATCGCGGTAGATCCGGTCTGTCTCGCCGGATATCTGCGCCATAGCCGCGCCGACCGCATTGGCGACGCCGCTGTGCTCGACGTGGATCACCTCGGAGATGCCGGGAACCGACTCAGGGATCAACATGGCTCCGCCGCCCACGGCGAGGAGAGGCACCTCGGTGGCGTCGGTCTTCATCCGGTCGACACCCTCGGCGATGTTCTCGTGCATCTTGGCCAGCGCGGCCTGCACGAAATCGGCGGGCAGAGAGGCCACCTTGGAGGGATCGCCGAGGGTGATCAGACCAGCGGCAACCGCGATGTCGGTTGCCGTGACCTGATCGCCGCCGAATACCAGCGCACGCTCGCTCAGCCGGTAGCCGACCGACTCGGGGCCCACCGTGAGCGGATCGCGCCCGATCTTGGTGCCGCCGCCGACCGCGATGGAGAGCAGGTCGGGCATGCGGAAGAGAGTGCGGACGCCGCCGACCTCGACTACGTTGTTGGCCTCGCGCGGGAAGCCGTTGACGAGGCAGCCGATGTCGGCGGTGGTGCCGCCCACATCGCAGACCATCGCGTTCTCGATGCCGGCCAGAAGGGCGGCGCCGCGCATGGAGTTGGTGGGACCAGAGGCGAAGGAGAACACCGGATACTCGCGCGCGGCCTCGGCGCGCACCACGGTGCCATCATTCTGGGTAATGAAGAGCTGGGCGCCCAGCCCGCTCTCTGCCACAGCATCGACGAAGGCCTTGGTGGTGTCGCGCGCCAGACCGATGAGCGAGGCGTTCATCAGTGCCACGTTCTCGCGCTCCAGCAGGCCGATCCGGCCGAGGGTGGAGGATTTGGTGACGTGGATTTCGGGCGCTTCGTTTTGCAGGATCTCGGCGGCCCGGTCTTCGCACTCGGCGGTCAGCGGGGAGAAGGTGGCGGAGACGGCGACCGCCTCGATGCCATCCTGCACCATCTTGCGGGCGGCCTCGGCCACGGCTTTCTCATCCATCGGAACAAGCGGGCGGCCATCATATTCATGCCCGCCTTCGACGAGATAGACACCGCCGTTGACCTTGGCGGCCAGATCCTTGGGCCAGTCGCAGAAGGGCACGAGGCTGGCGGAGGCGGGGAGCGACACGCGCAGCGCTGCCGCGCGGCCAAGGTTGCGCCGTTCGACCACGGCGTTGGTGAAATGCGTGGTGCCGATCATCACCGCGACCACGCCCTGGGCCTCATCCCCGGCCTTGGCGATCACCTCTTTCAGGGCGGTGCGGACACCGCTGGTGACATCTGCGGTGGTGAAAGTCTTAACCGCCGCGATCACCCGGTCGCCGTCGAGCAGGGCCGCATCCGTGTTGGTGCCGCCGACATCAATGCCAATGCGTTTCATCAGTTGGGCTCCTTGAAGACGGATTTGAAATCGAGATCGAAGCCGAAGGCGCGCGGCCCCACGGCGGCGATGCCCTTCTCGCTGAGAAAGACGCCGGGTGCTGGCAAGGCGAGCACGCTGACGCGCTGGCCAAAGCGGAGGACATCGGTGCCGATGCCATCACCGGAAACGGTGTCGAGCAGGCAAATGAGGTCGGGTGTCATCACGATTGGCTCGCCATCGAGATAGGCGACGGAAAACTCGTTCTGGAAGTGCACAACCATTTCCTTGCCGGCGAAATCATCGAGCCCCTCGATCTTGGCCTTGCCGCGCAGGAAGCCCTCGGTGGCGCGGCGCTCGATGTCGACGATCTTGCCCGCGAAGAGGCGTTTGCCCTCGGTGGCAGAGAGCACAGCCTCGATCGGGTCGGTGTGGGCGGCGCGGGCCTTGAGCACATTGGCGCCGAGCGCGATGGCCTTGGAGACCGAGTAGAGCACGCCGTGCTGCTTGACCTCGGCTCCCGAGCGCGGCGCCTTGCAGGTTGCGGCGACGGAGCCGATCTCGGTGCAGGCCTTGCGGCTGATCCGCTCCATCCAGCGCCAGGATGCGGCGCGGGGGATGATGACTTCGTTGTCGCGGATGTCGGCCATGGTCAGCGGGTAGCAGCGCAGCCCGGCAACGGCGACCGAGGTCATCTGCGCTTCGGGATAAGCACGGCCCATGGTATCGGCATCAACCACCGGGTAGCCGGTGAGCGCGCCCACCATCATGGGATGCACCCCGTTGCCGCCGCCGATCTCCAGTGCCATGACGGCATCGAACTTGCGGCCCAGATACTCTTCCATCATTCGGAGGGGCTTCAGCGCGAATTCAGGGTCCGAAAGTCGCTCCTGCCCGACCAGCGGGGCGCCCATGTTGGACAGCACGGCGACCACGGCATCATCATCAAGCGCCAGCGGGTCGACCAGCGTGACCTCGCTGCCTGCCTCGTAGAGCAGGCGCATGTTGAGAAGCTTCTGGTAGGGGTCGCCTCCGCCGCCGGTTCCCAGAATCCACGCGCCGACTGCCAGGGCCTCGATGTCCTCGGCCGACAAGACACGGTGAGTCTGGCTTGGGGTTCTCTGGGCCAGGGTGTTCATGTGACTTCCTCTCAAACCGTCAGGTCTTGCGCAGCCACCTGCTCAAGCCCGATCCCGGCCGCAATCCGGCCCGTTACTGGGCAGAACTTCGGCCCCGAAACCGCCTCTCTGCAAATAGCCTTTCGCTATGGTGCAAATTCGCGCCGGCTATTCAGACCCCGCCTGAAGGCCGCCCTGCGCCGGGTTTGCCACTTTTTTGAGCACATCCTCCTGCCAGAGCGCCAGAAAGCGGACGCAAGGCGGATGCTTCATAGGCTCAGGCGATGAGCATCATTCGCAATCGCTGTTTTTCCTGACAGGCCGCATCTGAATTGATGGGTTTACCGGCGGCCCGGCACTCAGGGCGGCCCACAAACAAATACCGGCCTCAAGCGGGCCTCCCAGACGGAGAGTAAACATGAAACTCAGAATGTTGACCTCGGCCCTTGCCTTGGCGGCGACCCTCGTGTCGCCCCTTCAGGCCGCCGAGAAACGTGATGGCGAGTTCTGGATGGTGATCGGCGGACGGCAGGCGGTGTCGCATATCGACCCGGGCCAGTCTTACGACTACTCCATCCGCATGATGACCCAGGCCCTCTATGACGGGCTGGTCAAATACACCGGCAACCCGCCCGAGGTCGAGCCGTGGCTTGCCACCGACTGGACGACCTCGGAAGACGGCCTGACATGGACCTTCAACCTTGCCGAGAACGCCACCTTCCACAACGGCGACCCGGTGACGGCTGAAGCTGTCGTGTATTCTTACCAGCGGGTGCTGGAGATGAACGAGGGCGTGGCGTGGATGCTCTCGGAGATCCTGAAGCCCGAGAACATCAAGGCCACCGGCGAGCACACCGTCGAGTTCACCCTCGACCGCCCCTATGCGCCGTTCCTCTCCTTCCTGCCGTGGTGGTTCATCGTGAACCCGGCGCAGGTTGAGGCCAACGTGGTGGACGGCGACTTCGGCAAGGCATGGCTGGCCGAGAACGATGCGGGCTCCGGCCCTTACGAGCTGGAGCGTTTCGACCAGGGCACCGCCTACTGGCTGCGCCGGGACGCCGATTACTGGAAGGGCTTCCCCTACGAGGCCGAGGACATGGGTGGCATCATCTACCGCCTGATCCAGGAAAGCTCCTCGCAGCGCGCGGCGCTGATGTCGGGCGAGGCCGATCTGGTGACAGATCTGACGCCGGAAGAGTTCGAGGTGGTGGGCGCACGGCCCGATATCGAGGTCTCCTCCACCCCGGCGCTCACGACCTTCGGGCTTAAGATGAACACGCAGGGCGAATATACCGGCGACATCAACCTGCGGAAGGCCGTGGCCCATGCGTTTGATTACGAGACCTTCGTGCAAGTCTACAATGGCAACGCCAAGCTCCAGACCTCGCCCTTTGCCGATGCGATCCGCGGCAAGGTGGAGATCGACATGCCGCGGCAGGACCTGACCAAGGCGAAGGAGTTCCTTGCCAAGTCGCAATGGCCCGAAGGCGGGATCACGCTGGAATACGTGTACGTGCAGGGCCTCGAACAGCAGCGGCAGATGGGGCTCTCGCTCCTCAACAGCCTGAAGGAGCTGAACATCGAGCTCGAGATGGTGCCGCTGACATGGCCCAACATGGTGGCCCGCGCCTCCTCGGTAGAGGAAAGCCCCGACCTGCTGGCGATTTTCGCCACCCCGGTGTCGACCGACCCCGATGCGGTTGCGATCCAGTACCACCCGTCATCCCACGGCAAGTACTACGGCTCGCACTTCGTGGATGACCCGGAACTGGCGGCGATGATCGAAGAGGCCCGCGCGATCTCTGAATGGGAACAGCGTGCGCCGCTCTACGAGCAGATCCAGCAGCGCATTGCCGACATCCAGCCCGAGATCTTCGGGATGCTGCGGCAGCGTCAGTTCGCCTACCGGACCTATGTGAAAGGCTATGTCGACAGCCCGATCCGGATGACGGCAGAAGTTGATCTCTACCCGCTTTACATCGAGCCCTGATCCACTCACGGCACCACGTCCGGGCGGCCCGAATGCGGGCCGCCCGGACCCCAACCAAGAAACCGGACCCCGATGCTTAGACTGATCCTGAAACGGCTGGGCCTGATGATCGTGATGCTGCTTGGCCTCGCGGTCATCACATTTACCATCGCCAATGTCGCCCCCGGCGATCCGGCTCGGCTGGCTGCGGGGCCCGATGCTTCCCAAGAAATGGTGGAGCAGGTGCGCGCCGAGCGCGGCTTCGACAAGCCGGTGCCGGTGCGGTTTTTCATTTACCTCGGGCAGCTGGCCCGGGGCGATCTGGGCACCTCGGTTTATACCGGGCGCGAGGTGGCGCGGGATATTGCGCAGTTTCTGCCCGCGACCCTCGAGCTGGTGCTCTTCTCCATCACCATTGCCGTCGTCTTCGGCATCCCGCTGGGGGTACTGGCCGCCGTTTGGCAGAACAAGGCGGGCGACCACGGTATCCGGCTGCTGGCCGTTTCCGGCGCGGCGCTGCCGATGTTCTGGCTCGGCCTGATGCTGCAATGGTATCTGGCGCTGGAGCTCGACCTCTTTCCGCTCGGCGGACGGCTCGGGGTGTTTGATGACGTGCCACCCAAGATCACCGGCATGATCACGATCGACGCCCTGCTGGACGGCGATCCGGGTACTGCCTTCACGGCGCTGTGGCATATGGTGCTGCCCGCCCTTGCCCTCAGCCTGCCCGCGCTTGCCGCGATCATTCGCGTGAACCGCGCCGAAATGCTCGAGGTGCTGGGCCGCGACTATGTGACGAACGCCCGCGCGCAGGGCATCGGCCCCTTCCGCATCATCGCCGCCTACGCCCTGAAAAACGCCATCCTGCCCACGCTGGCGATGATCGGCCTGCGATTTGGCTGGATGCTCGGCGGCACGGTGCTGGTGGAAGGCGTCTTCGACTTTCCAGGTGTCGGGCTCTACGCCGCGAAGGCTGCGGTGTCGTCCGACTTTGAGCCGATCATGGCCGTGACGCTCATCTTGGGCGCGGCCTTCATGGTCACCAACCTGCTGATCGATCTGGCCTATGCGCTGCTCGATCCGCGTGTCCGCAACCAGATCTGAGGAGGGGTGATGTCTACCGCCACCGCACAGGCCGCCGAGACGGCCGCCCCGCGCCAGATGCGCTTTCGTGAAACCCGCCGGTTGGTGCGCACCTACTCGCGCAGCTTCTCCTCGATGGTCGGGCTGGTGATCGTGCTGATCTTCCTGTTCATCGCCGCCTTCGGCCCGCTCTTGGCCCCCTACCCCGAGGATGCCTATGGCGCAGTGGACTTTGGAGCCAAGCTGCTACCCCCCTCCGCCGAGCACTGGTTTGGCACCGACCAGGTCGGGCTCGACATTTTCTCCCGCGTGCTGATTGGCGCGCGCACCACGCTGCAGATCGGGCTGACGGTGACCGGCATCGCCATTCTGATCGGGGTGCCGCTGGGCCTCATCGCGGGCATGGCGGGCGGCTGGGTGGCCGAAACGATCATGCGGATCACCGATATCTTCCTCTCCATCCCCGGGCTGATCCTCGCCATCGCCATCGTCGGCGCGCTCGGGCCGGGGATCGGCAACGCGATGCTTGCGCTCTCGCTGGTTTGGTGGCCGGGCTACGTGCGGCTGGTGCAGGCCAAGACCTTGAGCCAGCGCAACGAGACCTATGTGGATGCTGCCCGCGCGCTCGGGGCGGGGCCGCTGCGGGTGGTGTTTGTGCATGTTCTGCCGAACTGCCTCTCGCCCATCATCGTGAAAGCCTCGATGGACATGGGCCTTGCCATCCTTGGCGCCGCGTCGCTGGGCTTTCTGGGCCTCGGTGCGCAACCGCCCTACCCGGAATGGGGCGCGATGATCTCGACCGGGCGGGCCTATCTGCCGGACTGGTGGTGGTGCTCGCTCTTCCCCGGGCTGGCCATCTACTTCACCGTGCTCGGCTTCAACCTGCTGGGCGATGGCCTGCGTGACGTTCTGGACCCGAGGCAGCGATGACCGACAGCAGCACCCCCACCCTCGAGATCAGGGATTTCTCGCTCGTCTTCGACACCTTCGATGGCACTTACCATGCCATCGACAAGGTCAATCTCACGCTCCGGCCCGGCGAGGCGATGGGGCTGGTGGGCGAAACAGGCTGCGGCAAGTCGGTGCTGACCCGCGCCGCCTTTGGCCTCGTGCCGACCCCACCCGCGCGGATCACCTCCGGCTCGGTGACGCTGGAGGGGCGCGAGTTGCTTGGCTTGTCCGACCGCGCGCTGCGCGGCGTGCGCGGCAAAGACGTGGCGATGATCTTTCAGGACCCGATGACCTACCTGAACCCGGTGTTCCGCATTGGCACTCAGCTGGTCGATGCGATCCGGGCGCAATCGGGCGGCAAGGCCAGCAAGGCCGAGGCCCGCGCGCTGGCGCTGGAGATGCTCGACAAGGTCCATCTGCCCAACCCGGAACGGCAGTTCAGATCCTACCCGCACGAGCTTTCGGGCGGGATGCGCCAGCGGGTTCTGATTGCGATGGCACTGGCCGCCAAGCCCAAGCTGTTGATCGCAGACGAGCCGACCACCGCGCTGGATGTGACCATTCAGGCCCAGATCCTCGACCTGATGGCAGAGCTGGTCGAAGACATGGGGCTGACGATGATCATGATCTCGCATGATCTTGGCGTGGTTGCGCAGGTCTGCTCGCGTGTGGCGGTCATGTACGCCGGCAAGATCGTGGAGGACGCGCCGATTCGGCAGATCTTTGACGCGCCGTCGCACCCCTACACACAGGGCCTTCTCGCCGCCCTGCCCCACCCATTCAAGCCGGTGGACAAGCTGGCCTCTATCCCCGGCTCTCTGCCCGACCTGCTGAACCCGCCCGAGGGCTGCCGCTTTGCCGCCCGCTGCGCCAAGGCCCATGCCGCCTGCGCCGCGCCGGTCGACTTTCGCACGGTGGGACCCGGCCACGAGGTGGCATGCACCCTCTACGACCTAGCCGAGACAAAGGAGCTTGCCCATGAGCACTGACATGCTCTCCATCCGGAATCTCGATGTACATTTTCCCATTTCCAACGGGCAGGTCGTGCGCGCCGTCGATGGCGTTACGCTGTCACTCAAACCCGGTGAAACCGTGGGCCTCGTGGGCGAGAGCGGCTCGGGCAAGACCACCGTGGGCAAAACAGTGCTGCGGCTGGTCGAGGCGACCGCCGGGGAGATCGACATTGACGGGCTGGATGTGCGCGCGGCGGGGCAGAAAGGCCTGAAGGCGCTGCGGCGCAAGGCGCAGATCATCTTTCAGGACCCGCATTCCTCGCTCAATCCGCGTATGACCATCCGGCGGGCGGTGGCGGAGGGGCTGATTTTGAACACCAGCCTGCGCGGCAATGCGCTGCGCGAGAAGGTGGCGGAGATGCTCATCGCCATGGGGCTGCCACCGCAGTTTCACGACCGTTTTCCACATGAACTTTCGGGCGGGCAGAAGCAGCGGGTCTGCATTGCCAGAGCGCTGGTGCTGGAGCCGGATCTGCTGGTGCTGGACGAGCCCACCTCGGCGCTCGACGTTTCGGTGCAGGCGCAGATTCTCGGCGTGCTGAAGGACCTGCGGCTCAGCAGGCCACGGCTCACCCAGCTCTTTATCTCGCACAACCTCGCTGTGATCCGGTTTCTGTGCGATCGGGTGGCGGTGATGTACTTGGGCAAGATCGTTGAGGAAGGGCCGGTGGCAGAAGTCTTTGGCGACCCGCGCCACCCCTACACTCGCGCGCTGCTCTCGGCGGTGCCGGTGCCCTCGGCGGTGGAACGGCCCGAGCGGCTGCGCCTGACCGGTGACATCCCGAGCCCGGCCAATGTGCCGAAAGGTTGCGCCTTTCACACCCGCTGCCCGATCGCTAAAGTCGGGGTCTGTGACACGCGCGCCCCTGAGCCTGTGCCACTCAGCTCCGGGCGGCAGGCGCTGTGCCACTTTGCAGATCAGACGAAAGGCGCGCTTTCCGCATGAGCTTTCCGCTCGACCGACTGGCCCTTCAGCTGGATTGGAACCTTCTGCGGACCTTCATGGTCATCGTGCAGGAGCGCTCAATCACGGCGGCCGCCGTGCGGCTGAACGTATCCCAGCCCTCGGTTTCGGCCGCGCTGCGGCGGCTGGAGGAGCGGCTGGAACTGCGGCTGGTCGAACGCGGGAGCGGGCAGAATTTTACCATCACGCGAGAGGGCGAGGCGGTTTATCGGGAGTCGCTGGAGATTTACGGCGGCGTCGTGCGCCTCAACGATCTGGCGGCAGAAGGCGGGCGGTCTCTTTCGGGCAACGTGGTTGTCTGCCGGTCGTCGCATCTTGAGATGGACGAGATCACCCCGGTGCTCGAGGAATTCCGGCAGCAGCACCCGCGCGTGACGCTCTCGATCCGCTCCTCCTCATGCCACGAGGTCTCGCAGGCGCTGCAGCAGCGGGTCGCGTCGGTGGGGTTTTGCACCCAGATCGACCCGGCGATCCAGCGGCTCAGGGCGCACCCGATCCAGCCGCAGGAGTTTGGTGTTTATTGTGGGCCGAAGCACCCTCTGTTCCGGCAGAGCGCGGTCGATATGGAGGCGCTGGCGACCTGTGATGTGGTCGGCTACGAGGAAGACCGCATGGCTGGTGCGCTCTCGGCGCTTGCGCTGTGGCGGGTCAGAAACGGGATTGGCGGCAAGTTCATCGCCGCCGCGACCGGCATCATCGACCTTTCCGAACTGATCGAAAGTGGCACGGCCATTGGCTGCATGGCCCGGACCCACGCACTGCGCTACGGCGCACGGCTCTGGCAGATCCCGATCCAGGCCACGCCGCCGGTGATTGATGTGTTCTCGGTGGTGGATGTGGAGCGGCACATGACGCCGGTGGAGACGGCGCTCCTCGACCATCTGGAAGAGGCCGGGCTGGCCGCACGGCCCATTCCGCGCTCGGAGACCTGAACCTTCAGGCCAAGCGGCTCTTTGCCGTGCGTCGCCCCGGCACGCCCCAGCCCTATCTCGCCTCTTGGCGGCGGCGCGTGGCTTGGATAGACCGGGCCTCCGAGCAGCAGGAGAACGCCCTTGGATCAGACCGCCGACCGCATCGCCCGCACCATCGCGACCGAGATCACCGCCAGCGAGCGGCAGGTGGCTGCCGCCGTGGCGCTGCTGGACGAAGGCGCCACCGTGCCCTTCATCGCGCGCTACCGGAAAGAGGCCACCGGCGGACTGGATGACACCCAGCTGCGCACGTTGGGGGACCGGTTGGTTTACCTGCGTGAAATGGAGAAGCGGCGGGCGGCGATCCTCGAGTCGATCAGCGGTCAGGGCAAGTTGACCGACGCATTGGCCCGCGACATCGCTCAGGCCGAGACCAAGGCCGCGCTCGAAGACATCTACCTGCCCTACAAGCCCAAGCGGCGCACCAAGGCGATGATCGCCCGCGAGAACGGGCTGGAGCCGCTGCTGCGGACCATCCTTGATGATCGGGGGGCTGACCCCAAGGCGCTGGCGGAAGGGTATGTGACTGAGGCCGTCGAAACCTCGGCAGCCGCACTGGAGGGTGCGCGTGATATTCTGATCGAGGAACTGGCCGAGAATGCCACGCTGCTGGGCCGCCTGCGGGCGTTCATGCAGGCCGAAGCGCAGGTGACGGCGCGGGTGGTGCCGGGCAAGGAGGAAGCTGGCGTCAAGTTCTCCGACTACTTCGACCATGCCGAATCCTGGGCCACGATCCCCTCACACCGGGCGCTCGCCATCCTGCGGGCGTCGAAGGAAGAGATCGTTACGATCAACATCGCGCCGGAGCCTGAATCCGGGCCGGACCGCGCCAAGGGGATCATCTGTTCCGAGATCGGCATTGCTGGTGAGGGGCCGGGCGACCTTTGGCTGCGGGCGGCAGCGGATTGGGCGTGGCAGGTGAAGCTCTCGCTCTCGATGTATATCGACCTGATGGGCGACCTGCGGCGCCGGGCGCATGAGGAGGCGATTGCCGTCTTTGCCCGCAACCTGCGTGACCTGCTGCTAGCCGCACCGGCGGGTGCGAAAGCCACACTGGGGCTCGATCCGGGCATCCGCACCGGGGTGAAGGCCGCCGTGGTCGATGCCACCGGAAAACTGGTGGAGACCGCCACGCTCTATCCGTTCCAACCGAAGATGGACCTGCGCGGTGCGCAGGCGTGGATCGCGGCGGCGGTAAAGCGCCACGGGATCGAGTTGATCGCCATCGGCAACGGCACGGCGAGCCGCGAGACCGAGCGCATGGTGGCCGACACGCTGAAGATGGTCGAAGGCCGCAAGCCGATGAAGGTGGTGGTCTCGGAGGCGGGCGCGAGCGTGTACTCGGCCTCCGAATTGGCGGCGAAGGAGTTCCCCGAACTCGACGTGAGCCTGCGCGGGGCGGTCAGCATTGCCCGGCGTTTGCAAGACCCGCTGGCAGAGCTGGTCAAGGTGCCGCCCGAGAGCATTGGCGTGGGCCAGTACCAGCATGACGTGGACGAGCGGCGCCTTGCGCAGGCGCTGGAGGGCGTGGTGGAAGATGCGGTGAACGCGGTGGGCGTGGACCTCAACATGGCCTCAGCCCCTCTGCTCGCCCATGTCGCGGGCCTCAGCCCCTCGGTGGCCGCAGCCGTTGTGGCCCATCGCGACACGCATGGCGCCTTTGCCACCCGCGCGGCGCTGCTGAAGGTGGCGGGGCTCGGGCCGCGAGCCTTTGAGCAATGCGCGGGCTTCCTGCGCATCCGCAATGGCGACGAGCCGCTCGATGCCTCCTCTGTCCACCCGGAGGCCTATGACGTGGCGCGCCGGATCGTGGGCGCCTGCGGGCGCGATATCCGCGAGATCATGGGCCGCCCGGAAGCTCTGAAGGGCGTGAGGGCGGAGGACTTCGTGAATGACAGTTTCGGCTTGCCGACGGTGCGCGACATTCTCGACGAGCTGGCCAAGCCGGGCCGCGACCCGCGCCCCGAGTTCAAGACGGCAGCCTTTGCAGACGGGGTAGAGGACATCAAGGACCTGAAACCCGGCATGTCGCTCGAAGGGACGGTGACGAACGTGGCGGCCTTTGGTGCTTTCGTAGATATCGGCGTCCATCAGGACGGGCTGGTGCATGTGAGCCAGTTGGCTGACCGGTTCGTGAAAGACCCGCATGAGGTAGTAAAGGCTGGTGACGTGGTGCGCGTGCGGGTGACCGAGGTGGACATCCCCCGCAAGCGGATTGGCCTGACCATGCGCAAGGAGGGCGGCGAACGGCCCGCCGAGCGGCAGAAGCAGGGTGCGGGCAGAGGGCCAGCCAAGGGCGGCGGCACGCATCGGCCCGGCAAGGGCGGACCCGGTGGCAAGGGTGGCGGCAAAGGGGGTGGCGGCAAGCCTGCCGCTCAGGGCGCGCTGGGTGAAGCCCTGCTCTCGGCGATGAAACGTAAGTGAGGCTCTAGGCCGAAGCCCGGATCAGGGAAAGCTAGGTCAGACCGGCTCGGCGGGGGCCTTGGGGCGGTGGGTGTGGAACTTGTCCTTGGGCTCAGTCAGCTTGTCGACCTCGGATTCGAGCATCTGGAGGCCCTTGGGCTTTTTCTCGCGGTAGCGGATGACCTTCTTGAGCTCGGGGAAATACTCCCAATCCCAAGAGGAATAGGCGCCACCCTGAACGGTGGTCACCGTGCGCATGTTGTATCCGAAGCGGTCTTGGGCTACCACGTCCACGATGACGCCGGCCTTCAGCGGGCATCCCTTGCCGTCGTGCAGGACCCAAGGGCCCCACTCCTCACCGTTTTCGGTCACCCATTTCGTCATGGCGCTGCGCATACCCCTCATGGCGGACAAGATTTTGTCACGATATTGCCATGATATGCAGCGTCGGACGGCGGTCAAGCTAGGGGCGGGGAACAGATTGGTTCGCCCGACGCAACAGTCAGGCGGCGCCTGAAATCGCAGCGCAAATCTGGGTATGTTTCACTTGGGCGGTGCCACGGGACAACTCGGAGCAGGGGGCCATCATGAAGACCGAGGCGCTCTCGTTCACCCTGCGATAGTGCAGGCTCTGCGAGGAGGAGTGGACAACGAAGGCCAGTTCGCGGGCCTCTTCGCCCTCGACGCCGAAAGTCGTCAGCCATTTGTCGGCGATGGCACGGAAACTCGTTCCGACGGTCTGACAGGCAGCTTCATCACCTTTGAGCACGATGCAGTCCTCCGGCGTGGAGGGGTTGAACAGGCCGATGAGCGTGCCGTCGCCAGAGGCGTCCACGAGGGGGCCGACGGCGGCGATGAGGCCGGTGTCGGTGCGGGCCTCCGGCTGAGGCTCGGGCTGCGCTTCAATGGCGGTTTCGGGCTCCTCTGCGGCGTCGTAGTCTTCCGCTTCGGGGGCAGCCTCGACTGCCGCCGGGCGCTTCCGGCGCTCTTCAATTTCGACGTAGATCTCGCCCGACATGCGGTCGAGCTGTCGCAGGATCTCGGCGGCACCGGTATTCTGCCAGTCTGCCTCCGATTTGGCGCTCTGCTCGATCCGGGCGCGGGAATTGGTGACCAGAACCCGGCTGTCGAAGTAGTCTGCGGTTTCGCGCTCCATCCGGCCCATGACCTTTTCGGCATCCGCCTTGCGGCGGAACTTGTCGGCGCGAGAGACGGCGAGGATGCAGCGCTTGGGGCGGGCGTCGCCCAGTTCATCGACGATGGTCTTTTCGGTCAGACGCCACGCCTGCGAGGCAATGGTGACCCAGATCAGGATATCGGCCGAGCGGACCAGCGCCTTGTGGCCATCGTCCAGCTCTTCGGCGGTGCTCAGGGGCAGTTCGACGAACTCGTAAGCGGCAAGGTCCTGCATGGCATGCCTGACCTGAATGCTCTCGATCCGCGGCTGGCCCTCGGCATCGACCTCGGGCGGGCTCTCATGCGCGTTGAGGTCTTCGTCCATGTACTGGATGCCGGTGTCCTCATCGAACTCGGCAAAGACGGTTGGCCGCAGATCGTTGCCGAGGTTGTCGGTGAGCAGGTTCTCCCGAAGCAGGGCATTCAGCATCGCCGATTTGCCGGCACGGACTTCGCCGCAGATGGCCACACGGATGACAGGGCGGTCGGAAGGCGCAACTTGATCAGACATTTGGACTACTTGGTTGGGGCCGCAACAGGGTTAGGCGGCGCTGGAAAGTTTGGGACGTTGGAGGCTAGTGTCGAGCGCCGCGAGGTTGATCAGGCGGTGCTGGAGCACCTCAATCTTGCTCTGGAGCGAGTTCGACATGGCCGCCCGCGCGGCAGGATCCCGCGCCAGCTTCTCGAGCGCCATCTTGTCACGCTTCAGCTGGTGAGTCTGCTCGTTGAGGGTGACCTCGATCATGCGCTGGAACACCCGCACGCGCGACATGCCAGCCGTTGCACGCTCGACTTGGGCCTCGTTGAAGGCGCCGAGGATCTTCTCGACCGGCGGGCGCAACTCTTCGGCGGCGATGGCGCGCAGGGCTTCCATCGTCTTGTCAACGTTCACGGTTTTCTTCGCCCAGAACTTCCAGCCGCGGTCGGTGATCAGATCCACGTTCATGGATTTCTTGGCGAGCAGAAGCGTGGAGGAAAACTCGTCGTAGGGCAGGCTGTCGAGCGCGATGTTCTCGGCCTCGTCCTTGAAGTTTTCCTGCACTTTCTGGCGGCAGGCGTGCAGGCAGTTGCTCAGGGCAACGTCGGTGCCCGCGCGGGATTTCTGGAAGCCGGCGGTCACATCTTGCTCGATGGCTGCCTGAAGTGGCGCGAGGTCGATTTCGAGCGCCTTGCCGGAACCACCCGAGACCTTGTCGCGGAACACGCGGTCGGCGAGCGCCTGCTGTTGCCCTTCGACGAAGGTGTCGATCTGCCCGACCAGCTTGCTCTCGAGCTTGGACCAGGACTTGGAGATCACCAGTTCGATCTGACGATCGGCATTTTCGATGTAGTCCTCGAGCGCGTCGTTCACCGAATTCAGCTTGTCGATATCCGCGGCCAGTTCCTGCGCGGCTTCTTCGGCCAGATCGGCCTGAACGCTTTCAACCTGGCTGTGGACAGTATCGCGCTCTTTCTTGGCGACGAACTGCGCGGCGCTCAGCTCGGCGCGGATGTCGCCCAGTAGTTGGGCGAGCTGACCGCGGCCAACGCCGTTGTCGATGGTCTCGGACAGGGCGCGCTTTACGTCATCGAGGCCGGAGGCCAGCAGGAGACGGTCGGCCTGATCCATCGGGACCTTGCCATACTTGGTCTGCAGGTAGGCCATCAGCTCGGGAGTATCGAGCGCATCGCGAGCCTCGGCGGCCTCGTCATCCATGCGCATGGCGACGTTGGCCATGTGGGCACTGCCGGCGACAACGCGGAAATCCATGTTCGGGATCGCCTTGCGCAGACGGCGCTCGACATCCTGCATCACCTTGGGGACTTCGAGGTTGTAATCGTCCAGCTCGTCGATCCGGTTCACGAAGATCAGCACGTCTTTCTCATCCTGTTTGGCGAGGATGCGGATGAGCGCGATGTCGACATCGGTGAGCGGCTGGTGGGCCGAGAGGGCCACGAGGAACACATCGGACTTGTCGAGACTGCGGCAGGTGAACTCGTCGCGCACAAGGAACGGGTCGTTCACGCCGGGGGTGTCAGTCACGATGGTGGGCACCTGGAACTCGGGCAGGCGCATGTAGGCGTTGGCGACCTTGGTCAGGGCGGCGTAGCGGCCCAGAGAGTCACGCTCGAGGCCTTCATCGGAGCCGGGGCCGGCGCAGACATAACGCTTGAGCAGGTCGGGCGTCAGGAAGTCGTACTCGTGCGAGGTGCCAAGCAGGGTGTGATAGTGCTGGCCCAGCCGCCGCTGCGCACGCTGCTTCATCTGCTCGCTCTGCACCTTGAGCAGGTCGGTGTCAAAGCCGGGAAGAAGCTGCTCGGTCAGTTTGCGGATGCGCGAACCGCCGTCGATGATCTCCTGCCAGTCCTTCTCGTCGAAGAAGTCGAACTTGGCACCGGACACCGGGTCGCCCGGGATGTTGACGCGGATGTTCGTGACAACCGAGGTCCAGGGGTTCACGTCGGACGGCAGGAAATCATCCTGCTGAAGCAGGGCGTTCATGAAGGTGGACTTGCCGGCCTTCACCTGACCGATCACGGCGACGCGGGCGGCCCAGCCATTGAGCTTTTCGCGCAGGTCCCGGACGTTCTGACGGCCTTTGCGGTCGACGCATTTTTCGAAGCTGTCCAGCGACGAATGAAGGAACTCGAGCTCCGCCTTGAGTTTGGGTGCGATTTGCATTGTTACCTACCGTTCATTCGTGACTTGGTTTCGCGTTCGAAGGCTGTTGAGTGCGACGAGGGATCGTCGCCGGAGAACGTGCTTCCGTTCTCTTCGAGCATCGAGATGTAGCGCTCGACGCAGGACAGGATCGCTGCCGGATCAGAGGCATCTTCGTCCTCGATCATCTCGTTCCAGGCAGCGCGGAAGGCCGAAACCTCCGTTGCGGTCCGGGGCGTGGGTGTATCGACGTTCAGCCGCAGGATCTCGCCGCCCATCTCGAAGGCGGGCGCGGCCAGATCGATTGCCGTTTCGCTGCGCTCGAAGCGCTTGGGCATGACCTTGGGGGCCTCAGGCAGTTGCGGCGCGGCGGGTGCGGGTTCGCTCTCCCAGCGGCGTGTCAGCTCTTCGAGAACCGAGTTCTTGCTACCCGCAAGGTCGGACAGCTCCGAGACGATGCCGCCCAGCGTGCCGGAGACGCGCTCCACCTGATCGGGGCGGATGAGGGAGGCCATCTCGAAATGGCTGAAGTATTTCTTGGCTTCACGACGCACGCGGCGCATCACCCTTTCGGCGGTGCGCTCATCGGGCATGCGGTCGGCGTGCGTGACGAGCATGAGCGCCGGGCCGACGAGATGCTCGGGCAGCTCGTCCCAGACGGATTTTTCGCTCTGCCGCCAAGCCTGGGTGGCGTTGGTGCACCACACGGCCATATCGGCGAACTCCATCATCCGCTCCCAGCTCTCGGCGGCGATGCCGGGATCGGAGCTTCCGGGGGTGTCGATGATCTCGAAGGTCTTGAGGATCTCGGCCGGGTGAGAGACGACGCAGTAGTGCGTCTCCTCGACCGAAATGTCCTTGAGCGTGTCGAGATCGCGCACGTTGCCCTCAAGGTCGACGGCAGCGATACGGTGATTCCCGGACACCAGCCAGACCGGCGGGAGCGCGGTCGCGGTCACGTTGGAGGGCAGCACATCGGCGCCCAGGAGGCCGGTGATCAGGCGTGTTTTGCCCGCGCTGAACTCGCCCGCGATGATGACGCGCGGCTTGCGCGGCGCGGCGACTGGGGCGGGCGCGGGGGCGTCCACAACCGGGGACGCGGGGCGCGCTTTGGCGGCTCTTCGCTTTCGGTAGCTCATGCTGACAACCTCTGCAAAATGCTCGCTGTCTCGTCGTCCTCGCGCTCGGTTTTGGTGACGCCCTTGGCGGCGTGCTCGAGGATGGCCTGGCAGAACTCGCCCTGGTCAAAGGCGAACCGCTCGACGATGTCACGGGTGGCCGAGACAGCCGGATCAAAGAAGCCCGTGATGAGGTCGTCGATGAGCGGTGCGGTTTCGGCCACGATGGCCGAGCGATAGCGCTTTACCGCCGCGTTCTTGCGCCCGAACCGCCAGTGCTTGCGCCACCAGCTGCCTTGCAGGTCCAGCGAGAGTGTTCTCGCCAGCACCGTGGGCGCCTTGTGCTGGGCCTGCTCGGGGAATTCGATAGAGCTGCCCTCCCGGAAAACGAACATGTCGTTCTCTAGAATTTCCTGAATGCCGTCGAGGATGTCGTCGAAAGCCCCCTCCCCTTCGCGGCGCAGCTTGGCGCAGGACGAAAGGAAGGCGGTTTTCATCATCATCCGCAGGCTCGTCGGATCGTGGTTCCAGGTGCCGGCCTCGCCGAAGGTGTCGATCTGGGCCTGAAGCGCGGAGAGCGCGGACTCCACGAAGTTTTCCTGTGCCCGACCGAGCCGCTCACGCAGGTTGTCGGTCAGTCCCTTGGCCCGTTCATCGAAGCCATTGAGGCACTTGTCCCGGAGATCGGCCAGCTTCACCTTCAGCTCGACCGGGGAGACGTTGATGTTGGCGCCGCCGCTATCGGCCACCGACTCCACCGTCTCGCTCATCTCGATGATGTTATCGAGCTCGTTCTTGATGTCCTTCAGGAAGGCCTCGCCGGGGCCGTCGATCACTCGCTGGGCGATGGCCTTCAGCAACTCGCGGACGCCGGAAGCCTCCATCGCGCGCTGGCGCAGGGTTTCGATGTCATCGGTGTCGTCGCCGTCGAAGATCCGCGCCAGCGAGGCCTTGCTGGCCTCAAGCATGGTGTCTTGGTTCGAGATGGCGAAGTTTGCCCAGTAGCCGGAGCCGAACAGGATATCGATGCTGTTGCCGACGCCGAGGCGGGTGAGGGTTTTCTGGATGGATGTCCGGATGTTGGCCTGTTCGGCCTCGGGGTCTTCCAGCTCGTCGATCCGGTTGACGAAGATCAGCACTTCGCGGGCGTCGACGCTGCAGATGATCCGCAGAAGCGCGAGGTCCATCGTGGAGAGCGCTTGGTGAGCCGAAAGCACGACCACGCAGACACGGCTGTCGCTGATGGCGTTGAGCGTGATCTGCTCGCGCATCATGAAAGTGTCGTTCACGCCGGGCGTGTCGCGCAGGCACAGGCCCTTGGGCAGGTGCGGCAGGTCGATGTAGAGATCGGCGGTTTTGGTGATGTCGGCGTAGACGCCTTCGGTCGCGCCGTCTTCCAGATCGTCGGGGTCGCCGTAGCAGATGTAACGGTCGATCGTGTCGTGATCGAGGTCGGGATAGGTGTGGCTGCTGCCGAGCAGCTCGTGGAATTCGTCGCCGAGGCGGGCCTCGGTCGTCTCGCGCATTTCGGCCACCTGCGCCTTGACCTCATCGGCCTCGCGCTCGAAGCCGGACCGGTTGGCCATTTCACCCAAGCGTCCGCCGGTCGCGACGAGGCGATCCCACTCGCCCTGATCGAAGAACCGGAACACGGCTCGGGTGTTCAAGGGGCGGTGACGGCTGTTGAGGTGAAGCGCGGTGATGACGGACGTCCAGGGATTGACGTCTGACGGCAGAAGATTGGTTTCGCCGAGGATGGCGTTCATCAGCGTGCTCTTGCCGGCCTTGATCTGGCCGATCACGCTGACCGAAGGCTCGAATGCCTTGATCTTTTCGAGGACGTCCTCAAGAGGCGCCTCCGCAAAGGACAGGGCGACTTCCGAATACTCGTTGATGGCGTTTTCAACTTCATCGATCCGGCCCCAGAAGCTGTTCAGCTCCCGAAAACCTTCCTGATAGCCATCGAACTTTCCGCTTTTGACGGACATCGTAACCCTCACCGTCCTGAATGTGCTCCCGTAAATTGGCCCCACTGTGTCCGGGATACTTGGGCCGGGGTGCGCGCCGCCGATCCGCTCGGCGGCGCGCGAACCTCAGATCATCAGATCTTCAGCGTGCCTTCGATGTTCTTCACAGCGAGGCGAGCCAGGCCGAGGTTGGCCTTCTTGCGGTCGAGGGCCACGTAGACGAAGACCATCGGGTTCGACGCCAGCGGGCGGATCAGGTGCAGCTGGGTGCCCAGCGAGATCAGGATGTCTTCGATGTGGTCGTCGAGGCCGAGAGCCTTCATGGCTTCGTTCTTGGCGCGAACCACTTCGGTGTTCGCAGCGCCGGCGGCTTCGATGTCGAATTTGTGGGCGCTGGTTTCGTTGGCGAGCATCAGGCCGGATTCACCGTCCACGAGGCAGGCGGCGATGAAGCCTTGGATGTTCGCGAGTTCAGAGATGTCAGTCGAGATATTGGCCATTGTTTCACTCCAGTAGTAGGCTGCAATGGCAACAACCTGCTGAGTTCTCATGTTAAATATTCGCCCAGATTGTGGTAATTTTTCATTTAATGAAGTTTTTAAAGCGCTAAGCGCCGCGCAACTCGCGATTGCGCCGAAATTAGCTTAAAACCTAGTAAAATTGGTGCTACCCGAGAATGCCGACTTTTTCACGCAACTGTAGAGTGAAATTGTTGACGGTTCTGCCTTCGGATTTCCACATTCCGCCACATTGTGCCACGCAAAGACACAGGTTGCCCTAATGTCACCTTCGGTCGAGAGGTCGCCGCAGAGTCGGCGCACGGCGCAGGTGCTGGCCCAAAGTGATGGGAGATGGCTTTCGGCTAGCCCGCCAACGCACGCCGTAGGACAGGCGGGTGTGGCTATGGTTCGGCGCGCAGGCCAGCAATTTCATCTTCGGAGAGTTGCTCCAGCCGGGGCATGAGCTCCAGCAGTTCGCGGGTGTAATCGGACTGCGGGCTCTCGAAGAGCGCGCCGGTTTCCTGCACCTCCACCAGCTGCCCCTGCCGCATCACCCCGACCCGGTCGCACATCTGACGCACCACGGGCAGGTCGTGCGAGATGAAGAGCATGGTGAGGCCGAGATACTCCTGAAGGTCTTTCAGGATGTTCAGGATCTGCGCCTGGATCGACACGTCGAGCGCCGAGGTGGGCTCGTCGCAGATGAGGAAGCGGGGCTGGGTGGCGAGCGCGCGGGCGATGGAAATGCGCTGGCGCTGGCCGCCCGAGAACTCGTGCGGATACTTGCGGTGGGCGTCAGCGGCGAGGCCGACACGGTCGAGCAACTCGCGGACGCGCGGCGCGACCTCGGCACGGGGCAGGAGCTTGTGGTGATGCAGCGGCTCGGCCACGATATCACCTACCGACATACGCGGGTTGAGCGACGAGAAGGGATCCTGAAAGATCATCTGGATCTGCCGTCGGTAGCGGGCAAGGCCAGCCGCGTCCATCGCTGTCATCTCCTCGCCGTCGAAGGTGATGGTGCCTTCATCCACCGGGTAGAGCGTGGCGATCATCCGGGCGACGGTGGATTTGCCCGAGCCGGACTCCCCGACCAGCCCGAAAACTTCACCATCCTTGATGTCGAAGCTGACCTTGTCGACGGCGGTGAAATACGCGCGCCGGGAGGGCAGCACGGAGCCCTTGGAAAGGAAGCGCTTGGTCAGCCCTTCCACCTTCAGCAGGGTGCCCGATTGCGAGGTGGCAGAGCGGTCCCAGTTGCGGGCAAGATCCTCGATCTTGAAGCTAGTCTCGCGCCCGCCGTAGCTGACCTGTGGGAAGCGCTGCAGCTTGACCTGCGGGCGCGGCACGGCGGCGATGAGGCTTTTGGTGTATTCGTGGGCGGGCGCGCCGAGGATCTGCGCGGTGGCGCCCTGCTCCACCACCTTGCCCGAATACATGACCGTCACCTGATCGGTGGTGTCTGCGATTACCCCCATGTCGTGGGTGATCAGGATCACCCCCACCTGCCGTTCCGCGGCCAGTTCCTTGATCAGGTCGAGCACCTGGGCTTGAACGCTCACGTCGAGCGCTGTGGTCGGCTCGTCGGCGACGATCACGGAAGGCTCGGAGCAGAGTGCGAGCGCGATGACCACGCGCTGCCGCATGCCGCCGGAGAACTGGTGCGGATACTGGTTGAAGCGCTCCTCGGGCTTGGGGATGCGCACGCGGTCCAGCAGGGCGATGGCGCGCTTGCGGGCCTCGCTGACGCTCAGGCCAAGGTGAAGCTGGATCGTCTCCACCAGTTGTTCACCCACCGTGAAGAGCGGGTTCAGCGAGGTCAGCGGATCCTGGAAGATCATGCCGATCTCCTTGCCGCGGATCCGGCGCTTCTCGTCGGCGCTCATTTGGTCGATCCGGCGGCCGTTCAGCCAGATCTCGCCCGCTGCAATCCGCGCGGGCGGGTCGAGCAGGCCGATCACGGCGTTGCCGGTCATGGATTTACCCGCGCCGGACTCCCCCACCACGCCGCGGATTTCACCGGGGCGGATATCGTAAGAAACGCCCTCGACCGGCTTGAAGAGGCCGCGGCGGGTTGGAATGTCGACCGTGAGGTTGCGGATGGAGAGGACGGGGTCTGTCATCGGAGCCTCGGGTTGAGCGCGTCGCGCAGCCAGTCGCCCAGCAGGTTCACCGCGAGAGCGAGGGCAAGGAGGGTGCAGGCGGGGAAGAAGAGGATCCACCATTCGCCAGAGAAGAGGAAGCCTTGCCCGATGCGGATGAGTGTGCCGAGCGACGGTTGGGTGGCTGGTGCGCCCACGCCGAGGAAGCTGAGGGTGGCCTCGGCGATGATGGCCAGAGCGAGCGAGATCGTGGCGATGACCAGCACCGGCGAAAGCACGTTGGGCAGGATGTGGCGCAGCATGATCCGCAGCGGCGAGCGCCCGATGAGGCGCGCGGCGGCGACATAGTCCTTTGACTTTTCCACCAGCGTCGCACCGCGCACCACGCGGGCGAACTGCACCCAGTCGGATAGGCCGATGGCCAGGATCAGCACCCAGATCGCCATCTGGTCGCGGTATTCCACTGGGGTGACCCCCTTGGCCACGCCGAAGATCAGCATGGCCACGAGGATCGAGGGGAAGGTGAGCTGCACATCGGCGGCGCGCATGATGATGGTTTCTGTCCAGCCGCCGACGTAGCCGCTGAGCAGGCCGAGAAAGATGCCCAGCACCATCGCGAAGAGCACCGCCGAGACGCCGACGAAGAGCGATATCCGCAGCCCGTAGAGGATTGTGGAAAACACATCGCGGCCTTGATCGTCGGTCCCCAGCAGGAAGGTTTCGCCGGTGAAGGCATTTGGCTCCATCGGGCGGGTAAAGCCGTTCATCAGGTTCAGGCTGGCCGGATCGAACGGGTTGGTGGGCGCGATGAGCGGGGCAAAGACCGCCGAAAGCACGAGGATCGCCGTGACCAGCGCCGAGACGATGGCCACGGGGCTGGTGCGGAACGCATAGAAGATGTCGCTGTCGAAGAACCGGGTCATGCGGCCACCCTCAGGCGCGGGTCGATAAAGGCATATAGAATGTCCACCAGCAGGTTGATGGCCACGAACATGACGGAGATCAGCATGAGGTAAGCGGCCATGACAGGGATATCGACGAATTGGATTGCGTTGATGAAGAGCAGGCCTACGCCGGGCCACTGGAACACGGTCTCGGTGATGATCGCGAAGGCGATGATGGAGCCCAGTTGCAGGCCGATGACGGTGATGACGGGCACCATCGTGTTTTTCAACGCGTGGCGGAAGTTGATGACCCGGTCGCTCAGCCCGCGGGCCTTGGCGAAGCGGATGTAGTCCTGCCGCAGCACCTCCAGCATCTCGGAGCGGACGAGCCGCATGATAAGGGTCATCTGGTAGAGGCCGAGGGTGATGGACGGCAGGATCAGCGCTTTGAGGCCCGACGCTGTGAGAAAGCCGGTTGTCCAGCCGCCAAGGTCCACCGTGTCGCCACGCCCGAAGCTGGGCAGCCAGCCCAACTCGACGCTGAAGAGGTAGATCAGCAGGATACCTATGAGAAAGGTGGGCAATGAGACCCCGATGAGCGAGGCCGACATGATCAGGTTGGCGGCGAAGCCATTGCGCCGGATCGCGGTGAAAACGCCCAGCGCGATACCCATGAGGATGGCGAAGATGCCCGACACCGCAGCAAGCTCCAGCGTGGCGGGCGCGCGCTCCAGCAGGATCTCGGCGACCGGGCGGCCCTGCCGGTAAGAGACGCCGAAGTTGCCCTGCACCGCCTGTTCGAGGAAACGATAGTATTGCACGACGAAGGGCTTATCGAGGCCGAGCTGTTCGCGGAGCCGTTCAACATCTTCGATGGTGCGCTCCTGACCGAGCATGTTGTCGATCGGGTCACCGACGAAGGTGAACATGGAGAAGGCCACGAGCCCCGTGATCAGGAGCACGAGAACCGATTGCCCGACGCGTTTGACGATGAAGGAGAGCACTGATCTGTCCCTTTGAAACGCGCCCCGGGGCTGGTGCCACCTCTGGCGGGTGGCTGGAGCCCTTGGCCGGGCCCCGGAGCGGTTGAGCTTGCGGCGCTAGTTTACCGTGACCCAGCGCAGGATGAAGAAATCGTCGGGGCGCTGTGTCAGCTCAACACCAGAGCGGGCGCCCCACACCAGCGGCTGCACGTAGAGCGGCACATAGGCGACCTCGTCCTGAAGGATCTTGGCGGTCTCGTCGAGCATGGCCTGACGGGCTGTATCGTCGATCTCCGACTGGATCATCGGCAGGAGTTCGTCGACGCGCGCGTTGGAATAGCCGCCGAAGTTCCAGCTGCCCAGCTTAGCCTCGTCGTCTTGCGTGGCGGCGAGAAAGCGGATCGGGTGCTCGGCGTCGAAGGTGCCGGGGGACCAGCCGAGGAGGTACATGTCGAAGTTGTCGGCGCGCAGTTCGGGCCAGTAGTTGGAGACCGGCATCGCATCGAGCGAGACGTCCATTCCGGCCTGCGCCAGCATGGAGGTGACGGCCTGACAAACCGCCTCGTCGTTCAGGTAGCGGTCATTCGGGCATTTGAACGCGATGGTCTGCCCGGCAAGGCCCGCCTCTTCGGCGAGGCTGCGGGCGGCCTCTGCATCGTAGACGTAGGGCGCTGCATTGGCTTCGGAGAAGCCGCGCATGGCCGGGCTGACCATCTGGCTGGCCACTTCGGCGTTGCCGCGCATGATCGTCTGCAGGATGGCGGGCACGTTGATCGCCTTGGCCACGGCCTCGCGGGCGCGCGGATCGAGGAACATGTCTGCCCCGCCCTGCCCGCTCTCTGCGGAGCCTTCCTGCTGGTCGAAGCCGAGCATGATCACCCGTGCTTCGATGCCTTGGATCACGCGGACCTCGGGGTTGCCCTCAAGCCGGGCGACATCCTGGATCGGCACCGGGTTGATGAAATCGACATCGCCGGAGAGCAGCGCGGCGAGGGCTGTGGCAGGGTTCTGGATGGGGGTCATCGTGACCCGGGTCAGGTTATGCTCGACTTCGCCCCACCAGCCGGCGTGCGGCTCGAGCACGGTTTCGAGGTCGGGCTGGCGCGATACAACCTGAAACGGGCCGGTGCCGTTGGCGTTGAGCGTGGCGTAGTTGCCCTGATCCTTGTCGGGCCGGGCAGCGCCATTGGCTTCGGCCCAGCCGCTATCCATCATCATCCAGTTTGCGATGGAGTCGGGGAAGATCGGGTTTGGCGCGGTTGTCATGATGTCGACGGTGTAGTCATCGACCTTGATTACCTCGCTTACCGGCGCGAACCAGCTCGAGGTGTCGGCCTGCTCGGAAGCGGCACGCTCGTAGGAAAAGACCACGTCATCGGCGTTGAAAGCCGCGCCGTCCTGAAAGGTCACGCCCTCGCGCAGCTTGAAGCGCCAGCCTTCGCCCTCGCCGATCGGCTCCCAGCTCACCGCGAGCGATGGCTCGATGGACATGTCCTTGCCGCGCCGCACGAGGCCTTCGTAGACATTGTTCAGAAATCCAAGCACCGGCGTCGAGTTGACGGCGTGCGGGTCCATCGTTTGCGGGTCGGTGGTGACGGCGAAGTTGAACTCTTCGGCGGTGGCGGGAAGCGCCAGCACCAAGGCCAGGGCGGTGGATAGACGGTGCATGTGATCTCCTCCAATGCAGCAACGTGGGTGTGGGCCGCCCGCGGGTGCGGGCGGCCCGATGGCGAAGAACCTAGTTCATCGTGAAGTATTTCACCTTCGGCTGATCCTCGGGATCAACCTCGATGCCCACGCCTTCACCCATACCCCAGTTCAGGACCTGGTGGTGAATCGGGATGTAGAGCGTTTCGTCCTGCACCACGTCCCAGATGGCGGCGATGTCGGCATTCCGCGCGTCGAGGTCGACGTTGGAGGCCAGCGACTTGATCTTGGCGTCAAGATCGTCGTTGTCGTAGCCGGTCGCGTTCCATGTGCCGATATCGGCCTCGCGACCGTGGACGAGGAAGTTGAAGATATACTCGGAGTCGTAGGTCGGAACGCCCCAACCGAGCATGTAGAAGTCGCTCTTGCCGTCGGTGATGAGCGGGAAGTGCTGGGCCTTGGGCTTGGCATCGAGGTTCACGGTGACGCCGATCTGACCAAACATGCCGACGGCGGCTTGACAGATCGCCTCATCGTTGATGTAGCGGTCGTTCGGGCAATCGAGCCGGATCGAGAAGCCGTCGCCATAGCCTGCCTCGGCCATCAGTGCCTTGGCGCCTTCGATATCGGTCACGCTGGCGCCGTCCATCTCGGCAGTCCAGCCGTTGACGAAGGGCGGGGCCACCATACCGGCGGGCTCGGACTGGCCGCGCATCACGACTTGCTGGATGGCGTCGCGGTTGATCGCCATCGACATGGCCTTGCGCACGCGCTTGTCGGCGAGCGGGTTGGCGCCCTCGACATTGTCGGCTTCGATGTCATCGGCGCCCATGTTCATGCCGAAGAAGATCACACGGTTCTGGGGGGCCTTCTTGACCACCAGCCCATCGGCCCCGGCCACGCGCTCCAGATCCTGCACGGGCATGTCCTGAAGGAAGTTCACCTCGCCCGAGAGCAGCGCGGCCACACGGGTCGCGGCGTTCTGGATGGGCGTATAGACGATCTCCGAGACCTCCATCGGGAACTGATCGCGGCCCCAGTATTCCTCATTGCGGACCATGACGGTTTTCACGTCGGGCTCGCGGGATTGCAGGATGTAGGGGCCGGTGCCATTGGCGTTGGTGGTGGCGAAAGTGATCTCGCCGCCCTCGAAGTCCTGCACGTTCACCGTGTTGTTGGCTTCGGCCCAGCCCTTGTCGAGGATGTACTGGTTGGTCAGGTTCGACGGCAGGATCGGGTTCGGGCCATCGGTGACGATCTCGACGGTGTAGTCATCGACTGCGCGGACTTCGACCACGGAGCTGACAAGCTCCTTCATGTCGGAGTTTTCCTGCTTGGCGCGCTCGAAGGAGAAGACGACATCTTCGGCGGTAAAGTCTTCGCCGCCATGAAACTTGACGCCCTCACGCAGCTTGAAGACCCAGACGTTGGGGTCGTCTTCCTTGGGGGCCCATTCGGTGGCGAGGGCGGGCTCGAAGGCGCCGGTCATGTCGCGGATGATGAGCGGCTCGTAGATCTGGTGACGGATCGTGTGGGTCGGCCCTTCGTTCTGTGCGTGCGGGTCGAGGGTGAGCGCGTCACCCGCCCGGGCCCAGCGCAGGGTTTCCGCCGGGGCGAGCGTTGTCGACGACAACAGCGCAGCGAGGGCCAGCAGGCCTTTCGATTTGGTCATGGATATCTCCCTGTTTATCAATCTCCCCCCTGTTCGCGCGGGGGTGATGGACAACCGAAACATGAGCCTGCCCGGGTGCCAAGTCCCTTCACGGAGATTTATGCCGCCGGGCCGGGCTGACGCAGCGGCGGTTTGGCGACCAGATGGCGTAAGGGTTCAGATCAGGCAGAGCCGATTTTTCAATGCGCTGAGGTCGGCTGGCGCCTCTGTTGGGAATTGGCGGGCGCCAGCCAAGCTTTTGGAAAGGCGGGGGAGTTCGCGCAGGCCGGGTATGGGGCCGGATGTTACTCCGCCATCCAGCCTTGGTCGAACCAGCCCGACACATCGCCCGGCCAGTCGAGCGCCGCACCGCCCGGACCTTTCAGCACGCCGCTATCGAAGAGAAACCGAGCCATCGTGGCAAAGCGCTCCTTGTCGATGGTGCCGACGGGCGTAGGGCCAGCCTTGATGTAGTCCCCTTTGGCGAGCGCGGCCATGGAGCCGCGCACCAGTTCGGGGTTCTGGAACTCGCCCGCGCCGATCAGCAACTCAGCGGCCTCGGAGGGGTTCTCGGCGGCCCATTGGTAGCCCTGCTGGGTGGCTGCCATGAAGGCTTTCACCTGCAGCGGGTCTTGCGCAAGCGTTGCCGAGGTGGTGCCGATGTAGCCGTTCTGCTGATCGGGCACGCCATAATCGGCATAGGTGAAGTGCTTCTGCTCGCGGCCCAGAAGCTCGCCGTTCACGCCCTCCCATGTGGCGACCTCCAGCGTGAAGTCGACCGCGCCGCTGGCCAGCGCCTCGTAGGCGCCGGTGCCCATCGTCACGGTGTCATATTCCGCCGTGCCGCCATCGGCCTCGATCATGGTGGAGATCAGCGCATCCTCCCAGGCCGAGCCGAAGCCTGCGTAGATCTTGCCTTCGAGGTCGGCGGGGCGGCTGATGGCCTCGTTGCTGGCGTTGAACACCAGCCGCCCGTTCTCGCGCTGCATGGTGGCCCAGAGCGCGACGGTATCGGCCCCGGCGGCCTTGGCGCTCATGAAGCCGAGCGAGGTCATGTAAGCATAGTCCGCCGCCCCGGCGGCGAGGACGGCGGTGGAGGCGCTGTCGGAGTAGGGCAGAAGCTCCACCTCCAGGCCGGCGTCGGCGTAGAAGCCCTTCTCCTGCGCGACGACGAGGCCGATGTGGTTGGTGTTCAGTGTCCAGTCGAGCGCGATGGTGACGCTTTCCTGCGCCTGCGCGGCCATTGGCAGCGCGAGGCAGGTGGCGAGGATGGGCAGCAGTTTCATGGGGTGTCCTCCAGGAGCAGGGATTTGAGCAGCGCACGGGTCTCGGCCAGGCTGGCTTCGGTGCGGTCGCTGCGGGGGGTGGTGAGCGGGATGTCGGAAACGATCCGCCCGGGGCGCGTGGACATGACGAGCAAGCGGTCGGCCATCTGGGTGGCCTCGTAGAGGTCATGGGTGACCATCAGCACACCGCGCGACTGCTCGGCGAGGCGGTCGCAGAGCCAGTGCTGCATCCTGAGCCGTGTCACCGCGTCGAGCGCGGAGAAGGGTTCATCGAGCAGCAGGAAGCGGCTGTCCTGCACCATCGTCCGCAGGAAGGCGGCACGTTGGCGCATGCCGCCGGAAAGTTGGTCGGGGAAGCTGCCCTCATGCCCCGCAAGGCCAAAGGGCGCGAAGTGCGGCAGCACACGGGCGCGGGCAGCACGGCGCGAGAGGCCCGCGATTTCAAGACCGAGTGCGGCGTTTTCGGCCACGGTGAGCCAGGGTAAAAGCGTGTCTTGCTGGGGCTGGTATGCGAGCGCGGGGGATGGGGCCGCGAGCGGGGTGCCCTCAAGCGTGGCGGTGCCGGTTGCGGTGAGTTCGGGCGGCAGCACGCCTGAGAGCCACTTGATGATCGAGCTTTTGCCACAGCCCGAGGGGCCGATGAGGCAGGTGATCGAGCCTTCGGTGAGGGCGAGGGTGATGTCCTCGACCAGAAGGCGCGGGCCTGTGTGGATAGTGAGGCCTTCAACCCGCAGCATCGACAGCCCTCCGATAGCGCCGCCCGGTGGCGCGGTCGATCAGGTGCAGCAGGCCCAGCAGCAGCAGGGTGAGCGTGGCGGAGAGCACAACGGCGGCGAGCACGAGGTCGGCGCGGAAGTTGTTCTTGGCGGTGAGGATGTAGATGCCGAGGCCCTGCCGGGCGCCAGCGTATTCGGCTAAGATGGTGGCGACGATGGCGTAGGTGGCCGAGATCCGCAGGCCGTTGAAGAAGTGGGGCCGCGCCACCGGCAGGGCGGCGCGGCGGAAGACCTGTGCGCGCCCTGCCCCCATCGAGGCGAGTTGATCGCGATAGGCCTGCGGCAGGCGGGCGTATCCGGCGAGCAGGCTGACCAGCACGGGGAAGAAGGTGACGAGTATCACCAGCAGCACTTTGGGCAACAGCCCGAAGCCGAACCAGAGCACCATCAGTGGGGCCAGCGCGACGATGGGCACAGTCTGGCTGGCGACCAGCAGCGGGAAGAGGCCGCGCCTTAGCCACGGGATGAAGTGGAGGGCGACCGAGGTGATGAAGGCGAAACTGACCGAGAGACTGAAGCCGAATGCCGCCACGCCGAGGGTGGCTGCTGCGTGGCCTGCAAGTGTGGCACGGTTGACCCAAAGGCCGAGCGCCACATCGGAGGGTGCGGGCAGGATCAGTGGCGAGACATCGGCCCAAGCGCAATAGAGCTGCCAGGCCGCGAGGAAGGCGGCGGCAAGGCACAGGCTGGGCAGGGCACGGGTGATCGGCATCGGGACGGTCCGGAAAGCGGGATGGCAGGCCGCCCGAGGGCGGCAGCGGTTCAGCGCAGGCTGGGGCTGTTGGCCGAGGCGGTCAGGTCGATGGTGACATGCCCCTCCGCCGGGCCGAACCGGAGGAAGGCCTGCCGGATCGTCTCGAAGACCGCGCCAGCATCGCCCCGGAGCCGGGTGCAGAAGTTCTTGGACTTCAGGAAGGTGCCGGACTGCTTGAGAAAGTCGATGCAGCCGTAGATCTCATCCATGTGCCGATCCTGCCCCAGCACGTAGAGCGAGAACTGCACATCGATGCCCACGCCCATATCGGGTGCGGACTGCACTTCCCTAAGCGCCAGCGCCTTGCGCTCTTCCAGCCCGAGCGACTGCGCCGTCACAAGCGCCTCGCAGTGGCAGCTCGGGTCATCCGGCTCTCCAGGGCAGCCGCGCGAGAGGGTTACATGCATGGTCACATGCTCGGGCCGTCGGGCGGCTTCGGAGAACAGGTCGCGGATCGCGTCGAGCAGCGGCTCGGGTGCGCCGACCATGAGGGTCGACATGTCGTCGGTCTCGATCCGCAGGTCTTTTTCGTAGGGGGTGAGGGCCTTGAGGCCAGTCATGATGACATCCACAAAGTCGGACGTCATCGGGTAGAGTGACACTTGCGCGCCAATGAACATGATATCCTCGCTCCGCTGGCATTACCCAGATCAGCTTTGAAGGGTTCACGCAGGCTTGCACATCTCAGCCCCGTCCGGAGCACCCCTGGTTGATGGCGCGAACGTCGTGGAGCGCGGGGGGAATGTCAAGCCGGGTGCATGGCCGATTGTCCTCCTCGCGAATATGTTTGATGTCCAACAAACTTGACAGGTGTCTGTTGGCGGCGCATCAAAGAGCGGCACGAGCACCGTGCGACGAGGGAGGAGACAGAATGCGGAACCAGCAGGGGAATGATGCATGGTGGAGGCCCGATGCCTCTGGGCCTGCACTGGTGGAGATAACGCTCGGCGCCTTGCTCGACGAACAGGCCGAGCGCTATAGCGCGCGCCCGGCGATCCACGTTGATGAACGGCGCGGCGCGCGCAGCACATCTTGGACATATGCCGAGTTGCGGCAGGAGGCTGACCTGATTGCGCGAGGCCTGATGGCGCAGGGCATCCGTGCGGGCGAGCGGGTGGCGGTGATGGCGCCGAACTGCGCCGAATGGATCCTGCTGGAGTATGCGCTGGCCAAGATCGGCGCGGTGCTGGTGACGGTTAACCCGGCGCTTCTGCAGGAGGAGCTGGCATATATCCTCACGCAAGGTCGAGTGGCCGCGCTGGTTTTTGCCCCGCGCCTGCGCAGCAATAACATCACTGGGCATCTGCTGGGCATCATGCCCGAACTGGCCCCTACCCGCGGAGGTGTGCGGGCGCCGGGAGGCCCCCTGCCCGACCTGCGGCTGTTGATCGGCCTTGGTGAGACGCCTGCGGAGTTTGCGCTGCCTTTCGATGCGTTGCGGGAGGCGGCAAAGGCGGTTTCCCCGGAGGTCCTGAGTGAGCGGCAGGCGGGGGTGGCCTGCACCGATGTGGCGCAGATCCAATACACAAGCGGCACCACCGGCAAGCCGAAGGGCGCGATGCTGAGCCACCGCTCGACGCTGAACAATGCCCGGCTGATGGCTGACCGGGGTGGGTTCAGGGCCGAGGACACGTTGCTCTCGGCCATGCCGCTCTCTCACACGGCCGGTTGCGTTTGCAATGTGATGGCAATGCTCGCCTGCGGCGGCCGGGTGGTGACGATGGACACATTTGATGCAGGGAGGATGCTGGAGCTTTGGCAGACTCATCGACCCACGATCATCAATGCAGTGCCTACAATGATGACCCGGCTGCTCGAGCATCCGGATGCCGGGGACTATGACATCCGCACCCTGCGGACCGTCTTCACCGGCGGAACAACGATCCCGCCAAGCCTGATGCGGAGCATGCGCGAGCGGACAGGCGGCGAGCCGATGATCATCATGGGCATGACCGAGTGCAGCCCGATCATCACCCAGACCAACCCCGAGGACGACACGAAGGCGCGGTTCGGCACGGCAGGCACCCCCTTGCCCCACACCGAGATCCGAATTGTCGATCCCGAGAGCGGTGAGACCTGTGGCTGGGGCGAGAGCGGGGAGCTTTGCATTCGGGGCTACCTCACGATGGTCGGGTACTTCGACCTGCCGGAGAAGACCGCCGAAACCATCGACGCCGATGGCTGGCTGCACTCGGGCGATCTTGCGGAGCTTACCGAGAGCGGGCACCTGCGCATCGTCGGGCGGCTGAAGGACATGATTATCCGCGGCGGCGAGAACGTGTACCCGGCGGAAATAGAGAACTGCCTACTGGATCATGGCGCTGTGTCGGAGGTGCAGGTGATCGGCGTGCCGGATGCGGACCTCGGCGAAGAGATATGCGCCTTCGTCGTGCCCGCGCCGGGCGAGAAGGCGGATCCGGCGGCATTGCAGGACTTCTGCCGCGCACGCATGGCCCGCCACAAGATGCCCAAGTACATCGTGCCGATAGAGGCGCTGCCGCTCACCGCCAACGGAAAGGTGCAGAAGTTCGTGCTGCGCGACATGGCCACGCGCCGGATCGCGGATGGCTCGCTGAAACCGGTGCGCCAATGACAGCGCCGTTCCTCTTTGAGCGGGAGGGCCACGTGGCCCTGCTCAGCTTCAACCGGCCAGAAAAGCGCAACGCGATCTGCCCGGAGAGCGCCTGCCGGTTCGCCGACGCCATCGCCGAGATCGCGGCGGACGATGACATCCGCGCGGTAATCCTGACCGGGGCAGGCGACAAGGCGTTTTGCTCGGGCGGTGACCTTGCGCAGACCCTGCCGCTCATGTCGGGCGCGCGGGCGCCGGAGACCGAGTGGGACAGGCGTTTGCTCGGTGATCCGAACATTAACGACCGGATGGCGCTGCGCGGTATCGCCATGCACAAGCCGATCATCGCAGCGGTCAACGGCGATTGCATGGCGGCGGGTATGGAAATTCTGCTCGGCACCGATCTGAGGGTGGCCGTGCCAGAGGCCCGCTTCGCCCTGCCCGAGGCCGCGCGGGGGGTGATCCCCTTTGCCGGTGCGCTGGCGCGGCTGTCGCGGCAGATCCCCTATGCAGCGGCGATGGAGATCATGCTGGCGAATGTGCCGATGACGGCGGAGGACGCGTTGCGGCATGGGCTGGTCAACCGCGTCGTGGCCCGGGAGGAGTTGATGGATACGGCGTGGGAGTTGGCGGAGAGGGTCTCGGCCAGTGCACCGGTCTCGGTGCAGCAGATCAAGGCCACGGTGCTCGCCGCACAGGGCCGACCGCTGGCGGAAGGCTTTGCGCTGGAAGACGAGGCCAAGGCCATCGTGATGGCCACCGAAGATGCCCGCGAGGGGCCGCGCGCCTTCATAGAGAAACGCAGGCCGGTCTACAGGGGGCGCTGAGATGACACTGGCACAAAAAGTGGCGTTGGTGACCGGTGCGGGCCGGGGCAATGGCCGGGCGATTGCGCTGGATCTGGCGCGGGCGGGCGCGGCGGTGGTGGTGAATGACCTCGATGCCGCGACTGGCGAGGCGGTGGTGGGAGAGATCGTTGCCGAAGGCGGGCAGGCGGTGGCCGTTGCCGCGGAGATCGGGCGCGAGGGCGCGGCGGAGGCCTGCATCGAGGCCGGGGTCGAGGCGTTCGGGCGGTTCGACATTCTTTGCGCCAACGCGGGCGTGCTTCGCGACAGCGTGCTGTGGAAGACCGAGGACGAGGCTTTCGACCTCGTGATCCGAACCCATCTGCGCGGCACCTTCCAATGCGGCCGGGCTGCGGCGCGGCACCTGCGCGAGGCGGGGGAAGGTGGCCGGATGATCCTGGTCGGCTCACCTGCCGGGCAGCTCGGCAACTTTGGCCAGACGGCCTATTCGGCCGCCAAGGCCGGGATTGCGGCGATGGCGCGGACATGGGCGGCGGAGTTGGGTCGGGCGGGGGTATCAGTCAACGCGATCATCCCCACGGCGCTGACGCGGATGACAGCGGAGATCCCGGCCTTCGCGCCCCATGTGGCCGCGATGGAGCGGGGCGAGCCACTGCCCGAGCGGCTGCGGGCCCAGTTTGGCATGGGGCTGCCTGAGGATATTGCCCCGCTGGCGATGTTTCTGGCCTCGGAAGCGGGCGGTGGGATCACAGGGCAGTGCATCGGCATCGGCGGCGACCGACTGGCGCTCTGGTCGCATCCGGCGGAACTGCGAGTGGATCTGCGCAAGGGCGGCTGGACGGCGGAGGCGATTGCGAAGGCCTGGCCCCAGCTCTCTGACGGAGCGCTACAGCCCTACGGGATATCTCTGGATCTGTGAGGGCCGGGGCTCACTTCGGCCCGGCCGAGACCGACCGGAGGTTCTCACCCACGCGTTCGAGGCTGGAAATCAGCTGTTCCCGCTCGGCATCCGATAGCCCCTCGGTAATAGCGGCCTCGTGCTCGGCCACGAGCTGTTCGAGCTGCCCGAGCCGCTCCTGCCCGGTTTCGGTCAGAAACACCCGGCGCACGCGTTTGTCCTGCGGGGTCGACTTGCGCTCGACCCAGCCCTCGCGGGTCAGGCCCTCGAGGATCGGCACAAGGCTGGACCGGTCCAGAAAGATCGCCTCGGCAAGGCGGGTCTGCGGGATGCCGGGGTTGGCTTCGATCAGTTTGAGCATCCCGAAATAACGCGGCGCGGAGCCGAAGCCTTCGACCCGCTGCTCGAAGATCTTGTAGGACGCGATCTGCAACAGGCGGATGCGATAGGAGACCGAACGCGACAGAAGCTCCGGCTCAACGACTTCGGCCACGTCCCGCATCACGGGGGGGCGGGCGCTCATTTCATGCTCTCCGGCAGAAAGAGGACCAGCGCGGGGAAGGCGATGAGCAGGATCAGGCGCAACACGTCGACGGTCACGAAGGGCAGGACGCCGCGGAAGATCGTGACGAGGCTTACCTCCCGCGCGATCGAGTTGATGACGTAGACGTTCATCCCCACGGGCGGGGTGATCAGGCCCAACTCGACCGTCATCACGATGATGATGCCGAACCAGACGGGATCGAACCCGAGTTCGGACACGACCGGAAAGACGATGGGCACCATCAGGATGATCATTGCCATCGCGTCAAGGAAGCAGCCCATGACGAAGAAGAGCAGCAGGATCAGGGCCAGCGTGCCGTAGGTTCCGGCCCCCAGTTCGGTGAGGAACATGGTGATGTTCTGCGGCACCTGAGTCACCGCGAGGAAGTAACCGAAGAGGGTGGCACCGATCAGCACAACGTAGATCGACACCGAGGTGCGCAGTGCTTCGGTGAGGCCGTCGAGCAGGCTGGTCCAGTTCAGGCGGCGGCGGAGCAGGCCGATGATGGCAGTCATGGTTGCGCCCACGGCGGCAGCTTCGGTTGCGGTGACGATGCCGAAGTACATCGACAGGATGACCGAGATGAAGAGCAGGCCTACGGCCCAGATGCCCTTGAGCGAGCCCAGGGCCTCAGGCAAATGGAATGGCTCTGCGGCAGGCAGGTGGCGGCCGTACCAGACGCGGACGGTGAGCATGTAGAGCAGCACGGCGAGGATGCCGGGCACGATGCCCGCGATGAAGAGTGTGCCGATATCGGTTTCGGTGATGAAGCCGTAGATCGCGAGCACCACGGAGGGCGGGATCAGGATACCCAGCGTCCCGCCCGCCGCGATAATGCCGGTCGAGGCGGCGTCTGGGTAGCCGGATTTCTTCATTTCCGGGTAGGCGATGTTGGTCATGGTGGCCGCGGTGGCGACGGATGAGCCGCAGATGGCGGCGAAACCGCCGCAGGCCCCAACCGAGGCCAGCCCGAGGCCGCCCTTGAAACCGCCCAGCCATGCCCGGCCGGCCCGGAACAGCTCGGCCGACATGCCGGAGCGGGTGGCCAGCACCCCCATCAGGATGAAGAGCGGAATCAGGGTGAGGTTGAAATCGGTGATGGTCGCTATGGGCGATTGGAAGAGCAGGTTCATCGCGGGCGAGGGGTGGACGACCACCGCGAAGCCGCCGACCCCGACGATGCCCATGGCAACCCCGATCGGCACCCGGAGGGCCATCATACCGAAGAGGGCAGCGAAGCCTGCGACCGCCGCGAGCTCGTTGGTCATTTCAGCTGGTCCTCTTGCGTGTGTGCCTCGGCGCCATCGAACTCTTCAAGATCGGAGCTGTGGACGACGATCCTCCAGAGCCGCAGGCCGGTGGTGACGAGGGCCGCGACGAGGCCCAGCCAGATCGCCAGAAAGAACGGCCAGTGCGGCAGGCGCAGATCCATCGTGGTGTCGCCGGAGCGGAAGGTGGCCTCGACCCGCTCGCCGATCTTCCAGGTCATCGCCAGCGTGAAGAGCAAGAGAACCGCCCAGGCGAAGCCCGACAACCAGAGGCGCGCACGCGGCCCGACGGCCTGAGCGACGATATCGACCTTGATGTGCGAGCCATGCCAGGCGACCGAGGCCATGCCCCAGGCGATCGCCACGCCGAGCAGCAGCCGCGAAGCATCGAAGGCGTCCGGCAGCGGGCGCGCAAACCCGTAGCGCCCGATTGCGGAGACGACGATCAGGAGGGTGACGCCGCCAAGCATGAGGCCGGCGATGCGCTCGATTGACAGTACGACACGGTCGACGAACCGCCGCTTTTCAGTGGGTTGTGTCATCCTGTCCTGCACGTGGTCCGCAGGTAACTGTCAATCGCTTTGCACATCGCCGGGCCAGCTCAGTAGGCTGCGTCGTTGGCTTCGAGCGCGGCCTTGTAGGCTTCGAGGATGGCGTCGGCATCGCCGCCCTTGGCGGTGACGCTCTCTTTCCACTCGTCGATGAGCGGCAGGGCCGCCTCGCGCCACGCCGCGACCTCTTCGTCGGTCGGCGTGTTGAAGGTCTGGCCGCTGTCGCCCATCAGCTTGTCGCGCGCGGCCATGTCATCCTCGAGCCAACCTGCAGCGGTTTTAGAGGACCAATCGGGCGTGCAGTGGTCGTCGATCACAGCCTTGTTCTCGTCGGACAGGCCGTCATAGCTGCCCTGGTTCATCACCATGACCTGAGACGACAGGTAGAAGGGCATGTCGAGGTGGACCGGCACCTCATCGGTCAGCTTGAAGTCGAACATTGCGCCCCACGGGAAGGTGACAGCTTCGGCCGTGCCCTTGGAGAGCGCCTCGCGCACTTCGGGGGCGGGCACCTGAACCGGGCCGCCGCCAAGCAGCGAGACGAAGCGGGCCATGGTGGCGTGGGCCGGGCGGATGTTCTTGCCTTTGACATCCTCTGGCGAGGTAATGGTCTCCTGGCTGTGCAGTGCGCCGGGGCCGTGAGGATGGACGAAGCAGACCTTAACATCACTCATCTCCGCTTCGGCGCCATTCTCCATGTACCACTCGTGGATCGCTTTGGCGGCGGCGACGCTATCATCGGCCATGAAGGGAATTTCGGTCAGCGCGTAGATCGGGAAACGCCCGGCGGTGTAGCCGGGGTTCACGTAGGCGATATCGACGATGCCCTGTTGTGCCATGTCGTAATGGTCGGGCGCCTTGCCGAGCTGCTGGGCCGGGAAGATCTGGATGGCGATCCGGCCTTCGGATGCCTCCTGGACCGACTCGGCCCAAGGATTGATGCCCTTGGTTGCGGGCGCGATGGTCGGCGGCACCCAGTGCGACAGGCGCAGCGTGACCTCTTGGGCAAAAGCGGCATTCCCCGCGGTGAGCGAAAGCAGAGCGCCGAGCGCAACGGAAACTTTTTTCATGTGATCCTCCCTGAGATACGGCCTCCTCGCCGTATTTGATTGTTGGATATCCAACATTAAGAAGATTCTCAACAGAAACTTTCTTTGTGTGCCGGATACGGGCGGTGTTTCGGAGCGCGCAAGGCGAGTGCGCAGCCGGGGGGCGCTCTTGTGGTCGCCGGAGCGGTATAATACATCTGCGCTCACGGGTGACCCCCGGTGCCAGCAACGCCGCTACGACGCAGTGCCAGCGACCTCACGAGAAACCGGCTCATGAAGGTTCTGACGCATGGCACGACCCCATATTTTACCCCTCACGACCCCTTTGACGGTGCGCGTTGCCGCATTGGTACTCTCCGTGGCACTGGCCGGCCCCGCTATGGCGCAAGAGGCTGGCCGCAGGGTCGTGTCGCTCGGCGGTGCTGTGACCGAGATCGTCTATGCACTCGGCGAGCAGGACAGGTTGGCGGCACGCGACAGCACCTCGACCTTTCCGGTGGAGGCCACGGCGCTGCCGGATGTGGGCTACGTGCGGGCCCTGTCGCCCGAGGGCGTGCTCTCTGTCGCGCCCGACATGATCCTCGCAGAAGAAAGCAGCGGGCCGCAGGAAACGCTCGATGTGCTGGAGGCCGCACAGGTACCGCTCGTGGTAGTGCCTGACGGCTACGACGGCCCGGCGATCCGCCGGAAGATCGAGATCGTGGCCGAGGCACTGGGCGTGCCCGAAAAGGGAGAGGCGCTGGCCGCGGAGGTCGAGGCCACGCTGGCCGAGGCCGTGGAAGGTGCGCGACCTGATCAGCCCGTGCGCGTGCTTTTCGTGCTCTCGATGCAGGGCGGCCGGATCATGGCGGCGGGACGGGGCAGCTCGGCTGAAGCGATCATCTCGCTGGCCGGGGGCGTGAACGCGCTTGAGGGCTTCAATGGCTACAGCCAGGTTTCCGACGAGGCGGTGCTGGAGGCAGCACCAGAGGTGATCTTGATGATGGAACGTGGCGGAGACCACGGCGGCGACAGTGCAGATGTGCTGGCGCATCCGGTGCTGGGACAGACCCCGGCGGCCGAAACAGGCGCCGTACTCCGCCTGCCGGGGCTGCTCCTGCTCGGCTTCGGCCCGCGAACCCCGGAAGCCGTGACCGCCCTGAGCAGCGCGCTGAAGGCCGCGCGGCCCTGAGCTCGGGATGGCTGCCCCTGCCCTCTCTGACCGCCCGTCGCCCTTGCGCCGACTGGCCGCAGCTGAAGGCGACCGCCGCCCACGGGCGCGCCTCGCCGCGCTCGCGCTCACCGCACTCCTGCTGGTTATCTGCGTCCTCAGCCTTGGCGTCGGCGCGTCTGGCACAAGCCTGCCGGCGGCACTGTGGCAGGCGTTCAACGGGGAAGAAATCGCCATGCGCGACCGACTGATCCTGTTCGACATTCGCCTTCCACGCCTGGCTATGGGCATGCTGGTGGGCGCGGCGCTGGCGGTGTCGGGCGCGGTGATGCAGGGGCTGTTCCGCAACCCCTTGGCTGACCCCGGGCTGGTGGGCGTCGGTGCGGGCGCCGGGCTGGGTGCAATCCTCGCTATTGTGCTCGGCGGGCTGCTGCCCTTGGCCCTGCGCGATGGGCTGGGCTACGCGCTGGTGCCGGTTGCAGCCTTTGCGGGCGGATGGGTCACAACGGTCCTGCTTTATCGCATTGCCACGCGCGAGGGGCGCACCTCGGTTGCCGTGATGCTGCTGGCAGGCATCGCGCTGGCCGCACTGGCGGGAGCCATCAGCGGTGTATTGGTCTACATGGCGGACGACAGCCAGCTGCGCGACCTTACCTTTTGGGGCCTCGGCTCGCTGGCCGGGGCGACATGGGGAAAGGTTTTGGTGGCAGGGCCGCTCATCGGGCTGGCTCTGGCGGCAACGTCCTTTCTCGCCCATGCGCTCAACGCGCTCGCATTGGGCGAAGCCCCGGCGGCGCACCTGGGGATACCGGTTCAGAGGATGAAGCGCCTCGCCGTGGTCTCGGTTGCGGCGGCAACGGGCGCCGCTGTCGCGGTTTCGGGCGGTATCGGCTTTATTGGGATCGTGGTGCCGCACCTGCTCAGGCTGATCATCGGTCCGGATCACCGGTTGCTGTTGCCCAATGCCGCACTGCTTGGCGCCTCGCTGTTACTGGTGGCCGACATGATCTCACGCACCATCATCGCCCCTGCGGAACTGCCGATCGGGATCGTCACCGCCGTGATCGGTGGCCCGTTCTTCTTGTGGATACTGCTGCGCAACCGCGCCGGGCTGGACCTGTGAGGCCGGGATGTTGAGTGCGACCGATATTTACGTGCGCTTCTCACGGACGCCGGTGCTGAAAGGTGCCTCGCTCACGGCCCGACCTGGCGAGGTTTCAGTGATCGTGGGACCGAACGGTTCGGGCAAGACGACGCTCCTGCGGGCGATCACGCAGGAGGTTGGCTTCGAGGGCGAGATCCGACTGGACGGGGAAGACATTACCGCCCTGCCCGGCTGGAAGCTGGCGGCCCGGCGGGCGGTGCTGCCGCAACACAGCCGCATCGCCTTTCCGTTCACGGTGGCCGAAATCGTGCGCCTTGGAATGACCGCTGCCGCCACACCGCCGCCAAAAGGCCGCGTCGCCGAAGCGCTGGAACGGGTCGGCCTCGCGGGCTTTGCCGGGCGGCCCTATGCCGCGCTCTCTGGCGGCGAGCAACAGCGAGTGCAACTGTCCCGCGTGCTGACTCAGGTCTGGGACCCGGTGGGGCCGGAGGGCGCCCGCTGGCTCTTGCTGGATGAGCCGGTTTCCTCGCTCGACATCGGCCACCAGCTTGAGGTGATGGAATTACTCGCGAGCTATGCCGCAGAGGGCGGTGGTGTGGTGGCGGTGATGCACGACCTCAACCTGACCGCCATGTACGCCGACCATGTGATGCTGATGGCCGGCGGGTTGATGCAGGCGAGCGGCGCCCCGGCAGATGTACTGACCGACGCGAACCTGACGCGGGCTTATGGCTGTGCATTGCGGGTCAACACCGCGCCGCCTGCCCCCGCAACCTTCCTTTTGCCCCATACCGCCCGACCAGCGGGCTGACACTCAAACCAACATTCTCGAAAGGAGAAGTCACATGTATCTGGCAATGAACCGTTTCACCGTGAAGACCGACAACGCGGAGGCCTTCGAGGCACTCTGGCTCGGGCGCGACACGCACCTCAAGGAGATGGAGGGCTTTCGCGAGTTTCACATGCTGAAGGGGCCAGAGCGGGAAGATGGCACAATTCTCTACGCCTCCCACACGGTTTGGGAGAGCGAGGAGACGTTCCGCGCATGGACCCGCTCCGAGCAGTTCAGGGCATCGCATGCCAAGGCGGGCGGACAAGACAAGTTGTTTGAGGGCCACCCGCAGTTCGAAGGCTTCGCCCCGATCCAATACATCGGCTGAGACCGCCCTGCCCCAAAAACGAAACCGCCGCGTGCGTTAGCGCGCGGCGGTTCTTTTTGTGCCTTTGGTCCGACTTCAGAACGTGAAGGCAGCCGATACCTCAAGCGAACGCCCCGGTTGGGCGAGTTCGTTGGGGTAGATGGTGTATTGCTGGTCGAAGACGTTATCGATACCCACGCGGAAGCTGCTGCCAGCCATTGCTTTACTGCTCGGTGTCCAGGCTGCGTAGAGATCGAGGGTCTGCCAGCTTTCACCCGCAACACCAGCGGCCGGCACGCGGTTTTGTTCGGCGGCAAAGGTGGCGCGGGCGCCGAAGAGCCAGTCTTCATCGGGGCGGTAACCCGCCTCGAGCGTGAGCCTGTCTTGCGGAATGGATGCGATCGGATCGCCGTCGTCCCCCTCGCCCCGGGCGATGGAGAGGCCGCCGCCGACGAACCATGCGGCGGTGTCGTAGCGGGCTTCGGCCTCCATCCCCCAAAGGCGACCATCGACATTGTCCGAGGTGGTGGTGCCGGCGAAGATATCGACCGTCTGCTCGATGTAGTTCTTCACGTCTGCATTGTAGAAGCTGACCGAAAAGCTGAGCTTGTCGTCCGTCTGCCGGAAACCGCGCTTTTCGAACCGGGCGCCGACTTCAAACTGAGTGGACTCTTCCGGCTTCAGGTCGGGGTTGGGGACGAAGAAGTTGTCTGGCGGGAAGCCGAAGGGATTGCCCGGAAAGTGCAGCCCATCGTTGTAGAGTTCGCTCAAAGAGGGCGCGCGATAAGCCCGGGACAGGTTGGCGAAGACCTGCCAATTCTCGTTGGGCCGGTAGCTGACGCCGATGCGGGGCGAGAAGAACTCTTCTTCGACATCGGCGAGCGAAGCGTCGCCTGGCTTTCGGTTGTAGGCGTCGTAGCGGGCCCCCGCGATCACGTCGAACTGCGGTGACAGCTCAAAGGTGGCTTCGGCGAAGATCCCGGTCGTCATTGCCTCAGCGGGCGGGAAGGTGGAGCGGGGCGCGCCATCGCGTGTGCCCTCCTGGCTCTCCTTGAAGACCTCAAGCCCGTAGACCACCTCAACTGGCACCCCGAAATCGAGCCGGGAGCGGTTGATGACCTCCAGCCCGAGACTGTCGTAGGTGGTTTCATCGAGGCGCGGGGCGCTTACGCGGTCTTCGGTGATCTTCAGCCGGTCGCCGTAGAAGAGCACGGAAAGGTCCAACGCATCGGAGCCCTCGGGGGCATAGTCCCAACTGAAGCGGAAGCTTTGCTCATCGGCTTCACGGTTCACCTCCGGGTTGGAACTGGAGGGCGCGCCATTGGCCGAGGCCAGCGTGAGGGCGCTGTCGTGATAGTCGGAGAAGCTGAACTCGACCCGGCTGTCGGCGGAAGGCTCGAAGCCGAGCTTGATCATGGCATTCTGCTGGTCGAGCTCGGAGAATGGAATGTCGGCGCCGTCGCCGGAGGTGTAATTGGCGGTGGTGTCGCGGGTGCCCAGGAACATGAGCGCATCCCAGTTACCCCAGTCTGCATAGACAGCGGTGTTGGCCGACCATTGCCCGCCGTTTGTGGAGTAGCCCATGCCGACCCGTGCGCCGATGGTGCGGCCCTCTTCCAGCAGATCATCGGCATCGACGGTATCAACAGAGATGACCCCGCCCAGCGCGCCGGAGCCGTAGAGCGTGGAGCCGCCGCCGCGTACCACTTCGACGCGTTTGACCAGCGCCGGATCAAGGAAGAAACGCCCGCGGTGACCTTGGTTGAAGTTGAACCGCCCGCCATCGAAACGCAGCACGATCTGGTCATCGGTGAAGCCACGGATGTTGGGCTCTAGCGCAATCGCCCGCGGGCCGCCTCCGATGGTAACGCCCGGGATATCGCCGATAAGCTCGTTGAAATCTCCTGCCTGCCTGTTGAGCAGATTTTCGGCGTCCACTGCTGTGACGGACACTGGCGTATCGAGGATGAGGCGCTCGGTCCGTGCGGCGGATTCCACGTAGATCGGGTCAAGCGTGAAGGCGCTTTGCTGCGCCCAAGCGGGAGCCGCGAGTGCTACGGCTGCCGTGGTCGTATAGAGTGAGAATTGGCGCATTTTGTCCCCTTCCGCCATGCGTTGCTCTGTGCAGGCCTGCCGGTAGGGTGGGTTGCGCTGATCGGGCACTAAGAAATCTGATAAAAATTGTCAAGTATACTGATTGATCGGAATCGATCAGATCGACGCGCCGATGCCGCGAGGAGGCTAGAGGTCGGCTTTGGGGCAAACGGGTTTCAGTGACTGGAGTTCACAGAGGTAAAGCCCTGTATCCCAAGATCGGTTCGGCAAAAGGTGGGGCTCGATGCCGTTGCACCGCCGCAGGCCATTCGCACTTGCGTCAAGCCGCTGATCGACCAGAGTGCGCGGGCGACTAGAAGGGCTCGTCAGACTCTGCGTGGGTGCGGACAAGCGCCTGACCTTTCTCGTATCGCGAAAACTGATAGTCATTTTTCTCTGTTATCAAGAAAGGCTGCCAGGGTTAGCCTGTCCGAACAGCCAGCATTCCTGGGGAGGAGAGATGCAGCTAACTGACACCGAAAAAGCCATGCGCGACGGTTCAAACGGCCCTGCGGTGGCCCGCTCGATGGACCTTCTGATCCGCTATGGAGAGGCACTCGGCGCCGAGCGTCTGGTGGAAACGCGCAACGTGGCGGGGGCCTACAATGCCTCTACGCCCTCGGTGCGCAGCCTCGCCGAAGAGGGCTTCGGCAGGGTATTCTCCGAACTGAACCTCGATAGTGACGAAGTAGTGGAGGTGCCGCGCATGGCGGTCCCGACCTGCCAGCTCATCACCGGGATCGACCTCGACAACCACGAACTTCAAGGCGCCGACCCCGCGCTGGTGGAAATGCAGCGCGCCGGCGAGAAGTACCTCGGCAAGCGCGGCGTCAACATGATGTGCACCTGCACGCCCTATCAGGTCGGCAACGTGCCGGTGCAGGGCGAGCATTGCGCCTGGATGGAGAGCTCTGCGGTGATCTACTGCAACTCGGTGCTGGGTGCCCGCACCAACGTTGAGGGCAAGGAAAGCACCGGTGCCGCCGGGCTGACCGGGCGCATCCCCTATTGGGGCCTGCACCGCCATGAGAACCGCCTTGCCAACCGGCTGATCCGGGTCGAGACCGAGGTGAACGACATGGCCGACTGGGGCGTGCTTGGCTACTTCACTGGTTTCGAGGTGGAGGAGAACAACCCCGCCTTTGAAGGGCTGACCTACCTGCCCGACCTGATGAAGCTCAAGCACTTCGGTGCCGCCGCCGCCTCCTCGGGTGGGGTGGAGATGTATCACATGCCGGGGATCACTCCTGAAGCGCCAACGATGGATGCGGCCTTTGGCGGCACGGCCCGGCCCGAAGCCATTGTCTTCGGTGAGGCCGAGAAGCGGCGGACATGGGCGCGGTTGCAAAACGCGACCGACCGCAAGCTCGACTTCGTGATGCTGGGCTGTCCCCACAACTCGATTGAGCAGATGTCGCTGGTAGCCGAGTTGCTTGAAGGGCGGAAGATCCACCCCGACACAGCGCTTTGGGTACATACTCCCCGCGCCATCCGGCAGATCGCGGATCGCTCCGGCTACACCGATATCATCCGTGCCGCCGGCGGTGAGGTAATGTCGGACACCTGCCCTTCGATTTCGCGGCGGATGCCAGAGGGCGTGCGCGTGATCGCGACCGACAGCGCCAAGCAGGCGCATTACCTGCCCGCCATCGGCAAGGTCCAAGGCTGGTTCGGCTCGGTGCAGCAATGCGTCGACAGCGCCGTGGCTGGTGAATGGCTGGGGGTGGTGCAATGAGCGAGACCGCAGCGCAATCGCGCGTCATCACCCTGAGGGGCCGCAAGGTGGTGGGTGGCAAGGCCCGCGCCGAAGCATTGGTGACCACGCAGACCATTTCTGGCTGGGGCGGGATCAACGAGCGCGACGGCTCGGTGATCGAACTGCACCACGAACTGAACGGGCAGAGTTTTGCGGGCAAGGTGCTGGTCTTTCCCGGCGCCAAGGGCAGCTCGGGCTGGTCGGCCTACTTTCACATGTGCCGCCTTAACGGCACCGCCCCGGCGGCGATGATCTTTACACGGATGACCACCAAGATCGCGCTCGGCGCGGTGGTGACACGGGTGCCTACGGTGACGGACCTCGATGGCGACCCATTCGAGTTGATCGAGAGCGGTGATCTCGTGGAGGTCGATGCCGACGCCGGGACCGTGACCATCACCAAGCCGCCGGGCTGAGGGAACTGCCCGGACCGGCGCACCTGGGAGGGTGTCGCGCCGGACCAACCGGAAGAAAGGGGCAGACCCGCCCCGACCAACAAGGAGGAGACCAAACAGATGTTGAAACGCGCAACCCACCTGCTGGCAGGTGCCGCTCTTGCGATGGGGCTGACCACCGCAAGCGCCTCTGCACAGGACTACGAATGGCCCGATTACTTTTCGGTCATCACCCCCATTGTGGGCACCGCAAACCACTCGCTTGCTGTGGCCTGGACTGCCGAGTTCTCGGCCCAGACCGCCAGTCGCGCCCGGGTGCTGCCCGCCCCCAACGGCTATGCCCGCGCAGAGTGGCTGAGCACCGGCGAGGGGCTGGTCGCGATGATGCAGGCCAGCGACTACTTTGACCTGATGGATGCCAACGAGGGCTATGCCACCACGAGCGGCGGGCCTTCGGATAGCCGCGTGGCGGTGATGAACATGATCACCCCCTGGGGTTATATGGTGCGCGGTGACAGCGAGATCGAAAGCTTCGAGGATATCGGCCCGGGCACGCGCATCGCCTTTTCGCCCTCCTCCTCCTTCCTCGTGGCGGGCGTGGACGCGCTGCTGGCGTACCGTGGCCTGAGCCGCGATGACGTGGAGCTTGTCGAGGTCGGCAACTACGGCGCTAACACCCGTATCACCGTGGAAGGCCGCGCCGATGTGACCTTCACCTCACCGCTCTCCGGCACCAGCTACGAGGCCGAGGCCAACCCGCAGGGCATTCGCTGGCTGCCGTTGCCCGAACGCGAAGCCGACCCTGAGGCCTTTGACCGCTACCGCGCGATCCAGCCGGGCTACGTGCCGGCCACGATCACCTCGGGTGTGCCCACTTCGCAAGGGCTGAACATGGATCACGCCTTTCAGGCCAACCACGTGATGGCCGATGGCGATGAGGAGTTCGTCTACCAGCTGTCCAAGTGGCTGGACGAGCACCATGGCGACTTCGAGAAGGACTTCACCCACGCCAAGATGATGTCGATGGCGAGCCTCGAGAACTTCCTAAACGTGGGCGCGCTTCAGCCAGTGCATGACGGTGCCATTCGCTACCTGAAGGAAAAGGGCGTTTGGACCGACGCACATCAGGCCCGTCAGGACAAGCTGGTGGCTTTGGCCGAGGACCGGGTGGCGCTCTGGCAGGAAACGCTGGCTGAGGCGCAGGAGAAGGGCATCGATGTCTCGCCCGACAGCGCCGAGTTCACCGAGCTCTGGACTGCCAAGCGCGAGGCCGCGAGCGACGGCAAGACATATGGCGAGATGGTTCTCTCGATCGAGTGAACCCTCACCTGCCGCCCGCATTCCCCCAGAGATGCGGGCGGCGAAATCTCCAACCCAACACACCGGCCATTGCGCCGAAGGGCCAGACATGAGCACCGACCAGACACCCCAGACCAAAGCTCTCACAGATGAGGCCGAAGCGGCCGCCGCAGCCGCAGCAGTGCCGCAGAGCTTTCGCGATCAGGCCGAAGAACGCTGGCTCTCGATGCCGCGCTGGGTGCGCGCTCTGGTGCTGGCGATGTCGGCCAGCGGTGTCGCACTCTCGGTGGCTTACATCTTCGCCATCGTTCCGATGCTCGATCTGACCTATTACTTCCTGCTGATGGCCGCCTTCCTGCCGGTGGTCTACCTGCTGCTCCCTGCATGGACGAGCGAAGACCGGGTGACGTGGGCAAGCTACCTGCCGGCCATCGCGATCTGCGGCCTCACACTCTTCATGGCCTACCAAGCCCGTGGCCTCGTTTTCGGCACCTGGGTGCCGGTCAAGGAGACGTGGCAACTGGTGGTAGCCTCGGCCATCTTCCTGCTGATCCTCGAGGCCGCGCGGCGCTCGGGCGGCTACATCTTCCTCGTCATCGTCATCGCGCTGGCGCTCTACCCGGTCTACGCCTTCTACATGCCCGGAATCCTCTGGGGTCCGCCGACGACGCTTTCGCGCACCATCGCCTTCAACGTCTTCTCGGGCGACGCGATGCTGGGCGTGGTGACGCGGGTGGTGGGCGAGTTGATCATCGGCTTCCTGATCCTCGCCGCCCTGATGGTGGCGACCGGCGCGGCGGACTTCTTCCTCAACCTCGCCATGGCGCTGATGGGCACCTCGCGGGGCGGGGCGGCCAAGGTGAGTGTGCTTGCCTCGGGCTTCTTCGGCTCGCTCTCGGGGTCGATCTTCGGCAACGTGGTCTCGACCGGCTCGGTCACCATCCCGAGCATGAAGAAGGCGGGCTTCCCCGGCCACTATGCTGGCGCGCTGGAGGCCTGTGCCTCGACCGGGGGCATGCTGATGCCGCCGGTTATGGGCGCGGTGGCGTTCATCATGGCCGACTTTACCAACACCGAATATCGGGTGATCGTGCTGGCCGCGCTGATCCCTTCGCTGCTCTACTACTTCGGCCTCTATTGCCACGTTGACGGCTTTGCCGCCCGCAATGGGCTGAAAGGCCTCAAGCGGGCCGACCTGCCCCGGGTCGCCGCGGTGCTGAAGGATGGCTGGCCGTTCCTCGTGGTGCTCGCCTTCCTCGTCTGGGGCCTCGTCTTCATGCGCTGGGAGCGGCTGACGCCCTTCTATGCCTCGGCCCTGCTGCTGGTGCTGACCACGCTGCACCCGCGCCTGCGCATCCGACTGAACCGCATCCCGGACCTGTTCTACCAGATCACCAAGCTGCTGAGCCAAACGATGGGGCTGCTTCTGCCCACGAGCTTCATCCTCGGCGGCCTCATGGCCACCGGTGTGGCCCCGGTGATCGCCGCCAGCCTCGTGCGGATGGGTGGCGACGGCCTCGTGCCTGTGCTGGCCATCGGGATCGGCGTTTGCCTGATCTTCGGGATGCTGGGCATGATCGTGGCCGCCTACCTGATGCTGGCGCTCACCCTCGCCCCAGCACTGGAGCAGATCGCGGGCCTCAACACCCTCGCGATCCACCTCTTCATCGCCTATTACGCCTCGCTCGCCGCAATCACACCGCCGGTGGCGCTGGCCGCCTTCCTCGCCTCGCGGATCTCCGACAGTGACCCGATCAAGACCAGTGTTCACGCGGCACGGCTAGGCATCGTGCTCTACTTCGTACCGATTTTCTTCCTGTTCGAGCCAGCGCTGATCCTGCAGGGGCCGTTCTACCTGACGGTCATCTGGACCGCGCTGAACATCCTCGCTGTCATCACCATTGCTGCCGCCTCCGAAGGCTACGTGCCTTGGCGTGGCAGGCTGGCGGGATGGGCGCGATGGCCCCTCTTTGGCTGCGGGCTGATCATCGGCTTCCCCGAATGGTCTAGCACCGCCATCGGCCTCGCCCTCGCCGCCGCGCTGGTGCTGCTGGGCAGCCGGGCGGAGGCGCGGGACGCCCCCGCCAGCGCAACCTGACACACAGGCGGGTCAAACACCCGCATCACCGACACAGCATTTCAACGGAGTCTATACGCATGTCTTACGGTCGCCCGATTAACCCCGCCACGACAGTGGTGCGCCACAACGGCGAAACCCTGCACCGCGAACTGGAGGTGGACCTCTGCGTGATCGGCGCGGGCATCTCCGGCACCACCACGGCGCTGGAGGCCGCGAAGCTGGGCAAGAAGGTGGCCATTGTCGACGGCCTCCCCGCGCTCGGCGGGCAGGCAGTGAACTCGATCATCGGCACCTTCTGCGGCCTCTACCAGAATGGCACCCACGGCCACCGCTACACCTTTGGCATCGCCGATGAGATGCTGGCCTACCTTGAGGCCAACGACGCTTGTTATTACCGCCACGGCCCGATGACGACCGTGGTGCATTACAACGAGGTCGCCCTCTCCCGCTGGGTCGAAACCTCGCTCGACGCCGCAGGCGTGATCCCGATCACCGGCGCCATCCTGCGGGAGGTCGAGCGCGACGGGCGGCGGATCACCGCGGCCAAACTCGTCACCCGCTACGGCGACGTCACGGTGCGCGCGGAGGGCTTTGCCGACTGCTCAGGCGATGCCGCGCTGGCCTATCTCGCCGGGCTCGAATGCCGCGAGCCCGATGAAAAGGTCTATGGCACCCAGCAATGCGTGGTGGAGGGGCTGAACACCGAGGTCGATCCGCCCGAGCGCGACGAACTCTCCGAGCGCATCGCGCAGAAGGCCAAGGACTATGGCCTCCTGCGCCACGGCGGCATTGCCTTCTACTTCCCCGGCAAGGACGTGGCGGTCCTGAACATGACCCATATGGAAACCCCGCTCGACCCTCTGGAGGCCTCGAAGATGGGGCAGTTCGGCAAGGAGCAAGTGGACCGCGGGATCGAGCTCTTGAAGGCCGAGTACCCCGCGTTCTTCGGCAATATCCGTGTTCGCAGCTACGGCTTCCCCGGCATCCGACAAACCCGTTGGATCAAAGGCGCGCATCATCTCGTCGTGGATGAGGTGGTGGGCCAGAAGAAGTTCGAAGACGCCATCGGTCGAACTGCATGGCCGATCGAGTTGCACAACGCGCCCGAGGGCTTCGTCTGGAACACCTTCGACGAGAACCACACCCACTACATCCCCTTCGGCTCGATGATCTGCCCAGAGGCCGACAACCTCGTCGCCGTGGGTCGCTGCATCGACGGTGATCCGGCGGCACTCAGCTCGGTCCGGGTGATGGGCCCCTGCATGGCGCAGGGCATGGCCGCTGCCCAAGCGCTGGACCTCGCCGGCTCCGGCTCCGTGCACCAGCTCGACATGGCCGCGCTGCAAGAGCGGCTTTCCGACAACCTGACCCGCACCGACGGTGTGGCCCCGTAAGATGTGATGAGAGGAGACTGACCATGGAAACCAAACAGATCGAAGACGGCTTTGGCGTGGAGATCACCGGCGGGCTCGACGTGCTCGCGCCGCTCAGCCCCGCGCAGGTTGCAGAGCTTGATGCGCTGATGGACGAGCATTCCATCGTGCTGATCCGCAACCAGCCGATGACGACGGATCAGCAATTGGCCTTCACCCGCCAGTTCGGCCCACTGGACCAAGGCTTCAAGAAGGTCACGGCCAAGTGGAACACCAACACACAGGTCACTCATGCCGAGGTCGGCGACATCTCGAACATTGGCAAGGACGGCAAGCCGGTGCCGCGCACCGACAAGCGGGTGTTGAACAACATCGCCAACCAGATGTGGCACTCCGACAGCTCGTTCCAGAAACCGGCGGCGAAGTACTCAATGCTGCACTCGGTGCGGAACCCGAGCTGGGGCGGCGACACCGAGTTCACCGATCTGAAGGCCGCTTACGACGCGCTGGACGAAGGGATGAAGGATTTCCTCGACGGGAAAGAAGCAGAGCACTACGCGCTGCATTCGCGCTTCCTGCTGGGCGACGACAGCTACACCGAGGAACAGAAAGCCGCGATCGATCCCGCTTGGTGGCCCATCGTGCGGGTGAACCCTGCGACCGGTCGCAAGCACCTGTTCATTGGCGTGCATGCCCGCCAGATCGACGGGATGACCGTGCCGGAGGGTCGGATGATGCTGGCCGATCTGTTGGAGCACGCCACCCAGCAGCAGTTCATCTACCGCCACAAGTGGCAGACCGGCGATACGGTGATCTGGGACAATCGGGCCACCCTGCACCGGGGCCGTCACTTTGACCTCGACGAGCCCCGCGAGTTGCGTCGGACCACCACGCTGGACGATCAGGCGCCCGAGCTTTCGCTCGCGTCCTGACGCATGACCGCGGCGGGGCGCCCTGCCCCGCCGTTTTGTTCCATATCAGAGCCGCGGCACGGGCTCGGTCTCCCAAGGCGCCGCCTCGAATTCCTTCTTCAGAAACTCCAGAAGCGCGGCCACCTCGGGACGGTGCAGCTTGTTGTTGGGCACCATCGCCTTGAACCAGAGCTGTGTGACCGGAAAATCCGGGATCACCTCAACCAGCCGCCCCTCCGCCAGATCGTCCTGTACCAGAAAACCGGGCGCGATACAGATACCAAGGTGATGCAGGGCGGCGAAGTGCAGCAGCCGCGAGTCGTTGACGGTGAAAACCGGGTTCACTGTGACGGAGATCGGCCCGCCCTCGCTCTCGAAAAACCATGTCATCCCGGCGGCCACGTAGATGATGCAGCGGTGCTCCACCAGATCGCCCGGCGTTTTTGGGCTGCCATGCTCTGCTAGGTATTCGGGCGTGGCCACCAGCACGCGCGGATAGTAGCAGAGCGGCGTTTCATGCACGCTGGCGAAGCTTTGCGGCAGGCCGCCGAGGGCGATGTCGAAACCCTCTTCGAGCGGGTTCACCGCGCGGTCGATCAGCATCAGCTCGGTCGTGATCGCAGGGTTCTGCGCCATGAAGCGAGCAATCGAGCGACCGGCAAAGAGCGTGCCCAGCGTGGTGGGCGCCTTGATCCGCACGTGTCCGGCGAGGCCGGTTTCGGGCGGGGCGGCGCCCTCGAGCGCATCGTCGAGCTGACTCACCAGCATTTGAAGGCGGGGGCGCAAGCGATCAGCCTCGGAGGTCATCACCAGCGCGCGGGTGGAGCGCACGAAAAGCCGATTGCCGATGTGATTTTCCAGCCGACCGACCCGCTTGGTGACGACCGAAGGTGCCACGCCGATTTCACGCGCGGCGGCCGAAAAGCTGCCTGTGCGGGCGGTGGCGAGGAAGGCTTTGATATCGACCAGAAGTGTCATGGCGGCGCGTTCTTCGCTCAGCCCTTGGATGACCAGGCCTGAGAATTAGCCCGCCTGATTTTCTCTGCGATCATCGCGCTGCGCCCTCCCCCGGCCCAGCAATCTTGGCGCGAGAGAGCGCTATGTTCCAGCGCTTTATGGCGGCGGCTCTCTGCCGGGCAGAGAGGGGTCAGCGCCCGAAGCCCGCCGCTGTGGGCAGCCATGTGGCAAGGCCGGGGAAGACCACAAGTAGAGCCAGCCCGCCAAGCATCAGCGCCACAAAGGGCGCCGCGCCACGCACGATGGTCCCCAGTGGTGCGTTGGTGATGCCCTTGATCACGAAGAGGTTCATCCCCACCGGCGGGGTGATCATCGCCAATTCGAGGTTGATCATCAGCAGGACCCCATACCAGATCGGGTCGATCTGGAGCGCGATCATGGTTGGTAGCAGGATCGGCGTGGTGATGAGGATGATCGCGATGCTCTCTAGGAACATGCCGAGCACGAAGATCAGCGCCATCACCACGAGGATGAACCCGATGGGGCCAAGGCCCATGGCCGTCACGCTCTCGGTCACCCCCACCGGCAAGCGCACAAGCGTGATCGCATGAGCAAACATCGCCGCGCCCGCGATGATCATGAAAACCATCATCGACGTCCGCATGGTGGCATAGGCGCAGTGCCATAGGTCGCGCAGTCCGAAGTTGCGGTAGACCAGCACCGCCACTAGCAGGGCATAGAGCGAGCCTGCGGCGGCAGCTTCGGAGGCAGTGAATACGCCAAAGTAAATGCCTCCCATCACCACCGGCGGCGCCAGCAGTGCCCAAACCGAGCGGCGCAGTGCGGCGGTTGCCTTGCTCCAGCCGGCCCAGTCGGGCGCGTCAACTCCGCTGCGGCGGCGGGCCTGCACCATGCACCAGCCGGAGAACATAAGCGCCAGCAAGAGCCCCGGGATGATACCTGCGAGGAACAGGCCCCCGATAGAAGCCTCGGAAACGATCGCATATAGGATCATCGGCCCGGAGGGCGGGATGAGGATGCCTAACGTGCCACCGGCGGCGACCACGCCCAGTGCGTCGCGCTCGGCATAGCCGAACTTCTGCATTTGTGGGATGGCGCTGGAGCCGATGGATAGCGCGGTGGCGACGGAAGAGCCGGAGATCGCCGCAAAGATCGTGCAGGCCATGACCGTCGCCACGCCGAGACCGCCCTTGATGTGGCCGATCAGCGTGTGGGCGAAGCTGTAGAGATCGTCGATCACCTTGGCGCGGATCATCACCTGCGCCATGAAGACGAAGAGCGGTATGGTCGCCAGAACCGGCTTGTTGAGATGGGTGTAAACGGCGTCACCAACCCCGTCCATGTCACCCTCGACCAGCAGAAGGATGGCGCTGGCGGTCAGCCCGAGGGCTGCAAAGATCGGTATGCCGGAGAGAAGCAGTAGGATCAGCCCGGCAAAAACGAGGGCGAGGGTCATGAGAGTGGCCTCAATGTGCGGTACAGGCCCAGTGCGGCAGCGAGAAACAGCAGGCCCGCGCCCAGCACCACTGGCACTTGGGGGATCCATGTTTCGATCTCGATATAGCCAACCGAGTACGAGCCGAAGCTGCGGGCGAAGGCGATGCTGTCCCAGATCGAATGGCCGACGATGAAGGCGAAGGCCATGACGGCCAGATGTGCCAGTACCGCTTGAGCACGGGCCATACGCGGACCAAGGCGTGATGTCGCGAGATCGATCGCGATGTGATCCCCTCGGCGCAGCGCCTCGGCCGCGCCCAGCATCACCAGAGCCACCAGTAGGTAGCCGATCATCTCGTCATTCCATTGCAGAGGCGCGTCGAGTAGGTAGCGCCGGACCACGGCCACCACGATCTGGCAGAATACGTAGAGGATGAGCAGGGTGGAGAGCGCGCCGCAGAGGCGCACCAGCCCGGTTACGATCCGGTCGGGGAAGAGGGGAGAGGGAGCGGCAGGCGCTCCCCCCTTTTCAGTGTCGTGCATCGCGCGGCGCGATCACATCTTGCCGAGCAGTTCGAGCAGCTTGGCGCTGTCGGCATCGCCCTCGCCAAAGGCCTTGTCGAAAGCCGGGCGCATGACAGCTTCGAGCGCCGCGTTCTCTTCCGCCGTGGCGATGTGCACGGTCACGCCCTTCTCGCGGAGTTGCTCGGGCCCCGCGGCACCAGCCTCGACTGAGGCCTCGATAGCCCAGCCGGAGGCCTTCAGCCCGGCCTCGCGCAGTGCCTCTTTCGACTTGTCGGAGAGACCGTCGTAGAACTCGGGGTTCAGGTAACCGTGCAGGTAGGCCGAAAGCACGGGCACCACGGTGAAGGCATCCTGCACCTCGTAATACTTGCGTGACACCGCTGCGGCCACGTCGGTGATGGCGCCATCGATCACGCCGGTGGCGAGCGCCTGATAGACCTCGGAGCCGGGCATGGCGGTTGGTGTCGCGCCGAGGGCGACGAAGGAGGCGTCGAAAGGCGGGGTCAGGCCGCGGAACTTGAGGCCGTCAAAATCCTCCGGGGCTACCAGCGGCTCACCATTGGTAGTGAAGACGGAAGTGTTGGTCTGGAACATCCAGACGACGTTCTTGACACCCTTCTCAAGCAGTTTCTCTTCGAGGAAGGCAGCAGCCTCGCTCTCCGGCCATTTCTTCCAGATCTCGATGTCACCAAAGGCGAAGGGTGCGACGGTGACGTTCATGATCGGCAGGGTCTTGCCCCATTGAAAGTTCAGCGAAAAGGCGCATTCGATATCGCCTTTGGCTGTGGCGACAATGTTCTCGCGGGCACCCACGAGACTGTCGGCCCCGAAGATCTGCACGTCGATCTCGCCTTCGGAGAGGGTTTCGACCTCTTCGGCCCAACGGTCGACGACCTTGGCGATGTGGTGCGCGGGCGGCAGCTGGTGGCTGCAGCGCATCTCGGTGGCGGCTTGCGCAGCAGGGGCCGCGAGCATGGCTGCGCCGAGTGCAGCGGTTGCGATGTATTTCATTTAGTTTTCCTCCCTGGGGTTCGGTCAGGCCGTCGCCTGCCAATTTGCGTTCTTCGGCGGGCCCGCGCGGTGCAGGGCGCCATGAAACTCCTCGCCCGGCATCGCCTCCTCTGCGATGGCCCGGGCGGGTTTGAGGGCCTCAAGGTCGATCCCGGTGCGAAAGCCCATGGATTCGGCCAGAAAGACCACATCTTCGAATACGACATTGCCGGTGGCGCCGGGCGCGAAGGGACAGCCCCCCAGCCCGCCGAGCGAAGCGTCCACCACCCGCGCGCCATTGTCCAGCGCCGCCGCGGTGTTGGCGACGCCCATGCCGCGGGTGTCGTGCAGGTGGATGATGAACGGGCGACCCGCGCAAAGCTGCTCCATTTGCGCGCAGAGCTGGCCGACGGCTTTGGGCCCAGCGTAGCCCACCGTATCAGCCAAGCCGACGATATCGGCCCCGGCCTCAAGGCAGGCCTCTGCGAGGCGGATCACGTCGGTGGGGTCCACGTTGCCGGAGATGGAGCAACCGAAGGCCATCGCGATGCCTGCATTGACCAGCTTGCCCGGCGCTTCGGCGTCGCGCAGCGCGGCCACCTTGCCGACCAGCTCGACGGCGGCGGCACGGGAGCGGCGCATGTTGGTCTCGGAGTGCTCCTCGGTGGCGGAGACAACGCAGACCATCTCGCGGATCGCTGTGGCGATGGCGGTCTCTGCGCCGCGCTCGTTGAGCGTGAGCCCGGCGGAATGCAGGTTCAGCGCTTCGCTCGCCTCGATCATCTGCGGGATGTCGGCGAATTGCGGGAAGCGGGCGGCGGGGAGGAAGGAGCCGACCTCGTAGTGCCGCACACCTGCGGCCGCCTCGGCCTTTAGCCAAGCCCGCTTGGCTTCGGGCGAGGGCAACGACTTGGCAAGTTGCAGCCCGTCGCGCAGGCCAACCTCGCGCAGGGTCACGCGGTCTGCGGGGTAGATGGCCTCAAGGCTCATGCTGTCGTTTCCATGCCGCTGGCCGCTGCGATTTCGGCGTCGCTCAGACCCGCTGCGGCAAGTACGGCGCGGGTATCATCCCCGATCCCGGCGATATCCAGCGAGTCCCCATGCAGCGGCGTTCCGTCAATCTCGAAGGGCATGATCGGGGCGCGATAGCTCTGGCCCTCGGGCAGCCGCGAGGTGAAGAGGCCGCCGGGGCGGGTGACGTGAGGATCGGCATACATTTCCGCCGGGCGGTGGATCGGGGAGAAGGGGATACCTGCGGGCTCGAATGCCGCGAGCAGATCATCGAAGCCACGGGCGCGGACAGCTTCTGCTACGATCGGAATCGTCCAGTCGCGCGCCTCAATCTGGTCCATCCGCTTTTGCAGGCGAGGGTCGTCGCGCAAGTTGTCGAGACTGAGGATGTTGCACAGTGTCACCCACTGTCCCTCGGTCACGGCGCCGATGAATATCTGGCGGGCGTCGGCGGTCTCGAAGATATCATAGACCGGCCAAGAGAACTCGCGCTCGGGCATCGGCGGGGCTTCGCGGCCTTCGATGTCGAACTGCACCATGTGTTGGGCGACGAGGAAGAGGCAGTTCTCGAAGAGCCCGGTGCGCAGGTTGCGGCCTTTGCCGTCTTTCCCGCGCTGGAGCAGAGCGGCGAGCACGGCAAAGGCACCGAAAAGGCCGCCCATGATGTCGTTGGCCGAGGAACCGATGCGCAGCGGGCGGCCTGTGGGCCCAGTCATGTAGGCCATGCCGGTCATCATCTGCACCACCTCGTCCATCGCGGTGCGGTTCTCGTAGGGGCCCTTCAGGAAACCCTTTAGAGACGAGACGATCAGCTCGGGGTATTTTTCGCGCAGAACGTTCGGCGCAAACCCCATCTTGGCTAGCGATTGATCACGGAAGTTCTCGACGAACACATCCGCACCGGCGAGCAGTTTGTGCAGCGCAGCAACGCCCGCCTCGGACTTGAGGTCGAGAGTGATGCTCTTCTTGCCGCGATTGAAGGTGGGGTAAAAGCCCCGCCCCATGCCTGTGAGCGCACGCGTCTTGTCGCCCTCGGGCGGCTCGACCTTGATGACTTCAGCCCCGAGCAAGCCAAGGAACATGCCACAAGATGGCCCCATGATCATATGGGTCATCTCGACTACGCGCAGCCCGGCGAGCGGCCTCAGGTCTTCGGTCATTACAATCCTCCCAACTCGAAGGATAGCAACGGCAACGAGAACGGAATATTATAATGTTTCGACAAATCTTTTCTGGAAACCAGAATGCTAGATACACGTCAACTTCAGTACTTCGCCGCCATCTGCGAGCACGGCTCACTTTCTCGGGCCTCCTCAAACCTCAATGTCGCAGCCTCCGCGCTGAGCCATCACCTTGCTCAACTCGAAGCGCGCTTCGGGCAACCGCTTTTTCTGCGCAAACCGCGTGGCATGGAGCCGACAGCAGCCGGGCGTCGGCTGAATGAGCACGCACGGGCGATCCTGCGGGCGGTCACATCGGCGGAGGCTGATATGGCGGATCAGGAAGGCAAGGTTTCAGGCCCGGTTTCGGTCGGAATGTCATACTCTGGGGTCAAAGCGATTGGGGTACCCTTCATCAGCCAGGTGGTGCGAGACTATCCGGCGGTGCAACTGGCGCTGACCGAGAGCCTCTCGGGTGTTGCCTTGCCAACGCTGATGGCCGCCGAAGTGGATATGGCGCTCATCTACAACCCGCCGAACGACCCGATGTTCGACTCCGTGCCAGTGCTGGAGGAGCCCCTCGTTTGCGTAGGGCGGCCCGAGATCATCGGCGACACCGACGAGCCGATCCGTTTTGAAGAGGTGCTCGGCATGCCGATCATCCTGCTGCGGCAGGGCATTTCGGCACGGGCCATTTTGGACGACACGGTTCTGCTGAAGAAGATCGAGTCCCGCGCGGTTCTCCAGATGAACTCGGTGCAGGCCATCGCCGGGTCGCTGGTGGCCGGGCTGGGCTGCGTAATCGGCACCAAGCTCTTCATGCAGGATGAACTCGACCGCGGGACCATCACCGCCCGGGCGATCATCGAGCCGGAACTCTCCCGCACGCTGCACCTCACTCGCCTTGCCTCTCGGCCACCGACCTATGCCTCCGAAGCGATCCGCGACCTACTGCTGAGCCACGCACGCGAGGCAGTTCACTCCGGCGTCTGGGATGCCCAGATCGTGGAGCGTTGCTAAGCCGCAACCGGGCAGCACCGCGTCTGGCGATACACCCTACTCTGCCGCCTGCTTCAGCCCGGCCATCAGGTGGTGGAACTTCTCGCCCTGCACCGCCACATGGGCCCGCAGGGCTTCGGCAGCCTCATCGGCGGCACCACGCTGCAGCGCCTCAACGATGGCCTCGTGCTCGCTCATCGACTGACGCAGCCGCCCACGCAGGCGGAGTTGCATCCGGCGGAAGGGCATGAGGCGCTTGTGCAGGCGCAGGCATTCACCCTCCAGAAAACCGTTGCCCGATTGCCGGTACAGGATTGCGTGAAAGCGCTCGTTTTCGTGGTAGTAGCCATCATGGTCAGCGGCTTCGACGGCGGCCAGACAGCGGGCGTTGGTGGCGCGCATGTCGTCGAGGGCTTCATCGGTGATACGGGCCGCCGCGAGCCGGGCGCAGGTAGCCTCCAGCTCTGCCATGACCTCAAACATCTCGATCAGTTCCACCGGGCCAGGCTGGCGCACGAAGGTGCCGCGATGCGGGATGTGCTCGACCAACCCCGAGAGCGCGAGGCGGTGAAAGGCTTCACGGAGAGGCGTGCGGGAGACCGCGAAACGGTCAGCGAGTTGCACCTCGTCCAGCCGTTCTCCCGGGGTGAACACACCACCGAGGATCAGACCCTCCAGTTCTTCGGCAATGTTGTCTGAACGTTTCCTCTCCATGCCTCCACTCTAGCGCCAAAAGTTGCCCACAAGAAGTGGAAAATTGTATACAAAATAGTTGACCCTGAAAACAATGGATGCAAGGCTTTGCGTCGGAGGAGTCCATAAGGACCGAAAACCCAGGGAGGAAACCATGAAGTACACCGCATTCGCGGCGGCCGCCGCGCTGTTTGCCGGAACCATTGCCGCTGACGCCAAAGAGCTGCGGCTCTCGCACCAGTGGTCAGAGGGCGACGTGCGCCACAAGGTGGCCCAGATGGTGGCCGACGATGTTGCCGCCGCCGGTGTCGATCTCGAGATCAAGATTTTTCCCAGCCAATCGCTGTTCAAGGCGCGCGAGCAATACAAGCCGTTGAGCCGCGGGCAGGTCGACATGATCGTGTTCCCGCTCTCCTATGCAGGCGGGCTGCGGAATGCCTACAACCTCACCCTCATGCCCGGCCTCGTCAAAAACCACGACCATGCCGCGCGAATGAACGACAGCGAGTTCATGGGCGAGATCGAGAAGATCATGGCCGAGGATGACGTGATGGTGCTGGTCCACGGCTACCTTGCAGGTGGTTTTGCCGGCAAGGATAGCTGCATCACCGGCCCAGAGGATGTGCAGGGCATGCAAACCCGCGCCGCTGGTAAGGCATTCGAGCAGATGCTTGCCGGTGCCGGCGCTTCAATTGCTTCGATGAGCTCTGCCGAAATCTACAACGCCATGCAGACCGGCGTTCTCGATGCAGCCAACACCTCCTCTTCAAGCTTTGTCAGCTACCGGATCTACGAGCAGGCCAAGTGCTTCACCCCCGTGGGCGACTACGCGCTTTGGTTTATGTACCAGCCGCTGATGATGAACAAATCCGTCTACGACGACCTGACTGACGAGCAGCGTGCCGCGCTGGATGCCGCCGCTGAGAAGGCGCAGGCCTTCTACCTTGAAGAGGCCAAGCGCGAAGACGGCGAGGCCCGCGACACCTTCGAGAAAAACGGCGTCGAGATTTCGGAGATGACTGAAGAGCAGTTCAAGGCCTGGCAGGCGATTGCCCAGGAGACCTCGTACAAGGCCTTCAAAGAGGGCTCCGAGCAGGACCAGAAGCTGCTCGACCTCGCGCTCTCCGTCGAGTGATGCCTATTGCGTCCCGGCAGAATGCCTGCCGGGACGCCCCATGCTGAAAGATTTCCCGATGTCCGGCTCTGCCCATCCCACTCCTGCCGCACGCCACGGCGGCAATCCCCTGCTGCGGGCCATTGGCGCGCTCAGCCGGGTGTGCGGCGTCCTCGCCGCGCTGCTGATCGTCGCCGCCGTTGCGATCACCTGCCAGATGATCTTCATCCGCTGGGTGCTGAACGGCTCCACGATCTGGCAGACCGAAGGCGTGACCTACATCGTCATCGCCGCCACCATGCTCGGCCTGCCCTATGTGCAACTGTTGCGTGGCCACGTAAACGTGGACCTGCTGCCCCTGATGCTCCCCCCCACCGCCCGCAAGGCGCTGGCGATCTTCGTGCAACTGCTGACGCTCGCGGTGATCGGGATGATGCTGTTTTACGGCTATGAGTTCTGGCACGAGGCCTGGGATTGGGGCGAAACCTCGAATTCGCCGTGGAACCCCCGGCTCTGGGTTCCCTACCTCGCCCTGCCGGTGGGCTTCGGGCTTTACGCCTGCCAGGTGGCCGCCGATCTCTGGGCCTTGCTGGCTGGCTACGATTCACCTTTCGGGCTCGATCCTGATGTAGGTCTCACCGACGGACGGGAGGGCCACTGATGGATCCGCTCATTCTTGGCGCGCTGGTCGCCGTCTTCACCATCCTCGTTCTCTTCTCCGGCATCTCCGTTGGCGCGGGCCTGCTTGTCGTATCGGCTGGCTTCCTGATCGTCTTCGACGGGATGCGCTCGCTCTCATTGCTGCCCGAGATTTTCTTCGGCAAGCTCGACAACTTCGCCCTGCTCTCGATCCCGATGTTCATCATCATGGGCGCGGCGATCAGCTCCACACGCGCGGGCGCCGATCTTTACGAGGCGCTGGAACGCTGGCTCACCCGTGTGCCCGGCGGCCTCGTGATCTCCAACCTTGGGGCCTGTGCGCTCTTTGCCGCCATGTCGGGCAGCTCACCCGCCACTTGTGCGGCCATCGGCAAGATGGGCATCCCCGAGATGCGCAAGCGCGGCTACCCCGATGGCGTCGCGGCGGGCTCCATCGCGGCGGGCGGCACGCTGGGCATCCTCATTCCGCCCTCCGTCACCATGATCGTTTACGGCATCGCGACCGAAACCTCGATCGGCCGCCTGTTTCTTGCCGGTGTGCTGCCGGGTCTGATGCTGGTGATGCTCTTCATGGTTTGGTCGCTCTATTCCACGTGGAAGTCGGGCGACACCAACCTGCTCTCCGGCGCGCGCTACTCGTGGCGACAGCGTTTGGAGATCCTGCCCCGCGTGGTGCCTTTCATCCTCATCATTCTCGGCGTGCTCTACGCACTCTATGGCGGGGTGGCGACACCTTCGGAAACTGCAGCGGTTGGCGCCCTGCTTTGCCTCATGGTCGCGGTGATCATCTACCGGCTGTGGAACCCGAATGACCTTTGGGTGGTGCTGCGCGACAGCACCCGCGAGAGCGTGATGATCCTCTTCATCATCGCCGCTGCGGGCGTGTTCAGCTACATGCTCTCCTCGCTCTTCATCACCCAATCCATCGCCAATTGGATCGGCACGCTGGAGGCCAATCGCTGGGTGCTGATGGGGGCTATCAACGTCTTCCTGCTGGTAGCGGGCTTCTTCCTGCCGCCGGTCGCGGTGATTTTGATGGCCGCGCCGATCCTCCTGCCGATCATCACTACCGCCGGGTTCGACCCGATCTGGTTTGCCGTGGTGCTGACCATCAACATGGAGATCGGCCTGATCTCGCCGCCCGTGGGCCTCAACCTCTATGTCATCAACGGCATCGCGCCCGATATCCGGTTGCAGACCATCCTCAAAGGCTCCCTGCCATTTGTCGCCTGCATGGTGTTGGCCATCGTGCTGCTCTGCCTCTTCCCCGGCCTCGCCACTTGGCTGCCGGATGCGGTGATGGGGCCGGAGCTATGACCCTGCTGGCCGATCTACTCTCCACCGTCTTCGAGCGCCGGGTGCGGTCCGATGCGGCGGCCCGACTCGGCGACCGAAGCTTGGAAGAGCTTGCGCGTGACCTCATCGGCAGCTCCGGTGAAATGTCGGGCCTCGCGCTGGCTCGCGCGATGCTTGACCGCTACGTCGCATTGGAGGACGCAGAAAAGCTGGCCTTCTTTCACTTCCTCGCGGGGGCGCTGGGGGTGGATCAAAGTGCAGTGCGCGCGGCGCTGGAGGCTCTCGGCGAAGGCCAGACAAAGGCCAGCTACCGTGCGTTCATGGCGGCGTCAGAACCACCCCGCCAAGAGCTGATCCGGCGGCTGAACCAAGTGCCCGGTGCCACTGGTGCGCTGGTTCAGATGCGAGCCGACCTGTTGCGACTGGGCCGGGGCGACGAGGCGCTCATGGCGCTCGACCTCGACTTCCGCCACCTCTTCGCCAGTTGGTTCAACCGGGGCTTCCTCGTGCTGCGCCCGATCTCATGGGAGACTTCGGCGCAGGTGCTGGAGAAGATCACCGCCTACGAGGCGGTGCACGCCATCCACTCCTGGGCCGACCTGCGGCGCCGGCTTGAACCGACCGATCGGCGCTGCTTTGCTTTCTTCCACCCTGCCATGCCTTCGGAGCCGCTGATCTTTGTCGAAGTCGCGCTGACGCAGGGCATACCCGGATCGGTGCAGGCTCTGCTGGCCGAGGGGCGCCCTGCCCTTCCTGAGGCGGAGGCCGATACGGCGGTGTTCTACTCCATCTCCAACTGCCAGGCCGGGCTCGCGGGCATCTCCTTTGGCAACTCGCTGATAAAGCAGGTTGCCTCGGACCTTTCTGCGGAAGTGCCGGGGCTTTCAACCTTCGTCACCCTCTCCCCCATTCCCGGCCTTGCAGCGTGGATGGAGGAGCAGGAGCTTGAGCCCGGCGACGATACCCACCTGCGCCAGCTCGCCGCATATTACCTCACACGCGCCAAGGGCCGAGGCAACGCGCCACGCGACCCCGTCGCACGCTTCCACCTTGGCAATGGGGCGCAGGTCCACATGCTTCACGCGGAGGCTGACACCTCAGAGAAGGGCCACGCGCAATCGCACGGCGTGATGGTGAACTATCTCTACGATCTATCCCGCGTGACGCAGAACCATGAGCGATTTGCCGAGAGCGGCGAAATAGCGGCCTCTGCCGAGGTGCGGGCGCTCGCCCAAGCGGCCGACAAGACACTGACTCAGGAGTAACGCCGATGGCCAACCCTCTCTACGACCGGCTGTTCGGCGCCAACGCGGGCAAGAGCACCCCTTTTCTGCTGCTGGCTGACGGGCGGAGCCTCAGCCATTCGGACTTCTTGGCGATTGCGAGCCGCTTCGCCCATGCGCTGGTAGCTGCCGGGTTGGAACCGGGCGACAGGCTGGCTGTGCAGATCGAAAAAAGCCCCGAGGCGCTGGCGCTCTATGCCGCCGCCGTTCAGGCAGGCGTGGTCTTCTTACCGCTGAACACCGGCTACACGGCGGATGAAGTCAGCTATTTCGTCGAGAACAGCGGCGCGAAGCTTCTGGTTTGCGATCCGGCACGCGCTGAGGCGCTGGCGCCAGTCGCGGACGCGGCGGGCACGGGCTTGTTGACGTTGGGCTCGGAAGGGGACGGCAGCTTTGCCGAGAGCGCCGCGGGCGTGCCGAACGCGTTCGACACCGTTGCCCGCGGCGAGGACGATCTCGCCGCATTTCTGTACACGTCCGGCACCACGGGCCGCTCGAAAGGGGCGATGCTGACGCAGGCGAACCTTCTCTCGAACTGCCTCACGCTGGCTGAAGAATGGCGCTTCACGGCCGAAGACGTGCTACTTCACGCCCTTCCGATCTTTCACACTCACGGGCTCTTTGTTGCAACCAACGTCACACTGGCGGCTGGCGGGGCGATGATCTTCCTGCCGAGGTTCGACCTCGACGTGATCCTCGAACAGATGCCGCGCGCGACTACGATGATGGGAGTGCCAACCTTCTACACCCGCCTGCTGGGAGATCCGCGCTTCACCGCCGATGCTGCTGCGCATATGCGGCTCTTCATCTCCGGTTCCGCCCCGCTGCTGGCCGAAACTCACCGACAGTTCGAGGGGCGGACCGGACAGCGCATTCTCGAGCGATATGGGATGACCGAGACCAATATGAACACGTCCAACCCCTACGACGGCGAGCGCCGCGCCGGGACCGTTGGCTTCCCTCTTCCGGGCGTCGAACTCAGAATCACCGATCCGGGCAACGGCGCAGAGCTCCCGCAGGGTGAGATTGGCCAGATTGAGGTGCGCGGACCGAACGTGTTCAAGGGCTACTGGGAAATGCCGGAGAAGACCGCAGCGGAGTTGCGCGAAAACGGTTTCTTCATCACCGGTGACCTCGGAATGGTCGATAGCGACGGCTACGTTTCAATCGTCGGGCGCGGGAAGGATCTAATCATCTCCGGCGGGTACAACATCTACCCCAAGGAGATCGAAGCGCTGCTGGATGATCAGCCGGGAGTACTCGAAAGCGCGGTGATCGGCGTGCCGCATGCCGACTTCGGCGAAACAGTCCTTGCCGTCTTGGTGCCCGAGCCGGGCGCCAGCCCGGATATCGCCGCTATCGAGGCCGAGGTGAGCACAAAGCTTGCCCGTTTCAAACATCCGCGCAGGATGGTGGTGGCCGAGAGCCTGCCGCGCAACACGATGGGCAAGGTCCAGAAGAATGTGCTGCGCGACGCCTACAAGGATGCCTTCGCCGAGAGCTGAGTTTGGTCAGCTAGCACCGTTCGGCTTGTTTATGTGCGCGCGGAGTGCACGCTCTCCCCGGGCGGCATCTAGTGCCAGCGCGGCCTCGGCGATTTCTTCGTGATCGGCGGCGCTGCGCTGCAATCTCTGCTCTAACGCCCCTGTCTCCGTCAGGCGCAAATAGGCGTGGATGCGGAAGCGGCGGGTCTTGTCATAGAGGTCGCGGATCAAGTCGATCAGCGCAGGTGAGCCTGCGTTGGTGATGAGGCTCATGTGGAAGGCCCGGTTTCGGTCATCCCAGTTTCGTACCGCTTGCGAGGGGTTTTCGAGCATCGCTGCCTCTGCCTCCTTCAGCAGAAAGTGGCTGCTGACGATGCCCGCGCGCCACTCCGGCGAATGCCTTTCCACCGACCAACGAAACGCAAGGGTTTCAAGCTCGGCGCGAAGGCGGGTGTTGTCGAGCAGGGCTTCAGTTGTCATGTCCGACACGAAGAATCCGCGCTGCTCGACCGCATCTACGTAGCCTTCGCCGCAGAGCTGGGAGAGCGCTTCGCGGGCGGACGCGGCGCTGATTTGATAGGTCTCCCGGACCCATGTGACCTTAAGCTTTTGGCCCGGTGAGAGGCGGCCGGCAGAGATGTCATCGCGCAAAGCATCCGTCGCCGAGTGGATCACCCCGCCGCTCTCTCGCTCCGCCCCAGAATTCTCCGGATACATTTCGCCTTGCAACTCCAAAAATATCCGATATTATTCATCAATATCGAAAATAAACAGGTCTAACTGACAATGTATCGAACGATCGTCATCGGCTCAAGTGGCGAAATCGGCCGTGCCGTGGTGCAGGCTGCACTCGTCCGTGGTGACAAGGTGTTCGGGTTGGATCTGGCACCCAGCGACCTGCCCGGGGGAGTTGGCACCGCCGCCGTGGACATTCAAAGCGAGTCCAGCGTGGAGAAGGCCTTCGCCGCCGCAATTCAGCGCTTGGGCGGGCTCGACGTAGTGGTCAACTGCGCAGGCCTGATGACGCGTGGCGCCTTGCTCGAGACCAGCGAAGCCGACTTTCTGCGCACGATTGACACCAACCTTGGCGGGGCGTTCCGCGTGACCCGAGCCGCCGCGCGCGCGATGCAGGCCGAGGGCGCTGGGGCCATCGTGCATATCTCGTCGATCCACGCTTTGCGTGGTGCGCCCAACCGCGTGGCCTACGCAGCCTCCAAAGGCGGCATTTCGGGTTTTATCCATGCGGTGGCTGGCGAGCTTGGCCCAGAGGGCATTACCATCAACGCCGTGGCTCCTGGCCCGACTGGGCGTGGTATGGGGTCAGCCCCGCATGACCGCGCCCGCGCGCTGGAGCGCACGCCTTTACGCCGCGCTGCCCTTGCCGAGGAGGTCGCTGGCGCGGCCATGTTCCTCAGCTCGAACACCGGGCGGTTCATCACGGGCCACGTGCTGCCTGTCGACGGCGGCGCAAGCGCTACATTCTTTGCCGCATCGCACCTTGCGGGCGCACACAAGATGCCCTTGGGTGCCGAAGTAGCGCCAAAGGCGCAGGAGAATTCTGTCATGGAGGAGACAAACCAATGAACGCATTCCTGAAATCGACCACGCTGGGCCTCGCTCTCGCCGGGCTCGCGGCCGTCGCGGCAGGCGCCGAGACCCGTATCACTTACAAGTCGGCCAAAACCGGCTCGTCCTACTATCAGATGGGTGTCGAGCTGGCCGAGGCTCTGAAGGCAGGCACCGATGGCGAGGTCATCATGACCATCGAAGAGAGCCAGGGCTCGGTGCAGAACGTGATGGAAGTACGCGCCCGCGGCGCCGACTACGTATTTACCACCCCGCCCGCGCTTGCCACATCCGCCGCTGCGGGGACTGGCCCGTTCGAGGGCAAGGGCGACCCCAAGTTCTCCGAGATACGCGCGCTCTTTCCGATCCCCTCTCTGACCATGCACTTCGTCATGTCGGCTGAAGCCGGAGCAAACTCGTTGGCGGACATGGAGGGCCACTCGGTGCTGCTGGGCAAAGGCTCTTTCGGGGCGACCGAGGGCGAGAAGTACATCGAGCTGTTCGGACTGACCGGCAAGGTCGAGATCGCTGATGCCGAGCTTTCCAACGCGGTCGCCGCGCTGAAGAACGGCCAGATCGATGGTTTCGTGACAGCAGGTTCCTGGCCGGCACCCAACGTGATTGAAGCCGCAGCCTCTTCCCCTGTCACCGTGCTGACCATGTCGGAAGAAGAAATCGCACAGACCGGTCGAACCGCCATCACCATCCCGGCAGGCACCTATGCCGGACAGACCGAGGACATCAACACCACCTCGCTGCCGGTCGTCGCTTTCACCACCACGGCAATGAGCGATGACACCGCCTACCTGCTCACCAAGACCTTCTGGGAGAGCAAGGCGGAGATGGCTGGCATGGCCCCGTGGTGGGATGGCGTGAGCACCGAGTTGCTGGGGGAGGTGAGCGGCACCTTCCACCCGGGCGCAGCCCGCTACTATGAAGAGCAAGGCATCGCCCTGCCGTCCGGCGACATGTAACTCCTCTTGCAAGGCCGGGGCTCACAGGGGTGGGCGTCCGGCCTCGCACTTGCGCCACAGCTCTCTCTGCCGTGAAAGACCCGAACATGGATACCGTCGCCTCGCCCCGGCCTGCCGGGAGCCCTTGGCTTGCACTGGCCACTCGTTTCAGCGCCCCCTTCTGGCTCGCCCTTGCCGCCTTGGTGGTGATTTATCACATCGGGCTGGTCTTTTACGGGCTCGCACCAAACCTCGTCAGCCGCCCTGTGCATATGGCGCTGATCCTGCCCTTCGTGCTCGTCCTCGGCGCAGCCTCTCCAGGCCAGAAGGCCAGTGGGGCAGTTTTGGCGGCGATCGGCTCGGGCGCGGCGCTTTGGATTGCTTGGAACTACAACCTGCTGGCCGATCAATACGGTTTCCTAGAGAGCACATGGCAAGTGGTCATTGCCGTGACCCTGCTGGCTGTGGTGATCGAAGCCGCGCGACGCGCGATTGGTTGGCCCCTCCCACTGGTGGCCACCCTTGCCCTGCTCTACGGCCTCTTCGGCCAGCATATTCCCGGCCAGTTCGGGCATTCGGGCATTCCACTGGCGAGCTTCCTCGGCACGCTGACGATTGCCGAAGGCGGGATCTGGGGCTCGCTCACCGGGGTTTCGGTTGGCGTTGTCTCGATCTTCGTGATCTTTGGCGCCGTGCTCAACGCTGGCGAAGCCGGACAAGGCTTCATGAACGTGGCCTCCGCTGCCGCCGGGCGTTTGAAGGGTGGTGCGGCGAAGGTCTCCGTGATCTCTTCCGCACTCTTTGGCTCCATCTCTGGCTCGGCCTCGGCCAACGTGGCCTCTACCGGTGCCGTCACCCTGCCAGCAATGGAAAAGCTGGGTTACCCCAAGCGGCTTGCTGCTGCCGTTGAAGCCGTTGCCTCTTCGGGAGGTCAGATCATGCCGCCGCTTATGGGCGCAGGTGCTTTCGTGATGGTCGAACTCACTGGCACCCCCTACACCTCCATCATGGCCGCCGCGATCCTCCCGGCGATCCTGTTTTTTGTGGCAGTCTGGGTCGGCATTGATGCCTACGCCCGCCACACCGAATTGAAGAGCGTCGCCCGTGAAGACCGGCCAGCCGGGCGGGACGTTCTGATAACTTCGCTCTTCTTCCTCGTGCCTTTCACCACGCTCCTAACGGCGATGTTCGCGGCAGGTTACACCCCTGAATACTCAGCCGCTCTCGCGGTGTTCGCCGGGGCTGCTCTGCTTTTCATCAATAGCAAACTTCAGGTGAACCGGGCGCAGGTCATAGAGAGGTTCGGCTCGGCGATCCTCAATGCGGCGCGTCAGGTCTCGATGATCGCTGCCATCATCCTTTGCGCGTCCATCATCATCGGCGTGCTGTCGATCACAGGGCTGGGTGTAAAGCTGACCTCTCTGATCCTCGAAGGCTCCGGCGGCATGCTCTGGCCCTCGCTGCTGCTGACGGCTCTGGCCTGCCTGCTCCTCGGCATGGAGGTGCCGACAACGGCGGCCTATGTGATTTGCGTCTCGGTGGCAGGGCCCGCTCTGACCCAACTGGGGCTGGAGCCGCTTCAGGCCCACCTCTTCGTCTTCTGGTTCGCGCTGCTCTCGACCATCACCCCGCCGGTGTGCGGAGCGGTGTTCATCGCAGCCGGGATGATCGGGGAGAACTGGCTGAAGGTGGCAATCACGGCGATGGCGCTTGGGGTCGGCCTCTACATCATCCCGCTGGGGATGATCGCCAATCCGGCAATCCTGACCCTTGCCGAAACCCCGGTGATGGCCCTGCTGGCTTTTGCTCAGATCGCGGTCGGGCTCGCGCTTATCTCCTTTGGCTTGATCGGGATGCCGAAGGTGGTGCCAACTGCGCTCCTCATCGGTGCCGGTGGCGCGGTGATCTTCGGGCCGGGACTGCTCTGAGAGAGATGCCGGGTCGGGCTGCAACTCAATAGGCTGTCAGCCCGGCGTTCGCGTTCAGCAGAAACTGCGACGTGATCGGCGCGCTGGCCGCGCCGATGCCCCGGGCCGCCGACCCGATGCTTCCGGTTTCGATGCGTGGCTCGATGAGGCCGCGGGTGTCTTGATTGACAAGGTAGCGCCGCACCCGGCCCACTAGGTCGGTGCGGACCTCAGGCGGAAAGGCCCCGTCGATCACGATGGCCTCAAAGTCGATCACCGAGCAGATCGAGAGCGATGCCTTGGCCAGTTCCTGTGCTGTTTGCGCCAACCAAGGGTCAACGTAGCGAGAGAGCATCGTCCAGTCTTGCGGTTGCTGCCACAGCAGTCGCGGATCCACCCCCGCTTCGCTCAGGCGCCCTTCGAGCAGATGAATCGAAGCCACATCTATCAGGTGTTGAGACTCGCCCAGTGGTCCGGTGGTACGCATGGAGCCCAGAGCGCCTGCATTGCCCTGATTTCCGGCGAAGACAGTGTTGTTCAGTACCACGCCACCGCCAATGAACGAGCTGACGAAGAAGAATGCGTAATCCCTAAATTCCTTGCCGCGCCCGTAGAGGTGCTCGGCATGGCAAGCAGCGGTTCCGTCATTCAGCACGAAAACCGGCAAGGGGCTGAACTTTGCGACCTCGGCAGCAAAGTCCACGTCCTTCCATGACCGGAACTTCTCGGCCATGTCGCCGGTGAGGTCATGCCACTTCCACAGCTCGAAAGGCGCAGCTATGCCGATGCCGGAGAGCCGCCGCTGTTCCTCCGCCGTGAGGTGATCGAGAAAGTGCGTCACGCCGCGCTGTAAGAGCCCGAAGATTGCCTCAGGAAACGGGTAATCGTAGTGCTCCTGAATTTGCTGGCGCACGGCACCATCAAAGCCGGTGAGCACGAGGTCGGCACTGCGACGACCGATCTTGAAGCCGATGGCCAGAACCCCATCGGGGTTGAGGCGCATCGGGATCGACGGCTTGCCCACCTTCCCCCGACTCGGGTCACCCCGCATGATGATGCCGTCTTTTTCAAGCCGCCGGAGGATGATCGAGACGGTCTGCGGAGAGAGGTTGACCAGCCGGGCAATATCGCTGCCCGCCATGGCGCCACGGCGTTGTAGAACAGAGAGCAGGAGGCGCTCGTTGTAGTCACGAACACCCGCTTGGTTGACGCCAGCGCTCAACCCCTTGATCTCGCTCCCGTCCATCACGTTGGCCATACGAAACTTCTCTCGCTTGCGGAAGTAGGCCCGGCCCCGGTTAATAAATCAAGTTTATTTATTTATTGACAGCCCCTGCGGAATCACGGTTTCTTGGGCCTCAACCTCAGGCGGTGCGCCGTTCTGGGGGGATCATGGGAGATCCAAGTCAGTCATCATTTCCCAGGGAGGAAAACATGAAGAAACTCGTCGCAACCACGGCGCTCGCCCTCTGTGCAACGGCCGGAACCGCCATGGCGCAAGACATTGGCGCGTGCCTGATCACCAAGACCGATACCAACCCGTTTTTCGTGAAGATGCGCGAAGGCGCAGAGGCCAAGGCCGCCGAGCTGGGCGTGACGCTCAACAGCTACGCGGGCAAGATCGACGGCGACCACGAAACGCAAGTGGCAGCCATCGAGACCTGCATTGCCAACGGCGCCAAGGGCATCCTGCTCACCGCCTCCGACACCAGCTCCATCGTGCCCGCCGTGCAGCAGGCCCGTGACGCCGGCCTCGTGGTGATTGCACTCGACACGCCGCTGGAGCCAATCGACGCCGCCGACATGACCTTCGCCACCGACAACTTTCTTGCCGGTGAGCTGATCGGCCAGTGGGCCGCCGCGACCCTCGGTGACGAGGCTGCCAACGCCAAGATCGCCATGCTCGACCTCGCCGTCAGCCAGCCTTCCGTTGGCGTGCTGCGCGACCAGGGCTTCCTGCAGGGCTTCGGCATCGACCTCGGTGATCCGAACAAGTGGGGCGACGAGGAAGACCCGCGCATCGTCGGCAACGACGTTACCCAGGGCAACGAAGAGGGCGGCCGCCGGGCGATGGAAAACCTTCTGGCCACCGACCCCGAGATCAACGTGGTCTACACGATCAATGAACCCGCCGCTGCCGGTGCCTACGAAGCGCTCAAGGCCATTGGCCGCGAAAATGACGTGCTGATCGTCTCGGTCGACGGCGGCTGCCCCGGTGTGCAGAACGTGAAGGACGGCGTGATCGGCGCGACCTCGCAGCAGTATCCGCTGCTCATGGCCTCCAAGGGCATCGAGGCGATCGTGGCCTGGGCGAACGACGGCACCAAGCCCGAAAACACCCCCGGCAAGGACTTCTTCGACACCGGCGTTGCGTTGGTCACCGACAAGCCCGCCGAGGGCGTCGAGAGCATCGACACCGCCGAGGGCAACGAACTCTGCTGGGGCTGACCCGGCAAACAGCCAACTGAACCACGAACAGGGCGGGCCTCTCCGCCCTGTTCAAACCGGCAGGCGCAGGAGCCTGCCTCCCGGGGGGACACATGTCACAATCCGATAACTACGAGGCCTCTGCCTCCAGCGCTCCCAGTGAAGTCGCGTCATTCGACGGGCACGGCAAGAGCTTGGTCGACCGCTTCCAGCACCTGCTGCACACCACGCCCGCGCTGGTGCCGCTTATCGTACTGGTGATCTCGATCATCGTCTTCGGCATCACGTTGGGCAGCCGCTTTTTCTCGCCCTTCGCGCTAACGCTGATCCTGCAACAGGTGCAGATCGTCGGCATCGTCGCCGCCGCGCAGAGCCTCGTTATCCTGACAGCGGGCATCGACCTGAGCGTTGGCGCCATAGCGGTGATCTCCTCGGTTATCATGGGCCAGTTCACCTTCCGCTACGGCCTGCCCGTGAGCGTCTCAATCTTCTGTGGCCTCACGGTCGGCACCGCCATCGGCGCGCTGAACGGATGGCTGGTGGCGCGGGTCAAGCTGCCGCCCTTCATCGTGACGCTGGGCATGTGGCAGATCGTGCTGGCGGCCAACTTCCTCTATTCGGCCAACGAGACCATCCGCAGCCAAGACATCGCCGAACAGGCTCCGTTGCTCCAACTCATGGGCGCCAAGTTCAGCGTCGGTGGCGCGGTCTTCACCTTCGGCGTGGTCTTCATGCTGGTGCTGGTGCTGATCCTCGCCTACGTGCTGCGCCACACCGCCTGGGGCCGCCATGTCTACGCCGTGGGCGACGATCCGGAGGCGGCGGAACTCTCGGGCGTCAACGTGAAGGGCGTGCTGATCTCGGTCTACGCGCTCGCAGGCCTCATCTGCGCTTTCGCAGGCTGGGCACTGATCGGACGGATCGGCTCGGTCTCGCCGACCTCCGGGCAACTGCTGAACATCGAGAGCATCACCGCCGTGGTGATCGGGGGCATCTCGCTCTTCGGAGGGCGCGGCTCGATCCTCGGCACCTTCTTCGGCGCGCTGATCGTTGGGGTGTTCACCCTCGGCCTGCGCCTCGCCGGGGCCGACGCGCAGTGGACCTACCTGCTTATCGGCACTCTCATCATCGCGGCCGTGGCCGTCGACCAGTGGATCAGAAAGGTGGCAGCCTGATGGAACCCATTCTCAAAGGCCGCGGCCTGACCAAGCGCTACGGCCGCGTCACCGCGCTCGACAATTGCGACTTCGATCTGATGCCGGGCGAGATCCTCGCCGTCATCGGAGACAACGGGGCGGGCAAGAGCTCGCTGATCAAGGCGGTGTCGGGGGCTGTGACCCCCGATGCGGGCACGGTCACGCTGGAAGGGAAAGAGGTCCACTTCTCTTCGCCCATCGACGCTCGCGAGGCGGGGATCGAAACCGTCTATCAGACTCTCGCCATGTCGCCCGCGCTCTCCATCGCCGACAACATGTTCATGGGCCGCGAGCTGCGCCGCCCCGGCTGGCGTGGCAAGTTCCTGCGCCAGCTTGACCGCCCACAGATGGAGAAGGTCGCCCGCGAAAAGCTCACCGAACTGGGACTAATGACGATCCAGAACATCAATCAGGCGGTCGAAACGCTTTCCGGTGGCCAGCGCCAAGGCGTGGCCGTGGCCCGCGCGGCGGCCTTCGGCTCCAAGGTCATCATCTTGGACGAGCCCACCGCCGCGCTGGGGGTGAAAGAGAGCCGTCGGGTTTTGGAGCTGATCCAGGACGTCAAGTCGCGCGGCATCCCGATCATCCTGATCAGCCACAACATGCCGCATGTGTTCGAGGTGGCCGACCGGATCCACGTGCATCGGCTTGGCCGCAGGCTCTGCGTGATCGACCCCCGGGATTACACAATGTCGGATGCGGTTGCCTTCATGACCGGCGCAAAAGAGGCGCCCGCCGAGGCGGCATGACACGCGCGCTCCACGCCCTGCCCGATTTGGTGGAGGCCGTTGTGGCGGCCCCTGCTGCCGGGCGTCGCAGGGTCGTGGCTTTGGCCGGGGCACCTGCGAGCGGAAAATCCACGCTGGCGGAAACGCTTTGCTCTGCGCTCACGGGACAAGGGCACAGCGCCCAGGTCGTGCCCATGGATGGATTCCATCTGCACAACCCGATCCTCGTGGAACGCGGCCTGCTGGCGCGGAAAGGCGCTCCGGAGACGTTTGACGCAATGGGCTTCCTGCATCTCGCCGGACGGCTGGGCCGCGAGCCGGAGGTCGCCTTTCCGCTCTTTGACCGAGCGCGAGACATTGCCATTGCCGGTGCCGGAATCGTGGATGAAGCCTGCGAGACGGTGATCGTGGAAGGCAACTACCTGCTCTTCGATGCGCCGGTCTGGCGCGACCTCCGCCCGCTCTGGGATCTCGCCGTGCTGATCGATGTCAGCATCGACACCCTGCGCGCGCGGCTGGTCGAGCGATGGCTGGCGCACGGGCTGTCGCAGGCCGAGGCCACCACCCGCGCCGAAGGCAATGACCTCGCCAATGCCGAGCGGGTGAACGGCGCCCTGCTGGCCGCCGACCTGCGCTGGACCGGGAACGCCTGAGCCCTGCGAGACAACCCGAACCCAGCGCCTCTCCCGTCCTGCCTCAGGTCAGCCCCTCGACATCATACTCCGGCTGGGTCTTGGCCCCGGTGATGTAGGAGACGACCTCTTCCCCCGTCACATCGCCCCCGGTGATGTCGATGTTTGCGCAGATGCGGCCACGACGGAACACAACGATCCGGTCACAGGTATCCATCACTTGCCGCATGTTGTGGCTGATCAGGATGAGCGGCTCGCCGGCCTCCTTCAGCGTGCGGATGATATTTTCGACCTGCGCAGTCTCCTGAACGCCAAGCGCAGCGGTCGGCTCGTCCATGATCGTTAGCTTGGAGTGAAAGGTCGCGGTTCGGGCAATCGCCACGCACTGCCTCTGCCCGCCAGACATGTTCTGGATCGTGTTGCGAATGTTCGGAATCTTCACCGCCGTCTTTTCGAGCGCCGCGATCGTATCCTGGCGCATCGCCTTGTAGTCCAGAAAGCGGAACGGTCCGAGCCAGTTCCACTTGGTCTTCTCGCGGCCCAAGAAGAGATTGTCGGCCACGTCGAGATCATCGGCGAGAGCGAGCGTCTGAAACACCGCCTCGATCCCGGCTTCACGAGCTTCCAGTGGGCCAGCGAAGTGAACTGGCTGACCGTCGAAGTAAATGTCACCTCGCGTACGCTGCTCCACTCCGGTGATCTGGCGGACAAATGTGCTTTTGCCTGCCCCGTTGTCACCCATGATCGCCACGTGCTCGCCCTTGCGGAGGGTGAAGTTGGCATCTTCCAGCGCATGAACCCCGCCATAGTGCTTGGTCAGCCCCCGGGTCTCGAGGATCACCTCGCCAAGGTTCCCATGCGGATGCTCGTGATCGGCGCTGTGGATATCGGTCTGCATGTCGCTCATCTTACCTCTCCTCAGCCCATTTTCGCGCCGCGCTGCTGGCGCCATTTGTCGAGCACCACGGCGCCGACGATGATCATGCCCATGGCCATCAGCTGGTAGTAGGCATCGAGTTTCACATAGGTGAAGCCGGACTGGATGACGCCGAAGACCATGGCCCCCAGCACCGTTCCCGGGATCGACCCACGCCCGCCGGTCAGGCTCACCCCGCCGATCACCGCCATTGCGATGGCGTAAAGCTCGTAGAACTGCCCCATCCCGGCCTGCGCGGTGAGGTTCTTGGACGACAGCACAACGGCGGCAAAGGCGGCGAGCATCGCGGCGATCATATACACGAGCACCTTGTGGCGTTTCACGTTGATGCCCGACATCCGCGCGGCGTCCTCGTTGGAGCCGATGGCATAGGTGCGCTTGCCGTAGAGCGTGTAGCGCAGCAGCACATGAAACAGCACCGCGAGCGCGAGAAACCAGAAGACCGGCATCATGCCCGAGCCCAGCGCGGCAAAACCCTCGGTCGGAAAGCTCACGGGCTGGCCCTCTGTCCACCAGCGGGAGATGCCCCGTGCGAAGAGGAACATGCCGAGGGTCGCGATGAAGGGCGGGATGCCGGTGTAGGCGATGAGCGAGCCATTAATGGCCCCGATCAGCGCGCCGAAGGCGAGGCCCACGAGGACCGGCACGATCACCGGCAGATCCATCGCCCAAAGGCCGAACACCGCCTTGGGGTTGGGGTTGCCGTTGACCAGCTCGGTCTGTGCAAAGGACATCACGATCATCGCCGCCGCGCCCACGAGCGGGCCTGCGGAAAGATCGATGCCGCCCGAAATGATCACTTGTGTCGACCCCAGCGCGATGATCCCGATGATCGCCACTTGAAGGATTACGATCTTGAGCCGCGCCTCGTTAAAGATGGAGTCGAAGCGGCCCGAGGTGTCGAACAGGAAGCTCTGGCCCTGCATGTAAGGCAAGATTTGCCCGAGAGCCTCGAACACACCGATGATTAGGATCAGCGCGATGAAGATGTTGATTTCGTTCGGCCAGGCGCGTTTGGACTTGTCGTAGATCAGCCCGCCTGTGCCCTGGGTTGTGTCTGCCATGGTCCTTGTCCCCTGAACGGTTGGCGCCGTGCCCGGCTGGAGTGCCAGCGGAGCGACGCACGTGGCGCCGCTCCGCAGTGTATCGCCTTGTGAGGCGATCAGTTCTTGGAGGTGTAGTCAGCCATGTTGTCAGGCGTCACCAGTTCGAAGGGGATGTAGACTTTTTGGTCCACGTCCTCGCCCTTGGAGAGCTTCAGCGCCGCGTCCAGCGCACCGCCACCCTGACCGGCCGCGTTTTGGAACACGGTCACATCGAGATCACCTGCCGCCATGGCTGCAAGGGCGTCCTGCGTGGCGTCGATACCGCCGACAACGACATCATCCATCGAGATGCCCGCCGCTTTCATGGCTTGGATGGCGCCGATGGCCATTTCGTCGTTGTTGGCGATGACGGCGTGGAACTCTTCACCGGAGGAGAGCCAGTTGGTCATCAGGTTCTGGGCCTGATCGCGCGACCAGTTGGCAGTCTGACGGTCGATCTCCTGAATCTCTACCTTGCAATTTCCGGCAGCAATCACGTCATCGATGTCTTGCGTACGTTGCACGGCGGCCTGGTTGGAGAGCTCGCCCATCATCACGTAGATCTTGGCCGGGTCGGTGCCCTGCTCGGCGAGAATATCGCAGATCTCGATGGTCTCGAGCGTGCCGGACTCTTCCTCGTTGGAGGCCACGAAGGCCTGATTGTCGGGCAGCGTGTCCACGTTGATCGGCTGGCGGTTCACATAGACCAGCGGCACACCGGCAGCCTCGGCAGCCGCCGTCATGGCCTCGGTGGCAGACGTGTCGACCGGGTTGACGATGATCGCATCGACGCCGGAGGCCACGAAGTTGTTGATCTGGTCGAGCTGGCGCGCCACGTCGTTCTGCGCATCCTCGATCTGCACCTCGACACCGTCCATTGCGTCGGCCTGCTCCTGAATGCCGTTGCGAAGAACGGTCAGAAAGTTGTCGTCGAAGAGTGCCATCGACACGCCAATGGTCTCGGCCATGGCGCTGGTCGACAGAAGCGAGGCTACGCCCGCTGCGATGAAAGTCTTTTTCATTGGTTTCCTCCCAATTCGGGTGTCCGGCTCACCCGTCCTTGCTGCCGGATGCCCCATCGGGGCGACGACCCTCACCTCACGCGGCCTCTTCCGCGAGCTGCGAGGAAATGAACTCGAAAGAGGCGCGTAACGCTGCCTCCGGATCACCCAAGGTATGAACTTCGGCTGAGAAGCATTCGTAAGACACCGGGCCATCGTAGCCTGCCGCCAGAAGCGCACGCAGTTGCTCGATGTTGCCCAACCGGTCCGCCGCATCCACCAGAACACGGTGCTCATCTTCCATGTTCTCGATGCCCAGCGCCGGGTCGATGACACCGGAGATATGCACGATGCCCGTCCGATCAGGGTAGATCGGACCACCCTCCGCGAGAGCGTGATGGAACGTATCATGCACAATCCTGAACTGCGCGGCGGCATTTAGCGCGTCGATGGTCTCTACCAGTTCGGTCTTGGAGCGGAGCGAGGAACGCGGAAAGCCGAGAGGCTCGACCAGTGCCACAAGGCCCGCATCCGCCAGAATGGGCTGGATCTCCTTCAGCGCGATCCGCAGGTTGGCGTGGCGCTCGCCATTTCCGGTTTGCGTGCCATCGTTGCGGGGAATGAGGCTGATGGTCTCGGCCCCGGCCTCCAGCGCAGTCGCGATGAGCGCACACACTTCAGTGGCAATCGCGTCCGACCAGCTGTTGAAGGGGTAGACTTGGCTCAGACCCACAAGGCGTAGGCCCTTGTCGCGGGCCATCGCTCCGGCAGAGGCCGGATCAGCACCGTCGAACAGTGGCCGCTCGATATCGTTCCTGACTTCGACGCCGACGCAGCCGAGGTTGGCGGCCAGATCAAGCAGCTCGACATAGGTGAGCCGCGGCACGGTCATGTGATTGATCGCTGTTTGCATCTAACGCTCCTCCCTCGGCCTCATGCCAAAGCACGAGGCGACCTCCGAGGCATGTTCTGCGCCTGTGTATGCGAGTCGGTCAATCTTGCGACGGCAAGATTTCCTCATGCATGACGTCATTCGCCCTCATGGGAATGACGTTAATCCATCATTACAGCAGTTCCGGAAGAATGATCTCCGGGGTGAGGAACTTTTGCTCGACGGCAGTCGATCCGGCCTCTGACCGGGAGCGTAGGGACAGCGCGACCAATTCGCGGCACAGTGCTTCGAGCGGGGTGGCGATGACCATCTGAACGTAGCCCTCCAACAACCCGGCACGGCTGTCGGCTGTCAACTCGTTGACAACGAGCCCGACCTTGCCGGGTGGGCGCGTCTCGCGCAGGGCGGCGATGGCTCCCTCCATCCCGCCGCCCGCCACGTAGATACCACGCAAATCCTGCTGCCGCTCCAGCAGGTTCAGTGTTGCCTCGTACGTCAGCTGCCGCGTCTCGAGGTTCACAAGCGTTTCCTTGACCGATGAGGCAGGCGCGCCCTCCCGCATATAGGCCCGAAACCCGACCTCCCGCAGGTCGTGCCCATGCCATCGGTTGCCGCCGACGAAGATGGCATAACTGCCCGGTGCCGCGCCGCGCGTGAGCATCCATGCCGCTTGCCGCCCAACTTTTATGTTGTTCAAACCAATGTAGTTTCTGCGAATGCCCTGGGCGAAGTCGTTGAGCAGCGAGAAGGTTGGAACACCGTTTTGGGCCAGATCTTGCACAACCTTGTCCAGCGACTGGTGATTCACCGCCACAGCCCCGACGGCATCAACCCGCGCGCCCACCTCGGCCAACAGGCTGGCAAACTCCTCGGGGGACTGAGACTGCGCGTAGCGCACCACCAGCCGCCCGCGAACGTCAGTACGCTCCTCGAGCGCCTGCTCCATCGTGGCCTGAAACGCCCGGTAGAAGGGTTGCTTTTCCTTGATGAGGATCAGGCCAATCTTGTGATCAGGGACGGAAGCGACGAGGCGCTGATCGATCAACCCGCGCGCATGATACCCCACACGGCGGGCTGCCTCGGCGATCTTGCGCAGAGTCTCGTCGCGCACCTTGCTACGCCCATTGAGCGCCCGGTCCACCGTGGCTGGGCTCACGCCCGCCTCGCGCGCCACGTCCCTGATGGTCGGCCGGTTCGCCATGATATCCTCCCTCCGATAAACGGATGAGGCATTTCAGCACGAATGATGTGTTTTCGGCAAGGCGCTAGCTTGAGGCCGGTAGCGCCCCTTTACACTTCGATCATCACCCGACCTGCTTCGATCTTCACCGAATAGGTGTTGAGGTTCACGCAAGCAGGCGCACGCAGGGCCTCGCCCGTTCGATAATCGAAGGTCGCGTTGTGCTTCGGGCATTCGATCTCGTATTCCATCACCAACCCGTCTTCGAGGTGCACCTTCTCATGAGTGCAAAGCCCATCCGTGCAGTAAAAAGCCCCGTCCGGCGCGTGGTATATGGCAAAGGTCTTTCCGTCATGGTCGAAGCGGATCAGGTCCTCTTCGTCGATCTCATCGGTTGCGCAAGCGTCGATCCAGGCCATGTGTCAGGCTCCTCCCGGTCGGTGTTTTTGGAAATTGCAGGGTTTATTCGGCGGCCGCGCCCAGCGCGGAGGCATGAAAATCCTCCCGATAAGGCTTGGCAGAGGCGGGCAACTCGCGCTTGAGGAAGAAGTCCTCATAGGCAAGCTGTCGCTTCAGCACAGGCCACATCTCGGCATAGGCCGCCCAGATCGAAGGGTTGGGCGCGGGCAGGTCATGCTTGATCGCTTCATGCAGCTCCGGCAGCCGGTGATAGGGCACCATGGGGTACATGTGATGCTCGACGTGATAGTTCATGTTCCAGTAGATGAACCGGCTGATCGGATTGATGTAAACGGTACGGCTATTGAGCCGGTGGTCGGTCACGTTGTCAGCAAGGCCGCCATGCTGCATAAGCCCGGTCATGATGTGGTGCCATGCGCCATAGAGCCGGGGCAGGCCAATCACCATCAGCGGCAGCAGCGACCATGTGACAAGCGCCAGCAGGATCGTTGCGGCATAGATCGCAGTCCATATCCGCGCCACGCGAATGGCCTTGGGTTGTTCACTCTCGGGGATGTAATCGGCCTCTTCCGGGTGAATGCGCCCGGAGGCGTTGTAGAGCATCCGGCCCCAGCCGTGCCATGCGTCGATGATGCCAAAGAAGTTGAGAAAGATCCGGAACAACGCGGGCGGGCGCATCACGGCGATCTCGGGGTCGCGGCCAACGATGATCGTATCGGTGTGGTGCCGCGCGTGCGACCACCGCCAGCTCACCGGATTGCGGATCATGCAAAAGCAGGCGACCTGATAGAGCCAGTCGTTGTATTGCCGGGTCTTGAAGGCGGTGCCGTGTGAGCACTCGTGCCAGCGAGAATCCATCGCCGAGCCGTAAAGCACGCCATAGGCCAGCCAGAAGGGGGCCGACCACCATGAAGGCCAGAGCGCGATGCCGATGCCCGCAAAGAGCACCATGCAGCCGAAAAGGATGAATGTATCGCGGATCGCGGGCTGATCGGCCCGCTGCATCAGCGCTTTCATCTCCTTGCGGGGAAGGTCGGTGTGATACCACTCTGCCGCCGCAAGGCCGCTCTCAACAGCACGCTTTGCATCAGGTCCGAGCAGTGAGTAATCGCGTGCCATATGATCCTCCCAGAGCCAGTGTTGGGGGAGACGATAACTGAAGGGAGGCTGGATTCGCGAAGATTCTCGTTTCCCTTCGCATCAGAATACATCAGCATTGGCGGTGAAAACTGAGGTCATTGCATCAGGAGCTTTGCGTGGGACAGCGCCCAACCATCCGCGATCTGGCCCGCGCTGCCGGGGTTGGCACGGCCACTGCGGACCGGGTCCTGCACGGGCGCGGTAATGTCTCGGACAGGATGCGGCAAAGGATCGTCGAGGCCGCGGAGCGCATTGGCTACCGCCTCCCATCGGACACTGGGGCGCCTTCGGCCCCGTTAAGGAGGATCAATCTTGGTTTCGTTCTGCACAAACCGTCGCAGAGTTTCTACCAGCGGTTCGCGACGGAGATAAAAGCGGCATGCGCGGCCCATCCAGCGGCAAACATCACACCGCACATCGAGTACTCCGCCTCGCAATCACCTGATGATTTCTGCGCCGCGATCACCCGCGCCGCCCAGAACACACAAGCCGTTGCGGCCACGGCCATCAACCATCCGTCACTTTCACGGTTGGTGACCGAACTTCAGGCACAGGGCACGCCGGTCTACTCGCTGCTGAACGATTTTGGTGGCCGCGCCGGGGCGGGCTACTTCGGGCTCGACAACATGAAAGTCGGGCGCATCGCGGGCTGGATGATGGCCCTGCGACTTCAAAGGCCCGGCCGCGTGGGCATCTTCGTCGGTGGCACGCGATGGCACGGTCACTCCTTGCGGGAAACAGGCTTCCGCAATGCGTTGCACGAATATGCCCCGCAGATCGCAATCGCTGACACGGTGGTGAACCTCGAGACCCGGCAGGTGACATATGAGGCGACGCTCGACCTGCTGACCCGCCACAGCGACCTCGCCGGTCTCTACGTGGCGGGAGGCGGCATGGAGGGGGCCATCGCCGCCCTGCGAGAGGTTCGACCACCGAACAAGGTGGCGCTGATCGTCAACGAATTGACCCCCGAAAGCCAAAATGCACTTGCCGACCGCTACGCCCTGATGTGCGTCGCCACCCCTCTGAAAGAACTCTGCGCTGCCTTGGTCGACTGTATGACGCAGGCTCAAGCTCTTGAGGTTTCCTCGCCAACGCTCTTCGAGCCCAACCTGCTCTTGCCCGAGTCCTTCTGACGTTGCCCCTCCTAGGCGGGAACGACCGTATCTCCGCCGCCAACCTGCACCACGTCCAGACCGGTCTCGAAGAGGTCGCTCAAAACAGCGCCGGTCATCTTCAACTGGCGCGGCCCGGTGGTAACGATCTGGCCATCCTTCATGGCAATGATCCGGTCGGCATAGCGTGCGGCGGCGGGCAGATCATGCATGACGATAATAATGCTGCGCTGGCCCTCACCGGGGCGCGACATACCGTGCAGTCGTTCCATCAAATCGCGCACATGGCGCGGATCGAGGGCTGCGAGGGGTTCATCGAGCAGGAGCCAAGGAGTTTCCTGCGCCCAAGCCATGGCAACGAAAGCGCGCTGGCGCTGGCCGCCAGAGAGGCTGTCGATCTGGCGGGATGCGAGGCCTTCGAGGTCGAACTGCGAGAGCGCCTCCGCAATCACCTCGCGGTCGCGAGCAGTGGGGCGGCCCTTGTGGTAGGTCCAGCGACCGAAGCTCACGAGATCTTCGACGGTCAAACGCGCCGTGACGCGGTCCGACTGCATGAGCAACGCCACGAGTCGCGCCCGCTCTTCCGGCCGGATGCGCGCCACATCGCGGCCTTCCACCTCCACCTGCCCTGCAGTGGCGGGCAGAAGCCCGGCGATGGCGTGTAGAAGCGTCGACTTTCCAGCGCCATTCGGCCCGATCAGCGCGGTGATGCCGCCATGCCCGAAGCGCAGCGACAGGTCGGTGAGCACGGGCTTGGTGCCGCGCATAACAGTGAGGTTGGCGATGCGGATCATCTGGCTGACCTTCGGAGGAGGAGGAACAAAAAGAGCAGGCCGCCCAAAAACTCGACTACGACCGAAAGCGAAGATTGCAGGCCGAGGAGGCGCTCGAACATGAACTGGCCTGCCAAGAGGATGGCCGCTCCGATCAGGGCCGCAGCAGGGATCAAGACCGCGTGCCGCCACGTGCCGCAGAACCGATAGGCGAGGCTCGCCGCGATCAGGCCCAGAAAGGTCACCGGACCGACGAGTGCGGTGGAAAGCGCCACGAGGAGCGCAACGAGGCTTAGCCCCGCTAACACCACCTTGTCGTGATCCAGGCCAATGCCCCGCGCCGTCTGCCGCCCAAGACCTGCCGCATCGAGCGAAGGCGCCAACCAAAGGGCCGCCCCGAGCGCGAGGATGAGAGTAACCCCGGCGATGGTGAGCACCTGCGAATTGACGGCAGTGAAACTGGCGATGCTCGCCTGCTGAACGATGGCAAACTCGGACGGGTCGAGCAGCCGCTGCGCAAAGCTTGTGAGCCCCCGCAGGAAAATGCCGAGGATAACCCCCGTGAGCACCATTCTTAGAATGTCTCCTGCGCCGCGCCTGAGCAGGAGCGTAAACAACGCGAGGCTGACTGCCACCAGACAGGCCGCCTCTGCGATGAACTGGAGCAGCGGTGGAATGGCGGCCTGTACCGAGCCACCGAAGAGCAAGACCAACGCCGTCTGGATGAAGACAAAGAGCGCGTCGAAACCGACGATCCCGGGGGTCAGCAGCCGGTTTTCCGTCAAGGTCTGAAAGATCACCGTGGCAGCCCCGATGGCCGCGCCGACCACCACGAGCGAGGCAAGTTTGCCTACCCGCAGGGTCAGGATGAACTCCACCGGTGCCTTCAAATTCCACGCAAGGAAAAGGGCCGCGAGGCCTGTCAGCATCAGTGCAAGGGGGATGAGGCGGCGGCGGTCAGGCATGTGCACGTCGCGGAGCGGCATTGAGCAGCCATAGGAACAGTCCCGCACCGAAGACGGCAAAGATCGTGCCGGCCGGAATTTCGTAGGGCCAGCGGATCAGGCGGCCGAGAATATCGCACGCCAGAACCGCACTTGCCCCGAGCCATGCGGTAAGCGGCAGATTGCGACGTAGATTATCGCCCCGGAGCCGCGAGATGATGTTGGGCACCACAAGCCCTACAAAGGGGATAGCCCCAACCGTGACGACAACGGCAGCGGTGATGATGGCCACCAGCAGCAGCCCGGCCAGCAGGGTTTGCCGGTAGTTCAGCCCGAGGCTGCGGGCCGCGTCTTCGCCCAGTCCCAGCAGGGTGATGCGGTCTGCGGCCAGGTAGAGCAACGGGGCCAAAACGGCGACAATCCAGAGCAGTTCGTAGCGGCCCGCCAGCACGCCCGAGAACTCGCCCGACATCCACGTGCCGAGATACTGCACAAGGTCGGTTGTCCAGGCGACCCACAGCGCTGCCGCTCCCAGAATTCCGCCGTAGATCAGCCCCACAAGTGGAAGAAGCACAGGGTCGCGCCGGGGCACGTGGCGGGCCAAGACCATGAAGCAGAGAGTTCCAACGAGTGCCGCAGCGGCTGCCACGCTCATCTTGACCATCATTGATGCGCCCGGCGCGATCAGGGTGACCGCAAGCAGCCCGAGCATGGCCGCCTCAGGCGTGCCGACTAGCCCCGGCTCCACCAGCCGGTTCTGCACCGCCATCTGCACGACCACCCCGGCCAGCGCCAACCCGGCTCCGGCCAACAAGGCGGCAAGAGTGCGCGGCAGGCGGCTGACGGCGATCAGCAGGCCGCCATCGACATCACCCGAAAAGAGGCTCGCCGCCCCGATCAGCACCGAGGCGCAGATCAGGGCGGCGAGGATCAGTCCGGCGGTCAGCCAGAGCGTGACCGGTTTCAATTGCTGGCTGCGGCGCCTTCCAGCGCCTCGGTGACTTCACCAATCGTCCCAAGCATCGAGTCGATGCCGCCGCCCGCAATGTAGAGGCGCGCGCTCTCGAGATAGACGATTTGCCCGTTCTGGCCTGCCGTGGTGCCGGCGATCAGAGGCGTGTCCAGCACAGCGCTGGCCGCCTCGCCCTCTTGGCCAATGGCGGCGCCACGGTCGATCACTAGGATCCAATCCGGGTTCACCTCGGCAACAAATTCGAAGGACACTGCCTCGCCGTGGGTTTCCGCAGTCAGCTCGGGGTAGGCTTCAGGCAGTCCGAGCGTGCTATGCAGCCAACCGAAACGGCTGTCATCGCCATAGGCAGAAATCTTTCCACCATTCACCAGCAGGATCAGGGCGTCACCTTTGCCTTCTGCCGCAGCTTTTGCTCCCTCGACGGCCGCATCGAGCTCACCGACAAGCTCAGCGGCCTCGTCTTCCTTGGCAAACAGCTTGCCGTAGGCTTCCAGCCGCGCACGACCCTGGCCCACGACATCTTCCCAGATCGTCATGTCGACGGTCGGAGCGATCTGTGAAAGCGGCTCCACCTGCGCCTGTGACCGGCCGCCAGCGACAATCAGGTCCGGGCCAAGGCTCGCGATGGCCTCGAAATCGGGCTCAAACAGGCTGCCAACCGGCTGAGCCGAGGCAAACACATCGGCCAGGTAGGCCGGCGGGGTGAACTGCGGCACTGCGGCAATGGCAACGCCCAAGGCGGAGAGCGAGTCGATTGCGGCGATATCGAGTACAACCACCTTCTCAGGCGCCTGCGGAACACTGACCGGGCCTGCATAGGTCTCGATTTCGACGGTTTGCGCAGCCAGCGCGGCGGGGGTCAGAGCCAGTGCAGCCAATGTGGCGAGGCGATTCATCGGGGTCTCCTGGAGTTCGGAATCGGGCTGGACAATCCCGATGGATTTCATCAGGATTATTTCCGACAGAAAAACTCAGAGACAAGCAAGATGCAAGAGCAACTCCACGACACCGGCAGATTTGCCACCCAAAGCGCAAGCAAGTACCTGCAACAGCTCTGCAAACACTTCGGCCACAAGATCGACGTTCGCTACGATGCAAGTTCGGGCGAATGTGCCCTGCCTGTCGGCCCCGCCAAGCTGCGCGCCGAAGATGATGCGCTCGTGGTCGAGGTGACCGCACCAAGCGAAGAGGGGCTAACCCGCGCGCGCGCCGTGATCGACAACCACCTCGTGCGTTTTGCCTTCCGCGAAAACTTCGAAACGATGGATTGGGAAGGGCTCGCCGCCGCTTCCTGATCCATAAAGGCGGAGCCAATTCCGCCGACACTCAAAAAGCCAGCCTCCGGCGCCTCCCGGCGTGTTCCGTGCCAGCTCAAGAAACCACCACGAACCCCGGGACACCCGACTATGAAAACGACCATGAAGGCCGCCCTGCTGGCCTCTTCTTCCATTCTGGCCGCCAGCATCGCCGCCGCGCAGGATGTGATCGACCTTGAAGCTATCCGCGTTGAATCCGACGCCGCGCAAGACACCCTCGGCAACGTCGAAATTTCTGCCGAAGAGATCGAAGAGCGGAACGCCGCAAGCACCGATGAGCTCTTTGCCGGGCAATCCGAAATCCTCGCAACCGGCGGCTCGGTGATTGCGCAAAAGGTTCTGGTCCACGGCCTCGAAGAGAGCAACCTCGCCGTCACCATCGATGGCGCTCGGCAGAACAAGGGTGCCTTCCACCACACCGGCAACGTGCCGATTGATCCCTTCCTGCTGAAGAGCGTGAAGGTCAGCTCCGGCCTTGCCCCAGCCGATGCTGGCCCCGGCGCACTTGCCGGCATCCTCGCTTACGAGACAAAGGATGCCCGCGACCTGCTCGAGCCGGGCCAGACCATCGGTGGTTTCACCGGCCTGACGTTCGGCTCCAATGGTGGCACCTTCCGCCGATCGGCGGCGCTGTACGGCGCCCAAGGCGGCTTCGAGTACCTGCTCGCCTACTCCCGCCAGACAGGCGATGACTATGAGAACGGTGATGGTGATGTGATCGGCGGGACCGAGCCCGACCTTACCGATTATTTTGCCAAGGTCGCCTACACCACAGATGCCGGAAAACGCTTCGAGTTCTCCGCCGAGCAGATCTCCGATCAGGGCCTGCGCCCCTTCCAGGGCGGCTTCCCGCGCCCCGACTTCGAGGATGTGCCGGGCCGTGGCACCACCTACCTCGTAGCGGTGACGGAGCGCACCAGCTACAGCTTCACCTATACCGATGAGAACCCGCAGGGCATCTGGGCTCCGACCATCCAGCTTGCCTGGAACGAGCAGCTTGTTGATGCCGAGAGCGCACAGGGCCGCAATCGCAGCCTTTCCGGCAAGGCGGAGAACAGGTTTGCCCTCGGCAGCGGCGTGCTGACCGCAGGCGTGGACTTCTTCCACGAGAGCGCCACCAACACCGGCACGGCAGCCGACGCAGGTGAAGAAGAGCTTTCCAACATCGGCCTCTATGCCCAGATGCGGCAGGACGTGAGCAGCCGCGTGTCGCTCTCATACGGCGTGCGCCTCGACAGCCAGACCTACACCGGTGCCACCGGTGAGGAGTGGTCGTCTTCGGGCGTCAGCGTGAATGCAGCGGCAGACGTGCTACTAACCGACCGGCTCACCCTGAACGTCGGTGCAGCGTCGGTGTGGGGCGGCTACGAGCTGAATGAGGCGGCCTTGATCGGTCTGCGCTCGGCCCCGGTGTACGGCGACCAGATCACCAGCCGGTCCACGAACTTCCGCATCGGCCTGCGCTACGAGCAGGGTCCGTGGCAGGCGGGCTTTGCCCTGTTCCACACCAACATCAAGGACGCCAACGATCCCTTCACCACCACGGGGGAAGCGGCGGCCTACGATGTGACCTCTCAGGGCTTTGACGCCAAGCTGCGGTACACCGGCACACAGGGCTACATCGAGGGCAACTGGACCTATGCCGACGTGCAGATTGATGAAGGCCCCGTTTCGACAACGTCTTACTACGTGGGTCGCCCCGTGGGCCATATCATCGGCCTCTCCGGTGCGTGGGACGTGAACGAGCAGTGGACCCTTGGCGGCACCGCGGAGATCGCGCTGGAGGTCGATGAAGTGCCCGCGGGCTATGCCCCGCTCGACAGCTACGAGGTCGTGAACCTCTGGGCCAAGTGGACCCCGCCCAGCTACGACAACCTCACCGTCCGCTTCGATGTGAAGAACGTGTTCGACAAGACTTACTCAGGGCGCGGCAACGATGGTGTTGGCTTCTCCGCCGTGGAACCGATCACGGAGCCGGGCCGGACGTTCTTGATCTCGGCGAACATGAAGTTCTGAGCTGATCTGCAGAAAATTCCCGAAGGCGGCGCGCTCGCCTTTGGGGCGCTGCGCAAACGCGTATAGCTCCGGTCGGAAGCTCATACACTTGGCGGTAAAACGGCCGACCTTAACCGACTGTTAACCAAGCTTCTGCATATCCTCGTGATCTCCGGCACGTACCGGACAGGCAACTCGCTGCGAGGATTTAGGATGGCTTCCAAGGCCCAAGCCCGCCCGCTGAAAATTCTCGTGCTCGGTATCAACTACGCGCCCGAGATCATTTCGACGGCAGTTTACAACACCGACCTCGCCGAGGGCATGGCAAGCCGCGGCGCCGAGGTGCGGGTGGTCGCGGCCAAGCCCTATTACCCAGAGTGGCGTGTGCGGAAAGGCTGGCGTGGGCCCTTCTGGCGCAATCGGCGCTCCGAAACCGGCGTCAAGATCACTCATTGCCCGCTCTACGTGCCCGCCAACCCCACCGGCCTCAAACGCATCCTGCACCATGCCAGCTTTGCCCTTTCCGCCCTGCCCATAGCCCTCTGGCGCGGGCTGGTCTGGCGCCCCGATATCGTATTCGTCGTCGCGCCCTCATTGATATCCGCTCCTGTAGGTTGGCTGGCAGCCCGGCTTGCTGGTGCCAAGGCATGGCTCCACATTCAGGACTTCGAGGTCGAGGCCGCTTTTGCAACAGGCCTGCTGAAGCCCGAAAGCCGCATCGCCCGAGCAGCCCGGGCCTTTGAGACCTGGGTGCTGCGCCGCTTTGACCGGGTCAGCACGATCTCGGCACCGATGGTCGCCAAGCTTCGCCAGAAACATGTGCCGCAAGAGCGCGTCTGCGAGCTTCGCAACTGGGCGAGTCTCGAGAACGTCAAACCGCTTGAGGGGCCATCGCCGATGCGCGCCGAACTGGGCATCCACACGCCTCACGTTGTGCTCTACTCCGGCAACCTCGCCAACAAGCAGGGACTTGAGATCATTCCCGACATTGCCCGACGCCTCGACCATCGCCGCGATGTAACGTTCGTTGTCTGCGGCGATGGACCAAAGAGGCCACGGTTAGAGGATATGTCTCGCGACCTTCCTAGCGTCCGTTTCCTGCCGCTCCAGCCCATTGAGCGGCTGGGCGAATTGCTGGGCATGGCTGACATTCACCTGCTGCCTCAAATCGCGGGCGCGGCCGATCTCGTCTTGCCTTCGAAGCTGACCAATATGCTCGCCTCGGGCCGCCCGGTGCTGGCCACCACCGAGCCGGGCACAGCCCTCGCCGATGAGGTCGAGGGCGCCGGTTTGGTAACCCGCCCGGGTGACGGAGCGGCCGCCGCCGAAGCACTGTCCGCGTTATTGGACGACCCTGAGCGCCGGGCCGCCCTTGGCACCAGAGCCCGCGCCCTTGCGATGGAGAGATGGGATGCCACGCGCACGCTCGATGATCTCAAAGCGGCCTTTGAGCTACTTTGCAGTGAAGGTCGGACAGTTCCCGCTGACACACCGCCTGCGGCCTCAACTCGCACCGACCTTGCTTTGAATACCCACTTAGCGCTCAACCCAAAGGCCATTCACCAGCAGAACCGCTGAACACCTCAGGGATCGCGCTGGTGCTCCGCAACCAAGCGGCCCGGCTGAGTTGGCGTACGGCCGAGGCGCGACGCAACGAGCGCCTGATATGCCTGATAAAGCAGAAATGCCCAAACCAGAGGCCTCACAGGGAAGTCTGCCGAGTAGCGTGGGATCTCAGCAAACAGCGCCAGCGTCAGCAGATACAGCGTGGCGACCTTTGCCGACTCAGGAAAGACTGTCGCCGTTTTCTGCATACAGCCCACGAAACAGCCCCACAGCATCATCCCGAAGATGACCCCCGGCAGCCCGAAATCTGCATAAAAATCGGTGATAATGTTGGAGCCCACGCCCCACCCGGCTGTCGGTTCCAGCATCTCGCTCTTGAGTAGTTTCGAAGTGGTGTCGAACGTCAGCGAGTCTCCGAAGACCACACCGCGCAAGAGCGGCACCACCCCCATGAACCCTACCAATTTGTAGAGGCCGTATCCGTAGTCCACCTTCTCCGGCACCACTGCGAATGTTGCCCGTAGCCCGATGGTGGTGATGTTGAAGCTGTTGTCATCCCCAGCCGAGATCGCATTGCCGCTGAGGCTCACCGCCAGCGCGTCTTTAAACGGCATGGTCTGGGTCATCCGCAAAACCTCGATCGACTGATACAAGACCAACGCACCCATCAGGAAGGCCAACAGGTGAAGACGGGTCGCGCGCCAGACATAGGTGAACAGGCCGCCCACGATGAATATCCCGAAGAGCATGAAGCTGTTGCGATCGCCCGCCAGCAGGATCCGCGTGATCCAAAGCAAGTTGACCCCCATCGCCAGCAGCAGGCCGGGCGGCAATGGCTTGCGCTGTGCCAGCCTGCGAATGAACTCGCCCGTGCCAACCATCGCCAGCAGCAGGATGATCAGGTAGATGCCTTCTGCAATCTGCCCGCCCGACGAAGTGCCGGTGTACCGCCCCTCGCTGGCTGCCCGGAATCCCAGAGCAAAATAGGCAGCCATCAGCACCAGTTGGAGCGTCAGGCAGAAGACCGGAAGCGATCTGCTTGCCGTACGCTTGCCCGAAACCCGAAGCGCCCGCCCCCGCAGCCCCGCGTCGACCCCGAAGTCGAACGCCAGCACCCCGATGGTGGCCGCGATCATCGCGAGGTTGGCGTGCTCCACGTAGGTGCGCCGCAGAAAGATGCTGCGGTTCATATCCGTGAAGCCGAGCAGGTAGAGCTGATAGGGATAGTAGAAGAGCAGGAAGTAAAAGAAGAAAAACAAAAGCTTCGGCGTCATGAAAGTCGGCAGCCCGGGGCGCACCATGACAGGCATCAAAAGCGCCCGGCCGACCAGCGTGTAGAACACTGCGAGGCACCCTGCGAGCACCAGAGGAGAAGCGCCGGGCGGGGCGCCGAAGAACAACGCTGTCAGAAGTGAGATGAGGCACAGTTCGGTGAAATTGAAGTGGGTCAGCCTCATCCGCACCTCAACTCCGCAATCGCATCAGTTTTGCGCGGGTGAGCGGCGTTACCATGAGCCAGCCTGCCACCGCCGACAGGCAGAGCGCTGGTGGAAGCGCAGTGACTACCCACGCGCTTTGCGGCACCAGTGGCGCAACAAGCACGCTCATCCCTAGCGCACCCACCGCGATTGGCAGGCTGCGGCGCGGGAGGGCGCTTGACGGGCCCAGCAAGCGGCGCACCGTCACCGCGAACCCCACCCACATTGGAAGTCGAGCAACCATGATGGCCGCGAGCATGACCCAAGGCGCTCCTGTTGTCGCAAGTACGACCCCTCCGAAAAGGAGGGAAAGAAGCGTGCTCGCGGCACCAAGCACGACTTTCGGCCTGAGCTTCAGCCCCGCATCTTGAATCTGCCCGTCGCACCGGCAGAGCGCCAGCTGAACAAAAGCGAAGCTCATGGCAATGGTCAGCGTCTGCCCCATGAACACCTCCGGTCCGGCCCAAAGGCCCACGAAGGCCTCGTTGAAGAGGATCATGAGGCACGCCAGCAAAGTGGCGATGGCCGCCACGATCTCCCGCGTCTCTCTTGCCCGCGCTGCAGCCTGTGCGATCTCACCTTGACCTAGCAAGCGCCCCAGACCGGGCATCGTCGCGCTTGCGGTCATCAGGCAGGCGGCCAGTGCGAATTGAAGGACGAACGAGGTGAAGACCCAAGCCGTGACCGCAGTTGCGCCAAGGAACGCGCCCAGAAGCAAAATTTCCGTCGCGAGCATGAGGCGTGCCACCAGCGCCCAACCCAACACCCAACCACCGAACCGCGCCAGTTCACCTGTCTCTCCCGGCTCTGGGCGGCTGGCTCCAAACCACTGCAGCGAAGCGCGCGCCACCAGCCACGTCAGCGCACCGTTGAGCACAGTCGCCGCCAACACAACACCCGCGAGCCCTACCAGCCCGCCAGCGTCGCTGAGGGCAACGATCACCAGTGCCGCGTTCGACAGCGGCAGCAGCAATGTGGTGACCAGCATCGAGCGATAGCCAAGGTTGCTGCCCACCAGAGCCGCATCCGGAATACCTGAGACGCCACGAGCCACAACGTTCAGCGCAAGCACCGCCCCCATCAACATCAGCGCCAAGCCAAGATGTTCCGGCACATCCGCGATCAGGACCGGCAGCATCAATACGAGGCCCAACTGGATGAGCATAAGCGCAGGCAACCACAGAATCCAGACCCTGAGCGCAGATCCGACTATCCGCCTCAGCCCTGTCGGGTCCGCCTCTCTGCCGCGTTGGGCAATCACCCATTTCAAAGCCTGCGTCGCCTGCCCGTCCGCCACGGCTCCGACGTCAAAAAGCCGCTGAGCTGCTTTCCATATCCCGAAGGCGACAGGGCCGAGCGCCCCTGCGAGAAGCGGGTTTGCCATGAGGCCGACCCCTGCCAGAACCGCGAAGTTCAGGTAGCTGGCCAGCGCATTGCGGCGCGCCGGGCTCAAGGTGCAGATCCCGCAAGGTTAAGGTGGGTAAGCGCGTCTCGCAGGGTCGCCTCCGCGGAATTTTCTGATGAGAGCTCGACAGGGTTGGAGATCCTGTTCCGGAGCTCTGCAAAACACGCCGCATAACCCTCGAGAAAAACCTGAAAGGCGTCGTCCGAGAGGCCCTCCCCCCGTGAGCACTGCGCCGGTCGACGCTCCACTCTATCGCGAAGCAACTCATCCGGCGCGGCCAGAAAAACCGCGCGAGCACCCAGACTCTCAAAGGCTGAAAGGGTGCGTTGCACTGTCTCCGACTCTGGTTTCAATCGCCCTTCCTTCAGGCACATCGCAACCTGAAAGAGCGGACCCTGATCCAGCAGAAGCTGTGTTGCAGGTCGATTTGCGGTTAGCTTTCCGCGCCGGACCAAATCCAGAAACGCATGCAATTGTGCATGGTTGCGGAAGACCTGCCACCGTTCCTTCCCGCCATGCGGCCAGCCGCCCTCCGCAAGCGCGCGTGCGATGCCTCTCGCCGCCGCAACGGGATGCCTCCGGTAGGGCAGACCGGTCGCCGCATTGCCGAATTCGCGCACCAGACCGCGCGTGAGTGTCGACTTGCCCGCCCCCGTGAGGCCCAGCACTTCGACGCGCAGAAAGGGCCGTGCAATCTCTTCCCACGCCCGGCGGAACACGCGTGCCTTAACCACTTCGGGGCGCAGCTCGCCGGTGTCGAGTACAAGCATGTTCGCCGCGGGCCACTCGGCCCGCCATACTTCGCCGGAACGCGCCATAAGCGTCGCCCGATCGTCATCGGGGCGGCGCCGGCAGGCAACTTCCGGGTCGAGACGCAGAACGACCAGAAGGTCGGCTGAGACCGTCTTCCGGTAGAGGCGCTGCTCCCGGGCCGCCAGCCAGCGGCGGAGTGGGGTGTGCGCATCCTCGATCCGGGGCCCATCCATCTTGGTGATTTCCAGCCGATAGAGGCGGTCGAGGATCACGATACGCCCGGCCGCCCGCGCTCGCTCCGCCCGGCGAGAGACACTGCGGCGATCATAGGCCAGCGCAAGGCTTCGAAAGTCTTCCGCGAGCACCGACTGGCCCGCTGCTCTCAGGAGTTTACTCCATGCGGCGAGGCATAGTCCCAGCAGAGATCGCCCCGGCCGCCCAAAGTGCAGGCTCTCCACGGCGAGGTGTCGTCCAAGCGCTCGAGACAGGGACGCCGAATTGGTGCTCTTGCCGGCGCCATCCCCGCCCAGAAAAGCGATAACTCTCCCACCCTGCCCGGCCAACTTACGGCCAGAAAAACCGCCGCCAAGCCTCTCGAACCGAGATCGATTGACGCGCCAAAAGCAAGCGAGCAAGGACCGCCACTCGCTTGCATCCCGCATTTCCGCGAGCGCCTGTTTAACCTCCCGCGCCGCACAGCGAAGCTGCGCGCCGCGCCCTCGTTCCGCAACTTCGGCCAGCCTTCTAAAGCCATCTAGTGAGAACGGTAGCCCGGAACTAGCCAAGCTCTCATCAAGCCCCTCCAATGCCCCCTGACGTTTCAACCAATCAAACTCGCGCGCCACACCCGCGCGCGTCTCAGAGCGATAGAGCGCCCGCAGTTGGCGTACTGGAAACTCCGCCACCTCCCCGGTCGCCGCGGACTTCAGCAGCACGCGGATGACGAAGATCACGAACTCTCGCTCCGGCCGCGGCAACCAAATCGGCCCCGCGCGGCGACGCCCCTCCAAATACCAATCGACACGCGGCAACGTGTAGTTCTTGTGGTAGTCGTACCCCAGCGTCAGCCCGAAATGCAGGTGCAGGTGGATCAACTGACCCGCCTCGGCATCCATCGTGAAGTAGTGCAGCATATTGCGCTGCCATCCGTCCTGCTCCGAGATGCCCTGCACATAGCCAAGCTGTGAAATCAGCGCCTTGGTCTTAATCAGATCTGTCGGGCGAACCAGCAGATCAAGGTCGTCACGGCCCGAGAGCGCTCGTTCGATGTTGTTGTTGCTCTTCAAGTGAACGTATCGAATGTCAGCAGTGTCGAGCGTTGCGAGCAGCCGCGAGATTTGCGGCAACACGATATGAACCGCGCCACTATCCATGCGCACGGTCTTCGGCTTGCACGGTCGGCGGCATGGTTTGGTGGCAAAAGAGTCTCAACGCGCGGACAGCAGTTGCATGGCGATCGCGGAAGGCAGCATGAACCGTTGCACGATCAAAATCCGCCGGCGTTCGACGCCCGCCAAGCCACTCGCTGAAAGAACTACAAAAATCGGCCTCCGGCGGCACCAAATGCCCGATCCCTGCGATCTGAGACCTGATCGTTCCGCGATCCCGCGCAACAACCGTGACACCATGCGCCATGGCCTCAAACACGACCATCGGCTCGGCCTCATTGAGATAGCGCGTCGCGAAGACGAAAATATCGATCCCCTCGAAAAACGAAGATTTTGCAGCACCGTAAACCGGCCGGAGCAAGCGTGCGCGACCTTCAGAAACAGCCGGATGCGCCCTCAGTACCCGCGCAAAGTCTTCGTCAGCGACGGGCCCCGCCAAGTCGGCCTCAACCGAAATGCCCATTGCATGAAGGTGCTCCACAAGATCCAGAAGCGTCACCGCGCCCTTCTCCGCAGAGAGGTTGGATAGCAATCCAAGCCGGAGCCGCGCGCCTTCCCGCGGCACCGCAACAACGCCGGTCGCAGGTGAAACGAAGGCCGCGTTGCTGATCACACTGGCCCGTGCCGTTGGCCCATAGCGCGCCTCAAACGCGGCGCGCATGTCGCTTGACAGGAACACGTGGCGCATCTGGTCCAGCGGCGGTCGTGTGAGCCGCCACATCAGGCGAGAAGGGGCATTGATATAAGCGTAGCTGTGATGGTGGCACGTCACTTCGTAACCCAAGGCACGCGCGACGCGGGCAAGAGCCAGCGTGAAGAGCAGGCCACGCCCACCTTCACAGGGGATATAGGCTTGCCGCGCACCGCGTAGCCGAGCCACAACCAAGGCGAACATGGCGATAAGGCACCGCAAGATCCGCGACGCCTCTTGCAGACCGACCCGCGATGATAGGGGCGCCAGGTTGACCCGCTGTACCTCGCCCTGCTGCTCCAGCACGTCGGCCATGGCCTCGGTAACAGCGCTGAACCCATGCACCGGCGGAGGAAACTGGCCGATCGCCAGAAGAGGCCCGCTGCGACCGCTCATCCGCCCGTTCCCCCAGCCTCGGGCCGCTGCCGAACCCACCGAGCAGGTTGCCCTGCATAGATGCCGCCGCCCTCCAGCGGCGTCAGCACCAGTGACCGTGCGCCAATGACCGCACCATCGCCGACGCTCACCCCGGGGCCGACAAAAGCGCCCGCCGCAATCCAGACTTCCGAACCAATTTCGACCGGTGCGTTGGCGTAGGCAAAGTCCAAGCGCGCGAGCTCATGCGAGCCAGTGCAGATGTAGCAATCCTGCGAAATGCACGCGTTGTCGCCAACCGTTATGCTCTCCAGCGAGTAAAGCTCCGCCCGGTCCCCGATCCAGCAGTTGGTGCCAAGGCTAACCTTCCAAGGATAGGTCACCCGCGCCGAGGGGCGTATGAGGCAACCCTTCCCGACCGTCGCGCCGAAAGCCCGCCACCAAAAGGCGCGCCAGCCGTACATGAACTGGGGAGAGCATTGCACCAGCACGGCCTGAACCAGCCACCAGAGCTGCACGACGAATGCCGATCGGCCACGCGAGCCGGGGGGCAGGCGAAAGCTGCCAAGATCCTGATACCGCGCCAAGACGTACCGTTCCAATCATCCCAGTCCGGACACTCGCCATCAGGTTGTGCCCAGACTTCTTTGGTAGTCCCATCAAACGCTTCGGGCAAGTGCGACGGCCTTGACCCGTCAGGCCTTGTCGACCCGCAAATCGGCATCTTCCATACGGCCTTTCCACCCTTGCGCCCGCTCGCTGAGCCGCCCGACGACCTGTGCAGGGTTTCCGGCAACGATGCTATCAGGCTCAACCGTGCCGCGAACCACGGAACCCGCCGCCACAACCACATCATCCCCGATCACCGTGCCCGGAAGCAGGGTCGCCCCCATCCCGACAAAGACATTGTCGCCGAGCGTGATGGGCCGGATGAAGGCAATGTCCGTCTCCGGCGCCTCGCCGATCGCCCGCAAACCAGCGGTAAGCGAATAGTCATGCGTCAACAGAATGACCCGCTGCGAGATTACGACCCGGTCTCCAAACGTGATCCGATCGAAATCGTCGAACTTGGCGTCGAGCGCGATATAGCGAGGGCAGCCGGCCATCCGTACGCCCATGGTGCGGAGCAGCGACAAGTAGGCCCGCATGCAAAGCCGCGCCGAGATCGGCTCAATGGCGCGGAGCAAGAACCGGGCCGCGTGAAAGATCAGGCGCGAAAGTGAGCGGCGAAGTGAGATCATCCTGCGACCTCCATGAAATGCCGTTTGTAGCAATCCGCTACGGCCACTGCGGTGAAGGCTGCGACCTTGGCCTGCGCAAATGCCATGGGCGACCTATGTTCCACCGCTAGAGCCTCACCGATGACCCGAGCGACCTCCGACGGCGCAGCGTCGGGAGCCACATAGAACGGGTACTCAGGACCAAGGAGAGCCACGTGCCCAACGATCCGAGAAGCGACGATAAGGTTGCCGAGGCTGATGTTCTCGATCAACGCGTTAGGCGTGCCTTCGTGCCTGCTGAGCGTCACGTAGACGGGGTCGCGCTGGTATATCGGCAATATGTCAGGCTGGTGCGCTTCCAGGTCCACGCGCCCCGCGCCGCCAGCCTGCTCGACGATTTCCGACACCGCCTCACGCTCGCTTCCGTCGCCCAGAATGCGAAAGCGGGCCGGGCTGCCCTGCGCGGCAATAGCGAACGCCTGAGCAAGCCGGCGCACATTTTTTTGCGGCTCAAGACGGCCGGCGAACACGACCTCACGCTCCGACGTGCCAGCAGAGTTGGCGGTCAGCCCAGCAGCAAGGTTGATGTTCGGCACCACGTGCAGCGCCGCAGCTTCGATGCCATTTGCGCGCCAGTACCGGCGCCCGGCCTCGGAGTTGCACAGGATGCGCCGCGCCCGACGCGCCAACCTGCGCCGCAGGCGATAACGCCAGTTCGACGGGTAGTGGCTATCACGCTCCGTCATGACCCATGGCACGTGCCGGCCAGTTGCGCCAAGCAGTAACGTGCTCAGGGCAGCAAGCACATCGCTCCCGTGAAGCCAACTACACACCACGTCCGGCTGTAACTCTCTCAATCGCCGCGCCATGCGGAAGATGTTGCGGGGATCATAGACTGAGCCGCCGGAGAGCCGCACGGCTCTAATCCTGTCTTGCCTCAGGGCCGCAAAATTCTCGCCCTCCTGAAAGTAGATCAGCTGCACTTCGATGTCGGGGTCGAGGGCCAGTGCGTTCATCAGGGCGACGCATTGCTTTTGCGCGCCGCCCTGACCGAAGCTGCTTATGGCAAAGCACAGGCGCATTCCGTCCACGATCCCGGCAGGTCGGACCCCGCCTTCTGCGCCCGCAAGTGTTCGGCAGGCGATGAATTTCATCTCTGGGTAGTGAGCGTGTTTTGCGGAACAAAGGCAAGCGTCGTGCAAATCGGCTTCATCCGAGCCGCGCCGAAAACATCCGGTGCGGTTCAGCGAAACACTCACACGATCTGACTGAAACTCACGTCATCGAAGGCCACATTGCCCCCGGCGCTGCCCACTCCAACGCCAAACAGCGTCCGGTCTGCCCAAGCCGCGCAACTCACGCCCTCAAGCCCCGGCACCGCCGTTCCATTGCGCAGGACGGTCACCGCTTGCCCCACCAGTTCCACGCGGACCGTATCGCCATCAGCCCAAGCCCCACCCGTTCCGGCAGCGATCACCGTCTTTGCGTTCGCAACGATGGATTGCAGCTCGATCTGGCCGCCCTGAACAGTCAGCCGCAACAGGTTCGTCTGGTTCGTGGCCCGCAGCGCAATATAGCCGCCGATTACGAGGCTGCCCGAGACTGTCACCTCAAAGGCTCCATCCGGCGCGCCCGCCTCCGCCACGAGGTAATGCGAGCCGCCCCCCACGGTAGTATTCGCCAGCTTGTTCCCGGCAATCAGCCACGCCCCGCCGCTACCAAGCGCCTGCCACGTCTTCGGCACTGCGCCTTCGGTCTCGACCGGCGGGCCATCCGCCCGCGTGAAACTGTCGGTGAAGCCAAGATCCTCCACGGCCGTCAGGTTGAGTTTCCCGGTAGTCGTCGTGGCCGCAAAGCGATCATCCGGCACGAAACTCGCGCTGAAGCCATGCTGGCCGCTAGCGATGCCTGCGATCACCGTGCTGGCCAAGCCACCCGCAACAACCGCCGTGGCAACCGGCAGCCCCGCCTCATAGAAGGTCACACTGCCGGGATGGCCGGTGGAAACCTCCGCCGTCACCGCCACGTCGTTCCCGGTCTTCACGAATGCGCCGGAGGGGCCGGTCAGCGTGAGCGCCACAGCCTCACGTGCCGCCATTGCCGCAGCAACCGTGGCCTGCGCCTGACCAATTGAGATCCCTCCCGCAATAGCCCGCGCCAGCGCCTCATGGCCCTGCGCATTCGGATGAACGCCTTCCGGCAAGGTCAGTTCGGGGCCGATGACGTTGAGCGTATCCACGAAGGCTCGCCCCGCACTCGCGGCCGCCGCCGCAACCTCCGCATTGACCACGGAAAACCCTGGCTGCGCCGGACCACTGACGGCCACGAAAGGCACATCCGACAGCCCCGCAAGCGCACCCTCCACCGCCGCCTGAATGCCGCTTTCCCCGTCATCATTCCGCGACCCTGCGCAGACCAGCGCCATCACGCCAGAGCCAAGGATCTCCGGCAAGCGCCCGCCGAAGGCATTGGCAGACCCGGCGTTCACCCAGCCGGTTCCCCCGACCGCAAAGTTGACGATCCGATCCGCCCCAAGCAGCCGCGCGATGAAATATCCCGCCGTTTCCAACCCACTGGCGCCGCCCACGCTATACCCTGCGCCGCGAAAGAAACTGTCCCCCAAAACCCCAACCGGGCGCGCCACGGGCGCGGCGGGCCGGGTCAGCCCCTGCCCCGATGGCACGATCACGCCGTTCAGGCTGGAGACGGTCTCCATCTCCAAGGTGATGTGCCGAGCCCGCGCCGTCGGAAAAGCAACCCGCACATAATGGATCGCGTTGGGCGTGGTCGCGTGCCGCTCGAGGTGCAGGCTGTGCAACTTGCCGTCCACCACCACCCGCAGCCCAAGGTCGTAACCCGAAGCCGGCACATAAACCTTTGCCTCGAACACATCGTTCGACGCATCGGTGACAAACTCGAGGTTGCAATAATAAGTGATCCCAAGCGTGGACAGCCCCGCCGCGATCCGCCCTGAGCCGGTCTTTCGCACGTCGAGGCACCCATCGTAGCGATAGTGCGGATCGCCGTGAAAATCGGCTGAGCAATCCACCAGCGTCCCGGCAAGCGTTTGCGCGGTGCCTATGCTGATTGTGGGCACATCCCCCGGCGCGAGATTGGCGAGCAGGCCCTCGAGTGAAAGGGACCGCCCCTGCCGCAAGCGCAGGCTCGGCGTCTGTGTGAGATCAAGGGTGAATCCGGTCATGCTCAGACCACGAAGCCATGAATGCCCGTCGCAGTGGTCCCCGTGGCCTGCACCCGCCGCACGCCCACCGGCAACATCGACTGGTCGGCCACTGCAACTGTCCGCATCGCTCCGGCCTGCGTGACGATCACGAGGTCTCCACCGGCCTCGATGTAAAGCGCCACGCAGACCGCGGGCAGGTTGGTGCTGTCCGACGGTGTGACCGGAATGATATCGGTCGCGGGGCCGGAGAGGCTGGGCGTGCGGTTCTTGAACGGATCGTGCATGGAAGCGGGCTCCCTGTGGTTGAAACTGCGGAAATCGTCGCGCCGGTTCGCGCCGGTCGGAATTCGTTCCGGCCGACCCTAAGCGAGCTTCCTTTACGAATGCTGAGACCACCGAACGGCGGGCCGCACCTTCCGCCGCGCCGGCCAAACCCCGCCTTTCCCTTGCAACCACCCCCTCAGCCGTTACACCAAGGGCCAGCATGACAGGTGAGGAGAGCAGACCGATGGCCAAGCAGCTGCTGTTTTATGAAACCCCAGCCGCGGTGAACCCCGCGCGGCACGGCAAGACGCTTGTAAAGGACACTGGCGATTTCAGCTTTGCCGCCGGGGTCAACTCCGTGCCCATCGCCGCGGCCGAGTTCGCGCTCTGCGCCGCCGAGTATCCCATTGTCTTTGCCGGCGATCCGAAGGCCCCCGTTCCCTCGGTGATCCTCGGGCTGGACGGGTCACGCAATGCCTTCATCGGCAAAAAAGGCAACTGGCTGGGCAGCTACGTTCCGGCCTACATCCGCCGCTACCCCTTTGTCCTGTCGCAGCAGGACAAGACCGGCACCCAGACCCTGCACATCGATGACAGCGCCGCCTGTCTTGCGACCAAGGGCAAGGGCGAGGCACTGTTCGATGAAGGCGGCAAGCCAACGCCCTACCTCGAAGGCGTGCTGAAGTTTCAGCAGGATTATCAAGCCCAGCACCAGCGCACCCAGGCCTACGCCCAGCGGCTTGCGGACCTCGAGATGCTCAAGCCGATGCAGGCCAACTACACCACGCCCTCCGGCGAGAAGCGCACGCTTCAGGGCTTCTTCACCGTCGACCGTGAAAAGCTGAAAGGCCTCGAGGATGATGCGGCGCTCCAGATGTTCCGCAATGACGAGCTGGAATGCACCTTCCTCCACCTCGCTTCGGCGCGCAATTTCAAGGCCCTCGCAGATCGGGTGAGCGAGGCCGCAAAGGCTGCGTGACCTCAGGGCCGTGCGTATCTGACATAGGCAAACCGGCGGACATCGGGCGACCAAGACGGCACGTTGATGCTTCCCTGCCCGCCGAAGAAGGCGCAGAGCGTCTTCGGCGCGCCGCCGCTCGCGGGCATGAGTCTCAGTTCGACCTCACGGCCAAACGGATGCCCTTCGGTGCCCGGCGGATAGGCGAGATAGAGCACGTGCTCACCATCCGGCGAAGGATGCGGAAACCAGTCCACGCTGTCACCGCCCGTCATCTCCTCGGGGTCTTCCCCGCCCGGCCCCATGCGCCACAGGTTCATCTGCCCACCCCTGTCGGAGTTGAACCAGATATGGCGGCCATCGGGGGTGTAGTCCGGCCCGTCATAATGCCCACCACCGTCGATCAGCACCGTCTCGTCGCCCCCGGCCTCAGGGATCGTGGCAATGCCGAAAACCCCGTCACGTCGGCAGGTGTAGGCCAGCCGTTCACCATCAGGCGACCAGCCGTGCCACCAGCTTGGCGTCTGCATCGTGATCCGTTCCGGCACACCGCCGTCCGCAGGCAAGGTGTATATGCAGGACGCTCCAGCTTCACTGCTGTCTGAAATCGCGAGCCATTTGCCGTCAGGCGAGAGCCCGTGATCGTTGTTCAGGCCATCGTGCAAGCCCGTATCTATCAGCTTCAAGCCAGGCGCATCGAGCGGCACGCGATAGAGCCGCCCCTCTGCATTGACGATCAGCGCGTCCCCCGCCCAGTTCGGCGCCTCAATGTGCCGGTCGGTCTCTAGCAGCGTCTGGCTCTCGCCGGTCTCAAGGTCGAATATTTCAAGCGCGGCAAACATCAGGTCGGGTCGTAGCTGAACCGGGTGAAATCGGCGGTGCGGCCCTGCCCGGTGATGTCGAAGCACATCATCCCCACGAAGGCCCCGGTGAACGAGCCATGCTCGCCCCGCCCGCCCTCGTCGGAAATCACGCTGGCATCCAACTCCGGCCCGAACGGCTGCCAGTTGCCGCCGCCCTGCCGGTAAATGAACTGCTGCTTGGCGTGGTCGACTTCAACCGCCAGTTCCACCGGCCCTTCGGCCAGCGGCACCGGCGTAGCGGGAAACTGCATCCGCCCATCCGGCCAGTCACCGGGGCAGGACATTAGCATCAGGCAACGTCCCAGTTCCTCCGTCCACGACACGACAGCGAAGTGGAACTTGTACCGATTGTAATAGGTCGTCAGCCCGGCGGCCTGCTGGTATGTCGTCGGCTCGAACACCTCCAGAGTCGTCGCAGCGCGATACCGCAAATGCTCCTGCCGCCGCGCCACAAGGCTTTGCTCGAACCAGCTGCCAATGCTCTCCCGTCCGGTCAGCCTCAGCGCCTCGCCGGTCAGCGTGAAGATCCGCTCCGGCTCCGGCGTGCGCAGCCATTGGAACTCGGGCGGAAGCTCATCCGCAAACCTCCGCTCCACGGCAACCGGCGCCCGCTGCTCCACATCAAACGGCGCTGGCACCTCCAGATGCGCCAACGTCCCGCCACCCTCGACATAAAGCCAATCGTCCCGCCATTCGCATTTCTCGATCCCCGTCTCCCGCCCCAGCGGCGAGAACTGCCCCGGCAGCGGGCGCGAGCACAGGAAGGTGTGATAGGTCTCGCCCTCCGGCGTCTCCACGACCTGCCCGTGCCCGGTGCGCTGCAACGGCGCGTCCGGGTCATCCTTGGCAGTCAGCAGATGGGTGTCGGGGTGCAGTTCGTAGGGGCCGAACACATCGCGACTACGCGCCATCGTCACAGCGTGGCTATACCCCGTCCCACCTTCGGCCACGGTCAGGTAATACCACCCGTTCCGCTTGCTCAGGTGCGGCCCCTCCGTCAATCCCAACGCGGAGCCCTTGGAGATCACTTTGATCTCCCCATTCAGCCCCTCCTCCGGGTGCCACTCCTGGCAAAGGATACCGTCAAAGGCAGAGGTCTTCGGCTTGCCGCCGATGCTCTCGCTGATGTGGTTCCATTGAAGCACCAGCCAGTATTTCTTCCCGTCGTCATCATGAAACAGGGAAGGGTCGAACCCGTGGCTGCTCACATAGGTCGGGTCGCTCCACGGCCCTTCGATGGAGGGCGCGGTCACGATGTAGTTGTGCGCATCCTTGAAGTTGCCATCATACCGCTTCACGTCCGTATAAACGAGCCAGAACAACCCATCGGCATAGCTCAAACAAGGCGCCCAGATCCCGCAACTGTCCGGATCGCCGCGCATGTCCAGTTGGGTCGCACGCGAGAGCGGACGGCAGGCCAGATCCCAGTTCACCAAGTCCTTGGACCGGTGGATTTGCACGCCCGGATACCACTCGAAGGTCGAGGTCGCGATGAAGTACTCCTCGCCCACGCGGCAGATCGAGGGGTCGGGGTTGAAGCCGGGGAGGATCGGGTTGCGGATCATCGCTGCGCCGCGAATTTCGTCTGTTCCGCCGACTGCGCCCAGAGGTTGATCGCCTCCTCGTCGGCGTACTCGTCGATCTCCACCAGCTCGGCCTCCGAGAACTCGAGGTTCCCCACCGCGCCCGCGCAATCAACCACCTGGCTCGGCTTGCTCGCCCCGATCAGCGCCGTGGTGATCCCGCCACCGCGCAGCACCCAGGCAATCGCCATTTGTGCCAGCGTCTGGCCGCGCCGCTCCGCAATCGAATTGAGCGCCCGGATGTTCTCGATCGCCCGCTCGCTCAGCATCTCGCTGCGCAGACTCTTGCCCTGCGTCGCGCGGCTGCCCTCGGGCACGCCATTCAGATACTTTGCCGTCAGCATCCCCTGCGCCAGAGGGGTGAAAGCAATTGATCCAACGCCCAATTCCGCCAGCGTGTCCTTCAGCCCATCCCGCTCGACCCAGCGGTTGATCATGTTGTAGCTCGGCTGGTGGATCAGGCAGGGCGTGCCAAGATCGCGCAGGATCGCCACCGCCTCCCGCGTCCGTTCTGAATTATACGACGAAATCCCCGCATAGAGCGCCCTCCCCGACCGCACGATGTAATCCAGCGCGCCCATGGTCTCCTCCAGCGGCGTGTCCGGGTCGAAGCGGTGCGAATAGAAGATATCGACGTAATCCAGCCCCATACGCTTCAGCGACTGGTCGCAACTGGCCACCAGATACTTGCGGCTTCCCCACTCCCCATAAGGCCCCGGCCACATGCCATAACCCGCCTTCGACGAGATGATGAGCTCGTCTCGATAGGGTGCAAAATCGGTCCGCAGGATCTCGCCAAAGGCCTGTTCCGCCGCGCCGGGGCGAGGGCCGTAGTTATTGGCCAGATCAAAATGGGTGATCCCGTGGTCAAAGGCCGTCCGGCAGATCTCCCGCTTGGTCTCGTGGGGCGCGTCATCGCCGAAGTTGTGCCACAGCCCAAGCGACACGGCGGGCAGCTTCACCCCCGACTTGCCGCAGCGGCGATACTCCATCCGCTCGTACCGGTCCTCCGCGGCGGAATACACACTCATGCCAGCAGCGCCTTCGCCGCATCCGGCCCCAGCGCGGCGGGCCGCTCGCAGGTGGTCGCAATATCAAATGCTCGGCCCTCTTCGCCCGCTCTCAGGATCGAGGTCATCACATCCACCACATGGGTCGCAAAATCGTCCGAGCAGCGGTGCGGGCGCCCTTCTAGGATCGCCTGCGCCATATCGGCCAGCCCCGCCGTGCGATAGTTCGCCCGCCCGTTGTCATTAGCCTTGGAGAACGGATGCGCCCACTCCCCGGAGATGTTAGTGAACACGCCCTTCTCCGTCACCCGCACCTCGCCGCCAAAGAAGTTGGGGTCCGGCACATGCAGCGTGCCCTCGGTGCCATAAAGCTCCATGTTCGAATGCCCGTGCTGCCACACGTCCCAGCTGGCGATAAAGGTCACCTGCGCACCGCTCGCGAACTGCAAGATCGAGTGAATCGTGGTCGGCGTCTCCACCTTGATCTTCTCGCCATGACGCGGTTGCGAGGTAATGGTGCGATACTCATTCGCGCTCGAACTCATCGCCACCACGCGGCTCACCGGCCCCAGCAGTTGCACGAGGTTGCTCACGTAATACGGCCCGATATCCAGCACCGGCCCGGCCCCCGGCTGGAAAAAGAAATCGGGGTTCGGGTGCCACATCTCCATGCCCGCGCTCTGCACGAAGCAGGTGCCGGAGGTCACGCGCCCCACCGCCTCGCTGTCCACCAGATGCCGCGCCAACTGGTGCGCCCCGCCGAGGAAGGTATCGGGCGCCGATCCCACCCGCAGGCCCATCTCGCCCGCGATCGCCTTCAGCGCCTCGCCCTCCTCCAGCGTCAGCACAAATGGCTTTTCCGAGTACACATGTTTGCCCGCCTCCAGCACGCGCTTCGACACCTCGAAATGCGCATTGGGCACCGTCAGGTTCACCACCACATCCACGTCATCCGCCGCCAGCAGCCCGTCGATGCTCTCCGCCCGTAGGCCAAACTCCCCGGCCCGCGCCTTGGCGGCCTCTTCGTTCAGGTCCGCGCAGGCCCGCATCTCGATGCCTTTGAAAAGCGGCGCGAGGCGCATGTAGGCGGCCGAGATGTTGCCGCAGCCGATCACGCCAATTCCGAGTGTATCCGCCATCGCTCAAAACCCCTTCACGGCTTCGAACGACCGCTGCGCAAAGCGGCGCGCATCGTTTGGCTTGTCGTGCTCCATCACGAACAGGTCCACGCCCGCGCCCTCCAGCGCCGCCATCAGCCCCGGCCAGTCCATCACGCCATGGCCCACATCGGCCCATCCGTCCTCGTCGGCGCACTCGCCCTCGGGGGCGATGTCCTTCACATGGGCGGTGGTGATCCGGTCCTTGTGATCGGCGATCCACTTCAGCGGGTCTGCCCCGCCGCGCACCACCCAGGCCACGTCCATCTCCCACTCGATCTCCGGCGCGAGGTCGAGCAGCACCTGCATCGGCAGGGTGCCATCCTCCAGCACCATGAACTCCCAGTGATGGTTGTGCCAGCCAAAGCGCAGGCCCGCGCCCTGCACCCGCTTGCCCGCCTCGTTCAGCCGGTTGGCAAGGTCTTTCCAGGCCGCCAGATCAGCCCCGTTGCGGTATTCATCCGTCGGCGCCGGGCAGAACAACCGCTCCATGCCCAGCACCTTGGCCGCAGCGATGCTCTTGTCGAACCCTTCCTCGAACGATGCGAGCGGAAAGAAATGGCCCGAGGGCATCGCCAGCTGGTTGGCGTCCAGCAGCGCCTTGAAGCCGTGGGGGTCTTCATAGACGCCGCCAAAGCCTTCCACGTAGCTGTAGCCCAGCGAGGCCAAGTGGTTGAGCGTGTCTTCCCAAGCCCCGGCGTCGCGGGAGGAATAAAGCTGGTATGAGATCATCGTGATCGGTCCTGTCGTGGCGGCCTAGAGCCGGGTTTCGTTCGTCTTTTCAAAGAGGTGCGCGCGCTCGGGCGAAAAGCCGAGCGAAAGGGGCGCGCCGGGGGCGATCTCGGTCTGCCCGTCGATCCGCACCCACACATGCCGCCCCGCCACATCGCAGCGCAGCAGGGTGTCGGAGCCGAGCGGCTCCACAAGCTCCACGGTCGCCTCCGCCTGAAACGGCTTGTGCGCAGCCACCTCACCACTGGCGATATGCTCAGGCCGGATGCCAAGCCATGCCGCGCCATCCACGGCCCCGCCCTGCCACGCGTAGCCCTCCAGCGGGATCGCCAGCTCGCCTGAAAGGAAATTGCCGCCCTGCACCTCGCCCTCAAAGAAATTCATCGTCGGCGAACCGATGAACTCCGCCACATACTTGTTGGCCGGACGGTTGTAGATGGCGTTGGGCGCATCAAGCTGCATCACCGCCCCGCCCTTCATGATCGCGATCCGGTCGGCCAGCGTCATCGCCTCAATCTGGTCGTGGGTGACGTAGATCATCGTGTTGCCCAGCGTCGCGTGCAGCTGCTTGATCTCCACCCGCAGGTCTGCGCGCAGCTTGGCGTCGAGGTTGGAGAGCGGCTCGTCGAAGAGGAACACATCCACGTCGCGCACCAGCGCCCGGCCAATCGCCACCCGCTGCCGCTGCCCGCCCGAAAGGGCCGAAGGCTTCCGGTCCAGCAGCGGCTCGATCTGCAGCACCTGCGCCGCCCGGTTCACCCGCTCGGCGATCTCGGCCTTGCTGACACCTGCGTTCTTCAACCCAAAACTCAGGTTCCCGCGCACGGTCATCTGCGGGTAGAGTGCGTAGCTCTGAAACACCATGCCGATGCCCCGCTTGCTCGGCTCCTCCCAAGTCACGTTCTCCCCGCCGATCCAGATCTGCCCGTCGGTCACGTCAAGCAGCCCGGCGATGCAGTTGAGCAAGGTGGACTTGCCGCAGCCTGAGGACCCCAGCAACACGAGGAACTCGCCCTGCTTAACATCGAGGTTCAGGTCCTGAAGCACCTTCACGGCGCCGAACGACAGGTCGAGGTGTTTGATTTCGATTGAATGTTCCATGCCTCAGCCTTTGACCGCGCCCGCCGCGATGCCGCGCACGAAGAGTTTTCCGGAGATGAAGTAGATGACGAGGGGCACCAGCCCGGTGAGCAACGTCGCCGCCATGTTGACGTTGTATTCCTTCACCCCCTGCACCGAGTTGACGATGTTGTTGAGCTGCACCGTCATCGGGTAGAGGTCCGGCTTGGTGTAGACCACGCCGAAGAGGAAATCGTTCCAGATCCCAGTGACTTGCAGGATCATCGCCACCACGAAAATCGGCAGGCTCATCGGCAGCATGATCTGGAAGTATATCTGCCAGAACCCCGCGCCATCGACCCGCGCCGCCTTGAACAGCTCCTCGGGCAGCGAAGTAAAGTAGTTGCGGAACAGCAGCGTCAGGATCGGCATCCCGAAGACCGAGTGCACCAGCACCAGCCCGGTGAGCGAGCCGTAGAGCCCGATCTCGCGCAGGATGATCACGATGGGGTAGAGCATCACCTGGTACGGGATGAAGGCCCCGAAGATCAGGATGGTGAAGAACACATCCGCGCCCTTGAACCGCCAGTTCGCCAGTGCGTAACCGTTCACTGAGGCAATGAGGATCGACAGGATCACCGAAGGCACGGTGATCCGCACCGAATTCCAGAACCCGCGTGAAAGCCCGTCGCAGTTGAGCCCCGTGCAAGCCTCCGCCCAGGCCTTCACCCAAGGCTGAAAGGTGATCTCAACCGGTGGCGCAAAGATGTTGCCTAGCCGGATCTCGGGCATACCTTTCAGCGAGGTCACGACCATCACCCAGAGCGGCAGCAGGTAGTAGAGCGCCACCACGATCAGCGTGCCGTAGATGAAGATGTTGCGCCGCGAGAACCGGCGGCGCGGCTTGGGTCCGCGCGGCCCGTCGAGCGCGTCGGCACCCACGCCAGCAACGTTGAGGATACCGGGGTCAGACACGCTTCTTCCCCCCGAATTCGAGATAGGCCCAGGGAATGATGACCACCAGGACCGCGAGCAGCATCATCGTCGACGCGGCAAAGCCCTGCCCGAGGTTCTGACCCTGGAACATGTAGTCATAGACATATTTCGCCGGCACATCCGAGGCGATCCCCGGCCCGCCCCCGGTTTGCGCCACGATCAGGTCGTAAAGCCGCACGATGCCGCTGGCGATGATGACGAGGGTCGTAATGAACACCGGCCGGATCATCGGGATGACGATAAAGATGTAGGTCTTCCACATCGGGATGCCGTCGACCCGCGCGGCCTTCCAGATCTCCTGATCGATCCCGCGCAGCCCCGCAAGCATCAGGCACATCACAAGTCCCGTGCCCTGCCAAAGTCCGGCAATGAGCACGCCGTAGATGACGATATCCGCGTTATACAGCGGGTCGAAATCGAAGCTCTCCCACCCCAGCGCCCGGATCACCGACTGAATGCCGAAGTCTGGATTTAGCAGCCACTGCCAGACGAGGCCGGTCACGATGAAGCTCAGCGCGAAGGGGTAGAGCAGGATCGTGCGAAAGGTGTTCTCGAACCGGATCTTCTGGTCGAGCAGCGCCGCCAGCACAAATCCGATCACGAGACTGAAAACCACCATGCAGGCGCCGTAGATCAGCAGGTTCTCGATCGCCACGTTCCAGCGCTCGGTCCCCCAGAGCCGCTCGTATTGCTGAAAGCCCACGAACTTCTCGCGCGGCAGCAGCTTTGAATTGGTGAAGGAGTAGACAACCGTCCAGATCGTGCCCCCGGTGAAGACCACGAGGGCCGTCAGCACCATCGGAATGGCAGCAATCTTGGCGTTGATGTTCCGAAAAAGCCCTAACGGGCGGGCCGCAGCCATGGCGCTCCCCTCTCGCGCTGGTAGGTCAGCCATGGAACCGGGCCACGCCTGTCAGCGCAGCCCAGCCCCTGGGTGGACGCGTGTCAGTCCTTGTTCTCGACGATGCTCACGAAGCGCGCCTGCGCGTCGTCGGCAGAGATCGACGGATCTTGGAAGAACTGAACGAAGAGGTCGTTCAACTGGTTGTTGGTGTCTTCGGTGTTCAGCATGTTCACGTCGGGCATGGTCTTGCCGTCGGCGAGCAGCTGGAGGCCCTTCTTCATACAGTCGTTGGCGCTGGCGAGGTCCACGTCACCGCGGATCGGCAGCGAGCCTTTCTTGAGGTTGAAGGCCACCTGAGTCTGCGGCTTCAGCAGGGTCGCGGCCAGCGCGTCCTGCGCGGCTTCGATTTCGGCATCGCCGGTCTCGGGGAAGTAGAAGGCATCACCGCCCGTCGAAAGCACCTCGATCACACCGAGGCCCGGCAAGCAGGTGTAATCCTCACCGGCGACCTCACCGGCCACGGCAAACTCGCCCTGCGCCCAGTCGCCCATGATCTGGCCGCCTGCGGCATCGGTGATCACGAGGTTGGTCGCCTGGTTCCAGTCCTGCACGTTGGAGCCTTCGACCATGCCGCGCATGTCTTCGGCCGCCTTGAACACGCGGGCCATCTCCTCGCCGCCTGCCAAGTCTGCATCGCCGTCGCCATAGACCTTCTGCAGCACGTCCGGCCCCGCCAGCGTGGCCATCAGCACGTTGAACGCACCCGAGCTTTGCCAGGGCTGCCCGCCCAGCGCCATCGGCTGGATACCGGCCTCTTTCAGAGCAGGGGCCGCAGCCACGAACTCGTCCCAGTTGGCCGGCACATCCACGCCCGCCGTCTCGAAAGCGCCGTTGGAGAGCCACAGCCACTGCCACGAGTGAATGTTCACCGGCGCGCAATAGATCTTGCCGTCCACCGTGCAGGCGTCCAGCAAGCTCGGCGGGTTCACGATATCCGTCCAGCCCTCGGCCTCGGCCACATGGGTCATGTCGCGCAGCAACCCGGCCTCGATCAGCTCCTCAGCCTGACGCCCGTGGTTGAACTGGAACGCCCCCATCGGGTCGCCACCGATGATCCGGCTCACCATCACCGGACGGGCGGTGCCTCCGCCGCCGGCAATCGCGCCGTCGATCCACTTGTGCTCGGTCTGGCCTTCGAATTCGGTGGCAAACTGCTGCACGGCTGCGGCTTCGCCGCCCGATGTCCACCAATGTGTCACCTCAAGGTCGGCCGCCGAAACGGCGGACCCTGCGCACAGCGCCGTGCCCGCCATCAGAATGGTGCGAAACGTCATCTCTAATCCTCCCTGCGGGCGCTGCGCGGAGCAGGCCCTGTCATTTTTTTACGCGCCGTCCTCCACGGCGCCTGTAATCGTTTACATGTGCAGGACTGAAACGCTGCGCCCTTGCATGTAAACGATTACATGGATAGTTTCCGGCACCGCTGCCCTTGTCAAGCACCGGGTTATCGCTATCAGGCAAGCGGCGAGGGATTTACTTCAATGGCTCAAAAAACTGTCAGAATTCGGGATGTTGCGCGGGAGGCCGGGGTCTCGACCGCCACCGTCAGCCGGGCGCTTTCCAACCCCGACCTACTGACCGAGAGCACCCGCAAAGCGGTAGAAGATGCGGTTCGAATCACCGGATACCGGGTCAACCACGCCGCGCGGAACCTCCGCATGCAGCGGGCCGGGGCCGTTCTGGTGCTCGTGCCCAACCTCGGCAACCCGTTTTTCAGCACCATCCTCGCCGCCATTTCCGAGAGCTTCGCGGGCACCGATACCTCCGTGCTCATCGCCGATACCGCAAGCGGCGGGCGCGAGCTGACCGGCTATTTTCTCGATGGCCGGATCGACGGGATGATCTCGCTCGATGGCGGCCTCGCCCAGTCCGACCTCGCCGCCTTTGACAGTGCAGGCGTGGCTGAACGCATCGTTTTCGCCTGCGAGTGGGTCGATGGCTCTACCCTTCCTTCGGTTCGCTCCGACAACGAAGAAGGCGCGCGCCTCGCCGTGCAGCACCTGCATGACCTCGGGCATCGCGACATCGCCCACGTCACCGGCCCCGCAGGCAATGTGCTCACCAAGGCCCGGCGCGCAGGCATGCTGGCCGAACGCGCCCGCCTCGGCCTGCCCAGCCGCGATGACTGGATCATTCGCGGCGACTTCTCACTTGCCTCAGGCCGCGATGCCGCAAACCGCATCATCGCCATGAAAGACCGGCCCTCAGCCGTTTTCTGCGCCTCCGATCAGGTGGCCTTTGCGCTGATGTCCACGCTGATGGAGGCGGGCGTGCGGGTGCCCGAGGATATCTCGGTCATCGGCTTCGACGATATCGAGCTGAGCAAGGTCTACACGCCCTCGCTCACCACCATCCGGCAGGACCGGCACGCGCTCGGCTGCCGAGCCGCCCAGTTGTTGCTGGAGCAGATCGCCGCCGCAGGCGACCCGCTCGCGCCCGCCGCGCCCGACCGCGTCGAGATGGTCGGCGTCGAGCTGGTGACCCGCCAGAGCACCGCCGCGCCGGGCTGAGGCCGGGCCGTCAGGCCTCGGCCATGACCGGCGCCGACTGCACTGCCTCTGCCCCGGGCGAGAGCAGCCGCCGCTGCTCCCGGCGCAGCGCGTGAATGTCGAGGTCATCCACGATATCCACATCATCGAGGCTCACCACCTGATCCTGGCTGACAGAGCGCTTCAGCCGCACATGGTGTGCCAGACCGATGGGCAGGGCATTCAACGCCACCGACTCCGTCGCCGGAATGGCCTTGGCCCAAACCTTGAAGCCCCCTTCCCCGTCCAGATACTCCCCGCTGTCAAAGCTGCCCTTCGCAGCAGCAACGGCATCAGCGCGGAACAGACGCGAGCTGCCAGTCGGCTCCTGCCGCAGGCAGGCCGAAAGCACCGACATCGCGGTTTCCAGCCCGATCAGGTGGAACGGCCGCCACATAGACCCATACCAGCCGCTCTTGTCTGTCATCAGCCCGTACTGATTGAAGCACTGACGGGTGTATTCGTTCGGCGCCTTGAAGGTCACGAACATGCCGTATTGGATATTGTTCAGCACAGTCCGCCCGTCCGGCTCCCGCGAGGCGGCGATATCGACGATGCCAGTCTTCTCCAACTGCCCGCCCTCGCTCACCGGCTTGAAAACCTCGGCAAGGTCTTGCAGCCCGGCGGGCGGAAAGGCGAGGCCGTCTTTCGGGCAGTCCATGCCCGTGGCATTGGCCACCGCTGCCATTTCGATCGCCGCCTTGGTGCCATCGGTGAAGGAGTTGTACATCTTCGGATTGAAGTCGCCCGACTTCACCTGCTCTGGGGTAAAATCGAAGTAATCCCACACCGTGTCGGGCGTCGAATAGCGGTAGGAAGGGCAGAAGTTCATTCCCTTCCCCGCCGCCACCAGCTCAAAGCCGCAACTCTTCACCCAGTCGACCAGTTCGCACATGGCCGCAGGCTGGTCGCCATAGGCCATCGAGTACACCACCCCGGCCTGCCGCGCCTTCTCTGCGAGCAGCGCGCCCACCATCACATCGGCCTCGACGTTCACCATGACCACGTGCTTTCCCGCACCGATGGCCGCCAAGGCGTGCCGCGTGCCCGCCAGCGGATGGCCCGTGGCCTCGATGATGCATTCGATCTCCTCGCAGGCCATCAGCGCGCCTGCATCCTCGGTAATCCAAGTCTGCCCGCTACTGAGCGCGTTCTGCACCGAAGACGCCGCATACTGCTCCCGCGGCCAGTGGACCCGCGCAAAGGACTCGCGCGCCTTCTTCACGTCGAGGTCCGCGACCCCGACCACATGCAGCCCCTCGATATGACGCGCCTGCGCCAGGATCATCGAGCCAAATTTGCCCGCCCCGATCAGGCCTACACGCACCGGTCTTCCTTCGGCGTTTCGTGCCGCCAACATGCTCGCAAGGTTCATTGCCGTCCTCCAATACCTGGCCAGACGGTAGCGGCGCGCGCGCCTTCTGCACCATCAAATTCTGCTATCGCACCTTTAAGCCGCACTTCACCACACTTTAAGAATATGTCGTTGTTTCACTCGCTCTGCCCTGCCAGAACCACTGGCGAAGCACGAGCGTAAGGGAGGAACGTGAGCGTGGAACATCCGGCAGGTTCAAACGTGAGTCTCGCCCGCCGCGCCTGGTCGATCCGTCGCCATGCGCTGCGGATGGGCGAGGTGCAGGGACAAGGATACATCGGGCAGGCGCTGGGATCGGCCGACGTTCTGGCGGTGTCCTACTTCCACGCCATGCGCTATCGCCCCGGCGATCCCGACTGGGAAGGTCGGGATCGCTTTCTCCTCTCCATCGGCCACTACGCCATCGCGCTCTATGCCGCGATGATTGAGGCCGGCATCCTGCCCGAGGACGAGATCGAGACCTACGGAATGGACGATAGCCGCCTGCCGATGTCCGGCATGGCTGCCTACACGCCGGGCATGGAAATCACCGGCGGCTCGCTCGGCCACGGGCTTGGCATCGCCGTAGGCATGGCGTTGGGCCTCAAGCGCAAGAAAAACGACGCCTTCGTCTACAACATGCTGTCCGACGGCGAACTGGGTGAGGGCTCCACCTGGGAGGCAGTGATGGGCGCCGCCGCCTGGAAGCTGGATAACCTCATCGCCATTGTCGATTTCAACAACCAGCAGGCTGACGGCCCCACGATGGACGCGCTTGCCACCGGCCCCGGCACCGAGGCCGCCAAGTGGCAGGCCTTCGGCTGGCACGCCGAGGAGGTCGACGGCAACGATATCGATGCGGTTGTGGCCGCCTTCGACCGGGCGCGGCACCTGAAGGAGCCGAAACCCCGCGCGATCATCTGCAACACCAAGATGTGCAAGGGTGTGCCCTTCCTCGAAGAGCGCGAGATCACCCACTTCGTTCGCGTGGAGCCCGAAGAATGGGCCAAGGCGCTCGCCCACCTCGATACGGAGATGCCGGAATGACCATCGGTCCCAACTCCCGCCGCACGCCAGCCCACATCGCCCGGCCCAAGCCCGCCGAGCGCGGCGCCCGCACTTCCGCCATGATTGCCTCGCTGGATGCCGAGGGCCGCGACACCATCTCCGCCCCCTTCGGCCACGCGCTGGTCGATCTCGCCAAGACCCGCGAAGACATCGTCGGCCTCACCGCCGACCTCGGCAAATACACCGACCTGCACATCTTCGCCGAGGCCTACCCCGATCGGTTCTATCAGATGGGCATGGCCGAGGCGCTTCTGATGTCCGCCGCCGCAGGCATGGCCCGCGAAGGCTTCACCCCCTTCGCCACCACCTATGCCGTCTTTGCCTCCCGCCGCGCCTACGACTTCATCGTCATGGCCATCGCCGAGGAGAACCTGCCGGTCAAGATCGTCTGCGCCCTGCCCGGCCTCACCACCGGCTACGGCCCGTCGCACCAGGCCACCGAAGACCTCGCCATCATGCGCGGCATGCCCAATATGACCGTGCTCGACCCCTGCGATGCGGTGGAAACCGACCAGGCCACCCGCGCCATCGCCGACTACCCCGGCCCGGTCTACATGCGCCTGCTGCGCGGCAAGGTGCCCAACGTGCTGGGCGAATACGGCTACAAGTTCGAGCTGGGCAAGGCCAAGGAGATCCGCCCCGGCTCCGACGTGCTCTTCATCTCGTCCGGCTTCATGACCATGCGGTGCCTCGATGCGGCCACCGCGCTGGAGAAGGACGGCGTCAGCTGCGCCGTGCTCCACTCGCCCACCATCAAGCCGCTCGACGAGGCAACCATCTGCGCCGAGGCGGCCAAGGGCGGCCGGTTGGTGGTCACCGCCGAGAACCACTCCGTGACCGGCGGACTGGGCGAAGCCGTCGCGGGCGCTCTCGCCCGCAACCAAGTCCACGTCCCCTTCCGCCAGGTCGCCCTGCCCGACGAGTTCCTCGACGCCGGCGCCCTCCCTTCGCTTCACGATCAATACGGGCTATCCGTTCCCAGCATCACCACACGGGTAAAGGGCTGGCTGAATGACTGAAGCAAACACCGGAACAGCAATTATCGGCCTCGGCGTTATGGGCCGGGGCATGGCGAAGAACATCCTCGCGGCGGGCATCCCGCTCACGGGGTATGACATGGCCCAACCCGCGCTCGATGCGCTAAAGGCGATGGGCGGCACCCCCGCCACTTCCGCCGCCGAGGCCGCAAACGGCGCCTCTCTGCTGATCCTGATGGTGGTCAACGCCGCCCAGGCCCGCGCTGCGCTCTTCGAGCAAGGTGCCGCCGCCGCGCTCTCCCCTGGATCCACTGTCATGCTCTCCTCCACCGTCGCGCCCTCCGCCGCCCGCGCAATCGGCGAAGACCTCGCCGCGATGGGCCACCACCTGCTCGATGCGCCGGTCTCCGGCGGTCAGGTCGGGGCCGAAGCAGGCACGCTCACCATCATGGCCAGTGGCTCCGCACAGGCCTTCGCCCGCGCCGAAAAGGTCCTTGAGGCCACCGCCGGCACGCTCCACCGCCTCGGCGACGAGCCGGGCATGGGCGCCACCTACAAAGTCGTCCACCAGCTCGCCGCAGGCGTCCACATCGCCGCCGCAGCCGAGCTGATGAGCTTCGGCGCCAAAGCAGGCTGCGACCCGCAAAAGCTGCACGAGATCGTCATGGCCTCGGCAGGGGCAAGCTGGATGCTCGGCAATCGCGGCCCCCGGATGATGGAGGCCGACCCCGAGGTCACCTCCACCGTAGAGATCTTCATCAAGGATCTCGGGCTGGTCGAGGAAACCGCCAAAGAGGCCGAGGCCCCCGTGCCGCTCGCCGCCCTCTCGCTACAACTCTTCTCCGCCGCCCGTGCCCTCGGCCACGGCAAGGCGGACGATGCCCTCGTCATCCGCGCCTACGAGGCGCTTACCGGAAAACCCGTTCACGAAAGCTGAGACAATGCCCGACCTTCTCACCGGAAAGACCGCCATCATCACCGGCGCCGCCAGCCCGCGCGGCCTCGGCAAGGCCACCGCCAAGCTCTTCGCCGAGCACGGCTGCCGCGTGGCGGTGCTCGACCTCGACGCCGATGCAGCCGCCAGTGCGGCGGCGGACCTGCCCGGTGAGGGTCACATCGGCATCGCCTGCAACGTGACCGACAAAGAGGCTTGCGACACCGCCTTCGCCGCCGTGCTCGAGGCCTTCGGTCAGGTCGATATTCTGGTGAACAACGCGGGCATCACCCAGCCGCTGAAGTTCATGGAGATCGCCCCCGAGAACTACGATGCCGTGCTCGATGTAAACCTGCGCGGCACCCTCTACATGAGCCAGGCCGCGCTGCCCCACATGCGCTCCCGCAAGTCCGGCTCTATCGTCAACATGAGCTCCGTCTCCGCCCAGCGCGGCGGCGGCATCTTCGGCGGCCCGCACTACTCGGCGGCCAAGGCCGGCGTGCTCGGGCTGACCAAGGCCATGGCCCGCGAGGCCGCACCCGACAATGTGCGCTCCAACGCCATCTGCCCCGGCTTCATCGCGACCGACATCACCGCAGGCAAGCTCACCAATGAGATGAAAGCGGCGGTGCTCGACGGTATCCCGATGGGCCGCGCCGGCGAAGCCTCCGATGTAGCAGGGTGCGCCCTCTTCCTCGCTTCCGACCTTGCCGCATATGTCACCGGCTCCGAAGTCGACGTGAACGGCGGTTCGCTGATCCACTAACCGGCAACGGGTGCGCCAGCCATGGCGCACCCACCTACCCCGCCAGATCCGTCACGCTCTCAAAGCTCTCTACGGTCAACCCGTGCCGCGCCACGATCGCCTCAACGTCGCGCCCGTGCCGCTCCGCTTCTTCGGCAATCCAGCCCAGAAAAATCTGCACCGCTTTCCGGTTGAGATAACGGCTCGGACAAATCGCCCAATGCGCCGGAAACCGCAGCACCGGCACCTTGGGTGCAACCGGCACCAGCCGCCCCTCCGTAACCTCCCGCTCGGCCACAACCAGTGATTCCAGCACCATCCCGACGCCGTCGAGCGCCAGTTGCAGCGCCATCGACGAGCGGTCCATCAGCAACGTCTTGCGGTTGGCGCGGGTCTCGATCCCGTTGCGCAAGAGCCAGCTGTCCCACTGGCAGAGGTTTCGCGCGGAATCGATAAACCGCGCTTTCCCGAACGGGTCGTCCCCCAAGGCCTCCAGATACTCCGGCGTGGCCAGCGGCAGGATGTGATCGTCTACCACCGGCTCCACGTGCATACCGCCCCAATCGCCGGTGCCGTAGCGCACATCGAGGTCCATCACCTCGCGGTCAAAGTCCGTCGGGTCCGGGGCCGCGTCCACCCTCAATTCCCACTCCGGGTGCTTCTCGACAAACCGGCTCAAGCGCGGCCCCAACCACAGCACCCCGAAACTCGGCGCAACCCGCAGGTTCAGCCGCCGCGTCTCGCGTGACCGACCAAGGTTCCGCCGCGCGTCCTTCAGCATCCGCAGCGCCGTACCGGCGGACTGATAGAGTTGTTCCCCTTCCAGCGTCAGCGAAAGCTGCCGCCCGTCGCGCCGAAACAGCTTCACCCCCAACTGCTGCTCCAACAGCTTGATCTGCTGGCTGACGGCCGAGGGCGAGACCGAAAGCTCTTCGGCAGCGCGGGAGAGCGTGCCCCGCCGCGCCACCGTCTCGAAGTAGAGGATGGCATTGAGGTTCTCGGTCCGTGCCATCCTCTTGCTCCCTTACTTCGCCGCCACGGCCTCCTGCCGCTGGCGCCCGAGGCCTTCGACCTCGATCTCCATCACGTCGCCGGGCTTGAGGAACCGCTGCGGCTTCATGCCCATGCCCACGCCCGAAGGCGTGCCGGTAGCGATGATGTCACCGGGCTGAAGCTGCATGAAGCGGCTCATGTAGCTGATGATCTCGGCCACGGTGAAGATCATGTCATCGGTGTTCGAATCCTGCACCGTCTCGCCATTGAGGTCGAGCGTGACGCGCAGCTTCTGCGGGTCGGCCACTTCATCGGCGGTCACAAGGTAGGGGCCGGTCGGGCCGAAAGTGGGGGCCGATTTGCCCTTGATCCACTGGCCACCCTTCTCGATCTGGAATTCCCGCTCGGAGACATCGTTAATCGTGCAGTAACCGGCCACGTAGTCCAGCGCCTCTTCCTCGCTCACGTAAAGCGCGGTCTTGCCGATCACCACGCCCAGCTCGACCTCCCAGTCGCCCTTCACGCTGTCGCGCGGAATGATCACCTCATCAAACGGCCCCGACAGCGCGGAAGTCGCTTTCGAAAAGATAATCGGCTCCTTCGGCGGCTCGGCACCGGTCTCTTCGGCGTGCTTGGTGTAGTTCAGCCCGATGCAAAAGAAGTTCGGCACGGAGGCCAGGCAGCTACCAATCCGGCCCGGCTCTTCGACCACCGGCAGGCTGTTCACGTCGATGGCGCGGATCGCCTCGAGGGCCTCGAGCGACACGCCCTCACCCGCCAGTTCGCCGACCTTGCCGGACAGATCACGCACGCGGCCTTCCGCATCCAGAATGCCGGGCTTTTCCGAGCCCGCAGGGCCAAAACGCAAGAGTTTCATCAGGTCTCACTTTCCTTGATAGAGATAGCTTGATGCGGAAGGGTCACTTTGCAGGGGTGACGTCGTCCGCGGGTTCCGTTGTCGGGTTGGGCTGTAGCTCGCCGACCCGGGTGTTGGTGTCAAAGTGCCGCCGGATCTGGCGGCGCAGGGCATCGAGGTGGGCCGAGATGGTTGATTTCACCTTGCGCCGGTCCCGGTCCCGCAGCCCTTGGATGATTCCGTTGTGCTCGTCGAACACCCGCTGCTGGCTGCGCCCAATCCGGCTGCCGAGAAAGCGCGCGCGCCAGAGCTTGGCAAGGTAGGTGCTATGGGTCTCCGCAAGCGCCGGGTTTCCGCTGGCCCGCACGAGCGCGGAGTGAAACTCCATATCAACCTCGAAGAGATCGATCTCATCCGTAGTGGGGGCAAGCTCTTCCATGCGTGCCTGAACCGCGGCGGCGGCATCGATATCTGCCTCCGAAGCATGGGCCACGGCGAGCTCACCCGAGAGCAACTCAAGCGCCTTCAGCACTTCGAGGTTGTCCACCACTTCCTTCCATGTCGGGTCGGCCACGATCGGGCTGCGCGAGGGGCGCAGCTCCACCAGACCCTCCAGCGACAGGATGCGAATCGCCTCACGCATGGGCGTGCGGCTCACACCCAGCTCGGCGGCATTGTCGCGTTCCTTGATAGAAGCACCGGGCCGCAGCGTGCCCCGCAGAATTTCCCTTCGCAGACGCTTCGCGATCTGCTCCGGCAGCAGTTTGTCCGCCATATTGCGCCTCGTGTTGGCGATTCCCTCCCAGGCACTCGCGAAATACGGGCAGTGACCCCGAAATCAACCGCAAAAAAGTGCCTCTCCGGCGATTTTGGTATACCAAAACCCGTTGATTGTCGACATGGCTTCCGATAGTTTCCGCCCGGATGGTATGCCATCTTTCGCCGCGCGTTGGAGGACGCGCAGTATGAAAAGCGGTGCCGCCCGGGGAGGGTAAGGGCCGCGCAGGGAGGTAACTCTATGAAACTTTCGACCGTTCTTTCGACGGCCGCAGCCGCTGCCCTTGTGGCCGGTGCCGCCATGGCTGATCCGATCACCCTTCGGATCCAGACCCACTATGCAACCGAGCATCCGACCGGTCAGGCTCTGGCCACCTGGATCGACGACGTCCAGACCATGTCCGGCGGCGACATCACCGTCGAGATGTTCTATTCCTCGTCCGTCGTGGCGACCACCGAGACCTTCGACGCCGCCATCAACGGCATCGTCGACTGCGACGCCACCGGCGGCGCCTACCAGACCGGCAAGAACCCCGCGTTCCAGTTCGTCGGCGACATCATGGGCGGCTACGATACCCCCTGGCAGCAGTACTCCTGGCTCTACTACGGTGACGGCTATGCCGCCGCTCAGGAACTCTACAACGCTCAGGGCATGCAGCTCGTCGGCTGGTCCATCTACGGCCAGGAGTCGCTGTCTTCGTCCAAGCCGATCCGTGGCTTCGAAGACCTGAAGGGCTGGAAGTTCCGCTCGCCCCCGGGCATGGAAACCGAGATCTTCGAAGAGCTGGGCGCCTCGCCCATCGTGATGGACTTCACCGAGATCTTCACCGCGCTCGAAACCGGCATCATCGACGGTGCTGACGCATCCGGCCTCGCCAACAACGTGGGCCTCGGTCTCTACGACATCGTGAAGCACGCCACTTACCCGGGCTTCCACTCCATGCCGTCCGACCACCTCGCCTGTAACAAGGACGTGTGGGACGGCATGACCGAGCAGCAGCGCCGGATCATCGACACTGCATGGCAGAAGCTCTCCTTCCAGATCGCACTGTCGAACGAGAAGGCCAACGCTGAAGCCGCCGCTGAGCTCACCGCCGCTGGCGTGACCCTCTACGACTGGTCGCCCGAAGATCGTGCCGCCTTCCGTAAGGCTGCTCAGACCGCTTGGGACGACTGGGGCACCCGTTCGCCCGAGGCCGGCGCGATCCTCGCCAGCCACAAGACCTACCTCAAGCAGCTCGGCCTGATCGAGTAAGCATGAGGCATCAGCCTTCATAACATCGATGAGCCCCGCACGCCGGGGCTCATCCGTCTTCGGGCAGAAGAAATAATCACACAACACACAGCATGACCGCTTGGGGAGGTGCGCCATGTCGGAAATTCTCGAAAAGGAAAGTGTGTGGCTCGGAGGGCTGCGAAAGCCCGTCCGTACAGCCGCCATCGTGTTCACCGGCATCGCCGTGCTCGTCTGGGCCTGGCTGGTGCTCAACCTGCTGATCTCCGACGACGCCTACGGCATGCACGAGATGATCCGCCCGCAGGGCAAGCCGATCGTCTACCTGATGCTGGGCTCGGCCTTGCTCTCCATCGTGTTCACCTCGATCTACCTGTCCGACTTCATCGGCGCGATCGAGGACAAGCCGGAAGGCTTCTTCGACATTCTGTCGCTGATCACGTCGCGGATGGCGATGATCATGATCGGGCTGATCGTGATCGTCATGTTCTACGAGGTGGTCTCGCGCTACGTCTTCTCGCGCCCCACGCTCTGGGCCAACGAACTTTCGCTCTGGATCGCGGGCGTGGTGTTCCTGTTCGCCGGGCAATACGCTATGCAGCAGCGCAGCCACATCCGCATCTACGTGATCTATGACGTGATGCCCCGCTGGGCTCAAAAGACCGCCGACTGCATCTCGGTCGGCCTGATCGTCGGCTTTACCTTCGCCCTCGTCTGGGGCGGCTACGCCGACGCCAAAACCCGCCTCCTGCGGATGGAAACCTTCGGCACCGCGTGGGATCCGCCCATTCCGGGCACTATGAAGGCCGCCATTCTCTTCATCATCTGCCTCGTCGCCGTGCAGGCCGTATCCAACCTCATCGCAGATTGGAACAAGGCCCCCGAGCACCACACCGACGAGATGGACGAGCAAGAGATCGAAAACATCCGCAAGACGCTGGAGGACTGATCAATGGTCGATATCGGCACCCTCAGCCTGCTGGTTCTTGCAGGCATGTTCATCCTGCTTGCCATAGGCATGCCCCTCGGTTTCGCCTCCGCCTTCCTCGCGGTGGTGACCCTGATCCTCAAGTTCGACGTGGATATCCTCTTCCGCGACTTCGGCAAGGGCCCGTTCTCGGTGCTCGGTCAGGCCGTTTACCGGCAGATGACGAACTACGTCCTGATCTCGATACCCTTGTTCATATTCATGGCGGCGCTGCTCGAACGAACGGGCATCGCCAAGGACATGTACAACTCGCTGAACGTCTGGCTCAGCCGGATGCGCGGCGGCATCGCCATCGTGACCTCGATCATGGCCGTCATCATGGCCGCCATGTCGGGCATCATCGGCGGCGAGGTGGTTCTGCTGGGCCTTATCGCCCTGCCGCAGATGCTCCGCCTCGGCTACAACCAGAACCTCGCCATCGGCACCATCTGTGCCTCCGGCTCTCTCGGCACCATGATCCCGCCGTCCATCGTGCTCATCTTCTACGGGCTGGTGACGGAAACCTCGATCAAGGCCCTCTTCACCGCCTCGTTCCTGCCGGGCTTCATGCTGGCGTCGTTCTTCATCGTCTACATCCTGATCCGCACCAACCTGAACCCCTCGCTGGCCCCGTTGCCTCCCGAGGAGCCGGGCGCGGTTGAAGGCAAGGAAAAGGGCATGCGCTTCCTCGGGTTCCTCGCCTACTTCGGCCTCTGGATCACCGGGGTGCTGTTCTTGCGGGCGGTGTTCTTCTGGGCAACCGGTGAAGGCTACGTGCAGGAAGGCGTCGACCCGATCGCGCTCGGCATGGTCTATCACATGCCTTGGATCGCAGGCGCCTTCGCACTCTGCCTTGCTGCCGTGTTCCTTGTCGGCAAGGAGCGCACGGCGGAAGGCTGGCAGATGGGCAAGGGCCTCGTCGCGCCCGTCATCGTTATCGGCGTTGTGCTCGGCTCCATCTACATGGGCATCACCGGCATCACCGAGGCTGCCGGTATGGGCGTGGTGGCAGTGTTCACCATCTCCGTCCTGCGCCGCGAGATGACCTTCGACATCGTCTGGGACAGCCTGATGCGCACGCTCAAGTCCACCGGCACGATCATCTGGGTGACCATCGGTGCAGCGGCACTCGCTGCGGCCTACACCCTCGCGGGCGGCCCGACCTACGTGGCCAACCTGATCGTCGCCGCCGACCTGCCCACCATGGGCATCATCCTCGTGATGATGCTGATCTTCCTCATCATGGGGATGTTCATGGACTGGGTCGGCATCGTGCTGCTGATCATGCCGGTGTTCCTGCCGATCGTGCTCAAGCTGCCGGTCGAGGAACTGGGCTTCATCGGCGGGCTGGAGCCGCGCCACGTGGCGATCTGGTTCGGCGTGGTGTTCTGTATGAACATGCAGGTCAGCTTCCTGTCGCCACCCTTCGGCCCCGCGGCCTTCTACCTCAAGTCCGTGGCCCCGCCGCACATCACCCTTACGGCGATCTTCCGGGGTTTCCTGCCCTTCATCTGCCTCCAGCTCTGCGCCCTTGCGGTGCTGCTGATCTGGCCGCCGATCGTCTCGGTCTTCCTCTGAGACACTGACACTTCGCCGGGGCGGCCCGCCCGCCCCGGCACGCATTCTTCCAGGCCGCAAGGAGCTTGAAATTCCATGGCCACCATCAGCCGTCTTCAGGCCGACCATTACATCATCCCCCTCCCGCAGGTGCTCGAAGATTCCATGCACGGCGCGATGGAAAATTTCGAGGTCATCACCGCCCGCGTCACCGACAGCGACGGAGCAGAGGGGATGGGCTACACCTACACCTGCGGCGTGAACGGCGGCGCGATTGCCGACACCCTCACCCGCGAGATGGCCCCCCGCGTGGCCGGCCGTGACGCCGACCTCATCGAAGCGATCTGGAAGGATCTCTGGTGGGCCTGCCACTACGGCGGCCGCGGCGGCCCCACGGTCATGGCTCTTTCCGCGCTCGACATGGCGCTCTGGGATCTCAAGGCCAAGCGCGCCGGCCTGCCACTCTGGCGCCTGCTCGGCGGCTATGACGCCCGTGTCCCCTGCTACATGGGCGGCGTCGACCTTCACCTCTCTCCGCAGGAGCTTGTCGACCAGACCCGCCGCAACGTCGAAAACGGCCACCGCCACATCAAGATCAAATGCGGCCGTGACGCCCTACGCGAAGATGTCGCCCGCATGTCGGCGATGCGCGAGGCCTTCGGCCCCGACATGCCGCTGATGACCGACGCCAACATGAAGTTCACGGTCGATGGCGCCATCCGCGCCGCCCGTGCCTTCCGCGAGTTCGATCTCACATGGTTCGAAGAGCCGATCCCGCCGGATGACCCCGCAGGCCACGCCCGCATCCTCTCCGAGGGCGGCGTGCCGCTGGCCACCGGCGAGAACCTCCGCACCCTCTGGGAGTTCAAGACCCTCTTCGACAGCAAGGGCATCAGCTACCCCGAACCCGATGTCACAGGCTGCGGCGGCATCACCGGCTTCATGAAGATCGCCGCACTGGCCGAGGCCCACCACCTGCCCGTCACCAGCCACGGCGCGCATGATGTCACCGTGCATCTTCTCGCCGCCGCGCCCAACCGCAGCTATCTCGAAATGCACAGCTTCGGCCTGAACGACTACATCGAAACCCCGCTCACCGTGGTCGAAGGCCACGTCACCGCACCCGAAACCCCGGGCCACGGCGTCGCCTTCGACTGGAAAAAGCTGGAAACCTGCCGCGCCTGAGGAGGAGACGCCAATGCTCACGCAAAGCCAGATCGACACCTTCAACGCCGAGGGCGTGCTCGTCGTCGACAACGTTCTGCCCACAGAAACGCTGGAGGCGGTCAAAGCCGAGTACACCGCCTTGCTCGACGCCATGTATGACCGATGGCACGCCGAGGGCCGCGTGCCCGCGCCCGGCAACATGGACTTCTGGCAAAAGCTGCTGGTCAGTTACGAGGCCGGCTGCGAGTGGTTCCAGCCGATGGACATCACCCTGCCCGGCGGCGAGTTCACCGCAGACACGCCCATGCATCAGGGTCCGGCGGTCTTCGACATGCTGCGCTGCGACCGCCTGCTCGATATGGTCGAAAGCCTGATCGGCCCCGAGATCACCTCCAACCCCATCCAGCACGTCCGCCTCAAGCCGCCCTCACGCACCCTGCGCGGCTCAGAGACCACTGCCCACATCATGGCCACCGACTGGCACCAGGATCGCGCCGTGGCTCACGCCGAGGGCGACAACACCCAGATGGTCACCGTCTGGCTGGCGATTTCCGACGCCACGCTCGAAAACGGCTGCCTGCAGGTCATCCCCGGCAAGCCGCAGATGTATCCGCATTGCCCGCAAAAGCAGACCTCCATCGCCGATGGCCTATTGGACGAAAGCAAGGCGCGGCCCCTGCCGGTCAAGGCCGGCGGCGCGGTGATCTTCCATCCGCTCACGCCCCACGCCTCGCTCGACAACGTGGCCGATGATTTCCGCTGGTCCTTCGATATCCGCTACAATGTCACCGGCCAGCCCACGGGCCGCGCCCACTTCCCCGATTTCGTGGCGCGCTCCCGCGCCAATCCCGAAAGCGAGTTGAAGGACTGGCGCGTCTGGAAGCAGATGTGGGAAGACACCCGCACCCGCCTCGCCCCCGAGCCGCACATCCCGATCCACCGCTGGGACGGCAACGCCCCCGTCTGCGCCTGACCCGTAGGGTGGGCAATCTGCCCACCACACCACTCTCAACCGCGAGCCATCCATGAGCCAAACCGTCCGCCTTTCCGCCGCCGACAATGTCGTCACCGCCATCACCCCGCTCGAAGTCGGGCAGGAGGGGGCGACCCAGCTCATCCCGCGTGGGCACAAGATGGCGGCTCAGGATATCGCCAAGGGTGAGGCGGTGCTGAAATACGCCCAGATCATCGGCTACGCGGCAGAAGACATCGCGCAGGGCGCCCATGTTCACACCCACAATCTCGAGTTCCGTAACGTCGACACCGAGTACGAGTTCTCCACCAACCTCCGCCCCGTTGAGCCCGCCGCCACGCCCGACACCTTCATGGGCTACCGCCGCAGCACCGGCCGCGTCGGCACTCGCAACTACATCGCCCTGCTCACCTCGGTGAACTGCTCCGCCACCGCCGCCCGCCAGATCGCCCAGCACTTCACGCCCGAGAAACTCGCCGCCTATCCCAATGTCGACGGCGTGGTGGCCTTCGTCCACGGCACCGGCTGCGCCATGGGCGGCGACGGCACCGGCTTCGAGCTGCTCCAGCGCACGCTCTGGGGCTATGCCCGCAACCCCAATGTCGGCGGCGTGCTGATGGCCGGACTGGGCTGCGAGGGCATGCAGATCGACTGGCTGCTGGAGGCTTACGGCCTCACCCCCGGCCCGCTGTTCCAGACCATGAACATTCAGGATGTCGGCGGTCTGCGCAAAACCGTCGAGCTGGGCATCGCTCAGGTCGAGGCAATGCTGCCCGAGGTCAACAAAGCGCAGCGCGAGGAGTGCCCTGCCTCCGAGCTGATGGTCGGCCTCGAGTGCGGCGGGTCGGACGCATGGTCCGGCATCACCGCCAACCCCGCCGTCGGCCACGCCTGCGACCTGCTCGTGGCGCAGGGCGGCACCGGCGTGCTGGCCGAAACACCCGAGGTCTACGGCGCCGAGCACCTGCTCACCGCCCGCGCCAAGGACCGCGCCACCGGCGAAAAGCTGATCGACCTGATCCACTGGTGGGAGGACTACACCGCCAAGGCCGGCGGCTCGATGGACAACAACCCATCCCCCGGCAACAAGAAGGGCGGCCTGACCACGATCCTCGAAAAATCCCTCGGCGCGGCTGCCAAGGGCGGCACCACCCCTCTGATGGGCGTCTACAAATACGCCGAGCCGGTGACCGCCAAGGGCTTCACCTTCATGGATACCCCCGGCTACGACCCGGCCTCAGTGACAGGCATGATCGCCGGCGGCGCCAACCTCGTCTGCTTCACCACCGGGCGCGGCTCCGCCTTCGGCTCCAAGCCCTCCCCCTGCATGAAGGTCTCCTCCAACTCTCCCCTCTTCGAGAAGCAGGGCGACGACATGGACGTGAACGCGGGCCGCATCCTCACCGAGGGCGCCTCCGTCGAGGAAGTGGGCCGCGAAATCTACGAGATGTGGCTGCGCATGGCCTCGGGCGAAAAGACCAAATCCGAGCTTCAGGGGCTTGGCGATTACGAGTTCGTTCCCTGGCAGGTCGGAGCGGTGATGTGAGGCCGCTACTCGACCACGAACACCCCCTCCACCACCTGCGGCGGCTCGCTGTGGTCGCGCACGATAAAGTCGTAGGTGCCCGCCCACATCGGGTGAAAGCTGAACTTGACCGTCCCCGGCTCATCGCACTCCAGCGCCCTGAAGCCGAGACCCTGCATGTAGATCTCCATGTCGCCCACGCTCACCACGCGGATATGGGCATTGGTCATCAACCCCTCGGATTCAAAGTGAAACCCGGTCTCGTCGTCCTTGGCGTCTGGGCAGGTAAAGTTGAACCGGTAGTAGCCACCCAGCGCCAGCGTGAACTCGGTGGCCGAAACATCTGGCGCCCCGCCTTCCCCGGTCTTCACTACCATCTCGATGTCTTCCGGCGGAAAGCCCCCCACCTCTCCCGAGGTTTGCTGGGCAATCGCTCCGCCGGGCAAAGCGGCAAGGGCCACGGCTGCAATAAGATGTTTGATCACGGTGTCTCCTCCTCAGGCTCGCCCCGCGAGTGTAGGGATCACCACCATTCAAACAGGCCAGACCTTCGGATGCCCCGGCAGGAGCCCGCCGCATGACCGCCCCACTCCCCCTTTGCATCATCGGCGCGGGCTCCATCGGCATGCGCCACGTCGAGGTCGCCACCGCCTCGCCCCATGTACAAATCACCGCCGTTGTCGAGCCTCACGCCCCCCGCCGTGCCGAACTGGCCGCGCAGGGGCTCACCACCGTCGCCACGCTCGACGAAGTGCCCGCCGAGACCCGCGCCGCCGTCATCGCCACCCCGACGCAGGACCACGCCGCCAGCGCCCATGCCTGCCTCTCGCGCGGATGGGCCGTGCTGGTCGAAAAGCCCACAGCCGCTACGCTCGATGAAGCTCGCGCGCTCGTCACCGAGGCCGCGGCAAAGGGCCTGCCGCTCTTCACCGGCCACCACCGCCGCTGCCACCCCTTCTCCATCGCCGCCCGTGACGCGCTGGTCGAGATCGGCGATCTGGTCGGGGTGCAGGGCCTCTGGAGCCTGCGCAAGCACAACACCTACTATGATGTCGACTGGCGCCGCGCCCCCGGCGCAGGCCCGCTGCTGACAAACCTCACCCATGAGATCGACCTTCTCCGCTTCTTCGTCGGCGACATGACAGAGGCCACCGCCCTCCTCTCCTCCGCCCGCCGTGGCTTCGTGATCGAGGACACCGCCGCCGTGGCCTTCCGTTTCGCAAACGGCGCGCTCGGCTCCTTCCTGATCTCCGATGCCGGGGCCTCGCCGTGGTCCTTCGAGGCCGCCAGCTACGAGAACCCCGCCATCGCCGGCTCGGGCGAGGATTACGTCCGCATCACCGGCACCGAAGGCGCCCTCGCCTTCCCCTCGCTCACTCGCTGGGGCCGCTCCGGCCCGGGCGAGATCGAGTGGTCCAAGCCGCTCGCCCCTGTGCCGGGTCAGCGCTTCGAGCGCATCGACCCCCTCCTTGCCCAAATCGAGCGCTTCGCCGCCGTGGTCGCAGGGGGCGAAGACAGCGTGCTCTGCACCGGCGCAGACGGCATCGCCGCGATGGAAATGACCCTCGCCGCCGCCCTCTCCGGCAAGGCAGGCAAACCGATCACCCCGGCAGATGTGCCGGGCGACTACACAGGAGTCTAAGATGAGCAAGGAATCCATCGGTTTCATCGGTCTCGGCCTCATGGGCCGTGCCATGGTCGGCTGCCTCCAGCAGGCAGGCCACCCGGTCATCGCCCTCGGCAACCGTGACCGCACCGGCATCGAAGAGGCCATCGCACGAGGCGCGACCGAGGCCGTCACCGCCCGCGAGCTGACCGAGGCCGCCGACATCGTGATGCTCTGCATGGGCACCTCCGAGCATGTCGAAGGCCGCGTCTACGGCGAGGATGGCGTGCTTGCAGGCGCCAAAGAGGGGCAGATCGTCATCGACTTCGGCACCTCCCTCCCCGCCTCCACCCAAAAGATCGCCGCCGACCTCGCCGCCAAGGGTGCGGCCTATCTCGACGCCCCCCTCGGCCGCACCCCGGCCCACGCCGAAAAGGGCCTGCTCAACATCATGTGCGCGGGCGACGAGGCGGCATACGACAAGGTCAAACCCGTTCTCGACACGCTGGGCGAAAACGTCTTCCACCTCGGCAAGTCCGGCAACGGCCACACCATCAAGCTGATCAACAACTTCTTCGCCATGACAACCGCCTCCGCCATGTCCGAGGCCTTCGCCATGGCCGACGCGGCGGGCATCGAGCGCGGTTCCCTCTATGATGTCATGGCCGCCGGTCCCAACCACTCCGGCATGATGGACTTCATCAAGAACTACGCGATGAACGGCCAGATCGACCTCGCCTTCTCCGTCGCCAATGGCGCCAAGGACGTGGGCTACTACCGCCAGATGGCCGCCGACCTCGGCCTGCATTCCCGCATGTCCACCGCCGCGGATGCCACGCTGCAAGAGGCCAAATCCACCGGCGATGGCGAGATCATGGTGCCCGAACTCGTCGACTGGATGGGCAAGAACCTCGGAAAGGACCCCAAATGAGACTACAGGGCAAGAAAGCCTTCATCACCGCCGCCGGTCAGGGCATCGGCCGGGCGATTGCCGAAACCTTCGCCGCGCAAGGGGCCGATGTCGTCGCAACCGACCTGAAGGCCGATCTGCTGGAGGGCCTGCCGGGCGAAGCCTTCGCGCTCGACGTGCTCGACCGCGCTGCCCTCACCTCCGCCATCCAGGCCGCAACGCCCGACATTCTCGTCAACTGCGCGGGCGTGGTCCACGCGGGCACCATCGAAGAGGCCACCGACGCCGACCTCGACTTTGCCATCAATCTCAACGTACGTTCCCAGATGCACGCCATTCAGGCTGTGCTGCCGATCCTGCGCGGCAAGGGCGGCGGCGCGATCGTGAACATCGCCTCCGTGGCCTCCTCGATCATGGGTGTGCCCAACCGCTTCGTCTACGGCACCTCCAAGGCCGCCGTGCTGGGCCTCACCAAGTCCGTCGCCGCCGATTGCATCACCGATGGTATCCGCTGCAACGCCATCTGCCCCGGCACGGTAGATAGCCCCTCGCTCCACGAGCGCCTCCGCGCCACCGGCGACTATGAGGCCGCGATGAAGGCCTTCGTCGCCCGCCAGCCGATGGGCCGCATCGGCCTGCCGCAGGAAATCGCAGACCTTGCACTCTACCTCGCCAGCGACGAAAGTCGCTACATGACAGGGCAGTGCATCGCCATCGACGGCGGCATGTCGAACTGAGGCAAACTCCTTGAGCGATCCGTTACCAAGAGAAGACCGCACGGCAGCGGGGGTGGTCACCATGCTGCTCGCCGTCTGCTTCTTCATCTGCATCGACACTTCGGCCAAGTGGCTCACCCTCTCTGGCCTGCCGGTGCTGATGGTGGTCTTCGCGCGCTATTTCGGCCACTTCGTCTATGCCTGCGTGATCTACATCCCGCAGGAGGGGCTCGGTTGCTTCCGCTCGCGCGCGCCGCTCAAGCAGTTTCTGCGCAGCTGCTTCCTCTTTGGCTCCACGGTGCTCAACTTCTTCGCGCTCAAATACCTGCCGATCACCGTGACCACGACGATCATGTTCGCCGGTCCCATCGTGGTTACGCTCCTCGCCATCCCGCTGCTGGGCGAAACCGTCGGCCTGCGCCGCTTCCTCGCCGTGGCCACCGGCTTCCTGGGCGTGCTGGTGGTGATCCAGCCCTGGGGGGCGGAATGGCATCCAGCGATGTTCTTCTCGCTCGCCGCCCTCATCATGGCCTCGCTCTACTTCGTGATGACCCGGATGCTTGCGGGGGTTGAGACAAACGCCACCCAGCAGGTCTGGTCCGCCGGGCTGGCCTCCCTCGTGCTGGCGCCCTTCGCCTTCGTCGCATGGACCGCGCCTGAAACCACAACCCAATGGGTGGTCCTCTTCGCCATCGGCTTCTTCGGCATGTTCGGCCATATCCTGGCCACCACCGCGCACCGCTGGGCCGATGCCTCTATCCTCGCGCCGATGGTCTACAGCCAGATCTTTCTCGCCGCAGTCTCGGGCATACTCGTGTTCGACACATGGCCCACCGTTTGGACGCTGGCCGGCGGACTCATCATCATCGGCTCGGGCCTCTACATCTGGCAGCGCGAGCGAGCCGTGCGGCGGCGGCAACTGATGAACGCGGCTCACCCCAAGTACTGAAACGACAAAGGGCCGGAGCGCACCATGCCCCGGCCCTCTCCTGGTCAGCCAACCGGCCTCACGGATACCAGATCAACTCCGACCCCGAAGGCCAATCCAGCGTCACGTCGATCCGCACCAACTTCTTCTCGCCCGGCGCAAGTTCCATGTCCCATTCACCCACACCGCGCTTCTTCTCCCAGTCCTCGCGGGTGGGGGCGGGGCGTACGCGGATGTCCAGCTCAAGGTCTTCCTGCTCCGAATAGGGCAGCGCGTAGAGCGCGGTGAGCTCCACCGGCTCGCCGCTGAGGTTCTCCACCGTGAACTCCATCGCCTGCTCGCGGGTGTTTGAGCGCGTCACGATCCCCTTGTCGCCAGTGTCGTTGTTGAGCAGCTTCCACTCCAGCCGCACGGCCTCCAGCGGGCCAAACGACAGCTCCTCCTTTGCGCCCGCCGGGATCAGCGGCACCGAGTTGCGGCCCACGAACACGCCGTCGCGGTAAACCGAGGCCTGACCAGGCAGGATCGGCTCGGCCAGCGAGTTGCGCAGCTCGGCCAGCAGGAAGGCGGTGCTGTCGGTGCGCGGCGCGGCGATGATCTTCTCGTTCGCCTCCAGCGTCACCGTATCCAGCGCCAGTTGCAGCCCCTCGCCCGCGTCGGGCGAAAGCGTCACCTTGCGCGGGTAGTCGTAGCTCACAGCAAGCCCCTCCACCTTCAGCCCCGCAGCGATCGGGGCGACCGGCTCCACCATCGCCTCTTCCATCACCTCCGGCTCTGCGGCGGCGCGAGCAGTGTCGTAGGAGGCACTGCCAGAGACACGGCTCTTATAGGCCCCCTGCCCGATCTGCGCCTGGTTCGGATGCGGCTCGCTGGGCACGATGCCCGCAAACGGATCGGCGGTCGAAAGCTCCAGCGTGATCCCGTCCCACAGTTCCCCGGTGTATTGCTGCACCACCGCCTTCCGGTCGATCGCGACCGAGGCGTTTTCTCCCCGGGTCAGCCGCAGGTCGTAATCCGGCCGCCACGCTGCTGCCCCGTCGAGATAGACCACCTCCAGCACCACCTCCTGCGGCGCGTCCAGTTCCAGCGAAACCGCCATCATATCCACCGGCCCTTCCGGCGGGGTCAGGCGGGCCATGTCGGCCTTCGCCTGAGCCAACTGCGTCTTCAGCTCGGTCATTTCCTCGGAGAGGTCGCGCAGGGCCTCCTCGGTCTGCTGTTTCTCCAGCTGGGCAGCCGCCGTTTCGGTGCCGATCAGCCCGGCGGCCGTGCGCAGCGCATCGGGGTCGATCGCATCGAGCGCCCCGCCCTTCACCGAGGCCAGAAACTCGAGCCGCGCGTTCGCCCCGTCCAGCGCCACCTGGGCGCGGGCGATCTCATCGGCCTTGGCGGTGATGCTGTCCTCAAGGCTCTCGACCCGCTCCAGCGTGGCCTGCTGTGCCGGGGAATAGAGCGTTTCCGCGTCGGTCACGTAGCCGGTCAGGAGCTGGGTCGCCCCCAGCGCCACGCCGCCCGAGAGCAAGATCCGCGGCGGCCCGTAGTCCTGCATCCCTCGACGCACCGGAAACAGGATGCGGTGCGCCCCCGCCGGCACCTGCGCCGTCACCGTGCGGGTCACGGTGGCGCCCTGCGGGTAAACGGTGGCCGCCGTCACCGGGGCCGCGGCCTGAAAATCGGCAGCCAGTGCTGCAACGGGCAGGGTGGTGAGGGCGGTCGCCCAAAGGAGGGTCTTCATCGGTCAATACCTCATGTCAAAATGCCTTCGGCGCGGAGCATCCTCCTGCCTTTTCCCGAAAGCAAGCTGCGTTTCCCGGCGCTCCTCGGCGCCGTTCAACAGGTAAGACGCAAGCAAAGGGCCGATCCTTGGACCGGCCCTCAGAAAATTTTCGGCGTTCGTTGGGCGCGCCGTCAAAGCGCACCATTTTCAGCCCTTTTTCAGGATCCGCTGGCCGTAAAGCTCGGCGATCTGCACCGCGTTCAACGCCGCGCCCTTGCGCAGGTTGTCGCTCACGCACCAAAAGTTCAGCCCGTTCTCGATGGTACTGTCCTGCCGGATGCGGCTGATGAAGGTGGCAAAGTCACCAACGCATTCCACCGGCGTGGTGTAGCCACCCGGCTCGCGCTTATCGACCACGAGGATGCCCGGCGCTTCGCGCAGGATGTCGCGGGCCTCGTCCTCATCGAGAAACTCCTCGGTCTCGATGTTCACCGCCTCGGAGTGGCCCACGAACACCGGCACCCGCACGCAGGTCGCCGTGACCTTGATCGAGGGGTCGATGATCTTCTTGGTCTCGACGACCATCTTCCACTCTTCCTTGGTGGAGCCGTCTTCCATGAACACGTCGATCTGCGGGATCACGTTGAAGGCGATCTGCTTCTGAAACTGCGCAGGCTCCTTCTCCTGACCCGGCACATACATGCCCTTGGTCTGGTCCCAAAGCTCGTCCATGCCGCCCTTGCCCGCGCCGGAAACCGACTGGTAGGTGCTCACCACCACGCGCTTGATCTTGGCCCGGTCATGCAGCGGCTTCAGCGCCACCACCATCTGCGCCGTGGAGCAGTTGGGGTTGGCGATGATCATCTTCTTGGCATAGCCCTGGATCGCATCGGCATTCACTTCCGGCACGATCAGCGGGATATCCGGGTCGTAGCGGTAGAGCGACGAGTTGTCGATCACGAGGCAGCCCGCCTTGGTGGCCTTGGGCGCATAGGTCTTCGTCGCATCCGAGCCGATGGCGAAGAGCGCGATATCCCATCCGGTGAAGTCGAAGGTATCGAGATCCTTGGTCTTGAGGGTCTTGTCGCCAAACGAAACTTCTGTGCCGAGAGATTTGCGCGATGCCAGCGCAACGATCTCATCAACAGGGAACTGGCGCTCGGCCAGGATATTCAGCATTTCGCGGCCCACATTGCCCGTGGCGCCGGCGACGACGACGCGATAGCCCATCAGGGTCTCCTTTGTTTACACGTTGCGGGGCCATATAGGGTTTATGGGTGTGTTTAAAGGGCAAAGCCGTGATTGCGCCGCCGGGGTTGCCAATTCGCGCGGGCTGCCTACGATCCATTCGCAGTTGCAGCATGACCGTACCAGCACCCGGAGCCCCCATGACCGACCTTTCCGCATTCAAGGCCTATGACATCCGCGGCCAGATCGGCGTGAACCTCGATAGCGCGCTTGCCCGCAAGATCGGCCGCGCCTTCGCCGAGGTTCTGGGCTGCAAGACAGCCGTCATCGGGCGAGATATCCGCCCCTCCTCCCCCGAGATCTCCGAGGCGCTGACCCAAGGCCTAAACGCAGGCGGCGTCGATGTGATCGACATCGGCCTCGTCGGCACCGAAGAGGTCTATTTCGCCACCTCTCACCTCGGCGCAGATGGCGGGCTTATGGTGACCGCCTCGCACAACCCGATCGATTACAACGGCATCAAGATGGTGGCCGAAGGCTCCCGCCCGCTCTCCGCAGATGACGAGATGGAGCGCCTGAAGGAGCTTTGCGGCGGCCCCGACCTGCCCGATGCCGCCACCCCCGGCACCCGCTCCGAGGCCGACACCCGCGATGCCTATGCCGACAAGATCGTTTCCTTCGTGGATATCTCCGCGCTCAAACCGCTGAAGATCCTCGTGAATGCCGGCAATGGCGTCGCCGGCCCCTCCTTCGATGCCATCGCCGCCAAGCTCGAGGCCGCAGGCGCACCGCTCACCTTCGAGCGCATGCACCACGAGCCCGATGCGACCTTTCCCAACGGCATCCCCAACCCGCTCCTTCCCGAGAACCAGCCCGCCACCGCCGATCGTGTGAAGGCCACCGGCGCGGCCATGGGCGTGGCATGGGATGGCGACTTCGACCGCTGCTTCCTCTGCGACGAGACCGGCAGCTTCGTCGAGGGCGAGTTCGTCGTGGCCCTTCTGGCCAAGAGCTTCCTCGCCGTGCACCCCGGCGCCAAGATTGTCCATGATACCCGCGTCGCCTTCAACGCCCGCGAGGTGATTGCCGAGGCGGGCGGCGTGGCCGTGCCCTCGCCCTCCGGCCACTCCCTGATCAAGCGCCTGATGCGCAGCGAAGATGGCATCTACGGCGGCGAGATTTCCGCCCACCATTACTTCCGCGAGTTCTTCTACTGCGACAGCGGCATGATCCCTTGGCTGATGATCGCCGCCCTCATGGCGTCCGAAGGCAAACCGCTCTCCGAAATGGTGGCGCAGATGCGCGCCGCCTATCCCTCCTCCGGCGAGATCAACTTTCGCCTCGGCGATCCGGAGGCCGCCAAGCAGGCTTTCGAAACGACCTATGCCGCCGATGCCACCGACACCAGCCGCCTCGACGGCCTCAGCCTCGAGTTCCCCGAGTGGCGGGTGAACCTGCGCAGCTCCAACACCGAGCCGGTGCTCCGCCTCAACGTCGAAACCCGCGGCGACCGCGCGTTGCTCGATGAGAAGGTGGCCGAAATCTCGCAGCTCATCCGCGACACCGGCGCGCCTGCCTGATCCGGCGCGCTGCCCGATACGCCTCGCATTTTACCTGTTAAGCCGCGCTTCACGCCCCTCTGCTAAACCCGTCTCCGGGTGAAGACAGGTGCAAAAGCGAGGGGCGATCTATGTCTGCCGCGAACGATGTTCGACCGATCATCATCAAGAAGAAAAAGATTATCGCGGGCGATGGTCACCACGGCGGCGCATGGAAGGTCGCCTACGCCGACTTCGTGACCGCCATGATGGCCTTCTTCATGCTGATGTGGCTGCTCAACGCGACCACCGAGAAGCAGCGCAAGGGCATCGCCGACTATTTCAACCCCAATGTCCCGCTCTCCCGCGTCTCCGGTGGCGGCGAGGGGGCCTTTGGCGGTGACAGTGTCTTCACTGAAGAGACCCTTCCCCAAAGCGGCACCGGCGCCACTGCAGAAAATCCGGCAGACGCCCAGCTTGCCGCAGGCGAACAGGGCGAGCACGCGGGCGCGTCCAACGAGGAATCCCTTACCCAATCGGTCGATCTTGAAGATGTCGAACAAGCGCTGATGGCCATGTCCGGCGAGAGCATGACCGCCAATGAAGCGCTCCGGCATATCGTCACCAAGGTCACCGACGAGGGGCTGATCGTGGAGGTCTTCGACATCGAGGGCGTGCCGCTGTTCCAGCCCGGCACCGATGAGCCCACCCGCATCATGCGTGAGATCGCCGGCATGCTGGCCCGCGTCTTCGACCTCGCCGCCAACCCGGTCGCCGTCAACGGCCACACCGCCTCCGAGCCGGTCGTCCGGGCCAACAACCCTGTCTGGCAGCTTTCGGCTGACCGCGCCGCTGTGGGCCGCGAGCTTCTGGTATCCTCCGGCCTCGATGGCGCCCGAATGCAGCGCACCTCCGGCTTCGCCGACCGCAAGCCGATGGAGGGCAACCCCATGTCGATCCGCAACAACCGGCTGGAGTTCATTCTCCTGCGCACCGACATCTGATTGCGGCGAAAGAGGGGCAAAACCGATGGCATTTTATCTGTTAGCCCTCCCTTAAGGACGCCCGCGCATAGTGCCTCTCAAGCAAAGCTCCAAGCAGCAGAAAGGCGCTTCACATGACGATTTCTTCCTCGCTCAACGCGGGTGTGGCAGGCCTCGCGGCCAACGCCAGCCGCCTGGCCACGATCTCCGACAACATCGCCAATAGCGCGACCAACGGCTACAAGCGCGCCGTGGCCGACTTTCACGCCATGGTCATCACCTCCGGGCGCGGCACCTATTCCGCCGGCGGCGTGCGGGTCACAACCACCCGCTTCATCGACCAGCCCGGCGCCCTGCTGTCGACGGAAAATCCCACCGACCTCGCCGTGCGCGGCCGTGGCTTTCTGCCCGTCACCACCGAGAGCTCGCTGAACAACCTCACCGGCGACCGGCCGATGTATCTCGCCACCACCGGAAGCTTCCGCACCAATGCCGATGGCTACTTGGTGACCGAGTCGGGCCTCGTGCTTATGGGCTGGCCCGCCGATTCCGATGGCTCCATCCCCAACTTCGCGCGCGACACCGCCGACGGGCTCGAGCCGATCCAGATCAACGTGAACCAATTCGCTGGCGAGCCGACCGAGAACATGCAGCTCGGCATGAACCTGCCCGCAACCGAAACCGACTTCGACGCCTCCGGCGACCCGCTCGACCTGTCGATCGAATATTACGACAACCTCGGCACCTCCGAGTCTCTGTCGATTACTTTCACCCCCCAGATCCCGGCGACGGGTTCCTCCAACACATGGGACATGGTGATCACCGATTCCGCCTCGGGCGGCGCCGTTGTGGGCGAGTACGAGCTGGTCTTCGATGATACCCGCGGCTCCGGCGGCACCATCGACGCCGTCACCCTCACCGGCGCGGGCGGCGCTTATGACGGGGTAACAGGCATCTTCACCGTTACCGTCGACGGCGGCCCGATCGACATCAACATCGGCGCCATCGGCTCCGGCAACCTGATGACCCAGCTCTCCGACAGCTTCGCGCCCACCTCGATCAGCAAGGATGGCTCGCCTGTGGGCAACATGGTCTCGGTCGAGGTCGATGCCAACGGTTTCCTCTCGGCGGCTTTCGACATCGGCATCACCCGCACAATCTACCAGATCCCACTGGTCGACCTGCCCAATCCCAACGGGCTGCTCGCGCTGGATAACCAGACCTACCAAACCTCCAATGCCTCCGGCTCCTTCTTCCTCTGGGACGCGGCAGACGGGCCAACCGGCGATATCCTGAGCTACGCGCTGGAAGAGAGCGCCACAGACGTGGCCGGCGAGCTCACCGCCCTGATCCAGACACAGCGCGCCTATTCCTCCAACGCCAAGGTCATCCAGACGGTGGACGAAATGTTGCAGGAAACCACCAACATCAAGCGCTGACCCCAGCTCTAACCCGGGAGTCTCCCCATGACCCTCTCCGCCTCCATGTCGGCCGCGCTGTCGGGGCTGAACGCCACCAAGCGCCAGACCGACGTGATCAGCTCCAACATCGCCAACGCCCTCACCGAGGGCTACGGGCGGCGAAGCGTGAGCCTCTCGGTGCGCCCCCTTGGCGGGGTGCAGGTCGGCGCCATCGAAAGGGTCGTGAACGAGCGCGTCATCGGCGACCGGCGGCTGGCCCAGGCCGCCGCCGGCGAGGCCCAAACCCGGTCCGATGCGCTCACCCGCATCGAGGCCCTCCTCGGCGCACCCGATGACATCAACGCCCTCACCAGCGCCTACGCCCGCTTCGAGGGCGCGCTGATCGAGGCCGCCAGCCGCCCCGATGTGCCCGCCCGACTCGACAGCGCCGCGCGCGCCGGCGTCAACCTCGCCGCGAAGTTCGAGAGCATCTCCGATGGCATTCAGGATCTCCGGCTCGAGGCCGACCAGCAGATCAACCGCGAAGTCACCAAGCTGAACAGCGCGCTCGAGCAGGTGGCCGAGCTGAACGCCCTGATCTTCAACTCCAACTCCAGCGGGCAGAACGCCGTCGCCCTGCACGACCAGCGCCAGGTGCTGATCGACAGCATCGCCGAGATCGTGCCGATCCGGCAGGTCCAGCGCGAGGGCGGCAAGGTCGCCCTCTTCACCCCCACCGGCGGCATCCTGCTGGAGGGCACCGCGGCCAACATCGGCTTCTCTTCCGTCAACATGATCACACCCGACATGACCCTCGGCTCAGGCGCACTCTCCGGCCTTACCCTCAACGGCAACCCCGTCCGCACCGATGGGAACAACGCCCCCTTTGCCGGCGGCAGCCTCCACGCCCTCTTCGCCCAGCGCGACGAGATCGCAGTGTCCGCCCAAGCCAGCCTCGACATGATGGCCCGCGACCTCGTCGAACGGTTTCAGGACCCCGCGCTCGACACTACGCTCGGCGCCGGAGACGCCGGCCTTTTCACCGATGGCGGCACCGCATTTGTCGCCACTGATGAAGAGGGGCTTTCCGCCCGGCTGGAGTTCAACATCCTCGCCGACCCTGATCGCGGCGGCGACAGCTGGCGCCTGCGCGACGGTCTCGGTGCCGCCGCCTCCGGCCCGGTCGGAAACGCCGCCCTGCTCCAGTCTCTCACGGACCGGCTGAACGAGAGCCGAAGCTCCGCCTCCACTGCCACCACCGGCCTGTCCCGCTCCGCCTCAGGCCATGCGGCCGACTTCCTCTCTGGCCTCGCCGCCGAGCGCGAGAGCGGCGAAGTCGAGCTGAGCTACCAATACGCCCGCTACGACACGCTGATGAGCACCGAACTTGCCGGCGGCGTCGATACCGACCGCGAGCTGCAACAACTCCTCGTCGTCGAACAGGCCTACGCCGCCAACGCCAAGGTGATCCAAACCATCGACGAACTGATTCAGCGGATCATGGCCATCTGAAGGGGCTGACAGGATGTTGAAACAACTCGGCTTCGGTGATCTCGCCCGCCTCCACTCGATGAACCGCTCCAACTACGACATGAAGTCGGAGCTTGCCCGCCTCACCCAGGAGATGTCCTCGGGCCGCAAGTCCAGCATCGCCGAGGCCGTCGGCGGCGACTTCGCCCCGATCACCAGCATCGAGATGACACTGGCCCGCAATACCGCCTTTCAAACCGCCAGCACCGAGGCCGCGAGTTTCGCCTCGGTGATGCAGCACGCCTACCAGACGATCTCCGCCTTCGGCTCCGACAGCGCCTCCAACCTGCTCAACGCGAGTCAGGCCGCTCAACCCGAGCTGATCGGCACCGCCGCCGCCGATGCTGCCGCCAAGCTCCAGCCCATTCTCGCGGCGCTGAACACCGAGTTTGGCGGTCGCAGCGTCTTCGCCGGGCAGGATGTCAGCGGCCCCGCCGTCGCAGATGCCGCCACCCTGATGGCGGGCCTCAGCGCCGCCACCGCTGGGGCCACAGATGCCACCACGCTGATGGCCGCAGTCGACAACTGGTTCGACCCGGGCGGTGGGTTTGAGACCACCGTCTACCTCGGCTCCGCCACCCCGCTCGCCCCCGTCGACATCGGTCAGGAGGTCTCTGCCGACCTCGGCTTTACCGCCCTCGACCCCGAGCTGCGCGCCACCCTCAAAGGCATCGCCCTCGCCGGCCTCATCGCCGATGGCGCCCTCGCCGGTGATACCGACGCCCGCGCCGACCTGCTCCAGCGCGCGGGCGAGATCCTGACCGAGGGCGAATCCGGCCTCACCCAGCTGCAAGCCCGCCTCGGCACCGTCGAGGAGTTGATCGGCGAGGCCGATATCGCCCGCGCTGCCGAAACCTCCGCCCTCAAGATGACTCGCGCCGAGCTGGTCGAGGTCGATCCCTATGAAACCGCCTCGCGGCTGCAACAAGTGCAGCTGCAACTCGAAACCATCTACGCGATGACTGCCAGAATGCAGTCCCTGAGCCTGGTGAACTACCTCTGATGCTTCGTCTCCTTCTTGCCTGCCTTTTCGCGCTGACCACCCTCAGCGCGGCCCATGCCACACCTGTCCGGATCAAAGATCTCGTCGAGTTCGACGGGGTTCGCGGCAACGATCTCGTCGGCTACGGCCTCGTCGTCGGCCTCAACGGCTCCGGTGACGGACTGCGCAATGCGCCCTTCACCGAAGAGATCATGCAAAACATGCTGGAGCGGCTCGGCGTCAACGTCACCGGCGAGCAATTCCGCCCCAAGAACGTGGCCGCCGTCTTCGTTACCGCCACCCTTCCCCCGTTCGCCCGCGCCGGGAGCCAGATCGACGTGACGGTTTCCGCCATCGGCGACGCCAAGAGCCTGCTCGGCGGCACCCTCGTGATGACCCCCCTCACCGCCGCCGACGGTCAGATCTATGCCGTAGCGCAGGGCACCATCATCGCCGGCGGCGCAACCGCCGAGGGCGAGGGCGCCACTGTAACGCAGGGCGTGCCCACCGCGGGCACCGTGCCTTCCGGCGCCCGCGTCGAGCGTGAGGTGCCCTTCGATTTCAACCAGTTACGCACCATGCGCCTTGCCCTGCGCACACAGGATTTCACCACCGCCAGCCGGATTGAAAGCGCAATCAACGGCACCTTCGGCGCCCCTGTCGCGCGCATGCTCGATGCTGGCACGGTGCAGATCAACCTCTCCGGCAGCGGCACCCGCTCCCCGGCCCATATGGTCAGCCGGATCGAGAACATCGCGGTCGAGCCCCAGCGCCGCGCCATGGTCGTGGTCGATCAACGCTCTGGCACCATCGTGATGGGCGAGGACGTTCGGATCAGCCGCGTGGCCGTCAGCCAGGGCAACCTCACGATCCGTATCGAGGAAAAGCCCATCGCCGTTCAGCCCAACCCCTTCGCCCCCGGAGAAACCGTTGTTCTGCCCAACACCACCGCCGAAATCAATGAAGAGCCCGGCATCGGCCTTGCGGAGGTCGCCGAGGGCACTTCCCTCTCCGAGGTCGTCGCCGGCCTCAACGCCCTCGGCGTCTCCCCCCGCGACATGATCGACATCCTGAAGAGCATCAAGGCCGCCGGCGCACTCCACGCGGACTTCATCGTTCGCTGACTCCCCCCCACCGCAGCCCCTCATCAGCCCCCCGCCTCCGGCGCGGCCCTTTTTCGCAGCTAGCATCCGCGTACGGCACGGCCCCTCTCCACGGGCGGCAAACAACTCCGGAGCCTGTGGCCGCAATCCGTCAGTCCAAAACAGCCTTGGGGCATGGCCTCGCGTGACGCCTCCTCAAAGCCCTTTCCGGTCTCAGAAGTAGCTGCGGACCAGCGCGCCGGAGATCAGCGCCCATCCATCGGCCACCACGAAGAAGGCGAGCTTGAACGGCAGCGACACGATCGCAGGCGGCACCATCATCATCCCCATTGACATCAGCACCGCCGCCACCACCAGGTCGATGATCAGGAACGGCAGGAAGATCAGGAACCCGATCTGAAACGCCCGCTCCACCTCGCTCAACAGGAAAGACGGTACCAGAAGCGAGAGCGGGGCCTCCCCCGGCGGGGTCGTGGCCGCGACGCCCTCGCGCAAGTCGGCAAGTGTGCCGAAAGTCTCTGCATCGACGCGGGCCGCCATGAACACCCGAAAGGGCGCCAACGCTCGATCAAAGGCCTCCGCAGCAGCAATTTGCTCATCGAGCAGTGGCTTCACCCCGCTGGACCACGCTTCCTGAAACACCGGGTCCATGATGAAATAGGTCAGGAAAAGCGCCAGCGAAACGATCAGCATGTTCGGCGGTGATTGCTGAAGTCCAATCGCCTGCCGCAGGATCGAGAGCACCGTGACGATAAAGGGGAAGCAGGTGATCATCACTGCGATCCCTGGCACGAGGCTGAGGATGGTGATCAACGCGAAGAGGCCGATGGTCTGGTTGGTCAGCGCCCCCGACCCGTCGCCTAGATCTACCGAGATATCTTGCGCCGCCAATGGGCCAGTGATCAGCAGCACCGATAGAGCAACTCCAAGGCTGCGCCACATGCCGGTCAGAGACCGCCCTTGAGATCCGCGACCTCGGTGAGCCGCACCGCGAGCTGGCCCGGCTGGCCATCTTCCGCCTCCGTCAACTCGCCCCGCGCGATCAGTTTGTCGCCGACGTAAAGCTCGACCGGGTCCTCGACCCGGCGGTCGAGTGGCAGCACCGCGTCCGGGCCCAGCTTCAGCAGCTCCGAGACCCGTGGCCGCGCCTTGCCGACCGCCACCGTGATCTCCACCGGCACCTGCGTGAACGGGTTGCCCTTGGCGTGAATTTCCTCGCTCATGTTTCATCCTTCCCGGGTCGCCTGACCCTCAAAAAACCCGTCCACGACCTCGGCGATGCCAGCCAGAACGGCGCTCATGTCGATGATTTCCTCGGAAGTGGCGAAGCGCAGTGCCGCTTGCCCCGGCCCGAGGCTCGGCTCCTCGGCCAGGCGCACCGGGATGGTCGCTTCCCCCTGAAGGAGCGGCTCCACCCGGACCATGTTGCCCGGCGCCACGGTGATCTCGACCGAAACCTCGCTGCGTGCCTTCACCGCTGCTTCGATCTGCTCGAGGATCATGAGCCCCAAGCTTCCGTTCAGGGTTTCGGGCAGCACCTTGGAGACGATCCCGGTCACCAGCTCGCGCATCTCACCCACCATCGCGCGGCGCGCCTCATGGTAGGTGAAACTCATGTCGTCGAGCGCGCGGGCGAGGTCGGCGCCGATGGCCTTCTGCTCCCCCGCATGGGCTTTGGCGGCATCGTCCCATCCCTCGCGGTATCCCTTGTCAAAGGCGGCGAGCTGGGCCTCGGCGAGTGCACTGTCTCCCGCGTCGGCCCGGCGCGATTTGCGCGCCGGGCCGCTGAACTCCTCAAGCGTGATCCCTCCCTTGCTCACGCTTTCACCTCCTCGTCATCTTCCATCCAGCTCTTGAGAATTTCGATAGTCTCGTCCTGGCGCTCTTCGATCATGCTGCGCAGGCGGGCCACCGGGTCATCGCTATCGGCGCCGTCGAACCCGGGGACCCCGGCCACGTCAAAATCGTTGACCACCGCAAGATCAGGCAGCTCGATTCCGCTATCATCAATCTCACCTGTGAGGGCGTCCGGCATCGGAAAGTCATCGAGCCCGGCCTCGCCGCTCTCGGATGGGGCGCCGGGCGGCAGGGCGGCCACCGGGGCCTCGGGCGCGGGCAACGCGCGGGCACTGAGCGCCGGCTTCAGCACGAAGAGGCCGAGACCCAGCACCACCACCGCCAGAATCGCCAATTGAATCAGGGTCATGATGTTGAGGCTGTCGAGTAGCGAGCCGCCCGCCGCCGTGCCGATCTCTTCCACCGGCAGGAATTCGAGCGACTTTAGGGTGATCTGGTCACCCCGATCCTCGTTGTAGCCAACGGCGCTGGCCACCAGTTCGCGCAGGGCACCAAGCTGCTCGTCGCTGCGGGCCGTCCACGTCGGGTCGCCATTGGCATCCGCCCCGCGCACCCCATCGACCAGAACGGCCACCGTAAGGCGCTTGACCGCCCCGGGCGTTCGCAGCAATTCCCTTTGCGTTTCAGAGACTTCAAAGTTGGTCCGCTCGCGGGTTTCGGTCTCTTGGCTCTGGCTTTCACCGCCCCCCGCGCCCGCCTCACCATCCGGCAGATTGGAGGCGACGGTCACCGCAGAAGGGTTGGTGCCGCTGGCGGAGTTGGAGCGTTCTTCGGTCTCCGAACTCACCGCAACCCGCCCGTCGGGGTCAAACCGCCGTTCGATGATCTGCTCTCGCTCCGTCTCGGTCTCGACCGAAACCTCAACCACCGCATTGCCCGGCCCAACATGGGCCTCCAGCAGGCGCTGGACGTTGCGGCGCAGGGCCTCCGCCCGCTCTTCGCCGCCCGAATCGCCCATTGCGTCTTCGGCGGAGACCACGGCCCCCGTGGCCCCGTCGATCACTGAAACACCCTCCGGCGACAGCCCGGCCACGGCGCTGGCGATCAGGAACTTGAAGGCCTTGGCCTCTGCCGGTGTCACCCGCCCGCCCGTCGAGGTGACGGAGACCGAAGCCGAGGCAGATTCGTTGCGACCGAATCCGTGGGTGGCCGGGTTAGAGATATGCACCCGCGCCGCACGCACCTTGGGAGATGCCAGGATCGTGCGCGCCAGTTCGCCCTCCTTCGCTCGCCAATAAGCCGCGTCGAACATCTGGCTCGTGGTGCCAAACCCCGAAAGACCATCAAGGATTTCATAGCCTTGCCCGCCGTTGGCCGGCAGCCCCTCGCCCGCAAGGGTCATCCGAAGCTCATCGCGGCGGGCACTATCCACATAGATCGCACCGCCGCGCACCTCATAGGCCGCCCCGCGCTGGTCGAGCGAGGTCACGACCTCGCCCGCCGCAGAGGGCTCCAGCCCGGCATAGAGCAGCGTCATTCCGGGGGCCGTTGCCACCCGGCTCAGGGCCAGAACCGCCGCGAACATGGCCAGCGTGGTGACCAGAACGGTGATTCTCCGCCGCGCATCGAGGCCATTCCAAGTGTCGAGTAGGTTCTGCACGCGCATTCTCCGCCGTCATCCGGGCTTCTGCCCTGTGCTCCCTAAATCGCGCATTGGCCTTAACAATCGGTTAGCCACATTCGGTCTATGAACGGATCAACGGATTTGTTCAGGAGACCGGAAGCCATGGCCGAGGAAGAGGACGCCGCCGCAGCGGAGGGCGATGACGACACCCCGAAGAAGAAGTCGAAGCTCCCGCTGATTCTCGGCGTCCTGCTCATGCTGGGCGGCGGCGGCGGGGCGTTCTATGCCACCTTCTCCGGCATGCTGGGCGGGGGTGAGTCTGCGGAGGAGGGGCATGAAGAGGTCGCCGAGGCCGAGCCGCTGGAGCCGGTCGCTTTCGTGCCGCTCGACCCGATCATCATCGCCGTCCGCTCGCAGGGCCGCGCCGCCCACCTCCGGTTTCGCGCCGAGTTGGAGGTGGAGCCGGACCGGCAGGAGGAGGTGACCCTGCTGATGCCCCGCATCCTCGACGTGCTCAACACCTACCTCCGCGCGGTGGAAATCGGAGAAATCGAGCGCCCGAGCGCGCTGATGAGCCTGCGTGCCCAGATGTTGCGGCGCATTCAGATCGTCACCGGAGAGGGCCGAGTAAAGGATCTTCTCGTGACCGAATTCGTGGTGAACTAGGAGGGTTCGATGCTCAATTTCATTGCAGATATTCTCATGGTCGCCGGGGCCATTGGCGCCGGGGTCTATTGCCTGGTCCTGTCACGCAGGCTCTCACGCTTCACCGATCTCGAGGGCGGCATGGGCGGCGCTGTCGCCGTGCTTTCGGTGCAGGTCGACGACCTGAAGAAGGCGCTGGAAGAAGCACGCAAAGCCTCCAACGGCAGCGTCTCCCGCCTGACCGACATGACAAAACGCGCCGAAGAGTCGGCCGCCCGGCTGGAGATTCTCCTCGCCTCCATGCACGACCTGCCGGAGAGCGAGCCGAAGCCCAGTGCCAAGCCCACGGTGACCCGCCGTCGCCGAGCCGCGCGCCCCGAGGAACAGGAGGCCGCCTGATGGTACGGCGCAAGAAATCGCGCTCAGGGCTGCGCCGCAGGCTGGGCCGCGGGCTGCTGACCGTTCTGGCAGGCCTCCTCCTGAGCTCCGCCGTGCTGCGGCTGACCGGCGGCAGCGGCACCGCTTTCGCCCGCGAGGTCGCCAGCCGCATGGGCAGCGATGCAGGCCAAGAGGCCATACCCGTCGTCGCCGGATGCGAGCCCGAGCCTGAAATCGCCGCGCTTCTCGCCGCGCTCACCGAGCGTGAGGCGGCGGTCTCCGCGCGCGAACTGGCAGTCTCTGACGAGATCGTCGCGCTGGAACGCGCCCGCGAGGAGGTGGCACGCGAGATGGCCGCGCTGAAGTCCGCCGAAGCCCAGCTCGAAGAGACCCTCGCCCTCGCGGATGGCGCCGCCGAGAACGATCTCGCCAAGCTGACGCGCATGTATGAGGTGATGAAGCCCAAAGAGGCCGCCGCGCTCTTTGCCGAGATGGACCCGGTCTTTGCCGCCGGGTTTCTCGGCCGCATGCAGCCGGAACGGGCCGCCGCCGTGCTCGCGGGGATGGAGCCCAAGGCGGCCTATACCCTCTCCCTCATCCTAGCCGGCCGGAACGGCGCGGTTCCAACCGAGTAACGGCTTGGGCCTTAGAGAATTTTAACCGCCGGGTGCGACAACACATGCGGGCCAAGGCCCGTGAGGCAGAGCAAGAGCGAGCAGAACATGATCGGTATTGTCGGTATCATCATCATCTTCGTGATGGTCTTCGGCGGCTATCTCGCCGCCGGCGGCAAGATGGGGATCATCCTCAAGTCCCTGCCCTTCGAGATGACGATGATCGGCGGAGCCGCCGTGGGCGCCTTCGTGCTCGCCAACGACATGGCTGCGATCAAACACACCCTGAAAGACATCAAGAAGGTGTTCAAAGGCCCGCATTGGGGCCACCACGACTACAAGGAACTGCTCTGCTTGCTCTTCGAGTTGATCCGCCTCGCCCGGCAAAATCCGGTCGGCCTCGAGGAGCATATCGAGAACCCGGCCGAGAGTTCGATCATCTCGCGCTACCCCAAGATCCTCGCCGACCGGGAGGCGATCGAACTGATCTGCGACACGCTCCGCTCCGCCTCGATGAACTACGATGACCCGAACCAGGTCGAGGAGGTGCTCGAAAAGCGCATGTCCGCCAACATGCACCACAACATGCATTCCTCTCACGCGATGCAGTCGATGGCCGACGGCCTTCCGGCGCTGGGGATCGTGGCCGCCGTGCTCGGCGTGATCAAGACCATGGGCTCCATCGACCAGCCGCCGGAAATTCTCGGCAAGCTGATCGGCGGCGCGCTCGTGGGCACCTTCCTCGGCGTGTTCCTCGCCTACGGCATCGTCGGGCCCTTTGCCTCCAAGATGAAGGCCGTGATCGAGGAAGATGCGCATTTCTACCAGCTCATCCGCGAGGTGCTGGTGGCCAACCTGCACCAGCACGCCACCAACATCTGCATCGAGGTCGGGCGGCAAAACACGCCAGGCCACAGCCGCCCCTCCTTTTCGGAACTGGAAGAAGCGCTGAAAAACCTCAAGTCGGAGGCCGCATGACCCTGCGGCTTTGGCTCTGCGCGCTCGCCCTGGTCGTGGCGGCCTTTGCTGCGCCCCTGCGGGCCGAGACCGTTCGCCTGCTCTCCGGTGAGCATGACGGCTTCACCCGTATCGCCCTTGTGCTCGCGCGCGAAAGCGCATGGCGCGTTGGGCGGATTGAGGGCGGCTTCGGCCTCAAACTGGACCGGCCCGACATCGCCGTTGATCTCACCGGCGCCTTCGACCTCATCCCCCGCACACGCATCGGCACGCTGGATTTCGATGCCGGCGAAGGGCTGCTCAACATCGGGCTGCGCTGCAACTGCCATGCCGAGGCTTTCCAGATTCGCTCCAATATCCTCGTCGTCGACATCCGCGATGGCCCCGCGCCCGCGAGCAACGCCTTCAATGCGCCGCTCTTCCCGCCCGACCCTGCACCTGAGAAAGCGTCGGAGCCCACTCCCCCACCCACGGCAGAGGTCGCCGAAGGTGTCCTGCCCCCGCTGCACGCGGGCGCGCTGCGCAAACGCTATGATCGCCCCGTTGTCTTGCCCAACACACAGCGCGAACCCACCGAGAACCTGCCCGAAGGCGTTGCCGTGCGAGATGAGCCGCCGGCGACCGATGCCTTCGCCGAGGCCCGCGAGCGGCGCCGGATCGCCGAGATCGAGGCCGAACTGCTCAAGCAACTGGCCCGCGCGGGCTCACAGGGCATGGTCAAGCCCAACCCGGCCTACGCTGGGCTCGAGGGGCAGGTCGAACAGCCCGATGCCGCCATGCCGCCCAGCAACCACCCCGGCGCGAACGTCGACGCCATCACCGGGGTCGACCGCGCCGCGCCAGATGCCCCGCCCCCGCCGGAAGACACGCGCGTGGCCTGTATCGCGCCCGCGCAGTTCGAATTCCTCGTGTCGGATCCCTCGGAAGAGCCGCACCAGATGATTGCCACCGCCCGCATGGCGCTTCTGAAGGAATTCGACACGCCCGATACCTATGCCGCCGAGGTGCTCTCCCGCGTCTACCTCTATCTCGGGTTCGGCGCCGAGGCCCGGCAGGTGATCGATGACTTTCTGCCAAAAGCCGAGGTCGCCCCGCTCTACCGCGCTATCGCTGCCGGGCTGGATGACACGCCAGACCTCGCCGGTCAGGCCCTGAGCGGCCAGGTCGGCTGCCCCGGTCCTGCGTCATTCTGGGCGATGATGGTTGGCCCCGTTCCTGCAGCGCTGAACGAGCGCACCCAGCGCGACGTGGCCGCAACCGCCTCCGATCTGCCGCTGCACCTGCGCCGCCTCCTCGTCCCACGCCTCGCGCAGCGCCTGCTCGCCCGCGGGCACGATCAACTGGCCGCCGCCCTGCGCGATTCTCTCGCCCGCGTCGAAGGCACCCACGGTGCCGGCTACGAGATGCTTCAGGCCGCGCTGGCCGAAGAGGGCGATATCGCCTCCGGCGGAAACGGCGCCCCCTCGCCTGAAAGCAGCACCGCTGCCGAAGCCATTCTCGAAGAGGTGGCCGAGAGCAACAAGGCCGAGGCCGCGCAGGCGCTCGTCGAGCTGATCCGCCTCGCCAACGAGCAAGGGCGCCCGCTGCCGCCCGACAAGATCGACCTCGCCGAGGCCCTCATCTTCGAGCATCGCGATACCGAGGTCGCCCGGGTTCTGCTGATCGGCCTCGCCCCGGCCTACGCGCGCGACGGCGCCTTCACCAAAGCCTTCGACCGGCTCGACGCTGCTGCCGCTCTCCCCACCGAGGCGGAGCCTGACCCGCTCGATCAAGCCCGCTCCTCCACCGCGCTCCTGCTCGCGCAGAACGCGGCAGACGAGGTATTTCTCCGCACCATGTTCCACCCTGCCCATGCCGAGCTCGGGTCCACTGTCTCTCCCGAGGCAAGCTTCGCCATCGCCGAACGGCTGCTCGCCCTCGGCTTCCCCGAGCAAGCTCTCGCCCAGTCTGAGAGCCTGCCCCGCGAAGATTCCTACCGCCTCATGCGAGTCCGCGCCCTCGCCGAGCTTGGCCGCTATGAGCGGGCACTGGCCTCCCTTGCCGGCTTGCAAGGCCCCGAAAGTGACGCGCTGCGCGGCGAACTTCTCGGTCGATTGGGTGAGCACGAGCGCGCCCATACCATGAGCCGGGTCGCGGGCGATGAAGAGGCGGCCCGCCGTGCCGCCTGGGCCAGCGGCAGTGCCGAGGCAATCCGCGAGTCAGGGAACGAGACAGAGGCCGGCTTCACCGAGGCCACCCGCCCTGAAACCGCCCCCACCGCCCCCGGACGCCCCAGCCTTTCCGGGGCCGAGGCGCTACTCGAACAGATCCGCCAGCGCCGCAGCGCGATCGAAACCCTCCTCGAAGAGAAATCCACCGCCACAGGTGCCGCAACTGAGCGTGCAATACCCGCTGGCGAAGGGGCCGAAAATCCGCCGGGCGCCTGACGGCAGAAACCTTATGGTAACCAGCTTGTCCTAGGCTGATCGCATATCGGATTAGCCAGAACTGCGATCTAAAATGCCCCACTGCTCCCCGCCAGAAGGCGGCCCCAGCGTTGCTCCGCGCGGGCTGTCCACCGCCCCCCGCACGCCGCCTCTCGGTACGCCCCGCGCGCGCCGGATCTTCATCATCCTCGCTGCTCTCGCGCTGGCCATGCTGTCGCTGCCCGCGCTTGCCCAACCCACCCGGCCAGAGCTTTGCGAGGCCGCCGCCACCGAGGCCTCCGCCAAAACCGGCGTGCCGCTCTCCGTTCTCCGGGCGATCATGCTCACCGTCAGCGGCCGCAAGAGCGAAGAGGGTCTCGTGCCCTGGCCCTGGACCATCGGCGCAGCCGGCCAGCGCGTCTGGTTTGAAACCGCCGACGATGCCCGCGCCTATGCCTACCAGCAGATCAAGGCCAGCGAACCCGCGCTTGGGCTCGGCTGTTTCCAGATCGACTATGCCAAATATGGCCCCGAGTTCGCCTCACTCGAAGATATGCTGACCCCGCGCATCAACGCCGAATTCGCCGCGTCTCTCCTGCTCGGGCTACACGCCAAACACGGCGGCTGGGGCTATGCCGCTGCCGCGCTCCAAGGGCTCGCTCCTGAAGAGTCCGAGACCTGGCTGGCAAGCTTCAACCGCAACCGCAGTTCGCTCCATGCGGAGGCCTACGATACGGCGCTCACAACCGCCGGTTCACAAGACCACCAGCCCCGGCTCAACACCTACCCGCTCCTGCAAGACACCGGCGCGGCGCAGGTCATGGGATCGCTGGTGCCCACCGCCCCGGCAACCCCGGCGGCCAGCCTCTTCACCCCGGCAGAAGGGCTCTGAGCCATGGCGCTCGGCAAGGCCGACCTCTTCAAGCCCACAATCCTGCTGGCGCTCGCATTGATGGGCGTCATCACCATGATGATCCTGCCCATGCCCTCATGGGTACTCGACATCGGCCTTGCCGGCAGCTTCGCGCTCGCCATCCTGATCTTCACCGTTACCCTCTTCATCGAGCGCCCGCTGGACTTTTCGTCCTTCCCGACGATCCTGCTGGCCTCGCTCATGCTGCGCCTGTCGCTCAACGTCAGTTCGACCAAGCTGATCATCGGCGAGGGCCACACCGGCACCCGGGCGGCGGGCAGCGTGATCGAGGGCTTCGCCATGTTCGTCATGGGTGGCTCGGTGTTTTTGGGCCTGGTGGTCTTCGGCGTGCTGATGATCGTTAACTTCATGGTCATCACCAAGGGCGCCGCCCGCATGGCCGAGGTCGGTGCGCGGTTCGCGCTCGATGGCATGCCCGGCAAGCAGCTCGCCATCGATTCCGACATGTCCGCAGGCGCGATCGACCATGCCGAGGCCAAGGCGCGGCGCGAGCTGGAGCAGGCCGAAACCACCTTTTTCGGCTCGCTCGACGGTGCCTCGAAGTTCGTGAAGGGCGATGCCGTGGCCGGGTTGCTGATCACCCTGCTGAACCTCGTGATGGGCCTGATCATGGGCGCCGCCGTTCATGGCCTCCCGCTGGCCGAAGCCTTCCAGACCTATGCGATCCTCACCGTCGGCGACGGGCTCGTCACCCAGATCCCGGCGGTCATCATCTCCATCGCCTCCGCCCTGCTGCTGGCCCGCGGCGGCGAGAAAGGGGCGACCGACCTTGCCCTCGTGGGCCAGCTTGGCAAGCACCCGGCGGCCATTGCCACGGTCGCCGTGCTCATGGCGCTCTTCGGCCTCGTTCCCGGCCTTCCGATGCTGCCCTTCTTCGCGGGCGCGGTGACCCTCGGGATCTTCGCATGGCGACGGCAAAGGGTGCTGCGGGCCGAGGCGATCGCCGCCGCGCAGCCCGCGCCGGAAGCCGCCAAACCCGCCCGAAAATCCATCGGCGACATGCTCGACCTCGACGATATCCACGTTGAGTTCGCGCCCGATCTCGTGGCCATGGTGCTCGACCCGGCCACCGGGCTCGACGCCCGGATCGAGAACATGCGTGCCCATGTAGCCGGCGCCTACGGTCTCATTCTTCCCGAGATCCGCCTGACGGATAACGCCGCGCTCAAGCCGCAGACCTACGCCATCCGCATCCACGGCGTGACCCAGGCCACCAACACGCTGCATCCCGACCGGGTGCTCGCGCTGGCCGGTGACACGCCCGAATTGCTGCCCCCCGGCGAAGATTGCAACGAGCCGGTCTATGGTGCACCAGCCCGCTGGATCTCGGAGAACGCGCGGGAAGAGGCGGCGCTTCAGGGCTCAACCGTGGTCACCTCCGCCGAGGTACTCGCCACCCACCTGCTGGAGGTCCTCAAGCGCAACTTCGCCCGGCTGCTCACCCTCAAAGCCCTGCGGCGGCTGCTGGAGGAGCTATCCAACCTCTCCGACCCGGTCCGCGCCGAGGCCAACCGCCGGCTGATCGACGAGCTGGTGCCTGACAAGGTGCCAACCGAACTGCTGCTCGCCGTCATGCGGCTGCTGCTTGATGAGCAAGTCTCGGTCCGCAACCTGCCCCTGATCCTCGAGGCGATCTCGGAGGCGCGCGGCACCTATTCCGCCCCTGAGGCGATCTGCGAGCACGTCCGCCAACGCCTCGGCTTCCAGCTGGTCTCCGAGCTACGCCGGGAGGATGGCACCCTGCCCCTGCTGCAACTCGCCCCCGAATGGGAGGAGAAATTCCTTGCCCACCAAGTCGATGGCGGCAACGGCACCGAGGATATTGCCCTGCCGCCCGAGGCCTTCTCCAAGCTCGCAACCGGTGTCTCCGAAAAGCTCTCCCACGCGGCCGAAAGCGGGGTTTCGCCCGCGCTGGTCACCACCTCCCGCCGCCGGCGCTTCCTGAAAACCGTGCTGACGGCCAAGGGCATCGGCACGCCGGTGCTCTCCTTCGAGGAAATCGGGATGGATGCGCGCCCGGCCCTGATGGGCGTCATCGCCGCATGAGCCGACCCGCATGAATCGCCTGCCATGATCGAGCCCCTCGCACAGCTCCTCGGCTTCTCGCAGGCCGGCATTATGACCGGCTTCACTGTTTTCCTCCGGGTCGGCGCGGCGATGATGATGATCCCTGCCTTCAGCGAGGCCGGGGTGCCCGCCCGCATTCGCCTCGCCGCAGCGCTGGCCTTCACTGCCATCGTCGCGCCCATGGTCGAGGTGCCGCAGACCGCCTCGCTCACCGACATCGCCCTCTCGCTGACCCTCGTCAGCGAAACCGCTGTCGGCCTGATCTTCGGCTTCGGGCTCCGGCTCTTTGTCTATGCGCTCCAGGTCGCGGGCTCGATGGCGGCGCAATCCACCTCGCTCGCCCAGATCTTCGGCGCCTCCAAGGATGTGGATCCGCAGCCGGCCATCGGCCACCTGCTGGTGGTCTCGGGCCTCGCACTCGCCGCCATGTCGGGGCTGCATGTACAGATCGCAATCGGCTTCGTCCAAAGCTACGAAGTGCTGCCGGTGGGCGCGGTCATCGGCGCCGGCGAGGCGATGGCCTGGGGGGTGGAGCGCATCGGCGCCTCCTTCGGCATGGCTTTCTCGCTCGCCTCGCCCTTCATCATCGCCGCGCTGATCTACAACATCGCCCTCGGGGTGATTAACCGCGCCATGCCCCAGCTCATGGTGGCCTTCGTCGGCGCGCCCGCCATCACCGCGGGCGGGCTGATTCTGCTGTTCTTCTCCGCGCCCTACCTGCTCTCACTCTGGCTGGACGCGCTGCAGCGCTACCTCGCCATCCCGCTCGGAGGATAGCACATGGCCGGGCAGAGCGGCAAAGGTGAAAAGCAACACGAACCAACCCAGAAGCGGCTGGAGGACGCCCGCAAGAAGGGCGAGGTCCCGCGCTCGACCGATATCACCACCGCCACAGCCTACGGCGGGTTGCTGCTGGCCATGCTCACCGCCGGGGCCTCCAGCGTTGGCGCGCTCGGCACCACCGGCAGCCAGCTACTTGCCCAGGCCGACCGTCTCGCCCCGCTGATGACCGGGCCGGGCTTTGCCACCCTCTCCGGTGGGCTGCTGGCGCAGGTCGCCACCGCCATCGCCCCGTGGTTCGCCATCCCCGCGCTCGCCTGCGTGCTCTCGCTCATTGCCCAGCGGGCGGTGACCTTCGCGCCCGAGAAGATCCAGTTCAAACTCAGCCGCATCTCGCCGCTCTCCAACGCCAAGAACAAGTTCGGCCGCGGCGGGCTCTTCGAGTTCTTCAAGAGCTTCCTCAAGCTCACCATCATCTCTGTGGTGCTCTTCGCCTACCTCGACCGACGCCTGCCCGACATGCTCTCGGCCACCGCGCTGGAGCCGGGGCAGGTCGGGGCGCTGCTGGGGCGGCTCTGCCTCGATTTCCTGCTCATCGTCACGGCCATCATGGCCGCCATCGCCACGGTGGACTTCATGTGGCAGCGGGCCGAGCACATGCGCAAAAACCGGATGAGCCACCAAGAGCTGAAGGACGAACACAAGGAGAGCGAGGGCGACCCTTACATCCGCCAGCAGCGCCGCCAAAAGGCCATCGAGATCGCCTCGGCGCAGATGATGGGCGAGGTGCCCAAAGCCGATGTCATCGTGGTGAACCCGCAGCACTACGCGGTCGCCCTGAAGTGGAGCCGCGAGTCTGTGGGGGCGCCGGTCTGCGTGGCCAAGGGGGTCGACGAGGTCGCCGCACGCATTCGCGAAAAGGCGCAGGAGGCGGGCGTGCCGATCCACCGCGATCCGCCCACCGCACGAGCGCTTTTCGGCACCGTCCAGATCGGCGAAGAGATCCGCCCCGAGCATTATGCCCCCGTTGCCGCCGCCATCCGATTTTCCGAGGCGATGCGCCGCAAGGCGCGGGCCAGCTATGCCCGCAAGCGCCGCTCATGAGTGTGAAGCGAAAGCAGATGCAGCGGCTCTCCGGCCTCATGGAGGCGCGATTCATGGCCGGTCAGGGCACGCTCAAGCAACGCCTCGCCGAAGAGGCCCGCCTCACCGTCGCCATCGACGAGATCGACAAGGCCCGCCGTCAGGCCATGGCCGATGCCTCCGACCCGGTCCACTTCAGCCCCTCCCACGCGCGGGCCACCAATGTCTGGCTGCGCTGGACCGATGCGCGCAAGGCGGTGCTAAACCGCGACCTTGCTCGCGCCCGCGCCGCCTCGGCTAAGGCCCGCAAGGCGTTGGCTCGGTCCTTCGGCCAGATGCAGGCCAGCCGGGAACTGATCCGCAAACTATGAAAGCCGCTTTTCCATGAAGAGCGAGGAGGCCGCATCGGGGTAGTCGCCGAACGGCCCACGCTCCGTGAACCCCGCCGCCCGGTATACCCTATGCGCCGCCTCCAGCAGGTTGCCCGTCTCCAGCCGCAGCCAGCCCAACCCGCGCCCGCGCGCCTCCGCCTCGATCGCCGCAAGCACCTTGCCGGCCACCCCGCGCCCCCGCGCCGCCTCATCGGTGAACATCGATTTCACCTCGCCGTAGCCCGCCTTCACCGCAAGCGCCCCGGTGCCCACCACCCGGCCCGCGTCCTGCGCGATGAAAAACACGATGTCCGGTTTGGCGAGCGCGTCGATGTCGAGAAAGAAATTGTCCTCCGGCGGAAACAGCCGTTCCATCAGCGCGTGGCTCTGCTTCAGCAGAGCGGCCGCCTCCGGGTGCCTCGGGTCTCCGACCGTCACCTCGATATCGCCCATATCAGCCTCCGTCTCGGCGTTCCCCCGCCGTCACCCGCTCCATATCTTGTGGATAAGGCCAAAATCCAGCCCAGATGCTGATTGACAGACGCAGCACACCCCCCAAACATGGGTCAGCCCCGGGGAATCGCCCCCACGGGGCATGGGGACAACAACCGGGGCAGCAGGCAGCGTGCGTTTCACACGGCTCAGACTCAATGGCTTCAAGAGCTTCGTCGATCCGACCGATCTGGTCATCGCCGATGGCCTGACCGGCGTTGTCGGCCCGAACGGCTGCGGCAAGTCCAACCTGCTGGAGGCGCTGCGCTGGGTCATGGGCGAGAACCGGCCCACCGCCATGCGTGGCGGCGGCATGGAAGATGTGATCTTCGCTGGGGCCGCCTCGCGCCCGGCCCGCAACTTCGCCGAGGTCTCGATCCACATCGACAATGCCGAGCGCCTCGCGCCCGCCGGGTTCAACGATGCCGACGTGCTCGAGGTCGTCCGCCGCATCACCCGCGACGCCGGCTCGGCCTACAAGGCCAACACCAAGGATGTGCGGGCGCGCGACATCCAGATGCTCTTTGCCGATGCTTCCACCGGTTCGCACAGCCCGGCGCTGGTGCGGCAGGGCCAGATCTCGGAGCTGATCAACGCCAAGCCCAAGAACCGTCGGCGCATTCTGGAAGAGGCGGCAGGCATTTCCGGCCTCTACCAGCGCCGCCACGAGGCCGAGCTCAAGCTGAACGGCGCCGAGCAAAACCTCGCCCGCGTCGATGACGTGATCGAGCAACTCGCAGCCCAGCTTTCGCAGCTTGCCCGGCAGGCCCGGCAGGCCGCCCGCTATCGCGAAATCGGCACCGAGTTGCGGAAGGTCGAAGGCCTGCTGCTCTACCGCCGCTGGAAAGAGGCCGATGAGGCTGTGGCCGCCGCAGGCCACGCCCACCGCGAAACCGTTGCCGCCGCTTCTGCCGCCGAACGCGCCGTGCTGGCTGCCGAAAAACGCCGCAGCGAGACCGATGCCGCCCTGCCCGCGCTCCGCGAGGAAGAGGCGATTGCCGCCGCCGTGCTGCAACGGCTCTCAGTCGAGCGCGGCGGGTTGCGTGAGGAAGCCACGCGAGCCGAGGCCGCCATCGACACGCTGAAGAACCGGCTGGCCCAGCTTGCCCGCGACATGGAGCGCGAAGACGGGTTGAACCGTGATGCTGGAGAGACCGTCCAGCGCCTCGGCTGGGAGGAGACCGAGCTGCAAAAGGCCGGCGAGGGCCATGAGGAAAAGCTGGAGCAGGCCACCGAGGCCGCCCGCAAGGCCGCCTCCGTGCTCTCCGAGATCGAGGAGCAACTGGCTGAAAAGACAGAAGATGTCGCCCGCCTCGCCGCCCGCCACCAATCTGCCCAGCGGATGCAGGCCGATGCCCGTAGCGCCGCCGACCGGGGCGAGGCCGAGGCCGCCAAGGCCCGGGCGCAGGCCGAGGAGGCGCGGGGCCGCAAATCCGGCGCCGAGGAGGCGATGCGCGCGGCCCAGATGGCCAGCGAGATTGCCAGCGCCAAAGCCGAAGAGGCCGAGGCCGCGCTCGAGGCCGCCGATGCCGCCCGCGCCGATATCGCCGGGCGCGAGGCCGAGGCCCGCGCAGCCGCCTCCGCCGCCGAGGGCGAAACCAAGACCCTCTCCGCCGAGATGCACGCGCTGGCCCGGCTGGTCGACCGCGAGGGCACCGAGGGCGCACAGGTGCTCGACATGCTCTCGGTCGACAAGGGCTACGAAAAGGCCCTCGGCGCCGCGCTGGCCGACGATCTTCGCGCCCCCGCCGTCGAGGCCGACGCGCCCTCCGGCTGGGCCGCCCTGCCCGCCTATCCCGCGCCGCAGGGCCTGCCCGGCGGGCTGCATCCGCTGGCCGATTACATGCACGTGCCGGAGGTGCTCCAGCGCCGCATGGCCGAGGTCGGGCTGGTGAACTCCCCCGAGGAGGGCGCCGCGCGGCAGGCCGAGCTGAAACCCGGCCAGCGGCTGGTGAGCCGTGAGGGCGACCTCTGGCGTTGGGATGGCTTCCGCGCAGGGGCCGAGGATGCCCCCTCCGCCGCCGCCCTCCGGCTGGAGCAACTGAACCGGCTGGAAGAGCTGAAGATCGACCTCAACGAGGCCGAGGCCCGCGCCGAGGGCGCCCGCTCCGCCCACCGCAGCCTGTCCGACGAACTGGCCCGCGTGACCGAGGCCGACCGCGCCGCCCGTCAGGCCCGCCGCGAGGCCGACACCGCGCTCGCCGATGCCTCCCGCGCCCTCAACCGCGCCGAGAGCGATGCCGCCATGGCCGCCACCCGCGCCGAAGCCGCCGAGATGGCGGTGAAGCGCCATGAGGATGAGGCCGCCGATGCCCGTGGCCGCCTTGCCGAGGCGGAGGCCGCGCTGGCGCAGCTTGGTGATCTGGAGGAGGCCCGCGGCAACGTCGAGGCCGCCAAGAGCCTCGTCGAGAATGCCCGGCAGGACATGCTCTCCCGCCGCGCCGTGCAGGATGAGATCCGCCGCATGGGCGAGGCCCGCGTGCGCCGCCTGCAGGAGATCGCCCGCGAAGTCGCCAGCTGGACCGAGCGCCTCACCAACGCAGAGACCCGCTCCACTGAGCTGAAGGAGCGCCACGCCGCCACCGAGGCCGAGCTGGAACAGGCCGAGGCCGCGCCGGAAGAGATCGAGGCTCGTGAGGCCAAGCTTCTCGAAGCCCTCGAAGGAGCCGAAGACCGCCGCAAAGCCGCCGCGGATGCGCTGGCGACGGGCGAGAGCGCTTGGCGCGAGGCCCAGGCTCAGGAACGCGAAGCCACGAAGATTGCAGGCGATTTGCGCGAAGGGCGCGCCGCCGCACAGGCCCGCATGGAGGCCGCGCAGGAAGCCCGGAAGCTCGCCGAGGAGCGCATCCACGAAGAGCTGGAATGCGCCCCGGCAAAACTGCTCGAAACCCTCGACACCGATCCCGAAAAAATGCCCGGCGTCGATGCGCTCGAAAATGACCTCTCCCGCCTCCGGCGCCAGCGCGACGCCCTTGGCGCGGTGAACCTCCGCGCAGAGGAAGATGCGAAAGAGGTCCAAACCGAACATGATGAGCTGGTGAAGGAAAAGGCCGATCTCGAAGAGGCCATTCGCGCTCTGCGCAACGGCATCGCCGGCCTCAATAAGGAGGGCCGCGAGCGCCTTCTGACCGCCTTCGAACAGGTGAACTCGAACTTCACCCTGCTCTTCAAGCACCTCTTCGGCGGCGGCGAGGCCTCGCTCGAACTGGTCGAATCCGACGACCCGCTGGAAGCCGGCCTTGAGATCATGTGCATGCCGCCGGGCAAGAAACTGAGCACCCTGAGCCTGCTGTCAGGCGGCGAGCAGACCCTGACCGCGTTGGCGCTCATCTTCGCCGTCTTCCTCGCCAATCCCGCCCCGATCTGCGTGCTCGACGAGGTGGATGCCCCGCTTGATGATGCCAACGTGACGCGGTTCTGCGACCTGCTCGACGAGATGACGCGGCGGACAGATACCCGCTTCCTCATCATCACCCACCACGCGGTGACGATGAGCCGGATGGATCGTCTCTTCGGCGTCACCATGCAGGAGCAGGGCGTGAGCCAGCTCGTTTCGGTCGACCTCAAGAAGGCCGAAGCGCTCGTGGCGTAGGGCGGGGCGCGTCCCGCCGCCACGCCTGAAGGTCACCCCTTGATGCTCTCGGCCGAGGCCATTCCCTCGGCCTTCGACTTGCCACCGATCTTGTCGCGTACGGCCTTCTCGATGCGCTCGCCAATGTCACCGTCAATGTTGCGCCAGTATTCGAACGCCCGCACCAACACCTTCTCGCTGACCCCGTTGCTCAGGTGCCCAGCGACGTTGTTCACCAGCCGCTCCCGGCCGTCGTCGTCCATCACCTCGCGCACCAGCGTTCCGGCCTGGCTCCAGTCGTCGTCATCCTGGCGCAGCTTATAGGCCTCGCGCACCATCTCGCCGTCGCTGTGCCACAGCCCGGCTTCGTGCTCGTGAGGCTGCGCCTCCGGCCCGCCGTAGGTATTGGGCGCATAGACCGGGTCACTCACCGGTACCGTCCGCCCGGCACCATCCTTCGAGTAGCTGTGCACTGGCGATTGCGCCTTGTTCACTGGAATTTCCTTGTAGTTCACCCCAAGCCGCGCGCGGTGAGCATCGGCGTAGGAAAAGCCCCGCGCCAGCAGCATTTTGTCGGGCGAGAGGCCCACGCCCGGCACCATATTGTTCGGCTCGAAAGCCGCCTGCTCGATCTGGGTATGAAAATCGGTCGGGTTCCGATCCAGCACCATCTTACCGACCTCGATCAGCGGGTAATCGGCATGCGGCCAGACCTTGGTCAGGTCGAACGGGTTGATCCGGTAGGTCTTGGCATCGTCCCACGGCATCACCTGCCACTTCAGCGTCCAGCTCGGGTGGTTGCCCTCGCGGATCTGATTGAACAGGTCGGCCCGGTGATAGTCGCCATCCGTCCCCGCCAGCCGGTCGGCTTCCTCCTGCGTGAGGTGCGCATTGCCGTCACCTTGGTCGGTGTGAAAGTGGAATTTCACCCAAAACCGCGCGCCCTCGGCGTTCACCAGCGAGTAGGTGTGCGAGGAATAGCCGTTCATCTCGCGCCACGTCCGCGGAATGCCCCGGTCGCCCATCAGGTAGGCCACCTGATGCGCGCTCTCGGGCGACAGCGTCCAGAAATCCCACTGCATATCATGGTCGCGCAACCCGTTGTCCGCGCGGCGTTTCTGGCTGCGAATGAAGTGCTGAAACTTCATCGGATCGCGGATGAAAAAGATGGGCGTGTTGTTGCCCACCATGTCGAAGTTGCCTTCCTCAGTGTAGAACTTCACCGCAAAGCCGCGCGGGTCGCGCCATGTGTCAGGGCTGCCCTGCTCGCCCGCCACGGTGGAAAACCGGGTGAGGATGTCGGTCTTCGCGCCCGGCTGAAACACCTTCGCCTTGGTGTATTTCGAAACATCCGCCGTCACTTCAAAGTGGCCGAAGGCGCCCGAGCCCTTGGCATGCGGCTGCCGCTCCGGGATGCGCTCGCGGTTGAAGTTGGCCATCTGCTCCAGCAGGTAATGATCATTCAGCACGATCGGGCCATCGCGGCCAACGGTCAGCGAATGTTCATCGCTCTGCACCGGAATGCCGGCATCGGTGGTGGTGTGCGGGGTGGAGGGTTTCTTGGCCATGTCGGGCTGCCTTTCGTTCAGGTGGCGTTGCCAACAGAACGATCCAGCCAATCAGAGGTTCCGGCCCACGCCGGAATGGCATTGGCGCAGGCGGCGTCGGCCGCTCAGACCATCTCTTTCGCCAGCTCGCCGATCTTCTTGGCGACGGACTCCAGCGTTTCTGAATAGGCCCGCACACGCTCACGAATTTCCGGCTCGCACTCGGGCACGCCGTCCAGCGTGGCATAAAGCTCTTCGCTGCGCCGATGAAACTTGAGGCTCAGGTCCTCCACCATCGTCTCGTAGGATTTTTCGGCGAGCTGAAAGTAATCCTGCCGATCGCCCGGCTTCGTCACCCGGCGGATCATCCGGCGGTCGATCAGCGCGCGAGTCGCGGTGCTGATGCTGCCCCGGCTCACCTGAAGCTCCGTCGCAAGGTCGCAGAACGCAACCGGAGACCCTTCCCAAACCAGCGCGCCCATCACCCGCCCTGCGGTGCGCGGCAGGCCGTCGGATTGCATCAGCAGCCCGATCTTCTCGATGAACTCGTCACGGATTTCTTCGATGGATTTGGTCATTCGGTCGCCTCTTGGGAGCTTCAATTCATATGCGTCTTGGTCACTGTTCTTCTGTCGTTCTCGTGAGTTCAGATAGTACTAAACGCACTTAAAGTCTAGTGGTTCCCCCGTCCTGTGCGCCTGCGGAGGCCACCCGGGGCCATCCGACAAATTTTGAATCAAGCAAATTCAATGCATTAGCATGTTCAATCCGATTATTTTGTTCTTTTTGTTTGATTCATACTAAACAGACTATACATCGGGCTCATCACGATGCAAGACATCGCGCCAACAGCCCACCAACGGGCAACACACGAAAGAGAGACAAGACAATGAAAACCCCCATCCTCGCAGCCGCCATCCTCGCCGTCGCCGCTCCCGCCTTCGCAAGCGATGCCAGCCTCGCCCGCTCCCTCGGCGTTCAGCCCGGTGCCTACACTCAAGAGCAGCTGGCCACGCTTAAAGCCCACGAGGGCGACTCCGCCGGTGAATCCCGCGTCTACTTCGGTGGCGATGCCGCCAACGGCGTGGTCAATGACGTGGCCGCCGCCAAGTTCCGCGAGTTGAACGCCGAGCAGAACAACGGCGTGTCCGCCACCTCGCAGGCCGTGACCGCCCGCGGCATCATCAACCCGGTTGCCGAAGCCAAGTTCCAGGAACTGCGCGCCGAGTAATCCGCGTCAATCAACGCACCAAAAAGGGGGCCGTCATGGCCCCCTTTCTATGTCTTCCCTATGCCTTCCCCGGCCCCAGCACCGACCGCAGCCGCCGGAATGCCTCCTCCGGGCCAGCGCTGGCATCCGCCAGAAATCCGTCGAGCTGCCCGTAGACCCGGATCGCCGCGTCAATCTCCGGGTCCGAGCCAGAGGTATAGAGCCCCGACTGAATCATCAGCTCCGCCCGGTCATAGGCCCCCAGCCGTCGCCGTGCCTTGGCGATCAGCGCATTCTCCTCCGGGCTGGCCGCCTCGGGGAGTGACCGCGAGGTGGAGCGCAGCAGGTCCACCGCCGGGAAGCGCCCGCGCTCCGCGATCTCCCGTGCCAGGACCACATGGCCATCGAGCACGCCGCGCAGGATATCGGCCACCGGCTCCTCCATGTCTGACCCGGCGACCAGCACCGAGAAGATCGCGGTGATATCCCCCACGCCGTCCACCCCCGGCCCCGCCCGCTCGGCCAACGCCATGATCATATGGGCGGTCGAGGGCGGATAGCCGCGCAAGCTCGCAGGCTCGCCCGCCGCCAGCGCCACCTCCCGGTGCGCCTCGGCGAAGCGCGTGACCGAGTCGGCCAGAAAAAGCACATGGTGCCCCTCGTCCCGCAGGTGCTCCGCCACCGCCATCGCCGTCCAGAGGCACCGGCGCCGGGCAATGGCCGACTGGTCCGATGTCGCCGCCACAATCACCGAGCGCGCCATACCCTCCGGCCCCAGCACATCTTCTATAAAGTGCCGCAGCTCCCGCCCCCGCTCGCCGACCAGCGCAATCACCGCCCTGTCGGCCTGAAGCCCCCGGCCCAGTGCGCCCAGCAGCGAGGATTTGCCCACGCCCGACCCGGCGAAAAGGCCAAGCCGTTGGCCCCGCACAATCGGCAGTAGCGTATCGAACACCGCCAGCCCGGTGCCCAGCCGCTGGCCAAGCCGTTTGCGTTGAGTCGCAGGCGGCGCATGGGGCCGCAGCGGGCGCAACTTCGGCCCCCGCGCCAGCGTCCGCCCGTCGAGCGGCTGGCCGTAAGGGTCAATCACCCGCCCCTGCCAAGACAGATCTGGGAACAGCCCGTCCCCACCCTGAAGCGTCACCTTGTCGCCCAGCCGGATGCCATCAGCTGGCCCGTCCGGCAGCGCCATCGCGCGCTCCCGGTTGATGTGCACGATCTCGCCCCGCAGCCGCCCGCCCTGCGTCCCGAGCCAGACCTGATCGCCCAGCGCGGCGATCTCCGACAGGCCCGTGAGTTCCACCGCGCCGCGCCCCACGGCGCTGATCCGCCCGACCGAGGCCGAAGGCCGGAGCGCCGCAATTTCGGCGGTGAGTTGGGCAATCGAGGTGTCGGCCATGGGATTCTCCACATTCCGCGCCGCGAGCCAGGCGCCTGAAACTGTTTCTAAAGGAATCAGGGTTAAGCCCAGGTTGAAGCCCGTGGGAGAAACCCCGATGTTCGATCAGCTCGAGATCCTTTCAATGGCGCGTGGTCTTGCCACGCACTCCGCCGCCCGCCAGTCCGTGGTGGCGCAAAACCTCGCCCAGGCCGATACCGCCGGCTACAAGGCGCGCGACCTCACCGGTTTTGGCGAGAGCTACCGTGCCTCAACCGGGCTGGCCCTGCGCAGCACCCGCGCGGGCCATATCGCCGACAGCACGCCACCACCCGCCCTGCGCCCGCATGTGGAGCGCGGCATCGATGGCGACCCCAATGGCAACACCGTCTCGATCGAGAGCCAAATGGTGAAATCGGCCGAGATCCGCACCCAGCACGAGATGGCGCTTTCGGTCTACCGCACCACGCTCGGCATCCTCCGCACCACGCTCGGCCGCAGGTAAGGGGGCAACATGAGCGATCTTCTCTTCAGTTTCTCCGTCTCCGCCAGCGGTATGGCCGCGCAAAGCTCGCGCCTGCGCCACGTGTCGGAGAACATCGCCAACGCCGATACCCCCGGCTACCACCGCAAGCTCACCCCGTTCCGCGAGGTGATGCAGGGCGGCCGGATGACCGGCGAGGTCGAGGCCGCGCCGACCCAGCTCGATGACACCGAGCTGCCAGAGGTCTTCGACCCCTCGCACCCGATGGCCGATGAGGCGGGCTTCTACCGCGGCTCCAACGTCGATCTCGTGATCGAGATCGCCGATGCCCGCGAGGCCCAGCGCAGCTACGAGGCCAACCTCAAAATGTTTGATCAGGCCCGGCAGATGACCCGGAGCCTGTTGGAAATACTGCGAAAATAGCAGGTTAAAGGAGATCCAGAATGGATATCAAACTGTCCCAGGTGGCTCGGCTCTACGAAGGAGCCAAGCCGGCCACCGCTCCGAAAGAGAGCACTCAGTCGGGCGGCGAAGGCTTCGCCCGCGTGGCCCAGGACTTTGCCTCCATGCTCTCGAATGCGGAGCAGGTGGCGCAGGATGCGATGGTCGGCAAAGCCGATCCTCACGCCCTCGTTCAGGCATTGGCCGAAACCGAGCTGGCGGTCGAAACCGCCGTCACGGTGCGCGACAAGGTCGTGGAGGCCTATCAGGAAATCCTGCGGATGCCAGTGTGATCAATGGAGGCGGCGGGCTTTTACGACACGCTCCGCGAGGGACTCTGGGTCGGCGTCATCATCGCCCTGCCCATCCTCATCGTGGCACTCGTTGCGGGCGTGGCCATCGGCCTCGTCCAGGCGCTCACCTCGGTGCAGGAGATGACCCTCACCTTCGTGCCCAAGCTCGCCGCAATCCTCGCCGTCTTCTGGCTGACCATGGGGTTCATGACCGAAAGCCTCGTCAGCTTCTTCCAATCCACCCTCGTGCCGCTGATCGCCGGAGGATGACCCAATGAGCACCGGATACGTGACCCTCTCCCGCCAGACCGGGCTGATGAACGAAATGCGCGCGGTCGCGAACAACCTCGCCAACCTCTCCACCACCGGCTTCCGCCGCGAGGGGGTGATCTTCTCCGAATGGGTCCGCGCCGCCGATGGCCCCTCGGGCTCGGTCTCCATGGGCACCGCCCGCGTCCGCAACACCGACCTGTCGCAAGGCGTTCTCTCCCAGACCGGCGGCACCTTCGATTTTGCCATCGAGGGCGAGGGCTTCTTCCAGATCGAAACGCCCGAGGGCCCGCGCCTCACCCGTGCCGGCAGCTACACCCCCGGCCCGGCGGGCGAGCTGATGAACGGCGATGGCCACTTCCTGCTCGACGCCGGCGGCGCGCCCGTCTTCGCCCCGCCCGGCGTGCGGTCCATCAACCTCTCGCCCGATGGCACCCTCTCCGCCGATGGCACCCCGCTCACCCAGATCGGCGTGGTGGTGCCGGAGGATTACACCGCCATGACCCGGCAAGGCGGCACCCTCTTCAACCCCGGCGGCGCCGTGCTGCCCGCCGAGAATGCCCGCGTGCTGCAAGGCTTCGTCGAAGAGAGCAACGTCGACCCGATCCTCGAGATCGCCCGGATGATCGAGGTCCAGCGCACCTATGAGCTGGGCCAGAAATTTCTGGAGAAGGAGTCCGAGCGCAAGGACTCCGTCATCCAGACCCTGACACGATAAGGAGGCAACCCCATGCAGGCCCTGAAGATCGCCGCCACTGGCATGAGCGCGCAGCAGATGCGCGTCGATGTCATCTCCAACAACCTCGCGAACATGAGCACGACTGGCTACAACGCCCGCCGCGCCGATTTCGCCGATCTGCACTACCGCCAGCTCGCCCGGCCCGGCGCGATCAATGCGAATGATGGCACCATTCTGCCCACCGGCGTGCAGATCGGTCTCGGCGTGCGGCCCTCCGCCGTCAGCATGAACGTCCAGCAAGGCTCGCTCGGCGCCACCGGCGGCGATCTCGACGTGGCGATCGAGGGCAATGGCTATTTCGAGGTCACCCTGCCCTCCGGCCTTTCCGCCTACACCCGCGACGGCGCGCTGAAGCGCTCGGCGGATGGCCTCATCGTCACCTCTGATGGCTACGGCGTGGTCCCTGACATCACCATCCCCGAGGATGCCCGCGCCATCTCGATCAACGCCGATGGCGAGGTCTACGCCTATTTCAACGACCAGGTCGCGCCCCAGCTCCTCGGTCAGTTCACCCTCGCCGACTTCTCCAACGTGAAGGGGCTGGAGGCGATGGGCTCCAACCTCTTTCTCGAGACCGAGGCCTCCGGCCCGCCGCTGGTGGCCACCCCCGGCGAACAGGGGCTCGGGACCGTCCGGCAGGGCTATCTGGAGGATAGCTCGGTCGATGCGGTGAAGGAGATCACCGACCTGATCACCGCCCAGCGCGGCTACGAGCTGAACGCCAAGGTCATCACCGCCGCCGACCAGATGCTCGGCGCCACCACCCAGATCCGCTAATGATGCTTCGCCTCCTCGCCCTCCTGTCGCTGCTCGCCAGCCCGCTCCGGGCCGAGATGCTGGTGGCCGCCCGGATGATCCCGGCGGGCACCCTGCTGGAGCCCCGCGATGTGCTCCTGCGCGAGGGCACGGCGGCGGGCGCGGTATTGGCCGTCGAAGAGGCCGTGGGGCTCGAATCCCGCGTCGTCCTCTACCCCGGTCGCCCGATCCGCGCCGCCGATCTCGGCCCACCCGCGCTGGTGGAGCGCAACCAGATCGTCACCCTCGTCTACCGCCGCTCCGGCCTGCTCATCGCCACCGAGGCGCGGGCCCTGGGGCGCGGCGGCGTGGGCGACATGCTGAGAGTCATGAACCTCGCATCCCGCAGCACCGTCACCGGACAGGTCGACGAGGCGGGGCGCGTCATCGTGGGCCCGAGCGCCCGAATGCTGCACGACCTGGAGGACTTCTGATGACTCGCACCGCCCTTATCCTGCTCACCGCGCTGCTCACGCTTACCGGCTGTTCGCGCCTGCAAAACGTGGGCAAGGCCCCTGACTTCGAGCCGACCGAAAAGAGCTACGAGTATCGCGCGATGGCCTCCGTGCCCCTGCCCGATGTGCTTGATGACAAGCGCGGCGCCGAGCAGGCCTCGCTCTGGAGCCGCAACCGCAAGTCCCTGCTGGGCGACCGGCGGGCGGTGCGGCGCGGCGATATCCTCACCGTGGTGATCGAGATCGACGACAGCGCCTCCATCTCCAACGCCACCGGCCGCAGCCGCAACGGCTCCGAGAGCATGGGCGTCCCTTCGCTCTTCGGCATCCCCCAGCGGATCGACGAGCGCCTGCCCGAAGGCGCCAGCACCGCCGATGCCGTCTCGGCCAACTCCTCCTCCACCTTCTCGGGCAACGGCTCGGTGAGCCGGAACGAGCAACTGGAGTTGCGCATCGCGGCGACCATCGTGGAGGAAATGTCCAATGGCATCCTGCGCATTCAGGGCAGCCAAGAGGTGCGGGTGAACTTCGAGCTGCGCGAGCTTCTGGTCACCGGCTACGTCCGTCCCGAGGATATCACCCGCCAGAACGAAATCACCTATGACAAAATCGCCGGCGCCCGCATTTCCTACGGCGGTCGCGGCCAGATCACCGATGTGCAGCAGCCGCGCTACGGCCAGCAGGTGGCCGACATCGTCCTGCCCTTCTGATCCGCCCACACCGGAGACAGCCCCATGAAGTCTATCCTCCTCATCCTCATCCTCGCCGCCATCGGCATTGGCGCGGGCGCGGGCGCGGGCATGATGCTCCGCCCGCCACCCGATGAGGTGGTGATGAACCCCTGCGGCGAGGAGGGCGAGATGGTCGAGAGCCACCCGGTAGCCGCGCCGGAGCCAAAGGACACCACTGGCGAGGAGGCCGACCCGAACAAGGAATACGTGAAGCTGAACAACCAGTTCATCGTGCCCATCGTTGAGGAGGGGCGTGTGGCCTCGATGGTGGTGCTGAGCCTCAGCCTCGAGGTCGAGCTCGGCCAGCGTGAAACCGTCTATGCCCGCGAGCCCAAGCTGCGCGACAGCTTCCTTCAGGTGCTTTTCGATCATGCCAATTCCGGCGGGTTCTCCGGCAACTTCACCACCGGCACCAAGATGCGCCACCTCTCCGAGGCCCTTGAGGAGATCGGCCGAAAGGTGCTCGGCGCCACGCTGACGGATGTGCTCATCATCGACATTGTCCGGCAAGATAATTGACCGCCGGAAGCAAGCGCAGGGCCCGCGCCGCTCAGCGCCGCTCGCCCACCTCGCGGGTCTCGCTCAGGGTCATTCCGGCAGAGAGCGCCTCGGGGTCCACCACCAGCTCCAGCACCGCGAGCCGCCCGCTGGCCTGCGCCCGAACGAATGCCCCGGCAAAGTCTTCCGTCCGCTCGACCCTTTCGCCGAACCCGCCATAGGCCTGCGCCAGCGCCACGAAATCCGGGTTGGCAAGGTCGGTGCCCGAGACGCGTCCGGGGAAGGTCTTTTCCTGATGCATCCGGATCGTGCCATAGCGCCCGTTGTTTACCACCAGAACGATCGGCGCGGCACCGTGCTGCATCGCGGTCGAGAGCTCGTTGCAGGTCATCTGAAAGCAGCCGTCCCCCGCCAATGCCACCACCACCCGCTCCGGGTGGCGCAGCTTGGCGGCAATGGCGGCGGGCAGACCATAGCCCATCGAGCCGGAGGTCGGCGCAAGCTGGGTGCCGTAACGCTTGAACTGATAGTAGCGATGCAGCCAGGCGGCATAGTTGCCCGCGCCGTTGGTCAGCACCGCATCGTCGGGCAGGTTCTCCGACAGCCAGTGGATCACCTGCTCCAGCTTCAGCGCGCCGGGGGTCTCCTTCGGGCGGATCCACTTTTCATAAGCGGCGCGGTAATCCGCCGTCCACTGCCGCTTGTCGCCACGCGGGCGCACCGAACGGGCGAGCTTGGCCAGCACCACCGGCGCCTCCGCCACGAAGGGCAGCTGCACCGGGTAGACCTTGCCGATCTCGTCCGGATCGGGGTGAACGTGGATGATCCGCTTGTGCGGCGCGGCCACGTCGAGCAGCTTGTAGCCGCCCATCGTCACATCGCCCAGCCGGGTGCCCAGCGCCACGATCAGGTCGGCCTGCCGCACCGCATCGGCAAGGCCCGGGCTCATGCCCACACCGAGATCACCGATGTAATTGGGGTGCCGGTTGTCCATGTAATCCTGCCGCCGGAACGGCACTGCCACGGGCAGATCCATCGCCTCGGCAAAGCGGGCGAGGTTGGCGGAGGCCTCGGCGCTCCAGCCCGGCCCGCCCGCGATCAGCAGTGGCCGGTGCGACCGCTCGATCTGGTGGATCACCAGCTCGGCAAAGTTCGACCCTTCCGGCGAGGTGAAAAAGGAGTCATCGGGCCGGTCGGCCACATTGACCTTGTCGTGCAGCATGTCTTCGGGGAGCGAAAGCACCACCGGCCCCGGACGGCCCGACATCGAGAGGCGGAAGGCCCGGTCGATGTATTCCGGCAAGCGCGCGGCATCGTCCACCTCCGCCGTCCACTTGGCGACGGGGGCCAGAAAGGCCTTCATGTCCACTTCTTGAAAGGCGTCGCGGTCGCGCTGCTCGCGCGGCACCTGCCCGACAAAAACCACCATCGGCGTGCTGTCGTGTTTGGCAACGTGCAGCCCGGCGGAGGCATTGGCCGCCCCCGGCCCGCGGGTCACGAAGAGCACGCCGGGCTCGCCGGTCATCTTGCCCTCGGCCTCGGCCATCATCGCCGCGCCACCTTCCTGGCGGCAGACGATGTTCTTGATGCCGGAGTCCACGAGCCCGTCGAGCACCGGCAAAAAGCTCTCTCCCGGCACCGAGAACACGCGTTCGATGCCACGGATGGCGAGTTGGTCGACAAGCACCTGCCCGCCATGCCGAAGCTCAGCGGCCCGCGGCGCGGCGGAAGGTTTGGGCGTTTTTAATGGCACGACGGTCTTCATCTGGCGGCCCCGGGGATTCGTCTCAGCCTGTGCCATTCGCACGGCCCCGGCAAGCCTCCGGCCCGACTATTTTCTGCTGTGGGGTCAGTGAGGCAGCGCGCCGTCGGTTCCGGTCGCCGCCGGGGTGAAACCGCCACCGTGGTACTCAACCATCGCGGCGAGGTCGTCGACCGGGGTGCCGGTGCGGAGGAAGGCGCAGGCATTTGACGCGATCGAAAAGATCGACCCGTCCGAGAAGAAGCTGGTGTCGGTGACGAAGATTACCTTGGTCTCGGGGCTGCGGTAGGCGGCAAAATCGGCCACCGCCAGCGCGCTGCCCTCGGCCAGCACGAGGTTCAGCACGATCACCTTGGCCTCGCCGTGGCGCAGCACATCCACCGCATCGCCTTGGCCGCCAACGAGCGTCACCTGGCAGCCTTGCCGCTCCAGATGCCGAGCCCAGACTACTCCGAGCTCCTCGTCGCTTTCCACGATCAAGACTTTCACACCACGCCTCGCTGACCGGACGGTTCCGGACGCAACGCCCCCTCAGCCCACTATGGGCCAGAATACCTAAACGCACGTTAACACATTGGACATAATGGTTAACGCGATTCCGCGGCTCCGGAGGGACAAATCTAAAATCAGCCTCAAATCAGCGCCTTGTCGCCCACTGCCCGTGAACGACCTGTTAACCACTTAACGTTTTCGTAGGCCCCGTTGCGTCCTCCCGCGCGTCCGCTACCCTCTCGCCGCACTGCCAGCCCCGGAGATCGCCATGCGCACCGCCCTTCTCGCCGCCAGCCTGCTCGCCGCCGCCCCGCTTCAGGCGCAAGAGGCGCCCTGCGGCGGTGACTTCACCGCTTTCAAGGCCGCCCTCGCCGCCGAGGCCCCCTCGCACGGCGTCAGCGCCGACACCGCCAGCCGCTTCCTGTCCGGCGTCCGGCAAGACCAGTCCGTGCTCAAGGCCGACCGCGCTCAGGGCGTGTTCCAGATGCCCTTCGTCGACTTTTCCCGCCGCCTCATCAGCCAGTCCCGCATCGACCGGGGCCGCGCCAATGCGCGCGATTACGATGCCATCTTCACCGAGATCGAACAGCGCTACGGCGTCTCCCGCGGCGTACTCCTGGCCTTCTGGGCCTTCGAAACCGACTACGGCGCGGTGCAGGGCGATTTCAACACGGTGAACGCCCTCGTCACCCTCGCCCACGACTGCCGCCGCCCCGGCCTCTTCCGGCCGCAGGTCTTTGCCGCAATGAAGCTGTTTGAAACCGGCGATCTCGACCCCGCCCGCACCACCGGCGCATGGGCGGGCGAGATCGGCATGGTCCAGATGCTCCCCGAAGACATCATCGAAAACGGCGTTGATGGCGATGGCGACGGCCACGTGAGCCTCAAGACCTCCGCCCCCGATGCTCTGATGTCGGGCGGCAAGATGCTGCAATCGCTCGGCTGGCGGGCCGGCGAGCCGTGGCTGCAGGAGGTCACGATCCCCGACACGCTCGACTGGTCGCAAACCGGGCTGGAAACCGAGAAGCCCGTTTCCGAATGGGCCGCCCTCGGCGTGCAGCCCCGCGAGGGCAGCTTTGCCGATCTGCCCGCCTCGCTCCTGCTCCCGCAGGGCCGCAAGGGCCCGGCCTTCCTCGCCTACCCCAACTACCGCGTCTACTTCGAGTGGAACCAGAGCTTCGTCTACGTCACCACCGCCGCCTATTTCGCCACCCGGCTGGAGGGCGCGCCGGTGTTCAACGCAGGCACCCCCGATCCGGGCCTCGTGGACGGGCAAATGAAGGCCCTGCAACAGAAACTTCAGGCCCAGGGCCATGACGTGGGCGAGGTTGACGGCATCCTCGGCGCCAAAACCCGCTCCGCCGTGCGCGCCGAACAGGCCCGCCTCGGCCTGCCCGCCGATGGCTGGCCCACCGCGGAACTGCTGAACAGTTTATGAGAATGCAACTGCGTCGCAGTTACATCTAATTGAAATCGTTGACTTTTCTGGCGTGCACCTTTACCTGACCCGCACAGGAAAGGCCCGCTATGACCCCGCTTGCCATCGCCACCCTCGCGCTTGCGCTCTCGATCGACGCCTTCGTGGCGGCGCTGGGCCGTGGCGCGCAGGTCGCCCGGCCCGGCTTTGCCGCCGCGCTCTCCACCGGCGCCGTCTTCGGCGCCATCGAGGCGCTGACCCCGCTGCTCGGCTGGGCCGCCGGGCTGGCCGCCGCGCAGTTCGTCGAGGCCATCGATCACTGGATCGCCTTTCTCCTGCTCGCCCTCGTCGGCGGGCGCATGGTGCTGCACGCGCTCGCCAAGTCCCGGCCCGCGCCCACAGCGGGCGGCCTCGTTCTCACCGCCATCGGCTCCTCGATCGACGCCTTCGCCGTTGGCATTTCGCTCGCCGTGCTCGGCGCACCCATCATCACCGTCGCCGTCGCCATCGGCGCGGCCACCCTCGTCATGGCCACCCTCGGCACCCTCGCCGGGGCCTCCCTTGGCCGCCGCTTCGGCACCCTTGCCGAGGTCGCGGGCGGCCTTGCACTAATCGCCCTCGGCACCGGCATCCTGCTCGATCACACGCTCTTGGCCTGACGGCCGCTTGATCGGCCCCCAAATGCCGCCCGACCCGCTTGCCGCGCCGCGCCCGCGCCTTTAGAACGCGCAGGTCAACAAGGAGTCCGCGCGATGACCGAACAGCTCAACAGCTTCATGACCGGCCCCGATGAAAAGGGCCGCTTCGGCGATTTCGGCGGGCGTTTCGTGTCGGAAACGCTGATGCCGCTGATCCTCGAACTCGAGGAACGCTACGAGCACGCCAAGACCGACCCGGAGTTCTGGGCCGAGATGGACTTCCTGTGGAAGCATTACGTCGGTCGCCCTAGCCCGCTCTACTTTGCCGAGCGGCTGACCGAGCGTCTCGGTGGCGCCAAGGTGTACTTCAAGCGCGACGAGCTGAACCATACCGGCGCGCATAAAATCAACAACGTGCTGGGCCAGATCATCCTCGCCCGCCGCATGGGCAAGAACCGCATCATCGCCGAGACCGGCGCAGGCCAGCACGGCGTGGCCACCGCCACCGTCTGCGCCAAGTTCGGCCTCAAATGCGTGGTCTACATGGGCGCCCATGACGTGGAGCGCCAGGCGCCCAACGTGTTCCGCATGCGCCTTCTGGGCGCCGAGGTGGTGCCGGTGACCTCCGGTCGCGGCACCCTGAAAGACGCGATGAACGACGCGCTGCGCGACTGGGTGACCAACGTGCGCGATACCTTCTATTGCATCGGCACCGTCGCGGGCCCGCACCCCTACCCGGCCATGGTCCGGGATTTTCAGGCCATCATTGGCAAGGAAACCCGCGAACAGATGATGGAGGCCGAAGGCCGCTTGCCCGACAGCTTGGTGGCCGCCATCGGCGGCGGCTCCAATGCGATGGGCCTGTTCTTCCCCTTCCTCGATGACAAGGAAGTGGAAATCATCGGCGTCGAAGCGGGCGGCAAGGGCGTGAACGAAAAGATGGAGCATTGCGCCTCCCTCTCCGGTGGCCGCCCCGGCGTGCTCCACGGCAACCGCACCTACCTGCTGCAGGATGAAGACGGCCAGATCCTCGAAGGCTCCTCCATTTCGGCGGGCCTCGATTATCCCGGCATCGGCCCAGAGCACTCCTGGCTGCACGAGACGGGCCGCGCCAAATACGTGTCGATCACCGACGCCGAGGCGCTCGAGGCCTTCCAACTCTGCTGCGAAACCGAGGGTATCATCCCCGCGCTCGAGCCCTGCCACGCGCTCGGCCACGTCATCAAATATGCGCCCACCCTTCCGGCAGATCACATCCTCTGCATGAACATGTGCGGACGCGGCGACAAGGATATCTTCACCGTCGCCAAGGCCCTCGGCGTCGACATGAGCGCAATGGGCTGAGGCATAAACCTCGGTTTAGGCCCCTCTGCCGGGGGTTTAGGCCGGTCACCCGGGGGTTTAAGGCCGCACGCCTAAACCCCCGGCCAATCGACCGCCCGTCTCCACCACGCTTTTCTTTCGGCCAAGGTCCGGCACCCCGCCGGCCCACAACGCCCGAAAGGAAAAGCCGATGCGCCGCATCCTCATTCTCTCCACCACGGCCCTCACCATGGTCAGCGCCCCAGCCATGGCCGACCTGTCCAAGCGCGATATCATGCGCATGCACCCCGGCGCCGACCGGATCGTGATCCAGCGCGGCAGTCAGACCACGCGGGTCGATGTCTACCGCGACGGCCAGCGCGAAGTCTTCGGTTACGACAACCGCTCCGACCGCCGGATCCACCACATGTCCGGGCTGGATGACGACGATGATGACTGGGATGACCGCGACGACGATGACGACGATGATGATGATCGTTACGACGACTGGGATGATGATCGCGATGATGATGACGATCGCGACGACGACCGGGATGATGACGATGACCGGGACGATGATCGCGACGATGATCGTGATGACGACCGCGACGATGATGATGATAACGACGACGACGACGATTGATCACCCGCGCAATCTCATGCCGAAAGGCCCAAACCCGTCCGGCCCGGTTTTCCGGGTCGGGCGCTTCGCTTAAGCTCTGACCATGACTCGCATCCTCGCGCTCCTCTGCCTCGTCACCGCCCTCGCCCTGCCCGAGCCCGCGCCGGCCCAGTCGGTGCGCGACCGCGTGGTCTCGCAGCTTGAGGCGCAGGGCTTCGGCAACTTCCGCATCTCCCGCACCCTGCTGGGCCGCGTGCGCATCGTCGCCATCGGCCGCGGGATGCAGCGCGAAATCGTCTTCAACCCGGCCACCGGCGAGATCCTGCGCGATCTCTCCCGCCCGATCCGCAAGGGGGTGCAGGGCAGCAACGGCCACGCCTCTGGCGCGGGCAATGACCGCAACGGTGGCGGCGGAGATGACGACGATGATGATGATGATGATGACGACGGAGACGATGACGACGATGGGGGCGACGACGATGACGATTGATCCGCGCGGCGCCCTGCCCGCGCCGCCCCGCGCGGCAGGCCTCCCGTGATGCAGGCCAACACCGCCCTCCTCCTCGTCATCCTCGTCGTGCAAACCCTCTGCGCGCTGTTCTTCGTCGGCGAGATCCTGTCCTCGGTCATCGGCTTCGCGCCGCTCAGCTGGCAGGTCCATGAGTTCATCGAGATCGGCGCCGCGCTGGGGCTCCTTCTCGGCATCCTGCTGGGCGGCATCGCTCTGCGCCGCACCATGTCGCGCAACGCCGCGCTGGGGCACCAGTTGCACGCCGCCTCCAGCGCCTTCATGGACCTGCTCGAAGAGCGCATCGCCGCCTGGGGTCTCACCCCGGCCGAGCGCGATGTGGCCATTTTCGCGGTGAAGGGCCTGACCATCCCCGAAATCGCCAGCCTGCGCCAAACCTCAGAGGGCACGGTGAAGGCCCAGACGGCGGCGATCTATCGCAAAGCCGGGGTCAACGGCCGTCCCCAGCTTCTCTCCCTCTTCATCGAGGAACTGATGGAGAGCGGCATGAACGAGCGCCTCGCCGCCAGCACCCTCGCCGCCACTCCATCCCCGGCCCGGCCCCAGCCCGCCGACGCCGCCGAGGCCACCCCGCGATAGCCCCGCCCGCGCCCCGAAGTGGCAATTTTGCAACTTCACGACCCATGACAGCATATTTCATGCGGCAGAATCGCGCATCCCGCCTATACGGCCCCTCCCGCTCGTAGCGGTCGGAGTTCAGCGGCTCGGGGTTTGATCCCCCGTCCGGTGCGGTGAGGCCCTGCCTCTGCCGTATGCCGAACCCGGCGCAGCCCTGCGGGATGCGCGTGTAGCTCAGCGGAAGAGCGCCGGAATTTAATCCGGAGGCCGGAGGTTCAACTCCTTCCACGTGCGCCATGGATGTAGCTCATTCGGGTAGAGCACCAGACTTCTAATCTGGGTGTAGCGGGTTCGAATCCCGCCATCACCGGCCCTTAAAAGGCCACCAGTTTCAGGAACTGGCCGCCGCTTCAAACGGCGCATCTGAAGATACGGAGTTCGGGGTCGCCCTGTCGGGTGGCTCCGCGCCAATCCCTCGCCCTCGGGCAAGGGGGCGGCAAGGCTCCGCCCGACCCTGGCCACGGGCCGGCGGCGGGTGATGGCACGGGCCGGTGCGGGCCGGGCGGCGGGAGCACTCTCAACGCCCCACCCGCACCACGCCACGCCCTCTCCCCGGCCCGCCCGCCCGCGGCCATGGCAGGGGCGGCCTCGGGCTCCACCCTTTCCGCGCCACCCGGCGCTTCACACCTGCCGTCCATCCCGGGCGCAACCCACCAAACCCAAAAGGAGATCGCGCGTGCGATAGCGAAGCGAAGAAGGAACGAGACAATGACCATGATAGATTTTCTGACCGGGACCATCCCCGTCACCGTCACCGAAACCGAGCGTGTGCTCGTGCTGCGGCACGGGCGCTTCGCCTCCATGCTGACCGCCGGGCACTACCGCCTGCGGCGCAAGGGCACCACGCTCCACCGGTTTGACATCGAGGCAAACCCTGCCTTCGTCTCGTCCTACAGCGACGCCTTGAAGCGCGCACGCCCCGATCTGCACGACGCCCACCTCACCGAGGTCCGGGCCGAGGAGGCCGAGGTGGTACTGATCTCGCTCTATGGCTGGCCCTGGCGCCTGCTCCACCCCGGCCACCGGGTCACCGTCTGGAAAGACGCGGGCCTCTGGACGGTCGAGCGCCACGCCGTGACCGGCCCCCTGCTGCCCAAGGCACTGGGGGACCGGCTCGAGGCCGCCGGGATCACGCGGGTCTATACCCCCGTGACCGTGCCCGATGGCCACACCGGCCTGCTCTTCACCGAGGGCGCGCTGGTGGGTGATCTGGCCCCCGGTCTGCACCGTGTCTGGACGATCGGCGCCAAGTCGACCGTCACCACGGTCGATCTCCGCTGGCGGGCCCATGAGGTCACCGGCCACGAGATCCTCACGCGGGATCGGGTGACGCTGCGGGTCAACCTCTCGGCCACCTACCGGGTGGTCGATGCGCGGGCCGCGGTGACGGTGGCAAAGGACTACGCCGAGGCGCTCCACCGGGCGCTGGCGCTCGCCTTCCGGAAGACCCTCGGGGCGCTGACCCTCGATGAGCTTCTGGCCGACAAGGTCGCTGTCGACGAGACGGCAGCGGGCGAGGTCCGGGCGGCCATGGCCGAGCTCGGGCTCGAGGTGGCGGAGATCGCCCTGAAGGACGTGATCCTTCCCGGCGAGATGCGCGAAATCCTCAACCGCGTCGTGGCGGCGGAGAAGGAGGCGGAAGCCAACGTCATCCGTCGACGCGAAGAGACCAACGCGGTCCGGGCGCTGCACAACACGGCCAAGGTCATGGCGGACAACCCCGTCATGCTGCGGCTGAAAGAGCTGGAGGCGCTGGAAACCGTGGCCTCCAAGGTCGAGCGGCTCACCGTCCACAACGGGACGGCCGGGCTTCTCACTGACCTGGTGAAGCTCCGCGACTGAACCAACAGGCCGTCCGGCACACCCGCCGGGCGGCCTACCGCTAAAACTTGCTTAAAATTATCGCCTCGCCCTGGTCATTTTCTTGCTGAAAATATTCCCGGGGGTCGCCATTGTGGCGCCATTGGTTCGAGCCCAATGGCGACGGGGGCAGCGCCCCCACTCCAGCACCAGCCACAAGCGCAAGGCTCACACCTCCTGCGCCGCCTCTCGCGCCACCGCCTCAAGGTCCATCCCCGGCTCGCCGACGGCCACCCATGCGGCGCCCGGTGCCAGCCAGCGCACCATCTCCACACCGTCAAAGCTGCGCGGGGTAAACTCTTCGCTCCCCGGCCCCTCCCGGCCCAGCATACAAAGCGCCATCACCTGGCCATCGGCATCGGTATAGAGGAGCTGCGCCACCGGCTTGCCGCCCGCCACCAGCAGGCGCGCGCCCTGAAAGGTAAAGCCAGAAGCCGCAAGGTCCGGCACGCTGAACGGCACACCCGTCTCCTTGCCGAGCCACGTCTCGATATGGTCCTTCTCGCTCGCCGGCACCTCCACCAGGTGCGCCACCTGCCGGGCATAGACCCGGTGGTAATCGGCGATCTCGTCCATCCAGCCGCGCGTGGCATGGCCATCGGCCAGCTCGGTGCCCGGCACCAGTGCGCGGGTCATCAGCGCCCCGGCCCCCGCGCCCACCAGAAGCAGCGCCAGCGCCGCAGCGATGGATGAGGAAAAGAACGGTTGGCGGTTTTCATTGGCCGCGGCATAGGCCGGCGGCGGCATCTCTTCGCGCGGCGGATTGCCCCCGGCGGGGATGCCCCCAACGGATGACGCCCCACCGCCCAGCGCTGCCTGCCCCGGCACACCCGGCTCGGCCTCGGCCACATCCGGCGCAGGGGCCGCACCCTCGCCGCCCGGCGTGGCAGCGGCCACCGTGGGCCGGGCTTCCTCTAGCCGGGTACCCGGCGTGGTGGTGGCCGATATCGTCGCCAGCAGCGCGGGCGGCAACGGCGCATCGAGCAGGCTGTCAAAGGCCGCGCCCACCTCGGCATCCAGCGCCCCCGCCGCCTCGATCTCTGCGGCAAGGCTCGGGTTTTCGGCCGCTTCGGCCTCGAAGGCGGCGGCCTCGGCGGCGCTCATCGCCCCGTCGAGATAGGCAGAGATGCGATCCATCCGATCGTCCATCATGCCGCCTCCCCTGCCAGAGCCGCCCGCAAGCGCACCCGCGCCGCCGACATGCGTGACATCACCGTGCCCGGCGGAATATCGAGGATCGCCGCCGCCTCGGCATAGCTGTGGCCCTCCACCGAGACGAGCAGCAGCACCGATGAGAGCCCCTCGGGCAACGCCATGATCTGCGCCATCACCTGCCCCGCGCGGGTGGCCTCCTCGCCGCCCGCATGGCTCACCAGCTCGGCGGCCTCCTCGGCGGGCACCGTGCCCTCGCCCGTCCGCACCTGCCGTTTGCGCATCTCCGAGGTCCAGAGATTGCGCGCCATCGTGTAGAGCCACGGCAGTAATGGCTGCTCGGGGTTCCACTTGGCGGCATTGGTTATGGCACGTTCGCAGGTCATCTGAACAAGGTCATCGCCCTCGGATGGGTGGCGGGTCAGGCTGAGCGCAAAGCGCCGCAGCCGCGGAAGGCTGGCCAGAAGCTCGGCCTGAAAATCTGTCGCGTCGGGCTGCAAGCTGCGGCCTCCTCGGAGCGGTGCGAACCCCCTGGTCCGCGTGGCCCGATAGAAACCAAAGGCCGGTCGCGATGCAACCGCCCGTGCGAAAATGCGCCCGGACGGTTGGCTTTTTGGGGCAGGCAGGGATGGCGCCTGCCCCTCGGGTGTGCAGCGGGATCAATAATCCACCGCAACCCCGCCAATCGCCTGCATCAGGCTGGCATAGGCCCATGTGTCCTGCCCGCCGCGCAGGGCGATCTCTTCAAGCTGCTCGGTCGCGCCCGCAAGGTCGCCCTCGGCGGCAAGGCCCTGGCCCATGTAGGAGCGGGCAAGAATGTAATCGGGCTCCACGTTCAGCGCGGCCTGGTAAAAGCCCATCGCGGCGCCGGTTTCGCCCATCTTGCGGTGGGTGAAGCCCTTGTAGTTCAGGATGCGCGGGTCGTTCTGGTCTTCGGCGGTGGCCAGCACCATCAGGGCGCGGTCGTATTTGCCGTTGTAGGCCAGTTCGCGGGCGGCTTCGTAGCGGTCGTCGTCGGTGACGGCTTCGGACTTGGCGTCGAGGCACTTGGCGGTCTTCTCGTCAAACACCTGCCCCTTCTCGCACTTCGTGGTCGTCGAGGTGCTGGTCGGCGGGGTGGTGCTGTCGGAGCCTGCGGCAAAGGCCGGGGCGGCCATGGCAAGGAGAACGGCGGTCATCGGAAGAATGCGGGTCATCTGTCGGTCCTTTGTGTCAATGGTCTGGTTCGGTTTATCTCGGTGACGGCCCTCATCGGCTGTCATGAGAGTTACGCAGCAGCGCCCCGGTTTATTCATCACCGACCGAGATTATTTTGCGAAAATCGCGCAACCCCCTGACCGCGCGGCAAAACTATTTCGCCGCCACCGCCTGCAAGACCTTCAGCGGCACGATCTCCAGAGCCTTCTGATGGGTCGCCTCAAGCACCACCTCCGGCGGGCAGCCCTCGTCATGGGCCTGCATGAACCGGCTGGCACAGAGGCACCAGCGGTCGCCCGGCTTCAACCCATCAAACCCGTATTGCGGCATCGGCGTGCTCAGATCGTTGCCCACGTATTTGCTGTAGGCCAAGAACTCCGCCGTCATCACCGCGCACACCGTATGGCTCCCCGCATCGGCGAGGCAGGAGTTGCAATGCCCGTCGCGGAAGAACCCCGTCACCGGATCGTTTGAGCAGGGCGCCAGATCGCCGCCCAGAACGTTGAGCGAAGGGTATTTCTCCAGTGCGGTCATCAGCGGGCCTCCACGTTGGTTATGGCGATGCGGCGGAACCAGTCGATCATCCCGTCCTGCACCGCACCTTGCCCAAAGCCGTGGTCCGCCGCGCTCACCGCAACGACCACCTGCGCCGGGCGGTTGATGTAGATGTATTGCCCATAGATCCCCACGGCCAGAAATTCGCCTTCGCCCGTCTTCGGCACCCACCAGTGATAGCCGTAGCGCAGCGCACCCGGCGCGGTGTTGGCCCGCGGCAATGTGCTCTCGCGCACCCAATCATAGGGCACGATCCGCCGCTCCCCGAGCCGCCCGTCCTGCAAATACATCTGCCCGAAGAGCGAATAGTCGCGCAGGCTCATGTTCAGCCCGCCCAGCACAAACCCCTGCCCCCGCGCATCTCTCAGCAGCGTCGGGCGGCTCTCCAGCCCCATCGGCGCCAGCAGCCGCTCGCCGAGTAGCGTCGCCATGTCCTGCCCGGTCGCGCCGCGCAGCACCATGCCCAGCACATGGGTATCCATCGACACGTAGCGCCAGACCTCCCCCGGCGGCCCGGCCCGGCGGTCGAGCCCCTCGGTGAACCCGTCGAGCGAGCCACCCAGCGCAAGTATGCGGCCCATCCGGTTGATGTCGGACCAGTAGTCGAAATAGTCCTCGTTGAAGGCCACGCCGGACTGCATCAGCAGCACATCGCCAACGCTCGCCCCGTCGTAGGCGCTGCCCGCCAGCGCCGGGGCATATTGCACCACCGGGTCGTCGAGGCTTTCGATCTCGCCCGCATCCAGCACGATCCCGAGCAGCGCAGACACAAAGCTTTTCGACACCGACCACGAGATCCGCAGGTCATCGCGCCCGGTGCCCTCGCGGTACACCTCCTGCGTCACCTGCCCGTCGGAGAGCACAACGAGCCCGGTGATCCGCCGCTCCGCCATCCATGCCTCCGACCGTTCGGGCAGCGCCACTGGCGGGGCCTCCAGCACCGGCTGCACCGCATCGCCCCGCCCGATCGGCAGCGCGAACCAGTGAAAAAGCTCGCCCATATGGGTGAAGTTCCAGACGATCCGCTCCGGGTCAAAGAGCTTCTGCACCGCCCAGAGCCGCGCCACCTCTTCCCGCTTCACCCAAGCCGCCGCCCCCGCCAAGACGAGCAGCAGGAGCAATCCGAGACCTATGGCTTTCAACGCGGCACGCATGGCCCGATCCGACCACGAGAGCCGCACCGGCGCAAGCAGCCCCGGCTTGACTCATCGGCCCTCCCTCTGCCCGAATGGCTTTGGTGCTCCCGCGCCAGCCCGGAAGCGACTGAAACCAAGGGAGGAGCATGGCAAAACCGCACCGCGCTGATCCAAGGGCGCTTGCCCGCCCGCTTCAGGCCAAGCCCAAGGCCAAGGCATGATCACCTCGGTCGTCCTCAGCCTGACCATGCTCCTGCTGGCCGCCGGGGCGCTCTATTCCATCTACTCCTCCCAACGCCTCGCCCGCCGCCCGCCGCTCCGAAATGCCGCCATCGGCACCGCCCTCGGCATCACCGTCGCCCTGCTGATCGAAACCTACGGGCTGATCCAGCTGGTCGCGCCCCTCGTGGCCAAATCCGGCCCGCTGGTTCTGGCCGGCTACCTCGGCGGCCCCATCGGCGCCGGGGCGGCTGCAGTGTTTGCCCTCGGCGCCCGGGTCTGGATGGGCGGGCCGGTGATGGCCGAGGGCCTGCTGCTCATCGCCGGACTGCTGCTAAACGGCCTCGCCGTCCGCGCCCTCGCACCCCCGCGCGACTGGCCCCGCGTGCCGCTCCGCCACCTTGCCCTGCTGCTGATCGGCTTCGCCTTCGTGCAATCCATCGTGCCGATGCTGCCCCGCGTCAGCGCCGCGATCGGCGCGCTCGGCAGCCCTGTCGTCATCCTGCCGGGCATCCTGCTCGGCGGGGCCATCTCGATCGTCCTCACATGGGCGCTGAACGAAATCGCCCGCCGCACCGCCCACGGTCTCACCGAGAAAGACGAGCTGCTCACCCGCATGGGCATCATCCTGCCCCACGCCGGGGTGGGCACCTCTCGCTACTACGGCGAGAGCAACACCTACCACGTCGATGAAGGCTTCATGCGGCTCTACGGCCTCTCGCGCCCTCCCGGCCCGATTGACTACGCCACCTTCGACGCCCTCGTTCACCCGGACGACCGCGCCCGGATGGCCCACGCGAAAGACGAGGCCGAGGCCGGCAGCACGGCCCGCGACCAGATCGACATTCGCGCCATCCGCGCCGATGGCACCCCGCTCGAGATCCGCCTCAACTGGGTGGTGTTCCGCGAGGCGTCTGACGGGCCAGTCGAGATGGTCGGCGTGCACCGCGACCTCACCGATATCCGGCGCGCACAGCAGGCGCTCGACAAGGCCGAGCAACGGTCATCCACCATCGCCGCCAACCTGCCGGGCGTGGTGGTGCAACTGCTGATCGACGAAGATGGCAGCCGCCGCCTCACCTACATCGGCCCCAAGTGCCTCGAGGTATGGGGTTACCCGGCCGAGGAGGTCATGGCCGACAACGCGCTCATCCGCAGCGGCCAGCCACCCGAGGATGTCGAGCGCTTCGTGGCCGATATGCGCGCGGCGCTGGTCCGCGGTGCGCCCATCCGCAGCCGCATCCCGGTCACCGACCGCATCGGCACCACCCGCTGGATGGAGTTCTACGGCTCCGGCACGCCCCTGCCCGAGGGCGGCCATCAGGTCGATGGCATCTTCATCGATGTCTCCGCCGAAGTCGCCGCACGCGCCGAGGCCGACCACAACCTCGAACTGGCCCACAGCGCCCAGCGCAACGAGGCCATCGGCAAGCTGACCGGCGGCGTGGCGCATGACTTCAACAACATCCTCGCGGTGATCCTCGGCAACCTCGAACTCCTGCGCGAAGACACAAGCTCGACTGACAGGCTCTCTCTGATCGATGCCGCCATCGAAGCCAGCCAGCGCGGCGCACAGCTCACCCGCGCCATGCTCGCCTTCGCCCGCAAGTCCCGGCTCGATCCCGAGGTGGTCGACCTCAACGACATCGCCCGTCAGTCCGACAACTGGATGCGGCGCGCCCTGCCCACCTCCGTCTCGGTCGAAACTTCTCTGCTAGGCGGCCTCTGGCCGGTGCTGGCCGACCCCGCCACGCTGGAGAGCGCCCTGCTCAACCTCATCGTCAACGCCCGCGATGCGATGGACGGCAAGGGCAGCCTCACCATCGAAACCGCCAACGTGCGCATCGACCAAAGCTACATCGACGCCCGCAATGAAGAGATCGCACCGGGCCGCTACGTCATGCTCGCCGTCTCCGACACCGGCACCGGCATCGCGCCCGAAGACCTGCCGCATATCTTCGAGCCGTTCTACTCCACCAAGCCCCCCGCCTCCGGCTCCGGGCTGGGGCTGTCGATGGTCATGGGCTTTGTCCGTCAGTCCGGCGGCACCGTGCAGGTCTATTCCGAGCCGGGCACCGGCACGACCTTCAAACTCTACTTTCCCGCCGCCGATGGCGCCCCGATGCAGCCCGCCGCGCCCGCGCCCGTGGCCGATGAAACCCCGCCCACCGGCAAGCGCCTGCTGCTGGCCGAGGATGAGAGCGGCGTGAACGACGTGCTCCTCTCCATCCTCACCCGCGCCGGCTACGAGGTGACGGCCACCGCCACCGGCGATGCCGCCCTCGCCGCCTTTCTGGAGGAGCCGGCGGCCTTTGATGTGGTTCTGACCGATATCGTCATGCCCGGCGCGCTTCAGGGCACCGGGCTGGCCCGCGCCCTGCGCGCCCGCCGCCCCGATCTGCCCATCGTCTTCCTCTCGGGCTACGCCTCCGAGGCCACCGTGCATGGCAACGGGCTCCACGCCGACGACATCCGTTTGATGAAGCCCGTGCCCCGCGATGAGCTGCTCGCCGCGGTCGAGAGGGCAATGGTCCAAGGGGCCACGCCCGGCTAGTCAGCCCTTCTTGGCTTCCTCTTCCATGTCCATCCCGTTCATCCGGGCCACATGGTCGGTGACGAAGGGCACAAAGTCGCCGCCCTTCCCGATCGCCTCGACATGGTTGAAGTAGTGCCGCACCGCGCTGGCCACCACGTTCACCACGCCCGCATCGGCGGCCATCGAGTTCACGTAGCGCAAATCCTTGTTGGCGTTCTGGATGGTGAACTTGTGCACCTCCGCCTCCCGGCCCACGCAGCCGCGGGTGAAGGTATCGAAAAACCCGTTGCCCAGCCTCGAGCCGCCGATCACGGTCTGAAACTGCTTCGGCGTGATCCCCACCTTCGCGCCCAGCACCGCCGCCTCGGCATAGAGGCTGGCATAGCCCATCGAGACGAAGTTCATCAGCAGCTTCATCTTGTGGCCGTTCCCGGTCGGGCCCATGTGGTTGATCGTGCCCGCCCAGCACTCGATCACCGGCAGCACCTTGGCGAAGCTCTCGTCATCCGCGCCCACCATCGCATCCAGCGTGCCTTCCTCGGCCTCCTTCGGCGTCCGCCCCAGCGGCGCATCCACGAGGCGGCCGCCCTTGGCCTCCAGCTCTGCGGCCAGCTTCATGGTGGAAACCGGATCGGCGGTGGAACACTCCACCACGATCAGGCCGGGTTTCGCACCAGCGAGGATGCCGTCCTCACCATGAAACACCGCCTCCACCTGCGGCGAGTTGCCGAGGCAGATGTGGATGACCTCGCATTGCTCCGCCATCTCCTTGGGTAAGGCCGCTTCCGTCGCCCCCATGCCCACGAGGCTCTCGATCGGTGTGCGGTTGCGGTTGCCCTTCACCACCAGCGGATAGCCGCCTTTCAGGATGTTCTTCGCCATCCCGTGGCCCATGAATCCCACGCCGATGAACCCGACGGTCGGTTTGTCTGCCATGTTGTCCTCCCGGAAAATCTCAAAGGCTGGCGGTGATGCCGCCATCCACGAAAAGCGTATGCCCGTTCACGAAGCTCGCCGCATCGCTGGCAAGGAACACGCAAGCCCCCACCAGCTCCTCCACCTTGCCCCAGCGCCCGGCAGGCGTGCGCTTTTCGAGCCACGCGCTGAACTCGGGGTCAGAGACCAGCGCCGCGTTCAGCGGCGTGTCAAAGTAGCCGGGCGCAATCGCATTGCAGTTCAGCCCGTGCTTCGCCCAATCGGTCGCCATCCCTTTCGTCAGGTTGGCAATCGCCCCCTTGCTGGCCGTGTAGGGCGCAATGCCGGGCCTTGCGAGCAGGGTCTGCACAGAGGCGATATTGATGATCTTGCCCTTGCCGCGCGCGATCATCCCCCGCGCCACCGCCTGCCCCACGTAAAACGCGCTGTTCACGTTGGTCCGCATCAGCCGATCAAAGGCCTCCGGCTCGAACTCCTCCAGCGGCCCCCGGTGCTGCATCCCGGCGTTGTTCACCAAGATGTCGAGCGGCTTGCCATAACCCTCCACCGCGTCACGCACCGCACCCGCATCGGTCACGTCAAACGCCAGCGTCTCCACGTCCGCGCCGGTCGCCCGCAGCGCCTCCGCCGCCTCGCCGAGCCGCTCGGCGTTGCGCGCATTCAGCACCAACGAGGCCCCGGCCTCCGCCAGCCCTTTGGCCAGCGCCGCGCCAATCCCCATGGACGAGCCGGTCACCAGCGCCCGCCGGCCGCTCAGATCGAAAATCTTCATAAGTCCTCCCACGCGCCAGCCCCCCTCATTGACAATCGGGGGCCGAGCCTTCATGCAAATGGTATACCATTTGGGGCGGCATGCAACCGCCCCGCCCAGGGAGGAGCCACGCCCATGAAGGCGCTATTTGCCCACGGGGCGCATGACCTGCGCCTTGAGGATTGCCAGCCCGTTGCCCCCGGCCCGGGCGAGGTTGCGCTGCGCATGGCCCGTGGTGGCATCTGCGGCTCCGACCTGCATTACTACCACAACGGCGGCTTCGGCACGGTCAAGCTGCGCGAGCCGATGATCCTCGGCCATGAGGTGGCAGGCGAGATCACCGCGCTCGGTGAAGGCGTCCAAAATCTCGCCGTCGGCGACCTCGTCGCCGTCTCCCCCTCCCGCCCCTGCGGCGCCTGCGCCGAGTGCCTGCGCGGCCTGCCCAACCAGTGCCTGAACATGCGCTTCTACGGCTCCGCCATGCCCTTCCCGCACATCCAGGGCGCCTTCCGCGAAGAGCTTACGGCCCTCGCCTCGCAATGCGTCCCCGCCACCGGCCTCTCCGCCGCGCAGGCCGCTATGGCCGAGCCTCTGGCGGTCTGCCTCCACGCCACCCGGCAGGCCGGGGAGCTCCTTGGCAAACGTGTGCTCATCACCGGCTGCGGCCCCATCGGCCAGCTCTGCATTCTCGCCGCCCGCCGCGCAGGCGCCGCCGAGATCGTCGCCACCGACATCGCCGCCCCGGCCCTCGAAGCCGCCATAACCTCCGGCGCCGACCGCACCCTGAATACTGCCGAAAACCCCGAGGCCCTCGCCCCCTACACGGCGGGCAAGGGCACCTTCGATGCCGCCATCGAATGTTCCGGCGCCCCTCAGGCCCTCGCCGCCTGCATCTCCGCCCTCCGCCCCCGCGGCACGCTGGTGCAACTCGGCCTCTCCGGCGACATGCCCGTGCCGATGATGCAGGTCACCGCCAAGGAACTCTCCCTCAAAGGCTCCTTCCGCTTCCACGAAGAATTCGCCATCGCGGTCCAGCTCATGCAGAAGGGCCTGATCGACGTGGCCCCGCTCATCACCCACAGCTTCCCGCTCGCCAACTTCGCCGAGGCTTTCACCACCGCCTCCGACAAGTCCCGCGCCATGAAGGTCCAACTGGAGTTCTGATGCTCACCTTCGCCGCCGCCGTCTTCTTCCTCATCATCACCCCCGGGCCGGGCGTGCTGACAACGGCTGGCGTTGGCTCGGGCTTCGGCTTCCGCCCCGGCCTGCGCTACGTGGTCGGCCTCTTCATCGGCACCAACCTCGTCGCCCTCGGCGTCATCTCCGGGGTCGCCGCCGTGGTGCTCTCGGTCCCCGCCATCCGCATCGTGCTGGCCGTCGCCTCGGTGGCCTACCTCTGCTGGCTCGCCGCCAAGATCGCCTTCGCAGGCAGCAAGATCGCCTTCTCCCCCGCCACCACCGCGCCGGGCGTGCTCGGCGGCGTGATGCTTCAGGCGATCAACCCCAAGGCCTATGCCGTCAACACCACGCTCTTCGCGGGCTTCCCCTTCGCCCCCGACAACCTCGTGTTCGAAACCATCGCCAAGCTGGTGATCGCCAACGCCATCTGGATTCCCATCCACCTCGGCTGGCTCTGGGCCGGGGCCACGCTGCACCGCCTCAACCTCTCCGAGGCCGCCCACCGCCGGATCAATATCGCCATGGCCGCCTCGCTGCTGGCCGTGGTCGCCCTCGCCCTCTACGCAAGTTTCCTCAAATGACCATCCCCGCCGCCATCACCCGCCTCGCCTTCCTCGGCGACCGCCTCGTCACCTCCGGCGCTGTGCGCGACCAGCACGGCCAGAACGAAACCTACTACCCCGCCACCCCGCCCGATGCCGTTGCCTTCCCCGAGACAACCGAGGAAGTGAGCCAGATCCTCCGCATCTGCCACGAGGAGTCCTGCCCCGTCGTCCCCTACGGCGCCGCCTCCTCGCTCGAAGGCCAGCACCTCTGCACCTCCGGCGGCCTCTCGCTCGACATGAACCGCATGGCGAGCGTGCTCGAAGTCCGGCCTGAAGACCTCAATTGTACAGTCCAGCCCGGCATCACCCGCCTGCGGCTGAACGAAGAGCTGCGCGCCACAGGCCTCATGTTTCCGGTCGATCCCGGCGCCGATGCCTCCATCGGCGGCATGGCCGCCACCCGCGCCTCCGGCACCACCGCCGTGCGCTACGGCACCATGCGCGAGAACATCCTCGCGCTGGAGGCGGTGATGGCCGATGGCACCGTGATCCGCACCGGCACCGAGGCCCGCAAAAGCTCCACCGGCTACGACCTCACTCACCTGCTCATAGGCTCCGAGGGCACGCTCGGCATCATCACCGAGCTGACCCTCCGCCTTCAGGGCATCCCCGAGGCCACCTCCGCTGCCACCTGCCGCTTCGCCTCCGTCGAAGACGCGGTGAACTGCGTCATCACCACCATCCAGTCCGGCCTGCCGATGGCCCGGATCGAGCTGCTCGACGAGATGATGGTGAAGGGCTTCAACGCCTACTCCGGCGCAGGCCTGCCCGAAGAGCCGCACCTCTTTCTGGAGTTTCACGGCACCCCGGCCTCCGTCGCCGAGCAAGCCGAGACCTTCGGCATGATCGCCGAAGACTTCGGTGCCTCCGGCTGGCAGGTCGCCGAAAAGGCCGAAGATCGCACCGCCCTCTGGGCCATGCGCCACAAGGCCCACTACGCCTCCGCCGCGCTCGGCAAGGGCAAGCACCTCTGGCCAACCGATGTCTGCGTTCCGATCTCCCGCCTCGCCGAGGCGGTGCTGCAAGCCCAAAAGGACGCGATCGCCCTCGGCCTCACCTCCACCATCGTCGGCCATGTCGGCGATGGAAACTTCCACGCGGGCGTCAGCGTTGACCCGACAGACCCCGAGGAAATGCAGCGCGCCGAGGCCTTCACCGGCGCACTCGCCAAAACCGCTCTCCGCCTCGGCGGCACCGTCTCGGGCGAGCATGGCATCGGCCTCGGCAAGCAGCGCTACATGGAGGCCGAGCACGGCCCCGCCCTCACCTACATGCGCGCGATCAAGCAGGCCTTCGATCCGCGCAACATCCTCAACCCCGGCAAACTCCTGCCGCCAACCAACGAGGTGCCCCATGCTGCCGCAGAATAGCGACCAAGCCGTCCTGACAACCCGCGTCTGGAAGCCCGGCACCGGCCCCTGCGTGGTGCGGCTGGAGGCAAACCGGGTGATCGACATCACCTCCAAGGCCATCCCCACCATGCAGGCCCTGCTGGAGCAGCCCAACCCTGCGGCGACCGCGCGCTCCGCGCCCGGCAACTTCCTCTGCACCTTTGATGAGCTGGCCGAAGCCTCCACCGAGGCCGCCGGCCCCGATGCCCTCCGCCTCCTCGCCCCCGCCGACCTGCAAGCCATCAAGGCGAGCGGCGTCACCTTCGCCGAGTCGATGGTCGAGCGGGTGATCGAAGAGCGCGCCGCAGGCGACGCCGACCGCGCCGAAGAGATCCGCGCCCGGGTAAAGAGCCACATCGGCGAGAGCCTCTCCGGCATTGAGCCGGGCAGCGACAAGGCGATGGCCGTCAAAGAGGTGCTGCAAAAGGAGGGCCTCTGGTCGCAATACCTCGAAGTCGGCATCGGCCCCGACGCCGAGGTCTTCACCAAATGCCAGCCGATGGCCGCCGTGGGCTACGGCGCCGCCGTCGGCCTGCACCCCATGTCGAGCTGGAACAACCCCGAACCCGAGGTCGTCCTCGCCGTCTCCTCCGCAGGCAAAATCGTCGGTGCCACCCTCGGCAACGACGTGAATCTGCGCGACGTGGAGGGCCGCTCCGCCCTCCTCCTCGGCAAGGCCAAAGACAACAACGCCTCCGCCGCCCTCGGCCCCTTCCTCCGCCTCTTCGACGACAAGTTCACCCTCGATGACGTGCGCAAAGCCCACCTCACCATGAGCGTGACCGGCACCGATGGCTTCACCCTCGAAGGCTCCTCTTCGATGGAGAAAATCTCCCGCGACCCCGCGAGCATCGTCACCCAAACCATCGGCCGCCACCACCAGTATCCCGACGGCTTCTTCCTCTACCTCGGCACCATGTTCGCCCCCGTCAAAGACCGCGACGCGCCGGGCCAGGGCTTCACCCACCACCCGGGCGATACCGTCTCCATCTCCACCCCGCTGCTCGGCACCCTCACCAACACCGTCCGCCTCTCCACCGAGGCGCCGGAGTGGACCTTCGGCACCTCCGCGCTGATGCGCAACCTTGCCCAGCGAGGCCTGCTATGACCCTCTATGACGATACCCAGTGCAACCTCGGCGAAGGTCCGCTCTGGCACCCGGAACGGCAAGAGTTCTTCTGGTTCGACATCAACAAGCACCACATGCACGCCCAGCGCGCGGGCCAGACCTTCACGTGGGAGTTCGAGCACTTCGTCTCCGCCGCCGGCTGGGTCGACCGTGACACCCTGCTGATCGCCTCCGACGCCGCGCTCTTCACCTTCAACCTCACCACCGGCGACCGCGAGGAGATCGTGGCGCTCGAGGCCGACAACCCCGCCACCCGCTCCAACGATGGCCGCGCCGACCCGCAGGGCGGCTTCTGGATCGGCACGATGGGCTGCAAGAAGGAAACCGGCGCAGGCGCCTACTATCGCTACTACCGCGGCGAGCTGCGTCAGCTCTGGGGTAACTGGAGCATCCCCAACTGCACCTGCTTCACCCCCGATGGCACCACCGCCTACATCGCCGACACGCCGCAAAACCAGATCTGGCGGGTGGCGCTCGATGAGCACGGCTGGCCCAAGGGTGACCCCGAGCCGTGGCTCACCCTCCCCAAGGAAAGCCACCGCCCCGATGGCGCCGTCTGCGACACCAAAGGCAACCTCTGGATTGCGCAATATGGCCACTCCAAGGTCACCGTCCACGCCCCCGATGGCACCGAGCTGCGCGCCCTCCCCGTCCCCGGCAAGAACACCACCTGCCCGGCCTTCGGCGGCGAGGCGCTCGACCAGCTCTATGTGACGACAGCCATTCAGGAAGACCCGAACCCAGCCCCCGAAGACGGCTGCACCTACCTGCTCGATCCGCAGGCGACCGGGCAAGCCGAACATCAGGTGATCCTATGAGCCGTTTCCTCTGCATCGGTGAATGCATGGTCGAACTGGCCCAGACCGGGCCAGACACCTACCGCCGCGGCTTCGCGGGCGACACCTTCAACACCGCATGGTATGCCCGCCGCTGCCTCCCCGAGAGTTGGGATGTCAGCTACGCCACCGCCGTCGGCACAGATGCCACCTCCGCCGAGATGATTGCCTTCATGCAGGCCGAGGGCGTCAGCCCCGTCACCCGCGAGATTACCGATCGTACCGTGGGGCTCTACATGATCGCCACCAAGGACGGCGAGCGCAGCTTCTCCTACTGGCGCAGCCACTCCGCCGCCCGCCTGCTGGGCGAAGATACCGACTGGCTTGCCAGCACCTTTGCCACTGCCGAGATGATCCATTTCTCCGGCATCACCCTCGCCATCCTCGCCCCCGACCAGCGCAGTCGCTTGTGCAATGCCCTGCGCTCCTCCCGCGCGACCGTCAGCTTCGATACCAACCTGCGCCCGCGCCTCTGGGAGAACGAGAACGCCATGAAGCGCGGCCTCACCCAAGGCGCCTCCGCCGCCTCCATCGTGCTTCCCAGCTTCGACGAAGAAACCGCCCTCTTCGGCGACCCCACGCCAGAGCACACCATCGCCCGCTACCGCGAGGCCGGGGCCTCCATCATCGCGGTGAAAAACGGCGCCGAGGCGCTCACGCTGGCCACGCCCGAGGGGATCACCGAGATCGCCTGCGATCCGGTCGACAAGGTGATCGACAGCACCGCCGCAGGCGACAGCTTCGCCGCACGCTTCCTCGCCGGCCTCGCCCAGCAGGAGCCGCCCGCCGAGGCCGCCCGCGCCGCCATGGGCCTTGCCGCCAAAGTCATCCGCGCGCCCGGCGCGCTCGTGCCAGATATCTTCTCAGGAGACAGCAAATGAACATCCTCATCATCGGCGGCGCAGGTGTCGTCGGGCAAAAGCTCGCCACCTCCCTCGCCGCCAAGGGCACACTGCGCGGCAAGCCGATCAGCCGCCTCACCCTCGCCGATGTGGTCGCCCCCGCCGCCGTCGAGGCACCCTTCCCGGTCGAGACCACAAAGTGTGACATCACCGACCCGGCCTCGATGGAAGCGATCATCACCGCCGAGACCGATGTGATCTACCTGCTGGCCGCCATCGTCTCCGGTCAGGCCGAGGCCGAGTTCGAGCTGGGCTGGAACATCAACATGCACGGCACCATCAACGTGCTGGAGCGCGCCCGCACCCTCGGCACCTGCCCGGTGGTCGTGTTCTCGTCGTCGATGGCCGTCTACGGCGGCGACACGCCCGACCCGATCACCGATTTCTCCTCGCTGAACCCGCAAACCTCCTACGGTGCGCAAAAGGCCATCGGCGAGATGATGGTCACCGACTACTCCCGCAAGGGCTACATCGACGGCCGCGCCTTCCGCCTGCCCACCATCTCGGTGCGCCCCGGCAAGCCCAACGCGGCAGCCTCCGGTTTCATGTCGTCGATCTTCCGCGAGCCGCTGAACGGCCAGACCGCCAACTGCCCGGTCGATGACAGCTTCCCGCACTACTACCTCAGCCCGCGCAAATGCGTGGAAAACCTCGTGATCGGCGCCGAGATCCCGGCAGAAGAGTTCGGCCCCAACCGCGCCGTGCAACTGCCCGGCCGCATGTGGACAATCCGCCAGTGCATCGACGCGATGACCGCCGTCGCAGGCCCCGAGCCCGCAAAGCTCATCACCTGGAACGATGATCCGGTGATCCAGAACATCGTGAAAGGCTGGCGCTTCGATCTGCGACCCGAAAAGGCCCTGCGCCTGGGCATGTCGGCGGACGAGACCTTCGAGGACAACATCCGCTACTACATCGAAGACGATCGCCCCTGATCCGGGCCACGCTTCGGGCCTCAAAGCCTCATCGCAGCCCGTGTTGCGGTGAGGCGGCTTCAGCCCGCCAGACCCGGCCCAAGCCTCCATGCGCAAGCTGCTCACCGCCCTCCTGCTGACCCTCGCCGCCGCCTCGGCGCAGGCCGCACCCCGCACCCTTTGCACCCTCATCATCGACGCAGCCACGGGCGCGGCGCTGCACGAGGCGGGCGATTGCGACACGCGCACCACCCCCGCCTCCACCTTCAAGCTCGCCCTCGCCGTCATCGGCTTCGAGGAGGGCTTTCTCACCGGCCCTCACGCCCCCGTCCTGCCCTTCCGCCCCGGTGACCCAGACTGGGGCGGTGCCAACTGGACCCGCGAAACAGACCCAACCGATTGGCTGCGCTACTCCGTCGTCTGGTATTCGCAGCGCATCACCCACGCGCTCGGGGAGCCAACCCTCACCCGCCACGCCCGCGCCATGGGCTATGGCAACGCCGACTTCTCCGGTGATCCCGGCTTCAGCAACGGGCTCGACCGCGCCTGGATCGCCTCATCTCTGCAAATCTCCCCAAGCGAGCAAACCGCCTTCCTGCGCGGTCTGGTCACCGCCACCCTGCCCGTCTCGCTCGATACCATGGCGCAGACCCGCGCCATCACCCAGCGCTTCGAGGCGGGCGGCTGGGTGATCCACGGCAAGACCGGCGGCGCCTACCCGCGCCGCGCCGACCGGAGTTTCGATTATGCTGCGGGCTGGGGCTGGTTCGTCGGTTGGGCCGAGAAGGAGGGGCGCACCCTCGTCTTCGCCCGGCTCACACAGGCCCGCGAGCGCACGTCGCGCTCCCCCGGCCTTCTCACCCGCGATAGCCTGCTGGCCGACTGGCCGATGCTGGCGCCTTAGCGCCGCCTCGGTCCACCAGCCAGAACCGGGCGAGACACCGCCCGATCCGTTAACACATCGCCGTCATGCACATCTGCATATGCATAGGATGTGCATGGGATGTGCATCAGTTGTGCATCAACAAAATATAGCGTTAACGCCCATCCGGCCCCGCCGCACAGGCATTAACGCAAAGCCTCAGTTGACCGGCGTCAGCAGGTCGTTTCCGGCCAGAAAAGCGCTGATATTGTCGCGCTGAAGCTTCGCCATCGCCGCCCTCGTCTCCACCGTGCCGGAGCCTTGGTGCGGCTGGATCACCACGTTGTCGAACTCGTAGAACCGCTCGTCGATCTTCGGCTCGTTCACGAACACGTCCAGCCCCGCGCCATAGATCCCGCCGCTCTTCAGCGCGGCGATCAGCGCCTCTTCATCCACCGTCGACCCGCGCGAGATGTTCACCAGGATGCCGCGCGGCCCCAGCGCCTCAAGCACCTCTTTCGAAACGATATTTTCGGTCGCCTTGCCACCCACCGTGGCCACGATCAGGTAGTCCACAGCGGCGGCCAGCGCCTCGGGGCTGTCATGATAAGTCCAGCCCGGAGTCTCCTTCTCGGAGCGGCTCCAATAGTGCAGGTCCATCTTGAACGGCACCAGCCGCTCGGCAATCTCACGCCCGATCCGGCCAAGGCCAAGGATGCCCGCGCGGCCCCCACTGACCTTGCGGTTCAGCCGATATTCACCCTTTTCGGCCCATGATCCCGAGCGCGCCCACTGGCTCGCATGTTCCATCTCCCGGCCGCACATCAGGAGCATCGCCACGGCAAGGTCTGCCACGTCGTCATTGAGCACGTCAGGGGTGTTGGTCACGCGAATATCGCGCTCCGAGGCGGCCGCCACGTTAATGGAGTCGTAACCAACCCCGAAGTTGGCGATGACACCGAGGTTCGGCAGCAGGTCCATCGCCTCGGCGCCAAACGGCTTGTGCCCCTTGAAGCCCGCAGCGGTGATACCCGCCCGCGTGGCCTCATCGAGGCTGCCGATCTCGGTGGTTTCCGCCAGAAAAACCGGGTCGAACGTCTCTTTCAGCTTGGCCAGATCGGCCTCGCTGTAGTTCCCGATTGCGATCACCTTGCTCATGGCCTGTTCCTCCCCGGCGGCGCGTCAAATGGTATACCATTCCCTCGCAGTGCGCCGCCGGGGAGTCAAGCCGCTCAGCCTTCGCAGATCTCCTGCACCGACTTTTTCACCGCCTCCAGCGAGAAGACCTGATCCAGCCAGTCTTCCTTGAAGATCACGCTCTTGGCCTTGTCGATCGCCATCAGGGCGCCATCGCTGAACTTGCCCTCCGGGAAGATGCCAAAGGCAATCGCCAGTTCGATCTTCAGATGCCCCAGCACAAAGTCATGCGCCGCCGCCTCCGGCACCCCCATGCTCACCGCCCGGTCGGTTGCATCGCGCAGCGCAAGGCTCATGGTGGCGGCCACCGTCTCGCTCAGCGCAGGCTCCAGCACGGCGATGTTTTCCAGCGTGCAGCGATGGCTCCGGGCCACCGGCGAATAGATGATCTTCGCGATTTCCTCGCAGAGCGCATAGTGCTCCTCCGGCCCCTGGATCAGCGCGCAAACGATCCCCTGCGGCGCCGCGATCCCGCCGAAGTAATCGGCCTGCGCCTCCTTGGTTTCCTGCACCTCGAGGATATGCGGGTGGCAAGGATGGGTGCAGAAATAGGTGATGTCATCGCGCTCCGGCATCTCCCCCGCATAGGGCGCTGCCGCATCCAGCACGATCACCGCCGCGCCGGGCTTCAGCTTGTCGACAAAGCCATGCGCGATCTTGCCGATCAGCCGGTCCGGCACCGCCATCAGCACCACATCGGCATCGCTGATCGCGTTGTCGCCATCGGTCACGGCCTCAACGCCCACCTCGTCCAGCAGCCGCTTGCGGCCCACCTCGGACACCTCAACATGGTCGATCTCAAAGCGCGTGGGCTTGAGGTTCTGCGCCAGCCGAACGCCCATCTTTCCGCCCGCACCGAGCAAAGCCACCTTGGTCATCTCATTCTCCTCCTGCGGCACCACCGCCGCGTTTGATCCATCCAAAATAATCGTCCGACCCCATCTGCCCGCCCTTCAGCGCCAGCTCGAGCCCGGCCAAATTCTCATCTTCCGAATGCGCCCTGAGCAGCGCCGCACCGGGGATCGTCGGGGCCAGCGCGGTAAAGGCATAAAGCCCCAGCTCGCGGCTCGCGTGCCCGCTGGTGTCGCCGCCCGAAATCACCGCGCGCTTCAGCCCCGTCTGCCTGAGCAACCGCGCCAGCACCTTGCCCAGCGCCGCACCGATCCGCGCATTTGCCTCTTCCATCCCGCCCGCCGGCACCGCCGCCCGCAGCCGCGCCACGGCAGGGTCATCCGGCCCCTTGGCGGTGTAGATCAGCGGGTCGCGCCCGGCCTCCAGCGCCCTGAGCGCCGCCTCATAGGCCCCCGTCTCCTCGCCCTTCACGGCGGCCACCGCATCCAGCTCGATCCCCTCGAACCCATGCGCCTCCGCCCATGCAATCTGCGCCGCCGTCACCGGCGAAACCGAGCCGGACACCGCCAGCATCCGCTCCACCGGCCCGGCGCTCTCGCCCCGGTCCTCCGCAGGCAGCCATCCCTGCGCGCGCCAGTGCTCCACCAGCGCGTATTCCACCCCCTGCGAACCCACCGCAAACACCGGCGACTGGTCCCACATCCGCTGCCCGACCCGGCCCATATGCGCATCCGTCATCGCGTCGAACGACCAGACCTCGGCCTCCGGGCTGGCCCCTAGGTCCTCCAGCGACACCAGCCCAAAGCTCTTGCCAGTCTGCCTCGCCAGATGCCGCGCCACGTCGCTCTCATCCATCGGCGTCACCGGATGCCGCGCCATCACCGGGTGCCGGTCGAGCCGGAAAACCCCGCCGGGACCGGAGGCAAACAAATGCCCGAAAGCCTGGTAGCGCCGCATCTTCGGCGCGGCGAGGAGGCACGGAATGAACGGCCCCCGGACCACCTCCGCCCCAAGGTCGATCGCCTTCCCGATCGAGCCGATCTCGGGCGATGAATCCAGCGTCGAGCACGTCTTGTAATGCACCACCCGCGCCCCGGTTTCGGCCAGAAAGCGGAACACCCCCGGCAACTCCCGCTCCATCCAGCCGGGCGAATGCGAGCGCGCCGTGGTCGCAACCCCGACCGCCCGCACGCCCGGAAACCGCGCCAGCTGCGCCTCCGTTGGCACGTCGAGGAACAGCACCGCAGGCACGCCCGCGAACTCCAGCACCTCCATGCTGGCCGCCGAGCCGGTGAAGTCGTCCCCCACCCAGCCGATCAGAGTGCCGCCCGGCAGGCTCATCCAAAGGCCTCCAACGCGCCCTTCAGCGCGGGCCGCGTGGCCGCATAGTCCGCCGCCGGAACGCCAGATACCGCCGCGTCCCAAGCCTCCCGCAGCGAGGCCACGCCCGCCGCCGGCCCGTCCGGGTGCGCCATGATCCCGCCGCCCGCCGCGTGAATGCAATCGGCATGGCCGACCCGCGCATAGGTCTCCGCCGCTTGCACCGCCGTCTGACCCGAGGAGAACACCGGCATCGCCACGCAGGGCTTGTCCTCCCACATCGGCGTGCCGACCGAGAGCGCCGAGGCGACCACACTGTCGTCCCCCTCCGAGAACTTGTTGCGCAGCCCGTTCACATGCATGTGGTCCGCCCCCGCCAGCCGCCAGAGCTTGCTCCAGGCGGTGTAATCCCAGCCCAGCATGTCGGCGCGGCTCAGGTAGCCCCAGCCGCAGCGGTGCGCATGGATCGGCAGCTCGGAGTGGCGCGAGAAGGCAAGAAACCCGGCAAAGCCCACCGAGTTCAGCGAAACCATCGCGCAGGTCGCCCCAAGCTCAAGCAGCAGGTCATGCCGCCGCCGAATCTCGTCCACTTCGCCTGTGAGGTTGAAGGCAAACATCACCTTCTTGCCGGTCTTTTCGGCATGGTCGTTCAGCACGCGCATCACCGCCCGCGCCCGGTCGTCGAACGGGCAATTCGGCCCGTCGCTCTGCAACTCGTCATCCTTGATGAAGTCAATGCCCGCCGCGGCCAGATCACCGGCCAGCGCCGCCGTCTCCTCCGGCCCGAAGCCCACAGAGGGCTTCACGATGGTGCCGATCAACGGCCCGCTCTCGACGCCGCTCAACCGCCGCGTCCCCTCGATGCCAAACTTTGGCCCCGGATAGGCCGCGCCAAACGCCCGCGGCAGGCGGATGTCCCGCAGCCGCAGCCCCGAGAACTGGCGCAGCTCAAAGAGGTTGCCCGCCACCGTCGCTACAAGGTTGGGGATAGACGCCCCGATATTCCCCATCGGCCAACTCAACGTCACCTTCGCCCGCGTATACCGCTCGCCCGTGGCTCCACCGCCCAGCGACGGCTCTGCCACCTCGCCCACGACCTCCAGCGCCTCCACCCGCGCCGCCGAGCGCTCGCGCAGCTCCGGCGTCTCCCCGGGCACAGAAACGAAGGTGCCGGAACTCTGCTCCCCCGCCATCGCCTCCGCCGCCTTGGCCGGGTCCACCGGGGTTTCGATCAGATAGTCCGCTTCGATGCGTTCACTCATTGGAAGTGATCCTGGTGATAGAGTTCATTCGCGCGCTCGAGGTGGTCGCGCATGGCCTTCGCCGCCGCGCCCTCATCCCCCGCTGCAATCGCATCGAGGATGGCGCGGTGCTCGGTCAGTGTCAGTTGCTCCAATCCGCGCTTGCGCACCGCCTCTGCGTGAAAGTCGCGCAACCAATCGAACACGCCCGCAGCGAGGGTTTCGAAGATGGGATTTGCCGAAATGGCCGCGATGCGACGGTGGAACTTGCCGTCGATCTCAAGGAACTTCTCCGGCTCCTCGGCCGAAAGCTCCTGCGCCGCCAGCAGCGCCTCCAGCGAGGCGATATCAACCTCGGTCCGGCGGCGCGCGGCAATCCGGGCCATCTCGGCCTCCAGCGCCGCGCGGGCCTCTTTCAGGTGGTCCATCGACGAGGTATGCGCGAGCAGGTGCCGCACCCCGGTGCCCAGCTGCCCGATCAGCCCGTCGAGCGACGGCTCCGCCACCCTCGGGCGCCCGCCATGGCGAATTTCGATCACGCCCCGATGCTGGAGCGCCTGCATCGCTTCGCGGATCGCCGGTCGCCCGATCTCGTATCGCGCCATCAGCTCCCGCTCGGAGGGCAAGGCATCGCCCGGGCCAAGGCCGTCCTCGCGGATCAACCGCAGCAGACGATCCTGCACCTCATCGGCCAGCTTCCGGGGCTTTATCTGATCTGGTAAACTCATCATACCAGTTGCTAGCGCAAGCGCCCGCGCCGATCAAGAGCCTTGCTTGGCTCAGATGTCCTGCGCCGCCTTCAGCCAGCCCAGCGTCGGTTCCGTAGGCCCGCCGGGCTTGTACTCCGCCCCCAGCGGAGCCTCCCAGCCAAGCGCCTTCAAGTGCTTGTAGATATGCGCAAAATTCACCTCACCATGATCCGGCGCACCCCGGTCCGGCACCGCCGCGATCTGGATATGCCCGATCTTCGGCACGAGCCGCTCCAGCCGGTGGCTCAGGTCGCCTTCCATCAGCTGTACATGGTAGCAGTCGAACATGATCTTCAGGTTCTCCGCCCCCACCTCGGCCAGAATCGCCTCCGCCTGCGTGGTGGTCGAAAGGAAGTATCCCGGCGCGTCATAGTGGTTGATCGGCTCGACCAGAATGGTCTTTCCCATCCCCGCCGCCTTGGTACTGGCATAGCCCAGCGCCTCAACAAAGGTGTCATGGTCGCCGCCAAAACCGGCCATCACATGCACCTTCCCGGTGCCGGTGGCCTCGGCATAGGCCAGCGCCTCGTCAATCGCATCCCGCGCCTCAGCCTCGCGGCCCGGCACGGCGGAGAAGCCCATTTCGCCAATCGAGGCGTCGCCCCGCGAGGCGTTCAGCCCCAGCATCTCCAGCCCGGTCTCGGCCAGCGCATCGGCCACCTCGCCTGCGGGCACCGCATAGGGCCAGTGGCACTCCACCGCGTCGAACCCCGCCGCCTTCGCGGCGCGGATCGCTTGCGGAAGCGGCAACTCGCTCCAGAGGAACCCGAGGTTGGCCGAAAATCTCATGCGTCCCACTCCAGATCGAACTTGCTGACCAGTGCCTGCACCTGCCCGTCGTCGAGGCCCCGTGCGCCCATGCCCCGCGTCATCAGCGCCAGCTTGGCCGTGGCTTCCAACTCCTCGATGGCGTTGCAGGCCGCCTCCACGTCCTTGCCTGCCACCACCGGCCCGTGGTTGGCCAGCATCACCGCAGAGCGCTTGCCCGCCAGCCCGCGCACCGCCTCGCCCATCGCCGGATCGCCCGGCAGGAAGAACGGCAGCAGCTTCACTCGGCCAACCTGCATCGCGCCATAGGGCGTGAGCGGTGGCAAAAAGTCGTCCTCGTCGGCCTCAAGCATTGAGAGCGCAACCGAGTGGCACGAATGCAGGTGAACCACCGCCCCCGCCGTGCCGCGCGTGTCATAGAACGCCGTGTGCAGCGCCATTTCCTTGGTCGGTTTGTCACCGCCCACATGCTGCCCCGCGCTGTCGAACCGCGCCAGCCGCCCCGGATCGAGCCGGCCAAAGCTGGTGCCGGTGGGCGAAACAAGCAGCCCGCCATCCTCGGTTCGGGCCGAGATATTGCCGGTCGAGCCGTGTGTCAGCCCCCGGTCGAACAGCGACTTGGCCAGCATGCAGAGCTGTTCGCGCAGGGCCGTCTCGCTCATGCCAGCATCCCCAGCGCATCGGAAAAGAAGCTCTCGGCCCCGAAGTTGCCCGACTTCAGCGCCAGTGCAATCTCCTCGCCGCCGGAGACGCAGCCGCACCACGGCACGCCCGGCGCAATCTCGCGGCCCACGTCGAGCCGGGTCACGCCTAGCGCCTGCGTGACCGCGCCCGAGGTCTCGCCGCCCGCCACCACGATCCGCCGCGCGCCCTGGTCGCGCGCCTGCACCGCCAGCGCGGCCAGCGCCTCTTCGACCACTTCGCCAGCGCGCGCCGTGCCGAGTTCGCCCTGCGCCCGGCGCACCGCCTGCGGCTCCGCCGTCGCATAGACGATCGGCGCCTTGGCCATGTCCTGCTTCGCCAGCCAGTTCGAGGCCGCGCCGTGGCCCTCAGCGGCAAGCACCAGCGGGTCGAGCTTGAAGGCCGGGCCAGAATAGGCCGCCACCTGCGCCCGCGTCATCGCCGAGCAACTGCCAGAGAGCACCACCGCCCCCGGCCCAACCTGCGGCACCGTGGCTTCACGGGCGCTGTCATCCAGCAGGCCCGCTTCGCGGTAGAGCGCCGGCAAAGGCATCGCCAGTGCCGAGCCGCCCGTCATCAGCGCCATGTCACGGCCCGCGCGGGCTATGATCTCGAGGTCGGCATCAGCCACCGCATCGACGACCACATGCGCCGGGGCCTTGGCCAGCGCCTCGGCCAGCGCCTCCGCGCCGCGCGCTACGGTGAGCCTGTCCACCAGCCCCACCTCCCGCGTGACCTGCGGGCCAAGCAGCCGCATCAGGTTGCTGTCGCGCATCGGGGTCAGCGGATGGTCCTTCATCGGGCTCTCCGCCAAGGGCTGCTGCCCGACGAAGAGGTTGCCCATGAACACCGAGCGACCGTTCTCGGGGAAGGCCGGGCAATACACCGTGCGATCCGCCCCCAGCGCAGCCATCAGCGCCTCCGCCACCGGGCCGATGTTGCCCTGCGCAGTGGAGTCGAAAGTGCTGCAATATTTCCAGAAAAACCGTTCCGCCCCGGTGCCTTTCAGCCAGTCGAGCGCGGTCAGCGCCTCCGACACGGCCTCGCTCACCGGCGCAGTGCGGATCTTCAGGGCGACCACCTCGAAGGGCGCATCGCTCTCGCCGTCCTCCGGCACCCCGATGCGCAGCGAAACCTTCGCCCCGCTCCGCGCCAGCAGGCCCGCCAGGTCGGTGGCCCCCGTGAAATCGTCGGCAATCGCCCCGAAAATGGCCATGTTACTCCTCGTGAATTCCGTCAGCCGTGAAGGCCCCGCCCTGGTAAACCACTTGCGGCGCGTCGATGGCGGGCACCTCCTCCATCTGCTCCACCACGGCGCGGTAATCCTCCGCCCGGTCCTGCGGTTCCCAGCCGAGGAAGCCGACCTCGCGGTTGTCCCACCAGCCGGTCGCGTTGTTGGAGGCGCCGTAGACGATCGGGCAGCCGATCTTGGGCGCGCGGAAGACGGCCTCGATCAGCCGCACGAAATCGTCGTAGCTCATCCAGCTCGCCAGCATCCGCCGGTTCTTCGGCTCGGGGAAGCAGGAGCCGATCCGCACGCTCGCGGTCTCGATGCCGAATTTGTTGTAATACATCGAGGCCATCGCCTCTCCGAACACCTTGCTCACACCATAGAGCCCGTCCGGCTGCGTCAGCGCATTGGCGTCCAGCCGTGTCGTCTGCTTGTGAAAGCCCACCGCGTGGTTTGAGCTGGCAAAGATCACCCGGTTGCAGCCCGTGTTCCGGCACGCCTCATAGAGGTTGAACACCCCGTCGATATTGGCGTTGCGGATGACAGACCACGTATCTTCAATCGACCGGCCGCCCAGATGCACGATCCCGTCGCAACCGCGCACGAGGTCTTCCACCGCCGCCTTGTCGCCAAGGTCGCACACCACGACCTCCTCGTTCTCCCCGGCGGGCGGCATCTCGACCACATCAGAGAGCCTCAGGGTCTTCGCCATATGTTTCAGGCGGTCGCGGCACATCGAGCCAAGGCCGCCAGCGGCGCCGGTGATCAGCAGTCGGTTCATCATAGTCTTCTCTCCCTGTCAGGATTTATGCGCATGGGTTTTCAGGAAGGCCAGAGCGGCCTCCCGCATTTCCGCGGTTTCGGCATGGCCGGCTTCCGGTTGGAAGAAATGGGTGAGCCCCTCCGGCGGCAGCTTGGCCAGTGCAGCCTCGCGGGCGGCCTGCGGCGTCAGCGCGTCCTGCCCGCCATGGGCCACGAAGAACGGGCGCGGCGCGATGCGGGCGGCCACATCGCCTTGGTCGCCCATGCGGAGCAGGCCGGGCGCGGTGTACCACGGCCCGTGCCGCGCATGGGCGCCGGTCTCGATCATGGGTGCGATATCGGCCAGCATGATCAGGCTCACCGCCCCTGCGACCCTCGGCTCCAGCGCGGCGAGCCATGTGCCAAGCCCCGCACCCATCGATGCGCCCCAAGTGAAGATCCGTGCCGCATCCACGCGCGGATCGGCGGCCAGATGCTCAAAGGCCCCGCGCTGGTCGGCCAGCATCCGGGCAAAGAGCGAGCGCCCGCGCCACGCCTCGGCCAGCGACAGCGCCTCTTCGGTGCCCTCGCCCTGCCGCGCGCCAAACCCCGGCATGTCGATGCAATACACCGCGAGGCCCGCCGCCACCAAGGCCGGTCCGGGTGGCCCGCTTGTCCACCATGCGCCCTCGGTCAGCTCCCGCTTGCCAAGGCCGTATTCGCCTCCGTGGGCATGGCAGTAGAGCACCGCCGGAAAGGGCCCCGGCCCGTCGGGGCACAAGAACACCCCGCCCGCCAGCGGCTCCGCCGGCGCCCAGCCAACCAGCTCCTCGAAGCGCATCAGGTGTAGCCGTAGGAGCCGTCAGGCCGCACGGGCAACTTGCGCTCCCAATGGATGTAGCGATCAGTCGCGAGGAACTCCTCGTCGATCTCAACACCCCAGCCGGGCCGGTCGGGGCGCAGCTCCAGATGGCCGTCCACCGGCATGTAGGGGTCTTTCACATAGCCGGCCGCCTCGTCGGTTTTCACCATGTCGCGGGTCAGGAAGGCCGAGGTGCCCGGCAGCCGGTATTCCAGGATCTTGAAGTTGGGCTGCGCGGCGCAGAAATGCACGTTCACCGCCGTCGCCAGCGGCCCCATCGGGTTGTGCGGCGCAACGTTGACATAATGCGCCTCGGCAATCGCCGCGATCTTGCGCATCTCCAGCAGCCCGCCCACCGCGCAGATATCGGGCTGGATGATGTCCGCCCCCTTCACCGCCAGCAGACGGTTGAACTCGAAGCGCGAATACAGGCTCTCCCCGGTCGCCAGCGGCACCTTGAGCTGCCGCTTCAGATGGCCCCATGCCTCGATGTTCTCCATCCGCATCGGCTCTTCGTAAAAGAGCGGGCGGAAGTCAGCGAGCGCATTGCCCATTTCCACCGCCTGATAGGGCTCGAAGAGCCGGGCGTGGGCATCAAAGGCAAACTCCGCATCCGGGCAAAGCTCACGCAGCTCGGCCACCCATTCCTCGGTCTGGCCCAGCACCCGATGCCACGGCTCGGCATGAATATCGCAGCGATAGGGCGAAAGCTTGAAGGCACTAAGGCCCCACGCCTCCTTGTGCTCCGCCACATGGTCGGCCACCTGCGCCGCATCGGGCGCCGAGTAGACGCCCTGATACACCCGCACCCGATCGCGCACATGCCCGCCGAGCAGCTTGTAAACCGGCACGCCCAGCGCCTTGGCCGAGACATCCCACAGCGCGTGGTCGATCCCGGCAATCGCCGCCAGGCCAAGCGCGCCGGGCGGAAAGCGGCTCTGCTGGAGCAGCTTCAAAATCAGCCGCTCAATCCGCGTCGGGTCTTCGCCCTCGATCTGGAGGTAGAGGTAATCGAGCAGCGGCGGCAGCGCGCGGTCCGGCCCGTGGTTGTAGCACTCGCCCCAGCCGGTGATCCCCTCATCGGTATCGACTGCTACGATAACGCGGGGCCGGTTGCCATCGCGCGACATGAAGCTTCGCAAGCCAGTGATCTTCATCCCGCAAACCTCGCCTGCTCAACGCCCGTCACGCCGAGGCCGGTGACGGCAAAAAGGTTGCCATCCAGCGCATCCGGCGCATCGGAGCCAATAGAGGTCACATAGAGAATATCGAGGTTGCGCCCGCCGAACATCGGCTTGGTCGGGCGCTCCACCGGCATGTCGATGATCCGGTCCACCTTGCCCTGCGGCGTGATCCGCACCAGCTGTGCGCCGCTGATCCCGGCCATCCAGTAGCAGCCATCGGAATCCACCGTGCCACCATCGGGCCGCCCGGCGACCTCGCGAGTGTCAAAGAAGACCCTCCGGTTCGAGGGCGTGCCGCTTTCGGTATCGTAGTCGCAAGCCCAGATGGTGCGCACCAGCGGATTGCTGTCGGAGTAGTAGAGCGTTGTGCCATCGGGGCAGAAGGCAAGGCCGTTGGTGGTGTAGACCTTGTCGAAGAAGGGCGTCACCGACCCATCCGTGCCGTAGCGGTAGAACTGCCCCAGTTGCTCCGGGTCGCCGCCATCTTTCATCGTGCCCGCCCAGAACCGGCCTTGCATGTCGGTGCCGCCATCGTTGAAGCGGTTGCCGGGCCTGTCGGCCTCGGGGTCCGTGAGGAAGGTCTTTGTTAAGGTTTCCGGGTCATAAAGATAAAAGCCGGACTTCGCCGCCACGATCAGCCCGCCAGCCTCCCGCCGGGCAATGCACCCGACCGGCTCGCCAAAGTCGAACGCCTCGTCGCTGCCATCCTCCCCGGTGCGGTGAATTTTTCCGCCAGAAATATCGGCCCACCACAGCGCCTGGTCGCCCACGTCCCAAACAGGGCCCTCTCCCAGCTGCGCCCGGGCGGGCACGGCCACATCAACCGAAACTGTCATGGATCACTCTCCCTTGAACACTCGCCGCTCGGACGCCTCGATATGCTCGGCCATCGCGGCCCGCGCTGCCTTGGCATCGCCCGCGGCTATCGCGTCAAAGATCCGGCGGTGCTCGTTTCCCATTGAGACCTTGCCCTCCCGGTATCCGGTGGAGCCAAGACTGCGCACAAACTTACCGATAAAAAACATCTGCGGCCGGAGCATGCGCAAAGTATCAAGTATGAATCTGTTGTCAGACAACTCCGCGATCCGCACGTGAAACCGCGCATCCATGTCGATGGTCGAGGTGCCTTCGCGCACGCTCGCCTCCATGTCTTCCAGCATCGCCTCAAGCGCCGCAACCTCCTCGGGCGTCACCTGCTGCGCCGCCAGACCGGCGCTCTCGACCTCCAGCATCTTCCGGAAACCGATGTAGGCCGCGATATCATCGATGCTCTGCAAAGGCGCGTATCCGGCACCCGGCTGGTCACCGCCCCCGCTGATGAACGACCCGGCCCCTTGGCGCGACACGATCAGCCCATCCTCGCGCAACCGCGCAAGGGCAGCACGAATCACGGGGCGCGATACACCGTGCTCTGCCGAAAGGTCCTTTTCCGCCGGAAGCTTGGCGCCCAGTGTGTAGTGCCCGCTGCGGATCTGCCCGAGCAGGCGGTCGTACACCTGATTCTCCAGCCGCCGCGCGTGGGCCGCCTCGCCGCGCGAAGGCACTTCTTTCGACACAGTATTCATTAACACGTTCTCCCGCCCGGAGATGTATCACGAGCCTCGAAATTACAACATGAGATAATTTGTTTGACAAGTTGTCATCGGAAATGCTGACCTTGTGCCGCTGAGACTCGGAAGAGCGAAAGCACAGGGAGGAAAATCCATGACACGAAATTGGCGATTCTCGTCAGTGGCCGCGCTTGCCGTCGGCGTATTCTTGCATCCGTTCACCGCTCAGGCAGGCGAAGCGCCCGCACTGGCCGAAGCCGTTGCCGCAGGCAACCTGCCGCCCTTGGAAGAGCGGCTGCCAGCCCAGCCCGAGGTGGTAACAGGGCTTGAGAACATCGGCACCTATGGCGGCAAACTGCGCCGGATGCTCGGCGGCTCGAACGATCACAACTCCATTCTGCGCATCATTAGCCCGCAGGGTCTGACCCGCTGGAAAGCCGATTTTTCCGGCGTGGTGCCCAATGTGGCCGAGAGCTGGGAAACCAACGAAGACGGCTCCGAGTTCACCTTCAAGCTCCGCGAGGGCATGAAGTGGTCGGACGGCGAGCCCTTCACCGCCGATGACGTGGTGTTCTTCGTCAACGACTTGTTGAACAACAAAGAATTCTATCCCAACCCGCCAGCGCGCTTCGTGGTGGCCGGAGAGCCGATGCAGGCCGAGAAGGTGGATGACCACACGGTCACGCTGAAGTTCGCTGCCCCCTACGGTACCTTCCTGACTGAGCTGGCCACGCCGCTCGCACAGGAGCCGGTGCTCTGGGCCAAGCACTACTGCCAGCAGTTCCACCCGGCTTACAACGACGACGTGCAGGCCATGGTGGATGAGACCGAGGCGGTCGAAGACTGGCCCGCGCTCTACCGCCTGAAGTGCGGCGAGGTCGAGGCCCCCAACCGCTGGTCCAACCCCGAGCGTCCCACGCTCGACCCATGGGTGGTTACTGGCGAGGGCTACTCCGCCGGCTCCACGCAGGTGGTCATGGAGCGCAATCCCTACTTCTGGCAGGTCGACGAGGAAGGCAACCAGCTCCCCTATATCGACACGCTGGAGATGGGCGTCGCGCAAGACAACGAGGCGGTCGTACTTGAGGCCATCGCTGGCAATATCGACTTCCAGCGCCGGAAAATCTCGAACCCGGCCAACAAGCCGGTCTTTGCCGAGAACGCCGAGAAGGGCGGTTTCGAGATCCTCGACATGATCAACTCGAACTCCAACTCGATGGCGATCCACTTCAACCACACGCACAAGAACCCGCAGATGCGCGAGTTCATCCGCAACAAGGATGTGCGCGTGGCGCTGAGCCTCGGGATCGACCGCGAGGAGATCATCGACATCGTCTACCAGGGCCAAGGCGAGCCCTACCAGATCGGGCCGCGGCCGACCCACGTGCTCTACAACGAGCAACTGGGCAAGCAGCACACCGAGTATGACCCTGACAAGGCCAACGAACTGCTCGATGCCGCCGGCTATGCCGAGATGGACGACGAAGGCTACCGCCTGTTCCCCGATGGCACCCGGATCGTGTTCAACGCGCAGTATACCGGCGTTGAGCAGCCCGACTGGGGCGACAGCCTCGAGATCATCAAGGAGCAGTGGGAAGAGATCGGCATCGAGCTGAACTCGACCTCCGTCGAACGGTCGATCTACTACTCGCGTGGTGAAGCCAACGAGCATGATTTCATGGTCTGGGGCGCACCCGGCGGGCTGGACCCGACCCTCTCGCCGCGCGATGTGCTCGCCGTCCATCCGCAGGCCAGCTGGTTCGGCATCCCCTGGACGCGCTGGTATCTTTCCGGCGGCTCGGAAGGTGAAGAGCCGACCGAGAGCATGAAGAAACGCCTCGCGCTCTACGACAGCTTCAAGCAGGAGGCCGATCAGGAGAAGGCGCTGGATATCTTCCGGCAGATTCACCAGGAGGCCGCCGACGAGATGGAAATCATCGGCATCTCCCTAGCCCCCAACCTCGTGGGCGTGGTGAACAAAAACCTGATGAACGCGCCGCGCAGCCTGCCCTCGTCGTGGATGTATCCCGACCCGGGCCCGACCCTGCCGCAAACCTGGTACTGGCCGGAAAGCTGACCCTTCGGGCGGGCCTTCGGGCCCGCCCCCACCGCCCTTCGGCGCAACGACTACCCTGACAGGCAAACCCAATGATCTGGCGTTACATCCTGAAACGCATCCTCTGGATGGTGCCGTTTCTCTTCGGTGTCTCCATCGTCGCCTTCCTGCTCATCCAGGCGCCGCCGGGAGACTACCTGACGACCTACATCGCCAAGCTGGGCGAGAGCAACGAGGTGCTGGACCAGGCCTCGATTGAAAACCTCCGCGCCCGCTTCGGCCTCGATCAGCCACTCTACGTGCAGTACTTCAAGTGGGTCAGCCGCCTTCTGGTGGGCGACTTCGGCATGAGCTTCGAGTGGCGGCAGCCGGTGTCCGATCTTGTCTGGGGCCGCATGGGCCTGACGCTCTGCCTCTCGATGGCCACCCTGCTCTTCACATGGGCCGTTGCCTTCCCCATCGGCGTCTATTCCGCCGTGCGCAAATATTCCATTGGCGACTACCTCGCCACCACCATCGGCTTCATCGGCCTCGCCACCCCCAACTTTCTGCTCGCGCTGATCCTCATGTATATCGGCGTGGTCCACTTTGGCGCAGATGTCGGCGGCCTATTTTCGAACGAATACAAGAACGCCCCTTGGAGCTGGGCCAAGGTCTGGGATCTGATGAAACACCTCTGGCTGCCGGTCGTCGTGCTCGGCACCTCGGCCACCGCCTCGCTCATCCGCATCATGCGCGCCAACCTGCTCGACGAGTTGAACAAGCCCTACGTCGACACCGCTCGCGCCAAAGGGCTCTCAGAGTTCTGGCTCATCATGAAATACCCGGTGCGCGTGGCGCTGAACCCATTTGTCTCGACCATCGGCTGGGTGCTGCCCAACCTCGTCTCAGGCGCGGTCGTCACCGCCATCGTGCTGAGCCTGCCCACCGCCGGGCCGCTGATGCTTCAGGCTCTTCTGGCGCAGGATATGTATCTCGCAGGGGCCTTCGTTCTGATGCTCTCCTCTCTCACCGTGATCGGGATGCTGCTTTCAGACATCCTGCTCGTTCTGCTCGATCCACGGGTTAAGTATGACTGAGACCCCCTCAAAAGCCCTGCCCGACCAGCCCGACGAGCCGCTCGCCGTTGCCGAGGCGCACTCGCCCGATGAGGTGGCAATCGCCTCGCAATGGCAACTCACGTGGTGGGCCTTCAAAAAGCACCGGCTGGCGATGATCGGCCTTTGGGTCATCGGCTTCATGTACCTCGTGTCGCTCTTCGCTGGCTTCGTAGCCCCGAACGACCCCACCGACAGCAACCGCCGCGCGGTGTATCACCCGCCACAGATGATCCACTTCATCGACAGCAGCGAGGATGGCTGGAGCTTCCGCCCCTACGTCTACGAGATGGACCGCGAGCGCGACCCCGACACGCTGGCCGTGACCTATGTGCCGAGCGGTGAAAAGATCTACCTGCGGCTCTTCGGACGCGGGCAAGAGTACAAGTTCTGGGGCCTCTGGGAGACCGACATTCACCTGCTCGCCACGGTCAAACCGCGTGATAACTTCTTCCTCTTCGGGGCAGACCGGCTGGGGCGCGACATGTTCTCACGCGTTGTCTATGGCACCCGGATTTCCATGAGCATCGGCCTCGTCGGCGTGGCGATTGCGCTGGTGCTCGGCATCACGCTGGGCGGGATCTCTGGCTACTACGGCGGGCGGATCGACACGGTGATCCAGCGGCTGATCGAGTTCGTGCTCAGCCTGCCGACCATCCCGATCTGGCTGGCGCTGGCCGCCGCGCTGCCCCCCTCATGGCCGATCTACCAACAGTATTTCGTCATTACCTTGATCGTCAGTCTCGTGGGGTGGACAGAGCTGGGCCGGGTGGTGCGCGGGCGGTTCCTCGCGATGAAGAACGATGATTTCGTCATCGCAGCCCGGCTCGACGGGGCCAGCGAGAAGCGGATCATCTTCCGCCACATGCTGCCCTCGCTGACCAGCCACATCATCGCCTCGCTGACGCTGGCGATCCCGCTGATGATCCTCGCCGAAACGGGCCTCTCGTTCCTCGGCCTCGGGCTTCAGCCCCCCGCGATCAGCTGGGGTGTGCTCCTGAAAGAGGCGCAGAACATCCGCTCGATCAGCCAGGCCCCATGGCTCTTCATCCCCGGCGGCTTTGTTGTCGTCGCGGTTCTGGCATTCAACTTCCTTGGAGACGGCATGCGCGATGCCGCAGACCCTTATGGCCACTGAAGCAAGCAGCCGCCCGATCCTCTCGGTCGAAAACCTCAATGTCGGGTTCAACACCCGCAAGGGCATGTTCGACGTGCTGCACGGTGTCAGCTTCGAGCTGAACCGCGGGCGGACAACGGCAATTGTGGGGGAGTCCGGCTCAGGCAAGAGCGTCACCGCGCGGGCGATCCTGAACATGGTGCCGCGGCCGGGCCAGATCAACGGCGGGCGCGTGCTGTTCCGCCCCTCCAAGGGCAGCGAGATAGAAACGACCGCGCTCGACCCGCGCGGCAAGGCGATCCGCGATATCAGGGGCGGCAAGATCGGGATGATCTTTCAGGAGCCGATGAGCAGCCTCAGCCCGGTGCACACCATCGGCAACCAGATCATCGAGGCCGTTCGGCTGCACCGCGATTGCACCAAGCAGGAAGCCCGCGAGATTGCGCGCCAGATGCTGGAGCAGGTGGAAATTCCGAAGCCGGAAAAGGCCTTGGATCAATACGCCTTTGAGTTTTCCGGCGGCATGCGCCAGCGGGCGATGATTGCCATGGCGCTCTCCTGCCATCCCGATGTGCTGATTGCTGACGAGCCGACCACGGCGCTCGATGTGACCACGCAGGCCGAGATCCTCGACCTCATGCGCAAGCTCCAGGTCGAGCTGAACATGGCGATCATGTTCATCACCCATGACATGGGCGTTGTGGCCGAACTGGCCGATGACGTGGTGGTGATGGAGAAGGGCCATGTGGTGGAGACCGGCCAGACCGGGCCGCTCTTTGCCGAGCAGCAGCACCCCTACACCAAGCGCCTGCTGGGCGCCGTGAAACGGCTGGAGGAGCCGGCGGCGGCCAAGGTGCGGCCAGCGGCGGATGCGCGCGAGATCCTGCGGGTCGATGACCTGCGGCTGCATTTCGAGAAACGCGAGGGGTTCTTTCAGCGCGTGACCGATGTGAACAAGGCAGTGGACGGCGTGAGCTTTTCGCTCAAGGAGGGCGAAGCACTTGGGATCGTGGGAGAAAGCGGCTCGGGCAAGACGACCGTGGGCCGTTGCATCGCACGGGTCTATGACCCGGAGGGCACGGTGGATTATCGCGGCTCCAACCTCGTGACGGCGGGCAAGGCGGAACTGCAAAGTTATCGCCAGCAGATTCGAATGATCTTTCAGGACCCGTTTGCTTCGCTGAACCCACGAATGACCGTGAAGCAGCTCATCGCCGAGCCGCTGGTGGTGAACGGCGTGGCCTCCGGCTCCGAGCTAGAAGACCGGGTGGCAACCCTGCTCCGTGAAGTCGGCCTGCAACCCGAGATGATGGAGCGCTACCCACACGCCTTCTCGGGCGGGCAGCGGCAGCGGATCGTGGTGGCCCGCGCCATCGCGTTGGAGCCGAAGCTGGTGATCGCGGACGAGCCGACCTCGGCGCTCGATGTCTCGATCCGGACACAGGTGCTCGACCTACTGCTGCGGCTCCAGGCCGAAATGGGCCTCAGCTTTATCTTCATCAGTCACGACATGGCTGTGATCCGCTATTTCTGCGACCGGGTTGCGGTGATGTATCGCGGCAAGATTGTTGAGATCGGCGAGACCGAGGAGATCATCCAGAACCCGCAGCACCCCTACACGCAGGCGCTGCTCTCGTCTGTGCCCATCGCCGACCCGGCCCTGCGCGGCACCCGCCAGCGGCATCGCTATTTGGGAGAGGGGGCGTGAGCTACGCCAAGGGCATCGCAGAGGTGATCGCGCTGGGGGATTTCCCCTCGCCCGAGGATGCTGCGGCCTATTGGAACGAAGGCGTGCCCGAAGCGCCTTTCGAGGATCTCACTTACACCGGCGGGGCTGGCCAGCCGCAGCGGGCGCGGCTCTACCGCGGCGGCGGGGCCGGGACTTTGCTGTACATCCATGGCGGCGGATGGGCGGGGGGCTCGATTGAACTGCACCAGCCTTCGGCGGCCGGGATGGCGCTGCAGAGCGGGTGGGACGTGCTGAGCATCAGCTACCGATTGGCACCTGCGCACCCCTTCCCCGCCGGGCTGGAGGACTGCCGGGCTGCGCTGGACTTCCTCGTCGCTAAAGGCGGGAAAATCGCCATCGGAGGCGCCTCTGCGGGGGCCAACCTTGCCGTGGCGACCGCGCTCTCGACTGATGTGCCGCTGGCCGGAATGGTGCTGTTCTATGGGGTCTATGGCGACGATTTCGAGACAGAGAGTTACCGCCGCCACGAAGCCGGCCCCGGCCTGACCCGCGCCCGGATGCAGGAACTCTTTGCCATGTATGACCCGGGCCAATCCCGCGACCCTTTGATCGCCCCACTCAAGGCCGACCTGCAGGGCCTGCCGCCCGCCCTGTTGATCGCCGCCGAAGTGGACGTTCTGCTCAGCGAGAACGAAGCCATGGGGGAAGCCCTGCAAAACGCCGGGGTGCCGACTACGTGGCATGTGGAGCCGGGCGTGACCCATGGATTCATCAATCGCGGGCGCCTTGTGCCTGCCGCCGAGGCCTGCATCACGCGGGCCGCACATTTTCTTAAGGAGACCCTCACATGAAGATCGAGCGCGTCGAGGCGATCACCTTCACCCACCGCACCTATACCCAGCGCGACAGCGACGGACACAACCACCCCGGCCCGGAAGGCACCGGCACATCGGCGCTGCTGCAGATCACCTGCGACGATGGCACCGTGGGTCAGGCCATGTGCCGCCCGACCGACCTGCGCCCCGATGTGCTGGAGCGCTTTGTACGGCCCAACCTGATCGGGCAAAGCCCGCTGCTGATCGAGCGGGCCTGGTATGCGATCTACAAGTGGCAGCGCCTCTCGGGTGGGCAACTGACCGACCGCGCGCTCACCGCCGTCGACCTCGCACTCTGGGACTTGATGGGCAAGGTCACGGGCCAGCCGGTCTGGAAGCTGATTGGCGGCTACCGCCCCAAGATCCTCGCCTATGGCTCGACCATGTGCGGCGATGACATAGAGGGCGGTCTGGCCACGCCCGAGGATTATGCCCGGTTCGCCGAGTGGATGCTGGGGCGCGGCTACAAGGCGATCAAGCTGCATGGATGGATGGTGCCGATGCCCGGCGCGCCGGACGTGAAGCTCGACTACCGCGCCTGCGCCGCCGTGCGCGAGGTCGTCGGCCCCGATATCCCGCTGATGCTGGACCCTCATCACTTCTACCCACGCAGCGATGTGCTCTGGCTCGCCAACAAACTGGCGGAGCTGGATTTTGTCTGGATGGAGGAGCCGATGGAGGAGGCCTCGATGAGCTCCTACAGATGGCTAACCGGGAACACCGGGCTCAACATTCTCGGGCCCGAGACGATGGCCGGAAAGCACTGGACGCGCGCCGAGTGGGTGAAACACGACGCCTGCGACATGGTCCGCACCGGGGTGTGGGATGTGGGCGGGATTAGCCCGGCGATGAAATGCGCCCATATGGCCGAGAGCTTCCACATGGCCTGCGAAGTGCATGGCACTGGCGCGGGCAACCTCGCCGTCGCCCTCGCCTCGCACAACTGCACCTATTACGAGCGCGGGCTGCTGCACCCCTTCATCGATTACGATGCGCCGGCGGACTACCAGAACCGGATCGACGACGAGATGGATGCCGATGGCTACGTGCATGGCCGTGAGGAGCCGGGGCTGGGGCAGGACCTGAACATGGAATACATCGAGGCGCATCGGGTGAATAATGACTGATCTGCGCATCGCGGACGTTCGCGTCACCCCCATCGCCTTTGCCGATCCGCCGCTACTGAACAACGCGGGCTGCCACCAGCCCTTCGCTCTGCGCTCGATCATCGAGGTGGAGACCGAAGATGGCGTGGTGGGCCTTGGCGAGAGCTACGGCGCGGCGGCGGTTGTCGAGGGGATCAAGGCTGCCGGGGCCGCAATGGTCGGCCGCAAGGTGACCGACCTCAACGCGCTCTGGGCGGCGGCGCAAGGCGGCGGGCGGACGGAAGGCTACACCGGGGCAGAGGCGGTGGTGCCGCGCGTCGTCGCCGCCACCGAAGTGGCGATGTGGGATGCGCTCGGCAAGGCGACCGGGCAGCGGGTAGTGGACCTGCTGGGCGGGCAGGTGCGCGAGCGTGTGCCGTTCTCGGCTTACCTGTTCTACAAGTTCGGCGCCCACGCCGATGGCTCGACCGATGACTGGGGGGAGGCGCTCACGCCGGAAGGGCTGGTGGAGCAGGCCCGCAAGATGGTGAGTGAGAACGGGTTCAAGGCGATCAAGCTGAAGGCGGGCGTGCTGGAGCCGGAGGAGGAGATCGCCGGGCTTGAGGCGCTTCGCGCGGCCTTCCCCGATGCGCCCTTGAGGATCGATCCGAACGGCGGCTGGACGGTGGAGACCACGCTGAAGCTCCTGCCGCGTCTGACCGGGCTGGTGGAATACCTCGAAGACCCGACCGCCGGGCTGAGCGAGAACGCGCAGGTGCAGGCGTCGACCAATATTCCACTGGCGACCAACATGTATGTGGTTGAAAACGCCCATCTTCCACCGAATATGGCGCAGGATGCCTTTCGGGTGATCTTGAGCGACCACCACTACTGGGGCGGGCTGATGGCCTGCCGTCAGTTGGCGCATATCTGCGATCTCTGGGGGTTGGGGCTGGGCATGCACTCCAACTCGCACCTCGGGATTTCGCTGGCGGCGATGACCCATCTGGCCGCCGCCACGCCGAACCTCACCTACGATTGCGACACCCACCAGCCGTGGCAGGTGGACGAGGTGATAGAGGGCGGGAAACTCGCCTTTGAAAGCGGCTCGCTGGCGGTGCCTGAGGGGCCGGGGCTGGGGGTGACGCTGGACCGTGAGGCGCTGGCGCGGTTGCACCAGAACTATCTCGCCTGCGGCTATACCAAGCGTGACGATGCCACCGAGATGCGCAAGCACTGGCCGGATTGGACCTTTGGCCGGCCGAAGTTCTGACGGTCAATTGGGGAAGTAGGCGGGATGATCGGCGCGGAGTTTTTTAAGGCGGCTGACGGTTTGGCTCAGGTGGTTGCGCACGGCGGCCACGGCCTGCTCGGCGTCGCCTGCGGCCAGTGCGGCGATGATCTCACGGTGCTCGCGGATGATGCGGCTGACCTTCTCGTCATCCCACATATCCAGCCGACGCAGGCGGTTGAGGTGGCCGGAGCGGGAGCGGATCAACCGGTGCAGCCCAGCGTAGCCGGCGGCGGCGAGCAGGGCCTGATGAAAGGCGTCGTCGATATCCTGAAAGGCGGAGATGTCATCGCCATTTGCGATCACCATTTCCTGCATGGAAACCAAGGTCTTGAGCCGAGTCAGGGTGTTGTCGCCCACGCCCTCGGAGGCCAGCTTGCGGACCACCTCGATCTCGACCGAGCGGCGCAGAAAATGGGCCTCTTCGATCTCGTCGGGGTCGATGCGGGTGACGAGGGTTTTGCTCTGGGGGAAGATATCCACCAGCCCCTCGGCCTCGAGCTTTTGCAGGGCGTCCCGCAGCGGCGTCTGGCTGATGCCATACTCGCGGGCGAGATCGTTGCGGGTAAGCACGGTGTCGGGCGGGAGCTGGAGAGAGATGATCCGGCGACGGAGCGAATCGAGCGTGCGGGCCGCGGCGGTTTGCGGGGCACCACGCCCATCGGCCCCGATTCCGAGGCGGGCGATGACGTCTGTGAAGGTGCCCTGATCGTTCATGTTAGCGTTATCAACCCTGAAACTACGGCATTCTGCCAACCCGAGTGGGCCATTGCAAGACCAGAGGCACTAATATATCAGTTGGCGCGACACGAGCCAGAACACGGGAGGTTGCGCCATGTCGTTCACTGAAGAGATCCGCGAGCGGCTGATGGGCGTTTCCGTCGCCACGCTCGCAACTGCCCTCTACAAGCGCGGTCTGCGCAATCAGGTGTTGCAGGATGTGCGGCCGGTGGCCGTGAAGGGCCGCAATATGGTCGGGCCGGCCTTTACGCTTCGTTACATTCCCGCGCGAGAAGACCGCAACCAGCTGGTTGTCTTCCGCGATCCGAACCACCCGCAGCGGCAGGCGATCGAGCAATGCCCGGAAGGGCACGTGATGGTGATGGACAGCCGGAAGGACCCGCGCGCGGCGTCCTCGGGCGACATCCTGATCACCCGGCTGATGGTGCGCGGCGGCGCGGGCGTTGTCACCGATGGCGGCTTTCGCGATGCGGGGACAATCGCCAAGCTCGACATCCCGGCCTATCACAACCGCCCCTCCTCTCCGACCAACCTGACGCTGCACGAGGCGATCGAGATCAACGGGCCGATCGGCTGCGGCGATGTGGCGGTCTTCCCCGGCGACGTGATCGTGGGCGACTACGAGAGCGTCATCGTGATCCCGGCGGAGATTGCCGACGAGGTGAGCGCCGAGGCGGTGGAGATGACCGCCTATGAAGATTTCGTGGTGGAGCAGGTGAAGGAGGGCGCGACCATCATCGGCCTCTACCCGGCCACCAAGGAAGAGAACCTGGCCAAGTTCGAGACTTGGCGCAAAGAGAACAATCGCTGAGGAAAACCCCATGCTCGACAACAAAGATCTTCAGGCCCGCATCAAGACCGGGCTGCTCTCGTTCCCGGTCACGCCGTTTGGTGAGGACGGGGGATTTGCCGCCGAACCGTTCCGCAAGCATCTAGAATGGCTGAGCGACTACGAGGTCGCGGGGCTTATCGTGGCGGGCGGCACGGGCGAGATGTTCTCGCTGACGCCGCAGGAAATCGTGGATGTGGTGAAGGTCGCCAAGGAGGCCCAGCCGGGCCAGCCGATCATCGCGGGCTGCGGCTACGGCACGCGGCTGGCCTGTGAGATCGCGCAGGGGATCGAGGCCGCTGGCGGCGACGGTATCCTGCTGCTGCCGCACTACCTGATCGGCGCACCGGCGGACGGGATCGAGGCGCATATCCGAGCGGTCTGCAAGGCCACCAAGATGGCCGTGATCGTTTACAACCGGGGCCAGGCGCGGGTGACCGAAGACATGATCGCGCGGCTGGCGGACGAATGCCCCAACCTGATCGGCTTCAAGGATGGCACCGGCGATATCGACACCGTGCGCCGCATCACCGTGCGCATGGGCGACCGGCTGAGCTACATCGGCGGGATGCCCACCCACGAGCTGTTCGCGCAGGCCTATCGCGGCGCGGGGATGCCCACCTACTCCTCCGCGGTGTTCAACTTTGTGCCCGAGACGGCGCTGGAGTTCCACGCGGCCTTCACCGCCGGTGACGATGCGAAATGCGAGCAGATGCTGCGCGATTTCTACTACCCCTTCGCCAAGATCCGTGACCGCAAGACTGGCTATGCGGTGAGCGCGATCAAGGCAGGCGTGAAGCTGCGCGGCTTTGAAACCGGGCCGGTGCGCAGCCCGCTGACCGACCTGACCGACGAGGAAATGGGCCTGATGGAGCAGCTCATCGCGGGGCGCAAATAAACCTGCGCTGAAGGTTAACGCCCCTCCGATGCGCTGAAATCGGGGGATGCACAACTGATGCACATCCGATGCACATTCCATGCATACGCGATGCGCCAAAATTGTGGAGGGCCGCTTCGTTGCCACAAGGCACGGCGGCCCTTCTCTTTTGTAACCTTTTTGCCCGGCGCCTTGGCTGGAGGCTTGCCGCAATTGGGTCACTAATATATCAGTAAGCGAGTCGCAGCGTCAGGGGAGGACCGGGCGCGCGGCCCGAAACAGGTAAACGGGAGGATACCAATGACATTCAAAACCCTCGCCAAGACGGTCAGCACCCTTGCGGTGGCTTCCGTCATCGGCGCTATGGCGACGGCCTCGATGGCCGCCGAGCGGACTCTGAAAATTCAGACCAGCTCGAACGCCAGCCACGCTTCGCTGGCCTATCTCAACGAAGAGTGGGTGCCCAAGCTGGAAGAGATGACCGGCGGTTCGCTGGGTGTCGAGCTTCTGCCCGTGGACGCGGTGGTGCCGCGCCGCGAGACCGCCGAAGCCATCGGCGTTGGCATCCTCGACGGCGACCTCACCTCGATCAACTACTTCGCCGGTGTCGACCCGGCCTTTGCGCTGATGGGCGACCTGATCGCGGGCTACGACAGCGCCGACCAGATCCAGGCCTTCTGTGCGCAGGGCGGCGGCAAGGAGATGCTGCAAAAACTCTTTGATGCCCACTTCCCGGGTGTGCATGTGGTTGGCTGCGGCGCCTATGCCCGCGAGGCCTTTGTTTCGAAGGTGCCGGTGCGCGGCGTGGAAGACCTGCAGGGTCTGAAGATCCGCTCGCCCGAGGGCCTTGCCGCCGACGTGTTCAAGCGTGCGGGTGCTGCGCCTGTCTCGATGTCCGGCTCGGAGACCTATGGCGCTCTGGAGAAGGGCGTGATCGACGCCGCCGACAACTCGGCCTATGCCAACAACGACGCCAACGGGATGCACAAGATCGCCAAGTACCCGATCTTCCCCGGTATCCACTCCACCCCGATCCTGCAGTTTACCATCAGCCAGCAGGTTTATGACGAGCTGAGCGAGCAGGAGCGTGTGGCGCTCGAGACCTGGTATCTCGCCGCCTACAACGGGCTGCGTCAGCACTTCGACCGTCTCGACCGCCAGCTGGTGGCCCGCGACAAGGCTGCCGGTGAACTGGAGATCATCGACTGGCCGCAGGAAGAGCGCGACAAGCTCCGTGTCATCGCCCAGGAAGCCTGGAGCGCCTTTGCCTCTCAGACCGAGCTGGCACAGGAAGTCTATGATGCGCATGTCGCCTTCATGAAAGAAGCCGGGCTGCTCTGAGCCCAGCTTGAGCCTGCGCCCCCTGACCGGCGGGCGCAGGCCACTCTTGCCCCAAGGGGCACAGCCGATCTTTGCCCTGAGGGGCTACCAGAATTTCCGCGAGAGGGACGGCCCCTGAGAGGGCCAAGGGGAGCGCGCAGATGACCCAGCGATACGACGAGGCCGTGCAGGCCAGCCACGCCGAGATTGCCGATCAGGATCCGTTGCACCATGACGACGAGGCCGATCTGGCGATGGCGGATTACACGCCTGTCGAGCACACCAGCCACGTTGTGGGCATTGCGGTTTCGACCTTTTACATGATCGCCGCGCTGGCCACCCTCTGGGAGGTCTTCTCGCGCTACGTGCTGAACCAGCCGACCTATTGGGCCTTCGAGACCGTGATGGTCACCGTTGCCGCCGCGTGGATGCTCTCGGCCGGTTACGTGACGATGAAGAAGCGGCATATCGCGATCACCGTCATCCACAACATTGCCAGCCCCGGCACCCGCTGGTGGCTCGACCTGCTGGCCATGGTGGTGGGCATCTTCGCGCTCTACATGCTGCTGACCGACGCCTCGGTGCGGGCCTATGACAGCGTGATGCGGGTGGAGACCTCTGGCTCGGCCTTCAACTCTCCCCTGCCCTTCATGATGAAGAGCCTGATGGTGCTGGGCGCCTTCATGTATCTGGCGCAGCTCACGATGAACCTGCATCGCCACCTCAGCTCCGGCTGGGCGAAGCTGATCGTGAAGGCGGTGGCCGTCTACTTCGTGTTCTACTTCGTCTCCGCCTTCCTGAGCCATGTGCTGGATATCCAGATCTTCAAGGCGGTGTCGGACTGGATCTCGGGGCTGGGCGCGTCGATGGACCCGTCGAAGGCGCTGCAACTGCGCAGCATGGACCTTGGCACCATCTCGCTGATCATGGTGATCCTGCTGATCGTGCTGATGATGACCGGCATGCCGCTGGGCGTGGTGACGCTCTTCGTTTCGGTCATCATGGCGGTCGGGTTCTTTGGCCCGCGCGGGTTGTTCCTTGTGTCGTCCAACGCGGCGGGCCTGCTGGAGCATTACAGCCTCGTGGCGGTGCCGTTCTTCGTGCTGATGGCCTCGATCCTCGAGCGGGCGGGCATTGCCGAAGACCTGTTTGATGCGATGAGCATTTTCGCCGGCAACCTGCGCGGCGGCGTGGCGGTGCAGACCACCGTTGTGGCCGTGATCCTTGCGGCCATGTCGGGCGTGATGGGCGGCGAGATCGTGATGCTGGGGCTTGTCGCCCTGCCACAGATGTTCCGCCTTGGCTATGACCGCAAGCTCTCGATCGGCCTGATCTGTGCCGCCGGTGCACTGGCAACGCTGATCCCACCCTCGATCATCACCATCGTTTACGGCGTGTCCGCCGAGGTGGGGATTGGCGATCTGTTCATGGCCGGTGCGATCCCGGGCATCATGCTGGCGACCTTCTATGCCGGTTACGTGCTGATCCGGGTGAACCTGAACCCCTCGATGGCCCCCACGGCCGCAGAGGTGGCAGAGATCACCGGCACCAAGCAGAAGCTGAGCCGCGAGCGGCTGACGGCGGTGATCCTCTGCGTGATTCTCATCGCGATGGTGATGGGCTCGATCTACGGCGGCATCGCCTCGGTCACCGAGTCGGCCGCGGTGGGCTGCATCGGCGCGCTCTTCATCGCCGCCGTGCGCAACCGGTTCAACTGGGATGTAATCTCGGCCTCGCTGCTGGGCACCATGACCACGGTGGGCACGATCATCTGGCTGATCCTCGGCGCTGTCTCCTTCGTGGGGATCTTCAACCTCGTGGGCGGCGGTGACTTTATCCGGTCGCTGTTCCTGAACCTCGGGCTTTCGGCCATGGGCACGGTGATCGTGATGATGCTGATCCTGATGGTGCTGGGCACGTTCATGGAGTGGATCGCCATCGTGCTCATCACCGTGCCGGTCTTTGCGCCAGTGGTGATGACACTGGCGCCCGAGCTTGGCCTCACCGAGGATCAGGCGAAGATCTGGTTCGGCATCCTCTTTGTGATGAACATCCAGATCTACTTCCTGTCGCCGCCCTTTGGCCCGGCCTGCTTCTGGCTCAAGTCGGTTGCGCCCAAGGATGTGACGTTGCAGGAAATCTTCCTATCCGTGCTGCCCTTCATCGCGCTGCAGATCACCGGCCTCGTTCTGGTGATGATGTTCCCGCAGATCGCGCTGTGGCTGCCCGAACTCTTGAACTGAGGAGGCTGACATGATCGGCAGAGACTCTCACGAAGACATCAACGGCTATGGCCTCTGGCCCTGGATCGGGGGGCTGGTGCTGGCCGGGGTGATCATTACGCTGATGTTCACCTTCGCCACCCCCATCTCCTGAGGTTCGCCATGAAGAAGCCTGAAGACCTGCGATCCGCCCGGTGGTTCGCCCCGGATGACCTGCGCTCGATGGGCCACCGTTCCCGCGCCCGGCAGATGGGGCTGGATGGCAATGACTGGGAAGGCAAGCCGGTCATCGCGATCATCAACACATGGTCGGACCTGTCGCCCTGCCATCACCACCTGCGCGACCGCGCGGAGTTTGTGAAGAAAGGCGTGTATCAGGCCGGGGGGATGCCGGTAGAGATGCCGGTGCAGAGCTTCTCCGAGCAGTTCCTCAAGCCAACCTCGATGCTTTATCGCAACTTCGGCGCAATGGAGGTGGAAGAGGTGCTGCGCTCGCATCCGGTGGATGGCGTGGTGCTGATGGGCGGTTGCGACAAGTCCACCCCTGCCCTCGTGATGGGCGCGATCAGCATGGGCATTCCGTTCATCTTCATGCCCGCGGGCGCGATGCTGAGGGGCAATTACGCGGGGCAGAAGCTCGGCTCTGGCACGGATGTGTGGAAGTACTGGGACGAGCGGCGCGCGGGTACCATCGGCAAGGAAGAGTGGGACGGCGTGGAGGGCGGCATTGCCCGCAGCTACGGCACCTGCATGACGATGGGTACGGCCTCGACCATGATGAGCATTGCCGAAGGTTTCGGGCTGTGTTTGCCCGGGGCGTCATCGATCCCCGCGCCCGACGCGGGCCACAAGCGGATGGCGGCGGCCTGCGGGCGGCGCGCGGTGGAGATGGTCTGGGAAGACCTGACACCGGAGAAGATCATTAGCTGGGAAGCCACGCGCAACGCGGTGCGGGTGGCGATGGCGACGGGGTGCTCGACCAACGCGGTCATTCACCTGCTGGCGATGGCCCGGCGGGCGGGGATAGACCTGACGCTGGATGAGTTCGACCGGATCGGCCACGAGGTGCCGGTGCTCGCCAACCTGCGGCCCTCGGGTGACAAATACCTGATGGAAGATTTCTTCTACGCTGGCGGTCTGCCCGCGCTGATGGCGGAGCTGGGCGACAAGCTGGAGCTGGGCGCGATGACTGTGACCGGCAAGACCGTGGGCGAGAACATCGACGGCGCGAAGAACTTCAATCACGATGTGATCCGGCCGCTCTCCAACCCGGTTTACCATGAGGGGAGCCTCGCGGTCCTGAAGGGCAACCTTGCGCCCGATGGTGCGGTGATCAAGCCCGCCGCCTGCAACCCGGATTTTTGGCAGCATCGCGGCCCCGCACTGGTGGCCGACAGCTACGCCGAGCTGAAAGAGATCATCAACGACGAAGACCACCCGATGAGTGCCGACACCGTGCTGGTGCTGCGCAACGCCGGGCCGCAGGGCGGGCCGGGGATGCCGGAGTGGGGGATGCTACCGATGCCGAAGGCGCTGCTGAAGCAGGGCATTCGGGACATGGTGCGGATGAGCGATGCACGGATGAGCGGCACCAGCTATGGCGCCTGCGTGCTGCACATCGCCCCCGAGGCCTATGTGGGCGGCCCGCTGGCCCTGCTGAAGACCGGCGACATGGTGGTGCTGGACATCAAGGCACGCAAGCTGGAGATGGAGGTTTCCGACGAGGAACTGTCCGAGCGCCGCAAGGCCTGGCAGGCCCCGCCCCCGCGTTACGAGCGTGGCTATGGCGCGATGTTCAGCCAGCATATCGAGCAGGCCGACAAGGGTTGTGACTTTGACTACCTGCGCACCGATTTCGGCGCGCCCGTTCCCGAACCGGAGATCAACTGATGGGCCTCGATCTGAGCGAGCGGCGCATTGCCGCGCGGCCTCCTATGGCCGGGCACAAGCCGCGTTTTCAGACCGACCGGATCGAGAGCCTGACCCTGCGCCATGTGGTGGTGCCGATGGACAAGCCGATCAGCGACGCCAAGGTGCTGACCGGGCGGCAGAGCCCGCTCGCGGCGCTCGATCTGCTGATGGTAGAGATGGTGAGCGAGGCGGGGCACACGGGGCTCGGGTTTTCCTACACGTTGCGTGCCGGCGGGCCGGGGATGTTTGCGCTCGGCTGCGAATTGGCACCCTTCCTCATCGGGCAGGACCCAAACGATATCAACCGGATATGGGAACGGCTCGCGTGGCAGAGCATCTCGCTCGGGCGCGGCGGCATGGCCTATCACGCGGTCTGCGCCTTTGACGTGGCGCTCTGGGACATGAAGGCGCGGCGCGCGGGCCTGCCGCTGGCCAAGCTCTTCGGGGCGCATCGGGATTCTGTACGGATCTACAATTCGCAGGGGCAGTATCTTCAGGCCTCGATCGACGAGATGAAGGCGGCGGCGGACCGTTCGATTGCCAATGGGATCGGCGGGATCAAGATGAAGGTCGGCCAGCCGGACGGGCAGGAAGACCTCAAGCGGATCGACGCGATGCGCGCCCATCTGCCCGATCACATTGCCTTGATGATCGATGCCAACCAGCAGTGGGACCGGGCCTATGCGCTGCAATTTGGCCGGGTGGTGGATGGCATGGGGCTGGCCTTCATCGAGGAGCCGCTGGACGCCTGGGATTTTGACGGCCACGCCGAGTTGGCCCGTGCGCTGGCAACCCCGGTGGCAACGGGCGAGATGCTGACCTCGCCGCAGGAGCACTTCGACCTGATCGGCAAGGGCGGCTGCGATGTGAACCAGCTGGATGTGTGCCGGATTGGCGGCTTCACCCCGATGCTGAAGGTGATGACCATGGCCGAGGCCGCGAGGATCGAGCTGGCGCCGCATATGGTGATGGAGCTGCACATTCATGCGGCGGCGGCCTACCCCAGCGAGGGCTGGGTGGAGCATTTTGAGTGGTGGCTGCCGCTTTTCAAAGAGCAGTTGGAGATTTCGGGCGGCAAGATGCATGTGCCCGAGCGCCCCGGCCTTGGCTTTACGCTGAGCGACAAGGCACGGGAGTGGACGCGGGCCGAAGAGAGCTTTGGAGGTGCGGCATGAGCCGGGTAAGAGAAGCGCTGGCCGGGATTTCGGGCATCCTCGTCACGCCCTATGGTGATGACGGAGAGATCGCGCCGGAGAAGCTGGTGCCGATCATCGATCGGTCGGTTGGGGCGGGCGTGGATATTCTCGTGGTGAACGGGAATACGGGCGAGTTCTACTCGCTGGAGGAGGCCGAGGCAGCGCGGATGTGCTCGTCGGTGGTCGAAATGGTCGATGGCCGGGCGCCGGTGTTTGCCGGGATCGGGCGCAGCATCCGCGAGGCGGAGCGGGCGGCGAAACACGCGGCGAAGGCCGGGGCGGATGCGCTGATGATCCACCAGACGCCGGACCCCTTCGTGTCGCCCCGGGGCTATGCCGATTACGTGCGCCGCGTGGTGGATGCGGGCGATGGGTTGCCGGTGATGCTCTATCTGCGCAACGACGGGATGGGGCCGAAGGCGATTGCGGAGATCTGTTCGATCCCCGGCGTGGCCGGGGTGAAGTGGGCGACGACCAATGCGCTGAACCTGTCGCGGGCCATCGAGGAGAGCCCGGAAGATGTGATCTGGGTTGCTGGACTCGCCGAGGTTTGGGCGCCGCCGCTCTACGCGGTCGGCGCGCGGGGGTTCACCAGCGGGCTGATCAACGTGTGGCCGGAGCGCTCGGTGGCAATCCGCGATGCGCTGGCGGCGGGGGACTACCCGGGCGCGGCGCGGCTCATCGAGGGGATGCGGGTGTTCGAGGACATCCGCGCCGAGGAGATGGGTGGGACCAACGTGACCGGGGTGAAGGCCGCGCTGACGGCGCAGGGAATGGACTGCGGGGCGTGCCGCCCGCCGGGGGCCAGCGGGCTGACCGAGCGGCAGACGGCGGATTTGATGGGCTTCATGAAAGAGGCGGGGTTGCTATGAGCGACGTGATGGAGAAATCGCCAGTGATCCGGCTGGACGAGGCCGACAACGTGGTGGTCGCGCGGGTCGAGATCGCCGCCGGGACGGTGGTGGCGAGCGAAGGCGTGACCACGCTGCAGGAGGTGCCGCTGGGCCACAAGATCGCCACGCGGGAGATCAGGAAGGGCGAGCCGATCCTGAAATACGCGACGATCATCGGCTTTGCGGGCGAGGACATTGCGCCGGGGACGTGGCTGCACTCGCATAACGTGCTCGTGGATGACTTTCAGAAAGACTACCGCTTTTCGAAGGATTACGTGGAAACGCCGGTGCTGCCCGAGGAAGAGCGCGCGCGGTTCATGGGGATCCGCCGCAAGGACGGGCGGATCGGCACGCGCAATTACATCGGGATTTTCATCACGGTGAACTGCTCGGCCACGGTGGCGCGAAAGATCAGCGCCTATTTCGACGAGGAGCGCCTGGAGAAGTGGCCGAACGTCGATGGCGTGGTGGCCTTTGTTCATCAGCAGGGCTGCGGCATGGAGATGACCGGCGAGCCGATGGATCTGCTGCGGCGGACGCTTGCCGGGTATATCCGGCATCCGAACACGGCCGGGGCGCTGGTGTGTTCGCTGGGGTGCGAGCGGAACAATCTGGGCGAGTTCTTCGAGAAGGAGTCGCTGGAGAGCGGCAAGATGCTGCGGGCGATCACCATGCAGCATGTCGGCGGCACGGCGGCGGCGGTGGAGGAAGGCAAGCGGGTGATCCGCGAGATGCTGGACGAGGCGAATGCGATTCAAAGGGAGCCTGTGAGCGCGGAGCACCTGATGTTGGGCTTGCAGTGCGGCGGGTCGGACGGGTTTTCTGGCCTCAGCGCCAACCCGGCGCTTGGGAAGGCCGTGGATATTCTGGTGAAGCACGGCGGCACGGCGATCCTCTCGGAAACGCCGGAGCTATACGGGGTGGAGCATACGCTGACCGCGCGGGCGAAGACGCCTGAGGTCGGGCAGAAGTTCATCGAGCGGATCAACTGGTGGCTGAAGTACAACGAGGGCCGCGATGTGCAGATGAACGGGCGGGTCTCGCCCGGTAACAACGCGGGCGGGCTGGCCAACGTGATCGAGAAGTCGCTGGGCGGCTCGAAGAAGGGCGGCTCGACCGGGATCAACGCGGTTTATGAATATGCCTACCCGGTGCTGGAGAAGGGCCTCGTGATCATGGACACGCCGGGCTACGACCCGGTGAGCGCCACGGGGCAGATTGCCGGTGGGGCGAACCTTGTGTGCTTCACTACCGGGCGAGGCAGCTGCTTTGGCTCGATGCCCGCGCCGACGATCAAGCTGGCGACGAATACCCCGATGTATGGCCGGATGACCGGCGACATGGACGTGAACTGCGGCACGGTGATCGACGGCGACAAGTCGCTGGACGAGGTCGGGCAGGAGATCTTCGAGAAAATGCTGGCGGTGGCGAGCGGAGAGAAATCGAAGAGCGAGGCGCTGGGCGTGGGCGAAGAGGAGTTTGCGCCCTGGCCGATTGGCGTGACGGGGTAGCGGGGGCGAAGAAAGCCCGAGGGGCTTGATGAGGGGGCGCCGGGTGCGCTCGTCCGCCCTTCGAGGCGTCCTCGCGGGTTAGAGGATGACTTTCGGCTCCGGCAGGCCCGCCACACCGGCGGGGGCCATGTAAGTGACGCCTTGCTTGCCGTCCTTTTCCATGCCGCCGCAGGCGGTGGTGATATAGAGCGTGGTCAGCCCCTCGCCGCCGAAAGCCGGGCAGGTCGATTTCTCGCCGCCGACCTCGATCACACGGTCGGGGCTGCCATCGGGCAGGTGGCGCACCACGCGGCCCGCGCCCCATTGGGCGTTCCAGAGGGCGCCTTCGCTGTCCACCAGCGACCCGTCCGGGTAGAGGCCTTCGGCGGCCAGATCGACGAAGACCTCGGGTTCGCCGGAGGGCCAGCCTTCGGCGTCGAGCGGGGTTTTCATGATCTTCTGTGTCACCGTATCGGACCAATAGGCCAACCGCCCGCCGGGAGCGAAGCAGATGGAGTTGCTGACGGTGATGCTGCCGTAGAGCTTGCGCAACTCGCCGCGATAGTAGCGGTAGATCGTGCCTGCGCCCTTTTCTTCCTTCTTGCCCATCGTGCCGATCCAGAAGCCGCCCATCGGGTCGGCGCGGCCGTCGTTGGAGCGGGTCAGCGGGTTGTCGGCCTCCAGCGGGGCGATGTGTTCGCGCACGCCGGTGTCGAGATCGAAGGTGAAGAGCTGGGTTTCGGAGGCGATAAGCAACACGTCTTCGGAGAGCCAGCCAGCGGCGGAGACCAGCTCGGGAAAGGTCCACTCGTGGGGGCCATCGTCGGTTTGCGTCAGAAGGCGGGCTTCGAGGATGTCGAACCAGAAGAGTTGACGGCGCAGCGGGTGCCAGAGCGGGCCCTCACCAAGGCGGCAGGCGCGGGAGTCGTAAACCTCGCTCATGGCATGACCTCGTCGTAAGCCGCGACGATGTTGGCGGCCTTTTCGGCCACCTGTGCTGGGGTGTCGCCGGGCTTATAGAGCGCGGAACCGATGCCGAAGCCCGAGATGCCCGCTGCCGCCCAGTCGGCGAAGTTGGAAGGCCCAGCCCCGCCCACGGCGAGCACCTCGGTGCCTGCGGGCAGCACGGCGCGGATGGCCTTGAGCCCCTCGGGGCCGAGCAACGCGCCGGGGAAGAGCTTGAGGCCGGTGGCGCCGTGGCGCAGCGCAGTGAAGGCCTCGGACGGGGTCATGATGCCGGGGTAGGAGAGCAGGCCTGCGGCCACTGTCGCGTCGATCACCGCAGGGTTGGTATCCGGCGAGACGATGAGGCGGGCGCCGGTGGCGGCGACATTGGCCACATCGTCCGGGGTGAGCACGGTGCCTGCGCCGATCACTGCCTTGGGAAAGGCTTGCACCATCGCGGCGATGGAGGCGAGCGGGTCGGGCGAGTTGAGCGGCACCTCGATCTTGGTGATCCCGGCGGCGATCAGGGTTTCGCCGATGGTGACGGCCTCGGGCGGTGTGAGGCCACGGAGGATGGCGACGATGTTGCGGGTCATGGGCGGCTCCGGTGCGGCGTCAGGCGAGGGCCATGCGGGCGGCGGTGAGGCCAGCCAGCGCGAGGTTGTCGCCATCGTGGGTTTCGGGGGCGAGGCCTTGGGCGGCGAGGGCCTTGGCGTAGGGTTCGGTCAGGAGCGGGCCGCCGATGAGGGCGACGCGCTGGCCGAGCCAATAGGGGCGCGCGGCGGCGAGTTCGAGACCGATGAGCATGCCGGAAAGGCGTGCGCGGGCGGTGCCGGGCGCGAGGCCACTCAGCAGCGAGGCGGCGCGGAGGGAGAAGAGTGCGGAGGCGAGGCGCTCGGGGCGGGACATGGCCTCGGAGGCGGCCTCGGCAAAGGCGGCCTCGTCCCAGCCCTCGCCGTGGAGCGAGTGACGCAGGACCGACTGCGAGGAGAGCAGCGAAAAGAGCTCGCCGGTCATGAAGGTGCGGAAGCTGACGATCTCGCCTGCTGAGACGTGGACCCATTTGGAGTGGGTGCCGGGCAGGCAGAGGATGCCGTCGAACTCGGGGTTGCCGGCGAGGAAGCCTGCGACCTGGGTTTCTTCGCCGCGCATCACATCTGCCGGATCTTGCTGGCTGACGCCGGGCAGGATGCGCACGCGCAGGCGCGGGTCGTTGGTGGGCGCGCTCACCGGGGCGAGGCCGGAGGGCTTGCAGGGGGCAGAGGCATAGGGCGCCTCGACCCAGCCCTGCTTGGCGCCCGCCATGCCGCAGACGAGCACGTCGGTGGGGCCGTCACCGAGGTATTTTTCGGCGAGGGCGAGGAGGGCCGGCTCGTAGCCGTCCGGTGTGAGCGTGCCCATGCCCGCGCTGCTGGAGTCGCGGCCGATCACCTCCCCCTCGGGGCCGATGGCCCAGAGGCGGAGGTTGGAGGTGCCCCAGTCGGCCGCGATCCAGCTTGCGTTCATGCGCCTGCGAGGTCCTCGGGGAGGATCGCGTCGGGCATGTTCTGGTAGCAGACCGGGCGCAGGAAGCGGCGGATCGAGAGGGTGCCGACGGAGGTGGCGCCGAAGTTGGTGGAGGCCGGGTAGGGGCCGCCGTGAACCATGGTGTCGGCCACTTCGACGCCGGTGGGGAAGCCGTTCACCAGGATGCGGCCCGCCTTGCGCTCGAGGATCGGCATGAGGGCCTTCGCACGCTCGGTGTCGCCCTCATCCATGTGGATGGTGGCGGTGAGCTGGCCTTCGAAGCCTTTCGCAAGCGTCTCCATCTCTTCTTTACCATTCACCCGTACAACCAGCCCGAGGGGGCCGAAGACCTCCTCGCCCAGCGCGTGGTCCTGCAGGTAGGCCGCGGCGTCGGTTTCATAGAGGTTGGGGCTGGCATTGCGGCCCTCGTCGGCGTTGGTCAGCAGCGGTTGCACGGCATTGCGGCCGTCGAAGCGGGCTTTGCCGTCCTTGTAAGCCTGCGCGATGCCGTCGGTGAGCATGGTCTGCGGCGCGGCCTTGGAGAGCGCCTCCTTGGCGGCGGAGACGAAGGCGTCGCCGTCAGCGCCCTTCTCGACCACGGCGATGCCGGGGTTGGTGCAGAACTGGCCTGCGCCCATGGTGAGCGATCCGGCCCAGCCTTCGCCCATTGTGGCACCGCGCGCCTTGGCGGCCTCGGGGAGCACGAACATGGGGTTGACCGAGCCGAGTTCGCCGAAGAAGGGGATCGGCTCGGGGCGGGCGGCGCAGAGGTTGAAGAGCGCGCGGCCCCCGCCGAGGGAGCCGGTGAAGCCGACGGCCTTGATCAGCGGGTGCTCGACGAGGGTGGTGCCGACGTCACGCTTGCCGCCCTGGATGAGAGAGAAGACGCCGGGGTGGATGCCGCACTTCTGGATCGCGGCGTCGATGGCCTGAGCCACGATCTCGCCGGTGCCGGGGTGGGCGGAGTGACCCTTGACCACCACGGGGCAGCCCGCAGCCAGCGCGGCGGCGGTGTCACCGCCTGCGGTGGAGAAGGCGAGCGGGAAGTTGGAGGCACCGAAGACGGCGACCGGGCCAATCGGGCGCTGAACCATCTTCAGGTCGGGCCGGGGCAGCGGCGCGCGGTCGGGCAGCGCCTCGTCATGGCGCACGTCGAGATAGCCGCCGTCGCGGATGTGCGACGCGAAGAGGCGGAGCTGGCCGGTGGTGCGGCCACGCTCGCCCTGAAGGCGGGCCTCGGGCAGGCCGGTCTCGGAGGTGCCGATCTCGGTGATCTCGTCACCGCGCGCCTCGATCTCATCGGCGATGGTGTCGAGAAACTTCGCCCGGGTCTCGCGCGAGCTGTACCCATAGGTCCAGAAGGCCTCTTCCGCCGCCTCACAGGCCTTGTTCACAAGATCAGGCGTGCCGACCGGATAGTCGAAGGCCTCGCCGTGAGCGGGCTCGGATTTGAAGGTCGACGGGCCATCGAGCCATTCGCCGGCGATCAGGTGCTTGGACTTGGGGGTAAAGCTCATTTCTCTCCTCACTTGCCCCATTTCAGGGCGATCAGATCAAGTTCTTTTGCGAGTTGCAGCAAGCGGGATTTCGTTCGCTGCGACATGGGTTTCAAGGGGTGGCGCACGTGGTCGGAGCCGATCACGCCGCCCTCCATCATCACCGTCTTGGCGGCGCGGAGGCCGCACTGGCGGTTTTCGTGGTTGATGAGCGGCAGGCAGCGCTTCCAGCCTGCGAGTGCGGCGTCATGGTCGCCGTCGAGGTAGTTGACGACGATGGGGCCGATCAGTTCGGGTTGCAGCGCGGAGGTCATGGTGCCGGTGCAGCCTGCGTCGAGGTCGGCCAGCAGGGTCACGGCCTCTTCACCGTCGAAGGGGCCGACGATGTGCTCGCCGCCCTGCTCGATCAGGGCTGCCAGCTTGTCGGCAGCAAAGGGCGTTTCCATCTTGAAGTAGGAGACATGCTCGATCTCCTTGGCCATGCGCACCAGCGTGGGCACGGTGAGGGTGACGCCGGAAAGCGGCGCATCCTGCACCATGATCGGGATGTTGATGGCATCCGAAACGGCTTGAAAGTGCTCCATGATCCCGGCCTCTGCGGGCACGAGGCCGACGCCGTGATAGGGGGGCATCATCATCAGCATGGAGGCGCCGAGGGACTCCGCGTATTTGGCCCGCTCCACCACGATCTGGGTGGAGAAATGCGAGACGGTGACGATCACTGGCACGCGGCCCGCGACGTGTTCGAGGCTGACGCGGGTGAGCGTGGCGCGCTCTTCGTCGGAGAGCACGAACTGCTCGGAGTAGTTGGCGAGGATGCAGATGGCATCCACCCCTTGGTCGATCATGCAATCGAGGACGCGGCGCATCCCCTCTTCATCCACCAGCCCTTCGGCGGTGAAGGGCGTGGGGGCGACGGGGAGGATTCCGGTGAGCGGGCTTTGCATGGGTGTTCCTTACGTCAGATACGGGTGACATGGAACCGGGAGACCTGCCGATAGGTCTCGCCGGGGTTGAGGGTGATTTGCGGATAGTCCGGGTGGTTGGGCGCGTCTGGCCACTTTTGCGGCTCGATCGCCAAACCGCCGTGCGGGCCGTAGGGCACACCGCCGTGGCCGGGGACTTCGGAGTTGAGGCCGGAGCCGTCGTAGACCTGCAGGCCGGGTTCGGTGGTGTCGATCTCCAGTTGCAGATCGCCCGCGCGGAGCGTGCAGGCCGGGTGCATCTCGGTGCCGGGCAGGCGCAGGCAGAAGTTGTGATCGAGCTTGGGGTCGTCCTGCGGCGTGGTGATGGCGCGGGGCTGGCGGAAATCGAAGCGGGTGCCGGCAACGGGCTGCGGGCCGCCCTGCGGGATCTTGTGCTCATCGACCGCGAGGTAGCTGTCGGCGTCGATGTGCAGGGTGTGGCCGCTCAGGGTGGGGGTGCCGTCGAGGTTCCAGTAGCTGTGGTGGGCGATGTTGCAGAAGGTCGGGGCGTCGGTTGTGCCGGTGATCTCAAGCGTCAGCGCGCCTTCGTCGTCGAGGGTGTAGGTAGCGGTTACGGCAAGGTTGCCGGGGTAGCCCGCCTGCCCGTCAGCCAGTGTGATCGTAAAGGTGGCGGAGGTCTCGCTGTGGCTGGCGAGGGACCAGTTGACGTAGCCGCAGCCATCGGAGCCGCCGTGGATAGCAGTGCGGCCTGCCTCGTTGGTTTCCAGTTGAACGGTGGTGCCATTCAGCGGCGCGCGGCCGCCCGCGATGCGGTTGGCCGCGCGGCCCACAACGGCGCCGTAATTGCGCATACGGCTGCGGTAGGGCTCGAACACCGGGGAGCCGAGGACGAGGCTGTGCGGGGTGCCGTCGAGGCGGAAGTCCTGAAGGGTCGCGCCCCAAGTCATCACCCGGGCGGTGGCGGGGCCGTTTTGCAGGGTGACGATCTCGACGGTGTCGCCCTCGGGCGTGGTGGCGAAGATTTCGGCAGTCATTCGTGGAAGGGCTCCGTGAGGGTGCGGTGGCCGAGGGTGAAGGCATCGGCAACGTGGCGCATCGGGGCGAGGTCCATGTCGGTCTCTCCGGCGGCGACGAGGCGGGCGAGGTTGGCGTAGAGGCGCGGGTATTCGCCCTTGAGCGCGTCGGCGTCCTCGCCCTGCTCGGTGCCGTCGATCTGGAGGCGCGCGCCGCCGTCGAGCAGCTTGAGGGTGCCTTCGGTGGTTTCGGCCTCAATCTCCCATGTCTGGTCGCCGGTCTGGCGCCAGTCGAAGACCATTTTCACAGTGGCCGTGGGATGGGCGAAGGCCAGCTGCGCGCCGATGGGGGCTTGGCAGTTTTCCGGCACGTCGAGGTTGGCGGAGGTCAGGTGAATCGGGTCTGGCAGGATCTCGGTGACGATGGAAAGGGCGTTGATGCCCGGATCGAAGACGCCGAGTCCGCCGGGCTGCCAGATCCATTCCTGCCCCGGATGCCAGCGGCGCACGTCTTCCTTCCACGTCACGGTGAAGCGCGTGAGCTGTTTGCCTGCCAGCCAAGCCTTGGCCTGCGGGACCATCGCCGCCTCGCGGCTGTGCCATGAGGCGTAGAGGGTGACGCGGTTTTCGCGGGCCAGCGCCTCGAGCGTGTGGCACTCGGAGAGGGTCGCGCCGGGGGGTTTTTCGAGCATCACGTGACGGCCTGCCTTGAGGGCCGCCGCCGCGAGGGCGAAGCGCGGCACGGGCGGGACGCAGAGGGACACGACGCGGATCTCGGGGTGGGCCTCTAGCATCTCGGAGAGCTGCGTGTAGGCGGGCGTGCCCTCCACCGTGCCGTTGCGGGAGACGGTGGCGGCCAGTTCCCAATCGGGGGAGGCAGCGATGGACGGCACGTGCTGGTCCACCGCGATCTTGCCGATGCCGACGAGGGCGATTTCCATGGGTGTCTCCGGTTGGTTCGGGTGGTGGGCAGATTGCCCACCCTGTTAGTGCGAGTCGCGGCCCACTTCGTTGCCCCGGCAGCCCTTGAGGAAGTCGAGGTCGGCCCCGGTGTCGGCGCCCATCACGTGCTGCTGGTGCAGCCAGGCGTAGCCGCTTGCGGGCTGCTCGTGGGTCGGCTTCCAGGCGGCGAGGCGCTCGGTGAGTTCGGCTTCGGGGATGTCGAGATGGAGGCGGCGGTTCGCCACGTCGACCTCGATGATATCCCCGCTCTGCACCACTGCGAGCGGGCCACCGGCGGCGGCTTCGGGGGAGGTGTGCAGGATCACGGTGCCGTAGGCGGTGCCGGACATGCGGGCATCGGAGATGCGGACCATGTCGGTGATGCCCTTCTTCAGCACCTTGGGCGGGAGGCCCATGTTGCCGACCTCGGCCATGCCGGGGTAGCCCTTGGGGCCGCAGTTCTTCATCACCATGATGCAGGTTTCGTCGATGTCGAGCGCATCGTCATTGATGCGGGCCTTGTAGTCGTCGATATCCTCGAACACCACGGCGCGACCCTTGTGTTGCAGGAGCGCAGGCGTGGCGGCGGAGGGTTTGAGGACCGCGCCGCCGGGGGCGAGGTTGCCCTTGAGCACGACGATGCCGCCGGACTGGGTGAGGGCCTTCTCGGCGGGTAGGATCACGTCGTCATTGTGGTTCACGGCGTCCTTCACCTCGTCCCAGATCGCGCCGCCGGAGACGGTGAGGGCCTCCTTGTGGAGGACATCCGCTTCACCGAGGCGCTTGAGGACGACCGGGAGGCCGCCGGCATAGAAGAACTCTTCCATCAGGTATTTGCCGGAGGGCATGAGGTTGACGATTGTCGGGATGTCGCGGCCGCAGCGGTCCCAGTCTTCCAGCGTCAGGTCGACGCCGACGCGGCCGGCCATGGCGAGCAGGTGGATCACCGCGTTGGTGCTGCCGCCGATGGCGGCGTTGGTGCGGATGGCGTTCTCGAAGGCCTGTTTGGTCATCACGTCCGATGGCTTCAGGTCGTCCTTCACCATCTGCACGATGCGGCGGCCGGAGAGCTGGGCCATGACGCGGCGGCGGGAGTCCACGGCGGGGATGGCGGCGTTGCCGGAGAGGGCCATGCCGAGGGCTTCGGCCATGCTCGCCATCGACGAGGCGGTGCCCATGGTATTGCAGGTGCCGGTGGAGCGGGACATGGACTGCTCGGCCTCGAGGAACTCCTCTTGGGTCATCTTCCCGGCCTTCACGTCTTCCGAGAACTTCCACAGGTGAGTGCCGGAGCCGACGCGCTCGCCCTGGAAATAGCCGTTGAGCATGGGGCCGCCGGTGACGACGATGGCGGGCAGGTCGACGGAGGCGGCACCCATCATCAGCGAGGGCGTGGTCTTGTCGCAGCCGACCATGAGGACGCAGCCGTCAATCGGCTGGCCGCGAATGGTTTCCTCGACCGCGAGGGCGGCGAGGTTGCGGAACATCATGGCGGTGGGGCGGTAGGTGTTTTCGGAGGCCGAGAACACCGGCACTTCGACCGGGAAGCCGCCAGCCTCCCAGATGCCTGCCTTCACCTTTTCGACCAGTTCCTTGACATGGCTCCCATTGCAGGGCGTCAGCTCGGACCATGTGTTGAGGATGCCGATGATCGGGCGACCGTCGAAGAGGTCATGCGGGTAGCCCTGATTTTTTAGCCAGCCGCGATGATAGATCGTGTCGCGGGAGTTGCCGCCGTACCATTCCTGGCTGCGGAGCTTGCGGGGCCATTCTGCGGGTTGGAACGCCATGAGTTACCCCTGTTTTGACTTGTTGTAGACATCGAAGAGCACGGCGGCGAGCAGCACGAGGCCCTTGATGACCTGCTGGTAATCGATACCGATGCCCATGATCGACATGCCATTGTTCAGCACGCCCATCAGGAAGGCGCCCACCACGGCGCCGACGATCTTGCCCACCCCGCCCGACATCGACGCGCCGCCGATGAAGACGGCTGCGATCACGTCGAGCTCCAGCGCGAAGCCGGCCTTGGGCGTTGCAGTGTTGAGGCGGGCGGCGAAGACGAGGCCAGCGATGGCGGCGAGCACGCCCATGTTGGTGAAGGCGAGGAAGGTCAGCCGCTCGGTCTTGATGCCCGAGAGCTTGGCGGCCTTCTCGTTGCCGCCGAGGGCATAAACCCGGCGGCCGATAGTGGTTTGCTCGGTGATGAAGGCGTAGATGATCGTCAGCACGCCCATGGTGATGAGCACGTTGGGCAGGCCCCGGAAGGTGGCCAGCTTGTAGCAGATGAAGATCAGCGCGATGGAAACGATGGCGTTGCGGGCGATGAAGAAGCCGCGCGGCTCGCCTGCGATGCCATAGGTCTTGTTACGGGCACGCTGGCGCATGCCGAGCCACACGATGATGGCGGCGGCGACGACGCCGGTGAGCAGGGCCAGCACGTTGACCTGACGGGCGCCGAAGATACCGGCGAGGCTGTCACCCAGACCCTCGGGGAAGAGATCGGGGATGAAGCCGTTGGCGATGACCTGGAACTCGCGGGGGAAGGGGCCGACGGACTGGCCTTCGAGCAGCCAGAGCGAGGCACCGCGGAACACCAGCATACCGGCAAGCGTGACGATGAAGCTGGGGATCTTCCAATAGGCGACCCAATAGCCCTGCGCCGCGCCAATGGCCCCGCCGACGACGAGGCAGGCGGCGGCGGCGAGCCATGTGTTCCAGCCCCAATTGACGATCATCACCGCCGCCAGAGCGCCGATGAAGCCCATGACAGAGCCCACGGAGAGGTCGATATTGCCGGAGACAATGACGATGAGCATGCCCAGCGCCATGATGATGATGTAGCTGTTTTGCAGCAGCAGGTTGGTGATGTTCACCGCGCGCAGCAGGGTGCCCTCGGTGACGATCTGGAAGAACACCATGATGGCGATGAGGGCCAGCAGCAGGCCGTATTCGCGCAGGTGGCTCTTCAGGTAGCTGCCGATGCCCTCTTGGGCGGTGTCGTTCTGTTCAGCGATTGCCATGGGTCTTCCTCAATCGGTCACGATGAGCGACATGATGCGCTCCTGGCTGGCCTCTTCGGCAGAAAGCTCTCCCACCAGGGCCCCTTCGTTCATCACATAGATTCGGTCACACATGCCGAGCAGTTCGGGCATCTCAGACGAGATCATCAGCACCCCCCTGCCCTGCTCGGAAAGCTCGTTGATGATGCCGTAGATCTCGAACTTGGCGCCCACGTCGATGCCGCGGGTCGGCTCGTCGAGGATCAGCACCTCAGGCTCGGCGAAGAGCCACTTGGAGAGCGCCACCTTCTGCTGGTTGCCGCCAGAGAGGTTCATCACCTTCTGGAACACCGAGGGCGTGCGGATGTTCATGGCGGAGCGGTAGCGCTCGGCCACCTTGGTCTCTTCGGCCTCGTTCAGCACGCCCGAGGTGGAGACGGCCGGCAGGTTGGTGAGGGTGATGTTGCGCTGGATGTCCTCTTCGAGGATCAGGCCGAGCGATTTGCGATCCTCGGTCACATAGGCCAGCCCGGCCTGAATGGCGCGGGGGACGGTGGAGGTATCGACCTCGCTGCCGCCGATCTCGACCTGGCCCGAGATGTTCTGGCCGTAGCTGCGCCCGAAGAGGCTCATCGCCAGTTCGGTGCGGCCGGAGCCCATGAGCCCGGCAATGCCCACCACCTCGCCTGCGCGGACGGTGAAGTTTGCGTTCTTGATCACCTGCCGGTCGGAGTGCTCGGGGTGCCAGACGTTCCAGCCCTTAACCTCCATCAGCATGTCGCCGGAGCGGCGCTCGCGGGCGGGGTAGCGGTTGGCCATGTCACGGCCGACCATGTCACGCACGATGCGGTCTTCGGTGATGCCACCCTCGCGGGCGTCCATTGTGCTGACGGTCGTGCCGTCGCGGATGACGGTGACGCTATCGGCCACGCGGCGGACTTCGTTGAGCTTGTGGCTGATGATGATCTGGCTGACGCCCTGCGCCTTCAGCTCCAGCATCAGGTCGAGCAGCGCCTGGCTGTCGGATTCCGAGAGCGCGGCGGTTGGCTCGTCGAGGATGAGGAGTTTCACCTCCTTCGAGAGCGCCTTGGCGATCTCGACCAGCTGCTGTTTGCCCACGCCGATCTTGTCGACCATTGTGGTGGGCGGCTCCTTGAGGCCGACCTTGCGGAGCAGCTCCTCGGTGCGGCGGTTGGTTTCGCGCCAGTCGATCACACCGCCCTTGGCGCGTTCGTTGCCGAGAAACAGATTTTCGGCAATCGAGAGCAGCGGCACCAGGGCAAGCTCCTGGTGGATGATGATGATGCCGCGCGCCTCGCTATCGGAGATGTTGCGAAACTCGGCAAGCGCGCCTTCGTAGTGGATTTCACCCTCGTAGCTGCCCACGGGATAGACCCCGGAGAGCACCTTCATCAGGGTGGATTTGCCTGCGCCATTTTCACCGACCAGCGCGTGGATTTCGCCTTCCTTCACGGTGAGATTCACCGTGTCGAGGGCTTTCACGCCGGGAAATTCCTTGGTGATCGCGCGCATTTCGAGCAGTGCGCTCATCGCTGCCTCCGCCTTTGATGGGGCCCACGCGAACGCAGGCCCCGGGAGAACCCCCTTGGAGGGGATTACTTGATCTGGTCTTCGGAGTAGTAGCCGGAACCGATCAGGATCTCTTCCCAGTTGCTCGCGTCGACGGAGACGGGCTCGAGCAGATAGGAGGGCACGACCTTGACGCCGTTGTCGTAAGTCTCGGTGTCGTTGATCTCGGGCTCGCCGCCGCCGAGGACCGCATCGACCATGCCCACGGTGACGCGGGCCAGTTCGCGGGTGTCCTTGAACACGGTGGAGTACTGCTCACCGGCGAGGATCGACTTGACCGAGGGCACCTCGGCGTCCTGACCGGACACGATCGGCATCTTCATGTCGCCGGAGCCGTAGCCGACACCTTTGAGCGACGACAGGATGCCGATGGAGAGGCCGTCGTAGGGCGACAGAACGCCGTGGACTTCCTTGTCGGTGTAGTGCGCGGAAAGGAGGTTATCCATCCGGGCCTGAGCCACGGCGCCATCCCAACGCAGGGTGCCGACGGTATCCATGCCCATCTGGCCGGACTGGATGACAACGGTGCCGTCGTCGATCAGCGGCTGAAGCACCGACATGGCGCCGTTGTAGAAGAAGTAGGCGTTGTTGTCGTCGGGCGAGCCGCCGAAGAGTTCGACGTTGTAGGGGCCGTCGCCGAAGCGCTCCTTGAGGCCGTCAACGAGGCTGGAGGCCTGCTGCACGCCGACCTTGAAGTTGTCGAAGGTGGCGTAATAGTCGACGTTCTCGCTGTCGCGGATCAGGCGGTCGTAGGCGATGACCTTGATGCCGGAGGCGGCGGCGTTTTCGAGCGCGTTGCTGAGGGTCGTGCCGTCGATGGCGGCGATGACCAGCACGTCGACGCCCTTGGTGATCATGTTCTCGATCTGGGCGAGCTGGTTGGGGATGTCATCCTCGGCATACTGCAGGTCGGTTTCGTAACCGGCCTCTTCGAACTGCTGAACCATGGACTCCCCGTCGGAGATCCAGCGGGCCGAGGATTTGGTGGGCATGGCGATGCCGACGGTGCCTTCGGCATAGGCGCCAGCGGTGAAGGCCACCACGGCCGCAGCCGAGGCGAGAAGGGTCTTGAGTTTCATTTGTATCCTCCAAATGTGTGCGCTCGGCAGGCCCTCCCGGCCCGGTGGCGCACTTCTCCCTGTTGCGGGGCCTTCCGGCGCCCGTGCGACTCCGATAGCCCGCCGTTTACATGACTGTAAAATGCGAATAGTGCCAATCTGCATATCAGTTTTGTTATGGAGAGCGTGTGATGGAGTTGGCGACCCGGCTCAAACCGCGGCAGTTGCGTCTGATCCAGCGGATCGGAGAAACCCGGCAGTTGCAGACCGCCGCCCATATGCTGGCGATGAGCCAGCCTGCGGCCTCGCGGGTGCTGGCCGAGATCGAGGCGGAGGTGGGCACGCCGCTGTTCACCCGCCACCCCAAGGGGATGGAGCCCACGCTGATTGGCGAGACCTTCCTGCGCCATGCGCGGGTGATCCTGAGCGAGTTGGAGAGCCTGGAGACCGAGGTGGCCGGGCTGCGCAGTGGCGAGGGCGGCGAGGTGCGCGTGGGTTCGGTGACCGGGCCGACGGTGGGCGTGCTGGTGCCGGCCATCCGGGCAGTGCGGGCCGAAGCGCCGGGGATACAGGCCACGGTGGAGGTTGGCCCCTCGGGGCAGTTGGTGCGGGGGTTGGAGGAGGGACGGTTCGACTTCGTCATCGCCCGCCTGCCGCCGGAGTATGACAGCCGCCAGTTCCGGATCGACCCGGCGCGGAACGAGGTGGTGTCTCTCGTGGTGCGGGCCGGGCATCCGGCGCTGGGAGAGCGGCGCAAGCTGTCGGAGTTGGTGGGCTATGAGTGGGTCATTCAGGACCTCGGCACGCCGATCCGGGTGGCGATGGACGGGGCTTTCCATGCTGCCGGGCTGGCGGCGCCGGAGCAGATCACCAACTCGTCGTCGCTGCTGGTGGCGCTGTCGATCCTTGAGGGGACCGATGCGATTGCGCCGCAGAGCCAAGAGGTGGCGGACCTGCTGACGCGAAACAAGATCGGCGACAGCCTCGCGACGCTGGAGCTGGCGGAGCCGCTGGCGGTTTCACCCTGCTTCATCATCCGGGCGCGGGCACGGCAGATGAGCCGGGCAGCGGAGCGGGTGATGCAGGAGGTGTTCCGGCGGTTGTGAGGGGTGCGGAGCCGTGCAGCGCCGCCCCGCGGGGTGGCGCATGCAACGTTAATTCATGGCACTTTATGGTGCAGCGGTCATCGAACCTCTGAGGCTGGCACCATCGTCAAGGAAGCGCCGCCCCGGGGGGCGGGACGGCGCTGCACGGCGGCTTCGCCTTGATTCCGTGCGGGTTCGCCGCTCAAACCTTGGGCAGCCCCAGCGCGGCGCAGGCCTCGGGAGGCATGCCTTCAGACGCCTCCGCCATCGCGCCAAAATAGCGCGCTCGCAACGCATACGCACTCAGCTCGCGCCACTGCCGCCCGGCAAAGTGGGCCTCTTCGCGGATCAGGTCTTCCACCAGCGGGTCGATCACCGCGCCGCCGCCGCCGGGATAGCGGAACCAGCCGACGCCGACCTTTCGGCCAAGCCGCCCCTCGGCCACCATGCGGTCGGCCACGAGGAACGGTTCGCTGCGGGCGGATTTGATGACATCGAGGCCGATCTGGTCCTGCATGGCGCAGGGGCCTTGGGCCATGCCGCCCGCCTCCAGCGCCTCGTCCAGCTCCCAAGGGTTGGAGCCTTCGAGCAGCAGCGCCTCGACCTCGGCATGGCTCCGCGCCATCAGCCGGGCCACGGCCTCATGAACTATAGTGCCGCTCATTCGCCGGTCAGAAAGCCGCGCTCCCGCACCAGCGCTTCGAGGGCGTCCAGCGTGGCCTCGATCGGCTGGCCGGAGGTATCGAGCTGGGCCTCGGCGCGCTCGTAGAGCGCCTCGCGGCTGCGCAGGATGCTCTTGAGTTGCTCCATCGCCTCGGGGTTGCCAGCCATCGGCCGGGTGTCGCCCTGCGCCCGGACCCGGCCCATGTGCTCCTCGGGGGAGGCCTTGAGCCAGACGGTGTGGAACTGCGCCAGCAGGCTCTTGTAGGTGTCGGGTTCGGCCACGATGCCGCCCGCGACCGCGAGGATGAGCGACTCGTGGGTGGCAGTGATGCGGCTGACGGCCTGCGCCTCGAGCTTGCGGTAGCCTTCCTGCCCGTAGAGCGCCATCACCTCGTTGACCGGCATGCCCGACTGCTCCTCGATCTCGCGGTTCAGCTCGATGAAGGGCAGGCCGAGGCGGGCGCCAAGCGCCGCGCCGAGCGTGGATTTTCCGGCCCCGCGCAACCCGATGAGGCAGATGCGCTGGCCTCGCATCCGGGCGGGTGGCTCGGGCGTGAGCAGCTCGAGGACGCGGGTGCGGACATCGGCGGAGGAGGAAGAAAACAGGTCGGCCACGCGCATGGCCTCGGAGGTCCATGGGTCATCCTCGCCCACAAGCCACTCGATCCGGTGGTCGAGCGCCACGGCGACGCGCTTCAGCAGGCCGATCGAGATGTTGCCCTCGCCAGCCTCCAGCTGGGCGAGGTAGCGCGGCGAGACGCCGGAGAGCTCTGAAACTACGCGGCGGGGCAGTCCGCGCAACTCACGGGCCTTGCGCACCCGTTCGCCGACGCGGGAGATCAGCCGGTCGACAGCCGCCTCCATCTCATCGCCGCCCAAAGCGGCGGTGGTCTGGCCCCGGAAGTTGGTGATTTCGCTCATCTGTCGCCGCGTCCCGCGCCCCGGGATCCATCGTGTGAATTATAGTGCACAAGATGGACGATCCGCCGGGCGGCTTCAACGAAATTCGGCGTCAGCCCGTGCGGCGGAGGGCGCCATGGGCGAACGCAAGCTTGTCGCGGACCGGGTCGGAGAGGACGAAGGGGTAGAGGTCGGGCAGATCGAGCGCGCGGTTCACGTGATTGACCCGCATGGCGAAGTTGGCGGCGCGCTCGATCAGGGCCTGCGCATCGGGCTCGGCATAGGCATCGCCGCCGGGCGCGAGGGCGACGGCGTAGCCGCTGTCGACAAGGTCGGTCAGGTGTAGCAGGTGGGCCACCGTCTCGGCCCAGTCCTCATGCGGGTGGGCGGTGGCATAGCTGGTGATATGGGTGCCACCGGCGGGCCGGGGGTTGGCGTAATGGGCCTTCAGCGCCTCGCCATAATCGGCCCGCTCGTCGCCAAAGAGCGAGCGGAAGGCATCGGGGAAGGCCGGATCATCGGTGCTGAGGCGCAGGAAGAGGTAGTGCGCCAGCTCGTGGCGCAGGTGGCCGATCATGGTGCGGTAGTCTTCCGCCAGCCGCTCGCGGCGCTCTTCCTGCACGGCGCGGCTTGCCTCGGCGACATCGAGGGTGATCACCCCATCGGCGTGCCCCATGGTGATGCTCTCCGGCCCGTGGCGGGTGCGGTCCGCGACCAGCTCGAAACGCGGCGCGGGGCCAGGATCGGCGGGGCCGAACCAGCCCCAGCGGTGCAGCCCGGCAAGCACCCACCGCTTGGCGGCTTCGGTGCGGGCCAGACGGCTCTCGGCGCCTTCGACCTCGGGGTCGGGGATGACGGCGGTCATGGCGCAGGAGCGGCAGAGCGGCCCCGGCTCGGCATGTGCGGACCAGTTACAGCCGATGGCGGCGCGGCGCTCGCAATCGCTGCCCTGCACCATCGCCTGCGCATCGGGGTCGAAGTGCAGGGCGTGGCCGTTGGGGCATTGGTGGTTGTGAAACCAGACCTGCTCGGAGCAGGTGGGGCAGTGGAATATTTGCATGCGGGTCTCCTTGCGGCGGAGTAACCCGCGGGGGCGGGCGAGGTTCCCGGCAGGAGATGGCGTTTCTGGCGGGTCGGGACAAGCCCCGCCCTAGGGAATGCGCGCCTCGACCAGCGCGCGGATGTCTTCAGGCGGGGGCTGTTTGGTGAAGCTGGGGGCATCGACGAAGACGCAGGTGAACGCGCCCTCAAAGCAGAGCGTGCCCGCCTGCCGCCCCTCGACACGGAAGGTGATGGAGGTGGTGCCAAGCCGGGTGGGCCAGCAGGCGCAGTCAAGGATGTGGCGTGGCGTGACTGGCGCGCGGAAATCCATGCTCATCGAGACGAAGGGCGTGCCGGTGCCGCGGTCCATCTCCATGTGATACCAGCCCGCCACTTCGCCCAGCGCATCGGCCCACCAGCCGTTGATCGCTTCCAGCGCGAACCACGGCAGGCGGGCTGTGTAGGCGATGCGGGCCGGGTCGCAATCGCCCCAGCCGACTTGGATGTGGTGGGTGTAGGGGGTCAATCCCGGCCCGCTTCCATGAACTTCTGCGCCAGCAGCGCCGGGTTGGTGAAGCACACCTCATGGCTGCCGGGCATCCAGACGTAGCGGTAGAGGCCGAGCTTTTCAGACAGGCGCGGGTGCCACGGCAGGGAGGCGGGCAGGGCCACATCCTCCTGACAGTGGATATAGCTCTTGCCGACTTGCCATTCCGCCGGATTGCTGCGCAGCGAGATCTTGTCCTGAAAGGTCTTGTGCGGGTGCGGGTTGAGCTTGTCGTAGGCGGCCTGCGCCTGCTCCAGCGAGGCATCGTTGATGAAGGCCTCGCGCCAGACCGGGAAGGGCAGCAGCACCGAGCCGTCATCCGCCTCGAGCTGGTTGAACAGGTCGACGTAGTGAGGCGGAACGAGATCATCCAGCGCCTCGCCGTCGTTCGGCACGAAGGCCGACCAGAAGACGAGGCGGCGGACGGAGCCTTCGGGCAGGCGATCATAGGCACCGGTGATGACCATGCCGCCGTAGGAGTGGCCGACCAGCACGGCATCGGTGATGTTGTGCTCGGCGAAGTAGTCGGTGACCGAGGCGATGGCGTCATCAAGCCCCGCGCGCTTGTTGCCCCTTGCCCCGTTGCCGGCGAGCGTGGGCAGGTGGACGGTGTGGCCAGCGGCGCGGATGGGTGCCGCGACCTCTTCGAACAGCGCCCCCTCGTGCCATGCGCCGTGAACGATCACGTAAGTTGCCATGCGGGACTCTCCTCCTCAGTAGGTCTCCACATGGTAGCGGCCTTCGGCGCGCATGGCATCCCGCGTCGTGACCCAAGGCAGGCCGATGCTTTCGGCGATGTTGGAGAGGGCCTCGTCCACGCCCGCCTCCATGCCGCGCAGCCCGCAGACATAGATGTGGGTTTTGGGGTCGGCCAGAAGCTCGGCGACCTCATCCTCATGGGCGCGCATCCTGTCTTGCACATACTGTTTTTCTTCGCCCTCAACGCGGGAGAAAGCGAAGTGCTTTTTTAGCAGGCTGTCGGGCACCTTCTTGAGCGGGCCGAAGTAGGGGAGGCTGTCGGGCGTGCGGGCGCCGAAGAAGAGCACCATGTCGCCTGCCGCCCCGGCAGACATGCGCTGGCGGCGCATTGTGAAGGCGCGGAAGGGGGCGGAGCCGGTGCCTGTACAGATCATCAGCAGCCGGGCGGCGGGATCGTCAGGCAATAGGAAGGTGGCGCCGAAGGGGCCGGTGACCTGCACCTCGGCGCCCTTTTCGAGATCGCAGACGTAGTTGGAGGCCACGCCCTTCTCCTCGCGCTTCACCGTGAGGGAGACGTTGGAATACCCGGGCCGCTCGCCATCGCGCGGGGAGCTGACGGAGTAGAGGCGCGGCAGGTGGGGCTTTCCCTCGGCGTCCTCGCCGGGCGGAATGATCCCGATGGACTGGCCTTCGAGCACCGGAAAGGGCGCGCCCTGCATGTCGAGGATGATATGGCGCACATCGCTGTCGGCGCCCTCGGCGGTCAGGCGGTAGTTGCCCTGCACCTTGGCGGTGACGGGTTTGCCGATGGTGTGAAGGTTGATCGAGGGCTTGGAGGCGGAGGCGGGGGCGACGGACTTGCCCCCTGCCCCGGCGTGGGCCTCGGCCAGTAGAGCGGCCATCGCCTCGTCCAGCGCCTCGGTGCTACCCTCGCCGCCGGTCTCGATCTCCTGCTGCTCGGGCAGCTCTGTCCACTCGAACTGCTCTTCAAGCGAGTAGGGTGTTTCGACCACGCGCCACTCGTCGATGGAGCCGGTCGGGCAGACGGGGATGCAATCCATGCAGTGGTTGCATTTGTCGGCATCGACCACGACGTTCATGTCGTCGTGGGTGATCGCCTCGATCGGGCAAGTCATCTCGCAGGTGTAGCAGCGGATGCAGATCTCGGGGTCGATGAGGTGCTGCTTGAGGGGCTTGTTCATGCCGCCCTGCCCTTCGGTTTCAGCACCATCTCGGGCACGGCCAGAAGGTCGAGCACCTCGCGGCAGGCGCCCTTGCAGCCGGTGCAGCCGAGGCATTTGCCCGTGGTCAGCGCGCGGGGGCGGGTGGGGGCGTGGCTTTGGGTCATCATGGCGTTTCCTCCCTCATCGGTCGTGGAGACGGGCGGCACCGGGGCGCCGCCCGAACTGGCATCAAGCCATGTGCAGCTTCACATACTCGAAGTCGCCGGGCTTGTTGTCGATCCCGACCTTGGGCGCGGCGATCCAGCTGGCGTATTTGCCGGGCTCGTAGCAGGGCTTCATCAGCGACTGGATGAAGTCGCCATCGGCCTTGGTGGGGAGCCACTCGTCCTTCTTGGCGTTGTACTCTTCCTCGGAGAGCGGGGTGCCCTGCGGGTCGAACTTGGCGGCCGAGAAGACGCCGATCTGGCGGTGGAAGCTTTCGTGCGGGAGGGTCAGCTCGAACTCGATGCCCATCTTCTCGATGGCCTTGTTCCAGCGGCCGACACCGCCCGAGGCATCGCGCACGTAATCGTCGCGCAGGCGCATGTTGATGGCGGTCAGCGCGGGCACTTCCTCCTGCACCACCTTGCCGTCGACGAGGTTCCAGACCTTGTAGGTGTCGCCGCGCAGCTGGTGATCGTCGTCGATCCGGTGCTCCATGTAGCGGCCCTTAATGCCGGCGTTGAAGGCGTTGGCTGCGTTGGTGGAGACCTCCTGCCCGAAGAGGTCGAGCGAGAGGGTGTAATGCAGGTTCAGCTTTTTCTGGATCGTCGGCAGGTCGATCACGCCGAGGTCGCGGATCTTGTTGATGTCGTAGGGGTCGGTGATGCCCGCCGCCTTCATCGCTTCGCAGGTGGCCTGCACCACGCGGCCCACGCCGGTTTCGCCCACGAACATGTGGTGCGCCTCTTCGGTGAGCATGAAGCGGCAGGTGCGGGATAGTGGATCGAAGCCGGATTGGGCGAGGGACTCGAGCTGCATCTTGCCGTCACGGTCCGTGAAGTAGGTGAACATGAAGAAAGAGAGCCAGTCGGGCGTTTCCTCGTTGAAGGCGCCGAGCATGCGGGGGGCCTCGTCGGAGCCCGACGACCGGCGGAGCAGGTCATCGGCCTCTTCGCGGCCGTCTTTGCCGAAGTATTTGAACAGCAGGTAGACCATCGCCCAGAGGTGGCGGCCTTCCTCGACGTTGACCTGGAAGAGGTTGCGCAGGTCGTAGAGGGAGGGCGCGGTGAGGCCGAGGAAGCGCTGCTGCTCGACGGAGCCCGGCTCGGTGTCGCCCTGGATCACGATCAAGCGCTTCAGCATGTTGCGATACTCGCCCGGCACCTCCTGCCATGCGGGCTGGCCGGCGTGCTCGCCGCAAGGAATGGTGCGGCCCTCGCCCTGCGGGGCCAGCAGAACGCCCCAGCGATACTCGGGCATCTTCACGTAGTCGAACTTGGCCCAGCCCTTCGGGTCGACCGAAACGGCGGTGCGCAGGTAGACGAGGCTCTCCTGAAAGTTCTGCGGGATCAGGTCATTCCACCAGTTGATATAACCGGGGTGCCATTTTTCCAGCGCCTTGAGCACGCGCTTGTCTTCCGACAGGCCCACGTTGTTGGGGATCTGGGTGTCGTAGGAGACGTTGATCAGGTCGAGCATTTTTTCCTCCTTGGTGGTGGAAAAATCTTCGCGAAGACTTTTCCTGCCGAAGATTTTGTTTTGAAAGACCGTCTGGTCAGACGCGTTGCATGTTGTAGTCGCCGCGGATGCCGGTGCCGTAGCGCTGGAGCGCGCCTTCGGGGCCGACGGCGTTGGGGCGCTGGAAGATCCAGTTCTGCCAGGCGGTCAGGCGGCCGAAGATACGGGTTTCCATGGTTTCCGGCCCGGCGAAGCGCAGGTTGGCCTCCATCCCGGTCATCGCATCGGGGGAGAAGCTGGCGCGCTCTTCCATGAAGATGCGGATCTCGTCTTCCCAGTCGATGTCATCGAGGATGTAGGTGACGAGACCTAGCTCGTCGGCCTCTTCGGCCTCCAGCGGCTCGCCGACCTTTTCTTTCAGTTCCTCCACAGCCTCAGGCGTGCCGAGAAAGCGGGTTTGCAGGCGGGTCAGGTCGTTGCCCATCGGGTACTGGCCAAAGTTGCTTTCGGCGAGGGTGATTGTGGCGAGCGGGCGATTGTCACCCTCGAACTCGTCTTCCATCATGTAGGTCCGGTCGCAGGCCCAGAGGATCTCGGCCAGCACGCCGGCAAAGCAGGAGCCATGCTCGACGAGGGCGACGAGGCTGCGGGAGGTCACGTCGATCCGCTTGAGGACGCGCTTCCAGAAGCCGAGGGTCTCGGCGGCGAGCCAGTGGTCGGCGTTGTCGGTCAGGGCCTTTTCGTGGGCCAGCAGCGCCTCGGGGTCGCCTTGGGTGCGGAAGGTCCAAGTGCCCTGCTCCATCTCGTTCAGGCGCAGGTGCAGGATGGCGTCATCCAGCTCGCGGGCGAGCTTGAGCATGTAGCTCTGGTCGCCCTGGGCCAGAAGCTCCTCGGCGGAGGCCGGGGCGGCGAACTCGGGGCCTTTGAGGGTGATCGTGGCGGAGCGTGCCTCGCGGTCCAGCTCGACCTCGACGTGGGTGTAGGTCACGGCGTTGTCGGTGATGGTGCGCTCGATTGGGCCGAGAGTGATGCCCTGCTCGGCGCGGGTGGGCATGGCGGCAGCGAATTCGGCGGCGCGCTCGGTGACGGTGGCGTCGAACTTGCTGTTGGGCACCACCTCGTCGACCAGGCGCCAGTCTTTCGCCCGCTTGCCGCGCACGCCCTCTTCCATCGCGCAGAACACATCGGCGAGGTCGCGGCGGACCTTGCGCTTGTCGGTCACGCGGGTCAGGCCGCCGGTGCCGGGGAGCACGGCGAGGAGCGGCACTTCGGGGAGCGCAACGGAGCTAGATGAGTCGTCGGTCAGCATGATGTGGTTGCAGGCCAGCGCCAGCTCGTAGCCACCCCCGGCGCAGGCGCCTTTCACGGCGGCGATCCACTTCTGCCCCGAGTCCGCCTCGGCGGCCTCGAAGGTGTTGCGGGTCTCGTTGGTGAACTTGCAGAAGTTGACCTTGTGGGCGTGCGAAGCACCGCCCAGCATGCGGATGTTGGCCCCGGCGCAGAACACGCGGTCCTTGCCGGACTGCATGATCACCACCTTTACCTCGGGGTGCTCGAAGCGCATGCGCTGCACCACGTCGGCCAGCTCGATGTCGACGCCGAGGTCGTAGCTGTTGAGCTTGAGCTGGTAGCCGTCGAACAGGCCGCCATCCTCGTCCACGTCCATCGTGACGCGGGCAACCTCGCCCTCATAGGTCACTTTCCAGTGCCGATACTTCGACGGGTCGGTGCGGAAGTCGATTGGCTGTTCACTCATGGCGCGTCTCCTCTTGAGTCCGCTGTCTTACAGGGTTGGCCGCGTCGCGGCAATGGTTCTTTTGCATAATAGTTCACATATGGCGCGGTTTTGCCGCGCTACCATGTGTTTTATTGCATTATAATGCATCTTTCGCCGCAATTATCGCGCTGGATCGAATCGACTCCACTCGAACAGTGAACCACCCGGCGGGGCGATGCGGGGGCGTGAAGGGTGCCGCCTCGTCCAGCAGGCGGGCGGCGATGTCGCACAGGCGGAGCGCGGCGGAGGGGCGGTTCATCCGGGCCTTCAGCCCGGCGTTGGCCAGCTGGATCAGGGCCTGGATGCCAACCCGGTCGGGGCCATCGGGGAGCACGATCCAGACCGGCTCGAGCACCTCATGCGCCTCCCAGTAGAACCCGGCATCGATCCAGTCGAGGCCGATGCGCAGGGCGTCGGAGCCCAGCGGATCGGTCTCGGCGCTGGCGCGGATGGCGTCAAAGGCGCCCTCCGGGTGACGCGGGTTCTGGCCCGGCACATAGGCGTAGTCGGGCCGGGGATCCGCCGCGAGGGTCACGCGGGCACCACCTCTTCACGCTCCAGCCGGATCAGGCGGGCGGAGAACTCGGCCACGGCATCGAGCACCGCCTGCGGCTGGTCGAGATGGGGGCTGTGGCGGCAATCCTCGAGGATCACGGTATCAACGGGTGCGTAGCTGCGCTCCTCGACCTCACGCACCTGCGCCAGTGTGCCGTATTGGTCATCTGCACCCTGGATCACCAGAGAGGGGATGCGCAGGTAATCGACCACCTCGCCCACGTGCCACTCCGTGAAACCGGGGGCGAGCCAGGCGTCGTTCCAGCCACAGAAGGTGGCCTCCGGGTCAGCGTGATACTTGGCCATGCGCGGCTTGAGCTCAGCCTCGAAGGCATCACGGGCGGCTGCAATGGCAGCAAGTCCGGCAGGCTCAGTGAAGAAATGGGGGGCCATCAGAACCAGCCCGCGAATGCGGTGATCGGCATGACGGCCGGCGTATTCGGCGGCGATGGTCGCGCCATCGGAATGGCCCATGAGGATGTATTGCTCGGCGCCGATGGCAGCGAGAACGTCCGGAAGGCTCTCCATCGCCTCGCGGGTCATGTAGTCGAGCGGGCGGGGCAGATCGGCGGGGTCGGACTGGCCGTAGCCCGCGCGGGAATAGGCGAAGACACGCAGGCCGGTCGCCTGCGCCAGCTTCTCGGGGATGTCGCGCCAGAGGGCGAGACAGCCGAGGCCTTCATGCAAGAGGACGATGACGGGCGCGGATGTATCGCCGCCCCAGCTCTGCCATTCGAGCGATTTGCCTGCCGCAGTGACGCGGCCCTTGCCGGGAAACTCCATCACGCCGCCTCCGGATCGCGCAACTTGAAGCGCTGGATCTTTCCGGTGGCGGTTTTGGGCAGCTCGTCGACCACTTCGATCCATCGGGGGTATTTCCACATTCCGATCTTCTCCTTGACCATTTCCTTGAGGTCGCTGGCAATGTCGGCGCTGGCCCCCTCCTTCAGCACGATGTAGGCGGCGGGCTTGTCGAGCCCCTTCTCGTCGGCGCGGGCCACCACGGCGGCCTCGAGCACGGCGGGGTGCTCCACCAGCGCCTGCTCCACCTCGAAGGGGGAGACCCAGATGCCCGAGACCTTGAACATGTCGTCGGTGCGGCCGCAGTAAACGTAGCGCCCCTGCCCGTCGCGTTCGTATTTGTCGCCCGTGCGGGTCCAGTGGCCCTGAAAGGTGGCCATGCTCTTGGCGCGGCGGTTCCAGTAACCCTCGGCGGCGGAGGGGCCACGCACCAGCAGCTCGCCGACCTCGCCATCGGCCACGTCTTCGTCGTGCTCATCGACCAGCCGCACCTCATAGCCCGGAACGGCCGTGCCGGAGGTGCCATAGACACATTCGCCGGGGCGGTTGGAGAGGAAGATGTGCAGCATTTCGGTGGAGCCGACACCATCGACGATCTCGGCGCCCCAGAGCTTCTCCCAGCGTTCGCCGATCTCGCGCGGCAATGCCTCGCCAGCGGAGGTGCAGAGGCGGACGGTATGGGCAGGCGCGCCGCCGGCCTTTTCCTGCGCGGCGACGAGGGCGGCGAAGAGCGTGGGCACGCCGCAAAAGAGCGTGGGCTTCTCCTCGGCCATGATCGCAAAGCAGGCCTCGGGCGTGGGGCGGCCGGAGTAGATGACGGTGGTCGCGCCGACGGCCATTGGAAAGCTCATCGCGTTGCCCAGCCCGTAGGCGAAGAACATCTTGGCGGCGGAAAACACGGTGTCATCTTCGCGGATGCCGAGCACGTCCTTGCCGAAGGTATCGGCGGTGGCCTTCAGGCTGGCGTGCACGTGGCGCACCCCCTTGGGCACGCCGGTGGAGCCAGAGGAGTAGAGCCAGAAGGCCAGCTCATCCTCATGGGCCTCCACGGCCTCCATCGGCTCGGCGCCCTGCGTGAATGCGGTGTAGCTCTCGGTGCCCTCGGGGGCCTCGCCGATCACCACGATGGCGCGGAGGAAGCGGTTGTTCTCTACCGCCGGCTTGACCGTGTCCCACATCGCGCCGGAAACCACGAGGACGGATGCGCGGCTGTCTTCGAGGATCGCCTCGTAGACCGGCGCGGCGAGCAGGGTGTTGAGCGGCACCGGGATCGCCCCGGCCTTCAGCGCGCCCCAGAACACGACCGGAAACTCGATCTGGTCGCGGACGATCATCGCCACCCGCTCCTCCCGGCGGACCCCGTGGCGGGCGAGCGCCCCGGCGAACTTGGCGGTTTCCTCCGCCAGCTCCCCGTAGGTCAGGCTGCGTTTTGCCCCGTCGGCCTCGCGAAAGGCGGGCTTGTCGCCCCGGCCCTGTGTCACGTGGCGATCGACGAAATAGAGGGCTGCGTTGCTGTTCATGGCTTCGTCCTCCCTGACGCGACTCTGTGGAATCGCGCCTCCTCCCTGTATGTGCGTTATAGTGCATACATCTGCGCGTCGATCAAGCTCGTCGCGTAGTTTTTGCATTTTTGTGCATATTGTGGCCGAGGGGCGGGCGGGGGAGAGTGCGGGCATGGATGCCGAAGAGATCACGCCGGAAATTTTGCCGCTCGGGCAGGATGGCGTGCTTGTGCGCTTTGCCCGCGCCGTCAGCCCAGAAGCCAGCGCGGCGGTGGCCCGCTTTGCGGCGGAGGCCGAGGGGCTGGCGGGCGAGGTCGCGCCTGCGCTGGCTTCGGTGTTGCTGCGGTTCGACCCGTCACAGATGGGCCGGGCGGAACTGGTCGCTCGGGTCGAGGACCTGCTGGACGAACGCGAATGGCGCGGGCTGGAAGACCCTGCGCCCACCCGCCGCTGGCGCGTGCCGGTAGCGCTGGACGGGCCGCAACTGGCCGAAGCGGCAGACTTGGCCGGACTGAGCGAGGCGGAGGCCTGCGACGAGTTTCTGGCGACCGAACTGCGAGTGCGGGCGATCGGCTTTGCGCCCGGCATGCCCTACCTCGGGTTCCTGCCGGAGCATTGGAACATCCCGCGCCAGACGGACCTGACCCCAAAGGTGCCTGCCGGGGCGCTGGTGGTGGCGGTGCGGCAGCTTGTGCTGTTTCCGACCGAGAGCGTAACCGGCTGGCGGATGGTCGGGCGCTGCGCCTTCCGGCCGTTCCGGCGGGGCGCGAAAGAGCCGTTTCCACTGGCGCCGGGGGATGCGCTGCGGTTCGAGCGGGTCGAGGCGGCAGAACTGGAGCGGCTGGAGACGGAGCCGCTGGGCGGCGCGGTGTGCGAGGAGATCGGATGACCACGCTCCGGGTGATCGACGCGGGCCCCGCCGTGACGGTGCAAGACATGGGCCGCCCGGGCTGGACGGCCAAAGGGCTGGCACGGGGCGGCGCGGCGGACCGGTTGGCGCTGCTGGAGGCGGCGGCGCTGCTCGGGCGGGAGGCCCCGCTCGCGGCGCTGGAGATGGCAGGCGCGGGCGGGCGGTTCACGGTGGATGCGCCCACGCGGTTTTGCCTGACGGGCGCGCGGATGAAGGCCGAGGTCGATGGCCGCCCGGTGGGGCATGCCGAAACGGCGTTGCTGCCCCCCGGCGCGGTGCTGCGGGTGGGCGGCGCGGAGAAGGGCTCATATGGGTATCTCGCCTTCGCAGGCGGCGTGTTCGGCGAGGACTGGCTCGGCTCGCGGGCGGCGCACTTGCTGGCGGGCGTGGGGCGGGCACTGGCGGCGGGGGATGAGATCGCGCTGGGAAGTGACCCTGACCCGGAGGCGGCGGCGCGGGTGCTTGTGCCGGAAGACAGGCTCGGCGGCGGCACAGTGCGGATGATGCCGGGGCCACAGACGGGGCTGTTTGGCGAAGGAGTGCTGGAGCGGTTTCTAGACACCGCCTTCACCCGAGCCCCGCAGGCCAACCGGCAGGGCGTGCGCTTGGAGTTCGAGGGCGCGCCCTTCGAGAGCGAAACACAGGGGCTGGCCTCGGATTTCATCACCAGCGGCGACGTGCAGATGACGGGCGACGGGCGGCCCTACGTGCTGCTGGCAGAGAGCCAGACGGTAGGCGGCTACCCGCGGATCGGCACGGTGATCGCCGCCGACCTGCCCCGGCTTGCGCAGGCACAGGCGGGGGATGCGGTGCGGTTCGAGATGCTCGCCGTCGAAGAGGCCGATGCGCTCTGGGAGAGCGAGGCGGCGCAGCTGGCACGGCTGCGCAAGGCCGTGCAGCCCCGGGTGCGCGACCCGCACGACATCCCCGACCTGCTGGGCTATCAACTGGTGGGCGGGGTGACCCGCGGCAACGAGCTGGAGGACTGATGGCGCGGACGATCGACCTGAACGCCGACATGGGCGAGAGCTTTGGCCCTTGGGTGATGGGGCAGGACGCCGAGATCCTGAAGGTGGTCACCTCGGCCAACGTGGCCTGCGGCTTTCATGCCGGCGATGCGGATGTGATGAACGCGACCATGTGCGAGGCGGTGAAACAGGGCGTGGGGATCGGCGCACATCCGGGCTTTGCGGATTTGCAGGGTTTCGGGCGGCGGCGGATTTCGCTCTCCCGTCAGGAGCTGGGCAACCTCGTCGCCTACCAGCTCGGCGCGGCACGGGCCGTAGCGGCGCGGGCGGGCGGCAAGGTGCGGCATCTCAAGCTGCACGGGGCGCTGGCCAACATGTGCGCGGAGGATGAGGCGATGGCGCGGGCCTGCTACGAGGCGGCGCTGGCGGTGGACCCGGAGCTGGTGATCATGGTCATCGCCCAAACCGCGCAACAGCGCGCGGCGGAAGAGCTCGGCGCACAGATCGCCTGCGAGATCTTCGCCGACCGCGCCTATGAGGACGACGCCACGCTGGTGGACCGCAAGAAGACGGGCGCGATGATCCACGACCCCGAGGAGGCCGCCGCGCGGGTGCTCGGGATGGTCGAAGCGCAGGCGATCTTCGCCGCATCGGGCGCCACCCTGCCCGCGCAGATCGACACCATCTGCCTGCATGGGGACGGGCCGGAGGCGCTGGCCATCGCCCGCGCGGTGCGGGCGAAGCTGGAAGGCGCCGGATGGGCGCTTGCGCCGCTGTGATTTCACGTTAGCCTGCGCCGGAGGAGACCAGACATGAGCGCCATTTTCGTCCAGATCCGCTGCACCCCCGGCACCACCTACGAGGTGGCCAAGGCGCTGGTGCTGGAGGAGATCCACTCGGAGTTGTATTCGACTTCGGGGGAGTGGGACCTGCTGATGAAGCTCTACCCGCCCGAGGGCGTGGATATCGGCCAGTTCATCAGCGAGAACGTCTCGAAGGTGAAGGGCGTGGAACGCACGCTGACGACGCTGACGTTCAAGGCGTTCTAGGGCAAACACGCCACGACGCTCGTGTCCGGACCAGTCCCGACCTACAGCCCCAAATACCGCTCCCGCGCGGCCTCATCCGCCTCAAGCTCCGCCGATGTGCCCTGCCAGACGGTCTCGCCGCGCTGGATCACCACGTGGCGGTCGGCGAGGCGCATCAGGTCGTGCAGGTTTTTGTCGACCACGAGGATCGACAGACCGGTGTCGCGGATCTGCGCGAGCGCCTCCCAGATCTTTGCCCGAACCAGCGGTGCCAGCCCCTCGGTGGCTTCGTCGAGGATCAGCAGGCGCGGGTTGGTCATCAGGGCGCGGCCGATGGCGAGCATCTGTTGCTCGCCGCCCGACAGCAGATTGCCCATCGAAGATTTGCGCTCGGCCAGTTCGGGGAAGAGGGCGTAGACGCGCTCCTCGGTCCACGGGTCAGGCTGGCCAAGGTGGTTGGAGGCGGTGGCCACGAGGTTCTCGCGCGCCGTGAGATTGGGGAAGATCTGGCGGCCCTCCGGCACCAGCCCGAGGCCGAGGTTGGCGATCCGGTGCGAGGCCATGCCGGCGATTTCGCTGGTCTCCAGCCGCACCCTGCCGCCGGTTGGCTTCACGATGCCCATGATCGAATGGATCGTCGTCGTCTTGCCCATGCCGTTGCGGCCGAGCAGGGTGACGACCTCGCCCGGTTTCACCTGAAGCGACACCCGGAACAGCGCCTGACTTGGGCCGTAATGGGCCTGAAGGTTCTCGACCGTCAGCATCAGGCCTCCTCCCCCAGATAGGCCGCCTCGACCTCTTTGTTGGCGCGGATCGACGCCGGGTCGCCGGTGGCGATGATATGGCCGTAGACCAACACCGAAATCCTGTCGGCGAGGGCGAAGACGGCATCCATGTCATGCTCGATAAGGACGATGGTGTGCTGGCCTTTCAGCTCGGTGAGCAGATCGACCATGCGGGCGGATTCCTCCGGCCCAAGCCCGGCCATCGGCTCGTCGAGCAGCATCAGTTCGGCGCGGCTGGCGAGCGCGATGGCGATCTCCATGTGCCGGTGCTCGCCGTGGGAGAGCGCGCGGGTCTCAATCTCTGCCTTCTCGGCGAGGCCGACCCGCTCCAGCAGGGCCATCGCCCGGTCGCGGATCGCCGGGATACCAGCGGCGGCGCGGATGAAGCGGTAGGAGGAGCCCTCGCGGGCCTGCACGGCCAGCGCGATGTTCTCCAGCACCGTCATGTCGGGGATGAGCGAGGTGATCTGGAAGCTGCGGGTGATCCCGAGCCGGGCCCGTTTGTCCGGAGCGAGGGCGGTGATGTCGCGGCCCTTGAAGTGGATCGTGCCGGCATCGGGCATCTGGGTGCCGCAGAGCTGGGTGATGAGTGTGGTCTTGCCCGCGCCATTGGGGCCGATGATGGCGTGGAGTTCGCCCTGCTCGACGCTGAGCGTGAGGTCATCGGTGGCGCGGATGCCGCCGAAGCTCTTCATCAGGCCCTTGGTTTCCAGAATGCTCATTTGCGCCCCCGGAAAAAGCCCATCAAACCGCCACGGGTGAAGAGCACCACGGCGATCAGCAGCAGGCCGAAGGGCAGGTGCCAGTAGATGGTGAAGTGCGAGAGCACCTCCTCCAGAATGATGAAGGCCGCCGCCCCCAGAACCGGGCCGCCAGTGGTGGAGGCGCCGCCGAGAATGACCATGAACATCAGCTCACCCGAGCGCGTCCAATCCATCATCTCGGGGGAGATGAAGGTGGTGAAATTGCCCAGAAGCGCGCCGGCATAGCCCGCCATCGCGCCGGAGATCACATAGGCTGTGAGTCGGTAGGCATAGGGGTTGAGGCCCATCATCTGGACGCGCTCGGCATTGCCTTTGGCGCCGCGCAGCACCATCCCGAAGCGACTCCGCGTTATCATCCGCACGATCAGCATCGCCACCACGAGCGACAAATAGGCGAGGCCGAAGAGCTGGATCGGGTTGTCGAGGTTCAGCCCCGGAAGCTCTGAGCGCGTGTCGATCACCAGCCCATCGTCGCCGCCGTATTCCTCGATCGAGACGCTCGCGTAATAGACCATCTGGGCGAAGGCCATGGTGATCATGATGAAATATACGCCCTTGGTCCGCAGGCAGATTGCGCCGGTGACAAGGGCGAAGAGTGCGCAGACCACCATCGCGAGCGGAATCTGCACGAGGCCGGAGGTGGTTGCCAGCCCAAGGCTTTCGAGCCCGCCGTAAAGCCAATGGTAGGCCGGGATGCCCACCGCATAGGCCCCGAGGCCAACGTAGGCAGCATGGCCGAAGCTGACCAGCCCGCCGTAGCCGAGGATCAGATTGAGGCTGACCGCCGCGATGGCGAGGATCGTGAGCCGGGTGGCGAGATCGAGCCAGAAGGCGTTGCCCGTGTAGAAGAAAATCGGTGGCAGCACGGCGAGGAGGGCCATGGCAACGAGGGTGGCGATTGTGCGGGTGCTCATGGCTGGGCCTCCGCCCGGGGCAGGCGCCCGGTATGGATATCTGCAGCACGAAAATGCACAGGGCGTTGCGCGCGGGCAGGAACAATTTGATTCAAATTTCGCATTTTCTTGCGACAAACATCCCCGCCGGAGGCCTGAAATCTCTTTGGGTGCATCATGCGCGTCACCGCACCTTCGGCGGGAACAGGCCCTGCGGTTTCAGGGCGAGGACGCAGGCCATGATGATGTAAATGAGCATGGCCGAGATCGCGGGGGCCGAGTTTTCGGCCGCGTCGGGGCTCATGACCAGCTTGAAGATGTCATCGAGGAAGCTGCGGCCCAGCGTGTCGATCAGCCCGATCAGCAGGGCGGCGATGAAGGCGCCCTTCATTGAACCAATCCCGCCGACGATGATGACGACGAAGGCGGTGATGATGACCTGGTTGCCCATGCCGATCGAGGCCTCGGTGATAGGCGCAATCAGCATGCCTGCCAACCCTGCGAGGGCCGCACCGAGGGCGAAGACGAGGCCGAAGAGCAGCTCGATGTTGATGCCGAGCGCGCCGACCATCACCCGGTTGGAGGCCCCGGCGCGGATCAGCATGCCGAGTCGGGTGTGGACCACCATCCAGTAGAGCCCGCCTGCTGCGGCCAGTCCTGCGGCGATGATGACGAGACGGTAGGTGGGGATGACGAGGGTTTCGCTGAGCTCGATCTGGCCGCGAAACGCCTCGGGCAGCGGGACGGCAATGCCTTCCGGTCCCCAGATCAGGTGGGCCGCCGTGTCCAGCACGAGGATCAGCCCGAAGGTGGCGAGCACGTGGTCGAGGTGGTCGCGGGCGTAGAGGGGCCGGGCGACGAAGCGCTCCACGCCCCAGCCCAGCAGCGCGGTGACCGGCAGGGCGATCAGGACGGCGAGGAAGAAGTTGCCCACCGCGTAGGTCAGCGAGGCGCAGATGAAGGCGCCGAGCATGTAGAGCGAGGCGTGGGCGAGGTTCACGAAGTCGAGGATGCCGAAGACCAGCGTCAGCCCGGAGGCGACGAGGAACAGCAGCAGCCCGAGCTGGAGCCCGTTCAGCGTTTGGATGACGAGGAGGGAGGTGTCCACGGAGGGCCTTCGCGCGTAGGGGCGGGCAAGGTCTCCCCTGCCCGCCCGGAGTGTCAGATCAGTTCATCGAGCATTCGGCAGCGAAGCTGTCGACGTGGTCGGTGTAGACGGTGTCGACCACCTTGGTCGTCCAGTTGCCATCGGCATCTTCCACCACCTCGCGGAGGTAGAAGTTTTGCACCGGCATGTTGTTGGTGCCGAACTTGAAGTTGCCACGCACGCTCTCGAAGTCAGCGGCCTTCACGGCGGCGCGCAGGGCGTCCTTGTCTTCAAGGTTGCCATCCACGGCAGCGACGGCGGAGGCAATCAGCATGATCGCGTCGTAGCTCTGGGCGGCGTAGAAGCTCGGGTAGGTGCCGAACTTTTCCTTGAAGTCGCCCACGAACTTCTGGTTCGCGGCGTTGTCGAGCGAAGGATCCCACTCCTGCGTGATCTTGGAGCCCAGCGCATCGGTGAAGCCCGCCTGCTGGAGCTTGGGCAGCGAGATGCCGTCGATGGTGAAGACCGAGTAGAGCGGCAGCGTGTCTTTCAGGCCCGCCTGCTGGTACTGCTTAACGAAGGCACCGGCTGCCGCGCCGGGGTAGAAGACGAAGAGACCATCGGCGCCCGAAGCCTTGGCCTTGGCCAGCTCAGCGGAGAAGTCGAGCTGTGCGTCGGCGCCCCATTTGGTGAGGTCCTTGCCGACGATCTCGCCGGTGAAGGTGCGCTCCACGCCTGCCGTCATGTCCTTGCCGGCGGCGTAGTTGGGAGCCATCAGGTAGAGCGATTTCACGCCCGCCTTGTTCAGCACCTCGCCCATCGCCATCGGGGTCTGGTCATTCTGCCAGGAGGTGGAGAAGTAGTTCTTATCACAGAGCTTGCCGGCCATCTGGCTGGGGCCCGCGTTGGCGGAGATTAGGATCTTGTCGGCATCGACCACCGATTTGCGCGAAGCGAGCAGCACGTGGGACCAGATGTAGCCAGCCACGAAATCGACGTTGTCCTGCTTCACCAGCTTGTCGGTGGCCTGCTTGCCGGCCTCGGGGGCGAACTGGTCGTCACCGAAGATTACTTCGATGTCGAGGGGCCCGGCCTTGCCGCCGAGGTGCTCGACCGCGAGGTTGACCGCGTTTTCCATGTCCTTGCCGATGACGGCGGCGGGGGTGGTCAGCGTGGTGACGAAGCCGACTTTTACGCTCTCGGCGTAGGCGGCTGTGGCGGTCAGGCTGGCCGCGAGGGCCGCCGTGAGTAGCTTGTTCATGTTGTTCCTCCCGTTGTGCGCCTCCGTTGAGCGGCGGTCGCAGTAAGATTTGTGCACTATACTGCCGTTTTAGGCAATATTATTCTCATTCCCTTGCAGCAGTGATTTGACAGCCTGCCGGTCGATTTTTCCAGTGCCCGTTTTCGGCAGGTCGGTCACGAAGTGGATGCGGCGCGGATACTTGTGGGGCATCAGCGTGGCTTTGACGTGATCCTGGAGCATCTTCACCGCGCCGTCGTCGCCCGGGCCTGACCGCAGGGAGACCAGAGCGGAGAGGGTGGTGCGGCGGTCGGGCAGTTCGTGGGCGAGAACGGCGCTCTCGTGGACCTCGGGGTGCTCGTTCAGCGCGCGTTCCACCTCGAGCGGCCAGACCCATTGGCCGGAGACCTTGACCAGATCATCGGCGCGGCCCTGGAAGTAGTAGAAGCCCTCGCGCTCCTCGAAACGGTCGCCGGTGTTGATCCAATCGCCCTGCATGGTCTCGGCGGTCTTGTCGGGGCGGTTCCAGTATAGCGGGGCCGAGCTGTGGCCGCGGACGAACATGACACCGCCCTGGCGCAGCTCGATCTCGTAGCCCGGCACACGCTTGCCGGCCGCACCGTGGCGTTGGTCGGTGGCGGTGTTCGAGAGGTAGACGTGCAGCATCTCGGTGCTGCCGAGTCCCTCGATGGGCGAAAGGCCGGTGAGGGCTTTCCACCGGGAGGCAACATCTTCGGAAAGGATCTCGGCGGCGGACATGCATTGGCGGAGGCTGGAGAGGTCGCGGGCGGCGACGTTCGGCGCGTTGGTGAGCGCGGTGTAGAGCGTGGGCAGGCCGAAGAAGACGGTGGGCTTGTGGGTCTCGATCATATCGAGCACGGCGCCCGGCTTGGGGGCATCGGGCATCAGCAGGGTGCAGGCGCCGACCGCGAAGGGGAAGGTGAAGCTGTTGCCGAAGCCATAGGCGAAATAGGCCTTGGGGACGGAAAAACAGATGTCATCGGCCCGGAGCTTCAGCACATGGGCGGCGAAGCTCTGCTGGCTGTAGGCCATGTCGTGATGCAGGTGGACGATGCCTTTGGGGCGGCCGGTTGAGCCGGAGGAATACATCCAGAACGCCATGTCATCCGCGCCGGTGGGAGCGGCGTCGAGCGTGGCGGGCTGGCCAGAGATGTAGGCGGCATGGTCGGTGACTAGCCGGGTATCTGCGGGAAAGCGCTCTGCGTAATGCGGCTCGGTCACGGCGAGGGGCGCTGCGCTGTCGGAGAGGTAATAAGCCAGCAGGTCAGGCGGGGTTTGCGAGTTGAGCAGAACCGGCACGAAGCCCGCGCGGGTGGCGCCGAAGAAGGCGGCGGGGAAGCGGGGGGTATCATCGAGGAAGAGCGCGATGCGGTCGCCGGGGGCGAGGCCCTGCGCGGTGAAGGCGTTGCCCCATTGAGCCGCCTGCGCGATGAGTTCGGCGTAGGTGAGGTCGCCTGCAGGGCCGGTAAGGGCGAGGGCGTGCGGGTTGCGGGCGAGGTTTTGCCAGAGGATCTCGGCGCAGTTGGGGTGCGCGGATTTGTCGAAGCCGATCTCCTGCGCGCCGGGCGGGTTTTCAACGGGGTCGATCATTTGGCTGCCTCGTATTCGGCCATGAAGGCGGGCGAGAGGGCGCGGAGCTTCTCGGGCGGCACGCGGCCGGAGCGGGTGATGTAAGACATTGCGAAGTCGAGAGGGGGCTTCTCGATGTGAGTCGAGAAGAACTCGTACCACTGGGCGGAGGTGTTTGCGCCGGTGACGATCTTGCGGGCAATCGGGGGCCGGGTTGCTTGATAGCTGGCGAGGCCCTCGGTCACGTTGGGCGCAGATTTGACGGCGGAGATAAGGGCGATGGCATCCTCCATCGCCAGCCGGGTGCCGGAGCCGATGGAGAAATGCGCGGTATGAACGGCATCGCCGATGAGCGCGGTGTTTCCGTTGGTCCAGTTCTCGCACCAGAGCTTTGGGAATTGCCTCCAGATCGAACGGTTGGTGAGCAAGGGCGCGCCTTCGAGCATATCGGCGAAGAGCTCGGCGCAATAGGCGGCGCTTTCGGTCTCGTCCATCTCGGCCAGCCCGTGAGCGGCAAAAGCCTCCTCCTCCAGCTCGACGATGAAGGTGCTCATATCGGGCGCGTAGCGGTAGTGATGCGCGTTCAGCGCGCCCTTGGGGTGGCGGAGGAAAGTTTGGGTGAGCGTGTCGAAGGGGCGGGGTGTGCCGAACCATGCGAAACGGTTGGACATATGGGTGAGGCTAGGCGCGTTGGCCTCGGTCCGGGTGCGGGAGTTGAGGCCGTCGGCACCGATGATGAGGTCAGCCTGCAGGCTGGAAGGGTTCACCTCGGCGCCAAAGCGCAGTTCCACCCCGACCTCCTCGGCGCGGGCGGCGAGGATCGTCAGCAACTCCAGCCGGCCAATGGCCGCAAAGCCGATGCCGTCGAGGGTGACGCGGCCGTCGGGGTGGTTAAGCACCATGTTCTGCCAGCGCTCCATGCGGGGCGTGATCAGCGCATGGGTCTCCGGCTCGTCAGCTTGCAGAAAGTCCAGCGCCTGAGTCGAGAAGACCACGCCGAAGCCCCATGTGACCCCGCGCGGCGCGGCCTCGTGCACGGTAACGCGGGCCGAGGGGAAGGCGCGGCGGGCGAGAATGGCGGAGAGCAAACCGCCAGGGCCGCCGCCAATGATATCGATGGAAGAAAGCTCTGCCATTCCGCCCTCCCCTGCGGTTTGGTCTTGTGTCAGTGTGAGGCTAGGCGCTAATTTCATATTGCGCAATAGTTTTCACGGAGCGGAAATTTGAGCCTGTTTACCCTTGATGTCGACATCAGCTTCGGGCACTGCGACGCGGCCGGAATTGTCTATTATCCCAATTACTTCCGCTGGATGGACCGGTGCTTTCACAGCTTCCTGAAGGCGAGGCACGGTGGACATGCGGCGCTCTGCCAGCGGCTCGGCGCACGCGGGCTAGGGCTCATCTCGGCCGATGCGCGATTCCGCTCGCCGGGGCTGGATGGAGACGTGTTGCGGCTGAAGATGGTGCTCGGCGAGTGGGGCCGAAAGAGCCTGCGGGTGGACTATCGCGGCACGGTCGGCGACCGGCTGGTGATCGAGGGGGAAGAGGTGCGCGGCGTGTTTGTGGAGGCGGACGGGCGGATCAGGGCGGGCGATGTGGCGCCGCTTCGGGAGGTGATCGGTGGCTGAGGGGGTCAGCTCGCTCGACGCAGCGCTGGGGCTGCTGAAACTGCTCTCCGAGCAGGGCGGCCCGGTGGGGCTGAGCGAGATCGCGCGGGAGGCGGGGATGCCCGCGAGCAAGGCGCACCGCTACCTCGCCAGCTTCATGGCCGCCGGGCTGGTGAGCCAGGCTGGACGGTCTGGCAAGTATGATCTCGGGCCGGGCGCGGTGGCACTCGGGGTCGCCGGAATGGCGCGAATGGAACTGGTGAACCGCACGGCGGATGCGTTGCCGGAATTGGTGGAGGCCACCGGGCTGACGGCGCTGCTGAGCGTCTGGGGCAACGCGGGGGCGACCGTGGTGCGCTGGGAGCGGGCGCCGCGCTTCGTGGTCACCACGCTGGGGCTGGGCACGGTGATGCCGTTGTTGAACTCGGCCAGCGGGCGGGCCTTTCTGGCATGGGCGCCGGAGGCGGTGATCGCCGGGCGGCTGGCGGAGGAACTGGCGCTGGAGCCGGGACGGGATGCGGCGTTTTTGGCGGCAGAGGTCCGGGCGGCTGGCTATGCGCAAGTGAGCGGTGACCTGATCCCCGGCCTCGCGGCAATCTCGGCCCCGGTGCTGGACTGGCAGGGCGAGATCGGCGCAGCGGTGACACTCTATGGCACGGACTCGGCGATTTGCGGGGCGGACCGTGCTGAAGTGGCGGCGCTGAAGGAGTTTTGCGCGGGGCTTTCGGCGGCGTAGCTTTTTTGTCCCCTTCAAAGCCTCATCGCATGGGCGCGGCCAAACCGGGCGGGGGCGCTTGATGGTGACGCGCAGCGGGGGTTTTGCACCCCCGCACCCCCGCAGGATATTTTCAGGACCAATGAGGAACAGGCCGGAAAGCAGAAGGGCGCGAGGTTGCCCCGCGCCCTTCTTCCGTGGTGGTAACTCTCGATCAGGCGTCGAAGCGGTCGGCGTCCATCACCTTGACCCATGCGGAGACGAAATCCTCGACGAAGGCGAGGGTCGCGTCGGACTGGCCGTAGATTTCTGCAATGGCCCGCAGCTGGCTGTTGGAGCCGAAGACGAGATCGACTCGGGATGCGTCATACTTCTTCTCGCCGGTCTTCCTGTCTTTGCCGACGAAGGCCTTCTCATCGCCCGCGTCTTCCCACTTGGTGTCCATGCTGAGCAGGTTCACGAAGAAGTCGTTGGTGAGTTGGCCCTCGCGGTCGGTGAACACGCCCGCCTTGCTGCCGCCGTGGTTGGCGCCTAGCACCCGCAGGCCGGCGACAAGCACGGTCATCTCCGGTGCGGTGAGGGTGAGCAGTTGCGCGCGGTCGACCAGCAGCTCCTCGGCGGAGACCGAGAAATCGCCGCCCATGTAGTTGCGGAAACCGTCTGCACGGGGCTCCAGCGGCTCGAAGGCCTCGGCGTCGGTCTGCTCGGCGGAGGCATCCATCCGGCCCGGGGTGAAGGGCACCTCGATGGCCGAACCTGCATCGGCGGCGGCCTTCTCGACGGCGGCGGAGCCACCGAGCACGATCAGGTCGGCGAGCGACACTTTCTTGGCGCCCTGCCCGTCGAACTCGGCCTTGATGCCTTCAAGCACGCCCAGCACACGGGCCAGCTCGGCGGGCTCGTTCACCGCCCAGTCCTTCTGCGGTGCGAGCCGGATACGGGCGCCGTTGGCACCGCCGCGCAGGTCGGAGCCGCGGAAGGTGGAGGCGGAGGCCCAAGCGGTTTTGACGAGGTCGGACACTGGAAGCGCGGCCAGCAGCTTTTCCTTCAGCGCCTTGATGTCGGCAGCGTCGACCAGCGGGTGATCCACTGCCGGGATCGGGTCTTGCCAGATCAGGTCTTCGCTCGGCACTTCCGGCCCGAGGTAAAGCTCTTTCGGCCCCATGTCGCGGTGGGTCAGTTTGAACCACGCGCGGGCGAAGGCATCGGCGAACTCTTCGGGGTTTTCGTGGAAGCGCTTGGAGATCGGCCCGTAGATCGGGTCGAACCGCAGGGCGAGGTCGGTGGTGAGCATGGTCGGCGCGTGGGTTTCGCCTTCGCGGTGCGCGTCGGGCACGGCATGCTCGCCGTTCCAGTCCTTCGGCGTCCACTGGTTGGCGCCGGCGGGCGACTTGGTCAGCTCCCACTCAAAGCCAAAGAGGTTGTCGAAGTAGCCGTTCGACCACTTGGTCGGCGTCGAGGTCCATGTCACCTCGAGGCCCGAGGTGATGGTGTCGGCGCCCATGCCGGTGCCGTGGCTGGAGGTCCAGCCGAAGCCCTGCTCGGCCATGCCGGCCTGCTCGGGCTCCACGCCCACGTTGGCGGCGTCAGCCGCGCCGTGGGTCTTGCCGAAGGTGTGGCCGCCAGCGATCAGCGCGACGGTTTCTTCGTCGTTCATTGCCATCCGGCCGAAGGTCTCACGGATGTCCTTGGCGGAGGCCAGCGGGTCGGGGTTGCCGTCGGGGCCTTCGGGGTTCACGTAGATCAGGCCCATCTGCACGGCGGCCAGCGGGTTTTCCAGCTCGCGGTCGCCGGAGTAGCGGCTGTTGGGCGCATCCGACTGGGCGAGCCACTCATCTTCGGCACCCCAGTAGATATCTTCTTCCGGCTCGAACACATCGGCCCGGCCGCCGGCAAAACCGAAGGTCTTGAAGCCCATCGACTCGAGCGCGACGTTGCCGGTGAGCACCATCAGATCGGCCCAGGAGATCGCATTGCCGTATTTGGCCTTGATCGGCCAGAGCAGGCGGCGGGCCTTGTCGAGGTTGGCGTTGTCGGGCCAGCTGTTCAGCGGGGCAAAGCGCTGCGAGCCGGAGCGTGCGCCGCCACGGCCATCGGCGGTGCGGTAGGTGCCGGCGGAGTGCCATGCCATGCGGATGAAGAACGGGCCGTAGTGCCCGAAGTCGGCGGGCCACCACTCTTGGCTATCGGTCATCAGGGCGTGCAGATCAGCCTTGAGCGCTTGCAGGTCTAGGCCCTTGAAGGCCTCGGCGTAGTCGAACCCTTTCAGCGGCGAGGTGCCCGGAGCGTTCTGGTTGAGGATCTTCAGGTTGAGCTGGTTCGGCCACCAGTCCTTATTGCTGCGCACCGCGTGGGTGTGCATCACCGGGCATTTGCTGATGTTTGAAAGTTCGGCTCCGTCCATCTGGCGCTCCTGTCGTTGGCTATGGCGAATGGGAAGGTCCGGCCCCGTGGCGGTGCCGGTGATTCCTCCCTGATGCTCAAACCGTAGCAGCGCGGCGCTATCAGGAAAAATTGGAAATGCGGATTGAAGCGATAAGCCGCCCTTATTCGGGCTGCCAATCCGCGCGGGTCATCGACACAAAGGTGTCCCCTGCCCCGCCCGGCACGTTGCGGTCGAGGATGTCGCGGATGCTGTGGGTCTCATTGATCGCTCGCCAGCCGGGCGCGGAGAATGTTGCCTCGTTGAACACGTGGCGTGACAGGAGCGGGTTGGTGAGCGCTTGGCTGAAGGCGTCGAGCGCGACGAAGACCAGAACGAGGTTGGGCAGCGGGCTGTTGGGCACCCGGTCTTCGCAGAAGAGGCCCACGAAGAAGTCGACCTGTTCGGGGCTGCGGTAGAGCCGGGCCAGCTCGGCGGCAACCTCCGGATCAGAGGAGATGTCCTCGAAGGTCCGGGGCGGCTCCTGTTTGAGATAGACGTTGTAATCCCAGAAGCTGGCCAGCTCGCAGGCGCGGTCTTGCAGGATCGAGGCCTCCTCGACCTTCACCAAGGGCGCCGAGGTGTTGCGCGGCCCCAGTTCGGCGGCGGGGGTGGCGCAGATGTCGGCAAAGGCGGCCAGGAGCCCGCCCTTCAGCAGCGGCGCGTTGTTGCGCAGGGTCTGGGCGATGGGCACATCCTCGCCGCCCCAGCGGATAGCGTCGGGGATAAGCGCATGCCAGCGATAGAGCAGGCTGAACTCGGTGGTGATCCAGTTGGGTTTGTTCCAGCTCGCCTCCCAGGCCACCGAGGGATCGGCCTTGAGGCTGAAGGGCAGCGGCGAGATGTGGTTGATGTAATCCTCCACCACCATCTTGATGAAGAGCACGATCATGGTGTTGCGCGCGGTCTCGAAGATGCGGGTGTCGTCCCACGCCGGATTGGCCGCCTCGATCTCGCCCGCAAGCCGGTTGTGCTCGCGCAGGAAGAGGGTGTTGAGCATCGCGACCTGCGGCACCGAATTCACCCGGTCGCCGCCCACGGCAAAGAGCGTGGCCTGCTGCTCGGGTGGCAGATCCTCATGGCCGAGCGCTGGGTCCAGCGCGGCGAAGTCCGGGTCAATCGCGCCGTTCTTGAACAGGAAGGGTGGATATTCCTCACCCTCGATCTTTTGCGATTTCAGCCGCCCGCGCCGGCCCTTCTCGTGGGAGCTTTCGCGCAGCGCCATGGTTTGGCCGAAGGTTCGGCCGTAGAGCGTGCAGAGGTCGATCTCGTGGTTAGAGGTATTCCGGCGCAGGCGAAGCTCCGGGTCTTCCCCCTCGGGGATCAGCCCGTCGGTCTCGGTGCGCAGGAACCCATCTGTCAGATACTGCGCGAAGGCCGGGAAGAGGCAGGTGGACTTGGGGCAGAGCCGCTGCACCCCTGCGCGGCGCTCGAAGAGGGGCAGGAGATCTGCCACCTCGGGCAGGCCGCTGCGGTGTTGCGGTGGCAGGTGCCGCCCGCTCCACCGCCGGTCAGTCAACCCGCGCCATGACACGTAGTTGCCCACGGTGCTCAGCGGGTGGGGCCGGTTGCGGGCGCGTTTGACCACACGGTTGATCGCCCAGCGGTTGGCGATCTTGGCGAGGAATGGGATCGCCTCGATGATCGAGAAGAGGGTGCTTTGAATCCGGTAGCGCAGGCTGGGCATGGCGAGCTCTGAAATGACGGCGGTGAATGCCCTCACTATGGCGCTTTGCGCGCCTGTCGTCGCCGCCACGGCCCGTTTGGCCCGTGTTTTTCACGCTTGATTTACGCAGGGGCAGGCAAATCGGGCGATTGGCCCGGGTTTTGAGGCCTTAGACCGCTGCCGGCAACTCTACATCGAACTCCGCAGCTGAGGCGGCGAGGCGGGTGATGACCTCATCGGGCAGGCGCACCCGGCCCTCAGATCCGGCGAGCGCCTGCTGTGCCCGGTCGCCGGGCATACGCACCGGGCGGGCCGGGTCGGCGGGGCTGTTGGCACGGCAGAGGTCGCCAAGGTGGCTCACCTCGCGCAAGAACGCCGCGCGACCACCAAAGGCCTCGGGGTCGATCACCTGCAGGAACACGTTGCCGCCCCATCGGCTGACATCCTCGGCCCGGCCATGACCGGAGAGGCCCTGCGTCAGCATCTCGACCATCAGCGCCATCGCAAAGCCCTTGTGGCCGTGATCCGCCCCGCCCACCGGCATCAGCGTGCCTTTGGGGCTGGCGTTAACCACGGTGGGGTCGGTCGTGGGGGTGCCATCGGCGGAGAGCATCCACGGGTGGCCGAACTCAGCGCCGGTGTTGATGTACTCGCGCACCTTGGAGACCGTGGTGATCGAGGCGCAGGTGTCGATCAGCACCGGGTGGTCCTCGGTCGGGTAGCCCACGGCCCAGGGGTTGGGCGTGAGTAGCGGCTCGGTGCCGCCGAAGGGTGCGACCCATTTGCCGGAAGGGTCCGAAGTGGCGATGTAGCAAACGAAGCCGCGTTCGGCGGCGATGCGCGTGAGGGTGGAGAGGCAGCCGATGTGGTGGGCGCGGCGCATGGAGAGCGCGGCCATGCCGAACTCGCCAGCGCGGGCCATACAGACCTCGAGCGCCTGTTGCATCAGCCAGTGGCCGGGGAGGTAGTTGCCATCCCAGACCATCGTCACCTTGCGATCCTGCACCACCTCATGCGTGCCCTCGGTGGTCATGGTGCCGCCGGTCAGCTCGGGCAGGTAGTAGGGGATGAGCGAGACGCCGTGGGTGGTGACTCCCATCTCGTCGGTCTGCACCAGAAGCTCGGCCACCACGGCAGCCTTGTCATCCGGCAGCCCGGCCCGCGTGAGCAGGGCCACTGCGAAGGCGAGCAGATCGTCGCGCTGGTAGGCAGTCATCGGGTCAGTCCGCGGCGAAGGAGAGTTGCACCTTCACCGCGCCGGAGCGGTCCCCGGCTGTGTTGAAGGCCTCTACCGCCTGTTCCAGCGGGAAGGTGCCAGTGATGATTGGAGCCACATCGATCCGCCCATTGCCGATGAGGGCAACGGCCTCGGCAAACTCCCCGGCAAAGCGCTGGGTGCCGTGGTAGGCGATTTCCTTGCCGACCAACATGTTGAGCGGGATTGGCACATCGCCTGACACGCCCACCTGCACCAGCCGACCGCGCGGGCGCAGGCAGGTGATGGCTGTCTTGATCGCGGGGGCGGCGGCTGAGCACTCGAAGGCCACGTCGAACTGGCCCTTGTTCTCGGCGTAGGGCTCCAGCGCCTCGGCATCGGTTGCCACGTTGATGGTGCGGGTCGCGCCCATCTTCGCGGCCACGCCGAGGGTGAAATCCTGAAGGTCGGTCACCACCACCTCCGCCGCGCCTGCCTCGGCAGCGGCGGCGGCGCAGAGTGCGCCGATGGGGCCCGCGCCTGTGACCAGCACCCGCTTGCCCGCGAGGTCGCCCGCCTGATTGCGGGCATGCAGGCACACCGCCAGCGGCTCGGCGCAGGCGGCGGCGGCAAGGCTCACGCCATCGGCCACCTTCACGCATTGCGCGGCATCCACAACCATCCGGTCGCGGAAGAGGCCCTGCTCGTGCGGCATCCGCATGGCGGACCCGTTGAACCGCATGGAGAGGCAGTGGATCGGCAGATCCTGCTGGCAGAAGCTGCAGGTGCCGCAGGGGCGGCTGGGGTTGATCGCAACGCGGTCGCCCTCGACCACGCCACTCACGCCCGCGCCCACCGCCACAACGGTGCCGGAAGCCTCGTGGCCAAGGATGATCGGCTCGCGCACCCGGATCGGGCCAAAGCCGCCATCCTGGTAATAGTGGAGGTCCGAGCCGCAAATGCCGCCTGCGGCCAGCGCAAGCAGCACCTCGCCGGGGCCGGGCTCGGCCACCTCGGCGGTTTCGATCCGGATGTCGTTCTGGCCGTAGAGGCGGCAAACGCGGGCGTCCATGGGCGGGCTCCTAGGGGGTGAGGACCGAGGGCAGCCAGGTGGCGAGCGGCGGGATGTAGGTGACCGCCAGCAGCACGAGGATGTTGGTCAGAAGGAAGGGGAAGATCGCCACCACCACCGGCGCCAGCGGCAGCCGGGCAATGTTGGCGCAGACGAAGAGGCACACGCCCACGGGCGGCGTGGTGAGGCCGATCATCAGGTTCAGCACCGCGACGGTGGCAAAGTGGATCGGGTCGATGCCGACGGCGTTGGACAGTGCCAGCAGCGGCACGAAGAGGATGATCAGCGCCGCGATGGTCTCGAGGAACATGCCTACGAAGAGTAGCAGCAGGTTGATCAGCAGCAGCACGAGGAACTTGTTGTCGGTGACCGAGAGCACCGCGTCGGCAATCGCCTGCGGGATGCGCTCGGAGACGAGGATCCAGCCGAAGACGTTGGCAAAGCCGACCAGTGCGAGGATGCCTGCGGCGGCCACGGCGCTGTCTACCACGATGCCGGGCACGCGCTTGAGCGGCAGTTCGCGGTAGATGAACGCGCCCACGAGAAAGGCATAGACCGAGGCGACCACGGCAGTTTCGGTCGGCGTGGCGAGGCCGGAGAGCAGGCCGTAGATGATCAGGAAGGTCATCGCCAGCGCCCAGATCGCCCCGCCAAAGCTGCGGGCGACCTCGCCGAAGCCCTGCCACGGCTGATGCGGAAAGTTCTTGCGGCGCGAGATGATGTAGCAGGTCACCATCATCGCGAGGCCCATCAGGATGCCGGGGATCGCGCCTGCAAGGAACATCTTGCCGACCGAGATGCCCGAGAGCGCGCCGACAATGATCATCGGCACAGAGGGCGGGATGATCGGCCCGACGGTGGAAGAGGCCGCGGTGACGGCGGCGGAGAAATCGGCCGGGTAGCCTGCCTTCTTCATGCCGGGGATCATCACGCCGCCGATAGAGGCGGCATCGGCCACGGCGGTGCCGGTGATGCCGCCAAAGAGCATGGAGGCGGCGATGTTGGTCAGGCCAAGCCCGCCCCTGATCCAGCCCACCAGCGCATTGGCAAAGCGGATGATCCGCTCGGTGATGCCGCCGCGGTTCATCAGGTTGCCCGCGAGGATGAAGCCGGGGATCGAGAGCAGTACGAACACGTCCATGCCCGCATACATCTTCTGCGGCATGACCACGGGCGGGATGCCGGCGTAGGTCAGGTAGGCGAGCGACGACAGGCCGAGGGTGACGGCGACCGGAATGCCCAGCGCGAGGCCGAGCACGAAAACGGTGAGGAGGATGGTCACGTCCATGAGGTCACTCCTCCTCTTCGGCGTGTTTGACGGGGGTTCCGTCTTCGGTGCCCGAAAGCATGGTGATGCAGCGGAGCACGGCGAAGAGGGCGAGGCCTGCGAGCAGGATGAAAACGGTGAGGTGCGCCCAGGTCATCCGCATGCCCAGCGCCGGGGCAGTCTGCATCTCGCCGATGGTCACGTATTTCCACGCATGGGGCAGCAGGTAGAGCGCCAGCCCTGCGGTGGCGGCGGCAGCCAGCAAGCGGAGGATCCACGGCAGCTTGCCGGGCAGCGATTCGCTGATCACGTCGACGTTCACCAGATCGCCGGTGCGCAGGCTGAGGCCCGCGCCGAAGGCCACGAGGTAGAGCAAGGCAAAGCGGGTGAGTTCCTCCGTCCACACGGGCGATTGCCCGGTGGTGCGCCCCACGACCTGCACCAGCACGGTGACGATCAGCACCGCAAAGGCCACACCCGCGCCGACACGGGCGATCAGGGTGAGGAGGCGAACGAGGGTTTCGACAGGGCGCATGGCAGCGGTCTCCGGCAGGAAAGAAGGCGGCCGGCGCGGGGGAGAGCCACGCCGGCCGTGTGCCCGAAGGCGGGGTTACTCGGCGAAGAGCCCCTCGACGATCGGGCGGATCTCGTCGCTGACGTTGGACAGCACGGCATCCTTGGCCTTGGCGGCAAAGGCGGCGCCATCGACCTCGACGAAGGTCATGCCGTTCTCTTCGAGATAGGCACGGTCATCGGCGACGCTCTGCTCGAAGAGACCACGCTCGTACTCCTGCGCCACGGCGGCAGCGGCCAGCACGGCCTCTTGGTCGGCCTCCGACAGCTTGGCCCAGGTGCTTTCGGCGATGGTCAGGTAAATCCACGAGCGCACGTGCTCGGTGAGGTTCACGTGGCTCTGCACCTCGTTGAAGCTCGCCGACCGGATCAGCGCAAGCGGATTCTCCTGCGCTTCGATGGTGCCGTTCTGCAGCGAGGTGAACACCTCGGAGAAGGCCATTGGGCCGGGGGCGGCGCCGAGGGCGGACCACACGTCGATGAAGAGCGGCACGTTCGGCACGCGCATTTTCAGGCCGGCCAGATCATCTGGCGTGGTGATCGGGCGGTTCGAGGTGAGGTTGCGCGGGCCACGGGCAAAATAGCCGATCGGGCGGATCTGCGCGTTGGCGATGATCTGCGCCTCGATCTGGTTGCCGATGTCACCGGAGGCGACCTCATCCATGTGCTCGATGGATTTGTAGGCATAGGGCACGGCCAGCAGAGCGGCCATCGGCGCCCAGTTCTGCAGGCTCTCGCCGGTGATCGTCATGTCGACGGTGCCAAGCTGCATGCCGTTGATGAGGTCGATTTCCTTGCCGAGGCTCTCGTTCGGGAAGACCTCCACGGCGATGCGGCCCTCGGTGCGGGCGGCGACCTCTTCGGCGAACTTCACCGAGGCGAGGTGCCAGGGGTTGTCCTCGTTGGCGAGGTGGCCGAGCTTCAGGGTCATCTCCTGAGCAAGGGCGGGCACGGCGGCAAAGGCAGCCAAAGCGGCGGCGAGAACCGGCTTTTTCCAATTGAACGTCATTCGTCTTTTCCTCCTTGGATAGGTGCATTGACCGGCTCGGGAATCCCCCCCTCCGGCACGTCGAAAAACTCTGGCTTGGCCGCATGGATCTGCGGCAGGTCGATCAGAACCTCGCGCAGGTGCGTGCGCACGGCGGCATTGGCCGCGCTGGTGTCGCCCTGCTCTATGGCATCCACGATGGCGCGGTGCTGGCCCACCAGCTTGACCACCGGGAAATGGCCGAGCGACAGAAAGCGCACCCGGTCCATCTGCGATTTCAGCCCCTCGATCAGCCGCCACGCGCCGCGCTTGTCAGCAGCATCGGCCAGCGTGCGGTGAAACTGCTCATCCAGCCCAATGAAATCGGTCGGGGCGGAGGCGGCGACGGCCTCCTGCGCCTGCAGCTGCGCGCGCAGCTCGGTGATCAGGGCCGGGTCGGGACGCTGGGCGAGGATCTTGGCGATGTCGGCCTCGATGGCCTCGCGCAGGAAGCGCGCATTCAGCACGTCGGAATAGTTGATGCGGGTCACGATGGTGCCGCGCTGGGGCAGCACCGCCAGCAACCCCTCGCCTGCGAGCCGGATGAAGGCCTCGCGCACGGGCTGGCGGCTGACGCTCCAGCTCTTGGCGATCTCGGTCTCTGAGATGCGGTCGCCCGGGGCGAGGCGGTTGCGGATGATGGCGTCACGCAGATGCGCATAGATCTGCGGCGTGATCGGCGATGCCGGATCCAGCGCAGCGGATGTAATGCGGTTTTCCGTCATGATTCGCTCTCCTCCCGGCATGGCTCTACCATACTTCCATACTTCCATACTAGTCAGGATCGCGCAGGTCTGGTAGCTTGCCGCCAACAGACGACTCGGGAGGCTCCTTTTCATGAAACAGACCTGGCGGTGGTTCGGCCCCCGTGACCTCGTATCCATCGACGACACGCTTCAGGCAGGCGTGCAGGGCATCGTCTCGGCGCTGCATCATGTGCCCACCGGGGCCGTGTGGACGCCCGAGGAAATTGCCCAACGCCAACGCGAGATCGGCACCATGAAGGATGGTGCGCCCTCCGGCCTTGGCTGGGACGTGGTCGAGAGCCTGCCGGTTTCGGAAGATATCAAAAAGCAGCAGGGCGACTGGCGCACGCACATCGCCAATTATATCACCAGCCTCGAGCACCTCGCCGGGGCCGGGATCGAGGTGATCTGCTACAATTTCATGCCGGTGTTGGACTGGACCCGCACCGACCTTGCATGGCGGCTGCCCAACGGCGCCACCTGCATGCGCTTCGACCTCACCGATTTCGCCGCCTTCGACCTGCACATCCTCGCCCGCCCCGGCGCGGCGGAGGATTATGACGAGGCCCTGAGTGACGCTGCCGCAAAGCGGTTTGCCGAGATGTCCGAGGACCGCAAGGCCCAGCTCGCCAAGAACGTGGTGTTCGGCCTGCCCGGCGCGGCGGAGCACTTCTCGCTCGAAGACGTGCGCGATCACCTCGCCCAATACGCCGCAATGACCGAGGACACCCTGCGCAAGCACCTGCTCGACTTCCTCGCCGAGGTGGTGCCCACCGCCGAGCGGCTTGGACTGCGCATGTGCTGCCACCCCGACGACCCGCCCGTTCCGCTCCTGGGCCTGCCCCGGATCATGTCGACCGAAGACCACTACCGAAAGTTGGTGGAGGGCGTCGACAGCCCCGCCAACGGCATCACCCTCTGCTCCGGTTCGCTCGGCGCGCGGCCCGACAACGACCTGCCGGGCATGATGGAGCGGCTGGGCGACCGGGTGCATTTTCTGCACCTGCGCAACGTGAAGCGGGAGACGGCGGATATCCGCGGCGACTTCCACGAGGCCGAGCACCTCGGCGGCGACACCGACATGGTGGCGCTGGTCGAGGCCGCGCTGAAGGAAGAGGCCAAGCGCAAGGCAGCCGGCCGCGCCGATTGGTCCATCCCCTTCCGCCCCGATCACGGGCAGGACATTCTCGATGACCTCGGGCGCAGCGCCCAGCCGGGCTACCCCTCCATCGGGCGGCTGAAAGGGCTGGCCGAGCTGCGTGGCATCATCGCCGCGCTCGAGCCGCGGACCGCCGCATGAGGCTGACATCGCTGGAGGGACTGCCGAGCAGCGTCGCGCGGCCCGGATACACCCCGGCCGATCATGGCGTCGGGATCGTTCATCTAGGCCTCGGGGCCTTTCACAAGGCGCATCAGGCCGCCGCGACCGATGCCGCGCTGGCAGCGAAGGGTGGCGACTGGCGCATCTGTGGCGTCAGCCTGCGCAGCCCCGAGCCCGCCGCCCAGCTCGGCCCGCAAAACGGGCTCTTCACCCTGATCGAGCGCAGCGCCGAGGGTAGCAAAGCACGGGTGATCGGCTCTGTTGCGCAGGCCTTCTGCCTCGGGCCGGACCGCGCCGAGGTGCTGGCTGCACTCACCGCGCCCGCAACCCGGATCGTCAGCCTGACCGTCACCGAAAAGGGCTATGGCCTCAGCCGCGCCACCGGCGGCGTGGACGAGGCGCACCCGGCCATCGCCCATGACCTCGCCGCGCCCGAGGCCCCCATCGGCGTGGCTGGCCTGCTGGTCTGGGCGCTCAGGGCCCGCCGCACGGCGGGCACCCCGCCCTTCACCGTGCTGTGCTGCGACAACCTGCCAGAGAACGGTCAGCTCCTGCGCAGTCTGCTGGTGGATTTCGCCCGCCGCTCCGCGCCGGATATGGCCGACTTCATCTCCACGGAGGTCGCCTTTCCTTCAACGATGGTCGACCGGATCACCCCCGCCGCTACGCCTGAAACGCTGGCTGCGGCAGAAGAGATGACCGGCCATCGCGACGAGGCGGCGGTGGAAACCGAGGCCTTCACTCAATGGGTGATCGAAGACGACTTTCCCACCGGACGCCCCGCATGGGAGGCAGCGGGCGCGATGTTCGTGGAAGATGTGCGCCCCTTTGAGGAGATGAAGCTGCGGATGCTGAATGGGGCGCATTCGATGCTGGCCTACTCCGGCTTTCTGTCCGGTCATCACCATGTGTCTGACGTGATGCAGGATGCCCCGCTCGCCGCGCTGGTGCGCCGCCATCTCGCAGCCGCCGCGTCTACCATGCCTGCCCTGCCCGGCGTCGATTTTGCCGCCTACGCTGAAGCCCTCTGCGCCCGCTTCGCCAACCCGCACCTTAGGCACCAGACTTACCAGATCGCGATGGACGGCACCGAAAAGCTGCCGCAGCGCATCCTCGCGCCCTGCGTTGCTGCCCTCTCCGCAGGCCAGCCGCTTGCCCCCTTCGCCTTCGCCCTCGCGGCATGGATGCGCTACGCCCTTGGCCAGACCGAGGCGGGCGAGGCCTATGCATTGCGAGACCCGCGCGAAGAGGAATTGCGGGCAGCAGTGAGCGGCGTTGAAGGATCGGAGGATATCGTCGCACGGCTGATGGCGCTGCCCGGCCTCTTCCCTGCGCCGCTTGCAGAGAGCACCGCGCTGCGGGAGGCCATTGCCGAGAAGCTGGAGACCATGCGGACGCAGGGCATGGCCGCCGCGATCCGCGCCGAAGCCTTCGTCTGAGCGTCAGGCGGCGTTCTTCGCCGCAACGTCTTGCTCAAAAATATGGGCCAGCGCCGGGTCGATCCCGATGGACAGATCCGCACCCGGCTCCGGCGCGTCACTGCCCTGATGGACCATCAGCAGCACCTCGCCGTCCGCCAGCTCGACGTGCAGCAGCGTATCGGCCCCTGTGTATTCCGATGTGACCAGCCGCCCGCCAAGGATCGCCTGATCGGCAGGCACAAGTTGCAGGTGCTCGGGGCGCAGGCCCACCAGCGCGCCCTCCGGCACCGGGCGGCCCAGCGCGCTGAGCCTGTCCGCCACCGCGCCACCGTCCACTAGGTTCATCTTGGGGCTGCCGATGAACTGCGCCACGAAGGTATTGGCCGGGCTCTCGTAAAGCTCACGCGGGGTGCCGACCTGCTCGACACGGCCATCGCGCAGCACCACGATCCGGTCGGCTAGCGTCATCGCTTCGATCTGGTCGTGGGTCACGTAAACCATCGTGTTGCCCAGCCGCCGGTGCAGCGCCGCGATCTCGGCGCGCATGTGCACCCGCAACTCGGCATCGAGGTTCGATAGCGGCTCATCGAAAAGGAACACCTCGGGCGAGGCAACGATGGCGCGGCCGATGGCGACCCGCTGGCGCTGCCCGCCGGAGAGCTCGCGGGGGTAACGGTCCAGCAGGGCGTCGAGCTTGAGTACAGCGGCCGCCTCATCGACCTGCCTGGCAATGTCGGCTGCGGGCACTTTGCGCACCTTCAGGCCGAAGCCCATGTTCTGCCGCACGGTGAGGTGGGGGTAGAGCGCGTAGGACTGGAACACCATCGCAACGCCGCGCTTGGCGGCCTGCACGTCGTTCATCCGCTGTCCGCCGATCATGAGGTCGCCACCCGACACATCCTCCAGCCCGGCGATCATCCGCAGGAGGGTGGACTTGCCGCAGCCCGAGGGGCCGACGAAAACAACGAACTCGCCCTCCTCCACATCGAGGCTGACGCCGCGGATCACGTCGGTCTTGCCGAAGGACTTGGTGAGGTTTCTGAGGGTGAGACTGCTCATGGTTCAGGCCTTTCGGGTGGCGGCGGGCATCAGCCCTTCACGCCGGACATTGCGAAGCTTTCGATGATCTGCCGCTGGGCAATCAGGTAAACGATCAGGATCGGCACCACCGCCAGCGAGGTCGCCGCGAGTTGCAGGTGCCAGAGCGGCGCGCCGTAGGGATCGGTGAAGTTGGAGAGCGCGAGCGGCAGGGTGAAGTTGGAGAGGCTGGAGACAAAGACCAGCGGCTCGAGGAAGAGGTTCCACGAGAACAGGAAGGTGATGATAGCGACAGCGGCGAGCGCGGGCCGCGACATCGGCAGCGCGATCTTCCACCAGATGCCGAGCCGCGAGAGGCCATCCATCTTGCCCGCCTCCTCCAGTTCCTTGGGGAGCGAGACGAAATATTGCCGCATCAGGAAAGTGGCCATCACCCCATGCGGCCCGAAGACCGGCAGCAGGATGAGCGGCACATGGGTGTCCATCACGCCCAGCCACTTCATCAAAAAGAAGTTGGGCAGGATCGTCACCTCCTCGGGCACCATCAGCGCCGAGACGAGAAAGAGCATCAGCAGCCCGGCCCCGGCAAAGCGCATCCGGGCCAGCGCGTAGCCCGCGAGCGACGACAGGATCAGGGTGATGCCGGTGACCGCGCAGGCGATGTAGATCGAGTTGAAGTACTGGCGCGCGAAGGGCTGGTAGGTGAAGACCTCGATGTAATTGCCCCAGCGCCACGTGTCGGGGATCAGGCTGAGCTGGCCGAAGATCTCGGTGGCCGATTTGAAGCCCGAGGAGATCATCCACAGGAACGGGAAGACGAAGGGCACCGCCACCACCGAGAGCGAGAGCGCCCAGCAGATGCGGGTGACGATGCTGGTCTGGCAGCGGGTGAGGGCCATCAGGAGGAGCCTTTCTGCCGCAGCAGCAGCTGGACCACGGTGAGCGCCAGCACGATGACGAACATGATGATCGCCAGCGCCGCGGCATAGCCGATGTTGAAGAACTCGAAGGCCTGTTCGTAGATGTAATAGGCCAGCACCAGCGTGCCGTTCTCGGGGCCGCCGCCTGTCATCAGGTAGATGTGGTCGAACACCTTGAACGAGCCGATGGTGGTGATGACCATGATGATGAGCGTGGTCGGGGCCAGCAGCGGCCATGTGACCATGCGGAAGATCTGCCAGCTGTTCGCGCCTTCGAGCCGGGCGGCCTCTTCATAGTCGCGCGGGACAGCCTGAAGGGCGGCGATGTAGAGGATCATGTTCAGCCCGACCATCTTGATGACGCGGGTGACGATCACGGCAAACATCGCCCAGTTGGGCTCGCGCAGCCAGTTGGGGCCGTCGATCCCGATGCCCGCGAGCATCTGGTTGACCGCCCCGGCCTCGCCCTGCAGCAGGAACTTCCAGACGATGGCCCAGGCCACGGCGGAGGTGATGACGGGCGCAAAGAAAACGGTGCGGAAGAACACCACGCCCTTGCCCGGACGGCAGAGCGCAACGGCGAGGCCGAGGGCCAGCGCCATGTTCAGCGGCACGAGACCGGCGGCGAAGATCACCGAGTTGCGGATCACATGCCAGAAATCGGGGTTGTCGCGCAGGGCGTCGGTGTAGTTGGCAAGGCCAACGTAGGTGCTCTTCTGGCTCAGCAGGTTCCACTCGGTGAGCGAGTAGAACACCACGGCGATGAGCGGGCCGAGGAAGAAGATCAGAAAGCCGATGAGGGTGGGGCTCACAAAGAGCCAGCCCTCGATCGCCTCGCGCCTGCGAAGGGTGAGCCACGGCGCGCGGGGTTTGCGCGCCGTGGTCTCGGTGGTGTCGGTCACGGCCATCTAACGGGCGCTCACAGATCGCCCTGGATGGCGTCGCAGACGGAATCGAGAGAAGCCTGCACATCGGCATCGGCACGCCAGAGCGCATCGAACTTGGGCTTCAGCGCCGCACCGATCTGGGGCGAGTTCTGGTGGCTGGGCAGCACGTTGCCCTCGTTGATCGCCGCAGAGACGCCGGCCATCTGCTCCGCCGGGATCAGGCTGTTGGCCTCGGTGAAGGTGGCGCTCTCCAGCACCGACTTGCGTGCAGGCGGGAAGAACTGCGCCATGACGCCCACGTTCTCGGCGCTGGTCATATGGGCGATGAACTCCTTCGCCAGCTCGGGCTTATCACTTTCGGAGAACACCACGAGACCGGCCTGCCCGATGATCGGCGAAGCGCCCGCCGGGCCGGTGGGCAGGGGTGCGATGCCCCAGTTGAAGCCCGCTTCGGCCATGCGCGAGGCGCGGCTGATCTGGTTGATCGTCATTGCCGAGCCGCCGGAGAAGTAATCGCCCTGCTCGCCCGGCGGCACGATGGAGCCATCCTCGAAGATCATCTCGTGCAGCTGGGTGATCGCGGCAACCGCCTCGGGCTTGTTGAAGCCGCATTCGCCTTCGTTCCAAGCGTATCCGCCATAAGCGCGGATCGGCGGCATGATCGCGTGCATGATGCGGGTGTCGTAGCCCTGCCCGTCCTTGAACTCGAAGCCATAGGCATCGCCCGAGTCTTTCAGCGCCTTGGCCACTTCGCGGAACTTGTCCATGTCCCACTCGCCCTTGGCGGCGAGCGCCAGCGGGTCTTCGAGCCCGGCGGCATCGAACATGTCCTTGTTGTAGTAGATCATGAATGGCGAGGTGGAGAAGGGCACGCCGTAGATCGCGTCGCCATCTTTCCAGAGGCCCATCGCCGGCTCGGAGAAGTCGGCGAGGTCGTAGCCCTCTGCGCCTTCCAGCGCGGGCGTCAACTCTTGCACCGCACCGGCGGCGACGAAGGCGGGCATGCTGTCTTCGAACATCCAGCCAAGGTCGGGCGGGTTGCCGCCTGCGAGCTGGAAGGTGAGCTTTTGAATGTAATCGCCCGCCGGGATCGTCTCGAAGTTGACGGTCACATCCGGGTGGCTCTCCTTGAAACTCTCGGCGATGCCGTTGAGCATGGCGAGGTGGGCGTCATTGCCCGTCCAGACCGTGAAGCGCAACTCCTGCGCCGCGAGCGGGGTGGCCAGTATCAGCGCGAGCGCCGTGGCCGGCAGGCTCTTTGTAAGTGTCATGTTTTCCTCCCTTGAGATGTTTATCTTCAGGTCTTCTCGGGCAGCGCGTGCATCGCGTCGCCGATCCTCCATCCGCCATCGACGGGTATGTCGGCCCCGGTGATGTAATTGCCCCCGTCGGAGCAGAGCATGAGCACCGGGGCGGTGATGTCTTCGGGCGTGCCGGGGCGTCCGGCGGGGATTTTGGCGGTGACGGCGGCCACGAAGGCCGGGTCGTCGTATCGCTCTGCCATGCGCTCGGTGCGGATCGCGCCGGGCGATACCGCGTTGAGCGTGACCCCCTGCGCAGCTACCTCGCGGGCGATTGCGCGGATGGTTATAAGCTGGGCCGATTTCATCGCGGTATAGGGCAGTGTTTCGGCGCGGGGCCGGGCCTGCATGATCGAGCCGAGGCAGATGACACGGCCCCAGCCCCTCGCCGCCATTCCAGGCACGAGGCACTGCAGCAGCGTGATGAGCGACAGGAAGTTGGCCTGCACATGGGCCTGAATCTGGTCGGCAGGCAGGCTCTCCCACGCGCCGCGCCGCTCGATGGCTGCATTGGCGATCAGGATATCGACCTGTTGGCCCTTCAACTGGGCCAGCAGATTGCCCGCCGCGTCGGGCGCAGTGAAATCTCCATCCACGACCCTTGCTTCACGGCCCATCGCACGTATTTCCCGCGCACCCGCCTCAGCCTCCTCCGGCTGGCCGTGGTGGTGCAGGATCACGTTCGCCCCCTGCCCCGCCAGCGCCAGTGCAATCGCCCGGCCAATGCCGGAGCTTGCGCCGGTGACCAGCGCGTTGCGGCCGGTGAGCGGGCGCTCTGTCACGCGCTCGGTCTTTCACTACCGGGTTCGCCCGCCACTTCGAGCGAGGCGAGGTCGGCGGCCTCGTAGTGCGCGTCGATGCTCGCCCGTGCGGCCTCCACATCGCCCGAGCGGATCGCCTCCAGCACCGCCTCGTGGCGGGCAATGGTGCGCTCCCAATCGGCCTTGCTGCGGTTGGACCGGCGCGAGAACAGCTCCGACACTTCGCGTTGGATCGAGCCGAGGCCCTCCATCTGCACCTTGATCATGCTGTTGCCGGTCGCCGCCGCCATGCCGAGGTGAAAGGCGATGTCGCATTCGGTGAACCCGCCGGGCTGAAGGATGGTCTCGCGCATCTGGCGGGTGGCCTCCTCCATCTGGGCAATACCCTCCGACGCCCGGCGCTCGGCGGCGAGCTGGGCGATGCCGGTCTCGACCACGCGGCGCATCTCGTTGGCCTCGCGCAGCCGCTTGAGGCTGGAGCGGACGGCATAGCCATAGAACCTGTCGAGCGGCTCGCCGTTCAGCGCCTTGGCGCGCGCGACCTTGCCCTGCTGGGTGTGGATCAGCCCCACGCCCGCCAGCTGGCGCAGCGCCTCGCGGGCGATGGGTTTGGAGATACCGAACTCCTTGGCGATCTCACCCTCCGAGGGCAGCGCCTCGCCCGGCGCAATCCGGCCTTCCAAGAGCGCCCCGGCGATGGACTGCGAGACCGCATCCGCCAGCCGTCCGGTCGGCGGTGTGGCTTCAAACAGGGCGTCGGTCTTTCGCTTGTCGATCATCTCGGCCTCTCGCTGTTGGGGCCGACGTTAGGCGAGGCCTCTCAACTTAGCAACTAGGTTTTTTAGTTGTTATGTTTTTCAAATCTGCTACCCCTTGCCCGACACCGAATGTGACGGAGGAGCACAGCGCATGACGGGCGAGGGAGATCACAAGATCTCGGAAATAAAGGTTTTTCCGCTGGTTCAGCGGCTGCCGCAGCCCACGCGCACCTCTTGGGGCACCTACGACTCGGTCTCGATCCTGCTGGTCGAGGTGCGCACCGCATCGGGCCTGTCTGGTGTGGGGGAGGCGCTGGCGCGATTCGCTCCGCAGGGCTACGCCGAGTTGATCGAAAGCGCCCTCGCCCCCCGCCTGATCGGGCAGGATGCCACCGCCATCTCCGCCCGCTGGGCCGACATGCGCCGCGCCCTCTCGGGCCGCGCGGGCGGCATGCTGATCGAGGCAATCTCGGCGGTGGACATCGCGCTCTGGGATATTCTGGGCAAGGCCGCGAACATGCCGATCTGGCAGCTGCTGGGCGGTGTTGGGCGCAGCCATGTGCCGGTCTATGGCGCGTCGGTCCGTTGGGGCGACGATGCCCAGGCCGACGCAGATGTAGATGCCATGCTGGCCCGCGGCCTCACCGACATGAAGGTCAAGATCGGCGGGCCGGTAGACAAGGCCTGCGCCCGCATCGCGCGGGTCCGTGCTCGCGCCGGAGAGGCCATTACCCTCACCGCCGATTCCAACTGGGCTTACACGCTGGACGAGGCCGAGGTAGTTGCCCACGCGCTCGAGGCCCACGATTACGCATGGTTAGAGGAGCCGCTGCGCCCCGAGGATGAAGCGGGCTACCGCAGCCTGCATCGCCGCAGCCGCGTGCCGCTGGCGGCTGGCGAGAGCAACTTCACCCTCGATCAGGCCATGCCGCTCATTCGCGACCGGGTGCTTTCGGTCCTCCAGCCGAATGTCACCCGGTCAGGGGGCATCACCGAGACCCGCCGCATGGCCGAACTCGCCGCGATGCACGATGTCGCCTACGCGCCCCATGTCGGCATGTCGGGCATCATCTGCGAAGTGGCGAGCCTGCACCTCGGCGCGGCCATGCCCAACACCCGCACGATGGAATGCGCCGCCAATCCCAACCTCTTCCGCGACGGGCTGGCTGATATCGCGCCGGGCCACAGCCGCGTCGAGAACGGCACAGTCGCCGTGCCCACCGGGCCGGGGCTGGGCCTCACCCTTGACTGGGACGTGGTCAAGGAGCTTGCAGCATGAGCGGCGCAATCATCACCGATGTCATCGCCCATCCGCTGACCCAGCAGATGCGGCGGCCCACCGTCACCTCTTGGGGCACCTACAGCGAGGTGTCGATGGTCCTGGTGGAGGTCCGCACCGATACCGGCGTGACCGGCGTGGGCGAGACCCTCGCCCGCTTTGCCCCCAAGGCCTATGCCGAGGTGATAGAGACCCTGCTCAAGCCCCGGATCGTCGGCCAGCCCGTCGCCAGCATCTCCGCCCATTGGCAGCAGATGCGCCGCGCCCTTTCAGGCCGCGCGGGCGGCATGCTGATCGAGGCCATCGCCGGCGTGGACATCGCGCTCTGGGACATCATGGGCAAGCTGGCAGGCCTGCCGCTGGCCACCCTTCTGGGCGGCGAGAACCGCAGCGAGATCGACGTCTATGCGGCAGCGGTGAACTGGGGCGACGATGCGCAGGCCGATGCCGAGCTGGAGCGGTTCATCGCGCGCGGCTTCCCCCGTATCAAGGTCAAGATGGCCCGCCCGGTGAAGGAGGCCTGCGCCCGGATCGAACGGATGCGCAAGCGGGCAGGCGACGACATCGCGCTCTGCGTCGATGCCAACTGGGCCTACGGGCTCGACGAGGCCATCGAGGTCGGCCGCGCGCTCGCCGCCAACGGCTACTTCTGGTTCGAGGAGCCGCTGCGCCCTGAGGACGAGCAAGGCTATGAGCAGCTCCGCGCCCGGTGTGACGTGCCGCTGGCCGCCGGCGAGAGCAATTACACCGTCGATCAGGCCATGCGGCTCGTGAGCAACCGCACGCTGTCGATCCTGCAACCCGATGTGGCCCGCGCCGGCGGCGTGACCGAAACCCGCCGCATGGCCCTGCTCGCCGCCGCGCATGACGTGGGCTACGCGCCGCACATCGGCATGTCGGGCATCGTCTGCGAGACGGCGAGCGTGCACCTCTCGGCGGCCATGCCGAACTTCAGGGTGATGGAATGCGAAGGCGACGAAAGCCCCTTCAAGGTGGATATCGCCGATCTCAAGCCCGGCTGCCTGCGCCAGCAGAACGGCACGCTCGACGTGCCGCGCGGCCCCGGCCTTGGCCTCGAGATCGACTGGGATGCGGTGGCGCACCTGCGCAGCAAGTGAAAGTGACGCCCCCTCCGGGGCAAGGAAGGACGCGATGCAATGACAGATCAGACCGAGGCGATACGGCAGGGGATGCTGCTGGCCGACCCGCAGCTCAGCCGGTTCGACCCGATGCGCCGGATTATCTGCCACGACGATTTCAGCCGCGGGCACTGCGGCTGGTCGCAGCTGGTGGGCAACTACGAGGGCAGCCTCGACACCATGCTCCCCGGCTACGCCCAGCACACCAGCGCCATGCTCTCCACGCTGGCCCATTGGGATGCCGGCTCCCACGGCGGATATGACAGCTCCTATGCCCTGAAAATCGCCACCCGGCCCCGCCCCGGCGCGCAGAACGTGGCAATCAAGCGGCTGACCATGCGCCACCGCGGGCCGATCCGCTTTGAGGCCTATGTGACTTACAAACCCGAGGCCACCGAACTGCGACTGGGCGACAATGACGTGCGCTCCTGGGGCTTTCTGTTCGACCTTCAGGGCGGGGACCAGGTGGCGAAGCGCCGGGTCATGCCGCACCTGCGGTTCTTGAACGCCGATCAGGGCGAGACCCTGCGCAAGTGGCAGTACAAGCCGGGGCAAACCCAATTCACCGACATCGGCAGCGAGAAGAAGACCGCGAGCCACTATCACCTCTCGCCCGATGGTTGGCAGGACCTGCCGGGCGGCGACCAGCTGATGTGCTTCAACGAGATCGCGACCAAGGTGAACTGGCACTACATGTGCTTCGACTTCGACCTGGATGCGATGCGCCCCTTGGCCTTCCGGGTGAACGACCGCGAGTTCGATGTCTCGGGCTTCGAGTCCATCGAGATCCCTGCCATGCCCAACCTCTGGAACATGCTCAACTTCGCCTTCTTCGTGGAAACGGACGCCGCCAAGCGGGCGTTTCTCTACATCGATTCCGTCTGCATTTCGGGAGATTTCTGATGCTGCCCGAGAACATCACCGCCATTCTCGCCCGCAACGAGCGCTGGGAGGGGGCCGCCGCGACAGAGCCGTTCGAAGCCGGGTGGGCCCGCGAAGCGGTGCTCTTCGTCCGCTCGCTGAAGGCTCCCGAAGGCACGAAGCCCGCGCTGCGGGTGCAGATCTCGCCCGACGGGATGCACTGGCTGGACGAGGGCGCAACGGTTGAGGTGCCCGCCGAGGGCGAGGTCGCTGCGGTGCGGCTCACGCACTTCGGCAACTGGCTGCGTCTGGCGGGTGAGTTTGACGCCGGGAGCGCGGCAACCCTGCTCGTGACCCTCCACCTCAAGGCGTGAGCCGCCGCAAAGAGATCCGCGTGCTGGAAGGCACACGCTGCGAGGTGGGGGAGGGCATCCTCTGGTGCCCGCGCCGCCGGGTGTTGTTCTGGGTGGACATCAAAGGCCGCGCCCTGCTGCGGCTTGATCCATCGACTGAAGCCCTCACCCGCTGGCCCCTGCCCGATCAGCCCGGGTGCATCGCCCTGACCGCCACAGACACGCTCGTCGTGGCTATGCCCGACGGCCTGCACCTCTTCGACCCGGCCACCGGAAGCCTCGCGCCCAACGCGCTGCTGCCGCCCGAGGCCGCTGCCGAGCATCGCGCCAATGACGGGGCCACCTCGCGCGGCGGGCTTTTTCATTTCGGCACCATGACCCTGGGCGACCGCTCCGTCGCCTCCGGCGCGCTCTATCACTGGAGCGGTGAGGCCGGCGCGAGCCAGCTTGCCCGCCACTTCGGCGGGCTGCACATCGTCAACGGGCTGGCCTTCAGCCCTGACGACCGCACCGCCTATGTGGCAGACAGCTACGAGAGCCTCCGCTGCATCTGGCGGTTCGATCACGAGCCGGAAACCGGCGCCTTCACCAACCGCAGCCTGTTCTTCGAAACCGCCGGGCGGGCGGGCAGGCCGGACGGCGCCTGCGTGGACGCGGATGGCTGCTACTGGATGGCGGGCGTGGGCGGCGGCGAGCTGTTGCGGATCACCCCGGCGGGGCAGGTGGACCTCTGCATCGACCTGCAGGTGACATGGCCGACCAAACCGTGCTTCGGCGGGCCGGACCTGCGCACGCTCTACCTCACCAGCCTCGACCCCTCATCTTCAGAGAGCGGGCCGGATGGTGCGGTGCTGGCCATCGAGACCGGCCATCAGGGCCTGCCCGAGCCGGTCTGCCTCTTGCGCGGCTGAGGCGCGGCCTCAGGCGCTGGTCATCTCCCAGCCCCGGATCAGCACAGCCGCCCGCTCGGGCCGGGCGGATTGCAACGTGCCCACGATCAACCGCCGCCCGAGCCATTCCCACGGCCCTTCGGGCGCGCGCACCTCGATCCGCGAAAGCGCATAACGCGGGCCGGGCAGGCTCTCGTCGATGATGACCCGGTTGCGAATGGTCAACAGCGTGCCATCGGCCACCTCCATCTCGTAAAGCGCATCCAGCTCCTTGGAGCCATCAGCCCGCACCAGCTGCCTGTCGGCCCCTCCCGGCAGAACCGTTCCATAAAACCCTTCCAGCCCCGGCCCGCCGCGAAACTCGCCGCCGGTGATCGGCACGATCCGGCGCTCGCCCGTCGGCCCCTGCCCCAACCTGCGCATCTCCTCCACATCCACCAGCGCCTCCCACAGCAGGCGGTGGCCAAGGCGTTGCGGGGCGATGGTATCGAACTGGCTCACGGGGCTGTCTCCTCTGCCTGCGGTGCCGCGCATTGCGCCAGCGCCTCGAAGAAACGCCGCACCGCGCGGCCGGTGCGGTCTGGCCGCCAGTGATAGCCAATCGGCGGCAGATGCAAGCCCAGCCTGGCGTCGAGCTCTTTCAACAGCCCGATCGAGAGCCACGGCATCACCACGCTGCGCGGAACCAGCGAAAGCAGTTCGCCGGTCTTTAGCATCGACCAGCTCAGCACCGGGATCCGCGATGTCACATGCACCAACTTGAGCTCGTCCCAGCCGTGGCGCTCGCGCAGCATGTCAAACTGGTCGCGGGCCAGCGACACGGCGGTGTGCTGCACCCAAGTCGCGCGGGAGAGTGCCTCGATGCTCACCTTCCCGGCCTGCTGCGCCAGCGGGTGCGAGGTGCCTGCGGCCACGATCAACTCGTCCGGCACCAGGGCCTCGAAGGCCCAACCATCGGGCAACACCTCACGCTCGCGGCAGCAGACCACATCGAACTCGTCACCCGAAAAGGCATTGTCGAGCGCCTGCCCGATCACAGTTTGTACCTGCGTGAAAATGTTGGGATGCGCGGCCCCAAAGGCCGGCAGCGCGGCATCGAGCAGGGCGCCGGTCGCGGCGGCAGAGGAGCCAACCCGCACCATCCCGCCCTCGCGCCGGTGATGCGAGGCGATGCGCTCCGCCCCCTCCTCGGTCGCCGCCACGATCCGGCTTGCAATCGGCAGCAGATCGAGCGCCGCCGGGGTCGGGTCCACCCCCTTGGAATGGCGCAGGAACAGGCGGGTATCGAGCAGCTTTTCGAGCTCGGCGACAAGCTGGCTCATCGCGGGCTGGGTGATGCCCAGCGCCTGCGCCGCACGGCCCATGCCGCGCAGCTCGCAGAGGGTCATCAACGCCCGCATGTGGCGGATCTTGGCGCGGGTCGTGAGGCGGTTCAGCAGGACGGCAGCGGTCAGGGACATGGCATAAGGATCACTTATGAGTTGCCCTCAAAAGGAATTACAAACCTATGACCAAAGTCAATAGCGTGGCCAGCGAGGAGATATTTGGGAGGATTCTCTATGCACCGCGAAACTCACAGCCGCATTGCACGCCGGCCCCTGATGGCCGCGCTTGGCGCAACCGCTCTGGCGCTCGGCTTCGGGCTGGCCCCGGCCACGGCAGAGGCGCAGGACTGGCCCTCGGGCGCCGTGCAACTGCTGGTGCCCGCCAAGGCGGGCGGCGGCACCGATGCGGGCGCGCGGATCATCTCGGCGCAGCTTCAGGAGCAGATCGGCGAGGGGGTGGTCGTGGTCAACAGCCCCGGTGGCGGCGGCGCCGTGGCCGCCGAGCAGGTGCGCACCGCCGATCCTGACGGGCAGACCCTGCTCTACTACCACACCGGCTTCCTTTCGACCTATCACACCGGCGGCTACGACCACTCCCCGGTGGAAGAGTTCACCACCATCGCCACCTTCCCGGTCGGCGGCAGCTTTGCCCTCGCGGTGGATGCCGACAGCCCCTACCAGAGCGTCGACGAGCTGATTGCCGCCACCAAGGAAACCCCCGACAAGGTGACGCTCGGCGTGCAGTTCCGCTCCGGCTCGCACTTCATGGCCGGGCTTCTGACCAAGGCCAGCGACGCGCAGTTCCGCATGGTCGAGGCCGGATCGGACGCCGACAAGCTGGTGCAGCTTCAGGGCGGCCAGATCGACGCCGCCTTCGTGAACACGCCGGGCACCCTGCAATATGTCGAGAACGGCGATCTGCGCATCCTCGCCACCATCGCAGGCAACCCCGAGCGTGACCCGGGCGCGCCGGATTTCCCCTCGCTGCACGAGCTGGGCTACGAAGAGGCCGTCTACGGGCTCGATTTCATCGTGCTCGGCCCGGCGGGCATGAATGCCGGCTTGGTCGAGCAGATCAATGGGGCCTTCGCCGCCGTGCTCGGCAATGCCGATGTGACCGAAAAGCTCGCCCAGATGCGGATGCCGATCAGCCCGATGGGCGTGGCCGAAAGCCAGGCGCGCATCGCCTCGTCCAGCGACGCGGTGAAGGCCACTGCCGAGATGCTCGGGCTCACCAACTGAGCCCCCATCGCGCCGGGCGGCTCGCTGCCCGGCGCTCCACTTTCCCACCCTCTAGCAACAGGCCATTCGCGCATGTCCAGTAAAGCTCTGCCCCAAATCCCGAGCGACCCCTTTGAATGCCTCTGCCAAGGGTGCGAGCGCCCGTGGGAGGTGGATGTGGACCCCTTCGAGGTGGCCGAGCGCACTTGGTACGTCGGCAACGGCTGGGTCGGCGCCTACCTGCTCGATACCGGCGCGGGGCTGGTGCTCATCGACACCACGATGCAGCCGCAGGTCTACCTGCTGTTCGAGGCGATCCGGAAGCTGGGGCTGGACCCGGCAGACATCGAGCTGATCCTCATCAGCCACATGCATTACGACCACATCGGCGGTGTTCGCGCCTTGGTGGAGGCGACCGGCGCGCGGGTGATGATGAGCCGCGAGGACTGGGACTTCATGCAGGAGCGGCCCGACCAGATCTTTGCCAGCGGCTACCCCTGCGGCAGCTTCACGCCCGATGCCTTCTTCTCCGATGATGCGCCCGTCGAGCTGGGCGACCGCAGGGTCCGCACCGTGCTGACGCCGGGCCACACGCCGGGCACCACCTCGTTCTTCTTCGAGGCGGGCGGGCTGCTCTGCGGCATGCACGGCGGCGTCGGCCTGAACACGCTGGGCGATGCCTTTCTGGCCGAGAGCGGCCTGCCGGTGAGCGCCCGTGACGATTACCTCGCCTCCATGCTGAAGGTCCGCGCCATTCCGGTGCAGGTTACCCTCGGCTCGCACCCCGCGCAGGTGGGGATGCTGGAAAAGGTCGAGGCCATCCGGCCCGGCCACAACCCGTTTCACGACCCGGCAATCTGGCACGGGCTGATCGACGGGCGCATCGCGCAGGTCCGCACCCTGATGGGAGAGGCGGCATGAGCTACTCTTTCGACATGACCCCCGAGGCGCAATTGGCGCTGGCCGAAGAGCTGCGCGGCGGCACCCTTCTGCCACCCACCATCACCCCCGAGATGGAGGCCGACCTCGCCGCCGTGACGGTGGAGGAAATTGCCGTGCCAACCCGCGTCGGCCCCTCGCGGGTGATGAAGGTCACCGCCGCCGAGGGCACCGCCCCTCGCCCCTGTTTCATCAACTTCCACGGTGGCGGCTTCGTGCGGCCCTATCATAGGCGCGACACGATCTTCTGCGCCCAGCTGGCACGCGCCACCGGGGCGCTGGTGCTGGATGTCGATTACCGCCTCGCCCCCGAGCACCCCTTCCCCACCGGGCTGCATGAGTGCCACGATGTGGTGGCCTGGGCCTTCGAGAATGCCGACACGCTCGGGATCGACGCAAACCGCATCGCCATCGGCGGCCACTCGGCGGGCGGCAACTTCACCGCCTCGATCTGCCAGATGGTGGCCGAGAGCGGTGCCTTCCGCCCCTGCGGGCAAGTGCTGGATTACCCGTTTCTCGATGCCGCCACCCCGCCCGAAGACAAGGTGGACCCGCGCTCGATCATGCCCGCCGCGCGGATGCACGCCTTCAACGTGCTCTACTGCCAGCAGCCTGAAAACATGGCCAACCCACTGGTCTCGCCCGTGCTGGCCGCGCCGAAGCGGCTGCATGGCCAGCCGCCCGCGCTGATGCTGGTCGCCGGGCTCGACCCGCTGCGCCACGAGGCGCACCGCTACGCCGGGCAACTCATCGCCGCGGGCGTCGATATCGCCGTGCACCAGTTCGACGATTGCGATCACGGCTGGGTGGTCAGCGGCAAGGCCCGCCATGAGGAGGCGCGGGCGCTCATCTTTGGCTGGCTGAACAGGCTCTACGGATAAGCGTTTCAACAGGGAGGACACCATGAAACCACGCAAACTGATCGGCGCCGCACTGGCGCTGGCCCTCGGCGCAACCGGCGCGCTGGCCGCCGAATGGCCTGACGGGCCGGTGCAGATCATCGTGCCATCCAAACCCGGCGGCGGCACCGATGTGATGGCCCGGATCTTCGCCGACTACCTCGGCCGCGAAACCGGCGGCGATGTGGTCGTGGTCAACGTCGATGGCGGCGGCGGCTCGATCGCCTACAACCAAGTGATGACCGCCGCACCCGATGGGCAGACCATCCTCTACAATCACACCGGCCTTTTGGCGGGCTACCACACCGGCCACTCCGATATCGGGCTGGATGACTTCACCACCATCGGCGTTGCCCAGAGCTACGCACCGCAGGTCTATGCCGTGGCCCCCGATGCACCTTGGGACACCATGAAGGACTTCGTCGAAGACGCCCGCGCAAACCCCGGTGAGCGCACCGTGGCCGTCTCGCTCGGGCGGACGACCCATTTCATCGCCGGGCTGATCATGATGAACGAGGATGTCGACCTGAAGCTGCTGGAAGCCTCCGCCGAGGTCGACAAGGTGGCCGCCATCCAGGGCGGGCATATCGAGATGGGCAACCTTGGCGCAGGCTCGGCCAAGCAGTACGAGCAGGCCGGTGACATGAAGGTGCTCTGCCTGCTCGACCCCGAGCCGCACCCCGCCTACCCGGAATACGAGACCTGCGTGCAGCAGGGCGTCAACGTGAGCTGGCTGGCGCCGCTGGTCCTCTGGGGGCCCAAGGGGATGGATGCGGAGCTGGTGCAAACCATCAACGCCGCCACCGCCGGCATGGCCGAGGACGCCACCGCGCAGGAGGCCCTCAAGAAGGCCGACAGCGTGTTCACCTACTATGATGTCGGCGGCGCTGCCGATCTGATGGCCTCGGAAGATGCCAAGATCAAGGCGCTGGCCGAAAAGCTTGGCCTCGCACGCTGACCGCATCACAAGACGCGTGTGAAGCCATATCGCGGGGGCCGCGGCCGACCGGCCCCCGCGACTTTTGGGAGGAACCATGATGAACACCGAAAAACCGCTCGGAGCCGGGCTGATCGCCTTCGGGGCCGCCGGGATCTGGGCGACCCTGCAGATCAGCGTGCGCACCTTCAACGACGATCCGGGGCCACAGCTCTTTCCGATCCTCGGGTTCTCGCTGCTGGTGCTCTGCGGACTGGGCATGCTGCTGACCCGTGCGCGCCAATCCAAGGTGCTCACCGCGGCCGAGGCCGATGCGGCACAGGACGCGCGCAGCAGCACCCTGCGCGGCGTGGTCATGGCCGGGCTGCTGGTGGCCTACTCCCTCGCGCTCTGGATCTTCGGCTACTACATTGCCACGCCGCTCATGGTTTACGCCTTCTACCACACCATCGCCGGGCCTGAGCGCCGGGTCTGGTGGCGCGGGGCGCTCTATGCCGCCGCCGTCACCCTCGGCGTCCATCTCGTGTTCGCCGAAATGCTGAACACCCTCCTGCCCACCGGCCTCCTCTTCTGATCTGACAGGCACCGCGCCATGCAAGACATCCTAGCCAGCTTCGGCACCCTGCTCGCCCCGACGACCTTCATGGTCATCGTCCTCTCCACCGCGCTCGGCATCGTGCTGGGCGCGATCCCCGGCCTCTCCGGCGGGCTCGGCGTGGCACTGCTGCTGCCGATCACCTTTGGGATGCCGCCCGAGGTCGGGCTGGCGATGCTGGTCTCGATCTGGGTCGGCGGGGTCTCTGGCGCGATGATCGGCTCGATCCTGCTGGGCATCCCCGGCTCGCCCTCGGCCATCGCCACCACATTTGACGGCTACCCGATGACCCGAAATGGCCAGGCCGTGAAGGCGCTCGGCGCGGCGATCACCGCCTCCTTCATCGGCACCTTCCTGTCGATCCTCATCGCCATGGCCGCCTCGCCGCTTATGGCCCGGCTCGCCCTGAAGATGGGGCCGTGGGAGTATTTCTCGCTCGGCTTCTGCGCCATCTCGCTCGTGGCCGCCCTCTCGCGCGGCTCGATCTTTCATGGCCTTGCCGCCGCCGCGCTAGGCCTCGTGCTCGCCTCGGTCGGCTTCGCCCCGATCGACGGCTACCCCCGCTTCACCTTCGGCAACATCTACCTCAACGGCGGGTTTGACCTGATCCCGCTGATGCTCGGCTTCTTCGCCCTCAAGCAGATTGTGCAGGACTATGCCCAAGGCCAGCAGCAGGTGCCCGAGGTCGATGCCCGCGATATCAAGGGCTTCGGCGTGAGCTGGAAGGAGTACCGGGACAACACGTGGAACATGATCCGCTCGTTCTTCATTGGCCTCTGGATCGGCTTTTTGCCGGGCATGGGCGCGGCGCTCTCCAACATGGTGGCCTATGCGCAGGCCAAATCGGCCAGCAAACACCCGGAGAAGTTCGGCAAGGGGTGCGTCGATGGCGTCTTCGCCTCGGAAACCTCCAACAACGCATCGGTCGGCGGCTCGCTCATTCCGATGGTGGCGCTTGGCATCCCTGGTGACGGGGTGACGGCGATCCTGCTGGGCGGGCTGATGATTCACGGCGTGCAGGCCGGGCCGCTGCTGTTCAACAACAACCCCGAGATCGTCTACGCGCTCTTCCTCACCGCGCTCATCGCCGCCGCGCTGGTACTGGTGATGCAGTTCTGGGGCATGCGCCTCTTTCCGGCGATCCTGAAGATCCCCTATCACTACCTCTACCCGGCCATCGTGGTGCTGGGCTTCATGGGCGTCTTCGTCGGCTCCTCCACCGCCTTCAACTACGTGCTGCTGCTGGGCTTCGCCGCCCTCGGACTGGCGATGGACAAGCTGCGCCTGCCCATCGGTCCCTTCATCCTCGCCTTCATTCTCGCGCCGATGCTCGAGCTGAACCTGCGGCGCGGCATGACCTATACCGACGACGGCATCCTGCCCTTCTTCACCCGCCCGATCTCCGGCCTGCTGCTGCTGGCGGCAGTGCTCAGCATCGTCTCCCCGTTCCTGATGCCGTGGATCAAGGAGATGCGGCGCAAGCGGGCCGAAGGCTGAGTGCTCAGGCGGCCCGTTTCTTCAACCGGGTCGCCGCCCGGCGCGGCGCAAGCGGGCGTGGGGTGAGCGGGGTCACATTGTCGGGCAAGGCGCTTGGCCGGTAGGTGGCAACGACCAGTGCGCGGAGCACCAGAACAGTGGCCACCACCGCGGCCAGCGAAACAACGTCTGCCCCGCCCGCCAGCAACTCCTCCACCGTCACGCCGCCCTGAAGCAGCCGCCACATGCCAACAAGGCTCCCCGCGGCGGCCAGCGGAAAGAGCCCGGTGAGTAGGGCCAGAAACATCGAGCCCCAGAAATCGCTGCGCAGGCGGCTGGTGGGGCGGGTGCGAATGTTCATGCCATAGAGCGCCACGGCGCAGATAAGCGCGATGAGGCCGGCGATCAGGGACGCGGTGTGAAGCATGGTGCTGTCTTTCGAAAATGGCGCACGGCGAAGGCCGTGGCCGGGAAGAGGGGGATGCGGGGCAATCGTCGAGGGTCGCGCAGCGGCGCGGGCCACGGCAGCGCGGGCAGCAGGCAATCGGTCCGGCGAAGGATAGCGCTCAAGATGCACCCACATGCGCCCGGTCCTGTCGCGGGCACGGCGACGGTCCGTCGAAGGTGGCAAGACGCGGGCGCTTGGGCGGCCCGGGGATGGCCTGCGGCGGCTGCGCAGAATATCTGCCTGAGCGGGGCAAGCTGCAAGCGGTCCGTGCAGAAATATTTCGCCCCGCGGCGATTGTTTTGGCGTACGGCGCACCCACTTTCCGAGGGTGTCGGGCCGTGCTACGCCCCGGCCTCCGTTCAGCCGCCCCGGGAGCCTCTGCCTTGGTCCTTCACGTCCCATCAGTTGCGGCCCGGTCCGCCCCATGACGCAGCTGGAAGCCGCAGCGCCCCTCCTTGCCCAGCGCCCCGGCCGGCGCCTGTCGGAAGTGCTGCGCGATCTGCGGGCCGGCGAGGGGGCGCGGGTGTCTGTCGGCGATATCGTCAGCGGCCTGCGCGACCGCAGCTTTGCCCCGCTGATGGTGCTCTTCGCCGCGCCCAACGTGTTCCTGTTCATCCCCGGATCGTCGATCTTTACCGGCCTGCCACTCATGGTGCTGGCGGTGCAACTCATGCTCGGGCGGCCCGATGTGTGGCTGCCGCAGTTCGTCGCCCGCCGCTCTATCGAGCGGGCCGCGTTCGGGCGGATGGTCAATGCCTCGGTGCCCTATATCGAGCGGGTCGAACGGCTCGCCCGCCCGCGCTGGTGGCCCCGCTCCTACCTGTTGGCCGAACGGCTGATCGGGCTGACCACGCTGATCATGTCGGTGTTCCTGTTTCTGCCGATCCCCTTCGCCAACGGCCTGCCCGCCCTCTCCATCATCATGCTGGCACTGGGCCTGAGCGAGCGTGACGGTTACTGGCTGGCCGCTGGCCTGGTGCTGAGCCTCGCCTCCACCGCACTGGTGGCGGGCATGGTCTCGGTCGGTGCTCTGGCGGTGCTCACCTTCCTGTTCTGACCATAGCAACAAGTCGGCACAGCGGTGCATGTTCGGCTTAACCCATTGTTATAACTGCACGAAAATGTATCATATGATATGAGTTGACATATCAATCCGCCTCCGTATCGTAGAGTGAGTTGAATCATCAACTCCGCATCCAGGGAGGGATGCGGGACTTCAGGGAGGATATTCCATGACACGCGCCATCCGCGCGGCCCTCGTGGCCGTGACAGCTACCCTTTTGCCTGCCGCCAGCCCGGCAGACACCATCAAGGTCGGGGTCGTCGCCCCCTTTTCCGGCCCCTTCGCCATCTACGGCAAGCAGTATCAGGAGGCGGTCGAAACCTACGTTGCCCAGCACGGCACCACGGCGGGCGAGCATGAGATCGAGTTCATCTACAAGGATGTCGGCGGGCCAAACCCCGACCAGTCGCGCGCACTGGCGCAGGAGCTGCTGATCCGTGACCAGGTCGACTATCTCGCAGGCTTCACCTTCACCCCCAACGCGCTCGCCGTTGGCCCGCTGATCGAGCAAAGCCAAACGCCCACGGTGATCTTCAACGCCGCCACCTCCTCGATCAACAAGGAGAGCGAGTTCTACCTGCGCACAAGCTACACGCTCTGGCAGGTCTCCGCTCCTCTGGCAGAATGGGCCTATGACCAAGGCATGCGCACCGTCGCCACCACGGTCACCGACTATGGCCCGGGCATCGACGCCGAGAACGCCTTCAAGGCCGCCTTCGAGGCCAAGGGCGGCGAGGTTGTGGACGCGATCCGCATGCCGCTCGCCACCACCGATTTCACCCCCTTCATCCAGCGCGTCCGCGATGCCGCGCCCGATGCGGTCTTCACCTTCCTGCCCGGCGGCCCGCCCACCTTTACCTACACCAAGACCTACAACGAGAACGGTCTTGCCGAGGCGGGCATCAAGTTTCTCGGCACCGCCGAGACCGAGGAGGTCAACCTGCAAGGGCTGGGCGATGCCGCCATCGGGCTGACCACCGCCTACCACTACTCCGGCGCCCACGACTCCGACGAGAACCGCGCCTTTCAGGCCAAGCTGACCGAGCTGTTCCCCGATGCCATCGCCAACTGGGCTTCGGTCGGCGCCTATGACGGCACCCACCTGATCTACCAGATGGTCGCCGCTGCCGGCACCGACGGCCCCGCCGCCGTCGAGGCCGCCAAGACGCTGGAGTGGGAGAGCCCGCGCGGCCCGGTGAAGATGGACCCGGAAACGCGCACGCTGATCCAGAACGTCTACATCCGCGAAGTCGCCCGCGACGAGGCCACCGGCCAGCTGGTGAACCGCGAGACCGGCGTGATCGCCACCGTGGGCGACCTCGGCTGGGACAAGTGATCCTCCCGCCCCGGGCTGGTCTCCCGGCCCGGGGCAAATCCAGCGATGTGAAAGCCAGATGACCCTATTCCTCAACATCCTCGTCGACGGCGTGGCCTACGGCATGATCCTCTTCATGATCTCCGTCGGTCTCTCGGTCACCATGGGCCTGATGCGGGTGGTGAACCTCGCCCACGGCGGCTTCGCCCTGCTGGGCGGCACCTTCGCCCATTGGTTCGCGGCCGAACTGGGCCTGCCCTTCTGGCCCGCGCTGGTGCTGGCCGTGGCGCTCACCGTGGCCCTCTCGCTGCCGCTGGAGCGGGTGATCTACCGCCGGATCTACGGCTTCACCGATCTGCAACAGGTGCTCGCCACCATCGGCCTGACCTTCTTGATGATCGCCTCCGTGAACCTCTGGCAAGGCTCCAGCCTGCTGCCCGTGCCGCTGCTCGAGGGGCTGAAGGCGAGCGTCGATCTGGGCTTCCGCACTCTGCCCGCCCACCGGCTGATGGTGATCGCCGCCGGGCTCGCCGTGGTGCTCGGCCTCTGGTGGCTCCTCGAGCGCACCCGCTTCGGCATTCGCCTGCGCGCCGCAGTCGACAATCGTGGCACCGCCTCCGCCCATGGCATCAACACCGACCGCATCTTCATGGCCGCCTTCGGCCTCGGCGCGGGCCTCGCGGCGCTCGGCGGCGTGCTCGGCGCAGAGATCCTGCCGATCGATGCCTATTACCCGCTGCGCTACATGGTGCTCTTCCTCATCGTCGTGGCGGTGGGCGGCATGGGCTCCATCGCGGGCAGCTTCCTCGCCGCCATCGGCCTCGGCCTCTTGGAAACCGCAGCCCGCTACCTCGCGCCCGACTTCGCCACCATCCTCTTCTTCGCGCTGGTCATGGCTCTGCTGGCGCTGCGCCCCAACGGGCTGATCGTGAGGGCCCAATGATGAACCGTATCGCCCCCTTCGCCCTGCTGGCGCTCGCGGTCGCGCTCTACTTCGCGCTGCCCTACAACCTCGCCTTCCTCACCCGCATCCTGATCATGGCGGTGCTGGTGCTCTCGCTCGATCTCGTGCTCGGCTTCGCGGGCATCGCCACGCTTGGGCAGGCCGCCTTCTACGGCGCGGGGGCCTATGCCGCCGGGCTCTTCGCCATCCACGCCTGGGCCGATCCGATCGCCGGGCTGGTGGTGGCGGGTGTCGCCGGGGCCGTGCTTGCCTTCATCTCTGGCCTGATCGTGCTGCGCGCCCACGGGCTGACGCTGATCATGCTCACCATCGCCGTTGCCGCGATCTGCCACGAGATCGCCAACAAGGCGCGCGACGTGACCGGCGGAGCCGACGGGCTGCGCGGCATCCGGATGGAGCCGGTGCTAGGCCTCTTCGAGTTCGATTTCGTCGGGCAGACCGGCTTCTGGTATGCCCTTGCGGTCCTCGCGGCCGTGTTCACCTTTCTGACCCTGCTCACCCGCGCGCCCTTCGGGCTGTCGCTGCGCGGCATCCACGAAAGCCCCGAGCGCATGGCCGCCATCGGCACCTCGGTCTACTGGCGGCGCGTCGCGGCCTACACGCTGGGCGGGGCCATCGCGGGCGTGGCCGGCGCCCTCTCGGCGCAGGTGACACAACTGGTGAGCCTCGAGTCCTTCTCCTTCACCCTCTCCGCCGAAGCCCTCATCATGCTGATCCTCGGCGGCACCGGCAGGCTCTACGGCGCGGTGCTGGGCACGCTGGTCTTCATGTTCGTCCACCACTGGGCCGCCGCGAACGACCCGTTCAACTGGCTCTTCGTCATCGGCGCGCTGGTTCTGGCGGTGGTCTTCTTCCTGCCGCGCGGGCTGGTCGCCGTGCCGACCGCACTGAAACGTCTGGGAGGCCAAAATGCAGGGTCTTGAAGTCCGCGGCCTATCCAAGAAGTTCGGCGGCCTCACCGTGTCGGAGAACATCGACTTCGACCTCAAGCCGGGCGACCGCAAGGCCCTCATCGGCCCCAACGGCGCGGGCAAAAGCACCTTCTCCAACCTCGTCACCGGCATCCTTCCGCCCTCTTCGGGAACCATCCGCTTTGACGGGGTGGATATCGGCAAGCTGAACGAGGCCCAGCGGGTCAAGCGCGGCATCGCCAAGACATTCCAGATCACCACGCTGTTCCGCGACCTCACGGTGCGCGAAAACCTCCGCCTGCCGATCCTCGAGCGGCAGGGCCGGGGCTTTGCCATGTTCCGCCGCGCCGATGGCAATGGCGAAACCGAGGCCGAGGTCGCCGCGCTGATCGATGCCTTCGCGCTGGAGCCTCTGGCCGACAAGCGCGTGGCCGATCTCGCCTATGGCCAGCAACGCCTCGTCGAGCTGGCCCTGACCCTCGCCCTCAAGCCCCGCGTCCTAATCCTCGACGAACCTGCCGCCGGTGTGCCCTCGTCGGAAACCCACCTGATCGTGCAGGCCATCGAGGCCCTGCCGCCCGACCTCGCGGTGCTCATCATCGAGCACGACATGGATCTCGTCTTTCGCGTCGCTGCGCAAATCGTCGTGCTGGTGCAGGGCCGCATCCTGACCGAAGGCACGCCGCAGGAGATCGCCGCCAACGCGCAGGTCCGCGACCTTTACCTCGGAGGCCACGGACATGACTGATGCGCTCACCCTCACCGATGTCACTGCAGGCTACGGCCCGACCCATGTGCTGAACGGCATCTCGCTCAGCATCCCGCAGGGCGAACGCCTCGCCGTGATCGGCCGCAACGGCGCGGGCAAAACCACCCTGCTCGCCACAATGATGGGCCTCACCAAGCTGCACGGCGGCACCATCAGCCTCAACGGCGCCCCCGTCACCACCCTCCCGCCCCACAAGCGCAACGCCGCTGGCCTCGGCCTCGTGCCGCAAACCCGTGACATCTTCAAATCGCTCTCGGTGGAGGAAAACCTCCTCGCCGCCCAGCGCGGCACCGCCACGCTCGACGAGGCCTACACCCTCTTCCCCCGCCTCAAGGAGCGGCGGCGCAATGGCGGCGGGCAGCTTTCGGGCGGCGAGCAGCAGATGCTCGCCATCGCCCGCACCCTGATGACCGGCCCGCAGACCCTGCTGCTGGATGAGCCGCTCGAAGGCCTCGCCCCGGTGATCTGCGAGCAGCTTATGGAGGTCTTCGAGCGCCTCGCCGCAGAGGGGCGCACCGTTGTGCTGGTCGAGCAGCACGCCGAGGCCGCCCTCTCCTTCGCCACCCGCGCCCTGATCATGACCGGCGGCGCGATCGTCCACGATGGCCCCGCCGCCGCGCTCAAGGGCTCCGACCTGCTGGAGCGCCACATCGGCGTCGCGCTGGCCACATGATAGCAAAGGACACGACAATGGACCTGATCGAAGGCCACGCCCCGCTGGCCCCCAGCGACGACATTCCGGTGCTCGATATCGACCCCTATGACGAGGCGGTGCTGGCAGACCCCTTCCCCTATTACGCCCAACTGCGCGAGGCCGGGCCGGTGGTGTTCATCCCCCGCTACGAGGTGCTCGCCGTGGGCCGTTACGAGGAGACCAAGGCCACCTTCTCCGACCATGAAAACTTCGTGTCGTCGCGCGGCATCGGCTTCAACGACTTCAAGCTCGAAAAGCCCTGGCGCCCGCCGTCGATCATCCTCGAAGCCGACCCGCCCGATCACACCAAGACCCGCCGGGTCATGTCCAAGGCGCTCTCGCCCAAGGTGGTCCGTGGGCTGATGGACGACTTCCGCAGCACCGCGGAAGAGGTGGTGGACGGGCTGCTGGAGCGGTCCGAGATCGAGGGTGTGGTGGATTTGGCAGAGGCCTTCCCCACCCGCGTCTTCCCCCGCGCCGTGGGCATGCGCGATGTGCACGCCCGCCACCTCGTCGATTACGGCGCCATCGTCTTCAACGCCGTGGGGCCGGACAACGCCCTGCGCCGCGCCGCCATGGCCCGCGCCCCCGAGGTCTCTGCCTGGATCAACGCCGCCTGCGCCCGCGACCGGCTCACTGGCGAGGGTCTCGGCGCGCTGCTCTACGAGGCCGCCGACGCGGGCGAGATCACCGCCGAAGAGGCCGCGATGCTGGTGCGCAGCTTCCTGTCGGCCGGGGTCGACACGACCGTGACCGGCATCGGCAACGCGCTCTGGTGTTTCTCGCAGAACCCCGGCCAGTGGGAGGCGCTAAAGGCCGACCCGTCGCTCGCCCGCCCCGCCTTCGAGGAGGTGCTGCGCGTCACTTCGCCGGTCCACACCTTCCTGCGCACCGCCAATGTAGACACCGAGATCGCAGGCCACCCGGTGCCCGAGAGCGCCAAGGTGCTCTGCGTGCTCGGCGCCGCCAACATGGACCCGGACAAATGGGGCGACCCGGAGGCCTTCCGGATCGACCGCCGTCCTGTCGGCCACATGGCCTTCGGCGCGGGCATCCACGGCTGCGTCGGCCAGAACATCGCCCGCGGCGAGCTGGAGGCGCTTCTCACCGTCATGGCCGACAAGGTCGCCCGGATCGAACCGGCGGGCGAGGCCGTCTGGCGGCCCAACAACGCCATCCGTGCGCTAGACCGCCTGCCACTCAAACTCATCCCGAAATAGAGGACGCCACCGTGAAAGTGACCTACATCCAGCCCGACGGCAGCGAACAGACTGTCGAGGCCAAACCCGGCGACAGCGTGATGCAAGCCGCCATCGCCGCGAACGTGCCCGGCATCGTCGCCGAATGCGGCGGCTCGATGGCCTGCGCAACCTGCCACGTCTATGTCGATGACGCATGGGCCAGCCGCACCGGCACCCGCTCCGAAAGCGAGGAAGACATGCTCGATTGCGCCATGTCCGAGATGAAAGCCAGCTCCCGCCTCTCCTGCCAGCTCCGCCTCACCGATGAGATGGACGGGCTCACCGTGCATATCCCCGAGGAGCAGTTCTGAGCGCCGCCGCCCCCGTGACACGGCGGCCGAACCCGGCTATCGGTGAGCGCTTGAAAGGTGCCCCCGCATGACACGTGCCGACCAGATCAAAGCCGCGCCCGAGCGCCTCAACGCCCCCACCCGCGACCGCGAGGGCGCGGAGATTCTCGATATCGACTACTATGTGCCGTTTCTGCTCAACGCGGTGGCGAGCGCATGGGGGCGGCAGACCTCGGCGATCTACCGGCGCGATTTCGGCCTCGGCCTGACCGACTGGCGCGTGGTCGCCATGCTCAACATCGAGCCCGGCATCACCGCCAGCCGCATCTGCGACGTGATCCGGATGGACAAGGCCGCCGTCAGCCGCTCGCTCAAAACGCTGAACGAGATGGGCCACCTGCGCCATGAGCAGCCCGGGCCCGATCCGCGCAAGCGGCTCTGGTGGCTCTCCGAACGCGGCCTGCAGGTCCACGCCGATATCCTCGCCGTGGCCCTTGGCTGCGAGGCCGATCTGATCAAGGGCATCGCGCCCGAAGACCTCGAGGTTTTCCTGAAGGTCATGCGGCAGATGCTCACCAACATCGACCCCAAGTAGCCCGCCCTGCAGGCGCATGAGATCGACGCACTGGTCACGCCGGGTGCGCGGCAGACCATGCCCTAGCCTGCGGCCCGGCGATCAGCCCTCGGCTTCCGGCAGCCGCTGCCGCGCAATCGCCGCATGAACCTTGGCCCCATGCAGCAGCGCCGCATCGTTGAAGTCGTACTTCGGGCTGTGCAGCGGCGCCGAGGCCTCGCCATTGCCGATGAAGGCAAAGCAGCCCGGCACGTGCGCCAGAACCTGTGCAAAATCCTCCGAGGCCGTCATCGGCGCGGGCATCTCGCGCACTTCGCGCGACACCGGCCCAGCCGCGCGCAGTGTTTCACCGGCAAGCTCGCCGTCATTCACCAGCGGGATGAACTCTCGCGTGTAGGCCACCTCTGCCGCCACCCCATGCGAGGCGGCAACGCCCGCCGTAATTGCCCGCATCTCCGCCTCGATCTGCGCCGACACCTCCGGCCTGAAACTGCGCGCATCCCCAAGGATCTTCGCCTCCCCCGGCAGCGCATTGCGGGTGCCATCCGTGCGCAGCTCGGTGACGGAGACCACCGCAATATCCGCCGGGTCGAGCCGCCGGGAGACGATGGCCTGCAACTCCAGAACCAGCGCGCAGGCGGGCACCATGACCTCGCGCCCCACATGCGGTCGCGCCGCATGGCCGCCCTCGCCCGTCAGCGTGATCTCGAAGATATCCTCCGCCGACATCAGCGCGCCGCCCCGCGTTTCGAGCGTGCCCACCGGCAGGCCCGGCATGTTGTGCAGCCCGAAGACCTCGTCGAAGGGAAAGCGCGCCATCAGCCCGTCTTCCAGCATCGCCAATGCGCCCCGGCCCCACTCCTCTGCGGGTTGGAAGATGAACCGGATCGTGCCGTCAAACCCGCCCTCTTCGGCCAGCATCTTCGCCGCGCCCAGCAACATGGCGGTGTGCCCGTCATGCCCACAGGCGTGCATCACGCCGGGGGTGGCAGAGGCCCAGTCGGCCCCCGTCGCCTCGGTGATCCGCAGGGCGTCCATATCGGCCCGCAGCCCGATGGCGCGGTTGGAGCTGCCGCGCCTGAGGGTGCCCACAACTCCCGTGCCGCCGATCCCCTCGGCCACCTCCAGCCCGAGGCCGCGGAGCACCTTGGCCACAAAGCCCGCCGTCCGTGCCTCCTCGAAGCCAAACTCGGGGTCGCGGTGCAGCGCGCGCCGCCAGCCTGTCATCTCCCGTTCAAGGGCGTCCATATCCGTCATCGGCTCAGGCTCCATGCGACATCGAGCAACACATTCGCCCCCGCCACGAGGTCAGCCTCGGCGGTGAACTCCGCCGGATTGTGGCTGATCCCGCCGCGCGAGGGCACGAAGATCATCGCAGATGGCGCGACGCGGGCAATCATCTGCGCGTCATGCCCGGCCCCCGAGGTCATCCGCCGGTGCGCAAGTTGCCTCCCCTGCGCCGCCGCTTCGATCCGGGCCACGATCTCCGGGGCAAACAGCACCGGCTCGAACCGCGCCAATCGCTCGGTCGCCACCTCGAAGCCCTCGCTCCGCAATTCATCGAGCAGCCCGCCCAGCGCCGCCTCCTGCGCCTTTAGCCGGGCCTCGTCGGGGTTGCGCAGATCGACCGTGAAGCGCGCGGCAGAGGGGATCACGTTGATCGCGCCCGGCGCAAGCTCAACCGTGCCCACAGTCGCCACCGCTCCCTCCGTCTCCCGCGCCATCCGGTCCAGAAAGCACATCACCCGCGCCGCCGCCACGCCGGCATCGCGCCGCAGCGCCATCGGCGTCGTTCCGGCATGGTTGGCCGTGCCGCCAATCGTCACCCGTTGCCACGAGATGCCCTGAAGGCTCTCAACCACGCCAAGGCCAAGCCCCTCCGCCTCCAGCACCGGCCCCTGCTCCACATGCAGCTCGACATAGGCATGGGGCGTGATGAACCCCGGCGCCCGGTCCCCGGCATAGCCAATCCGAGCCAGCTCCTCGCCCAGCGTGGTGCCATCTGTGCCCACAGTGGCCAGCGCCGCCTCCGCCGTCATCCCCCCGGCGGCAACGAGGCTGCCCATCATGTCGGGCGCGTAGCGCACCCCCTCCTCGTTGGTGTAGGCCACAACCGCCAAGGGCCGCGCGGGCCTTGCCCCGCCCGCCTGCAGCGCCTCAATCACCCCAAGCCCGGCCAAGACGCCGAGGCAGCCATCATAAATGCCCGCGTCGATCACCGTGTCGATATGCGACCCCATCACCACCGGATCGCCCTGCGCGCCCTCCGGCACCCAGAGGCCGTGGATATTGCCGATCCGGTCGATCTCGATGTTCAGGCCCGCCGCCCTCATCCAGTCGCAGAGCAGGTCACGCCCCGCCTTGTCGGCATCGCTCCCCGCCAGCCGCGTCAGCCGCCCCGCGTCATCGCGGCCCGTCTCGCCCAATGCCTTGAGCCGCGAGGCAAGCCGCGCCCCGTCAATCGCCAGCGTCATCCGCCCGCTCCTTGCAGCACCGCCTCCGGCGCCCGCCCCACCAACTCGGCATAGAGCGCAGGGTCGGTCGCCCCCTCGGTGTTGATCACCAGCAGCCGCGCGTCCGGACCAAGCCCGATGCCCGCCGCCAGCTCCGCATCCCGCAGCACTGCAATCGCCCCCGCCAGCCCGACGCCGCCGCTCTCCCCGGCCACCACCGGCGGGTCGCCTGCCACTGGCGCGGCGAGGCGACGCATCACCTCAACGGCATCCTCCTCGCCCACGGTCATGAACCCGTCCGCCACCCGCTCCAGCACCCTGAAGGCCACCAGTGACGGCTCGTAGCACTCCAGCATCGCCATCACCGTCGGCGCGCCTTCGGCCACCTTCACCACCGCTCCGGCCTCGGCACTGGCATAAAGGCAGGCCGCCCGCGCCGGGTCGACCACCGTCACATGCGGTCGGGCTTCGCCCAGCAGCACCGCCAGATGCCCCGCCACAGCCGCCGCAAACCCGCCAACCCCGGCCTGAAGGAACACATGGGTCGGCGGCTCGGGCAGTTCGGCCAGCGCCTCCTGCACGATCGCGGTGTAGCCCTGCATGACGAGGCCGGGAATGTGCTCGTACCCCGGCCATGAGGTGTCAGACAGCACGGTCCACCCCTCCCGCTCCGAGACACGCGCCGCCTCTGCAACGCTGTCGTCGTAATTGCCCGACACCCGGATGATCTCTGCCCCGAACCCCGCAATCGCGTCGATCCTCCCCTGGCTCACGCCCGCATGGACGAAGATCACAGCCCGCGCACCCATGATCTGTGCCCCCTGCGCAACCGAGCGCCCGTGGTTGCCATCGGTCGCGCAGGCAAAGCTCATCGTCGCCGCAATCGCGCGCACCTCTTCTGAGAGCAGTTCCTCCAGCGCCACCCTGCGTCCCAGCCGCCGCTCGGCCTCGGCCTGAACCAGCCGCATCAGCGCATAGGCCCCGCCCAGCGCCTTGAAGCTGCCCAGACCAAGCCGCTGCCCTTCATCCTTCAGGTGAATCGCCCCAAGCCCAAGCTCGCCAGCCAGCCCCGGCAAGGCCACAAGCGGCGTGGCCTCATTGTGCGCCCGCAGCGCCAGAACCTGCGCAACCGCCCTGGCCCCCTCGCGCCCGAGCGTTTCGGCATCGCGCGGGCCCAGCGGCGTGGCGTGGTTGGGCAGTCGGTTGTGCAAATACATCGGTGCCTCCTTGGCTGCCTGAGTAATTACTCCACCACGGCCGAGATTTGCGCTGCATTTTGCCCGCCTTCGTGCAAGTTTGCTTCACATGGCCCCGCTCGACAGTTACGACCTTGCGATCCTTCGCATCCTCCAGCGCAACAACGCCACGCCCCAGCGCGCCATTGGCGAGGCCGTCAACCTCTCCGCGCCTTCGGTGCAGCGGCGGATCAAGCGGATGGAGGCCGAAGGCGTGATCGCGGCCAATGTCGCGGTCGTCGCGCCCGACCGTGTCGGCCTGCCGCTGACGATCTTCGCGCAGGTCGAGCTGGTCAGCGAAACCCCCGACGATATCGACACGATGAAGCGCCGCTTCCGCGAGGCCCCCGAGGTGCAGCAGTGCTTCTACGTGACCGGCGAGGCCGATTTCATGCTGGTGCTCGTGGTCGAGAGCATGGCCGCCTACGAAGAGTTCACCCGCCGGGCCTTCTTCGCGGGTGGCAACGTCCGCAAGTTCCGCACCTTCGTGTCGATGGATGCCGTGAAGAGCGGCAGCAGCCTGAATATCTGAAAGCGCGCAAGGGCCGCCCCGTTTCACGGCCACTGCGCAAAAGAGACCTCCTCGGTCCGCTGGCGATAGAGCGGCGTGTACTTCCGCCTGAACTGCGCCGGGGCCAGCTGCTCGTGGCGCTTGAAGAACCGTGTGAAATACGCGGCATCCCCAAACCCGAGCCGATAGCCCACCTCCGCCACGCGCAGGTTGGTGGTGACGAGCAGCGCCTTCGCCTCCTCCATCAGCCTGCGCTGAATGTGGGCATGCGGCGGCACCCCGATCGCGCCCCGCACCGCCGTGTTCAGGCTGTCGCGCGAAATTCCGATCCGGCTGGCATATTCGGCGATGGTCCAATGGTTTTGCATGTGCAGCTCGACAAGGCTGAGGAAGCTGTCCGAAATCCGGTGCGGCGCCTGCTCCACCGATTGCCGCGGCGGGGCGGCAGCGCGCCAGATGTCGATCAACATCAGCGAGATGCAATGGTGCAGCACCGTCTCGCTGCCCGGCGGCGCCTCGCGCAACTCGGTGTCGATCTTCTCGAAAAGGGTCGTGACCGAGGCGATCATCTTGGGCGAGATGTCCGACAGGAAGATCCGGCGGCTCACGGCTTGGCGCACATGGGCCGAGAGCGCATCGGTCGGCATCGCCCGACCAAGCGCGCGTTCGGGCAGGCGGGCCAGAAAGCCCCGCGCTCCGGCGGCCAGCGAGATCCGGGTCCACCAGCCGGTCGGCGCCCAGATCAGGCAGGGCCCGGCCACCTCCCGCTCCACCTCATCAGAGATGAAGGTGCCGCGCCCCGCCAGCAGCAACAGCATCACCGCTCGCCCGCCCGAGGTGCCAAACTCGGTCGTGGTCAGCTCGCTCCTGATCCGCTGCGCCTCAACCGCCTGCCGCTCCATCGCATCCCTCCCGCGCCTCTCCGTCAAAAGTGCAATTTATTCCTCAAAATGTCTATTCCGGCCGCCGCATTGCAGGCGTAGGCTCTCTGTCACGCCCCGCATGGGAGGACATGCGGAGCCGGGTGCGGCCCGAACGAGCCGCTCCCGAGACATATCGGGAGGAAAACCATGACATCCTTTATTGCGGAGACCGCAGGCGCGGTCCGCCGCCTGATGACACGTGGCGCCGCGGCGGCGCTGCTGGCTTCGGTGGCATCCACGGCGGCGCTGGCCCAGGACGGCGACACCGTGAAGATCGGCTATGCCGTCTCCAAGTCCGGCCCCAACGCGGGCGGGTCCGACATGACGGTCACGCCCAACTACCAGCTCTGGGTCGAAGAGGTGAACGCCGCGGGCGGCCTCAAGCTGCCCGACGGCAGCCAGAAGATGATCGAGGTCATCGAATACGATGACCGCTCCTCCGCCGAGGAAGTGGTGCGCGCCGTCGAGCGCCTCGCCACGCAGGACGAGGTGGATTTCATCCTCCCGCCCTGGGGCACCGGCTTCAACCTCGCCGTCGCGCCACTTATGGCCAAGTTCGGCTACCCGCACCTCGCGGGCGCGGCGGTAACCGACAAGGCCCCCGACTTCGTCGAGCGCTGGGACACCAGCTTCTGGTTCATGGGCGGCAGCGTCGACTATGTTGACGCGCTTACCGAGATCCTCGTTGCCCAGCGCGAGGCCGGCACGATCAACGACCAGATCGCCATGGTTTCCGTGGCCGACGGCTTCGGGATCGATCTGGTGAAGGCCGCGCGCCCCGCCTTCGAGGCCGCCGGCTTCGAGGTGAGTTACGACAAGACCTTCCCGCCCGAAACCTCCGACTTCGCCACAATCCTCGGCGAGGCCGGCAACGCGGGCGCCGATACCTTCGTGGCCTTCAGCTACCCGCCACACACCTTCGCCCTGACCAAGCAAGCCAAGGTCGCGGGCTTCAACCCGCCGGTCTTCTACCTCGGCGTCGGCGCGGCCTTCCCGGTCTATCCGGGCATCGCGGGCGGCTCGGTGGAGGGCGTGATGAGCCTCGGCGGGATCGACCCCAACAACGAGCTGACAATGGCCTACCGCAGCAAGCACGAAGAAGTCGTAGGCCGCGCGCCCGATCTCTGGGGCTCGATCCTCGTCTATGCCTCGCTGCAAATGCTGGCTCAGTCCATCGAGCGGGTGGGGCTCGACAAGGCCGCCGTGGCCAACGAGCTCTCCACGGGCAGCTTCTCGACCGTGCTCGGCGAGGAGACCCGGCTGGAGAACAACCAGCTCCGCGCGATCAACTGGATCGGCCAGTGGCAGGATGGCAACTTCGTCGCCGTCTCCGCCGATGGAGGCGAGGGCAAGGCGGCGGTGAAGCTGCCCAAGCCCGGCTGGGAATAACCCGAACCGGAGGGCGGCGGGCCTCGCCCCGCCGCCTCCCCCCACTCGAGACGCAGCGGACCCCTCATGCTTGAACACGTCGTCAACGGGCTGGTGCTCGGCGGCACCTACGCGCTGGTCGCTATGGGGCTGACCATCCAGTACGGCATCGCCCGGATCATGAACCTCAGCTTCGGCGATACGATCATCGCCGCCTGCTTCGCCACATGGCTCATGTTCACCGGCCTCGCGCTGAGCCCCATCCTCGCGCTGGTGGTGCTGGTGCCCGCAGGCTACGCGCTGAGCCTCGTGGTCTACCGCTTCATCATGAAACCGCTGGTCGACCGCGCCCCCGACGAGGGCGCGCTGGAGGTCGACAGCATCCTCGTCACCTTCGGCCTGCTCTTCGTGATCCAGGGTGTTCTGCTCACCCTCTTCGGCGGCGGCTACACCAGCTACAGCTATCTCAACAGCCCGGTGAACGTGCTCGGCACCACCGTGGCCGCCAACCGCCTGCTGGCCCTGGCGCTCAGCCTTGCCATCGGCGCCGCGCTGGTGGTGGTGCTCTTCCGCACCCGCTGGGGCATGACGCTGCGGGCCGTGGCCCTCGCCCCGCAAAGCGCCCCGCTCTACGGGATCGACACAAATCGAGCCGCCCGCACCGCCTTCGCCATCGGCGGGGCGCTGGCCTGCACCGGGGGCGTCGTGCTCTCGATGTTTCAGACCTTCACCGCGACCGGCGGCGTGGTCTTCACCATGAAGGCGCTGATCGTCGTCATCCTCGGCGGCAAGGGCAGCGTGCCGGGGGCGATCGTCGCGGGCCTGCTGCTGGGCCTCGTCGAAACCTTCGTCGCCGCCTACATCGACCCGGGGCTGACCCTCGCCGCCGTTTACACCGTCTTCCTCGCGCTGCTTCTGGTGCGGCCCAACGGCCTCTTCGGGAAGGCCTGAGCGATGAAGACACCTCTCGCCTTCGCCCTCGCCGCAGTAGTGCTCGCCGCCCTCGCCGCCGCGCCCCTCTTCATCCCCGACTACTGGACAGGCGTGCTGCTGGGGATGACAGGCTACGTGGCCCTCGCCACCGCATGGGCGCTGTTCTCCGGCCCCACCCGCTACGTCTCGCTCGCCACCGTCGCCTTCTTCGGCGTCGGCGCCTACACCGTCGCCGTGCTGAACGAGGTGCTGCCCTACCCGCTGGTGCTGCTCTGCGCGGGCGGCATCGGCGCGGCCATGGCGCTTGTGGTCGGCCTCTCCACCCTGCGGCTCGCGGGCGTCTACTTCGTGATCTTCACCTTCGGTCTCGCCGAGCTGGTCCGCCAGACGGTGAGCTGGTGGGAGGTCAACGTGACCTACACCATGGGCCGCTACGTGTTCCTGCCCTTTGAGGGGCGGCACATCTACTGGCAGCTTCTCGCCCTCGCCGCCGTCACCTTGCTGATCTCATGGGCCATCGGCCGCTCGCGGCTCGGGCTGGCGCTCAAGGCCATCGGAGATGACGAGACCGTCGCCGCCCACGCGGGCATCAACGTGACCCGGATCAAGCTGATGCTCTTCGTCATCTCCGCCACCCTCATCACCCTCGTCGGCGCCATCCAGGCCCCACGCTGGACCTATATCGAGCCTTCCATCGTCTTCAATCCGACCGTCAGCTTCATGACCCTGATCATGGCGCTGCTGGGCGGGGCGATGCGGCTCTGGGGGCCGCTCGTGGGCGCGGTGCCGCTCTTCCTGCTGTTCGAATGGCTCTCGGTCAGCTTCCCCGATCACTTCTCGATCATCCTCGGCTTGCTCTTCATCCTCATCGTCTTCGTCATGCCGCAGGGCGTGCTCGCCAAGCTCGAAGACCTGCGCGGGAGGGGCAAGCCATGAGCGCCGAGCTGCACCTCAGCCACCTGCACAAGCGTTTCGGCGGCCTTGTCGCGGTTCGGGACGTGTCCTTCTCCCTCGCGCCGGGCGAGGTGGTCGGCCTCCTTGGCCCTAACGGCTCGGGCAAGACCACGGTGATGAACATGATCTCCGGCGCGCTACCCTGCGACGGCGGCTCCGTGAAGGTCGGCACTACCGACATCACCCGGATGAAGCCCCATCGCGTCGCCAAGCACGGCGTGGCCCGCACCTTCCAGCTCGTCCGCCCTCTGCCCACGCTGACCGTGGGCGAGAACGTGATGCTCTCGCTGGCCTTCGGCAAGAAGCGCCACTGGGGCCGCGAGGCCCGCGATCTGGCCGAAGAGAAGCTCGCCTTCGTGGGGCTGGAGGGCCGCGGCGGCGAGCAGGTCGGCAACCTCACCTACATCGACCAAAAGCGCATGGAGATGGCCCGCGCGCTGGCCTCCGAGCCCGATATCCTGCTGCTCGACGAATGGCTCGCGGGCCTCAACCCCTCCGAACTCTCCATCGGCATCGAGCTGGTGCGCCACCTGCAGGGGCAGGGCATCACCGTGCTGCTGGTAGAGCACATCATGGAGGCGGTCCGCGCCCTCTGCTCGCGCTGCATCGTGATGAGCGCCGGCGAGGTCATCGCCGAGGGGCCGTCCGCCGAGGTACTGGCCCGCCCCGCCGTCATCAAGGCCTACCTGGGAGACGACCATGCTTGAACTCTCCGGCCTGACCGTGCGCTATGGCAAGCACCTTGCGGTGGAGGGCGTGAGCCTCACCGTCGAGAAGGGCGAGGTGGTGGTGGTGCTGGGCGCCAACGGCGCGGGCAAATCCTCCACCCTCAAGGCGGTGGCCGGCATGATCCCCGCCGCTTCGGGTGAGGTGCGGATGAACGGCGCGCGCCTCACCGGCCTGCCCGCCCATGCGCTCACCGGCAAGGGCCTCGCACTGGTGCCCGAGGGGCGCGGCATCGTCGGCCAGATGACAGTGGAGGAGAACCTCCGCCTCGGCGCCACCCCGCCCCGCGCCCGCGCCTCCGAGGAGGAGACGCTGGCGCAGGTCTTTGAGATTTTCCCCCGCCTCGCGGAGCGGCGCGGCCAGATCGCCCGCACCATGTCGGGCGGCGAGCAGCAGATGGTGGCCGTGGGCCGCGCGATGATGTCCAAGCCCGATTTCCTCCTGCTCGACGAGCCCAGCCTCGGCCTCGCCCCCATCGTGGTGGGCGACCTCTTCAAGGCGCTCGCCCGCGTGCGCGCCACCGGAGTGGGCCTGCTGATCGTGGAGCAGAACGTGAAGATCAGCCTGCGCCACGCCGACCGGGGCTACCTGCTGGAGGCAGGCCGGATCACCGGCGCGGGAACAGCCGAAGAACTGATGACAGACGATGCGGTGCAAAGCGCCTTTCTGGGCGGCAGCGCGTGACCCAAAGCCAAGGAGAATCCCATGAGCGTGCTTGAACTTCTGATCGCCGGCGAGAAGGTGAGCGCCGAGGGCGGGCGCACCTTTGCCCGCAACAACCCGCTGACAGGGGGCGTTGCCACCGAGGCTGCCGCCGCCACCGTGGCCGATGCCATGCGCGCCGCCGACGCCGCCGCCGCCGCCTTTCCCGAATGGTCCGCCACCGGCCCCGGCCAGCGTCGCGCCCTGCTGATGGCCGCCGCCGACAGCCTCGAGGCCCGCAAGGGCGATATCGCCGTCGCCATGGCCGAGGAGCTTGGCGCCACCGCCGCCTGGGCCGGGTTCAACGTGATGCTGGCCGCCGGGATGCTGCGCGAGGCCGCCGCGATGACCACCATGATCAAGGGCGAGATCATTCCCTCCAACCGCCCCGGCTCAATGGCCATGGCCATCCGCCAGCCTGCGGGCGTGGTGCTCTCGATGGCCCCGTGGAACGCACCGGTGATCCTCGGCGTCCGGTCGCTCGCCATGCCGCTCGCCTGCGGCAACACCGTGGTGATGAAATCCTCCGAGCTGAGCCCCCGCACCCATGCGCTGATCGTCGAGGCGATGCAGGAGGGCGGGCTGCCCGCAGGCGTGCTCAACGTCATCTCCAACGCGCCCGATGACGCCGCCGATATCGTCGAGGCGCTCATCGCCCACCCCGCCGTGCGCCGGGTCAACTTCACCGGCTCCACCCGCGTGGGCCGGATCATCGCCAAGCTGGCCGCCGAGCACCTCAAGCCCGCGCTGCTGGAGCTTGGCGGCAAGGCCCCGATGATCGTGCTGGACGATGCCGATCTCGACAAGGCCGTCGCTGCCGCCGCCTTCGGCGCCTACATGAACCAGGGCCAGATCTGCATGTCGACCGAGCGGCTGGTGGTGCATGAGGCGGTCGCCGATGCCTTTGTCGAGAAGCTCGCCGCCAAGGTCCGCACCCTCGCCGTGGGCGACCCGCGCGAGGGCAACACGCCGCTCGGCTGCGTGGTCGACAAGAACGCGGTGGAGCGGATCATGGGCCTCGTCCGCGACGCGCAGGACAAGGGCGCCAAGCTTGTCGCCGGCGGTCAGGCCGATGGCGTGCTGATGCAGGCCACCCTGCTCGACCACGTGACGCCTGCCATGCGGATCTACACCGAGGAGAGCTTCGGCCCCACTGCCTCGGTCGTCCGCGTCGGCTCCATCGACGAGGCGGTGCGCGTGGCGAACGACACCGAATATGGCCTCTCCGCCTGCATCTTCGGCGAAGACACCGTGCGCGCGATGAACGTGGCCAAGCGGATCGAGAGCGGCATCTGCCACATCAACGGCCCCACCGTACACGACGAGGCGCAAATGCCCTTCGGCGGGGTCAAGGACTCCGGCTATGGCCGCTTCGGCGGCACGGCAGCGATCGAGGAGTTCACCACCCTGCGCTGGATCACCGTGCAGGACGGCACCCCGCACTACCCGATCTGAGGGCAGAGCGGCATGTTCGACCTCAAGGGCAAGACCTGCCTCATCACCGGCGGCGCGGGCTCTCTCGGCCTCGCCGCCGCGCGGATGCTGCACGCGCAAGGCGCGCATCTGGCACTGGTGGATCTGCACCTCTCCGATCTGGACGAGGCCTGCGAGCGGGCCTTCGGCGCCGAGGCCGCAGGCGTGCTGCGCCTCGCCTGCGATGTCACCGACGAGGCCCAGGTCCGCCGCGCCGTCGCCCGCACCGTCGACCGCTTCGGCCACATCGATGTGCTCATCTCCAACGCCGGCATCTTCGGCACCGTCGCCCCCATCGAGGCCTACCCGACCGAGGTGTTCGACAGCGTGATGGCCGTCCACGTGCGCGGCGCCTTTCTGCTGGCCAAACACGCCGTCCCGCACATGGGGCAGGGGGGCAGCATCGTGCTCACCTCCTCCGTCGCCGCCACCCGGGGCGACCCCGGCGTTTATGCCTACATCACCGCCAAACACGCGCTCACCGGCCTGATGCGCGTACTTGCCAAGGATCTCGCCCCGCGCGGCATAAGGGTCAATGCCATCGCCCCCGGCCCGGTAGACAACGGCTTTCAGAAAGCGGTGGAGGATGGGCTGGGCGCCGAGATCGGCCGCGACGGCACCGAATTCTTCAACGAGATGATCCCGATGGGCCGGCACGCCACGGCGGATGAAATCGCCGCCTCCATCCTTTACCTCGCCTCGTCGCAATCGGGCTTCACCACCGGCCATGTACTCATGGCCGATGGCGGCATGTCGGTCTGATGCTAGCGGAAGAGCTTCTCGATGTAGTCGGCGCCAAGGCCGACCTTCTCGTAATGCTCTTTGCAGAGCGCGATGTACTGGTGAACGTCAAAGTAGCCGTCCGGCTCCCCGTCCTCATCCAGCCAGATCAGCGGGCCGGTGACCTTGAAGTGCACCTTCATCGGGTCTTCATGCTCATAGGCCACCAGCGTATGCCCCTCGCCCGGCGTCTCGTAAACAAAGTCGCCCGCCGTCGCGATCCAGTCATGCTCGAGGTAGCCCCACTTGCCCGAGATCGTGTAGGCGAACACCTCATGCGGGTGGTAATGCCGGTTCACCAGCCCCGGCCCGGTCGCCATCAGCACGTCGCACCATTGGTTCTTGCTGGGCGAAATCCAGACCGGCTTCGAGAACACCGTTTCGGTGAAGGGCACGTAATAGCGCATGTCTTCATCGGCGATGTTCGGCAGGTAGACCTCCGGCGAGGCATCGGGCTGAAACACCTTGGTGATCGGCTTAAGGTCGCGCCAGAACTCGCTGCCGCCCGCGTCTTTGCCAGTGTCTTCGTCTTTCATCTCGTCTCTCCTCCCTTGGGGTTCCTAGGTGTGTTTCGTCGGGCCGATGTCTTGCGCCAGTTCTGCGGCGGCCTCCTTCAGCTGGCGCGCGGCCCGCTCCTGCACCTCCGGGCCAAAGCGCCCCAGCGTGCCGAAGGCCGAGATCGTCAGCACCGTCCTGCCCTGCGAGACCACCGGCACCGAAACAGCGGCGATATCGGGCTCGTTGTCGCCCCGGTTGAGTGCATGGCCCTCGGCGCGAATGCCCTCCAGCAGCGGCTCCACCTCCGCCAGCGCCGCCTGCGCCACGCTCTGCCCGATGGCCCAGTTCTTTCGGTCGCGCGGCGCCAACCCGGCCAGAAACAGCCGTCCCTGCGCGGTGCTCAGCATCGGCAGGGTGGTGCCGGTGCGGATGTTCACCGAAATCGGCCTGTCAGCCTGACTCACCGCCACGCAGAGCGGCCCGCGCGGAGTGTAGCGGCAGGCCATCACCGACTCCTCCAACCCCTGCCGCAGCCGGTCCAGCGTGGCCTGCAGGCTGGCGGGCAGCGGGGCGAGCTCTTCGGCCATCCGCCCCAGCCGGGCGAGGCGCGGGCCGGGGGCATACACCCCGCGCCGCACCGCCGTCAGCACGCTCGCGGCCTCCAACGTCGCCAAAAACCGGTGCGCCGTCGCGTGAGAGAGCCGCAGCTCCCGCGCCACCACCTCCGCCGTCAACTCGCTCCGCGCCTCGTTGAACAGCTCCAGCGCGTCGAAGGCTTTCATGACAGACAGGTTGATCGGCGTGGCCATGCAGGCGGTCTCCCTCGGCGAGCATTGACTCACCTTGCCGCGCTGCCTCACTATCTGCAAACAGAATCTCAAATAATGAAATTTGAGACAGGCAGCAGGGCGCACGCATGAAAGACACTCCCACCATCACCGCCGGCGGCGCGATCTTTGGCAAGCTGAAGGCGCTGGGCGTGGATTACGTGTTCGCCAACTCGGGCACCGACTTTCCGCCCATCATCGAAGGGCTGGTGGAGGCCCGCCGCGCCGGGCTCGACCTGCCCACGCCGGTCACCGTGCCGCATGAGCATGCCGCCGTCTCCATGGCCCACGGCTACTGGCAGGTCACCGGCCGCCCGCAGGCCGTGCTGTTGCACACCAACGTCGGCCTCGCCAACGGCGCGACGGCGGCGATCAACGCATGGTGCGACCAGGTCCCGATGATCCTGATGTCCGGCCGCACCCCCGTCACCGAGCACAGCCGCTTCGGCGCCCGCACCGTGCCCATCGGCTGGGGGCAGGAGATGTTCGACCAGGAGGCGCTGATCCGCGAGACCACCAAGTGGCACTACGAGCTGCGCTTCCCCGACCAGATCGCCGAACTGATGGACCGCGCATGGGCCATCGCCAACTCCACCCCGCGCGGCCCGGTCTACCTGAGCCTGCCGCGCGAGGTGCTCTGCGAGCCCTGCCCGCAGGCCGGGCTGGAGGCCCCCTCGCGCATCGCCCCGGTGCTCACCGCCCCCGACAGCGCGGCGCTGGCCCAAGCCGCCGAGGCGCTCGCCAAGGCCGAAAACCCCCTCATCATCGCCCAGCGCGGCGCGGGCAGCGAGGCGGGCTTCGCCGCGCTCTCCGCCCTCTGCGAGGCTCACGCCCTGCCGCTCTCGCACTATTGGTCCAACCAGCTCGCCATGCCGCTCTCGCACCCCATGCAGGTGGGCGCTGATCCCGGCCCCTGGCTGGCCGAGGCCGATGTGGTGCTGGTGCTTGACGCGCTGGCGCCGTGGTTCCCCGACAAGGTCACGCTGCGCGAGGATGCCACCGTCATCATGGCCGGGCCCGACCCGCTCTTTACCCGCACCCCCGTGCGCGGCTTCCCCGCCGCCATCACCCTCTCCGGCCCGACCGACCGGGTGATCGAGGGGCTGGCGCAGGCAATGGGCGAACCGCAGCAGCCCGACCGGATCGAGGCCCGCCGCATCCGCACCACCGAGGCCGCCGCCAAGGCCCGCACGCAGGCCGCAGCGCAGGCCGAAACCGGCTCAGGCAGCCCGATGAGCAAGGAATGGGTGAGCCTCTGCCTTGGCCGCGCCATCCGAGCACAGGCCGAACAAGGCCGCCGCGCCACCGTCTTCCACGAACTCGGCTGCCCACTCATGCCGCTCGATCTGCAAGAGCCCGACAGCTACTTTCAGGAGCCGCATTCCGGCGGCCTCGGCTGGGGCCTGCCCGCCGCCATCGGCGCACAAATGGCCCACCCCGACCGGCTCACCTTCGCCACCATGGGCGACGGCAGCTACATGTTCGCCAACCCCACCGCCTGCCACCTCGTGGCCGAGGCGCATGAGGTGCCGGTGATCGTGCTGGTGCTGAACAACGAGGAGTGGGGCGCGGTGCGGCACTCGGTCGAGGGGCTCTACCCCAAGGGCGCCGCGCGGGCCTCCAACGAGGTGCCGCTCACCTCGCTCCGCCCCAGCCCCGACTTCACCCGCACCGCCGAGGCCAGCCGCGCCCATACCGAGACCGTCACCGACGGCGCCGACCTGCCCGCCGCGCTCGACCGCGCCATTGCCGTCGCCACAACCGAGCGGCGGCAGGTGCTGCTCAACATCGCCATCGCACGAACCGCGCCGCATTAACCGGCGCACCGCAAACAGAGACAATCAGGGAGGAACCAATGTCTTTTGTCAGAACGCTCGCCACCTCAGCCGTGGCCCTCGCCCTTGCCACCGGCGGGGCCTTCGCGCAGGAAATTCAGCTCAAGCTGCACCACTTCCTCAGCCCCAAGGCCCCCGCCCACACCCAGATGCTGGAGCCTTGGGCCAAGAAGATCGAGGAGGCCTCCGAGGGCCGGGTGAAGATCGAGATCTTCCCGGCCATGACGCTGGGCGGCAAGCCGCCCCAGCTTCCGCGTCAGGCCCGTGACGGCGTGGTCGACCTCGTCTGGATCGTCAACGCCTACGCCGCCGGGGCCTTCCCCCGCACCGAGGTCTTCGAGCTTCCGGGCGTGCATCGCGGCGACAACGCTGCGGTGAACAAGGCCATGCTGGCGATGTATGACGAGTTCCTCGCCGAGGATTTCCAGGGCGTCGTGCCGATGTTCCAGCACGTCCATCAGGGACAGGCCATCCACATGGCCTCCGAAGAGGTCCGCAGCCCCGCCGACCTCGCCGGCAAGAAAATCCGCATCCCCTCGCGCACCGGCTCATGGGTGCTTGAGGCCCTCGGCGCCTCGCCGGTGCAAACCGCCGTTGGCGAGATCCCGGTCGCGCTCTCCAAAAAGGTGATCGACGGCGCGCTGATCCCGTGGGAGATCATCCCCGCGCTCAAGATCCACGAGGTCACCGACTACCAGATCGAGGGCCCGGGCGGTAAGCGCTTCGGCACCACCTCCTTCTCGGTGCTGATGAACGAGGCCAAGTGGGACAGCCTGCCAGAAGACATTCAGGCCATCTTCCGCGAAGCCTCGGATGAAGCATGGCACGCGGAGGTGGGCGAAGTCTGGGCCAACGCCGATGCCCACGGCATCGAGGTCGCCACCGGCGCGGGCAACACCCACATCCAACTGACGGATGAGGAATGGGCCGCCTTCGAAGAGCCCATGTCCACCGTCGTCACCCGCTGGATCGAGGAGATGAATGGGCAGGGTATCGACGGTCAGGCGCTCTACGACAAGGCGGTCGAGCTGGTCGGCCAGAACATGCAGACCAACTGAGATGACGGGTGAAACCCCCGGCGCGGGCCGCTTCAGGCCCGCGCGACGCCTGATCGAGGGCTGGGCGCTCTTCGGCGGCCTCGTGCTCTTTGCCGTGGTCGCCGTCAATGCATGGTCGATCCTCGCAGGCTGGCTCGCCAACGCCCCCTTTCCCGGTGACTTCGAGCTGACAGAGATGGGCACCGCCGTCTCCGTCTTCGCCTTCCTGCCCTACTGCCAGCTGGTCGGCGCCAATGTCTCCGCCGACATCTTCACCATGCGCGCCTCGCCCTGGCAGGTGGCGCTGATGTCGCTGCTCGCAGCACTGGTGGCCTTCGCCTTCAGCGTGCTGCTGATCTGGCGCATGTGGCTCGGGCTTGTCGATTACCGCACCTACACCGAGTTCACCGGCATCCTCGAAATTCCGATCTGGTGGGCCTTCGTGCCCGTTCTGGCCTCGCTCGCCCTGCTGCTGCTGGCCTCTTTCATCACCCTGACAGAGGCCATCGCGGCCCTGAAATCCAAGGGGAGCGCCTGACCCGTGGACAGCCTGACCATCGGCCTCACCGGCCTCGGCGTGCTCGTTGCGCTCATCGCCATCCGCATCCCCATCGCCTACGCCATGATCCTCGTCGGCGGCGTCGGCACGGCGGTGCTCAACGGCTGGCCCATCGTGCTGAGCCAGCTCAAGGATCTCGCCTACGCGCAATTCTCCAACTACGATCTCTCGGTGGTGCCGCTCTTCGTGCTGATGGGGGCCATCGCCTCGCGCACCGGGCTCTCTGCCGACCTCTTCCGCGCCGCCAACGCATGGCTCGGCTGGATGCGCGGGGGGGTGGCAATGTCGGCCATCGCGGCCTGCGCGGGCTTCGGCTCGGTCTGCGGCTCCTCGCTGGCGACCGCTTCCACCATGGGCCGCGTCGCCCTGCCGGAACTGAAGAAATACAACTACTCCGACCGCCTCGCCACCGGCACCATCGCGGCGGGCGGGGTGCTGGGCATCCTGATCCCGCCCTCCGTGGTGCTCATCATCTACGCCATCATCGTCGAGGCCAACGTGGTGACCATGTTCATGGCCGCCCTGCTGCCCGGCCTCATCGCCGTGGCACTCTTCTTGCTGACGATCCTCGCCTACACCACCCTCGCCCCCGGCTCCGGCCCCTCCGGCCAACGCGCCTCTCGCGCCGAGCTGGTCTCGGCCACGCTGGCGATTTTCCCGGTGCTCGTGGTCTTCGCCGCCGTCATTGGCGGCCTCTACTTCGGCCTCTTCAACCCCACGCCCGCCGCCGCCGTGGGCGTGGTCATGGTCGCCCTCATCGGCCTGCTGCGCGGCAAGCTGACCCTCGTGGAAACCCGCGAAGCCCTGCTGGAGACCGCCCGCACCACCGGAATGATCTTCCTGATCCTGCTCGGCGCCGAACTGCTGAAGATCTTCATGGCGCGCGGCGGCGTGCCACAGGTCATGGCCGAGATGATGGCAAACTCCGGCCTCGCCCCGATGACCACCCTCATCCTGCTGCTGGCTGCCCTGATCCTGCTGGGCTGCCTGATGGACAGCCTCTCGATGATCCTCCTCGCCATCCCCTTCTTCTGGCCCGTGCTGGTGGAGATCAACGGCGGCGACTGGGCCACCGCGGCTGAAAGCCCCTTCGGGATGACGACCGAAGACCTCAAGATCTGGTTCGGCATCCTCGCGCTGATCGTAGTCGAGCTTGGCCTCATCACGCCCCCCGTAGGGATGAACGTCTTCATCATCTCGGCGCAGGCGCCCGACGTGCCGATGCGCGATACCTTCCTCGGCGTGCTCCCCTTCTTCTTCGCCGAACTGCTGCGCGTGGCGCTCCTGCTGGCGGTGCCGGGGCTTGTGTTCATCCTGCCCGGGCTGGTCGGCTCATAATGCCGCCTGTCGCTTAACCCGCCGTCCCCGGCTGCTTCGGCAGGTCCAGCACCACCCGCAGCCCGCCGGATGGCGGCAGCTCTGCCCGGACACGGCCACCGTGATGCTCGATCGCGCGGCGCGCGATGGCGAGGCCCAGCCCGTATCCGCCCCTCTGCGGCGCACCCGACCCACGGGCGAAGGGGTTAAAGATCGTCTCAAGGTCTTCCGGGCGCACCCCCGGCCCCTCGTCCGTCACGCTTATGCTCAGCCTGCCCCCCGCCTCTGCGCACTCCACCGTCACCGATGTACCCTCGGCGGTGTGCTTCACCGCATTGCGGATGACATTCTCCAACGCCCGATACACCAACTCGCCTTCGACCTCCGCCAAGAAGCTGCCTGGCAGGTCGGTGGTCACCGTCACCCGCCGCTCCGCTGCTTCAAAGGCCGCATCCGCGAGGATGGCATTGAGCAGGTCGATCAAGTCGAGGACCTGGGTCTGCAACGGGGCATCGACCCGCTCCGACAGCCGCGCAAGCGTGAGCACCTCGCCCACCAACTCGTCCAGCCGCTCCACCTCCCGGTCCATCCTGTCCAGCATCGTGTCCAGCCGGGCAGGCGACTTGCGCAAGATCCCCGTGGCGGCCTGCAACCGCGAGAGCGGCGAGCGCAGCTCGTGCGATACATCATGAAACAGCCGCCGCTGGGCTTCGTGATGCTCCTCCAGCCGCACCGCCGTGCGGTCGAAATCACCGGCCAGGGTCGAAATCTCGTCCTTCCGATGTGCCAGCGCCGCGGCGATCCGCACGTCAAACCGCCCATCCGCCAGCGCACGCAACCCGTCGCGCAGCTGGATCACCGGGTTCACGAGGTTTCGCGCCAAGAGCGCCGCCGCCAGCACGGTTGAGGCCAGCACGGCAAGGCCCAGCATGATCGGCGCAAACCTGTAGGAAACGAACGGGGCCGGCGGCTCGGTCGAGAGCCGGTAGCACCCGCCCGCGCTGCCCACCAACCGCTCATACGGCTCCACACCCCCGGCGCAGTCTCCCGCCCCCAGCAGCGTGAGGCGCAAGCCAAGCGGCCGCGCCCGCTCCGAGACTTCGGCAAACCGCATCGCCGCCTCCGGTCCCTCATCGGTGAGCACGGCTACCGTCAGGTCGAGCGCCACCTGCCGCCGGTCCTCCTCGAGTTTCAGCAACACCGGCGAGGCCTCGAAGGCATTCAGGATCAGGATCATCCCCACAATCGAGCCAATCACCGAGACGGCGATCACAACGAGGGATTTCAGGAACAGGCCGCGCATGTCAGTCCACCAGAAGCTGATAGCCCTGCCCCCGGACCGACAGGATGCTCGACTGGCCATCGGCGCGCCGCCCCAGCTTCTGCCGCACGCTCGAGATGTGCACGTCGATCCGCCGGTCAAACGGTGTAAGTGGCTGGCCGAAGGCGCGCCGCGAGATGTCCTGCTTTGACACCAGTTCACCGGCCTGTCGCGCCAGCACCTCCAGCAGGCTGAACTCGGTACCCGTCAGGCTGATCGCCTCGCCATCCCACTCCGCCGTCCGGCTGCCGGGATTGAGCGTCAGCCGCCCGGCCCGGATCGGATCGCTCGCCGCCACCGCCTGCGGGCGCCGCACCCGCCGCAGGATCGCCCGCATCCGGGCCGAAAGCTCGCCGGGCGAGCAAGGCTTCGGCACGTAGTCATCCGCGCCAAGGTTGAGCCCGGCGATCCGGTCGGTGTCATCCCCGCGCGCGGTGAGCATCAGCACCGGCACCTCACTCTGCGCGCGGATGCGCTGCAGCACTTCGATCCCGTTCATCCGGGGCATCATGATGTCGAGCACGATCAGATCCACCCTTGCCTCCACCGCCGCCGCAATCGCCTCCCGCCCGTCGGAGGTGGCCGCAACCTCGTAGCCCTCGTCCGAGAGATACTCCCGAAGAAGGGTCGTCAGCTCCTCGTCATCATCGACCAGCAGAACCTTGATCACCTGCGTCATCCTCTGCGCGTTCGGCCCGTCCATAGCCTGTGAACACGGCCCCAAGGCCATGTTTTACGCAACTTTACACAAGCTTGACGGCGCTTGACATTCAACCGGCTAGAGATGGCTCCACCAAACGAGCCTTCCGCGAGCCCCACGTGCCCCTCCCCCGATTGCACCCCTTCCCCCTATGGCTGGCCCTGTCGCTTCCCGCAGCCGCCATCCTCACCGGGCTGGCACGCAGCGGCGGAAAGATCGGCTCCGCATCTGGCTACTCCGCCCGCATCGCGACATCCCCACCGCAAAGGAAACCACATGAGCTTCGATGACAGGGCCTTCCGCCAGAAGGTCATCGTAATGACCGGCGGCACCAGCGGCTTCGGCGCCAAGGCGCTGGAATTGCTGGCACAGGAGCGCGACACCCGGATCATCCTCGGCGCACGTGGCGAGGGCCGCGCCGTGCCCGCCGGGGTCGAGGTGCTCCCGCTCGATCTCGCCTCGCTGCAGAGCACCCGCGCCTTTGCCGCCGAGGTGCAGCGCCGTCTGGCCGGTGACGGCATCGACGTACTCCTTCTCAACGCCGGGCTGCACGGCTCCAAGGCCGGTCAGGTCAGCGCCGAGGGCTACGGCCTCACCTTCGCCGTCAACCACCTCGCTCACTACCTCCTCGCCCGCCTGCTCCTGCCCCGCCTCGCCCTCTGCGGGCGGCTGGTGATCACCTCCAGCAACATGCACAATCCGCCCTTCAAACGCCTCGCGCCCAAGGAGCTGGACCTTTCCGAATGGGCGCATCCCACGCCCGGCGGCGGCGGCACCGGAACGCGCGGCTACTGTGCCTCCAAGCTCTGCAACCTGATGACGGCGCAAACCCTCGCCCGGCAGCCGGACGTGGAGCAGCGCAGGATCGACGTGATCGCCTTCAACCCCGGCCTGACCGGCGGGGCGGGCGGCGGCGATGCCTCGCCCCTGAGCCGCTTGGCGATCAAAGGCCTGACCCGCACCCTCTTTCCGGCCATCGGCCTTTTCGTGCCGGAATTCAATATGAACACCCCCGAGCACTCCGGCCGGATGCTGGCCGATGTGGCCACCGGCAGGCTCTCTCCGCCCGAGGGCGTCTATGTCTCGCTGGTGAACGGCTTGCCGACCTTCCCCGCACCGTCCACTCTGGCGCGGAACCTGAAGGCCCAGAACCGGTTGTGGAACGAGAGTGCAGAAATGGTCGGCCTGGATGATGCGCAGGGCATGGTCGTGCCGCGCAAGGAGAATTCACGATGACCGATGACGCACGCGGCACCGAGCCCGACAAGCTGACATTCCGCGACGAGCCCGGCTCGGCACGGTCCAAATGGGTCGCCGGGCTGCTCGCCCTCGCGCTGGTGGGCTGGATGGGCAGCGGTTTCATCCTGCCCTCGCCCGAGGAGGCCCCGCCCGAGACCGTCGCCGCAGGTGAGGCCGTGGCCGTGAGCGTCCGCAGCAGCCGGGCCGAACCCGTCACCAAGACCTTCAGCGCCGAGGGGCAGGCCCAACCTGACCGCCGCGCCCTGCTCCGTGCCCAAATGGCAGGCGAGGTCGTCAGCCTCTACGCCGCCAAGGGCGAGGCGCTGGAACCGGGCGACGAGATCGCCCGCCTGAGCACCCGCGAGCTGGAAGCCCGCGTGCAGGAGGCCCGTCAATCCCTCTCGCGCGCACAAGAAGACTTCGACAGCACCGAAACCCTCGTCGAGCGCGGGGCAGCCACCGCCGCCCGCCTGCGCGAGACCCGCGCCACCCTCGCCGCCGCCGAAGCCCAGCTCACGCAGGCCGAGGAGGCCCTCGAGTCGGCAGTGATCCGGGCGCCCTTCGCCGGGCGGCTCGACCGGCTCGACCTCGAGATCGGCGCCTTCACCTCCGCGGGCGCCGAAGTGGGCACGATCCTCGATACCGACCCGCTGCGCATCGTTATTCAGGTGCCGCAGCAGGCCCTCGCCCAGATCCGCGAGGGGCTGACCGCCTCGGTCACCTTCATCACCGGCGAGGAGCGCGAAGGCGAGATCGAATACATCAGCCGCGATGCCGAGACCGATACCCGCACCTTCCGTGCCGAGGTGACCGTGCCCAACCCCGATGGCGCCATCGCCTCCGGCCTCTCGGTGCAGGTCCGCATCCCGACCGGGCAGGTCACCGCGCATTTCATCTCGCCCGCGATCCTCTCGCTCAGCGAGGATGGCCGCCTCGGCGTCAAGACCGTGGGCGATGGCGATGTCGTCGCCTTCCACGAGGTCGTCGTCGAGCGCGCCCAGCGCGATGGCGTCTGGGTCAGCGGCCTGCCGGAGCGGGCGCGGATCATCACCATCGGGCAGGGCTTCGTGTCGGAGGGTGAAACCGTGGCCCCCGTGGCCGATGAGGATGAGGTCGCCGCCGCCGAGGTCGAGGCGCCTGACACCAGCGCGGCGGAGACCGAGTGATGAACGCTCTGATCGACGCCGCCTTCAGCCGCACCCGCGTGGTCGTGCTGATGCTCATCGCCATTCTCACCGTCGGCGCCATCACCTATCAGGCCATCCCCAAGGAGAGCTTCCCCGAGGTCCAGATCCCCACCGTCTACGTCTCCACCTCGCTGGAGGGTATCTCCCCCGAAGACGCCGAGCGCCTGCTGGTCAAACCGCTCGAAACCGAGCTGGCCGCGCTCACCGGCCTCAACAGCATGACCGGCACCGCCGCCGAGGGTCACGCCAGCGTCCAGCTTGAGTTCGACGCGGGGTTCGACCCCGACACCGCGCTCGACAAGGTGCGCGAGGCGGTGGACCGCGCCGCAGGCGAGCTGCCGACCGACGCCACCGAACCCACGGTGACGGAGGTCAACACCGCGCTCTTCCCGATCCTCACCGCCATCCTCTCCGGCCCGGTGCCCGAGCGCACGCTCAACGCGCTGGCCAACGACCTGAAAGACAGGCTCGAGGGCGTGCCTGGCGTGCTCGAGGTGGATGTGGCCGGCGAACGCGTCGAGATGCTCGAGGTGCTGATCGACCCAACGGTGTTCGAAACCTACAACCTCTCCTTCACCGAACTGACCAACCAGATCAGCCGCAACAACTTGCTCATCGCCGCCGGAGCCATCGAAAACGGCGCGGGCCGGATGGTGCTCAAGGTGCCGGGGCTGGTGGAGGATATCGGCGACATCATGGAAATGCCGGTCAAGGTCTCGGGCGATACCGTGGTGACCTTCGCCGATGTGGCCACCGTCCGGAACACCTTCGAAGACCCGGCCAGTTTTGCCCGGATCAACGGCCAGCCCGCCCTCGCGCTGGAGGTCAAAAAGCGCAGCGGCGCCAACATCATCGAAACCGTCGACACCGTGAAGCAAGCGGTCGCGGCGGCGCAGTCGCAATGGCCCGACAGCGTCCAGATCAACTACATGCAGGACGAGAGCAAGCAGGTCAAAACCATGCTCTCCGACCTCGAGTCTAACGTCATCGCCGCCGTGCTTCTGGTGATGATCGTCATCGTCTGGGCGCTCGGCCTGCGCTCCTCCATCCTCGTCGGCCTCGCCATTCCCGGCGCTTTTCTGGCCGGCGTCACTGCGCTCTTCTTCATGGGCTACACCATGAACATGGTGGTTCTCTTCAGCCTGATCCTCGTCGTCGGCATGCTGGTCGACGGCGCGATCGTGACGGTCGAGCTGGCCGACAGGCTGCTGAGCGAGGGCAAGACCCCGAAAGAGGCCTATGCGGCGGCGGCCAAGCGCATGGCCTGGCCGATCATCGCCTCCACGGCGACCACCCTCAGCGTGTTTTTCCCGCTCCTGTTCTGGTCCTCCACCGTGGGCCAATTCATGAAGTTCCTGCCGATCACCGTGATCTTCACCCTCTCAGCCTCGCTCTTCATGGCGCTCGTCTTCATCCCCGTCCTCGGCGGGCTGATCGGCAAGCGCCAGCCCCAGAGCGCCGCGCAGCAGGCCCAGATCGCCGCCGCCGAGCATGGCGACCCGCGCCAGATGACCGGCGCCGCCGGGCTCTACGTGAAGGCGCTCGAATGGGCCATCCTCCGCCCCAGCCGCACCGTGATCTTCGCCGTGCTGGCGCTCTTCGCCTCCTTCCTCTGCTACGCCCAGTTCGGCAACGGCATCACCTTCTTCCCCGAGTCCGAGCCCGATTTCGTGCAGGTCGAGGTCCGCGCCCGCGACAACTTCTCGATCTACGAGCAGGATACCCTCGTGCGGCAGGTCGAAACCCGCCTGCTGAAATACGGCGAACTGCGCAGCGTCTACGCCCGCACCGGCTCCAACCGGCAGGCCGACGAAGAGGTGATCGGCACCGTCCAGCTCGAGCTGACGGATTGGGACACCCGCCGCCCCGCCGCCGAGATCGTCGAGCAGATCCGAGGCGAGATGCGCGCCGTTCCCGGCATCGACGTGCAGGTGCAGGTGCAAGCCGGCGGCCCGTCGCAGGGCAAGCCGGTCAACCTCGAGCTTGTCTCGCGTGACAGCGAGTTGCGGATCGCCGCCGTTCAAGAGGTCCGCGCCGCAATGGAGCGAATCGGCGGATTCACCGATATCACCGACACCACCCCCCTGCCCGGCGTCGAATGGGAGATCCGGCTCGACCGTTCCGAGGCCGCCCGCTTCGGCGCCGATGTCGCCCTGCTCGGGCAGGCTGTGCGGCTCCTGACGCAAGGCATCACCGTGGCCGACTACCGGCCCGACACCTCCGAGGAGGCCGTCGACATCAAGGTCCGCTTCCCCGCCGGCGACCGCTCCCTCGCCGAGCTCGAAAGCCTGCGCGTGCCCACCAATGCCGGGCTGATCCCGATCACCAACTTCGTCAGCTTCGCCCCTGCCCCGCGCAGCGGCACCATCAAGCGGATCGATCAGGAGCGGGTCACCACCCTCTCCGCCGATGTTTCCCCCGGCCTACTGGTGAATGATCAGATCAACGCCCTGCGCGGCGCCATCGAGGCGATGGACCTGCCCGAAAGCGTCACATGGTCCTTCGCCGGTGAGGCGGAAGACCAGCAGGACGCCATGATCTTCCTGATCAGCGCCTTCATCGCCGCCCTCGGCATGATGGTTCTGGTGCTGCTGATCCAGTTCAACAGCTTCTATCAGGCCTTCACTATCATGGTCGCCATCGTCTTCTCCATCGCGGGCGTGCTGCTTGGCCTCACCGTCACCGGCAGGCCCTTCGGCGTGGTCATGGGCGGCATCGGGGTCATCGCGCTGGCCGGGATCGTGGTGAACAACAACATCGTGCTGATCGACACCTACAACGACCTCAAGCGCGCCGGCATGTCGCCGCTGGAGGCCGTTCTGCGCACCGGCGCCCAGCGCCTCCGCCCGGTGATCCTGACCTCCGGCACTACCGCCCTCGGCCTCGCGCCAATGGTGATCGGCGTCAGCGTCGACTTTTTTAGCCGCGAAATCGTCTACGGCGCGCCCTCCACCCAGATGTGGGTCGAACTCAGCTCCAGCATCGCAGGCGGACTGGTGTTCGCCACCGCCCTGACCCTCATCGTCACCCCCGCCATGCTGATGCTCGGTGAAAAGCGCTCACGCCGAAGCCAGCGCCCGGAGGAAGCGCGCGCCGATCCTGCACCGACCAGCCCGGCACCATCGACCTGACGGGGCCGACCTCAATAGCAGGTCACCCCTCCTGCGGCTGGGCCAATGTGTAAATGCTCACCGTCTTCTCCCGCACCATGTCGGCGACGGCAGCATCGAATGACTTGAAGTGCGCCGTCCCGACATGCACCCCAAACGCCGCCTCATCCGAATAAATCTCGTAAAGAAACACCCGGCTGCGATCCTCCGTCAGGCAAACATCAAACCGATGGCACCCCGGCTCATCCTCCAACGACCGACGGGCGTTCTCCAACATCAACGGTAGAAACGCCTCCATCTGACCGGCATGGGGCTCAAAAATCACGGTGACGACATACATGGGCTTTCCTTTCAGGCTGCGCTCTGAGCGCGTTGGTTGAGGCGGGCCTGCATCATGTCAGCATCCCCAGCGCATCCTCGAAAAAAGTCTCGCCGCCGAAGTTGCCAGACTTGAGCGCAAGCGCCGCCGGGGCCGCCCCGAGCGTCTCTGTCCAAGGCACACCCGGAGCAATCTGGGGGCCGATCCTCAGCGCCTTGACCCCAAGCGCCGTCACCACCGCACCCGAGGTCTCTCCGCCCGCGACGACAATCCGGGTGAACCCTTCAGCCAGCAGCGCGCGGGCGACCGTGGCAAGCGTACGCTCCATGACCTCTCCGGCACGCACCCTGCCAAGCGCCGCCTGCGTGCGGGCCACTTCGGCAGGGTCCGATGAGCCGTAAATCAGCACCGGCGCATCGGCTGGCTGACCCAGTGCCCAGGCCACCAACGCCTCCGCCTCGCCGTCGCCCTCTGCGGCACGGGCGATATCAACCTTGCGGCTTGGCCAAACCGAGCAGGCACGCGCAACCTGCACACGGGTCGCCTCCGAGCAGCTGCCCGAAAGCACCAAAGCGCGGCCGGTCACGCTGGGCAGTTCCAGCGGCGTGGCCTCACCCAGCGCGCCAATCGCGCGGTGATAGGCCGGCAGTCCAAGGGCAATGCCAGATCCGCCGGTGATAAACCGATGGCCTCCGATGGCCGTGCCAATAGCTCGCAGATCGGCGTTCATCACGGCATCCACCACGCCATAACGCCGCCCCTCCGCCCTGAGCGCATCCACCCGCACCCCAATCGCCTCAGTTCCCGACCGCACATCATCGAGACAGATCAGCCCCGCCCGATGCTCACTCTGCCGCTCTATCAAGCGGATCAGGTTCGAGTCGCGCATCGGCGTCAGCGGATGGTCCTTCATCGAGCTCTCCGCCAAAGGAACATCACCCACAAAAAGCTCGCCATTCGATACGGTGCGGCCATTGTCCGGGAAGGCCGGGCAAATCACTGCAAAGCCCTCGCCCAAATGCTCCAGCAACGCGTCCGCCACCGGGCCGATATTGCCGTCCTCCGTCGAGTCGAAAGTGGAGCAATATTTGAAAAGGATCTGCCCGGCACCTTGGGCCAAGAGCCAATCGGCCGCTTCAACCGCCTCCGCCACAGCCTCCTCTTTCGGCGCGGTGCGCGACTTCAGCGCCACCACCACCGCCTCGGCTCCATGGGCCTCGGTCGCCGCATCCGGCACGCCGATCACCTGCACAACCGACATGCCCTCCCGGGCAAGCGTGTTGGCAAGATCGGTCGCGCCGGTGAAGTCATCGGCAATGGCGCCAATCGTGATCGCCATGGGTCAGCCCAGCAGGTCCAGCAACTCTTTGGTCACCGCAACGGTGCCCATGTCACCGCCAAACTCCATCGGCCGCAGGCGGTTCTCCTCGAACCCGTCCTGCACCGCCGTCTCGACCAGTTCCGCCGCCTCTGCCCAGGCCTCGTTGCCGCTGCGCTCCGCGAGGTAGTCGAGCATCAGCGCACCCGAGAGCACAGCGGCGAGCGGGTTGGCCTTGTCCTGCCCCATGATGTCGGGCGCCGAGCCATGGGCGGGCTGGAACAGGCCCACCTCGTCCCCGATCTCCGCGCAGGCGGCCATGCCCATGCCGCCAACCAACCCGCCGCCAAGGTCAGACAGGATGTCGCCAAACATGTTCTCCATCACCATCACGTCGAACTCCCAGGGCTTGCGGATCAGGTCCAGCGCCTGCGCGTCGACGTAATTGTGCGTGGCCTCCACCTCCGGATACTGCGGCGACACCTCGTCGAAGATCTTCCGGAAGAAGGCCATCGAGTTGAACACATTGGCCTTGTCCACGCAGGTCAGCTTGCCGGGACGGCCTCGCGCCTTACGCTTCTCGGCCAGCCGGAATCCAAAGTGAAACAGCTTTTCTGTCGTGGGCCGGGTGATGCGGAGCGTGTCGCGCACCTCGTCATCGCTGGCGAAATTGGGGCGCCCGTGGGTGGCAGCGGAAAAGAACAGCCCTTCGGTGGACTCGCGTAAGATCACCATGTCGATCCCGGCGGCGCGCGGGTCTGCCAGCCGCTGCGGCGCGTTCGGGTAGGCCTTTACCGGTCGCACACCGGCATAAAGGCCATATCGGTCCCGCAAGCGCAGGTGCGGGGCAATCTCGGTGCCATCCTCATGCCGCACCGAGGGCAGGCCGATCGCGCCAAGGAAGATCGCGTCAAGCTCACCCGCACGGGCCTCTCCGCCGGGCTCGATATCGCGCCCGGTTTCCTTGAAGTAGCCAGCCCCGGCGGTGATCTCCTCATAGCGCAGCGCGGGCAGCCCGGCCTTGGCCACGGCGGCATCCACAACCTCGACCGCCGCGTTTGCTACGTCCACACCTATCCCGTCGCCCCGGATGAGGGCGATGCTCAGCTTGTCTGACATGATGTTTCCTTCCGGCCTAAAGCTGGCCCAGCTTGTATTTTTCCAGAATGGCCAGCAGTTCTTCGGCGGACCTCGTGCGGTGCTGTTTGAACAGGCGCCGCACGGAATCGCCGTCGCCTGCCCGCAGGTAATTGAGAATTTCACGATGCTCCTGCGTGGAGCGATGGGGCGGCCCGCGCATCCGCATCGTCACAACCCGCGCCCGATGCGCCTGATCGTAAAGGGCGCGCACAAAGTCCTTCAGGCGGCGATTGCCCTGCAGGTCGAGCAGGATCTGGTGAAAGCGGTCATCGGCCTCGGCCCAAGTATCAAGGTCTTCGCTCTCCAGTGCGGCCTCCATCTCGGCAGTGGCCTGCTCCAGCGGGGCAAGCTCCGCCTCGCCAGGGTTCGTTTCGGCGTAGCGGGCGGCGGCATCGGGCTCCAGCGAGGTGAGGATCTGGTAGATCTCGCGCATGTCCTCGGCCCGGATCGGCAACACCCGCACGCCCCGGCGCGGGATCAGCTCGACCAGCCCCTCCGCCTCCAGCCGGATCAGCGCCTCGCGCACCGGGGTCCGGCTCATCCCGAGCCTGATCGCGATTTCCGGCTCGGGCGCCTGAAAGCCGGGCGGCATCCGGTTGGTCCGGATCTCGTCCTTCAGCCGCTCATAGGCAGCCTCGACGCGCGATGATTTGACAGCCTCTGCCATCCGGTCCGTTCCCTCTCGTTTCGGCAACAATTGCACCTCAGGGGGAGGTCGTCAAATAAATTAATGCATACATTGACGAATGCGATGCAAAATGCCTTAGTGTGCGGACTTGCCGGTGCTCCGGCCCAGATATTGCCCACCCGTGGGCGTGAGGAGGAAAGATGAAACGGATGATTCTGACGGCGGCGACCCTGTCGCTCGCCGCCACGGTGGCCAGTTCGGAAACGGTTCTCAAGATCCAGTCGTCGGCGCAAAGCGGCGCCTATGAATACAGCTATCTCGAGGATGAATGGGGCAAGCGCCTCGCCGCCATGACGGGCGGCGAAGTGACCGTCGAGTTCTTCCCGATCAACGCGATCGTCGACCGCAATGAAACGCCTGAGGCCGTGATGGCCGGGGTGCTCAGCGGCGACCTGAACTCCGTGGCCTATTTCACCGGCCGCAACCCCGCCTTCGCCATCATGGGCGACCTTATCGCAGGCTACGATTCGCCCGAGCAGGTGCAAACCTTCTGCCGCCACGGCGGCGGGCGCGATGCGCTTCAGGAGCTTTGGGAGTCGGTCCTGCCGGGCGCCATGCACGTGGTTGGCTGCGGCGCAGTCTCCAAGGAAGCGCTGGTCTCCAAGGTCGAAATCCGCGGCGTGGCCGATCTCGAAGGCGTCAAGATCCGCTCGCCCTCGGGCCTCGCCGCCACGGTCTTCCAGAAGGCAGGCGCCGCGCCGGTCTCGATGTCGATCAGCGATGTCTTCACCTCGCTGGAGAAGGGCGTCATCGATGCCGCCGATGCCTCGGCCTACATCAACAACTCGACCAGCGGCTTCCATCAGGTGGCCAAGTTCCCGCTCTACCCGGGCATCCACTCGATGGCGATGCGCCAGTTCGTCATCAATCAGGGCGTCTGGGATGGCATGACCGAAGATCAGCAACTGGCCGTCGAAACGTGGTTCTACGCCGCCTATGACGACCTGCGCCGCCAACTCGATCTGCAAGACAAGCAGCAGGTGCAGGCCGATGAGGCCGCCGGTGATATCACCGTGGTCGACTGGAGCCAGGAAGAGCGCGACAAGTTCCGCGTGCTGGCCGCCGAAGCCTGGGAAGAGACCGCCGACAAGTCGCCCGAGGCGCGCAAGGCGCTCGACGCCCACTACGCCTTCATGAAGCAGATCGGCCTGCTGAAGTAACACAAAAAGACGAGAGGGAGGGGCTAGCCGCCGTGCTGGCCCCTCCCGTCACACGGGGAGGGGCAGATGCAGGCATATGTAACGATCATGGGGAAGATCTCTGTCTTCCTCGGCAAGGTCTGCGGGGTGTTCTACCTCGCGGCGGTGGGCCTCTCGCTCTACGAGGTCTTCATGCGCTACGTGCTCGGCGCGCCCACTTCATGGACCTCCGAAACGATTATGGTCTTGGTGGCCACCGCCTGGATGCTCTGCGTCGGCGCCGTCACCCAGCAACGCCGCCACATCACCGTCACCACCATGGAAATTCTCGTCGGCGAGAAGCTCTGGAACCGCATGAAAAGGGTCGCCATCGTCCTGTCGATGATCGGCGTGGCCGGGCTGCTGATCATGCTCTGGGGGCCGATGGTGAAGGTGCTGAAAGCACCGCAGACGACCGGCAGCGCCTTTGATCCCTACGCTCCCACCTACGTCAAGACCATGCTCGTCGCCTCGGTGGTGCTCTACTTCCTCCAGTTGCTCGCCAACCTCCTCACGCCCGCCGCCAAGCGGCCCGCCTCCGCCGGAATGGGAGTGGAATAATGGGCATTGAACTCATCACGCTCTACATCGTCGCGGCGCTCTTCATCCTGATGGCCATCGGCGTTCCGCTGGGCGCCTCGACCCTGCTGATCTCCGTCGCCACCGCCTACCTCGCCTACGGCAGCAACGGCTTCATCCTCGTCACCTCCGCCGTCACCAAGGTGATGGACAAGCAGACCCTCGTGGCCGTGCCCTTCTTCGTCTTCATGGCGAACATAATGGAGCGATCAGGGGTGGCGAAGGAGCTGTTCAACTCGATGGCCGTCCTTGGCGGGCGGATGCGCGGCGGCGTCGCGGTGCAAACCTGCCTAGTGGCCGTGGTGCTGGCCGCCATGTCGGGCATCGTCGGCGGCGAGATCGTGCTGCTCGGCCTCATCGCCCTGCCGCAGATGTTCCGCCTCGGGTATGACCGCAAGCTCTCCATCGGCGTGCTCTGCGCCTCCGGTTCGCTGGCCACGCTCATCCCGCCCAGCGTGGTGCTTATCGTCTATGGCGCCGAAGCGGGCGTCTCGGTGCGCGACCTTTTCACCGCGGGCGTCGGCCCCGGCGTGCTGCTGGCCTCGCTCTACATCGCCTACGTGCTGTTCCGGGTAAAGATGAACCCCGCCGTCGGCCCGGCCTATGACGCGCCCGAGGCGCAGCTGCCCTTCCTGGAGCGGATCTCCTACCTCAAAGGGCTGATCCTCCCATTCCTGCTGATATTCGGCGTGCTCGGCTCGATCTACGGCGGCATCGCCACCGTCACCGAATCCGCCGCCATCGGCGCGGTCGGCTCGCTCATCGTGGCCGCGGCCCGGCGCGAGCTGACCACAAAGGGCGTGCGCGAGGCGCTCTGGGCCACCACGCTCACCACCGGCTCGATCCTCTGGCTGATCATCGGGGCTGTGAGCCTCGTGGGCATCTACAACCTGATGGGCGGCACCCGCTTCCTCAGCGGCATCCTCACCGGGCTCGATATGGCCCCGATCATGGTCATCATCGTGATGATGCTGATCATCTTCTTTCTCGGCACCTTCCTCGAGTGGATCGCCATCGTCTTCATCACCGTGCCGGTCTTCGCGCCCGTGGTGGTGCAACTGGGGTATGACCCGGTCTGGTTTGGTATCCTCTTCGCCATGAACATCCAGATCTACATGCTCTCGCCCCCCTTCGGGCCGGCCTGCTTCTACCTCAAGAGCGTGGCCCCGAAGGACGTGACCCTGCAGGAGATATTCCTCGCCGTCCTGCCCTTCATCGGCCTCCAGATCATCGGGCTGGCGCTGGTCATGGCCTTCCCGCAAATCGCGCTCTGGCTGCCGGGCCTCTAGAAAGGACGCCATCATGGATACGAATGACGAAGACCACGAGGTTTACGAGTTCGGCTGGTGGCCGGAGATCGTCGGGGCCATCGGCGTCGTCGTGCTGGTCTGGGCGCTGATCGCCTTCGCGCGCGGGGCGATCTAAGGCCAAGGACCGGTCCGGCGGCGCCCCTCACCCGGCGCCGCTTGTCACAAAACAGTCAACGGACCGATAGCTGCAATTTACATTGCACCTGCAATTCCGGCTGCATGAACGATGCAAGCCACCCCTCCTCCCTCGACGCGCTGCTGTCCCGCAATGCCACCCGGCTGACCGCGACCGACAGCCGCCTGCTGGAGGTTCTGCTTCAGGACCCGATGCGCGCCGCGCTGGAGAACGGCAAGGAACTCTCCGACCGCGCGGGCGTGAACCCCGCCGCCGCCGTGCGCCTCGCCCAGCGCCTCGGGTTCGAGGGCTACCCCGCCTTCCGCGCCTTCCTGCGCACCAACCTCACCGAGGGCGGGCGCGACTTTGGCACCGCCTCCGCCCGCATGGCCGCCCGGCTGGTGCGCGCCGAAGAGGGCGGCCTGCTCTCCTCGGTCATCGACGGCGAGATCGCCGCGCTGGAGGGCCTGCGCACCTCCATAGCCGACAGTGACATCCGCAGCTTCTCCGCCCATCTCGGCGCGGCCCGGCGCATCTGCCTCTTCGGGCAGGGCCACGCCGCCAGCCTCTCCAAGCTCGTCGCGCTGCGCCTGCGCCGCTCCGGCTATGAGGCCCACGACCTCGATGGCGAGCGCGGCGGCATGGCAATGGCGCTGCGCGGGCTGGCACCGGGCGATGTGGTCTGGCTCTTCTCATTCCGCGCGCCGCACAGCTCCGTGCTCTCGCTCTGCGAGGTGGCCCGCGCACGCGGCGCCACCATCCTCGCGGTGACCGACCAGAACAGCCTGCCCCTGCGCCCCGCCCCCGATCACCTCATCCGCGTATCGCGCGGGCGGGCCGGGGAGACTCAGTCCCTCACCGTGCCGATGGCCGTGGCCAACGCCATCATCCTCGATCTCGCCGGGATCGACGAGGGCCGCTCGCTCGCCGCGCTCGAAGATTATCGCAAGTTCCGCGCCACCTTGCCGCCCGAGTGGCAGTAGGCGCCCCCGCCACAACAACAAGAAACGCCAACTCACGACCCAACCCTGAACACGAGGAAGACCCCATGTTCGATACTCTCAAGATCGCCGCAGCGACCAGCCTTCTGGCGCTCGCGGCCTCCGCAGCCTCCGCCGAAACGACGGTAGAGTTCTGGCACAGCTTCTCCGGTGACAGCGGCGAGGTGCTCGATGGCATCGTGGCCGAGTTCGAGGCCGCCAACCCCGGCATCGACATCGACGCCCAGCACATCGGCAACTACAACGACATCGTCACCAAGCTGCAGGCCGCGATCCCCGCACGCCGCGCCCCCGATGCGGTCATCATGGAAGTCACCCGCTACGGCCTCTTCGCCGACCGCGGCGTGCTGACCGACCTCACCGCCTATCTCGAGGCCGACCCGCTGAAGGACGAACTCTTCGACTTCGCCCGCGAGGTCGGCATCTATCAGGGCAAGAACTTCATCGTGCCCTTCAACTCCTCCACCCCGGTGCTCTACGTGAACACCAAGATCTTCGCCGATGCGGGCATGGAAGAGATCCCCTCCCTCACCACCTTCGACGAGATCCTCTCCGCCGCTCAAACCGTGCAGGCCGAACTGGGCGAAGCTGGCATCTCCGGCATCGCCGCGCCCGGCCAGTTTGCCCGCTGGGGCCTGATCATGGCCAATGACAGCGACCTGATCGACAGCGTCTCCGGCGAAATCCTGATCGACGCGCCCAACACCGTCGAAGCCTACCAGTGGATGGCCTCTCTGGTGCACGAGCACGGCGTCGCCTCGGTCGATGGCGTGACCAAGGAGAACAACGGGCGTGACGCCTTTCTGGCCGGCAAGGTCGGCATGATGATGAACTCGACCGGCAACTACCGCCGTTCCAAGACCGCGCTGGGCGATGACCTGCTGGTGCTGCCCATGCCCTGCAACAAGGCCTGCGCCGCGCCCATCGGCGGGGCCGGCATCGGAATCCTCTCGACCTCCGAGCAGGAGGTGAAGGACGCCGCCTACAAGTTCATCAGCTTCGCCGCAGGCGCCGAGTCCAACGCCAAGTGGTTCGCCGGCACCGGCTACATGCCGATCAACAAGAACACCAAGGACCAGCCGGTGGCCGCCGAGGCGCTGGAGGGCGAGCCGGGCATCTCGGTCGCCATCGAGCAGCTCTCCGTGGCCCGTGGCCGCCCGCGCCCGCCGGTGGTGACCTGGATGCGCGCCAGCGAGTACGACAAGTGGCAGGCCATGGCCCTCGGCCAGCGTGACGTGACCGAAACGCTCTCCGACTTCGCCACCCAGACCCGCGCCGAAGAAGCCCGCACCAACTGAGCCGCCGCGCTCAACCCCGATGCCGGGCCCGCTCCGTGGCCCGGCATCGCCTCCCACAAGGCAAGCGCCATGACCTCCCGCCTCACCCCCTATCTGCTGATCGCGCCGCTGCTCGCCTTCATCGCGGTGTTCACCTACATCCCGATCCTCACCAGCGCGAACCTCTCCTTCCGCGAGTGGGACTTTCTGACTGACGCCAAGCCCTGGGTCGGCACCGAGAATTACCGGCTCGTGCTGTCCTCAAGCGAATTCTGGAACTCGGTGAAAGTCACGGCGATTTTCGCGCTGATCTCGGTGCCCCTGCGGCTGGTGCTCGCCATCGCCATCGCCAGCTATCTGGTGCGCGAGGCCCTGCCCCAGCGTCTGCTGCGCGGCGCGCTCTTCCTGCCTTCCGTCACCTCCACCGTCGCCATCGCCGTGGTGTTCTCATGGCTCTTCGCCACCGACTACGGCGTGATCAACGCCGCCCTTGCCTGGTTCGGCCTGCCCAAGGTTTACTGGCTGCAAGACCCGCAACTGGCGCTTTGGGTCATCATCCTCGTGAACACGTGGAAGCAGCTCGGCTACGACATCGTCATCTACATCGCAGGTCTTCAAGCCATCTCGCCCGATCTCTACGACGCAGCCGATGTGGATGGCGGTAAACGCTTTCACGTGTTCCGCCGTGTGACCGTGCCGCTGGTCATGCCCACCACCTACTTTCTGCTGGTGATCTCCGTCATCGAGGCCTTTCAGGTCTTCACCGTGGTCGATGTAATGACCCGCGGCGGCCCGGCGGGGGCGACAGACATGGTGGTCAACCTGCTCTACCGCATCGGCTTCACCCTCTTCGACATCGGGCAAGGCTCGGCCATCGCAGTGCTGCTCTTTATCCTGCTGATCGCGCTCGCCGTGTTCAAGGCCCGCGTGCTGGGCCGGAAGGTGCACTATGAAGCCTGAAGCCCTCTGGTCTCTCGCGGCCCTCGCCGCCGGTCTGATCTTCCTGTCGCCGGTGCTCTACACCATCTGGATGTCGTTCCTCACGGTCGACAGTTACTACGCGGGCACCCCTGTTCTGACGCTCGACAACTACCGCGCCGCCTTAGGGGAGTTCGACTTTCTGCGCTACCTGCTGAACTCGCTGCTGGTCTCCGGCGTGGTCACGCTCGGCGGGCTGGCGCTCGCGGTGATGGCGGCCTTCGCCTTCGCCCGCTTCACCTTTCCCGGCGGCGACTTTCTCTTTGCCGCCGTGGTGGCCACGCTGATGATCCCCAGCCACATCACGCTGATCCCCAACTACCTGACGCTCGCCAAGGTCGGCTTGCTCGACAGCTACGCCGGCCTGATCCTGCCCGCCATCTCCAACGGCTTCGCCGCCTTTTTCTTGCGGCAATACATTCGCGGCATCCCCCGCGCGCTGGACGAGGCGGCCTATATGGATGGCGCCCGCCCGCTTCAGGTGCTGTGGCGCGTGATCGTGCCGCTGGCCCGGCCCGCGATCCTGTCGATGGGCCTCTACATCTTCATCACCGAGTGGAACAACTACATCTGGCCGCTGGTGGCGATCAGCGACAGTGACCTCTACACGCTGCAAATCGGGCTGGCGAAGCTCTACCGCGAAAACCCGGGCGAGGATGTCATCAACTGGCCCCTCGTCATGGCAGCCTCCACCATCACCATCCTTCCAATCCTTATCGGCTTTCTTGCGGTGGAGCGGCACCTCGTGCGCGGCATCACCATGGGCGCCGTGAAATGACGGACATGACCATGACACGCATTGCCTCCCACCGCGGCGGAACCCTCGAATTCGGCGACAGCACGCCACAGGGCTTTGCCGCCACCGCCCGGCTGCCACTTGAAGAGGTCGAGTTCGACCTGCACCCAACCGCCGACGGCGCGATCATCGTCCATCATGATGCCACGCTCGACCGCACGACCGATACGCAGGGCGCCATTGCCGATCTGCCCGAGGCCACGGTCCGCCGGGCGTTGATCGACTATGGCGCAGGCGGCCATCCGCTGACCCTCGCCGAGCTTTGCGCGATCTACCGGGAGAGCGCTGTCGACTTCCGCTGCGAGTTCAAGCCAAACGCCGAGGGCCGCCCCTACCCCGGTTTCATCCCCGGCGCGCTCGAGGTGCTGGAGGCCGAGGGGATGCTCGAGCGCACCACCTTCTCCTCCTTCCTCATCGCCACGCAAGACGAGCTGGCCCGCCTCACCACCCGCCCCCGCCTCTGGCTCGTCAGCCCGCCGGTGCTGCGTCAGTTGGGCGACGCCGGGGTGATCGAGATGGCGCTGGCCCACGACATCCCCGAAATCTCCGTTCTGATCGATTGCGCCGATGCCCCGCTTCAGGCCGCCGCACAGGAGGCCGGGCTGACCTTCGGCTGTTTCGGCGCACATTCCGCCGCTCAGATCGAAAAGGCGCTCGCCTTGGGGGTGAAGGTATTCACCACCGACCGGCCCAGCCTCGCCATCGCGCGGCGCGCGGCTTTCACCAAGGGGCAGGCGGCATGACCGGCATTGCCCTCACCGACATCCGCAAGAGCTACTCCAACGGCCCGCAAGTGCTGCACGGCGTCAGCATGTCCATTCAGCCCGGCGAGTTCGTCGTCATCGTCGGCCCCTCGGGCTGCGGCAAGTCCACCCTGCTGCGCATGATTGCCGGGCTGGAGGCCTGCACCGAGGGCGAGATCGCCATCGGCGGCCGCCGGGTGAACGAGGTCGCCCCGCGCGACCGCGACATCGCGATGATCTTCCAGAACTACGCGCTGTACCCGCATATGACCGTCCGCGAGAACATCTCCTTCGGGCTGGAGCTGCGCGGCGTCAAACGCGCCGAGCGCCACGCCCGCGCCGAGGAGGTGGCCCGCATGCTGCACCTCGATCCCTACCTCGACCGCAAGCCCGGCGCGCTCTCGGGCGGCCAGCGCCAACGCGTGGCGATGGGTCGGGCGATGGCCCGCGATGCCGGTGTGTTCCTGATGGACGAGCCGCTCTCCAACCTCGACAACGCCCTGCGCGTCGAGATGCGTGCCGAGATCAAGGCGCTGCACCGCAAGGTCGGCGCCACCCTCGTCTACGTCACTCACGACCAGACCGAGGCACTCTCCATGGCCGACCGGATCGCGGTGATGAAGGACGGCCACCTGCAACAGTTCGACACCCCCGCCGCCATCTACGACCGCCCCGCCAACTGCTTCGTCGCCGGCTTCCTCGGCCAGCCCCCGATGAACTTCGTGCTCGCCCGCGACATGCCCGGATGGACCGGCGGCAAGGATATCACCCTGGGTCTCCGGCCCGATACGATCTCGGTCGCCCCCTCCGGCGAGGGCCTGCAGGGCCGGGTGGTTCTGTCGGAGATGACAGGCTCCGACCTGATCCTGCATTGCGAAACGGATGCCGGCCGGCTGGTCATCACCGCTCCCCGCCACAGGTTGGACGGGGTAGGAGAGACGGTCTCCCTGCGCCCCAATCTGACCCGCGCACATGCCTTCGACACCGCCACCGGCGCCCGGCTGGACAACCCCTTGCAAGCCCGCACCGCCGAGCCTGCGCTGGCCTGACCGCCCGCTCGGACCAGCGCCACGCAAGCAACCCCGCGCTCGGGTGAGGCAGGCTCGCGACCTCTCGTGACGCCCTAGTCCGTTGGCGCAAACCTCGACACCAAAGACAGCGAGGCAAGCCGCGACCAACCCTCCACCACAGTGAAAAACTAAAGGGCAGCGGCCAGCCGCTGCCCTCATTGCATTCAAGGACCAGCCGTTTCCGCCAAAAATGCACGTATCACATTTTGAATAACGTAGGACATTTTTAATATTGACCTACGAACGAGCCACGCTGATCTTGCGGCAGTCACAAAAGACACCACGTCAGGGAGGACATCATGAATTCCATCACCCGCCGCGCGGCCCTCGCCGCGGCGCTTTTCGCCACCTCGTCGCTCACCTTCGGGCTGCCCGCCGCCGCGCAAGACAAGCCGGTGCTCCGGCTTTCGTCGGTAGTCTCCGACAATGACATCCGCGCCGAGGCCTTCGCCGAGATTTCCGCCGCCGTCTCCGAAATGTTCGATCTGCAGGTCTTCAACGGCGCCACGCTGGTACAGCAAGGCTCCGAGCTGACCTCGATCCAGCGCGGCAACCTCGAACTGGGCCTGATCGCGCCGCAAACCATCGCAGAGCAGGTGCCCGAATGGTCCATCGTGACCTCGGCCTATCTGTTCAACGACGCCGACCACCTGAAGGCCACCTTCGCCAGCGACGTGGGCGCGCAGCTCACCGCGCTGACCGACGAAATCGGCATTCACATCCTTGCACCGGTCTACTTCGGCACCCGTCAGGTGAACCTGAAACCCGACATGGCGGTGAAAACGCCCGAGGATCTCAGCGGCGTCACCCTGAGGATGCCCGGCGGCGATGCATGGCAGTTCTTGGGCGAAGCCATCGGCGCCAACCCGACCCCGCTCGCCTATGCCGAGGTCTATACCGCACTGCAAACCGGCGCCATCGACGGGCAGGACAACCCCCTGCCCAACGACTACAACATGAAGTTCTACGAGGTGACGAGCCAGATCGTCATGACCAGCCACCTCATCGGCTTCGACGTGCTGGCCATCGGCACCGAGGTCTGGGAGGGAATGACTCCCGAGCAGCAGGCCGCGCTTCAGGCCGCCGTCGATACCGCCATCGACAAGAGCACCGCGCGCCACCTCGAGCGCGAGGCCGAGCTGGTCGAGTTCTTCAAGGGCGAGGGCCTGAAGGTCTATGAGCCCGACCGGGCCGCCTTCCGCAGCTTCGCGCAGGACAAGTATCTCGCTTCCGAGTTCGCCGCGAGCTGGCCCGAAGGCATGCTCGACGCGATCAACGCTCTGGGCGAATAACCCCGCCCCCTGCACCACCGGCGGGCCGGCCACTCCGGCCCGCCGAACGAGTTGACCCACCGATGCCCCCTGCCCTCTCCCGCCTTGCCCCTCCCGCCCGCGCCGCCGCCGAGGCCGTGCCCGCCGTGCTGCTGGTGGCGATGTTCCTCTGCTTCATCTTCCAGGTTTTCATGCGCTACGTGATGGATAGCCCGGTGGGCTGGACTGTGGAGGTCTGCGTCATCTCCTGGGTCTGGATCCTGCTCTGGGGCCAATCCGTCTCGGTCTCCGAAGAAGACGAGATCCGCTTCGACATCCTTTATGTCAGCGTCTCCGCCCGCACCCGCCGGATCTTCCGCGCGCTGTTCTCGATCTTTCTCGTGGCGGTTTATGCCATCTCCCTGCCAGCCCTCTGGGATTACGTCACCTTCATGAAAATCCAGAAAACCAGCTACCTCGACCTGCGGTTCAACTGGGTCTACTCCATCGCGCTGGTCTTCTCGGTCGTCACGATCCTGCGCTACCTTTTCATCCTCATCGACGCCCTGCGCGGCGGCGCGCGCGAGGTCAGCCGCGTGGACATGGGCCAATGAGCTGGGAGTTCGGCGCCGCCGTCACCTGCATCGTCGTCACCGCGCTGCTGGGCCTGCCCATCGGCCACGCCATGCTGGCCTCGTCGGTGGTCTACCTGCTGCTCGCTGGGCAGGATATGTCGATCGCCTTCGAGCAAATGCTGAACGGCCTCTACGGCTCCTACGTGCTGCTGGCGATCCCGCTCTTCATCTTCGCCGCCGACCTGATGAACGTCGGCTCCCTCTCCGACCGGCTGCTGGATTTCTGCCGCGCGCTGGTGGGGCGGTTCCGAGGCGGGCTGGGGCATGTCAACGTCACCGCCTCACTGATCTTTTCCGGCATGTCCGGCTCGGCCATCGCCGATGCCGTGGGCATGGGCCGCATCATCATCAACCTGATGACGAAAGACGGTAAGTATCCGCCCGCCTATGCAGGCGCCATCACCGCCGCCTCCGCCATCATCGGCCCAATCATCCCGCCCTCGATCCCAATGGTGCTCTTCGCCCTCGTCTCCGACACCTCCATCGGCTTCCTGTTTCTCGGTGGCGTCGTCCCCGGCCTCATCCTCGGTTTGCTGCTTATGGTGGTGAACGCATGGCAGGCGCGGGTCCATGACTACCCGGTCGACGAGCCGGTGCCCGCGCGCGAGCTGCCCCGCATCACCCTCCGCGCAGTGCCCGCGCTGCTGATGCCGGTGATCTTGCTGGTGGGCATCTACGGCGGGGTGACCACCCCCACCGAGGCCGCAGCACTGGCTGCACTCTACGCCTTCCTCGTCTCCACCTTCTTCTACCGCTCCGTGAGCCTGCGCACCGCCTACCGCGCGGTGCGCCAAAGCGCCAAGTCCACCGCCAGCGTCGGCTTCCTGATCGCCGGGGCGCTGGCCTTCAACTACGTCGTCACCGTCGAGCAGGTGCCGAACGTGCTGCGCGACGCGCTGGCCGGCACCGATCTGGGGCGGCTGGGCTTTCTGCTCACCGTCAACGTGATCCTGCTCGGCCTCGGCTGCCTGCTGGAGGCCAACGCGATCCTGCTGGTGATCGTGCCGATTTTCCTGCCCACCGCCGTCGCGCTCGGGGTGGACCCGGTGCATTTCGGGGTGATCGTGGTGGTCAACACCATGATCGGCCTCGCAACACCCCCATACGGGCTGCTGCTCTTCGTCGTTACCTCGATCACCCGCTCCCCGATCCGCCAGACCATCCGCTACCTGCTGCCCTTCCTCGCGGTGCTGGTGGCGGGCCTCGCAATCATCACCTTCGTCCCCGACGTGGTACTGTGGCTCCCACGGCTCTACGGCTACGGCGGCTAACCCCGGAGACCCAAATGTCCGCGCGCCCCAAGATCCTCATCATCAACGGCCCCAACCTCGACATGCTCGGCACCCGCCAGCCCGAGATCTACGGCCACGAAACCCTCGCCGACGTAGAGGCCCTCTGCCGAGCCCGCGCCGCCGAAGTCGGCGTCGAGATCGACTTCCGCCAGAGCGACAGCGAGGCCGAGATCATCGGCTGGATCAAGCACGCGCGCGGCAAGGCGGCTGGGCTGCTGATCAACCCGGCAGGCTTCACCTCCACCTCCATCGCCATCCTCGACAGCCTGCTCATCTTCGACGGCCCGATCATCGAAGTGCATATCTCGCCGCTGTTCCGCCGCGACGAGTTCCGCCATCTCAGCTACGTTTCAAAGGCCGCAAGCGCCAAGATCGAGGGCTTCGGCATCTCGGGCTACAGCCACGCCATCACCCGCCTCGCCGAACTGGCCCTCGTCAAAGCCGCCTGACCGCTACTCGGGGATCTTGCCAGACTGCAGCATCCGCTCCAGCCCCGCCCCGATATGCCGGGTCAGCAGGTCCACCGCGGCCTCCGTCTTGCGCTCCAGCACCAAGTCCCGCAGCCGCTCATGATCGTCGGCGGCGGGCTTGCCGCGAAAATCCAGCACCAGCATGTGGTAGCGCATGTAGCGGTCGAACACGGCCGCGTGCATCCGCATCAGCGGCTCGGTCGCGCAGGCGGCAATGGTGGCATGGTGAAAGCCCCAGTCATGCTCGACCCATTGCGCCACGGTCCGCAGGTCATTGCTCAGCAGATCCTGCTCCACCACCGACAGCTTGTAATGCGCCGACACTACCTGCCCCTGCCAGTCCAGATCGCCATTGGCGAGCGACAGCCGCAGCGCATGCACCTCCAGCAGCGTCCGCAACTCGGCCAGCCCCTTGAGGTCCGCCAGACTCACCGGCGCCACCCGAAACCCGCGCTGCCCCTCGGCGGTCACCAACTCCTCGGCGGCCAACCGGGTGAGGATCTCGCGCAGCGTGGTGACAGACACCGAATAGGCCTCACGCAACTGCTCGAGCTTCAGCCGCTCCAGCGGGCGCAACTTGCCCGACACGATATCAGCCCGGATCCGCCGGTAGGCCCCATCGCCCACCGTCTCGCCCTCCACATGATCCTGACTGAACCGCAGTGCTTGCATGGCAATACTCATACGAGGCTTCCCGCGCAGAGCAAAGACCCTCCGGCCAGCGGGGCGGGACACGCGAGAGCGCAGTGTAGCCAGCACGACGCACACCGTACTGAGCAAAAGTCACGAACTGTCACGAAATGCTTGGTAGCGGAGGAGGGACTTGAACCCCCGACACGCGGATTATGATTCCGCTGCTCTAACCAACTGAGCTACTCCGCCAAAAGCGAGGGCCGATGTAGTGGCCGGGGGGCGAGCCGTCAAGGAGAAAAAGCGGCCCCGATTGATGCCAGATCGTGAACAATCGCCAGCACGCCACCCCATTGCCATGCGGCCCGCCCCGCAACCCTCCGCCATCGCCATTTGCCACCCGCCGCCGGGCCGCTATCGTCTACATAGAGCCAACGGAGAGCCCGCGTGCACGCCACCCCGAGCCTGACAAAAGACATCCTGCTCATCGGCGGCGGCCATGCCCATGCGCTGGTGCTGCGCCGCCTCGGCATGGCCCCCATCCCGCAGGCCCGGCTGACGCTGGTGAACCCCGGCACCACAGCGCCCTACTCCGGCATGCTGCCCGGCCATATCGCTGGCCACTACCCGCTCGATGCGCTCCGGATCGACCTTCACCGCCTCGCCCGCTTTGCAGGCGCCCGGCTGATCGACGGCCACGCCACGGCGATCGACCGCACCGCGCGCGAGGTGCTGGTCCAAACCGCCACCGGCTCCCGCCGCCTCGGCTATGACATCGCCTCGCTGGACATCGGCGTCACCTCCGACATGCCGCAAATCCCCGGCTTCGCCGAACACGCCTGCCCGGCCAAACCGCTCGATGCTTTCGCCGCCCGCTGGCAAGCCTTCGCGGAGGCCCCCGGCAGCGCCCGCGCGGTTGTGATCGGGGCCGGGGTCGCCGGGGTCGAGCTGGCCATGGCCGCCCACCACCGCCTCAGCGCCGCAGGCCACAGCCCCAGCGTCACGCTGGTCGATGCCGGCACCGCCCTCTCTGCCCTCGGCGGCGGCTCCCGCGCCCGGCTCTTCGAAACCCTCCGCAAGGCGGGCATCCCCTGCCTCGAAAACGCCCGCGTCACCCGCATCACCGCCGAGGCCGTCCACCTCGACAACGGCCGCGAACTGCCCGCAGATTTCATCATCGGCGCGGGCGGCGCCCGGCCACACGACTGGCTCGCAACCACCGGGCTCGATCTGAACAACGGCTTCATCCGTGTCGGCCCCGGCCTGCGCAGCACCACCGATCCCGCGATCTTCGCCGTCGGCGACTGCGCCCATTTCGAGCCTGACCCGCGCCCCAAGGCCGGTGTCTACGCCGTCCGCGCCGCCCCCGTTCTGGCCGAAAACCTGCGCCGCGCCACCAAGGGCGGCGAGGCGCTCAAACCCTTCCGCCCCCAGCGCGACTACCTCAAGCTCATCTCCCTCGGCTCCCAATCCGCACTGGGTGAAAAGCTCGGCCTCACCGCCTCCGGCCCCTGCGTCTGGCGCGTGAAAGACAGGATCGACCGCGCCTTCATGGAGAAGTTCACCACCTACCCTTCGATGGCCCCCGATGACCCGGCCGCCGAACCCATGCTCTGCGCCGGCTGCGGCGCCAAGATCGCCCCCACCGCGCTGAAGGCCGCTCTGGCAGAGCTGCCCGCTCCCGAGCGGGACGACGTGATGAGCCTGCCGGGCGACGATGCCGCCATCCTCGCGATGGAGGGCGACTGGCAGGTCATCACCACCGATCACCTGCGCGGCTTCACCGAAGACCTCGCCCTGATGTCCCGCATCGCCGCCGTCCACGCGCTGGGGGATATCTGGGCGATGGGTGCCCGGCCGCAGGCGGCGCTCGCCTCCGTCACCCTGCCCCGCATGGCCCCCGAGATGCAGGCCCGCTCCATGCGCGAGGTGCTCACCGCCGCCAGCGCCATCCTGCGCGATGAGGGCGCCGAGCTGGTCGGCGGGCACAGCTCGATGGGCGCCGAAGTGCAACTCGGCTTCACCGTCACCGGCCTGCGCACCGCCTTCCCCGTGGGGCTGGAAAACGCACAGGTCGGCGATGCGCTCATCCTCACCAAACCCATCGGCACCGGAATCATTCTTGCCGCCGACATGCGTGGGCAGGCCGAGGCCACTTGGGTCGCCGGGGCCCTCGGCTCCATGTCCCGGCCCCAAGGCGGCCCCGCCCGCCTGCTCGCCACAGCCCACGCCATGACCGATGTCACCGGTTTCGGCCTCGCCGGGCACCTCATGGCCATCTGCGAGGCCAGCAAGGTCGCCGCCACGCTCAAGCTCGCCGCGCTCCCGCTCCTGCCCGGCGCCGCCGAACTGGCCGCCAAGGGCATCCGCTCCACCCTCTGGGCCGAGAACCGCGCCGCCGTTGCCAGCCGCATCGCCCTGCCCGCGCCCGCCCCGCCCGAGGCCGACGTGCTGTTCGATCCGCAAACCGCCGGCGGCCTCCTCGCCGCCATCCCGCCGGGCCGCGCCGCGAAGCTGCTCCAAGACCTCCAGACAATGGGCTTCCCCGCCGCCCGCATCGGCCAGATCACCGCGGGCGAGCCCTTCCTGACGGTGCAATAAAGCCCTGCCCCGCCCTTCATCTTGGCCAAAATATCTCCGGGGGTGTGGGGGCAGCGCCCCCACTCCAACAGCACCCATCAGGCACACCGCCCGATCCGCGCCGCGCGTGGCGGAATGGGGTGGGTGGGCGGGCGTTCCGCTACGCGCGGCGCCTACCTCAGCTTCTGCAACACCGCCAGCGAGGCATAGCCATCCGGCACCACCCCGATGCTCTTCTGAAACGCCCGTACAGCGGCCAGCGTCAACGGGCCGATCTTGCCATCCACCCCGCCGGGGTCGAAGCCTGCCGCCTCCAGCCGCGTCTGCAACTCCTCGCGCTCCGCCAGCGTCAGCGCCCGGTCCTCGCGCGGCCAGCCGGACTGAATACGCTTGCCCCCCGCGATCAGGTCGCCCAAGTGCCCCACGGCAATCACATAGGCATCCGCCGTGTTGTAGCGCTCCAGCACCATGAAATTGCCGAAGGTCATGAAGGCCGCACCCTTCGCCCCGCCCGGCAGCCGGATCGAGGCTGGCCCGTGGTCCGGCACCTCCCGGCCCTCCACGTCCCGCACCCCCATCGCGTTCCACTCCGCCGCCGTGCGCACCTCATGCTCGCCCGCGATCTCGTAGTCGAACCCCTCGGGCAGCACCACTTCCAGCCCCCACGGCATCCCTTTCACCCAGCCTGCATCGGCCAGATAGGCGGCGGCAGAGGCCAATGCATCCTGCGGGTTGTCGCCCCAAATGTCCCGCTTGCCGTCTCCGGTAAAATCCACCGCATGGCCAAGGTAGCTCGTCGGCATGAACTGGGTGTGCCCCATCGCCCCCGCCCAGCTTCCCTTCATGTCGCGCGGCGCCACATCCCCGGCCTGCAAGATCTCGAAGGCCGCCATCAATTGCTGCTCGAAGAACGCCCCCCGGCGGCTGTCATGCGCCAGCGTGGCCAGCGCCTCGACGATATCGGTATCGCCCTTGTAGGTGCCATAGGCGCTCTCCAGCCCCCAGATCGCGGTGACGATCTCCTTCGGCACGCCATATTCCGCCTCGATCGCCTCCAGCGCCGCCCGCTCCCGCTTCAGCGCCGCCTGCCCGTTGGTCACCCGCAGGTCCGAGGCTGCGGTGTCCAGATAATCCCAGATCGTCTTGGTAAACTCGTTCTGGTTCCGGTCTCGGGTGATGATCTTGGGGTCATACTCCACCCCCTCAAACGCCCGCTCCAGCAGCTCCGGCGCAATCCCCTTCGCCGCCGCCCGCGCCTTGAACCCCTCGACCCAAGCGCCAAACCCCTCGCCCGAAACCTCGGCCACCGGAAGCCCTCCCCCCGCAGGCCGCGCCAACGGGCGCACAGCCGTTTCCACCACCACCGGGCCCGCTAGGGCCGCGCCGCCAACAAGCGCCAGAACCGCGCCCGCAAATACTCTCTTCATGATACCGCCTGCCTGCCCGTCTGCTGTTGCCAGATCGTTGGCCCCAGCATAGCGGATTCGGCCCACGGGCCAAAGCGCGGCGTCGCGCAGGTCAGCCGCGTCGGCGGCGCGCCACCTTGCGGCCCTTCTGGGCCTTGGCCTTCGCCTTGCCCTCCTTGCGCCGCACCGGCCGCCCGCGCTTGGCCGAGGCCCCCGGCTTCACCGCCGCGCCTTCGATCTCCAACAGGTCGAGCAGCAGCCCGCCCGTCACCGGCACCGCCTCCGCCAGCCGCACCAGCACCCGCTGACCAATCCCGATCACCCGGCCCGTATCGGCCCCCATCAGCTCCTGCGCCTCGCGGTCGAAGTGGAAGTATTCCTGCCCGAGGCTGCGGATCGGAATCAGCCCGTCGGCCCCGGTCTCGTCGAGCCGCACAAAAGCGCCAAACCGCGCGATCCCGCTGATCCGCCCGCCAAACTCGTTGCCGACGCGCTCCGAGAGGTAGCTGGCAAGGTAGCGGTCGGTGGTGTCCCGCTCGGCGGTCATCGAGCGCCGCTCGGTCTCGCTGATATGCACCGCCGTCGCCTCAAGCGCCTCGATATCCGCCTCCGTCAGCCCGTCATCGCCCCAGCCATGCGCGGTAACGAGCGCCCGATGCACCACGAGGTCCGAGTAGCGCCGAATGGGCGAGGTGAAATGCGCGTAGGTGCCCAGCGCGAGGCCGAAGTGGCCAATATGCTGCGGGCTGTAATAGGCCTGCGTCATCGACCTCAGCGTGCTCAGGTTGATCAGCTCGGCATGGTCGGTGCCCGCCGCCTGCGCAAGCAACTGGTTCAGATGCGCCGTCTTCAGCACCTGCCCCTTCGCAAGGCTCAGCCCGCTGGCCTGCGCCGTCTCGCGCAGAGCATCCAGCTTCTCCACGCTCGGCTCCTCATGGACCCGGAACAAGAGTGGCTGGCTCCGCTTCACCAGCTCCTTGCCGGCACAAACATTTGCCAGCACCATAAATTCCTCGATCAGCCGGTGCGCATCCAGCCGGTCCTTGAACTGCACCGATTTCACCGTGCCGTCCTCGCCCAGCACGATCTGCCGCTCCGGCAGATCCAGATCGAGCGGCTGGCGGCGGTTTCTCGCGTCCACCAGCGCGTGATGGGCCGCGTAGAGCGGCTTGATCACGTCTTCCATCAGTGGCGCGACCTTCTCGTTCGGCTCCCCATCCATCGCCGCCTGCACTTCCTCGTAATTCAGCGAGGCGGGAGATTTCATCAGCCCGCGGTGGAAGGTCCAGTCCACCAGCTCACCATGCGCATCCACCCGCATCTTCACCGCGATACAGGCCCGCGGCACGCCCTCGTGCAGCGAACACAGATCGCCCGAGAGCCGGTCCGGCAGCATCGGCACCACCCTGTCGGGGAAGTAGGTCGAGTTGCCGCGCTCCTTCGCCTCCCGGTCCAGCGCCGAGCTTGGGGTCACGTAATGCGCCACATCCGCAATGGCGACCCAGATGACATGGCCGCCGTCGTTCTTCGGGTCGTCGTCGGCATGGGCATAGCAGGCATCGTCATGGTCCCGCGCGTCCCAAGGGTCGATGGTTATGAGCGGCAGCTCGCGCAGGTCTTCCCGGCCCTTGAGGCCCGCAGGCTTCATCCGGTCAGCTTCTGCGATGGTTTCATCGTCGAAACTGTCTGGAATCCCGTGCTGGTGGATCGCGATGAGCGACACCGCCTTCGGCTTGGACGGGTCGCCCAGCCGCTCCACCACCCGCGCCTTCGGCAGCCCCATGCGCCCCTTCGGCCCGGCCTGTTCGGCCTCCACCAACTCGCCGTCCTTGGCGCCTGCCGTGGCATCTTTCGCTACCGTCCACTCCCGGTCCGCACCCTTGTCGATCGGTAGAATCCGCCCGCCCTCGGCGCTCTTGCGGTAGATACCGAGGATGCGCTTGGGGTTGGTCCCGATTTTGCGAATGAGCCGGCCCTCGTAATGGTGCTCCTCGCCCTTCACCTCGCGCAGCTTGGCCAAAATCCGGTCGCCCGCGCCCAGCGCCCCATCGGCGCTGCGCAGGATCATCAGCACCTTCGGCTCCGGCCCCTCGCCATGCCATTCCATCGGCTTGGCCATCAGGTCGCCATTGGCATCCGGGCCAACGACGGTAAGCACACCCACCGGCGGCAGTTTCTCGGGGTCGCGGTAGGAGCGTTTGCGCTTGGCAAGATGCCCCTCATCTTCCAGCTCGCGGAGCATCCGCTTGAGGTCGATCCGCGCCGCCCCCTTGATGTGGAACGCCTTGGCGATATCGCGCTTGGAGGCCGCCTCGGGATGGGCGGCGATCCAGTCCAGAATGTCTTTTTTCGTTGGTAGCTCGGCCATGTGAAAGAGGTAGCAGGGCGCGGGCGAAGGCAACAGCGAAATTACAGCGCCCGCTCCATCATGACGTGAGGGATGCCGACGGAGTCGAACACCTCGCCGCAGGGGGCAAAGCCGAGCCGGGCGTAGAACGGCAGCGCCGAAGTCTGAGCCCCCAGCTGGACCCGCTCAATTCCGCCCATCGCGCGCAACTCGTCCAGCGCCGCCTGCATCAGCGCCAACCCCAGCCCGGTGCCGCGCAGCTCTTTCAGCACGCAGACCCGCCCGATCTTGCCGGTTTTTCCCTCGCGCATCACCCGCGCAGTGCCCACCGGGCGGCCATCGCGCGTGGCCAGCAGGTGCCGTGCCACGGCGTCGAGCGCGTCATTCTCCAGCTGCGCCGGCACGCCCTGTTCCTTCACGAACACAGCGATCCGCACCGCCATGCAGGCGGCAAAATCCTCCGTCGGCGCGATCTTGATATCGGAGTGAGCCACGCTCACAGCGGGCAGGTCATCCGCCGGTGCGGCACCCCGCCGTCGTCAAACTCAGGCCCCTCCGCGGTGAACCCGAGCGTCTCATAAAACCCCATCGCCCGCACCTGCGCATCCAGCACCGCCGCCTTGGCCCCGCGCTCGCGCAGCAGCTCCATTCCCGCCCGCACGATCCTGGCCCCCAGCCCGGTGCCCCGCGCCCGCGTCACCACGCAAATCCGCCCGATCCGCCCTTCCTCCACAAACACCCGCGCCGTCCCCACCGGCTCCCCCCGCTCGGCGGCCAGAAGGTGAATGGCGCTGCCATCCTTGCCATCGAATTCCTCGGCCTCGGAGAACCCCTGCTCCCGCATGAACACCTCCCTGCGGAGGGCAAAGCAGGCATCGAGATCGCGGGTGGGGGTGATGGTGAGGGTCATTCGGCTCTGGGCAATCTGTTGGAAAGGCGTGTGAGAACATCCATTTTCTCGTGCAGGACAGCGACGACGAAGGTACTCTCGGCAGGCTCCTTCATCCAGTAGATCAAGTGCCGACCTGCACGAGACACGCGCAGCCCAAGAGCGATCTCGTCGAGGGTGCGAAAAGGCCCATCCGAGAGGCGAGCGAAGCGCCTTTCGAGGTCTGCGTGGTAAGCCTGCGCCTGGGCTTCGCTCCACTTGCTTTCAGTGTACTGCCATATCTCGACAACATCGGTCTCGGCCGCAAGCGACAGAACATAGGCCGTCATCAGCCGGCCCTGCGGGCCTTGGCCTTCGCCGCGATCTCATCCATCGTCAGGGTTGACACTTCGCCCCGCCGCGCCGCCTCGATCCTTGGCAGAAGGATCGCCCGCAGCTCTTCCAGCGCGGCCTTCTCGTCATCGGTCCAGTCGTCGGTGTCGTCCTTCAGCGCACGGCTCATCACGAAATCCTTGATCGTCTGGCCCTTCAGCGCGGCGATGGCCTTCAGCTTGCGGTGCTCTTCAGCGGTGATGTCTATCGAGAGTCTGGGCATGGGCTAATTCTAGCCCGGCCTAACCCACAAAACAACATTTGTGGACTAGTGGGCTCACCCCTCCGCGAAGTAATCCGCCAGCATCCGCCCGTAAATCGCCTTCAACTCGCCGATCTGCTCCACCCGCACCCGCTCGTCCACCTGATGCATCCGGTGGCCAACCAGCCCGAACTCCACCACCGGGCAGTGGCTCTTCACGAAGCGCGCATCGCTCGTCCCGCCCGTGGTCGAGGGCTCCGGCACCCGGCCCGTCACCGCCTCCACCGCGCCGCTCACCAACTCCGAGAGCGCACCCGGCGGCGTCAGAAACGCCTCGCCGCTCACCTTCACCGTCAGCCCCACGCCGACGCCAAACTCCTCGGCCACCTTGTCGCCCTCGGCCTTCAGCCACTCGGTCAGGCTCTCGCCCGTGTGCTCGTCGTTGAACCGGATGTTCGCCGTCGCCCGCGCCTCCGCCGGGATCACGTTGGTCGCCGTGTTGCCCACGTCGATGGTGGTGAGCGCCAGCGTCGAGGCGTCAAAATGCTCGGTCCCCACGTCGAGCGTGCGCGAGGCGAGCCGGTCGCAAAGCCGCGCCATCGCCGCCACCGGATTGATCGCCCGGTGCGGATAGGCCGAGTGCCCCTGCTTGCCGCGCAACACGTAATGCGCGTTCATCGAGCCGCGGCGCCCGATCTTCATCATGTCGCCCATCTGCTCCAGCGAGGTCGGCTCACCGACGATGCACACATCCATCCGCTCACCGTTCTCCGCCATCCAGTCCAGCAGCGCCGTCGTGCCGTCCAGAGCGTCGGCCTCCTCGTCGCCGGTGATCGCCAGCACCACCGAGCCATCGGGCGGGGTCTGCTGCACAAAGTCGATCGCCGCCGCCACAAAGGCCGCAACCCCGCTCTTCATGTCGGTCGCACCCCGGCCATAAAGCCAGCCGTCCTCCTCCTCGGCCCCGAACGGCGGGTGGGTCCAGGCCGCCGCATCGCCCACCGGCACCACATCGGTATGCCCGTTGAAGCCAAAGGCCTTGCCGTTCCCGGCCCGGCCCCAGCGGGCGAAGAGGTTGCAAATGCCGCCCCGGTCCACCCGTGTGCAGGCGAACCCCGCCGCCGTCAGCCGCTCCTCCAAAAGCACCAGCGCCCCGCCCTCCTCGGGCGTGACAGAGGGGCACTTCACCAAGGCGCGGGTCAGCTCTACGGGGTCGGTCATGGGCAGGTCTCCTTTGCCCCCCAGATACCCCCTCCCCTCACCGCGCACCACCCACCGCCTGTTGCACCGCCCCCACAGCCCCAAGGCCCCCGCGCCAAATGTGCTGACAACCCGCCGAAATGATGGCAATTTTCGTCAAAACAAACACATCGACCCGAGGCAGGGCGAAGAGCAGCGGCAGGTCAGACGAGAAAAATCTCGCGGCCCACCACCCCCCGACGGACCGGCCCCGCGCCGTGCCGTCCTCCCATGCCGAGGGTCCATTGAGGACAGACGAGCATGGTTGCGGCATCGGAACTCTCGATCAATACCTACGCCAACGCATCTGCCATGGCCGATGCGATCTTCGGTGACAGCGTGCAGGTGGTCTCGGCCAGCTACTCCGGCTCCAGCTACTCCTCCGGCATCTACACCGGCGGAGACAGCACCTCGCCCGGCGTGGTGCCCGGCGATACCGGCGTCATCCTCTCCACCGGCCGCGCCTCGGATTTCACCAACTCATGGGGCTCGTCCAACCAGGACAACAACACCTCCACCAACACCGGCGGGCAGAACAACAACTCCGATTTCAACGCCATCGCCGGCACGTCGACCTATGACGCCAGCTACATGGATGTCACCTTCATCCCTGATGGCGACGTGATGACCATGCAGTTCGTCTTCTCGTCCGATGAGTACCCGGAGTATTCCCAGTCGATCTACAACGACATCTTCGCGGTCTGGGTGAACGGCGAATACGTCGAGCTCGAGGTCGGCAGCGGCAACACCGCCGTGACCAACGTCAACGATGCCGACAACTCCAACCTCTACATCGACAACACGAACGACGACTACAACACCGAGATGGACGGGTTCACCCTCACCATGACCCTGACCATGCCGGTCAATGCAGGCGAGCAGAACACCATCCGCATCGGCATCGCCGACACGTCAGATAGCTCCTACGACTCCAACGTGCTCATCGCGGGCAACTCGATCCAGACCGATCTCGTCGCCATGACCGACGAAGTCCAGATCGGCACCAACTTCACCAAAACCATCGACGTGCTGGGCAACGATATCGGCTCCCCGACGATGACCATCACCCACATCAACGGCGTGGCGGTATCGGCGGGGCAGAGCGTCACCCTGCAAACTGGCCAGACCATCACGCTCAACGCCGATGGCACGCTCGATGTCACCTCCGATGGCGATACCGAAGAGATCGTCTTCACCTATGCCATCGAGGACGCCAGCGGCGAGACCGACACCGGCTTTATCAAGCTTGATCAGGTGCCCTGCTTCGTCGCGGGCACGCTCATCGCCACACCCTCCGGCGAGGTGCCGGTCGAGAGCCTCCAGCCCGGCGACATGGTGCTCACCCATGATGACGGCCCCCAGCCCCTGCGCTGGATCGGCCGCCGCACCGTGCCCGCCCTCGGCAGCATGGCCCCCATCCACATCCGCGCCGGCACCTTCGGGCCGCATCGCGCTCTGACCATCTCGCCCCTGCACCGCCTGATGATCCGCGATCCGCTGGCAGAGCTGATGTTCGGCGACGGCGAGGTGCTGGTGGCCGCCAAGGAGCTGGTCGGCGGCGCAGCCGTGACCCGGCTGGAAGGCGGCGAGGTCGAATACGTCCACCTGCTCTTCGACCGGCATCAGGTGATCTTTTCCGAGGGCCTGCCGACCGAAAGCTTCCTGCCCGGCGGCCAGATGCAGCACAGCTTCGAAGCCGAAATCGTTGAAGAGATCTGCACGATTTTCCCCGAGCTCGACCCGGAGACCGGCGAGGGCTACGGGCCTGCGGCGCGGCGGATGCTTTCGGGCTACGAGGCCCGGCTCTGGGCGGCAGAGGCGCTGCGGGCAGCGTGACCTTCGAGGCGCCTTTGCCCCCGGTGCTGCGCGCCGGGCGGGCCGAGGACGCGCGGGCGCTTGCCACCCTTCACGTAGAAGTCTGGCGCGAGACCTATGCCGGGATAGCGCCGCCCGAGGCGATGGCCCGCCTAGACGAGGCGCATCGGCTGCCGTTCTGGCAGGCCCTCCTCGCCGGGGACATGCCGCAGAGCGGCGCCATCGTGGCCTGCCGGGGCGATGCGCTGCTCGGGGTGGCGAGCATCGCGCCTGCGTCGCAGGCCGCCCATGAGGGCGCGACCGAGATCACCCATCTTTACGTGCGCCGGTCGGCACGCGGCACCGGCCTCGGGGCGCGGCTGCTACTGGCGGCGCTGGAGTGGATCGCGGCCGAGGGCGGCGTGGCAGCCGCGCTCTCCGTCGTGGCCCAGAACACCCGCGCCCGCGCCTTCTATGCCCGGATGGGCGGCACCGAGGCGGAACGGTTCACCGATCCGGGGCCGCTCTGGCGCTCGACCAACATCGTGGTGCGCTGGTCGCTGTCCCGCGACTGGGCCGGCCCGGCATGAGGCGGCGGGCCGCGCCTCTGGTGGCCAACCGGCGCGCGGGCATCCTCTGGGCCTTCTCGGCGGTCTGGCTGGGGATGCTCGGCTTGGTGACGGTGGCGATCCTGCGCGACGGACCGCCCGAGGGCTATCCGCCCGAGCTGATCCGTGCCCTGCTGGGCCTGTTCTGGATCGGCGGCCTCTGTCTGGTGGCCCTCTGCGCCCATATGCCCATGTTCCTTGCCACAGCCACGCCGGAAGGCCGCCTGCGGTTGACCTGGCGCTATCCGCACCGGCGCAGGCGGCAGGAGCATGAGGCGGCGGAGCTTGCACTGCCCCCGGTGGAGGCGCGCACAGACAGCGACGGCGAAACCCAGTATCGGGCAGTGCTGCTGCTGCCCGACGGCTCGGAGTTCGTGCTGGCCGAGGGCCGCTCCCGCGAGGCCTGCGCAGCGGCGCGGCACCGGGTGGCGGCGGCCATTCCCGCCCTGAGCGATTGAGCGCCATGCAAAAAGGGCGCCCCGATGGGACGCCCCTCGTGTTTCGGCTCGGGCAGGCGGTTCAGCCGCCGCCCAGCGCGCTCGCCACCGACTTGTTCGGCGCGGCTTTCTTCTTGGCGCCCGAGGTCGCGCCGCGCACACTGGCGGTGCTTTCCTTGCGACCTGTCACCTGGTTCACGCCCTTGCTGCGGGCGGCCTCGGCCTCCCGCTGGGCCTTGAGGCGGGCAAAGTCGCGGCGGTGCGCATCTTCCGGCTGGTAGCCGAACCACATGCGGATACGGGTCCAGAGGCTGGGCTTCTTGCGCTGGATGGTGATCGTCTTGTCACCGCCCACCCGGCTCGAGGTCTTGGTCGACTTGATCACGCTGCCGCCCGAGTAGCCACTCGAGGCGGTGCTGCGCGGGGCTGGCTTGGTGTCTTCCACCGCGGCGTAATCCTCGCCCTCGTAGGGGCCCATCGCCGTGTCCACCGCCTTCATCGTGGAATATTGCATAAAGCCGATCCCGCCCATCACGGCGAGAACCACCACTATCAGGATTATTCGAACAGCTGCCATCTCGTGCCTGCCTTTCCGCTCACGACGGGCCCCCGGCCCGCTTGCTCACCCTTGTGTCCGGCCCGGGCACCGCGCCCCGGCCTCCAGTTTGCTCTCTCTCGTCGCGGCCCGCGCCCGGCTCAATCGCCGACCCGAACCACCTTTCTTTGCGCCACGGGCGGCTGGTAGGCCTCCGGGGCTTGCTTTGTTTTCCGGGTCACCGTGCGAAGGCCGCCGGTGGCCGATGTGCGCGGCGCATAGCTGCCCGCGTCGGTGGTCGCGCCGCTGCCGCTGTCGTTGCTCAGCCTGCGCTCGCCGGCGCTGGTGCCGCCCGCCTGCGGCATCCCGCTGGCCTGCGGCAACCGGCTGGTCACCACCTGATCGGATGGCGGCCCATCCATCACCGGGCTGCGCGGGGCAAAAGGGCTCTCCTGCTCCACACCCAAGGTCAGCTCTGCGAGGTATCCCGGCTCCGTGGCGAACTTGTAGCCCAGCCACACCGCGCCCAGAATGCACGCCACCATCACGAGGTTCGCGACCCACTTGATTGCGGCTATCGACTCTTTCATGGGTGCCCTGGCCCTCACTTCACTCGCACTCAATCTACGAGCGAAAACGGGGCACAAATGGGGCAAGCCTGAGAAAATGCTGGGGTTTTCGTTTCGGGCGCAGCGGGCCTAGAGCCCCGGCACGTAGCCATGCCCCGCCGCCCAGAGCGCCAGCGCCAAAAGCGCGACCAGCGCACCCGAGGCCCCCAGCGCCACGCGCACGGATGTCTTGTGATCCGAGCTTTCCCACCGGCGCGGGCGGATGCCCTTGGCGAGGAAGACGACCTGCGCCGCAAGGTTGATCGCCACGATATTGGTCACCACCGTCGCCAGCGCCCGCAGCGCGTTGGGAATGTCCCAGATGCCCACGAAAAGCCCGAAGGCTGCCAGCGGTGGCAGCAGTGCAGCCGCCACCATCACGCCCACAAGCCCGGTGGTCTGCCCGCCCGAAAGCATCAACGCCGCCGCCGCGCCGCCCGCCAGCGGCAACGCCACGGTCTCAAGGCTGAGCACGCCCGAGAAATCCATCATCGAGGTGTCGGGGTAGGAGCCGGGCAAAATCAGCCCAAGGGCGATGCCCACCACCACGGCCACCCCCAGCCCGGCCCCCAAGGCCTTCACCGCCACCCCAAGGAGCGAGAAGTTGCCCAGCGCCGAGCCGAAGGCAAAGGCCATGATCGGCCCGAGCAATGGCGCAATCACCATCGCCCCGATCACCACCGCCACCTGCCCCTGGCTGAGGCCGATGGCCGCCACCAGCGCGGCCAGCGCCGTCATCACGAGGTAATCCAGCGTCAGCGCCGTGCCCTGCCGCACCTCGCGATAAATCTCCTCCCGCGCGTTCACCGTCTCCTTCTCCGCGCGGCGGTCCTCCTCCTCCTCGTCATCGAGTTCCGGCAGGCTCGCCTCGGTCGGCAGGCTGAACAGCCGCCAACCGTCCTGCCCCTCCAGCGCCTCGCTGATGGCGTCCATCACCTCCTGCGCATCGGCCTTGAAGAGGGCCACGTAGAGCGTCTGCCGCCCCTCGTCCTCGTCATAGGGCAGCCGCCACCACTGGTCGGGCGGCAGATCCTCAAGGCAGCCCGCCACCTCGTCGATCTGCTCCACCGAGCCGATCACCTGAAGCAGCCGGTCGGCCATCAGGCCGCGCCGCCTTCATGGGAGGGCGCATCGAAGAACGGCGTCATCTGCGCCACGATCACCGCGTTCTCCGCCAGCGCCCGCGCCATCAGCTCGCGCTCGTCCTCGTCAATCTCGTGGCCCTGCGCCTCGCGCTCCTCCAGCGTGCCGTAGCCGGTCACGTCCAGCGGCGCGAGGTCGGCCTGCTTCAGGATCGCCACGGTCTCCCGCACCGCCTCGGCCTCGTCCACGCCCGCCGCATAGCACATCAGCGCCGCGCCGTGCGCCCCCTCGGGCAAGCCATCGCCCGCCTTTCGGCCGACTTCGACCAACAGCGTGTAAACCGCCTGCACCTTCTTTTCCTTCCCGCCCGACATCGCATATCCTCCTGACAAATCTAGGTGTTCCGCCAGATGCGCGAAGTCAAGCAGGAGGAGAGCCGATGAAACGCGTCAAAGACATGGTCGCCGAGGCCAATGCGCAGGTCGCCCACGCGCCCGCCGCCGAGATCATCCCGCAGCATGGGCAGGAGGGCATCACCTTCGTCGACCTGCGAGACCCCCGCGAGCTGGAGCGCGAAGGCATGATCCCCGGCGCCTTCCACTGCCCGCGCGGCATGCTCGAATTCTGGATCGACCCGGAATCGCCCTACGCCAAACCCCAGTTCCAGAGCGGCGACCGCTTCGTCTTCTACTGCGCGTCGGGCTGGCGCTCCGCCCTCTCGGCCCTCGCCGCACAAGAGATGGGGCTCGAAAACGTCAGCCACGTCACCGACGGCTTCTCCGGCTGGAAGGCCAGCCGCGGCCCCGTCGCAGACCGCCCGAAAAAACCGGCCTGACAGCAAAGAACCATTACAATTCATCTAAAATTGCCCCCGCCCCTGCTCATTTTCTTGCTGAAAATATTCCCGGGGGGTGCGGGGGGCTGGCCCCCCGCCGCATGACGGCGCCGCCAAAGCGATCCGTGGCAATTGTCCCCCCATCCCGCGACTGGTCCCATCGCCACCGCGCCCCCGCCTCACGCCAGCACCTCCACCGCCACGGCCCCACCGTAGATCGCCATCATCAGCACGCTCTCGATGCCAATCCGGGCCGGCCCCTCCCGCTGGCGCAGGATCAGCCCGGCCATCAGCACCGCCGTCATCAGCAGCCCTGTTGCGAGCCAGTAAAGGTCACTCAGCCCCACCGCGTGATAGAGCGAGCCGTCGCGGTAAGCCACGTCCGAGAACACGAGGAACAGCGTGTCAAAGGTGTTGCCGCCGATGATCCCGCCCACCGCCAACTGCAACGCGCCCCGGCGCACCGCCACCAGCGTCGTCACCAGCTCGGGCAACGAGGTCACAACCGCCGTCACGAGGCTCCCCACAAGGCTGGAGGCCAGCCCGAACCGGGTCACAAACTCCTGCCCGCCCTGCCCGATGACGTAGCCGCAAAGGCCCATCGCCGCCGCCAGCGCGGCAAACACCAGCACCGGCCCGCGCGCGCTCTTGTGTGCATCCGCCGCATCCGCCGGGTCGTCGCGCCGGGTCTCGCCGGTCTCCACCGGCTGCCACATCGGCTCTTCGCGCACCGAGGCCGCCAACCGCACCCCGGCGGCATAGGCGATGAACAGCACCACCGACACGGGGTGAATGCCAAAATAGGCCACATCCGGCCCCGCCATCGCCGCCACCGGCAAGCTGAGCAGGATCAACAGCATCACGCATTGAAACAGGTTCGCAGGCTCGGCGGCGGCATGCTCGAGGTTGGCCCGCCGGTGCAGCGTGTCGGCAATCGCCAGGAACAGCGTCTGCGCCGCAATGCCCCCCACCGCGTTGGAAAACGCAAAGGAGGCATCCCCCTGCGCCGCCACGCTCACGCTCACCACCACGCCCGAGAGCGAGGTCGCCCCGCCCAGCAGCACACCGCCCACCAGCGCCTCGCCCATCGCCGTGCGGTCGGCGATGATATCGGCCAGCGCCGTGGCCCGGATCGAGGCCACCACAACAATGCTCCCCGCCACCGCAAAGGCGACGAGGAGCCATGTCAGCGATAGGTCTGAGAGCACGCCGTCAGGAGCGGCGTGCGATGGCCCGGAAACCGAAGATCAGCAGGCAGGCGCCCGCGATCCCCACGATCAGCTGCGGCACGACCCGTTCGGCGGCATAGATGCCCAGCAGTTGCAGCAGCAGGTTCAGCACCAGCGCGCCCACGATGCCGAGCACGATATTGGTGATGAGGCCAGTGTCGGCCTTCATGATCATCGAGGCGATCCAGCCCGCGAGGCCCCCGATGATGATCGAGAGAATAAGTCCAAGTCCCATTGTTCCGTCCTTTCCGGTCAACAGCGTGTTACCGCTTTAACCGGGCAGAACGGCCTCCGGTTCCCGCCTTTAGGGTGCGCAATCTGGCCACCACACCCGCCGTCAGGCCACATCCTCCCAAGGCACCATCACCGCGCTCTCCGCGATCTTCCGTGGCATCCACTCAAAGTAGGGGTCCCAGTAGCCCGGCACCTCGCGCTCCATCACGTGGCGGATACCCCGCAGGATCGGCCCCCGCATCCGCTCCGGCGCCTTCAGCAGGCGCGCGGCCTGTTTCATCCATCGAAACGTCATCTGGTCGAAGTCGCCGCCGTAGTGGATGTCATCCAGCACCAGCAGCGCGATGCAGGGCAGCCATGTGGCGCCATTCTCCGGGTCATGCCCGGTGAGTTCTACCACCTCCGCCGGATACCACCGCTCCCCCTTCGGAAAGCGGCAGTCCTCCGTGTCCAGCACCGCCCTGAGCGCCTCGGCGTGGCGCGCCGCATCCATCCCGTAATCCGCATGGGCCACCGCATCGACCATCCCGCGCAACTCCCGCGCGATCTGCATCAGCGGCGGGATGACCTTCTCTTTGGGCAAGCTCGTCACAAGCTCCGGCAGCGCCACGCCCAGATCATGCGCCTCATCCGCCGCATGAAGCCCCCGCGCCAGTGCCGCCCGCCGCGCCCCCGGCTGGCTGTCGACAGGCAGGCCCTCCGGCGCGAAGCCGATCTGCCCATGCACCGCATCCCCAATGAGCAGCGCCATCGCATAGCCCGCCAGCTCCGCGTCCGCCCCCCGCGCCACCGCGTCCAGCTCTATGACATGATCCAGGTAATCCCCATCGCAAGCGAGCTGAAGATCCGCCTCCAGCGGCACCGCCTTCAACACCGCCCCGCCCCGCGCCTCCACCGCAGGCCGCGCAGCCTCCGCCACGCAGCGCAGATCATGCAGCACCTGCCGCTTCGGCCAGTCAGAAAAGCCGATCATGCCGTAGGGTGGGTAAAACCCACCACCCGATCAATCCCGCAGCAGCTCGTTGATCCCGGTCTTCGAGCGGGTCTTCTCGTCCACCCGCTTCACGATCACTGCACAGTAGAGGTTCAGGTTGTTCTTGGTCGGCATCGAGCCCGAGACCACCACCGAATAGGGCGGCACCTCGCCATACATCACCTCGCCGGTCTCCCGGTCCACGATCTTGGTGCTCTGGCCGATGTAAACGCCCATCCCCAGCACCGAGCCTTCACGGATGATGCAGCCTTCCACCACCTCCGAGCGCGCCCCGATGAAGCAGTTATCCTCGATGATCGTCGGCCCCGCCTGCATCGGCTCCAGCACGCCGCCAATGCCCACGCCGCCGCTCAGGTGCACGCCCTTGCCGATCTGCGCGCAAGAGCCGACCGTTGCCCATGTGTCCACCATGGTCCCCTCGTCCACATAGGCGCCGAGGTTGACGAAAGACGGCATCAGCACCACGCCCGGCGCGATATAGGCGCTCTTGCGCACCACCGCATTCGGCACCGCGCGGAAGCCCGCAGCCTTCCACTGGTTGTCGCCCCACCCCTTGAACTTGCTGTCCACCTTGTCCCACCAGCCGCCGCCCTGCGGCCCGCCGGACTGCTCTTCCATGTCCTTGATCCGGAAGCCCAGCAGCACCGCCTTCTTCGCCCACTGGTTCACATGCCACGAGCCATCCGCCTGCTTCTCCGCCACCCGCAGGCTGCCGCCGTCCAGCGCGTTCAGCGTATCCTCGATCGCCTCGCGGGTCTCGCCCGTGGTCTGCGGCGTGATCTGATCACGCGCCTCCCAGGCGGCTTCGATGGCGGCTTCAAGCTGGGCGTTCGACATGGGGGCATCCTCCGAGAAATGGTCGCAAACGTCATAACGCTCCCCCGCACGGGCGCAACCCACCTCGCCGCCGTAGGGTGCGCATTCATGGCGCACCTCGCCTTCCCTCTCCACCCCGCCCGCGATAGCCTCCCCCCGAACAAGGGAAGGACGACCAATGAACGACGCCAGCCGCTTCCGCGACGCCGGAGAAGACAAGCGCACCGCCCATGAGGTGCCCGACACGCCGCAAACCCGCGCCCCGGCCTATACCCTCGCCTTCGCCGATGAAGACTTCCTCTGCCGTGATGAGCTTCGCCCCGTCCGCCTCCAGCTCGAACTGCTCAAGCCCGAACTGCTGATGGAAGAGCACGGCATCCGCTCCACCGTCGTCCTCTTCGGCGGCGCCCGCATTCCCGAACCGGCCAAGAAAGACACCGCCCGCACGCAGACCCTCGCCGACCTCTCCGCCTTCTACGACGAGGCCCGCAGCTTCGCCCGGCTGATGACCGAGCGCTCCCTCGCCTCAGGCGGCACCGAGGACGTCATCGTCACCGGCGGCGGGCCGGGCGTGATGGAGGCCGGCAACCGCGGCGCGGCAGACGCCGGCGGCCACTCCATCGGCCTCAACATCGTGCTGCCCCACGAGCAGGCGCCCAACGAATACGTCACGCCCGACCTCTGCTTCAACTTCCACTACTTCGCCATCCGCAAGATGCACTTCCTGATGCGCGCCCGCGCCATCGCCGTCTTCCCCGGCGGCTTCGGCACGCTGGACGAACTCTTCGAGTCCCTCACCCTGATCCAGACCGGCCGGATGCAGAAGGTGCCCTTCCTGCTATTCGGCAAGGCCTTCTGGGAAAAGATCATCAACTGGGACGCCCTGAAGGACGCAGGCACAATCAGCCCCGAAGACATCGAGCTGTTCAAATTCGTGGACTCGGCGGAGGAGGCGATTGCCGCCATCGACAGTTGGGAAGGCGCAGGCGAAAAACGAGGCGCCATCCCCGGCCGGTAGGCCGGGACTGGTCCTGCCAAACCAAACGCCACTCGCCCCACAAGCCGGGCAGCGCCGACCCGCGGGGTGGCGCCGCAACGCACGTGCATGCCACTTTATGGCGCAGTGGTCATCTTCCCTCCAAGCGAAGCCCCAAGCCTCACCCAAACGCCGCCCCGGGGGGCGGGTCGGCGCTGCCCGGCGCCTTACGGCGCGCACCGGGCGGGTGCTGAGCGGTGGCGTGGAGTGATGAGGCCTACCAGACTCGCGGTGCAACTTAGCATCTGTAGCCCACACCGGCTCACAATCTTATCAAGAAGGTCGTTTGTTCTCTAACCACGAAACCGAGGTACAAATGCCCTTTGAAAGGAATGCCGAATGTGTGCGGCTCTTTACCCTCGATTGAGCTTCTCTTCTATTGTCACATCAACGGAGGCGAAAATGGCATCTGAAGCTAGGCGGACATTCGAGAAGTTCCTTAACGAAGATCGCGCAAGCAACTTAGAGCTAGGGATACTCCCAAGCAGGAACAGGCTGATCGACCGTCTCCTTTTGCGCGGCGACGAACTGGAACGACTTTACGAAGAGGCATCCAAATGCATTGAGGAATCGACTGACTGGAATGTACAAACAAGAGGAAAGCAAACCTTCCTCGACTGTGTGTTGACTGTTGGCCTGCATTGGACACCCACGCATGCGACGATCGAGAGGAAGGCGAAACTTCAGATCAAGGGCTTGCTCACTAAGGCTGAGATGCTAGCCAGTGAACTTTCAAAAGTCCTGCGCGAAATCGATAAGCGAGAGAATACATCAGCGGTTTCCAGTGACGCGTCGCTTTGGATCACGTCTGTTCTTCAGGCGGCAGGGGAGCAAAACGCTATGTTCAAGATGTGGGTAGCCGGCGAATTCAAAAAGTTGGATCGATTTGACCTGAAGTATTGGCCCACTCTGCCGGACTTTTTAGATGAAATTGCGAAGAAATGCGAAGCCGCAACGGTCGCGGCGACGGACCCGCGTACGGAAAGGTTGATTTCGAGTCGCAAAGGCGGGAAATCAGACTCTCTGCGAGTGCTGTTTCACTCGTTCTCTGAGCAAACCGACCGGGATTTCGGTGGTGCGCTGCCCGAAGACTTCCGGCTAACCGACGAAGCAATCGCTGACCTAGTCAACTGTATCCTTGATCTTCCTTTAGATGACATTGTTGATGGGGCCTATGTGAAACGCTTCCGGCAGAATGAAGCTTCTCGGACCTAACCCCCCTCAAATCCCCCGCTCAACCCTCTTCCCCCTTGTCCCCGTCAGCTTCATCCCCGGCGCGTTCAGCTTTTCCTCCGGCCCAATCCACGCGTAGGCCAGCAGGCACGGCTCCGTTTCATCCGTCGTGATCCGGTGCTCATGCCCCGACCCGTTCAAAATCAGCGACCCCGGCGCATGCACCGCCGCGTCGTTCTCTGACCACGCGCCAGACACCGACACATAGCTCTCCTCGATCTCCGCATGGGAATGCTGCGGATAGGTCGTCTTCGGCGCGAAGAGCACGAAGCCCAAAATCAGCCGTTCCGCCACCACCGGCCCGCGCGGCCCCAGCACCTCGCAATAGGCGTATTTCCTCGCCAGAGCGGGCGGCACTTTCTCGTAGCCGTATTCCCACGTCAGCGCCCCCGCCACCCGGCCCAGCGCGCGCGCCAGCCCGGCGACCGCGCCGCGCTCGCCCCGGTCGAGCGCCCGCCCGAGGTGCGCCACCACGGGCTTCGCCTCCGGCGCGCGCATTCGCACCTCCGGCGCGGCATCCACCACCTTCGAGAGCATGTCGCGCACCCGTTTGCGGTGGCCGCGGATCAGCTTGCTGCCGCCCGAGGAGCCGTGGCGGTAGAGCACGTCGAACTCTTGCAGCAGGTAGCCCCAGTCTGGCAGGTCGGAGAGGCGGAGCGGGTCTTCCATGGGCGGTCTCGCGATGGCTGTTCGGCCCACGCTACGCCGCCTTACGGCCGGATCAACCCTGCAATAACGAGAGAGGCCGATGGGTTAACCACCGGCTTCTGTGCGCAAATCGCGTATGTATGGAATGTGCATCACTTGTGCATGGGATGTGCATCCCATGCGCCGCAGGGTTAATTCGGCGCTGTTAACCCTGTCTTGAGGGCCATCACAGCCTCAGAGCGTGAGCAGCGCCTCGCCCCGCATGGAGCTGACGACAAAGCCGCTTGCCGTCTCTTCCAGCTTGTAGCCGTAGCCCACCAGCCGGTGCTTCCACTCGCGGTCCGAAACCGAGTGGCTCTTCTCGCGCATCACGATGCTTCTGATTTCTTCCATTTTATTATTCCCCTGATTTCTCTAGCAAAACCGGGCAGTTGACCTGCCCCCACATGATGGAGAAAACCCGGTAGGTTTGTCAGGAGTTCAGCAACAAACGGGCGATTTCTGGGCAATTGTGCGGGCGATCAGTCGGCCCGGCTGACCCGCTTGGTCCGCCCGGTTTCCTGCTTCCACTTCAGTACCGCCAGCCGCGGCTCCCAGGGGTAACGCCGGTCTTCACGGGTGCCGATCCACGTCAGATGCCCACCCTCGCGCCAAGGGTCCACCACGATCCCGTCATACATCGAATCCCCCCGCCGCGAGATGATCGATGTGGAGTGCTCCAGCAGGATCGGGTTGCGTGCGTGGGCGATGCCGCGGTGTATCTCAAGTGTCCGGAATCCCTCGGCATTCAGCGCCTTCTCCATGTCCTCCGCCCAATGGCGGCAGAGCCCGCGCGGCTTGGTTCCGGCGTTCACCTTCATGTTGTGCACCAGCGGCCCGTCCTCGATCTCATAAGCCACCGCCAGCCGCGCCGTCGCCTCGTAACTCACCCGCGCCGCCCGCGCCGCCTCCTCCGGGTCGATCCCCGGCCCGAGCGCCAGAATGGCCTGCTCCAGCCGCGCCACGTCATCGGGGGTCGAGGAGGGGGGAGGCGCGCCACAGCCCGCAAGCAGAAGGCCCAGCATCATGGCTCCGACAAGCCACAGCTTTCGTTGGATAATTCCCATCAGTCCCTGCCCTGCGTTTCCCGGCCTCTCCCCGGTGCTAGCCCGCAGGTCGGGCGATGTCGAGACCGGGGCCGAAGCAACCAAACGCCGCTCCGCGAGTTGTGATCGTGAAGCCGCGCCGCAACCGCCGCACCCGGAGACCCTACATGGTGGCCCTGCCCCAGCCCGTCGAACCCGCCGCCCCCGATGTCGTTCCGGGCGAAATCTGCGTGATCGCCAACGCCAAATCCGGCACCAATGCCCGTGACAGCGAGGCGATCGACCGTGCCTTGGCCGTGTTCGGCACGGCGGCCACGCTCACCCACTGGAGCCCCTCCCAAGACCTGCACCAGATCGTTGAAGCCGCTGTCAAAAACGGCGCTCGCACGGTCGTTGCCGCCGGCGGTGACGGCACCGCGATGGCGGTGGCGCAAGCCCTGCTGGGGAGCCCCGCCGCGCTGGCCGTGCTGCCCCTTGGCACCTTCAATTACTTCGCCCGCGGCCTCGGCCTGCCGCAGGATCCGGAGGCCGCCGCACAGGCCATTCTCACCGGACACCGTCACCAGATCACCGTGGGCAAGGTCGGCGACCGGGTGTTTCTCAACAACGCCTCCCTCGGGGTCTATCCGGCAATCCTGAAAGAGCGCGAAACCGTCTACAAACGCTGGGGCCGCCGCCGGATCATGGCGCATTGGTCGGTGCTCAAAACCTTCCTCAGGTTCCAGCGCCCGATGAAGATGCGCCTCACCGCCGATGGTGAAACCCGCGATGTCCGCGCACCCCTGCTTTTCGTCGCCCGTTCCGCCTACCAGCTCGAGCGCTTCGGGCTGGCCGGCAAGCAGGCGATCTCGGATGACAAGTTCGCGGTTCTGATCGGCCGCGCCACCAGCCGCGGCAAACTCTTCAAGATCACCTGGCGGCTGATCACGGGCACCATGCAGGAAGGTCGCGACTACGATCTGGTGCAGGCCCGCGACCTGACCGTCGCCACCTCGCGCCCCCGCACTCTGGTCGCCTTCGACGGTGAAAAATCGCGCGAAAAGAGCCCTTTTCACTTCACCATGGCCGATAAGCCGCTGACCATCATCCTGCCCGAGCCGCAATGAGACGCATCCTCCACCTGTCCGATCTCCACTACGGCCGCGATGACGCCGCGCTTGAGGAGCCGCTGCTGGGAACCATCGCCAGCCTTCGCCCCGATCTCGTGGTGATCTCCGGCGATTTCACCCAGCGCGCCCGGCGGCGCCAGTTTGCCGAGGCCGCCGAGTTCGTGGCCCGGATTGAGGCGCCAGTTCTCTCTGTGCCCGGCAACCACGACACCCCGATCGACAATCTCTGGCGCCGCTTCGTCACCCCATTTCACCGTTACAAGGCCTATATCGACCCGGTGCTCGAACCCTCCGTCGAAGACGATGAAATGCACGTGGTCGGCGTGAACACGGTCAACCGCTTCTCTTGGCAACGGGGCCGGTTTTCACGGCGCACCGCGCGGCGTGTCTGCAATGCTTTTGCGGAGGCTGGCGACAAGCTGAAGGTCGTGGTCGTGCACCACCCGCTCGAGCATGGGCCAACGGTTGAAAAGCGGCTCATGCGCGGGGCCAGCGCCGCGCTTTCGGCGCTCTCGGATTGTGAGGCCGATGTGGTGCTCTCGGGCCATCTGCACACCGCCTCCGCCGCCCCCTTCACCGCCGCGCCGGGGCTGCTCTTCGTGCAGGCCGGCACCGGCCTCTCCACCCGCAGGCGCGGGGAGAGCAACAATTTCAACGTGCTGGATGTCGAGGCTGGACGCGTTTCCATCACCACTTGGGGTGCTGACGAACTCGAGTTCGCCCCTGGCGAAAGTGCCACCTATGCGCGTGGCGCAACCGGGTGGGAGCGGGTCGCAGGCGAGGCCGAGTTCAGCGCCCGCCCGCAAATGGCCCTCGCCTGACGGAGCCTAGTTGGTGCGCGGCAGAAACTCGATCCGGCGGTTCTTGCCCTTGCCTTCGGCAGTATCATTCGAGGCCACCGGCTTCTCTTCGCCATACCCCTTTGCCGTCAGCCGCTCCGGAGCAATACCGTTCTCGATGAGGTAATCGGCCACCGACTGCGCGCGGCGCTCCGAGAGGCGCTGGTTGTCGCTGGCCTTGCCCACGCTGTCGGTATGGCCCGCAACCTCCACTTCGATGCCGGGGCAACGGCTGGTGATATCGAGCAATTCCTTCAGCAGCGGCTCGCTCTCCCCCGAGAGCCGGGAGGAGCCGGAAGCGAAGTAGATGTTCCCCGTGCGCGACAAGATCTCGAAGCGGCCCTCGCAGGCCTCGGTGCTGAAGTCACCCTCATCCTCAAGCGCCGCGTTGGTGGCATCCACCGCCCCCTCGCGCCCGCCCGATAGCGGGGTGCCGTTGCTGCCGCGCCGGTCGAACAGAAAGTCGAATGTCACCGTGGCCGAGGGCACGATATCCACCTTCGCGGCGTCCTCCAGCTTGCCGAGGTTCTCCATCATCCCGAACTCCTCGACCGAAATCGCCACCGGCCGCGCCGTGGCCACCGAGATGCGGTCATCGCTCAGGAGCGTCGCAACAACCTCTGCCACAAGGGTCTTCTTGACCCCGTGCAGATCGAGCGAGAAGGGCATGTCGAAGGTCGCGCGGCGGTTGGCCTCCAACTCGCTCAGCATGGCGGGCGTCACCTCTGCCAGCACCACGGCCTCGGGAAATTTGAAGGTCTCGAAGAACAGAAACCGCATGCGGACGTTGCGCAGATCGATCTTGGTATCCACGCTCTCGAGCGCCACCCGGACCTCTGCCTTACCATTTGGAAAGATTTCGCCGGTAAACGTTGCAAAGTCGCTGGATTCAGAGACGACCTCTTTCTTGATCGACTGGAACCGCAGGTTGGAGGCATCGGGATCAAGCAGCCAGCCCGGCTCGAGGGCTCCTTGCTGGGCCTGCGTTTGAGTGACGGCGCCAGTGACGGCGATGAATGCGAGTGCCAGAATAAGGGCGAGACGGCGGATCATGGGGACCTCCCGAGTTGAGGCTGAAAATGGGTCTGTTGCAAATGCCGCCCACGCGGCGGCTCAATTGGGAACGAGAATTGCCCGAAGGCAGAACAGTTGCTAGCGTCCTGATACTAAGCGCAGCAGGCGGAAAGAATGAAAGAAATTCGTGCAGGCCTCGTGATTGGGCTGATTGCCGCCCTTGGCGGGGCATGGGCCGCCGGTGCGCAGCAGGCCGGTGATCCAGCCGTAATCATCCTCGATGTCGAAGAAGACGGGGCGGTTGAAGGGCCCGATGTGCCTGTGGGGCCGGTGCGCTGGGGCGAGCCGCTGATCGGCGGCGCGCCGGAGATTCAGGGCAAGACGATCGAGCAGGTCTTCACCGAGGGCTCGCCGCTGTTCCCGCCGATTGAGGGGCTGCCGGACGAGGTCTGGAAGGATCAGCTCTGCACCAGTTGTCACGAGTGGACGCAGGAGCGCATCTGCGAGCAGGCGACGAATTATCTCGACCCGGCTTTCGCCGACAACCTCGCCAAGGAGCACCCGATGGGCGGCACCTTCAAGGGGAACTTGCGGCTCTGGGCCGAGGATGGGTGCTTGTAGGCGCGGGCCGCTCGATCACGTCAAAGTCGTCGTCCGGGCCGCCGTCCAACGCGCCCAGAACACGTTCAACGAGGTGCTGGTGCGCGTGGCCGGGAAAGGCCGTCCGAAACCGCCCAATGAGGCGGGCGTAGGGGTAACCGAGCTCGGAAGCCTTGCAGACCCGGCTTCCGTTCTCGATGTCGTTGAGGGTGAGGCCACCGCCGGCCGGGCGTAACTCAAAGCCTTTGCGGCGAAGCAGGCGCTGCAGATGCTCCCAGCTCTCTGCGTCGGCGAAGGCTGGAGCGAGGAGGGCGCCGAGGCGCGCGACGAGCCGCTCATCCGCCCTTCGAGGCGTCTTCGCGGGGGTGTGACGACGCCGAAGTTCGCGCCGCACGGCATCCCTGAGCAACTGGCCGACCGAGATGTTTTCCTTCTGCGCCTCATCCATGAGGCTGGAAAGCGTGGCGTGGCTGACCTGAAAAGAAATCCGCTGCATCCTCGCAGCGTCAGGCGATTCTGGTTAACGAGGCGTTAAGGCCGGACGGGGCGTTAAAGCCCCGCCTCCGCCGCAATCTCCTTGCGGCTCTTCCGCGCCCGCTCCGTCTCTGACTTCAGCTGCCCGCAGGCGGCCATGATATCCTCGCCACGCGGCGTGCGGATGGGGCTGGCATATCCCGCCTTGTAGACGATATCGGCGAAGGCCTCGATCCGCTCCCAGCTGGAGCGCTTGTAGGGCGCGCCGGGCCACTCGTTGAACGGGATCAGATTGATCTTGGCCGGGATGCCGGAGATCAGCTTCACCAGCCGCTTCGCATCGGCATCACTGTCGTTCACCCCGTCGAGCATGACGTACTCAAAGGTGATCCGCTCGGAGTTGCTGAGCCGCGGATACTCCCGCAGGGCATTCAGCAGCGTCTCGATGTTCCACCGCTTGTTGATCGGCACCAGCTTGTCGCGCACCTCGTCGGTGGTGGCGTGGAAGCTGACCGCCAGCAGGCAGCCGATCTCTTCGGCGCATTTGGCAATCTCGGGCACCACGCCGGAGGTAGAAAGCGTGATCCGGCGGCGACTCAGAGAAATCCCCTCGCCATCCATCGCGATCTTCATCGCATCCCGCACGGCATCGAAGTTGTAGAGCGGCTCGCCCATGCCCATCAGCACTATGTTCGAAAGCAGGCGCGGCCCGTTCTCGTCAGAACCCTTGCCCGGCTCCGGCCACTCGCCCAGATCGTCACGGGCCAGCATCACCTGCCCCACAATCTCGCCCGCGGTCAGGTTACGCACCAGTTTCTGCGTGCCGGTGTGGCAGAACGAGCAAGTCAGCGTGCAGCCAACCTGGGAGGAGATGCAGAGCGTCCCGCGATCCTCCTCGGGGATGTAAACGGTTTCCACCTCATGCCCGCCAGCGATGCGCACCAGGTACTTGCGCGTGCCGTCGGCACTGACCTCGCGCTTCACCACCTCGGGAATGGCGATCTCGAAGTGCTCGTCCAGCTCGGCGCGGAAGGCCTTGGAGAGGTTCGTCATCGCCTCCCAGTCGCGCACGCCCCACTGGTAGACCCACTGCCATATCTGATTCACCCGCATCCGCACCTGCTTGTCGGCCACGCCAATCGAGCGCAGCGCCTCGGCGAGGCCTTCGCGGGTCAGGCCGACGATGTTGCGCTTTCCGCCCTCTGGCAGCTTGCGGGGTATCGTCGCCACGTCTTGCGTGATCGGGGCATTGGCCTCGGTCATGGTAGTCTCCGGCTTTCGGGTTCAAGCCGTGCACATAGGGCGGCACGGCCCTTATTGCAAAGGTTTTCTCCTAAAGGCCGAAGCGGCGGGAGATCTCCTGAAGCGCTTCCTGCTGGCGCGGGCCAAGGCTGGCCCCGTCCGCCCCAGCGGCCGTGTTGAGTACCGCCATCAGCGGCTGAAGCTCGCTCTGCCCGCCCATGGAGATCAACTTTTTCACGATCCGGCTGATCGCGGCATCGGCTGAGCCACACTGCCCAACCAGCCAGCGGCCCAGAACGGCAGCCTCTTCGGCCCCGTTCAGATCGACCCGGTATGCCTTTTGCAGCCCTTGCAAAATGCCCATGCGCTGGCCGCGTGTGGGCAGGTCGTCGAGCGAAATAAAGGCCTCGGCTATCCCGGCCGCCGCAACGACAGGCTCCTCAATGCCATCGACCGGATGCTCCCGCTTCCGCAGCTTGTAGCCGAACCGCCGGGCGGCGGCGCGCACATCGCCTGCGGCATTCATCAGCTCTCCGGCCATGTCGGCAGCGCCCTTGGCGCGGATGTACCACACATAGGCCGCCGTCAGCAGCGCGATGGCTCCGAGAATGAAAGGCAAGGCAATGACTCCACACAGAAAATTGCTGCGAGGAGCCTAAGCCGAAAATCGAGCGCTGATCAACCGCCGCAGCGTTGCTCGGCCTCTTCGATCGCCGCAGTGAGGCCCAGAAGCGAGAAGGTATCCTCGGTGCGCGTGCCCCGGCTGGAGCGGGCCGAAAGCTTGGCCTCGGCGCCGCGCTTCATGGCGGTGAGGATCTTGGCATCATCCTGCGGGCTGGCCGACCAAGCCCACTCGCCCTCGGTGAAGAGCTCGAACTGGGTGCCGCCGATATCCAGCGTGACGGTCGAGCCGCCGGCAAAGGGGTAACCGCCGGTGAAGCTCACTTCGCCCGCACCATTGCCGGGGCGGAAGGTGACGAAGAGCAGGATGTCGCTCCGGCGCACGGCCACGACACGGCCATCGCGGGTGTTAACGGTTTCCTTGGGGGCCGAAACGCTCCAGCACTCCTTCGGGTCATCCTCGACGAACACCGACCAGTCGGTCTTTGCCGCCACGCGGTTGTCGCTCTCCTGCGCAAGGCCGGCGCCCGCGCCCATTGCAAGTCCGCCAGCCACGAGGCCAGCCAAAATCCGGTTGTTCATGTGTCCCACAGCCTCCAGCTGCCTCTGCCTCAAGCCTTCGCCTTTCCTTGCAGGCGGCGAATGTCTTTTCAACTTGCTCTGGCTCAATGTAACGTGATTTTCCGTAACTGCGAAAGCCCCGTTGGCAGAATTTCGCTGACATTCCGGAGAGGTGAGGCATGCAGGCAGAGCTGCTGGTCGAGGTAACACGAGGTGGTGAGGTGGAATCGGTCCACCACGGCCATATCGCGGTGGTGAACGCCGCGGGAGAGCTGGTGGACGGGCGCGGTGCGCCGGGCCTTCCGGCTTATCCGCGCTCGGCGGCCAAGATGATTCAGGCGCTGCCTCTGGTGCGCTCCGGCGCGGCCGCGGCGCGGCACCTCGGCAGCGAGCAGCTTGCGCTCTCATGCGCCTCGCACAACGGCGCGCTTATTCACACCAAGCCGGTCGCCCGCTGGCTGGCCGCGCTCGAACTCGGCGAGGCCGATCTGCGCTGCGGCCCACAGATGCCCGATGATCGCCCGGCCCGCGAAGGGCTGATCAAGACCGATGAGTCTCCGTGCCAGTTTCACAACAACTGCTCGGGCAAACACGCGGGCTTTCTGACCCTGAACAGCCACCTCGGCGGCGGGCCGGAGTATCACGAGGTCGATCACCCGGTGCAGCAGGCCGCTCTCGCGGCGTGGGAAGATATCTGCGACGAGGCGACAGCAGGCTACGGGATCGACGGTTGCTCGGCCCCGAACTTCCGCAGCTCGGTCACCGCGATGGCCCGCGCGATGGCCAAGTTCGCGGTGGCTGCCGAAGGCTCTGCTGAGCAAGAGCTGCGCGATGCGATGATGACCCACCCCGAGCTTGTGGCCGGTGAAGGCCGGGCCTGCACCGAGATGATGCGGGCGGCAAAGGGCAAGGCGGCGGTGAAGACCGGGGCCGAGGGTTACTTCACCGCGATCCTGCCGGAGCAAGGCCTTGGCATCGCGCTGAAGATAGCTGATGGCACGACCCGCGCGGCAGAGTGCGCGATGGCCGCGCTGCTGGTGAAATACGGCGTGCTCGATCGGAATGACCCGGCTGTCCTGAAGCGCTGGGGGCCCATGACCAACCGGCGCAACATCGAAGTGGGTGAGGTCCGGCCCGCGTTCTGATCGGGCGCAAAGACGAACCCCGACCTAAGCCGCGAACTCCGATTTCGCGTAGCCCTGAAGGTAGAGCAGCGCCGTCAGGTCGCCGTGATCCACGCGCACATCGCATTGCGCGGCCACGCTGGGCTTGGCGTGTAGGGCCACGCCAATGCCAGCCGTATCCAGCATTGGCAGGTCGTTCGCCCCGTCACCCACGGCGATGGCATCGAGGTTGCTCAGGCCCTGCCCGCTGGCGATATCCATCAGCGCCTCGACCTTCGCATCGCTCCCGAGCGCAGGCTTTTGCACCTTGCCGCTCAGGCTCTCGCCCTCGGTCAGCAGCACATTGGCGCGGTGCTGGTCAAAGCCAAGCTCGGCGGCGACCTTTGCGGTAAAGGCGGTGAACCCGCCCGAGACCAGCGCCGTGCGCGCCCCATTGGCCTTCATCGTTGCCAGCAGCACCTTGCCGCCGGGCCGGTAGCTGATCCGCTCGGCCAGCACCTTGTCGATCACGCTCACCGGCAGCCCCCGCAGCAGGCTCACCCGCTCGTCCAGCGCCTCAAAGAAATCCAGTTCGCCGTTCATCGCCCGCGCGGTGATGGCCGCCACCCGCTCGCCCACGCCTGCTTCGGCGGCAAGCTCATCGATGCACTCCTGCTCGATCATGGTGGAGTCCATGTCGGCCAGCAGGAGCCGCTTCTTGCGCCCCTCGCCGGGCAGGATGTTGAGATCTACCCCCATCGCACGCATCTCAGCGCTGACCTCTGGCGCGTTGGTCGGCAAGGCGCCAAGCAGTTCGAACTCCGCCGCCTCGTCAGGCGCAAGCCACTGAACATCGCCACCGCCCCATGCGTTGCGCAGGGCGACCACAGCTGCCGGGTCCAGCCCGCCGGGGCGGGCAATCAAAGACGCAATGAACATCAAACGGGCTCCGAAATGTCGATTCGCGCGCCATAGAACATTTGGCAGGGGGGCTTGGCCAGTGCTCCGCTTCAAACCGGGTCGGGCGAGCGACACTCTCCTTAAACGGGAATCAGCAATGGAGTGCAGCATGAAGCTCGGAATCGTCGGGGCCGGTATGGTCGGGAGCGCGGCGGCCTATGCCTGCGGGTTGCTCGGTCAGGCGCGGCACATCGTGCTGGTCGATGCCAACGCCGCCTTGGCCCGCGCTCAGGCCGAAGACATTGCCCACGCCATGCCATTCGCCTCGGCCTGCGCCTTGGAAGCCGGAGGGTTTGACGCGCTGGCCGGTGCCGATGTGGTGATCATTGCGGCCGGTGTGGCGCATAAGCCCGGCGAGTCGCGGCTCGATCTGCTGACGCGGAACGCCGAGGTATTCAGAGAGGTGCTGGAAGGAATCACTCGCCACACGCCCCACGCGCTGCTGCTCATTGCCTCCAACCCGGTCGATATCATGACCGGCATCACCACCCGCCTCGCAGGCTTGCCGCCTGCCCGCGTCATCGGCTCTGGCACGATCCTCGACACCGCACGCTTCCGCCATCTTCTGGGCAGCGAACTCGGCGTCGACCCGCGCTCGGTGCATGCATATGTGCTCGGCGAGCACGGCGACAGCGAGGTGCTGGCCTGGTCCTCGGCCCGTGTAGGCGCTCTGCCGCTGGAGGAGGTCGCCGCGCAGGTGGGCCGGCCGTTGGGCCGCGAGGCCCGCGACCGGATTGACGAGGGCGTCCGCCGCGCCGCCTACACCATCATCGAGGGCAAGGGGGCCACGTGGTATGGCATCGGTGCCGGGCTGGCCCGGCTGGTCGAGGCCATAGGGGGCGACGAGGCCTCGGTGCATTCGGTTTCCATAGTCACCCCGCATATCGCAGGCGTCTCTAACGTGCCGCTCTCTCTGCCCCGCCTCATCGGGGCCAAGGGCGTCTTGGCCGACCTGCCGCCCGAACTCTCGCCACAAGAAACCGCCGACCTCGCCCGCAGCGCCAAACTCCTCAAAGACACGCTGGACGCGTTGCCGCTCGACTAACCCTGTTTCCGATCGGAACATCCGCCGCCGCTCTTGCCACCTGACCTGTCGCATCCGCGCGATTTTCCGGCTTGCGCGCCACCCGGCGCCCCTCTAAATGCGGCGGTGGGACACCTCTCCCCAACGAGAGGCATATATCTGGAAGGATACCAGCAATGGCTATCGAAGCACCGGCAGCGCGCCCGGCCAATCCGCGCTTTTCCTCTGGCCCCTGTGCCAAGATCCCCACCTTCTCGCTCGACAAGCTTTCTGACGCCGCTCTTGGCCGGTCGCATCGCGCCGCTGTGGGCAAGGCGAAGCTGAAAGCCGCCATCGAGACCACCCGCGAGATCCTCGGCATCCCGGCGGATTACCGCATCGGTATCGTGCCCGCCTCCGACACCGGGGCGGTTGAAATGGCCATGTGGAACCTGCTCGGCGCCCGAAAAGCCACCATGATCGCATGGGAGAGCTTTGGCGCGGGCTGGGTGACCGACGTGGTCAAGCAACTCAAGATCGACGCCGAGGTAAAGACCGCCGACTACGGCGAGATCGTCGATTTCGCCGAGGTCGACTTTGACACGGACGTGGTCTTCACCTGGAACGGCACCACCTCGGGCGTGCGCGTGCCAAATGGCGACGCGATCCCCGAAGGCCGCGAAGGCCTCACAATCTGTGACGCCACCTCCGCCGCCTTCGCGATGGACCTGCCTTGGGACAAGCTCGATGTCACCACCTTCTCTTGGCAGAAGGTGCTCGGCGGCGAAGCGGCCCACGGCATGCTGGTGCTCTCCCCCCGCGCTGTCGAACGGCTCGAAAGCTACACCCCGGCATGGCCGCTGCCCAAGATCTTCCGCCTCACCAAGGGCGGCAAGCTGATCGAAGGCGTCTTTGTGGGCGAGACCATCAACACGCCGTCGATGCTGGCCGTCGAGGACTATCTCGTTGCGCTCGACTGGGCCAAATCCGTGGGCGGGCTCAAGGGCCTGATCGCCCGCGCCGATGCCAATGCGCAGGCCATCCACACGTTCTGCGAGAGCCGCGACTGGATCGACAACCTCGCCACCGACCCGGCGACGCGCTCCAACACCAGCGTGTGCCTCAAGTTCACCGACGACCGGATCGCTGATGGCGCCGCCTTCGCCAAGGCCGTTGCCAAGCGGCTGGGCGACGAGAACGTGGCGCTCGACGTGGGCGCCTACCGCGATGCCCCCCCGGGCCTGCGCATCTGGTGCGGTGGCACGGTTGAGATCTCCGACATCGAGGCGATGCTGCCCTGGCTCGAATGGGCCTTTGAAGCTGAAGTCGCCGCGCTGACGGAAGCCGCCTGACCCTGCCCCGGGGTGCGCCATGACTGCGCGCCCTGCGGGACACACAACACACTTGGGGTGCGCAGTCATCGCGCGCCTTCCCCCCACATCCACACGACAGGACCAAACCCATGGCCCCCAAAGTTCTCGTCTCCGACAAGCTCTCGGAAACCGCCGTCCAGATCTTCCGCGACCGCGGCATCGAGGTCGATTTCATGCCCGAACTGGGTAAGGACAAGGAAAAGCTCGCCGAGGTGATCGGCCAGTATGATGGCCTCGCCATCCGCTCCGCCACCAAGGTGACGGCCAAGCTGCTGGAGAGCGCCACCAACCTCAAGGTCGTCGGCCGCGCCGGGATCGGCACCGACAATGTCGACAAGGAAGCCGCCTCGAAGAAAGGCGTGATCGTGATGAACACGCCCTTCGGCAACATGATCACCACCGCCGAACACGCCATCGCGCTGATGTTCGCCGTGGCCCGCCAACTGCCTGAAGCCTCGCAATCGACCCACGCCGGCAAGTGGGAGAAAAGCAAGTTCATGGGCGTCGAACTGACCGGCAAGACGCTGGGCGTGATCGGCGCGGGCAACATCGGCGGCATCGTTTGCGACCGGGCGCGTGGGCTGCACATGAAGGTGCTGGCCTACGATCCGTTCCTGACAGAGGAGAAGGCCGACAAGATGGGCGTGCACAAGGTCGAGCTGGAAGAGCTGCTCGCCAAGGCCGATTTCATCACTCTGCACGTGCCGCTGACCGACCAGACCCGCAACATCCTCTCGGCCGAGAACCTCGCCAAGACCAAGAAGGGCGTGCGGATCATCAACTGCGCCCGTGGCGGCCTGGTCGATGAGACCGCTCTGGCCGAGCTGCTGAAGTCCGGTCACGTGGCCGGTGCTGCCTTTGACGTGTTCGCCGAAGAACCCGCCACCGAAAACGTGCTGTTCAACCTGCCAAACGTGGTCTGCACCCCGCACCTTGGCGCTTCCACCTCGGAAGCGCAGGAAAACGTGGCCCTGCAAGTGGCCGAGCAGATGTCGAACTACTTGCTCGATGGCGCTGTGGAGAACGCACTGAACATGCCCTCTATGACCGCCGAAGAAGCCAAGGTCATGGGGCCGTGGGTCAAGCTCGCCGACCATCTCGGCAGCTTCATCGGCCAGATGACCGACGAGCCGATCAAGGCGATCAACATCCTTTACGATGGTGTCGTGTCCACCATGAACCTGCCCGCGCTGAACTGCTCGGTCGTGGCAGGCATCATGAAAAAGGCCAACCCGGATGTGAACCTTGTGAGCGCGCCGGTGATCGCCAAGGAGCGCGGCGTGAAGATCTCCACCACCAGCCAGGACAAGGCCGGTGCCTTTGATGGCTACATCAAGGTGACAGTGGTGACCGACCTGCGCGAGCGTTCCATCGCGGGGACCGTCTTCTCCGATGGCAAGCCGCGGTTCATCCAGATCAAGGGCATCAACATTGATGCCGAGATCGGCGCACACATGCTCTACACCACCAACAAGGACGTGCCCGGCATCATCGGCACCCTCGGCCAGACGCTTGGCACCAACGGTGTGAACATCGCCAACTTCACCCTTGGCCGTTCCTCGGTGGGTAAGGATGCGATCGCCCTGCTCTATGTGGATGACCGGGTGCCTGATGACGTTTTGAAGAAGCTCGCCGACACGGCGCTGTTTCAGTCCATCAAGCCGCTGCAATTCGACGTGGCCTGACGGCCCCTCTGAACGACATGAGTGGGGCGGCGCCGAGTGGGGCGGCGCCGCCCTTTTGATTTCCACCGCAGGCAATTTCTTGCGCGGGAGGTTGACCCATTCCGTCGCCGTGGTATCCCCCGCCCACGGGCGATGCTGGCGCCCGGACATCTGTAAAAGGTCGAAGCGGTATGCGCGTTTACGCGATTGGCGACATCCATGGTCATCTGGACAAGCTGAAAGCTGTCCACGCCCTCATCGAGGCCGACCGCACACGCACGAGCGACAGCGAAGCGCTGGTGGTGCATGTCGGCGACCTCGTGGACAGGGGGCCGGATTCGGCTGGCGTGCTGGGTTACCTCGCCAAGGGCGTGGCGCAGGGCAAGCCCTGGGTGATCCTGAAGGGCAACCACGACCGGATGATGCGCCGCTTCCTCGAGCCGGACCGCTTGCGTGACCCGTCCCGCCCCGATCTGCACTGGCTGCAACCCAACATCGGCGGGCGCAGCACGCTGGAAAGCTACGGGATCGATACAGACCCGGCCCGCGGCAAGGAGGCGATCCACCGCGATGCCCGTGCTGCCGTGCCCGAAGCCCACGTTGCGCTACTGGACGGCATGGCGACCCATCACCTGATGCCGGGGCTGTTCTTTGTGCATGCTGGCGTGCGGCCGGGCGTGGGTTTTGCCGATCAGGTCGAGGACGACCTTGTCTGGATCAGGGAGCCGTTTCTCTCTGACCCGCGCGATCACGGGCGGCTGGTTGTGCATGGCCACAGCCCGGTGGCCGCCGCCACGCACTACGGCAACCGGCTGAACATCGACAGCGCGGCGGCCTATGGCGGGCCGCTCTCTGCGGTTGTGATCGAGGGCGAAGGTCTTTCGGTCTCGCTGCTGACCGAGACGGGCCGCAGCCCGCTTGTGCCGGTTCACGCTGCAATCGGCTGAGGGCCACCGCCCAAGGCTTTGCGGCCGCTCCCAACATTTGGGCCGCCTCCAATGGACGGCAGCCCCCTTCGCAAAGAGAAACCCCGGGCGCTTTCACGCCCGGGGCTGGTTCACGACTGTCCCGGAAGGGGAGGTCAGCCTTTTGCGAACTCCGGATAGGCTTCCATGCCCAGCTCGGTGGTGTCGAGACCGGTGATCTCGTCTTCCTCGCTGACGCGGATGCCCATGATGGCCTTCAGGATGAACCAGATCACGCCGCTCACCACGAAGACGAAGATGCCCACGATCAGGATGGCTTTGATCTGCACACCGAGGGAGGCGTCACCGTTGGTGATGCACACGGCCAGGGTGCCCCAGATGCCGGCGAAGAGGTGCACCGGGATGGCGCCCACAACGTCGTCGATCTTCAGTTTGTCGAGGAACGGCACCGCGAAGACCACGATCACACCGCCCACGGCACCAATCAGGGTGGCCGCGCCAAGACCCGGGGTCAGCGGTTCAGCCGTGATCGACACGAGGCCGGCCAGAGCGCCGTTGAGCACCATCGTCAGATCGACTTTCTTGTAGAGGATCTGGGTCAGGACCATCGCCGCGAGAGCACCACCGGCAGCCGCCGTGTTGGTGTTGGCGAAGATGCGGGAGATGTCAGCCACGTTGCCTGCAGTGTCCATGTAGAGCTGCGAGCCGCCGTTGAAGCCGAACCAGCCGAGCCACAGGATGAACGTACCCAGCGTGGCGAGGGTCAGGTTGGAACCGGGCATCGGATGCACGCGGCCGTCCTTGTACTTGCCAAGACGCGGGCCGAGGATGAGCGCACCAGCAAGGGCTGCCCAGCCACCGGTAGAGTGCACCACGGTCGAACCGGCGAAGTCGAGGAAGTCGGTCACGCCCTCGGCGCCGGGCGCCAGGAAGCCGCCGCCCCATTTCCAGGAAGCCTGGATCGGGTAGATGAACGCGGTCAGCAGGATCACGAAGATCAGGAAGGGCCACAGTTTGATGCGCTCAGCCAGAGTGCCCGAAACGATCGAAGCGGTGGTGGCACAGAACATCAGCTGGAAGAAGAAGTCGGAGCCGACGGAGGCATAGGTCAGGTCGGTTTCCGTTTCAGCCAGGCCAACGGCTTCAAGCACGGCAGGGCCGAAGGCACCGAGGTAGCCCTCGGAGATCCAGCCATCGCCGGGGTACATCAGGTTGTAGCCGACGAGGTAGTAGGCGAGCGAGGCGATCGAGAAGAGCGCCATGTTCTTGGTCAGCTGCATCGTCACGTTCTTCTGGCGCACGAGGCCGGCCTCGAGCATCGAGAAGCCCGCAGCCATCCAGAACACCAAGAAGCCGGTGACGAGGAACATGAAGGTGGTGAAGATATAGCCGATTTCGCCATTGGGCGGCGTCATGTCGGCTTCGGCCTCCTGCGCGAAACCCATGGCGGGCAGCGCGATCGCTGCCGTCAGGGCCGCGGCGGCCGGGATATATTTGCGGAATTGCATCTTGTCAGAGTCCCCTATCTGTCCGCGCTCAAAGCGCTTCGTCGTTGGTTTCGCCGGTGCGGACGCGCACGGCCTGGTTCACATCCAGGACGAAGATCTTGCCGTCGCCGATCTTGTCGGTCTTCGCGGTGGTCTGGATCGTCTCCACCACCTGGTCGGCCATGGCGGCGGAGACCACGATCTCCAGCTTGACCTTGGGCACGAAGTTCACGGCATATTCGGCGCCGCGGTAGATTTCGGTGTGGCCGGACTGAGAGCCGAAGCCCTTGATCTCGGTCACCATCATTCCGCGCACGCCGATGGCGGTCAGCGCCTCGCGGACCTCCTCCAGCTTGAACGGCTTGATAGCTGCAATGATGAGTTTCACGTTTGTCCCCTTCCTTTGTGCCAGGCGCAGCCCTGGCGGGTTCACGGCCACAGTCACAGCCTGCCTGCCCGTTGGCATCAAGCGAGGGCGCACTATCGCGCCTGCGGATTCAGCAGGCGGTTGCACAATTTTTGCACAAATTAATCTCTTTGCTCAAAAAGTAGGCGGCATGAAAAATCGGCGATGTCGCGCGGTCTTGTCTCCCCTTTTCGAGTCCCCACCTCTATGCTGCGCGGAAAAATGCGAGCGAGGCACGCATGAGCGGTAACGGACGAAAGAAGACGCCCTTGGTGGCGGAGAAGCGCTATTCCGGCGCGACGCCCACCAAAACGGCGGCACCCAAGAAGGCCAAGGCCCCCAAGAAGAAACGCGCGCCGCGCGCCAAGCGGCCCGCGCCAAAGGGTGTGCTGGGCTGGGTTGCGCGGATCACCCGCTTCTTCATGCGGGTCATCTGGGGTGTCACGTGGCGCATGGGCGTGGTCGTGGGCCTCATCGTGGCCGGGGCCGTGGGCTACTTTTACACCACCCTCCCCGAAGATGTGACCGCCCTCCTCGACGCCCGCACGCGCGGTTCGGTGACCATGCTCGACCGGGACGGCAAGGTGTATGCTTGGCGGGGTGAGACCTATGGCGGCCCGATCCGAGTCGAAAACGTTTCGCCCCATCTGAAAAACGCCGTGGTCGCGACCGAGGACAAGCGGTTCTACCGCCACTTCGGCGTCAGCCCGCGCGGCATTGCATCCGCGATCCGGATCAACCTCTCTGAGGGGCGCGGCCCCCTCTCCGGCCATGGCGGCTCCACGCTTACCCAGCAGACGGCAAAGCTGCTTTGTCTAGGCATCCCCTACGACGAGGGCGCGTGGGAGAGCGAGGCCGCCTATGAGGCCGACTGCCGCGAGACCACTCTGTGGCGCAAGGTCAAGGAGATGATCTACTCCATGGCGCTGGAGACCCGCTACACCAAGAACGAGGTGCTGGCGATCTACCTGAACCGCGCCTATCTCGGCGCCTCGTCGCGCGGGTTCGCCGCCGCCTCGCAGCGCTATTTCGGGATTGCCGCAAAAGATCTGAACCCGGCCCAGGCCGCGATGCTGGCGGGCCTGCTCGTGGCCCCCACCCGCTATGCCCCGACCTCCGACCTCGAGCGCAGTCAGGCCCGCGCGGCCACGGTGCTGAAGCTGATGCAGGAGCAGGGCTACATCTCGATGGCCGAGCGCGAGGAGTTCACCAATAACCCTGCCACCCTCAGCGAGGCCGCACAGGCTCGCGCGGGCGGCTACTTTGCCGATTGGGTGATGGATACCGGCCCCGACTTTCTGACCAAGGACACCACAGAGGACGTGGTTCTGAAAACCACCCTCGACCAGCGCATCCAACGAGCCGCCGAGGAGGCGATGAAGGAAATCTTCGCCACCAAGGTGAGGGAAGGCTCCGCCGCTCAGGCCGCCGTGGTGGTGATGAGCGCCGACGGTGCCGTGCGCGCGATGGTGGGCGGCCGGCAGACCAAGGTGACCGGCGCGTTCAACCGCGCGACTATGGCGAAGCGGCAGACGGGCTCCAGCTTCAAACCCTTCGTCTATGCCGCCGCTCTGGACCTTGGCTACACGCCCAACGCGACCGTGGTGGACGAGCCGATCACCATCAACGTGCCCGGCTCGGGCGCCTACAGCCCCAAGAACTACGATCGCAAGTTTCATGGCCGGGTCACGCTGACCGAGGCGCTGGCCCACAGTTACAACATCCCCGCCGTGAAGGTCTCGGAAGCCGTGGGCCGCGAAAACGTGCGCAATATCGCAGAAGATTTCGGGATCGAGAGCGACCTTGCGGCAGGCCCGGCTCTGGCGCTCGGGGCTTCGGAGTCCTCACTGCTGGAGATGGCGGGTGCCTATGCGGGCATCCTGAACGGCGGCACCTCGGTCACGCCCTACGGCATCCTAGAGCTGCGCCTGAAGGGCGATGACGAGCCGCTCATGGGTCAAGGCGGCGGCCTCGGCGAGCGGGTGATCACCGAGGAGGCCGCACGCTACCTCGTGTACATGATGACCCAGACCATCGAGCAGGGCACCGGCCGCCGCGCCGATATCGGCCGCCCGGCGGCAGGCAAGACCGGGACCACCAACTCTGCGCGCGATGCGTGGTTCCTTGGCTTCACCGCCGACTACGTGGTGGGCGTGTGGATGGGCTACGATGACAACACGCCGCTCACTGGCGTCACCGGCGGCGGCCTGCCCGCCGATATCTGGCGCGAGGTGATGGTGCGGGTGAACGAGGGGCTACCAGTGCATGAACTGCCCATGCTCATCCCCCAGCGCGCCCAGCCGCAGGTCAGCCAGACCCAGCCACCGCCCGAGCAGACGGCGCGGGAACAGACCGAGGCCGAGATCCGTGCGGCCGAGCGTGCCCGCAGGCAGGCCGAGCGCGAGGCGCAACGGCAACAACGCCAGCAGCGGCGCCGTCAGAACGGCGATGTGGCGGAGCGGATATTGGAGGATGTGCTCTGCGGCCTGCTGGGCTGCCGCTGACAGATCAGTCTGTGGCTGTGGCGGCATCGGCAGGCGGGGCCGCTGGCACCGCCTCGGCCTCAGCGGTTTCCGACAGTATCGGGCACCGCTCGTAGCGGAAGGCATAGCCGTTCCACGCGAGGATCAGCCCGCCCTCCGCGCCCTCCATGAAGAGCGCGCGCTCGGTCCATTGAAAGTTGGGATTGGCGCCCTCGCACTCCATGTCGAAGAGCTGGGCGTTCATGTCGCGCACGTTGACGGGGTTCAGCATCTTGCAGGTGCCGCTGAGGCCGTGAAACACGCCATCCTCGATCCGCAGGAAGCCCTCGGCCCCGTCACCAGCCTCGCAATCGGCCTCCGGGCTGGCGCGATACCGGCCCTCCACCTCCAGCGCCATTGCAGGGGTCGCGGCAAAGGCAAGCGCCAGGCCCAGAAGGCGCAACGCCCTCACGCGCGTTTGAGATCCGCGATCAGCGCGTCGATCTTGCCACCGCGCCGGTCGAGCATCGCCCCGATTTCGGTGCGCTCGGTCAGCAGCATGTTCACATCGGCGATGAAGAGGTTGAAGAACTTGTGGCTCCCGCTCTTGTCGCTGACGAAGAAGGTCACATCGAACGGCGCACTGCCGCGCAGAACCGCCTTAGTATCGACCTCGATCCAGTTCTTCACGCTGCGGGCGCCCTTCACCTCGATCCGGCCACCGATGAACTCGCGGAACCGCCGCCCGTATTTGCGGGAGATGTAGCCGGAGAACGCCTGAGTGTAGGCCTGCATCTGCGCCTTCGAGGCACTGCGGGCCGCGGAGCCAAGCGAGTAGAATGAGATGTAGTTGAGATCCGAGTAGCGAACGAAGATGCGCTGGAAATCGCCATACATCGCCCGTTCGGACTTGCCCGAAGCGATCACCTTGTTGATGTCGTTGACCGCCGCCGTCACCAGTTGCTGCGATGCACCGGCCGAAAGCGCAAAAGCCTCGCGCGGCAGGGCCAGCGCGGACGCGGTCAGCGCTGCGGCTCCGGTCAGAAGGCTGCGCCGGGTCAGGATGCCGGTGTCATTGGCCGCCGTAAAAGTCTTCATAGGAATCGTAAACCTCGTCTGCCTCTGCTTCTGCCGACGCCGTATCGCCGGCCTGTCCCCTGCGGTTCTGCAGGTAAATGATCCGCGCCTGAGCGTAGCTGTCTGCACTGTCATATAGAACAGAATCGACGGTTTCCGAATACTTTGCCCGATCACCGGCGCGTGAGAGAACCTTCACACCCGCGATTTTTCTCTGGTCTTCCGCCTTGATGACACCCTGCAGCGGGTTGAGCACGGTATCGAGGATTTTGCCCGCCACGTCCCGCTCGGTCGACGGGCCGAGGATGGGCAGCTCGATGTAGGCGCCCTCTGGCACGCCATGCTTGGCAAGGGTCAGGCCAAAGTCGGTTGCATCGTCGTGAAGGCCGATCTTGGTGGCCGGATCGAACAGGCCACCAACGCCGACGGTCGTGTTCACAACCACGCGCCAGAAATTGCGCATGGCGCTTTCCATGTTGCCTTGCAGCAGGTGGTTCATCATGTAGCTGGGCTGGCTGAAGTTGGTCGAGAGGTTCGACAGGCCCTGCGTCACCGGCTCCGGAATGGCCTTGCCGATCCCGCCGCCCTTGCCACCGCCAAAGGTGCGATCCACCCCCTTGTTGAAGGCATGAACCTTGCGGTTCTGCTTCTCGTAGGGGTCAAAGATCGCCTCACCTGAAGTGTTGGGCGTGCAGCCCGCCAAGAGGGCGGCGAGGGTCAGTAGCAGAACGGTCCCGCTGCGGCGGAGGTTGGGTCGATGAAACAATGGAATTCTCTACCAGTTATTCGTATCTTGGCGCTTACAGTGGGCGGGCAAGATCATGCTCGCGTCTTCGGGGCAGAATAGCCGTCGCGGCTGTGGGTCACAACCGGCGGAAGGCGGCAGGCCTGAAGGCAATGCGCGGGCGGGAGAAGGAGAGCGACGGATATGCGCATGTCCGATACGGCAAAAGGGCTGGCCGAGCTGCGCGCCGCCCGCGCCAAGGCACGTGGCCTGTTTCATTCGGTCTTTCTGTTCTCGATCTTCGTCAACCTGCTGATGCTCACCGGCCCGCTCTTCATGTTGCAGGTCTACGACCGGGTTCTTGGCTCAAGGTCTGAAGAAACGCTGGCCGCCCTTTTCGTTCTGGTCGCCTTCCTGTTCCTGATGATGGGCTTGCTCGATTATGCCCGGGGCCGGGTGATGGCGCGGGTCGCAGCGCGGTTTCAGCGCGACGTGGAGGGGCGCGTATTTTCGGCCGTTCTGGCCGCCGAGAGCCGCTCACCCGGCAATGAACTGGCCGCGAGCGGCCTGCGGGACCTCGACAGCGTGCAGCGGTTCTTCGCTTCACCCACACTATTGGCGATCTTCGACGCTCCGTGGACACCGCTCTTCATCGCCGCGATCTTCCTGTTTCACCCCGCGCTCGGTCTGCTTGCGGTCGGCGGCGGCGCGGTGCTTGTGGCCGTAACCCTGCTGAACCAGACCCGCACCCGCCGCCCCGCACTTGAGGCCGCAGGCCAACGCGAAGCGACCGAGCGGATGGCCGACCAGATGCGTACCGAAGCCGAGACCATCCAGTCTCTCGGCATGCGCGGCTCCACCTTTGCCCGCTGGCAGAACGCCCGGCAGGCCTCGTCCGATCGCGCTTTGGTGGCGTCCGACCGGGCGGGCGGATATGGCACCACGACCCGCACCCTGCGCCTTTTTCTGCAATCGGCCATGCTCGCACTCGGGGCATATCTCGTTCTCCAAGGCTCACTGACGGCAGGGCAAATGATTGCTGGTTCCATCCTGCTCGGCCGCGCCCTTGCCCCCATCGAGCAGCTCATCGGCCAGTGGGAAACTGCGAGCCGCGCCTCCAAGGGGTGGAAATCGCTTGGCCAGCTTCTTACCGCCGTGCAGGCCGAGAAACCCCGCACCGAACTGCCCACGCCGCGCGCCTTGCTCGATGTGAGCCAAGCCACTGTCGTGCCACCCGGCGAGAGCCAGGCTTCGCTTCGGATGATCAGCTTCCGGCTCGAACCGGGTCAGGCGATGGGGGTGATCGGGCAGTCGGGCGCGGGCAAGAGCACGCTGGCCCGAGCGCTCACCGGTGTCTGGCCCACAGCGGGTGGGCGCATCCGGCTCGATGGCGCCTCGCTCGACCAATACGACCCGGACACGCTTGGCCGATACATCGGCTACCTGCCGCAGCGAGTAACCCTGTTCGAGGGCACCATTGCCGAGAACATCGCCCGGCTGTCGCCACAGCCCAACGCCGAAGCCGTGGTTGCCGCCGCCAAGAAGGCCGCCGCTCACGACATGATCGTCAAGCTGCCGAACGGCTACGACACGCCTGTCGCCGCCGCAGGTGGTCGGCTCTCCGGCGGGCAGGTGCAGCGCATCGGGCTGGCGCGCGCGCTCTACGGTGACCCGGTCATTCTGGTGCTGGATGAGCCCAACTCCAACCTCGACAATGATGGCTCGGAGGCCCTTAACAAGGCGATCCGCGCGATGAAGGCCGCCAAGAAATCGGTGTTGATCATGGCCCACCGCCCGGCGGCGATTCAGGAGTGCGACGTGCTCATGGTGCTTGATGGCGGTCTGCGAAAGGCCTTTGGCCCGCGTGATGAGGTGA